>NZ_JAIWOT010000001.1:65000-1265000 GCF_021295335.1 Komagataeibacter sp. FNDCF1 | reverse complement strand
CGCACCAATACGGCCGCACTGGGGGATGTGATCTATACCCACTACATCTTCCTGTTCCAGTCCTGCGCGCTGGTGCTGCTGGTGGCCATGATCGGGGCAATCGTGCTGACCCTGCGCGACCGGCCCACCGGGCGCCGCCAGAACATCGACCGCCAGCACGACCGCGTGGCCAGCGATTCTCTGGAAATGCTGCAGGTTCCCCTTGGCGCGGGTGTGGCAGCCCAGGGTGGCTTCCTGCGCCCGCATGAAAGTTATGACGTGGCCGCCGTGCCCGGCACCTATGGCACCGAAGCCTGGCGCGTGCGTGAGGCGACGGAGGAAGCGCAGGCCGTGCTGGTGGTCACGACACCGGCCGAAACCACGAAAGGACAGGGCGATGCATAGCCCGATCGAGGCGATAGGTCTTGCACCCTATCTGAGCGTAGGCGCGATTTTGCTGGTTCTGGGGGTGTTCGGCATCTTCCTCAACCGCAAGAACGTCATCATCATCCTGATGTCGATCGAACTGATCCTGCTTTCCGCCAATATCAATTTCGTGGCGTTCTCGGCTGCCACCGGCGACCTGTCGGGTCAGGTGATGACGCTGTTCGTGCTGACCATCGCGGCAGCGGAATCCGCCATCGGGCTGGCCATTGTCACGGTCTATTTCCGCAATCGCGGGTCGATCGAGGTCGACGATATCACGATGATGAAGGGGTAGGGGACATGCAGACGGCATCCTTCCTGTTTGAAGTGGCGGTGTTCGCGCCCCTTGCCAGCTTCCTGCTTGCCGGTGGTTTCGGCCACCTGATGGGTGATGCGGCGGCGCGTGCGCTCACCATCGCCCTCATGGCCTGCGCCGCCCTGTCCGCCATTGGCGTGCTGGGCTTCGAGATGGGCGATGTGGGCACGTTTGTCGTGCCGGTGGCGGACTGGGTCCACGCAGCCGGCTTCCGGGCCGACTGGCAGCTGCGCATGGACATGCTTTCGGTCAGCGTGGTGGCCATGGTTACCGTGGTCTCGCTGCTGGTGCATGTGTACAGTGTGGGTTACATGGCGCATGAAGCGCGGCCGGTGTACCGCTTCTTCTCCTACCTGTCGCTGTTCACGTTTGCCATGCTCATGCTGGTGACGTCGGATAACCTGCTCCAGCTCTTCTTTGGCTGGGAAGGGGTCGGTCTGGCGAGCTACCTGCTGATCGGCTACTGGTACGACCGGCCTTCCGCCTGTGCCGCCGCCATCAAGGCCTTCGTGGTCAACCGCGTGGCCGACCTGTTCTTCCTGCTGGGCATCTCGCTCATCTTCATCCGGCTGGGCAGCGTGTCGTATGACGATATTTTCGCCGCCATCCCCTACCATGTGAACGATACATTCCAGCTGTTCGGCACGCATCCGCTGCTGGAAGTGATCGCAACGCTGCTGTTCATTGGCGCGATGGGCAAGTCGGCGCAGCTGTTCCTGCACACCTGGCTGCCCGACGCGATGGAGGGACCGACCCCGGTTTCCGCCCTGATCCACGCGGCCACCATGGTCACGGCGGGCGTGTTCCTGATGGTGCGCATGTCGCCGCTGGTGGAACTGGCACCAGTCACG
The DNA here is from genome assembly GCF_021295335.1 of Komagataeibacter sp. FNDCF1. Classification (NCBI taxonomy): domain Bacteria; kingdom Pseudomonadati; phylum Pseudomonadota; class Alphaproteobacteria; order Acetobacterales; family Acetobacteraceae; genus Komagataeibacter; species Komagataeibacter sp. FNDCF1. Next base: position 1,263,428 of record NZ_JAIWOT010000001.1, on the reverse strand, counting down.
CGCGACCTGATCATCCTTGTCGGTGGCACCACCAGCTTCTTTGCCGCCACGGTGGGGTTGGTGCAGCCTGACATCAAGCGCACCATTGCCTATTCCACCTGTTCGCAGCTGGGCTACATGTTCGTGGCCGTTGGCGTGGGGGCGTATCAGGCTTCCATGTTCCACCTGACCACGCATGCCTTCTTCAAGGCACTGCTGTTCCTTGGCGCGGGCTGCGTGATCCATGCCGTGCATGACGAGCAGGACATGTTCCGCATGGGCGGGCTGTGGCGCAAAATTCCCTTCACCTACGGCGCCATGTGGATCGGCAGCCTGGCGCTGGCCGGAATCTTCCCCTTTGCCGGCTACTGGTCGAAGGATGCGATCCTGGAGGCGGCATGGATGTCGGGTTCATCCATGGGCCATTATGGCTGGGTCATGGGCTGCATCACCGCGTTCCTGACCGCGCTGTACAGCTGGCGGCTGATCTTCCTGGTCTTCCATGGCACGCCGCGTGATGCGCACCTGAATGAAGGCGCGCATGAAAGCCCGCCTTCCATGCTCATGCCGCTGGCCGTGCTGTCGGTTGGCGCGGTGGTGGCGGGGTTCGTGCTGGCGCCGTTCTATATCGGTGCCCATCAGGTGGCGTTCTGGAACGGGGCGATCGCTGTCCTGCCCGGCCATGACATCATGGAACGGCTGGAGCAGACGCCGGGCTTCATCGCACTGGTGCCCACCCTTGCCGCCGTGGCAGGCATTGCGGTGGCCTATGTGTGCTATATCGCAAGCCCCGGCATTCCGGCTTCCATGGCGCGCGGCATGCGCCCGCTTTACCTGTTCCTGCTCAACAAATGGTATTTCGACGAACTGTACGGCTTCATCTTCGTCCGGCCTTACCGCGCGCTGGCGCGCTTCCTTTGGAAGGGCGTTGATGAGGATGTGGTCGAGGGCATACCCGAAGGTCTTGCCCGCCTGACCGCGGGCAGCGCGGGACAGGCCGTGCGCGTGCAGACCGGATCGATTGCCGTCTATGCCTTCTCCATGCTGATCGGCCTGGTGGTGTTGCTGTCCACCATGCTGTTCGCCCGTTAACCCCAAGGATGTCAGGGCCATACCAATGAACTGGACACTCGCTCTGCCCGAAATCGTGCTGGCCCTGTCGGGGCTGGCCATCCTGCTGGCCGGGGTAATGCTCAGGCGCGGGCAGGCTTTCTTCCCGTGCACCATGATGACGCTGCTGGCCCTTGTGGTGACCGGCATCCTCGTGGTGCTGACACCGGACGGCACGGGCTACGGGCATGTCTTTGTCAATGACGGGTTTGCCCGCTTCATGAAGGTGCTCAGCCTGACCGGAGCCGCGCTCTCGCTGGTGCTGAGCGTGGGCTACGCGCGGGAAATGGAAATCGACAAATTCGAATTCCCGGTCCTGATCGCGTTTTCCACGCTGGGCACCATGATCATGGCGTCCTCGGGCAATCTCATGACGCTGTTCGTGGGGCTGGAGCTCTCGTCGCTTGCCATCTACATCCTGTGCGCCTTTGCGCGTGACCGGGTTACGGCGGCGGAGGCGGGGCTGAAGTATTTCGTACTCGGCTCACTGGCGTCGGGGCTGCTGCTTTACGGCATCTCGCTGGCTTACGGCTTTGGCGGCACGCTGGAATATGCGGGGCTGCAGCAGGCGGTGCGTGGCAGTGCCGTGCTGCCGGCGGGGCTTATGGTGGGCATCGTGTTCGTGCTGGTGGGGCTGTGCTTCAAGCTGTCCATGGTGCCGTTCCATATGTGGACGCCGGATGTGTACCAGGGCGCGCCCAGTTCGGTCACCGCCTATATGGCGGGGGCACCCAAGGTTGCGGCATTTGCCGTGCTGCTGCGGGTCATGGCCGGGCCCTTCGGCAGCATGACGCCGCAATGGCAGCTGCTGATCGAGGTGGTGTCTGCCGCCTCCATGCTGTTCGGCTCGCTTGCGGCCATTCCGCAGGTCAACATCAAGCGGCTCATGGCCTATTCCTCCATCGGGCATATGGGCTACGCCATGATCGGGCTTGCGGCGGGCACGGCGGAGGGCACGCGCGGCACGCTGGTCTATCTGGTGACCTACCTGTTCATGAACGTGGGTGCCTTTGCCGGAATCGTGGCCATGCGGCGCAAGGGGCGGGCGGTCAGCCGCATCAGCGACCTGGCGGGGCTGGGGCGCAGCGATCCGGGGCTGGCGCTGGCCATGGCGGTGTTCATGTTCTCCATGGCGGGCGCGCCGCCGCTGGCCGGGTTCTTTGGCAAGCTGATGGTGTTTTACGCCGCCATCAACGCACAGCTTTACGGGCTGGCTGCGATCGGTATCATCAGCAGCGTGATCGGGGCTTATTACTACGTGCGCGTCGTCAAGGTCATGTTCTTCGATGCGCCGGCCCCGGCGCTGGACCGCCCGCCGGTTTCCGTCTCGTTCGTATCGGTCGGGATGGGGCTGGTGACCGTTTTCTTCATTGTGGGTCTGGGCCCGGTCGCAACCGCGGCACAGGCGGCCGCAGGCGCTTTGTTCAGGTAGACCATGACCGAAATCCCGGCCTGCACTTCCAGCCAGAGCATACCCCGCAGCAATGCGCGGCCCTGGCGGCTGGAAGTACATGACACGCTGGGATCAACGTCAGATACATGCAAGGCCATGCTGGATGCGGGACAGGGCGAGGACGGTCTTGCCATCCTTGCCCTTTCACAGACGGCCGGGCGGGGCAGCAGGGGGCGGCAATGGGCTGACCCGGGCGGCAATCTGGCGCTGTCGGTCATGCTGGTGGGGCAGGGGGCCGATGTGCCGGTCGGGCTGTGGCCGTTCATTGCGGGGCTGGCGCTTCATGACGCAATGGTGGCGTTCCTGCCCGATCCCGACGCATTGCAACTGAAATGGCCCAATGACCTGCTGCTGTCGGGCCGCAAGATGGCGGGTATCCTGATCGAGACCGGAACCCGTGCCACGGGCGAGCGGTGGCAGGTGATCGGCATGGGGGCCAACCTGCGCCATGCCCCGGCCATCGAAGGGCGGGAACTGGCCTGTCTTGCCGATGCGACAGCCCGTGTACCCGATGCCGTGACGGTGGCGCGGGGCGTACTGCACCATCTGGACCACTGGCTGGCATGCCATGCCGCAATGGGGTTTGGCGCGGTGCGTGACGCCTGGCTGGAACGCGGGCACCCCGTTGGCACGGGCGTGAACGTAAAGGCCGGAAACCAGCAGTTTACCGGCACGTTTGCAGGCCTGGCGGATGATGGAACCCTGCTGCTGCACACCCCCAACGGCACCCGCCACGTCGTGACGGGAGAGGTGCTGCTGGCCCGCACGGGCCGAGAATAATCCGGCCCGGTCAAGGAAAGAGATTTAAGTCAAGCGGATTACATGATAATCCCTAGCAGGAATTCATAGCGCGTGGCCTGACGCCCGTGCCGGTGTCGAGCGGCATTTCCACTCCATTCCTCCTCTGCGGGAATGGTGGCGGGGAAGGCAGCGCTCCACCGGGCGGACGGGTCCCGCATGCCAGCGGCAGGCTGGAAGAATACGGCATTTTGGCCCCGACCGGGCTGGCATCCATGCAGACGAACCGGCACGGGACAGGCGTTCCGGGCCCTTTTTTCAAACGCATTCAAACCTTGGTAACGGAAAACAGGATTTATTGATGAATGATGTAACAGGCGTTTCATTCCTGCCGCTGGGCGGAACTGGCGAAATTGGCATGAACCTTAACCTGTACCGGCAGGGCGAGACATGGCTTGCGGTGGATTGCGGCATCGGCTTCAGCGGCAATGACACGCCGGAGGCCGAAATCATCCTGCCCGACCCGGTCTTCATTGCCGAACGCCGCAAGGCGCTGGCGGGTCTGGTGGTCACCCACGCGCATGAGGACCATCTGGGCGCGATCGCCCATCTGTGGCCGCAGCTTGGCTGCCCGGTCTATGTCACCCCGTTTGCCGCCGCCGTGCTGCGCCGCAAGCTGGGGGAGGCCGGGCTGCTGCAGCAGGTGCCCATCCATGTCGTGCCCCCCGGCGGTGCCTTTACGGTCGGACCGTTCGACCTGCGCTTCATTTCCGTCACCCATTCCGTGCCGGAATCGCAGTCGCTGGTGCTGCGTACGCCGCAGGGCGTCATCATCCACACCGGTGACTGGAAGATCGACCCCGACCCGCAGGTCGGCCCCCCGACCGATCTCGAGACCTTTGCCCAGCTCGGGCGCGAGGGCGTGCTGGCCATGGTGTGTGACAGTACCAACGTCCGCACCGAAGGCCCCTCCGCATCCGAAGCCGATGTACGGCGCGAGATGACCCGCCTGATCGCATCGCTGGAGGGACGGATTGCGGTAACCTGCTTCGCCAGTAACGTCGCCCGCGTGGAAACGCTGGCCAAGGCGGCACAGGCGGCCGGTCGCCGCGTGGCCGTGGTGGGCCGCAGCCTGCGTAATCTGGAGGTCGCGGCGCGTGAATGCGGTTACCTGTCCGATGTGCCGCAGTTCCTGTCCGAACAGGATGCGAACTCTGTCCCCGATGGCCAGATCCTGCTCATCGTGACCGGCAGCCAGGGGGAGCCGCGCTCGGCCCTGTCGCGCATCGCGTCGGACACCCACCCCAACATCTCGCTGGGGGAAGGTGATACGGTCATCTACAGCAGCCGCATGATCCCCGGTAACGAGCAGGCCGTGATCCAGGTGCAGGACAACCTGACCCGTCGTGGCGTGCACGTGATTACCGACAAGGACCACCTCGTGCATGTATCGGGCCATGCCACGGGCGGTGACGTGCGCAGGCTGTATGACCTGGTGCGCCCGCGCTTCCTGATACCGGTGCATGGCGAATGGCGCCACCTGACCGCGAATGCCGCCATTGCGCAGGAACTCGATATCGAGCCGGTGCTGCTGGAAGATGGCGATATCCTCGACATCCGTGCCGATGGCGTGGAAATTGGCGATACCGCACCCACCGGGCGGCTGGTGCTGGATGGCGGGCGGATCCTGCCCATGAATGGTGGCGTGCTGTCCGCGCGGCGGCGCATGCTGTTCAACGGCATGGTGCTGGGCAGCTTCGCGGTGGATGATGAAGGCTACCTGATCGGGGACCCCAAGGTCAGCGCGCCGGGCCTGCTGGATATGGAAGACCCCGAGACCCAGCGCGTGACGGAGGAGTTCGGCAACGCGCTGGACGAAATTCCTGATGAACTGCGCGCGAATGACGCAACCTTCCGCGAGGCGGCGAAGACTGCCCTGCGCCGTGCCCTCGGTCGCAAGCTGCAGAAGCGCCCGCTGGTGGATGTGCACCTGCTGCGGGTGTAAATTTACCGGATTACTGCGCCGTAAATGATTATGGCAGGGAACGGTTGATCCGTTTCCTGCCATTTTTTTTGGTACGTTTTCCCTAAACCCGGCGTCATTTGTGCAACCAGATCTGCCCGCGCACCATACGCCCGGCATGCGGGTGGCGCCATGGCCCCTCACGTGGATGTTTACAGGTTCCGGGGCTTCGCGCATCACGCTTCGGTGTGGCATGGGGACTGGGGGTCAACATGCCCCATTCCACGGGCGTTGCGATTGGTCTAGGGTCCGTCCGGATTATCGGTTCCCATATACTCAAGGTTCATACGGCCATGCGTCTGTCCCGCAGCTTTATCCCGACTCTCAAGGAAAATCCGAACGAAGCCCAGATCACCTCGCACAGGCTCATGCTGCGCGCGGGCATGATCCGGCAGACATCGGCGGGAATTTACGCCTGGCTGCCCACGGGGCTGCGGGTCCTGCGCAACATCGCCAACATTGTCCGCCAGGAGCAGGACGCCATTGGCGCGCAGGAAATGCTCATGCCCACCATACAGTCGGCCGATCTGTGGAAGCGCTCGGGCCGGTATGACGCCTATGGCCCCGAAATGCTGCGCATACGCGACCGCCACGAGCGCGACATGCTGTTCGGCCCCACCAATGAGGAAATGGTGACCGACCTGTTCGGCCAGGCGATCAGGTCCTACAAGGAACTGCCGCAGGTGCTCTACCACATCCAGTGGAAGTTCCGTGACGAGGTCCGCCCCCGCTTTGGCGTGATGCGCGGGCGCGAGTTCTACATGAAGGATGGCTACAGCTTCGATATCGACCATGCGGCGGCGGTCGATACCTATCGCCGCATCATGCTGTCCTACCTGCGCACCTTCCAGCGCCTGGGCGTGCGCGCGATTCCCATGCGCGCCGATACCGGGCCGATCGGGGGGGAACTGAGCCACGAATTCCTGATCCTGGCCCCCACGGGGGAAAGCGGCGTGTTCTTTGACGGCGCGCTGGAGGAACAGGACTGGGTGGGCGAGAACATCGACATCAATGACCGCGATGCGCTGGGTGCGTTCTTTACCAGCCTTACGTCCTTCTATGCAGCGACTGACGAAATGCATGATGATGCGGCATGGGCGGCAGTACCCGCCGAACGCAGGCGTGAGGGCAGGGGCATCGAGGTCGGCCACATCTTCAACTTCGGGCGCAAGTATACCGAATCGATGGATATCGCCGTAAGCGGCCCAGACGGCGCGCCGCTGCATCCGGAGATGGGGTCGTATGGCATTGGCGTATCCCGCCTTGTCGCGGCTATCATCGAGGCCAGCCATGATGAAAACGGCATCATCTGGCCGGAATCCGTCGCACCCTTCCGCGCCGTCATCATCAACCTGAAAAACGGTGATGCACAGTGTGATGCCATCTGCGAGAAGCTGTATGCCTCGGCTCCCGAGCACCTGCTGTATGATGACCGTGCCGAGCGCGCGGGTGCGAAGTTTGCCGATGCCGACCTGCTGGGCCACCCCTGGCAGCTGATTGTCGGTCCGCGCGGGGCGAAGGAAGGCAAGGTCGAGGTCAAGAACCGCCGGACGGGTGAGCGCAGCGAAATGACGGTGGACGAAGCCCTGGCCCTTATCGCGAAAACAGGACGCTGATGTTCGGTCCCTTCGAGCGGATGGTCGCCGGGCGCTACCTGCATGCCCGGCGCGGGGAGCGCTTTGTTTCCGTCATCGCGATCTTCTCGCTTGTAGGGATCGCGCTGGGGGTTGCGACGCTGATCATTGTCATGTCGGTCATGAACGGGTTCAAGGCCGACCTGCTGGGGCGCATCCTTGGCCTGAATGGCGACCTGAGCGTATACGGCCTGACCCGCACCATCACGGATTATGATGATGTGGCAGGCCGGGTGCGCAGGGTGCCGGGCGTGGTCTCGGCGGCACCGCTGGTGGAATCGCAGGTGCTGCTCAATTCCGGGACCTATAACGCCGGCGGGCTTGTGCGCGGCATGACGCGCACCGACCTGATCGGCCTGCATGAGGTCAGCGACAACCTTGTGGCCGGGTCCATGGATGATTTCGGCGCGGATGACACCATAGTCGTTGGCACCACGCTGGCCGAACGCGCGGGGCTGACCGTAGGCGGCAGGCTGACCCTTGTCTCGCCACAGGGGGCGGCTACGGCATTTGGCACCATGCCACGGGTGCGGGCCTATCGCGTGGTGGCGATTTTTGATGCGGGCGTGAATGACTATAACGCCAGCTACGTATTCCTGCCGCTGCATGCGGCCCAGGTCTATTTCCAGCTGCCGGGGCAGGTAACCCAGGTGCAGGTCATGACCCGCGATGCGGAAAACGTGGCCTCGGTCCGCGCGGCAATCGAGAAGGCCATGGACGGCGGGGTCCGGGTGATGGACTGGACCCAGAGCAACAACGCCTTCTTTGGCGCGGTGCAGGTGGAACAGAATGTCATGTTCCTTATCCTGACGCTCATCATCCTTGTGGCGGCCTTCAACGTGATCTCGTCGCTGATCATGATGGTCAAGGACAAGGGCGCCGATATCGCCGTGCTGCGCACGCTGGGGGCGACACGTGGGGCGATCATGCGCATCTTCCTCATGTGCGGGGCATCGGTGGGTGTTACCGGCACGTTCGTGGGCACCGGGCTGGGCATCGTGTTCTGCCTGAACATCGAGCATATCCGTCAGCTGCTCCAGCGCATCACCGGCACCGACCTGTTCAATGCCGAGGTGTATTACCTGGAGCACCTGCCCGCCAAACTGATCTGGTCACAGGTGATCGAGGTGATCGTGATGGCGCTGGTGCTGTCGCTGCTGGCAACACTTTACCCCTCATGGCGGGCGGCGAAGACCGACCCGGTGGAGGCCCTGCGCCATGAATGAGCCCCTGCATGCACCGCCGCTGCGCATGGATGGCGTGGCGCGGCGCTACATAAGCGGCGAGGAAACGCTGGATGTGCTGCGCGGCGCGGACCTGACGCTGAACCCCGGTGAGATCGTGGCCCTTGTGGCCCCGTCCGGCACGGGCAAGTCCACGCTGCTGCATCTGGCGGGGCTGCTGGAAAAGCCGGATGCGGGTTGTGTCATGCTGGCGGGTCAGGATGCAGGCGCGCTGGCCGATGCCCAGCGTACGCAGTTGCGGCGTGACCGGATCGGCTTTGTCTACCAGTTCCATCACCTGCTGGCCGAATTCACGGCGCGCGAGAACGTCATGCTGCCGCAGATGATCGCAGGCGTTGCCCGTGGGGCCGCGCGCACACGGGCGGATGAACTGCTGGGGGCCTTTGGTCTTGCGCACCGGCTGGACCATCTGCCGGGCAAGCTTTCGGGTGGGGAGAAGCAGCGCGTGGCCATTGCGCGCGCGCTGGCCAACCGGCCGCATGTCCTGCTGGCGGATGAGCCGACGGGCAACCTGGACGTGCATACATCGGACGCGGTGTTCGACGCCCTGCTGGAAACCGTGCGCGCCCATGGCGTGGCGGCGCTGATTGCCACCCACAACATGGACCTGGCCCGCCGTATGGATCGCATCGTCACATTGCGCGACGGGCTGGTTGTTCCACTGGCTCCCGCTGCCTGAGAGCGTAAGAAGTTTTTTGGTGAAGCTCTTTTCAAAAAGCTTCAAGAATGCCGCCTTTTTGAAAAATGGTGGCATGCAGGGACTTTTATTATTTTTCAGGTATGGCCGGGCCGGTGCAGGGACGTGCGAATCAGATGCGGTATGGGGTAGGATAGAGGCATGTCCCATGCCGATTTTGTCCACCTTCGGGTCCATTCCGCCTATTCCCTGAGCCAGGGGGCCATCCGCGTGCCCGAACTGGTGGCGCTGGCGCACGACATGCGCATGCCTGCCGTTGCCATAACCGATACCGGCAACATGTTCGGCGCACTGGAATTCTCGCAATATTGCGGCAAGAAGGGCGTGCAGCCCATCATCGGCTGCCAGCTTGGCCTGCCCGCGCGCAGCGACAAGCCCGGCATGCCCGCCGAGCACGTGGTACTGCTGGCACGGAATGCGGAGGGGCTGGCCAACCTGCAGTTCCTGTCCTCGGCAGGGTTCCTGCAGAACGTGACCGATGAGCCGACCGTAACACTGGACCTGTTGTGTGAGCGCGCGGGTGGCCTGTTTTTGCTGACCGGCGGCAGCCGTGGTCCGCTGTTCCATATGCTGGCTGAAGGGCAGGAAAAGGAAGCCACCCGCTTCATGGAGCGGCTGCATGAAGCCTATGGCCGCTACATGGCCGTTGAACTGCACCGCCACGGGCAGGCGGCGGAACGCGCGGTGGAGCCGGGCATGATCGCCATGGCCGACCGCATGGGCCTGCCACTGGTGGCCACCAATGAATGCTTTTTCCCGAAACCGGACATGTACGAGGCGCATGACGCGCTGCTGTGCATAGCCCAGGGCCGCACCATGGCCGAGCGCGACCGCTGGCGGGTCACGCCGGAGCACTGGTTCAAGCCGGCCGAGGTCATGCGCGAACTGTTTGCCGACCTGCCCGAAGCCTGTGACAATACGCTGGAGATCGCGCGCCTGTGCGCCATACAGGTCGAGACCTGCAAGCCGCTGCTGCCCATGTGCCCAAAGGTGCAGCCGGGCAAGACCGAGGATGAAACCCTGCGCAGCATGGCACGGACCGGTCTGGCCCACCGCCTGTCGCGCATGACGATAGATGATGAGACGCGCCGGAAATACGAGGAACGGCTGGCCTTCGAGCTCGACATCATCGCGAACATGGGCTTTCCCGGCTATTTCATGATCGTGGCCGACTTCATCCAGTGGGCCAAGGAGCACGACATTCCGGTAGGGCCGGGCCGTGGTTCGGGTGCCGGTTCGCTGGCCGCGTGGGCGCTGACCATTACCGATATCGACCCCATTCCCTTCAACCTGCTGTTCGAGCGCTTCCTCAACCCCGAACGCGTGTCGATGCCGGATTTCGATATCGATTTCTGTCAGGACCGGCGTGATGAGGTGATCCGTTACGTCCGTAACGAATATGGCGCCGACCGCGTGGCCCAGATCATCACGTTCGGCAAGCTGCAGGCGCGTGCGGCGGTGCGTGATGTGGGGCGCGTGCTTGGCCTGCCATTCGGCATGGTCAACCGCGTGGCGGAACTGATTCCCAACAACCCCGCCCAGCCGGTCACGCTCGGACAGGCGATCGAGGGTGAACCGCGCCTGCAGGAAATGCGCGACGAGGACGAGGCCATCCGCCGCCTGCTGGAAATAGGCCAGCAGCTTGAGGGCCTGTTCCGCCATGCCAGTACGCATGCCGCGGGCGTGGTGATCGGGGACCGCGAATTGGTGGAACTGGTGCCGCTGTACCGTGACCCCAAGAGCGACATGCTGGTCACGCAGTACAACATGAAATTCGTGGAGCAGGCGGGGCTGGTCAAGTTCGACTTCCTTGGCCTGACAACACTCACCATTCTCCAGCGCGCGGTGCAGTTCCTGCACGGCATGGGGATCGAGGTGGACCTGTCGGCCCTGCCGCTGGATGACCCGCTGACCTATGAGATGCTGGCGCGCGGTGATACCGGCGGCGTGTTCCAGTTCGAAGGGGCGGGCATGCGCGACGTGCTCAAGCAGATGCGCCCGACCCGGCTGGAAGACCTGATTGCCGCCGTGGCGCTGTACCGCCCCGGCCCCATGGCCAACATACCCGACTACTGCCGCCGCAAACATGGCGAGGCATGGGAGCCCCCGCACGAGGAAATCCGCGATATCCTGGAAGAGACCTACGGCATCATGGTCTATCAGGAACAGGTCATGCAGATTGCCCAGAAGATGGCGGGCTACAGCCTGGGCGGGGCCGACCTGCTGCGGCGTGCCATGGGCAAGAAGATCCGTGCCGAGATGGACCGCCAGCGCGAAATCTTTACCGAAGGGGCGATGAAGCGCGGGATCGGGCGCGAAAAGGCCGCCGAGGTATTCGACCTCATGGCCAAGTTCGCCGATTACGGGTTCAACAAATCCCATGCCGCCGCCTACGCGCTGGTCTCGTACCAGACGGCGTGGATGAAGGCGAACCACCCGGTGGCCTTCATTGCCGCGTGCATGTCACTTGCACGGGAAAAGACCGACAAGCTGGCGGGCCTGCGGCAGGAGGCCGACCGGCTGGGCATTGCCCTGCTGCCGCCCGACATCAATGCATCCGGCGCGGACTTCACGGTGGAAAAGCTGGCCGATGGCGAGACCTATGGCATCCGCTACGCCCTGGCCGCGGTAAAGAAGGTGGGGCTGGGGGCCATGCAGTCGCTGGTGGCGGTGCGGGGCGACAGGCCCTTCGTGGACATGGAGGACCTGGCCGCACGGCTTGATCCCCGGCAGGTCAACAAGATGCAGCTTGAGAACCTGGCCCGCGCGGGCGCATTTGACACCATCCTGCCCAACCGCGCGCAGGCCTGCGCGGCGGCGGAAACCGTGATGCGCCGCGCGCAGGCCAATGCGCAGCAGGCGGCCAGCGGCCAGATCGGCCTGTTTGGCGGCGGCGATGGCCCCGCCGCGCGTGAACCGCTACGCATGCCGCGCATGGCCGACTGGCCGGAATTCGAACGCCTGAACATGGAGGCCGATGCCATAGGCTTCCATCTGACCGGCCACCCGCTGGATTCCTACGGTCCGCTCATGCGCAGGCTGGGCGCGGTGCGCGCCACGGGGCTGGAGGCAGCGGCCCAGGCGGGGATCGTGCGCGTCAAGATCGCGGGCTGCGTGGTGGACCGCAAGGAACGCCCCACGCGCACGGGCAACAAGATGGCATGGGTGCGCCTGTCCGATGCTTCGGGCGGGTGCGAGATCACGTTTTTCTCCGAAGTGCTGTCACGCGCGCGTGAAATACTGGTGGCGGGAAATGCCGTGGTTGTGACGGCGGACCTGAAGCTGGAAGGCGAGGCCCTGCGCATTACCGCATCCGACGTGATGGAACTGGAGCAGGCGGCGGCGGAGGCCGCGGCCGAGATGCGCATCTGGTTCGACCGGGCGGACGCGCTGGAGCCCATCCGTGACGTGCTGCACGGTTATGGCGCGGGACGGGGGCGGGTGATCCTGCTGCCATCGGTTGCGGAGACGCGGGATGTGGAACTGACCCTGGCCGAGCGCTACCGCGTGACGCCGCGCGTGGCCCAGATGATCAAGGCGATAGAGGGCGTGGGAAAGGTGGAGCAGTTCTGAAACCGCAAAAGCGGTGACGGGGGCATGAAACTTGCAACAGCGTGGCGGGAGTGCCATACGCAGGGCCTGTCATTTTTCTTCATTGTCCCTGTCGACGCCATGCCGGATACAGAATGGACCAGATCACGCCAGATACCAGCCTGTCGCACCAGACTGTCACCTTTCCGGACGGATTACGTCTGGATTGCGGCTTCCATCTGGCCCCGGTGGATGTGGCCTATCGTACCTACGGCACGCTTTCGCCTGCCTGTGACAACGCCATCGTGGTGTGCCATGCGCTGACAGGCGACCAGTATGTGGCTGACACCCATCCGCTGACCGGAAAGCCCGGATGGTGGAGCCGCATGGTCGGCCCCGGCCTGCCGATCGATACCGACCGTTTTTTCGTCATCTGCATGAACGTGCTGGGCGGCTGCATGGGCACGACCGGCCCACGCAGCCTGCGCATGCGTGATGACGGCACGACCGAACCGTGGGGTACCGATTTCCCCCCCGTCACCATCCGCGACATGGTCCGCACACAGAAGCTGCTGGTGGAGCATATGGGCATCAGTCGCCTGCTGGCGGTGGTTGGTGGCTCCATGGGGGGCATGCAGGTGCTGGAATGGACCGCGACCTATCCCGAATGCGTGTTCGCGGCCATGCCGATCGCGACATCGCCCTTTCATTCCGCGCAGAACATCGCGTTCAATGAAGTCAGCCGGCAGGCCATTTTCGCCGACCCGCAATGGCATGGCGGGCGGTACTGGGAATGTAACGAGATCCCGGCCCGCGGCCTGGCGGTGGCGCGCATGATGGCGCACATCACCTATCTGTCCGAAGCAGCACTCACCCGCAAGTTCGGCCGCCGCGTGCGCCATGCGCCGGGGCGCGCGGGGGCGGGGGAGCCGGGCTCGCTGTTTGGCGAGATGTTCGAGGTGGAAAGTTACCTGCGCCACCAGGGATCGACCTTCGTGCGGCGCTTTGACGCCAATTCCTACCTGACCATTACCCGTGCCATGGACTATTTCGACCTCGGCGCCGAGCATGATGGCGACATGTCCCGCCCGTTCGCGGGTACGCGTACGCGGTTCTGCATTGTCTCGTTCTCGTCGGACTGGCTTTTCCCCACATCGCAGGCCCGCCTGCTGGCGCGCGCGCTCAACCGGGTGGCGGCCAATGTCTCCTTTGTCGAGATCGACAGTGACAAGGGCCATGACGCCTTCCTGCTCGATGAGCCGGATTTTGACCGCACCATCCGTGGCTTCCTGTGTGGTGCCGCCGAACATGCCGGGATTGCCTGACCATGCGCCTTGACCAGCGTCTGATTGCCGGGATGATCCGCCCCCGCACCCGTGTGCTCGATGTCGGCAGCGGGGACGGTGCGCTGCTGGACCATCTGTTTCGCAACAGTGGCTGCGATGCCCGTGGCATCGAGATCGACATGCGCGAGGTCACCCGCTCCGTCGCCCACGGCCTGCCGGTAATGCATGGCGATGCGGACCATGACCTGGTGCACTACCCCGACAATGCCTTTGACTACGTGGTGCTCCAGCGCACGCTGCAGGCGGTCGAACGCCCGCGTGAGGTGCTGCGCCAGATGCTGCGCATCGGGCGCTACGCCATCGTGTCCTTTCCCAATTTCGGCCACTGGCGGCTGCGGCTGCAGATGCTCCTGCGCGGGCGCATGCCCATGACCAGCGTGTGGAACACCCCGTGGTATGACACGCCCAACATCCATCCCTGCACCATACTCGACTTCCTGACCCTGTGCCGCGACGAGGGGTATGTGGTCGAACAGTGGATGGCCGTGGATGAGGACGGGGAGCGTGCGCCGTGGCGGCGTTCGATCCGGCTTGCCAACCTGTTTGGCGAACAGGCGCTGTTCCTGCTGCGCCGCAGGGACCCGGCCCGCCAGCAGACACGCGGCCCCGGGGCGGGCCTGCATTAAAAGGCTTGCACGCCACTGTATAACACGATAGAGCATCGCGCTCGGGAACGGACCGCGCCTGTTCCTTTCGTGCTGGTTCGATTGCACGTGTCCTTGACGCGGGGGACACGACTGAAAGCAGACTGACCGGCCTTTAAATACCTCAGCATTAAATCCTTGCGACGACAGAAACGAGTGCCCCCGTGCATACAAGGGCCGGTGTCGGGTATGTCTGTCGGTTCGCCATTCGGGCATGCAGCGTGATGCATGCCCCGCGGCCCTGTTTTTTCGCGCCAGGAGGCGCCATTCATGACAACGTTTGCCGATCTTCATCTTGCAGAGCCGCTGCTGCGCGCACTGGACGAGGAAGGCTACACCCAGCCCACCCCCATTCAGGCTGGCGCCATTCCCTACCTGCTGGAAGGGCGTGACCTGCTGGGCCTGGCACAGACCGGCACCGGCAAGACCGCGGCCTTTGCGCTGCCCATCCTTGACCGTCTTTTCCGTGAAAAGGGCCGCGCCCACCCCAAGGGCGCGCGCGCCCTGGTGCTGGCCCCCACGCGTGAACTGGCTTCCCAGATCGGGGAAAGCTTCGCATCCTATGCCCGCCACATGCGCTTCAGCCACGCCGTCGTGTTTGGCGGCGTGGGGCAGGGGCGCCAGATCGAGGCCCTGCGCCGTGGCGTGGACGTGCTGGTCGCGGCCCCCGGCCGCCTGCTGGACCTGATGGGGCAGGGGCATGTCGACCTGTCCGGGCTTGAGGTGCTGGTGCTGGATGAAGCCGACCGCATGCTCGACATGGGATTCGTGCGCGATATCCGCAAGATTGTCGCAGCCCTGCCCACCGACCGGCAGACGCTGCTGTTCTCCGCCACCATGCCCAAGAGCATTTCCGACCTGGCGCATGGCCTGCTGCGTGATCCCGCGACCGTGCAGGTCACGCCGCCGTCCAGCACGGTGGACCGGATCCGCCAGGCGGTGATGTTTGTTGATACCGCCAACAAGCGTGAGGCCCTGAAACTGCTGGTGGACTCACCCAAGGTCGAGCGCGCCGTGGTGTTCACGCTGATGAAGCATGAAGCCAACAAGGTTGCCGCCTTCCTCGGAGAGCACGGCATTACCGCCGAGGCGATTCACGGCAACAAGTCACAGGGTGCGCGTGAGCGCGCCATGTCCGGCTTCCGTTCGGGCAATGTGAAGGTGCTGGTGGCGACCGATATCGCGGCCCGTGGCATTGATGTCGATGACGTGACCCACGTGTTCAACTACGACCTGCCCAACGTCCCCGAAAGCTACGTGCACCGTATCGGTCGCACCGCGCGCGCGGGGCGTGAAGGCTGGGCCGTGTCGCTGTGCGATGCGGAGCAGCGCGCATGGCTTCGTGATATCGAGAAGAACATCGGCAAGGCCATCCCCGTGGTGTCCGAGCACCCGTACCATTCCGAAGCGGCGGAAAACTCCACCATGCGCCCGCCCGTGCTGGGCGGCGGTGGCCGGGGCCGTGGTGGCGGCGGTGGCAGGCCCGGTGGCGGCAGGCCCGGTGGTGGCCGTCCGGCTGGCGGTGGTCGCCCGCCTGGTGGTGGCCGTGGTGGCCGCCCCGGTGGTGGCCGCCCGGGTGGCGCAGGGCGCCGCGCGGTCTGATCCCCACGGCACCAGCCTGTTGCGGCAGGCTGGAACCGGCGTACAGGAAGGCACCCGACCAGCATGGTCCGGGTGCCTTTTTATTTTGCCGCCAATAGTGGCGGGGCGCAGCGCCCTGCGGGGTGTCCGGTCATTGTTGCGGATGGTGCACAGGCATGGGCTGATGGAAAAGGGTTTTGCGCATGGGGGCAAATACAGCCGGCAGGTTTATTTCATATGTTCCTGATTGATTTCATCCCGCCGGATGATTTGTGGAATACAGTATGCGCCTTCTGGCAGCCGTATACCTGAAAATAAAGACCGTTATCCGATAATGCCTTGCGATCAGCCTGCCGGCTCATTTAGTGTCGGCATCCGGTCGGAAAAGGCTTGGGGGGAAAGGGCTTTCGGCAATACCGTTCGTGATGGGGAACGAAAATCCATCGCTGCCGCAGGGCACCCGTGGTGCAAAGGTGCTGGTGTGCATGCCGCTATGCCTGTACGTATTGACGGGTTTTTATTCAGGTCAGTCTGGTTGTGGAAAATGCTCAGGGAATTGTGGCTGAAGTGGGGCGGACAGACGCCTGTAACCACGCCGCGGCGGCAGGGCTGGCTTGTCGCGCTGCTTATGGTCGGGGGGGCGATGCTTGTCCTGTCGGTGGGCGGCATCACCCTGGCCCCGACGCAGCAGGCCTATATCTCGCTTGGCACGATCACGCTGTTCTTCATCCTGAACCGCAGGCCGGGGCGGCATATCACCTGCATCCTCATGATGCTGTCGCTCTTCGTCTCCTTCCGCTACCTGATATGGCGGCTTGGCAGCACGGTGGAATTCCGCGGGCCGGTGCAGGTGGTCATGTCGCTCGCCCTGCTTGCGGCGGAAGGATACGCGCTGTCCACCCTGTGCCTGAGAGCCCGATCCGAAAGTTTTTCAACCCTGACAATGCCTTGCTGTCCGTCGTGTGAGCATTCGGATTGAGGCGATCAATGTCCATGCGGTTGAGGAAGCAATGGATTGTTCCCAATCTTTGGCGAGCCGCCTGCATCGTCCCAGCCATGCGAATGTCCGTTCCACCACCCAGCGACGCGGCAGGATCTGAAAACCCTTCACCGTATCGGACCGCCTGATGATTTCGAGGGTCCATTTTCCCATGGAGGCGAGCGCGGATCGCAATTTGTCGCCAGCATAGCCGCCATCAGCGAAGATGTGGCGCAGCCAGGGAAAGCGCCTGCGTATCGCTGCCAGAACATCAACGGCCCCATCACGGTCCTGGATATCAGCGGCATGAACGAGGAGAAAGATCAGGAAGCCGCAGGTATCCGTCACGATATGGCGCTTGCGGCCCTTGACCTTCTTCCCCGCGTCATAGCCCGAAATCCCGCCGCTTTCCGTGGTTTTCACCGACTGGCTGTCAATCACGCCCGCGCTCGGAGAGGCGTCACGTCCCTCGATCTCGCGCAGGCTCATGACCAGCACCGTATTCATGACCTCGAACACTCCGGCATCACGCCAGGCGTAAAAATAGCGCCTGATGGTCGAGACCGGCGGAAAGCATTTCGGCAGCAGACGCCACGCACACCCGGCCGAGGCTATGTAGAGCATCGCATTGACCACCTCGCGCATATCCGTCGTGCGCGGACGACCGCCCCGTTTCGCCGGGGGCACAAATGGCATGATCAAAGTCCACTCCCCGTCCGTCATGTCCGATGGATATCGCAATCTTTCCCGGCTATACTCGCGCCGGGCAATACCAGTCCATGTCACCATTCACTCCATCTCTCTGCAAAGACGGATGAATCACAACAGGCTGGTATTGTTCAAAAACTTTCGGATCGGGCTCTGAGTTATTTCCAGATGTCGTGGCCGCTGGACCGCAAGCCGCACCGCCTGCCTGACAATACCGATGACTGGCCGGTGGTCGATGTCTATGTGCCATCATACAACGAGGATCTGGAACTTGTCCGCTCCACCGTGTTGGGGGCGATGGACCTGCACTGGCCGGCCGACAAGCTGAATGTCTATATCCTGGATGACGGACGGCGGAAGGCATTCCATGATTTTGCGCTGGAATCCGGTGCAGGCTACATCATCCGCTCCGAGAACAACCACGCCAAGGCAGGCAACCTCAACCACGCCATGCAGATTACCGGGGGGGAGTTCGTGGTCATCTTTGACTGCGACCACGTGCCCACGCGCTCCTTCCTGCTCAAGACCATAGGCTGGATGGTTGCCGACCCCAAACTGGCCCTGCTGCAGACACCCCATCACTTCTATTCCCCCGACCCGTTCCAGCGTAACCTGGCCGCAGGTTATGAAGTGCCGCCCGAAGGCAACATGTTCTATGGCCTGGTGCAGGACGGCAATGATTTCTGGGATGCGACATTCTTCTGCGGTTCCTGCGCCGCCATCCGCCGGTCCGCCCTGCTCAGCGTGGGCGGGTTCGCGACCGAGACGGTTACGGAAGATGCGCATACCGCGCTCAAGATGCAGCGCAAGGGCTGGGGGACTGCCTATCTGTGCCAGCCGCTGGCGGCCGGCCTTGCGACCGAACGGCTGATCCTGCATATCGGCCAGCGCGTGCGCTGGGCACGTGGCATGCTTCAGATCATGCGGCTGGACAACCCGATGCTCGGGCGCGGGCTGCGGTGGGAGCAGCGGCTTTGCTACCTGTCCGCCATGTCGCATTTCCTGTTTGCCATCCCGCGCGTGACGTTCCTGGTCTCGCCGCTTGGCTTCCTGTTTTTCGGGCAGAACATCATTGCGACTTCCCCCTTTGCCATCATGGTCTATGCGCTGCCGCACATCTTTCATTCCATCATGACCCTGTCGCGTATCGAAGGGCGCTGGCGCTATTCCTTCTGGAGCGAAATTTACGAGACCTCGCTGGCGCTGTTCCTAATCCGGATTACCATCGTGACCCTGCTCCAGCCGCATAAGGGCAAGTTCAATGTGACGGACAAGGGGGGGCTGCTGGCGCGGGGCTATTTCGATTTCAGTGCGGTCTATCCCAACGCGATCATGGCCATCATCCTGTTCATCGGCATGATCCGGGGCATCTGGGGCATGATCTTCCAGTACCACCAGAAGCTGGCGTTCCAGTCATTCGCGCTGAACACGCTGTGGATTACCGTAAGCCTGATCGTGGTGCTGGCCTCCATCGCGGTGGGGCGGGAGACGCGTCAGATCCGTCACAAGCCCCGGGTGCGCGTCAAA
The DNA here is from genome assembly GCF_021295335.1 of Komagataeibacter sp. FNDCF1. Classification (NCBI taxonomy): domain Bacteria; kingdom Pseudomonadati; phylum Pseudomonadota; class Alphaproteobacteria; order Acetobacterales; family Acetobacteraceae; genus Komagataeibacter; species Komagataeibacter sp. FNDCF1. The sequence continues at coordinate 1,244,234 of NZ_JAIWOT010000001.1, read as the reverse complement.
TTGCCGGTGGAAGTATGCTTCGAGGATGGCCGGGCGTTCCATGCGCATACGACCGATATCTCCCTTGGTGGCGCGGGTGTCACCCTGCACCTGCCCGAACAGATCGAGACGCCGGTGGATATCGTGCTGCGCTACAGCAAGCCCGATGACGGGATTGATGTGGCGGTGCCGGCGCGCATCCTTGGCCAGCAGCGCGGTTCGTGGCTGCACCTGCAATGGAAGCTCGATACCCTGGAAGAGGAACGGCAGGTTGTCAGCCTTGTATTCGGGCGCAGCGATGCGTGGCATAACTGGGCCGATTTCAAGGATGACCGGCCGTTGAACAGCATATATCAGGTCATAAAAAGTATAGGCGGCCTGTTTGCGCCGCCTTATCTGTGGAGCCTCCCGTCAAAGGGGCAGGAAGAAAGTGGCGAAAGCGTGCAGAAGGAAGAAACGCTGGAAAAGAAAAGTCTGGTGATACCGCCGGTGCCCCGCCGTGTCGGCACCGGCCTGGTCATGCTGGTGGTGGGGGCCATGCTGGCGGCGGTTCCAGCCCGGGCGGAAATGCCGCCAGCGTACAGCCATACCGGCGTTTCGCGCCTGACCCCGCTGGGTGATACCAATAGTGGCGACATCCCGCCGCCCACCGACACTCTGGACCAGACGCTGGCCGACCGGGTGGCCGATACCGAAATCACGCGCACCATCGCGTTCCATGACCTCAGCCACTTTCCCGGCCCGCTGACCCTGCGCGGGTTCTCCCCCCTGCAGGGGGTGGATGTGGTGGTGCCCGCCAACCGGGTTGTAACCCGTGCCACGCTGAACCTGTCGGGTGCGATTTCTCCCTCGCTCCTGCCCGAAGCCACGGCCATTACCGTTACCCTGAACGAGCAGTATGTCGGCACCATCCGCATCGACCCCGCGCATCCGAACTTCGGGCCGCTCGAATTCACCATAGACCCGCTTTATTTTACTGGCGACAGCAAGCTCAACTTCCGCTTTGCGGGTGAATACAGGCGCGACTGCAACGATCTGTACAATGATGTTCTGTGGGCGCAGATATCCGACCAGTCCACCATCACCCTGACCACCGCGCGCATTGAACCCGTACGCAGCCTGAGCCGGCTGCCGACACCATTTTTCGATCCGAACCTCAAGGTTGCGATGCGTGTGCCCGTTGTCCTGCCCGGCAGCGCGATGGTGCCCGAAATCATGCATGCAGGGGGGCTGGTGGCGTCATGGTTTGGCAAGATGGCTGATTCGCGCCAGCTTTCCTTTCCTGTCTCACGCACGCTTCCCGATACCGGCAATGCCATCGAGATCGGGACCAGCATCGCAGTTGACGACCATGGCACGCCCCCTTCCGGCCCGACCCTGTTCGAGATCGCGAACCCGCGTGACAAATGGGGCACCATCCTGGTCGTGACCGGCCGTACCCCGGCCGAAGTCGAGGTGGCGGCCCGCACGCTGGTTTTCTCGCCTGATACGCTGGGTGACCTCCCTTCTTCTGTGGTGGAAGACGTAACCCTGCGCCCGCGCGTGCCTTATGACGCGCCATCCTTCATTCCCACCGACCGGCCGGTCCGTTTCGGTGAACTTGTTACGGCGGGAGACCTGCAGGCTGGCGGTTTTGCGCCCGATACCCTGCACCTGCCTTTCCATCTGCCGCCGGATCTCTACACCTGGCACAAGCTGCCCTACCTTATGGACCTGTGGATCCGTGCGCCAGCCAATCCGGTCGTGGATATCGCGGCCTCGCGTCTGGATGTGAGCGTCAATAACAATTACATTCAGAGCTATTCGCTGCTGGGAAACAGCCTGTGGCGCATCTGGTCCGAACGGATGGTGACCCAGCATGCCGGGGCCGTCGGACATGTCACCGCCATCCCGCCCTGGCTGCTGTTCGGGCAGAATGAACTCCAGTTCAAATTCGATACCCGGCCGGTTGACCGCGGGGCCTGTCGCCGCACCCCCAATGACCTGCGACTGGGAATTGATTCCGATTCCGTGCTGGACTTCCGGCGCGGGGTTCATTTCGCCATGTTACCGAACCTGTCCTATTTCGCGGAAATCGGCTTTCCATTCTCCCGCATGGCGGATCTGGGGGAGACGACAGTGGTGCTGCCCCCCGCACCGGATACCGATACGATCGGGGCCTATCTTGATCTGATGGGCTTTTTCGGTTCGGTCACGTGGTATCCGGTCTCGGGTGTGCACATTATCACGACGGAGGAAATGGCACGGACCGCCCCCAAGGGCGATGTGATCGTGCTGGCGCCGGTCGGGCAGATGGGGGCGGCGACGGAACTGTTGTCCCGCTCGGCCTACCGGGTTGACGGGGGCCATATCCATGTCGGCCAGGAAATGGGGCTGCAGGGGATCTGGTACATGTTCCAGGACCGTGATGAGAGCGGCCTGCGCAATGGTGTGACCGCCAATCTGAATGTGCCGGTGCATAACGCCGCGATAATGATCGGAACCCAGTCCCCCTATGCCAGTCACCGTTCGGTGCTGGCGCTGCTGGGGGATAATGGCGCGCGTATCCATGAACTGGTGACCAGCCTGCATGATACCAAGGTGCTGCCCACCATACAGGGCGATCTCGTGCTCAAGAATGGTGATCATTTCACCACCTATCGTACCTCGCCCACCTATACCGTGGGTCACCTGCCGTGGTGGATGTGGGTGGACTGGTTCCTGTCGCGGCATCCGGTAGTGATGTATGTCTGTGGTGTGACGGGTGCGGTCATGCTGGGTACTGGTGCATGGCTATGGCTGCGTGCACGTGCACGGCGCCGGGTAAAGGCGCAGGAACTGGAGGATGAGAAAACGCTGCGGGGGGAAGGGCACTGAGGCGTTTTCCCTTCCGGGCCGGATACTGCCCGGTAAGCCCGCCCCGAAGGCATCTGGTAAAGGGCAGGAACATTTTTGGTAAGGTTTTTTAAAAAAAGCTTCGGATGATGCTGTCTTCCTGATCAGGAAGACAGCATCACAATTCTTTATTATCACTTATCAATGGATTGTCTTGAAATCATCTCCAGGTCATGGATCATGACCGGGCAACGGCATTTCGAGACCATTGTCCGTCAGGATAATACCCGAACGCATATGTTTCATACCCGCTTCATACCCGCAATGGGCTGGAACAGCCTGAAACAAACTGGGAACGATAGGAATGGAGAATGCCGGCAGAAGGGCTAAAAACCAAGCCTTCTGAAACAGATTGGGGCAGATCGGGGGGGGGCAGTCTGGCGGAGAGGGTGGGATTCGAACCCACGGTACGCTCACACGCACGGCGGTTTTCAAGACCGCTGCCTTCAACCGCTCGGCCACCTCTCCATAGGGTCTGTTTAGCTAGGTATTCCGCCGCCGTCTAGATGTTACCACGCACAAAAACCGCTGTCTTCACGGGGGCTGTGTGCCGACTTTTGTGCCGACATGCAGCATATGGTCCAGTTCATCCGCCGTCAGGGCGGACAGATAGATCTCGGTCGTCTTGACCGATGTGTGGCCGAGATGGCGGCTCAGTCGATAGATGTCGCCACCGGCCTTGAGCCACCGGATGGCGAAGGCGTGGCGGAGGTCATGGATACGGAAGCGGGTGAAGGGAACGCCTTCAGCTTCGCACCGAGCCGCAACCCGGCGCATGACCTGCCCGTAGTTTGAGGCAGCGTTGCGGTAGGGCTCTCCATACCGGTTCGGGAACAGGCAGCCGGTACGTGGTGCCTGCTCAAGCAATGCCGTGGCGTTCCCGCCGGGCGTGACCCATGCGATCGTGCGGGGTCGGCTTGTCTTGGTGCGGAGCAGCCGGATCTGCTGGCGTTCGTGGTCCACGTCGTCGGCCATCAGGCTGACTGCCTCGTTTTCCCGCATGCCTGTCTGCTCCAGCATACCGAGAATCGCGGCCATGCCAGGCGGACAGGCGGCTTTGACCCGCGCCACCGAATCCGGGCAGGGCTGTGTGATCGGGTCACGCCGCTCGCGGATGATCGTGCGGTCAAAGGACAGGGCCGGGTTGCTGGTGATCCAGCCCCACGCGACACAGGCCGACAGCAGGCGGGACAGGGCCGTCAGGTCACGGCGGATGGTGGCATTGGTCACGCTGCCCGACCGGCCTGACACGAAATTGGAAATCAGGCGCGTGGTAATATCGCGCACCCGGACGCCCTTGAATGTGCTCTCCAGGCTGCGGATAGAGATGGTGTAGCGCCGCATGGTCTGGGGCTTGACCGAGGTTTCCAGCACTTCGGTGATCCAGCGGATGACGGCTTCCTCAAAAAGCTGGTCGCTGTCGCCGGTTACGGCCTCGTGCTCGAGTTCCGTTTTCCACTGCCGGAGCCTGCGCCGGGCTTCCCGCGCGTCAGTCGTGCGTAGGCTGCTTCTATGCTCGCGGCTGGCAATCTGGACCCGGCCCCAATATGTTTTGCCCCGAAGGTAGATGTTGGCGTTGGCGCGGCCTGACAAACCTGGGCCTCCTGATTATTGATCCATGCGTGGATCTTGCTGGGATCGAATGTCCAGATCCGGCCGAACTTGGCCGCCCCCGGTATCTGCCCGGCTGCGGCCAGCTTCTGGATCTGGCGGATGGAAAGGGTGGTGACCCGGGCGACATCGGCCAGACGCACCCGCTGCGTGATCTGGGGGATGGTGTCCATGCTGCTATCGCCCTGCGATTTCCGTAGCGATGAGTGCTGCGAGATATTGCCGTTCCTCGATGGTGGCGTTCGGGTTCAGCACGGCCCAGGTCCGGGCCAGCATACAGAGCGATCGCGAGATTGTTGGTTCGGTCATGGATATGCGGCGCACCTTGCAGTCATAGGCATGCGGCTCAGGGTTGAATCGGGGGCGGCGGGGGACTTCATCGCCCATGCTGAGGTCGGTCACGATGTTTTCTCCTTTTGCAGCACGAAGGGTGGCAGGCCTTCGCGCGTGCGCCATGCGTTGATATGGGTCAGTGTGTCCCGACAGGGGGCCGGCAGCCTGTTGGTGCGGGCCCATGCCGTAATGTCCTGCATGGTGGCGCGGATATGGCCAGTGGTTGCCGCCTGCTGGTGATGGAGCATCTGCAGCGCCGCGATGCTAAATGCGCCATCACGCGTGCGGAGGGTGAGGGGCTGCCGGGCCGGGATGGCTTCCTGCTGTGCTGCCTGTTTGCGGCGTGCTGCCGCGCGCAAGGACTCGGCATCGGGGTGCGGGTCGTCTTCCTGCAGTACGCGGATCAGGCGCTGGCGGATGGAGGTACCATGCACTCCGAACACCCTGCCGATATCCGTCCAGGTCCGGCCTTTGGTCCGCATGGAACGGATCAGGGCATCGTCCTGCGGGGTGTAGCGCCGGTCGATCTTGCGGGCAGCCATTACGCATGTCCCGGCGTATGATGGATGTTGGCGATCGACCGCAGCTCATTGCGGCGGAAGGCGGCGCCATCGGCGACCTGCTGCATGAACCCGACGATTTCTTCATCCGAATAGCCCTGCTGCGTGTAGCTGCGGACCATGCTTAACAGGTGGCCCTGCAGGCGCAGGCAGAATGCAGCTTCGTTATCCGCCGCTCCCAGTTCCGCAATCAGGGCACCCATGCCACGGGGCATGATCGAGATATTGTCGAGATCGTCGCTCATGCCGCGGCTCCCATGGCCAGCGTGTCGCGGGCGAGGGCGGCCAGCATGTTTCTGGCGTGGTCCTTGTGTTCGCACGGGATGACAAGTTCATCCGCAAAAAGCTGGATGGCACGGGCCCGGGCGACATTGCCCGCCAGCGTATGAGCCTTCTGTGCCGTGATCCGCTCCATCAGCGCGCAGCGCTCGCCCTCAAACAGTTCGTTTGCTGCTTCGGCGGCGGCTTCTTCGGCAGTGGTATGAGCAGCTTCAATCCGCCTGTTTTGCTGCGCGACAATCGCACAGGCGCGATTGCAGTCATTGATCAGGGCAACGTCCAGGCTCACGCCTGATTGCGGGGCAACGGAGGCCAGATGGCGGGCGAATTCTGCCAAATGCCTGGAGTCGGATATCGGCTCACCACCTTCCTTCACGCCGGGATCGGACTCCACGATGGCCTGCGCCATGGCGGCAAAGCCCTGAAGCGAGGTCGGCTTGCAGCGCACGAGGTCATCCAGCATGTCCTCCCGCCTGTTCACCAGCCGTGCCATGGCTGCGTCGCCGGCATCATCGCCGGGAATACGGTGGGCCACATCATCGATATGCCGCCCGAACGCCGTAGCAGCCGTTGCCTTCGCCATGACCGACGCATCCCGACCAGCCAGGGAGGGCATGTGTCCGTCAAGAATGGCCGAAACCAGCATGCGGCGGATGTTTTCAAGGGCAGGGCACTCGTCGCCTTTGGCAATGGAATCCTCAAGCGTGCGCGTGATCCGTGCCAGATTGACCACATCTTCTGCCGTCTGGATGGTCTGGGCTTGCGTGGCGTCCACATTGGCCCAGTATTCCAGAAAGACCTGCGGGCCGTGATCGGCAGGCCATTCGTCGGCAGGGAAATCCCTGATCTCGACAAACTGCCGCTCCATCGTATCGGCCAGATCATGCAGGGCTGATGGCGTGGCTTCGGCTTCCGCACCGAGGATGCGTTGGATTTCATGAGTAGTGTCCAGCGGCGCCAGCGCATCAATGTCGATCCCGGTACGCAGCAGGAAGCGCAAGATGCCGCAGATACCCTGCTGGAACTGGGTGGCATAATCTTCCACATGCGACGAACTGTGTTTGAAGCCCTTCAACGTGAACAGACGGTCTATTGATGCGCCTAATATGGCCGCAACATCATGCAGATTGTCCGGCTGCATGGTAAAGATGCGATCGATCAGGGCATGGTATTCTTTGAGATAAAGGTTATAGCCCAGCTTGACGGGGTCTGCCGACTGTTCCAGCTCATCAATGGTGGCGCTTACCACAGCCAACCGCTGCCCGACCTGTGTCGGCGTGGCAAAAACAGGCAGATCGGCGGCAACCGGGGCCGCAACCCGCTCCAGAACCCGGTCAATCTGATCCTCCACAATAAAGGCAGGCGCAGGCATCTGGACGCACTTCGGGCGTGAGAGGGTTTCGGACATTTTTCGATTTCCTTGGATACTTGTGTCAGGCTGGTAATGGCAGCCAATCAGGATTGATTATTTGTTCAGGGTGGACGGTTCAGGGGAACGGGGTAGGGACCGATCCGCCCTGCACGTCCTCGATAATCATGATCCGGCGCTGGACCGGCGGCGGCGGTGTGGGCTTGCTGCCGTCCACGGCATCCAGCACCGCGTTCTCGGCCATGCTGAGCAGTTCCCGCAGTGGCCGGGGCAGTCCCGCCTTCATCCATGCCCATGCACCGGCTGACTTGCCCCACTGGCGCGAAGCCTGCCGGCATGCGCCGATACGGGCGTTCAGTTCGGTCGGTTCCATGGTGGCCAGCGTATTGCGGGGCAGTTCCGGCTGCCGGGGTGCGCGGAAGTAGCCGGTGACCAGTTCGCGCTGAACCGTCCATGCCAGGTCATCCGTGAAGGACTTCACCAGCATCAGGTAACCGCTTTCGGTCAGCAGGGTCAGGCCATTTGGGGCGGTAAACCCAAGCTCTCTGGCTTCGTCCGGATTTCGGACGAAGTAATCTTTCCCTTCAACAAAGCGGCGCTTGTTCTCATTGAAGCGCTTGCGGGCCGTGTCTTTGGGGCGGCCATGCAGATCGTCAATCATAGCCAGCGTGACAACGCGCTGGCCCAGATATTCCAGAATGGAGACCGGCCGACCATTGATCGTGACGTTGCTCATGCCGCACCCCCTTCGCTACGCAGGCCAGGGAACTGCGACAGCAGCCGTTCGCGCGTCTTGCCACCATAGAACACTTCATGTTCCACGGAATTGTCGTTCAGCGTTTCCGCCATGTCCTGCGCGATCTCGTACACCCGGCGGTCGTCCAGGTTGAGGGCGAGCAGTTCCAGCACGTTTTCCCACATCAGGCACAGCTTGCTGCACTGCTCATCGGCCAGCGCAATCAGCTTCTCGCGCGGCAGGTGCTGGATGGCTTCGCCAAAATCGATTTCAGCGTGGGACAGGGGAGCGGATGTCTGGTTCGCCAGATTGGAAGAACCAATGTCAGCATCCGCCCGTTTTGCGGACGCATGCTTGAGCACAAGGGTGTTGATTTTCACTGAGAACTGACCCGGGTAGGGCGGAAATTTTCATCGAGATTTGACCCATGCCTTCACACTCCCCGGCAGCATCTGCTGGGGGTTTGAGGAGTGATTGACATGGAGCTTCTGAGTGTGATCCGTCGGTGGCACTGCCGGGATCATCTTCCGATCCGCGAGATCGAACGCCGGACGGGACTGTCACGCAATACGATCCGGAAATATCTCCGGGCACAGAGTATTGAACCGCAGTTCCAGTTACCCGAACGTCCCAGCCGACTGGACCCGTTTGCTGACAGGCTGAGGGGATGGCTGGTCCTGGAAGCCGCCCGCCCCCGCAAGAACCGGCGCACGGCGCGACGACTGCATGAAGACCTTGTGGCACTGGGTTATGATGGATCCTACGGACGGGTGGCCGCTTTCATCCGGCAATGGAAACACGAACAGCACCAGGCACGCCAGACAACGGGTCAGGGTGTTTTCGTGCCCCTGAGCTTCCAGCCCGGGGAAGCCTTCCAGTTCGACTGGGGTGAGGACTGGGCGGTCATTGCCGGCCGTCGCGTCAGGCTGCAGGTTGCCCACACCAAACTGTCCTTCAGCCGGGCCTTCATACTCAGGGCCTATCCCCTGCAGACCCACGAGATGCTTTTTGATGCGCTTGCCGAGGCCTTCCGCGTGCTCGGTGGCGTGCCACGGCGGGGTATTTTTGACAACATGAAGACCGCCGTGGACCGGATTGGCTCTGGCAAGGCACGTCAGGTCAATCTGCGCTTCATGGCCCTGGCCAGCCATTATCTGTTCGAGGCGACCTTCTGCAATCCGGCAGCGGGATGGGAGAAAGGGCAGATCGAGAAGACCGTGCAGGATGCCCGACGCCAGATCTGGCAGGATCTGCCTGCCTTTCCTGATCTGGGGGCGCTGAATGCCTGGCTGGAAGCCCGCTGCCTGGCCTGCTGGGAACGGCTGCAGCATATCGAACTGGCCCGGAGCATCGCCGAGGTCCATGCCAGCGAGCGTCCTCACCTCATGGTGCCGGGGCGTCCCTTTGACGGGTTTATCGAACAGACCAAACGCGTCTCACCAACCTGCCTGATCCAGTTCGAAGGCAACCGCTACAGCGTGCCGGCCTCCTTTGCCAATCGTCCGGTCAGCCTGCGGGTTTATCCCGACAGGCTGCGCATTATCGCCGAAGGGCAGGTTCTGTGCGTGCATGACCGGATCATCACGCGTTCGCATGGTGTGCCAGGCTGCACGGTGTATGACTGGCGGCATTATCTGGCGGTCATCCAGCGCAAACCGGGCGCCCTACGCAATGGCGCGCCGTTTGCCGAATTGCCGGCTGCCTTCCGGACCCTGCAGGATCAACTGCTCAGGCGGCCTGGAGGCGACCGGGAAATGGCTGAAATCCTGGCCCTCGTGCTGCAGCATGATGAGCAGGCTGTCCTCTGCGCGGTTGAACTGGCACTTGAAGACGGCGTGGCGACCAAGACCCATGTTCTCAATACGCTTCATCGCCTGATCGATGCCAGGAGAACCGTGGTTCCCCGGCTCGATGCCCCACAGGCCCTGGTGCTCGAACACGAACCGTGCGCCGATACAGGGCGGTATGACATCCTGCGAAGGGACAGCCGCCATGCGTCATGATCCTGCTGCTGCTTCACTTGTCGTCATGCTCCGTGGATTGCGGATGTATGGCATGTCCCAGGCCACGGCCGACCTCATCGAGCAGGGCGCACCTGCCTTCGAGGCGACTATTCCCATCCTCTCACAACTCCTGAAGGCGGAACTGGCCGAACGCGAAGTGCGCTCCATCGCCTACCAGACAAAGACCGCCCGGTTCCCCGCCTATAAAGACCTGTCCGGGTTCTCCTTTGCCGATACGCAGGTCAACGAGCCCATGATCCGCCAGCTCCATGGCGGGGACTTCATCGAGCGTGCTGAAAATGTCGTGCTGATCGGCGGTCCGGGAACCGGGAAAACCCACCTGGCGACCGCGCTGGCCATCCAGGCGATCACCCATCACCGCAAGAAGGCGCGCTTCTGGTCAACGGTCGACCTGGTCAATGCGCTCGAACAGGAAAAGACCGCCAACCGGGCCGGGCAGATTGCCGACAGGCTGCTCCGCCTGGATCTCGTGATCCTTGATGAACTCGGTTATCTCCCCTTCAGTGCGTCTGGGGGCGCCCTGCTGTTCCATCTGCTCAGCCGCCTCTACGAGCGCACCAGTGTCATCATCACAACCAATCTGAGCTTCAGTGAATGGGGAGACGTCTTTGGTGACCCGAAGATGACAACGGCGCTCCTCGATCGGCTGACCCATCACTGTCATATCCTCGAGACAGGAAATGACAGCTACAGGTTCCGCGCCAGCACCGCCGCGTCAAAAAACAGAAAGGACAGATCCTCTTCTTGACCGCCCGCCCGACTATGCCTGAAATAGCAGCTGGCTGGGTCAATTCCTGATGAAAAACCCGGGTCAGTTCTCAGTGAAAATCAACACCTTGACCCCAATATGCTCACGGCAGACCAGGCCAACAGTCGCTATCAGGCGCCGGGCCTGAAATTCAGCGCACCGGTATCCGCTGCACTGGCCAATGACCTGTACCAACAGAAGCACGCGCAGGCCGTCCGGCAGGCGACCATGGCCAGTGGCCCAGGCGGCATTATCGGGGGCACTGCGCGCGTAGCGGGCGGCCTGCTGCCGCAGTTCCTTGACCCGCTGAACATTGCCGCGGCCTTCGTGCCCGGCATGGGGGAGGCCCGCGCGGCATCCATCCTGGGCCGTTTCGGTGTGGAGAGCGGTCTTGCAACGCGCGCGCTGGCCGGGGCCACGCAGGGCATGGCCGGGCAGGCTGCGCTGGAGCCGCTGAATTACGGCATATCGCAGGACGAGCATAACGACTGGACCATGGGGCAGGCGCTGACCAACGTCGCGTTTGGTGGTCTGCTGGGCGGCGGCATGCACATGGCGTTCCCGGCGCGTGAACTGGAAAAGGCGCAGCCCACCAAGGATACGGCCCCTACGCTGGATGACATGGCCAACCCGGTATCCGACCGGATGGAAAGCCTGTCGCCCGAGGCACGCAACGTCGCGACCAATGAAGCCATAGCCGCCCTGGCGCAGGACCGACCCAACGTGGTGGGGGAACTGACGGATGCGATTGATCCCGAAGGGGCAGGGCAGGAGATACCCACGCCAGCGCAGGATCAGGCGCAGGACATAGGCAACCGGCCATGGCCACCGACACGGCCCGAAGATGTGCCGGGCACGCCGCTTGATGCGCCGGTGCAGGTGGGCACCTTCCCCGAAGGTATTCAAGGCCATCCCTCATTGCCGATCGAGATGGAGGAAGGCTGGCACGATTTCAGCACGGATCGTGGTGTTGGTCGCCTGCATGTGGAAGCGCGCCATGCTCCCCAGATCCGTGCACTTGGTTATCAAGATGCCGAAAGCTATGTGCGGGATATTCTGGCGCGCCCCGATGAAATCCGGCGTGACCACCATAACGGGTCATTCTTCTTTGTTCGGCGCGGGCCGCTGAATACATCAGACGCAGAACATGACTCCGGCATCGTGCACCTTCAGAAAGAAGGTAACAGCTACCGAATCGGAACGGTCGCGCCATTCAAGACGCGCTATCTGAAAAAAAGGGAGTTGCTCTGGCAGTCGGTTCGCAGCGCCGACATACTTCCGACCAGACAGGAAGCCCCCTCGCGAGCCGCTGCGCGCGTAATGCCTGGTACGCCAGCGGTGGGGAGCGATAGGGTCCAGAGTGCAGCCAATATACTCACCGACTCCGCCCACCGCAAGATCCTTGAAGATACGCCGGACGTCACATCCTCCCGCCGCTCGGTGGACCAGACCGAAGCCGCAGCCCCGCAGGTTACGGGCGGCACGCCTGATGACGAACTGGCGCAGGCCCGCGCCGCCGTGGATGACGCCAACCGTCGCCTCGGCATGACCACGGATGGTGAGGGACAGGCGACCATGCCCGAAGGCATGACGGCCGATGACCGCAAGGCGCTGGATGCTATCCATGAACAGACACAGCGCGCCGAAGGTGATGCCCGCGCGTATGAAGCCGCTGCAGGCTGCATGATCGGGAATATGAAGAATGGCTGACGGATCCTATCGCCACTGTTTCGAGACCGCCGCGCGCGCAGCGGGTCGCGCCCTGTCCGAAGATGAGCTGCATGAGGTATTCGCCAGCACCCAGCGCCGCATGGACCGGCTGATGAGCGAAGGCATGTCACCACAGGATGCCGCGCGCGAGGCCGGGCGGCAGCTTGGCATGGAGCGCCGCATTGCCTCCCTGATCGAGGAACGCAACCAGAAGATCAACCTTGCCCGCCGGTCGGAAATCATGGCCCGGCTGACCGAAGGCGAGGAAGCGCAGGCGCTGGAAGGCATTATCGCCGGGCGCGAGAATACGCAGCGGGGCGCCGCCCTGTCTGTCGCGGCCACGACGCACGCGCTGGTGGCGGACGTGATGGGCCCGCTGGTGACCGACCTTGACCGTGCCGGTCTGCTCAAGGCCGTGACGCGCCGCAACCACGACTTCGACCGCGACATCGCGCGCGAGATGTGGCGGCTGGATGATCCCGCATCGGGCGAAGCCACCGGTAACGAACACGCCCGACAGGCCGCCGAAATCCTGCACCGGCATCAGGAAAAGGTCCGCGCCCTGCAGAACGAGGCCGGGGCATGGATCGGCAAGCAGGAACATTACGTCACCCGCCAGAGCCATGACATGTGGAAGATCCGGGGCAACGGCGGCGAAGAAGATTACCGCGCATGGCGCGACAGCATCCTGTCCAAGCTGGATCCGCGCACTTTCGACCGGCTGGATGCCGATACCAGCGAGGAACATTACCTGCGCGCCACATGGCAGGCGCTGGCATCCGGCGTGCATGAAAGCGCCAACGGGTCGGACTGGCTGTCCGGCTTCAAAGGCCCGGCCAATGCTGCCAAGAGCGCCAGCCAGGAACGTAGCCTGATCTTCAAATCTGCCGATGACTGGCTGGCCTATAACGAGCAGTTCGGGCAGGGCAACGTGCTGGATAGCGTGATGCAGGGCATGGAGCGCGGCGCTCGTAACGCCGCCGTCATGCGCACGCTGGGCACCAACCCGCGCGCCATGTTCGACCATGTGGCGGACCGGGCCATAACGGCGGCCAAGGACCGGAACGACTTCAAGACGGTGGATAGACTGCGCGCGCTGAAGGATGGCGCGCTGGTTGATGTGGTGACGGGCCGGGCCGCCGCACCGCAGAACAAGACCATCGCTTCCATCGGGGCCTACCTGCGCTCCTACCAGGCCATAACCAAACTGGGTGGCGTGGTGCTGTCCTCGCTGCCGGATATCGCGGTCACGGCCTCGGTGGCCCGGCATAACGGCATTCCGCTGCTGGAAAGCTACATGAACGCGCTCAAAAGCGTTGTGCCTGGCGCGCTCAGCAAAGGCGCGCGGAACCGGCGCCAGATTGCGCAGATGATGGGCGTGGGGATTGATGGCACGCTGGGCGCGATCATGACGCGCTTCCATGGCGAGGACGGGCCGCTGGGCAAGATGGGCCGCACGGTGCAGTTCTTCCACCGCCTGAACGGCCTGCAATACTGGACCGACGCCATGAAGGAAGGCTTCGGCACCATGCTGACCCACAACCTTGGGCGTAACGCGGGCAAGGATTTCGACGCCCTGCACCCCAAACTGCGCCAGTCCCTGACGCGCTACGGCATAGGCGAGGATGAATGGAACGTCCTGCGTGGCACGGCAAAAGAAGCGGCAGACGGTAACATGCACATCCTGCCAGCCGGACTGGAACACCTGACCGAGGACGACCTGAAACCGCTGCTGCGCGACACCATCACCCACGATGAAGCCCGCAACGAACTGCAATCCAAACTGTCCTCCTACATCATCGACCAGGTGCGCGAGGGCATGACCGAGATCGACCCGCGCACGCAGGCCTTCATGCAGGGCAGCTATGCCGCCGCGGACCGTGTGAACCCGGTTCTGGGGCAGGCCATGCGGATGCTCATGCAATTCAAGTCCTTCCCGCTCACGCATATCCGGCGCGTATGGGGCAGGGAGGTCACGCGCGATGGCGCGGACGTGGCGGGCATCGCGCATCTGATCGTGGCCACAACGGTGTTGGGCTACGTCGCCATGAGCCTGAAAGCGATGGCCGTGGGCAAGGAGCCGCGCAATCCGGCCGACTGGCGCACGGTTCTGGCCGCCATGCAGCAGGGCGGCGGGGCAGGGATCTACGGTGATTTCCTGTTCGGTGAACAGAGCCGCATGGGCAATTCGTTCCTCGAGACGCTAGCAGGTCCGACCTTCTCGGATGCCAGCAGCCTGTTCAAGATGTTCGCCAACAGCCGCGACATGGCGCTGGGCAGCGCTGACGCCCCCAAGGGCAAGACGTTCGAGATGAACCTGCTGCAGGAAGCCCGGCGGGAACTGCCCTTCGGCAACCTGTTCTATACCCGCGCAGCCCTCGATTACCTAGTGTTCTATCGCCTGCAGGAGATGATGAACCCCGGATATCTCAGACGCTACGAACTGGGCATCCAGCAGAACCAGGGGCAGAAGTTCTGGCTGTCGCCGACTTGGAACCCCTATCGGGCGATGGGGGCGAATTGATGAGAAGATCGGGAAACAGAGATCTATTGGAATATAATGAGGGAAATAGGATTATGACGAAAGATCAGCAGGCAATTGAATATGTCCTTCGCCCGGAGATTGATGAAGATGTGATGAAAGTCGCAGACTTCATCTCAAGTAACGTGCATCCCGAAAAGGTTCATCTTGTAGCCAAGTGGGTGGCGGATATTTCACACCTGCTGTGGGAAAAGCCCAAGATGGAAGGAAAGCTCCTGTCGAGAGCCACTCCCGTCAGCATAATCCGGTGTCAGTAATTTATCAGGGCGTGTCATGAGCATGGCGCGCCTGCGCCACCAATCTCCATTGGGTCGGTGCCGTGCTGCCCAGCAGGGTTTGCCCGGGATAGTAAGGATGTGTTGGGTGTCCCTCTTTTCCCTCTGGCGGTAATACGTGATCTTTTGCAACACCTATTTCATGTCCGCAGGTCATGCATCGATATATGCCCGCCACAGGGGTCTTTTTGCCGACTGGAAAATCGACATCAAAATCAGGGTGACGTAATGGATTTATCTGGGTGAAGTAGGTATTGTCTTTGTAATAAGGCATCAGCCCCTCCATGCAGGAGATACAATTACCATCACCCTCATAGGAGTCGGGTCAACGCACCTCACCGTTGATCAAAAAGGGAAGCCGAGCCAACAGTGCTGATCACCGGACAGGGAATTTTCAGGGGAAAGCGACGCACCGGTGGGGCCAGCCATGAACCCCACAAGCGGTACACCCCAGAGGGGATGCCCTACGGCAGGCTGAATTACACCGTGTCACGGCGCGTCAGGAGCAGGATGCCATTATGGGCTGTGCAGTAAAAGAAGGGGAAATGGAGAAGGCCGCCCCTGAATGTGGGGCGATCCTTCCTGGATCGATGTCAGGCAGAAAGACAGCCTGATCATGATTGATAGCCTTTTTACTTCTTGCAGCTCTTGTCGAACTCGTTGTGCAGGTCTTCTTCATTGATCTTGATTTCGCCGCGATAGACTGACTGTGGCTTCAGGTCCACCCGGGCGCCCCCGATCATGACGGTGGTGTCCGAATTGATTTTCCATTCTCCGCTGGGTTGCTTGGTGACTGCCTTGCAGAAATCGTTCGTTCCCTGCGCCAGGGCAGGTGTGGCAACGACAAATGCCGTCAGGGCTGCGAGGATTGAAGCAGACTTGCGCATTGTTGCTTTCCTTTTTTCCTTGTCCCGGCCATACGCGCCGGAGAAGAAAGCATGGCACCCTGAATATGGCGACCATTTGGCAACATAAAGTTACAATTCAGTCGTGATCTGCCCTGCCTCGCACTTTGTCCCAGCCAATCGTGACAGGCCGGGCATTGCGAAAATCCGTTGCTGTCGGTTCGGGACTGTCGGGGCCTGCCGTAATGCCGCGGTTGATCCGGGCATCTTTCTCATCCGTTGGCATGATGCGTTCAGGTTTGCGCGGCATGAAGCTGTGCCTCCCGTTTGTAATGTTTTATTCTGCTGTCATATCTGCCAGCGCAGGCACCAGCAGGTCAGCCGGGATTTTCCACGCGTCATTGATGGCTGTAATCATAGCCAGACTGAGGGGGCGTCGCCCGACCAATATGCTATCAGCCTGGGGGCGTGAGCCAATGACCTGCGCGAGATCGTCCGGTGTCAGGCCGTTCTGCTCCATATGGAAGCGGAGAATATCCAATGGTGTGGCAGCCGGAATGGGATAATGCTTGGCCTCATAGGCGGCCACAAGATCCGCCATTATTTCCAGTCGGTCACCATCCGGGCTGCCTCGCTCGGGGTGCAGGTCCATCAATCGACCGACCTCGGTGATGGCGGCCTTCAGATCGTCATCGTTCCTGATCGGCTTGATATCCATCATTTGTCCAGTTTTCAGTTACGCATTGAGAATCAGTCTAGCGATGCAGTCCGACCGTGCTTCCCCTGCGGTGCCGGCCTGCGCGTCCAGGCGCAGCAGAACCCGGCGGGGCAGCGTAACGCTGATATGTTCAGGCGTTTCATCAAGTAGAGCTGGATCAACCTGCGCAAAAGCCCAGACCCATTCAGGCCCTGACCACTCCGGGTTATTCATCAGGACATCAAGGGGCGACGGGGCAGGGATACTCTCCCCGTAATCAAGGGCACATTCAATCCACAGGGTTATGGCTTCAGGCGCATTGTTCATGGCCTCTTCAAAGGTGTCGCCCGCCGAAAAACAGCCAGGAAGGTCTGGCACGATCACGCCATACGCTGTTGTCTCAGACCCACGTTCAATTACGATTGGATAACGCATGCGTCCCTTGTGGCAGGTTACAGCAGCCTTTCCAACTGCTCCTGTGCCTGCGCAAGAAAATAAAGACTTTCTTAGGTCCGAATTTTCTGACCTGTTATCGTCGCTATTTTTTTGAATAGCTCCTGTTTTCTTGGGTCCAATATATCCGATTCTTCAGTTTCTTCATTATCTTTGTCTGATGAATCTTCTATCATTCTGTCTTGTTGCTTAACCTGCTCGAATTCTTTTTCCCATTCTATTTTGTAATATTCGTAGAAATCTGGAGGAGAAAATGTTTTATCATTATGTGTATCTCTGATTTTTGGTATTTCTATACCATAATATTCTAAATAAGCAGTTAAATATAGTTCGAGTTCGTGTATCGGAGCATGGTCTGGCCTTCCTAAAAGGCGTCTTTGCATATCCAAAACATTTTCATAATTATCTTCTCTGCAGGTATCGATAGTTAAGACAGGGTAAGGGTTATTGTTTGCAACGCCTTTAAACGTTTGCATTTCCGAAAGATGAATTTTTCTATTGAATTTTGTAATTCGAGACGAAGCTGCAGCTTGGCAGAGAAGTATTCCAAGGCCTGGAGATATAGTTAAAGTATTTACTGCGGAATTTTTAGATATTCTAAATCCCGCATCGATGCCCTTTCCAAGGAAGTCGAATTTACTTGGATCTTCGTCTATAGTTAATTCATTTTCTTCCGTAGGTAAGGGCGTTTTTCCATTTAATGAATCGGGATCACCATCTTCTCCAGATGGGTCTATTGGTTTTATACTACAATTTGGAGTGGGGAAAGATGAAACCCATGCGTTCCCCTTCGTATTTAGCTCATATATTTTAGCTGTTTCGCCATATTTTTTCAAAGATTCTATAAAAGAATCGATACAAGCACCTAAGAGCCCGATCCGAAAGTTTTTGAACAATACCAGCCTGTTGTGATTCATCCGTCTTTGCAGAGAGATGGAGTGAATGGTGACATGGACTGGTATTGCCCGGCGCGAGTATAGCCGGGAAAGATTGCGATATCCATCGGACATGACGGACGGGGAGTGGACTTTGATCATGCCATTTGTGCCCCCGGCGAAACGGGGCGGTCGTCCGCGCACGACGGATATGCGCGAGGTGGTCAATGCGATGCTCTACATAGCCTCGGCCGGGTGTGCGTGGCGTCTGCTGCCGAAATGCTTTCCGCCGGTCTCGACCATCAGGCGCTATTTTTACGCCTGGCGTGATGCCGGAGTGTTCGAGGTCATGAATACGGTGCTGGTCATGAGCCTGCGCGAGATCGAGGGACGTGACGCCTCTCCGAGCGCGGGCGTGATTGACAGCCAGTCGGTGAAAACCACGGAAAGCGGCGGGATTTCGGGCTATGACGCGGGGAAGAAGGTCAAGGGCCGCAAGCGCCATATCGTGACGGATACCTGCGGCTTCCTGATCTTTCTCCTCGTTCATGCCGCTGATATCCAGGACCGTGATGGGGCCGTTGATGTTCTGGCAGCGATACGCAGGCGCTTTCCCTGGCTGCGCCACATCTTCGCTGATGGCGGCTATGCTGGCGACAAATTGCGATCCGCGCTCGCCTCCATGGGAAAATGGACCCTCGAAATCATCAGGCGGTCCGATACGGTGAAGGGTTTTCAGATCCTGCCGCGTCGCTGGGTGGTGGAACGGACATTCGCATGGCTGGGACGATGCAGGCGGCTCGCCAAAGATTGGGAACAATCCATTGCTTCCTCAACCGCATGGACATTGATCGCCTCAATCCGAATGCTCACACGACGGACAGCAAGGCATTGTCAGGGTTGAAAAACTTTCGGATCGGGCTCTAAGTGAATCGCGCTTCTTAAGCGGCAACAAAATAAAATTTCGTCCCCGACTGTTTTCCATAGTTTTGGGTAGCCGTTTTCCCGTTCATCTTCAACTAATTGCCTGCCATCACTGCAAACTTTAGAGTATTCATTGCGGAGAAGTTTCGGGAATTCTCCATAAAAATTTTGGAATGCTTTGATCCATTTAAGTGTGTTTTGTTGTTTATGTTTAAAAGCTGTTGATCCGGTTAGATCGACAGATAAAAATAACCGGACCCTATACTCGGGAACTTTCATTTTAATCTCTTATTTTTAATGACCGAGCACGAGCTTCAATGGCTGGCAGACTAACTTTAAATATAGCCTTGGCCTGATTGGCAGAGACGTGATAAGCACGACGAAATGCGGTTTCCGGCATAAGGAAAGCTGCGGCAAACCAATTGGCTTCCCATTCTGCACGCCGCTGGTCATCAGAGCCCGATCCGAAAGTTTTTGAACAATACCAGCCTGTTGTGATTCATCCGTCTTTGCGAAGAGATGGAGTGAATGGTGACATGGACTGGTATTGCCCGGCGCGAGTATAGCCGGGAAGGCTTGCGATATCCATCGGACATGACGGACGGGGAGTGGACTTTGATCATGCCATTTGTGCCCCCTGCGAAACGGGGCGGTCGTCCGCGCACGACGGATATGCGCGAGGTGGTCAACGCGATGCTCTACATAGCCTCGGCCGGGTGCGCGTGGCGTCTGCTGCCGAAATGCTTTCCGCCGGTCTCGACCGTCAGGCGCTATTTTTACGCCTGGCGTGATGCCGGAGTATTCGAGGCCATGAATACGGTGCTGGTCATGAGCCTGCGCGAGATCGAGGGGCGTGACGCCTCTCCGAGCGCAGGCGTGATTGACAGCCAGTCGGTGAAAACCACGGAAAGTGGCGGGATTTCAGGCTATGACGCGGGGAAAAAGGTCAAGGGCCGCAAGCGCCATATCGTGACGGATACCTGCGGCTTCCTGATCTTTCTCCTCGTTCATGCCGCCGACATCCAGGACCGTGATGGGGCCGTTGATGTCCTGGCAGCGATACGCAGGCGCTTTCCCTGGCTGCGCCACATCTTTGCTGATGGCGGTTATGCTGGCGACAAATTGCGAAACGCGCTCGCCGCCATGGGAAAATGGACCCTCGAAATCATCAGGCGGTCCGATACGACGAAGGGCTTTCAGATCCTGCCGCGTCGCTGGGTGGTGGAACGGACATTCGCATGGCTGGGACGGTGCAGGCGGCTCGCCAAAGATTGGGAACAATCCATTGCTTCCTCAACCGCATGGACATTGATCGCCTCGATCCGAATGCTCACACGACGGACAGCAAGGCATTGTCAGGGTTGAAAAACTTTCGGATCGGGCTCTAAGAGCCCGATCCGAAAGTTTTTGAACAATACCAGCCTGTTGTGATTCATCCGTCTTTGCGAAGAGATGGAGTGAATGGTGACATGGACTGGTATTGCCCGACGTGAACATAGCCGGGAAGGAATGCGATATCCATCGGATACGACGGACGAGGAGTGGGCTCTGATCATGCCATTTATACCCCCGGCGAAACGGGGTGGTCGCCCCCGCACGACGGATATGCGCGAGGTGGTCAACGCGATGCTCTACATAGCCTCGGCCGGGTGTGCGTGGCGTTTGCTGCCGAAATGCTTTCCGCCGGTCTCAACCGTCAGGCGCTATTTTTACGCCTGGCGTGATGCCGGATTGTTCGAAGTCATGAATACGGTCCTGGTCATGAGCCTGCGCGAGATTGAGGGGCGTGAAGCCTCTCCAAGCGCGGGCGTGATTGATAGCCAGTCGGTAAAAACCACGGAAAGCGGCGGGCTTTCGGGCTATGACGCGGGTAAGAAGGTCAAGGGCCGCAAGCGCCATATCGTGACGGACACCTGCGGCTTCCTGATCTTTCTCCTCGTTCATGCCGCCGACATCCAGGACCGTGATGGGGCGGTTGATGTTCTGGCGGCAATACGCAGGCGCTTTCCCTGGCTGCGCCACATCTTTGCTGATGGCGGCTATGCTGGCAACAAATTGCGATCCGCGCTCGCCTCCATGGGAAAATGGACGGTCGAAATCATCAGGCGGTCCGATACGGCGAAGGGCTTTCAGATCCTGCCGCGCCGCTGGGTGGTTGAACGGACATTCGCCTGGCTGGGACGGTGCAGGCGGCTCGCCAAAGATTGGGAAAAGTCCATTGCTTCCTCAACCGCATGGACATTGATCGCCTCGATCCGCATGCTCACACGACGGACAGCAAGGCATTGTCAAGCTTGAAAAACTTTCGGATCGGGCTCTCAGAGCTTTCGTCGATATTTCTTGTCGCGCGCATCAGAAAATCAGGGTCATCTGTAACCACCAGTGGCAAGTGGAGGAAGAGATGCCCCAGTTCATGTGCGATAGTAAACCTATCGCGCTCTATTGATGTGAGGGATGATACGTATATCGTAAAATCTGAAAAAGATTTGGCAATCAGGGAGCCACTTTCATTGTCGCCATAACCGGAAGATCCAACAAGAATTTTCCCGCCCATTTGAGCGACGAAACCAAAAATATCTCCCCCCGGTTCGAAGCCTGCATCTTTTGCAATAGTCTCGGCAAAAGCTTCTACTGCGGCCTTTCTGGCTCCACTAGGACGCGGATAGACATAATCGAATGCCTGATCTCCCGTCATGAATCGTCTCCTGTCAAACCCGATGATGGTGGTAGCATGATATTTTTATGTAGAAACCCTTGACAATCATATTTTAGGTATTGCCGCGGTGCATTTGTATTATGCATCGAATCGGAGCAATGTTCCCTAGAATTTAAAATCTGCTATTTTATTCATGGTTTAGTCCTCTCAATGCGGCCATTTGGCCGCACTATCCGATGCACGTTGGATAGTGTTTAGGCTGCATCGTATTGCTTTAACTAAAGCGAGATCAGTCTCCGTTTAGAAACATCTTCAGACCACAGTCGCATCGTTTGCTTCGTTAAGTGATTATAGCATGAAATGAGGCGGGTATTGTGGCGAAGAAGATGCCTGGATGATGGAGCGCGAAATTGATCGCGTGGGAAACGGGGGCACTTCAGGATATGGAAGTCTAGTCCCTTAGAGGGTATTTTCTCCCATACAGGGATGAAGGAATTTTTGAATTATCCATGCAATTTTCAGTCCCCACCTATAAACAGATTGTAATATAAAATTATTCTTTCAGTATTCCCTTTTCTTTCAGAATACTTACTCTAGTTAATCCAATAACTACATGCAGAACTGCCTCGCGGTGGGGGCTATCCATTTTTCGCCAAAGTTCGATCAATGAAGATTCGTCTTGGCTTAATTTATCCGGACTGATTTCTGATAGTGGTCCATTGATGGGCAGGGATTGTTCAAGGCGTTGTATGATCTCTGCGTTCATGGAATGCGAGCGCGCGTCGGCAGCCGCTTTTAAACGGTCCAAAAGTTCCCTCGGCATACGCAGGGTTATGGGCACGCGGCGCTCATCAGTCATGCAAAATACTAACCACAATGGTTGCATTTTTTCAATTGACACCAAAATGGTTGCTCTGTCATATGATGGATGAAACCAATATGGTTGCGCGAGGGGTAAATGACAGAAACAGCAAGCATAACATTTCGAATGGAGCGAACGCTTCTGCACTATCTACGGGGGCGGGCGGCGAAGAATGATCGGAGCATTAACAAGGAATTTTTGAGCATCGTCCGCACTCTTGCGGAAACAGAAAAGGCGTCGGATCAGCCTGGCAGCACATCCGACGCCTCTGAATGACCACCTACAATGAAAGTCACTCGTATGAGCACTCTTAACATATCTCTATCCCCCACTTCCATCGAAAACGCGATTACCATGTCGAGCCGGGAAATTGCAGACCTGACTGGAAAACGCCACGACAACGTGGTTCGTGACATCGAAAAAATGCTTAAAGACGTAGAAATCGACCGCCTCAAATTTGAGGGCGTTTATGTCGATGCGAAGGGAGAACAGCGCAAATGCTACAATCTCCCCCGCGACCTGACCTACAACCTCATCCTTGGCTACCGCGCCGATCTTCGCCTGAAGGTAGTCCGCCGCTGGATGGAACTTGAAGCCCAGCAGGCCCCGGCACTCCCCAAGACCTACGCCGAAGCCCTTCTCGAAGCCGGTCGCCTGGCGCAGGAGCGAGACAAGCTGGCCGAGGAAAAGAAGGCGCTGGAACCCAAGGTGGCAGCCCTCGACAAACTGGCATCCCTCGAAGGCGTCCATAACCTGCGTTCCGCGGCCCAGCAGTGCGGGTGGCCGGAGCGGAAGTTCATCAACCGGCTGATCGAACTCGGCTGGCTCTATATCCACAGCGTCACGGGCCGCAAGTGCGCCTATGCCGACAAGATCAAGGCGGGTCTGATGGAGTCCAAGAACGTCGAGGTCAAGCGGAGCGGGTATGTCGAAGGCGTGGGCCAGCCGATGATTACGCAGAAGGGGCTGGCGAAGATTAGGACGATCATCGGTGACGTGCCGGGCGATGACACCACGCTGCCCGCTGAGCTGGCCCGGAAGGCCACCCCGCGCCCTTTCGCGCATCGCTCCGGAGCAACACCAACGTGAGCGGGGCCATACAGCTTGGCGGCAAGCTGATCCTGTTTGATGCGAATGACTGCCACCTTGCGCCGGGCAGCGAGGCCGTGATTGTCAACGAAAAGGGCAAAATCGTCGTGGCCCGGCTGGAACCCACGGCGGAATGGGAACGCCTGGCCCGCTCGCGCACCGGGCTGGTCCGGGCCGTCAACCCGCTTGGGGAGCAGGTCCTGATCGGGGTGAAGGTGCTGGGGCGGTATATACGGACGGAAGACGTGGGACAGGCGGTCGATCTCGCGCCGCAGAAGCCCGACTTCTTTGAAGATGCGCAGCCCCTGACTTCTACCGAGGTCGCCGGTGAACTGGGCAAGGCGCTGGCCGTCTGCACCCGCATCTACCACCACCCAGACAAGGCCGATACCGACAACTGCGAGCGCAGCCTGCGGGCTGCCGCGCACGGCATCATGCAAATGTGGAATGACGTGCAGCGGATCAAGCAGGAGCGCACCCGGCAGTTAGGCCGGTAGGCGCCACGTTCCCTCCCTGCCTGTGCGGGGAGGGGACGCAACCAGACTACTATGCTGCGACAAGGGGCCGCACATGCAGGTCGGCCTCATGCGTGCGGGCCTGCGCCATGTCCCATGCCACCTGCATGCGCATCAGGGTATCGGCCTTCACGCCAAACGCCTTTTCAAACCGGATCGCCATATCGGCGGACAGGTGGGCGCGACCATTCAGCAGGGCGCTCAGCGCCTGCCGGGACACCCCGAAGTGTTCGGCCAGATCCTTGATCTTCAGGCCATGGGGCTCAACCAGTTCGGTCCTGATCCAGTCGCCTACGTTTACGGCGAGGGACGCGTGCATCTTAAGTGCCATGATAGTCCTCCATATCTCCACACCGTACTAACAAACCACCCATACCCCGAAATCCTGATCATTCAGTTTCGGGGACGGCATGCGCTTCTCTCACCTTCTGGCAGCCGCCAGCCTTCTTGTCACGGTGCAGGCGCATGCCGCACCCGCGTCTCCCATGGACCACGGCCTGTTTGACTTCGGTGCGCAGACGCCGGGATCTCAGGGTATAGGCGTTCCGCTTTCCACCACATACGCCATGCTTCCCGCGTCGGGACAGATCGGCGTTCCTTCCTTCTGTTCTGACTGCCGGATCGGCAGCGGAAGCGCTGGCGTACTGGTGCTCTGGAACGGCAGCGCCTGGACTGGTGTGTCCGGTGAGGCGGTATCTCACTGATGACCGATCCCCGATATGCCACGGTCGAGGAAGTCGCCGTGGTGCGTGAGCGCGTGGCCCGGGTCGAAGGTGTGCAGGACAACCTGCGCGACGATATGAAGCACCAGAACGCGCTTCTGATGCAGGCGGTCAACGACAATGCTGCCGAAACCCGCCGCGAAATGAACGATCGTTTCAGCGCCCTGCAGGAAAAGCAGGACAATCGAGACAACGATCTGTCATCGCGCCTTGGCCGGATCGAGGAACGGGAAGCGGCCCGTGACAAGCGGATGATGTTCTGGGCCGTCCTGATTACCGGCCTGCTGGGCTGGGGGCAGATAGGTGATGCCGCGTGGCGGGGTGTCTGCCACGTCTGGCATGGGGTGTTTGGCTGATGATGGACGCCACCGCCATAGATGCCGCCGCCCACACCGCATGGGGCGAGGCGAGGGGGGAGGGCCAGTGCGGCATGCAGGCGGTCCTCAATGTAATCGGCAACCGCGCGGCACACCCCGGCTGGTGGGGGACGGATATTACATCCGTCTGCCTGGCACCCTGGCAGTTCTCTTGCTGGAACGCGGGCGACCCTAACGCCGCCAAGCTGGCCAGCCTGAACCCGTCTGACCCGCAATACCGGCTGGCGCACGAACTGGCTCTGCAACTGGTCGCCCGCACGCTGGTGGACCTGACGGACGGGGCCGACAGCTATTACCGACACGGCAGCCCGGCCCCGATGTGGGCACTGCCCCGGTTTTTTATCAAGACAATCGGCCATCATGACTTCTACCGGATCGGCCTGCATGGAGATGGCGCATGAATACCGCGGCAAAATTCGGCGGCCTCGGAGCTGTCATTGGCATGATGCTGGAATACGTGCCTGTTCAGTATGACCTGTACGTGGCCCTGTTCATCATCGCCTGCGGGGCCGCCACGGCAATGATCCCGCCGCCGCACGCGGGCAGCAGGTGGGCCGTGGCCTATCAGGTCATGACCACCATCGGCCTGAACATCGGCTGGGCAGAAAACCACTTCAAGCCGGGACAGTCCGGCGTGCGCGTGCCGGTGGCGGACAAGCCGGCCGCCAAGCAGGCCGTGGCGGCAGCAGGCATCCCTGTCCTGAACAAGAAGGGCAAACCGGAGCTGGCGGCCAATGGGAACGCCTAACCCCATCCGGCGGCCGGGCCGGTTCGACCCCGGCCTGTATCCGACGCGACGGGACACCCAGCGCATGATCGCCACCAGCGCGCCGGGCATGGATACGGCTGGCAATCTGATCGTGACCATTGGTACGGCACCTGCATCGTCCACTGCCGCCGGTACGCCCGGCACCATCATCTTCGCATCCAGCGGCATCTACGTCTGCACGGCAGAGAACACGTGGGCCGCCTACACGCCAGCTGTGCTCTGGCCATAAGGAACCGACATGACCAAACGATCCCGTCTGGCGGCCTGTGCTGCCATCTTCTCGCTGGCCTCCCTCGGCGCCTGTGCATCCGATAAGCAGGTGAACCTGCAGAAGGCTGCATACGACACCATGAGCGCCTACCATGTGGCGGCCACCGGTGCCGAAGCCTATCTGGCCAGCGGCAACGTGAATGCCACCATCAAGGCCGAGATCAAGACGGCCGCCGCGGCCGCTCTGACCCCGCTCACCACGCTGGACAGTGCCGTCACGTCAGGCAGCAGCCTGACAACCACCACCGTTTCCACCGCCGAAAGCGCGCTGGCCGGCCTGCAGTCCGCGCTGGTCGATGCCCAGACCGGCACCACCACGGAGAGCAACTGACATGGATGCAGCAGAACTGAGCGCCATCGTAAGCGGTGCCACCACCGTCATCGGCCTGATCGAGAAATACGGGCCCGAGGCCTGGACCACCATCGTGCAGGCGGTCGAACAGACCAAAAGCAGCACTGGTCCGACCGTAGCCGACATCGAGGCGATCTACGCCAAGTGCAAGGCCGACAACGCGGCCATCCAGGCATCGTGAACTTCTACACCGGATTGGCTCTCGGCTTCGTGCTGGGGGCAGCCTGCGCGGTGGGTTATCTGCTCATCGCGTTCGCGCGCGACTGCTGGCAGCGGGGGCGGATGGAATGATCTGGGTGGCGCTCGGCATCATCGGGGCGCAGTCCGCGCTGGGCTGGGTGATCTACTTTGTAGAGCGCCGCGACCACCAGCGCTATGTACGCGATAACCTTGGGACGCCAGCGCCATGATCTGGCGTTGGCTGCACCGGCTGTTCTGTTTACGGAGAGAGCGTCAGAAATGAGCGATTATCCGATAGTCGTTGTGATGTGGCTTGATAGCGGGCAGCCTGAGGCCGCTTGGCAATGGGCAGATGAAATTCTCAAGCCTGCCCCAATCGTCTGCCAGACGGTAGGCCATCTGATCCATGATACATCAGCAGGTATCGTAGTTGCTCTCAGCATTGGGGACGCCACAAGCGAGCGTCCCCAAGCCAATGGCGTTATGCATATACCGCGTTCAGCGATACAGCAGCTTACTTCTTTGGCCCCTTGTGAGCAGGTTCGTGACGCATGACAGAGGCTGCCAGCGTCTTGGCCTGTGCAGGTGTTGCGCGCCCTGTATTCAGGACATTTGCGGCAACTGTTTTCACGCGGGAAGAAGTATTGGGGGAAACCGGTCCACGACCGGCAGGCTTATGAGCCGCCATATTGGGGCCTCCAGTTTTAATATAAGCCGCCCTTGACCCTACTTCTTGTACGGGCCATATGACCCGTGCTACACAAGAGAGCATTCCGCAGGCGGCCTAAACGCTTGCGGAGCAGAGAGGGGCAGGACCGCGAATCCTAGCCCCTTTCTTTTTGTCTAAAATCTGAATAGCCGTACCTTCAAAATATTGGAAGGGGCAAAGCACTACATATGGTGTGCATTAGGGATCTTAGACACAAGATGCACACATTCTGTGTCAAAAACCAAAACGGCAGGAACCCGAAGGCCCTGCCGTTTGCTTCACTGGCGAACCAGCACCAGTAATTTATGATCTGATCGCTGGGTGAACCTTACTGCTCCACCAGCTCCAGCGCATCCTGGACAAGCCGGTTCAGGCTCACGCCACGGGCGGCCGCGATTTCAGCAGCGCGGGCATGGACATCCGGTGACAGGCGAACCTGGAACTTGCCGGAATAGCGTTTTGTGGGCTCGATTCCCTTTTCCTCGCACATCTTCAGAAACACGCGGAGCGAGGTCTCGCCTTCCTTGCGCAGTCCCTCCACGCTGTCGGCATAGAAGTCCGCCCCGCCATTCAGGCCAAGGAATTCGCCCCGGAACATGCCGATTTCCGGATCAAACTGGATGACGGCCCGGTGGCCGCCAATTTCCATAACGTTGTTCATGGCGTAACTCCGTTCTGCTCCAGCCATTTCCGTACCGATGCCACCGCACCCTTGTCCGTATCCGGTTTGGGGTGAGGGCGGTGAAAGACCCTGATTTCCCCGAACAGTACGACGCCAATGCGCGAGCCTTCGCGTTCCGACACCTCGGCGCCAAGCGAGACGAACAGGGCTTCAATGTCGCTCCATGCGACGTTGCCAGAGACAGGCCGTTTGAAGATCAGTTCGAGGGTACGGCGGTGCTTGGCTTTCATGCAGGAATGATACTGATATGAGGTATCACTTTCAACAAAAAACATGCCAAGCAATGACCAAGAGCCACCCGCAATCTGGCAGGTGATCAGCATCGATTGCTGTGCCGCTTTTTGTGCCGACATGCTGTGCGGAAAGGCAGGAATAGGGCGTTGCATGCGGAATATGAACGCACATCAATGCATTGATAATAAATGATTTTCGAATTTTATTGGAGAGTGGCGGAGATTTTCAAGACCGCTGCCTTCAACCGCTCGGCCACCTCTCCATAGGGTCTGTTTAGCTAGGTATTCCGCCGCCGTCTAGATGTTACCACGCACAAAAACCGCTGTCTTTACGGGGTTTCTGTATCGACTTTTGTCCCGATATGCAGCGCCCGGCTCACTTTGGCTTCGAGCCGGGTGCGGGCAGTGGCATGTGGGTTACCTGTCCATCGTATTTACGCAGGACTGCTGGTGGCAGGGGCGGATGAAATGATCTGGGTGGCGTTTGGCGTTACCGGGGTGCAATCCGCTGTGGCGTGGGTCACGGAACATGCAGATCATCGGCGTTATAGGCGTGACAGCCTGGACCGCCCGTGGGCGGATGCTTCTGGCAATTGAAGGGTGGGCCCTCCGGACCCTGATCCATCGGCCTTTAATCACCCCCGTGGGCAGAGGCATCATTGATGTGCCCGTGCCAGAAGCGTCTGTCGTGTTGTCAGTCAATCCCGATGGCAGTTACGACGCATTGAACGGCAGCGAAGGAAACAGATTTCGGTTTATCGTAACGTGTTGTGATGCCCCATTTTCCGATTTCACAGGCCAGGATGTGCCTGAGAATCAGCAAAAGGATGTTCCCGCGATGTTGGATGAAACTCCCGTTGCCCGTCCTGGCCGGGTTATCGCGCATGCAGTCCTGCATATCGGCTGAAAGGATGAAAACAGGCTGTCATGTTCTGACGCCTGTCACCATGCAGTAGCCGCGCCAATACTTCTGCCATTGGCACGATGCTGGTTGCGGTGCCCATTGTTTGATGGAGGAAGGTAATGTTTACAGCGGTCTTTCCAGCTGTTCCCGCGCGAGCGCACGGAAATGCGTTTGCTCGGCAGGCGTGGCATCATCGCCGGCTGATCCGGACGGGCACTTCATAACCGTAATCCGGCTGCTCCACGGTCTGTTCGGATAATGCAGCCTGAATATTTTTTCCGCCAGGCGTTCCACGTCTTCTGTGCTGTAGGGCATGGGCGACCTTGGCTGGGGAGGCCAGCCTCCTTGTCGGAAGTGGCCATAAAGGGCGGACGGTTGCGTATTCCGCCCATAATATACCGCGTATCATTTTCTGCAATTCCGGGTTGCCCTGCAGCATCCGTGCTGGCTCATCCGCCCTTGGGGGCGGGCGATGCAGGTTCCGTGTGGTGGGCCGGAGCGTATTTGCGATAATATATTGACAGGATTGTGGGCTGCCACCTTTTGAAATACGGCGGCAGCCTGTCGCGTAAAGCCTCCTGATATTTCGGGATGGAAAATCATTACAGATCGGGATGGACCTGTTGTGCGGAGGCGACCAGGCACCACAGGGTCGGCATGCCGTCATCATGCTTGAATGCGTGCTCGGGGGGGAGGGGATGTCCCTTGAAGGCAACGGTTTCGTGGCCACATGTCTGGCATTTGTAAATACCGGATTCAGGCGCAAGCTTGCGTGGATGTAAATTATCCATCAATGCAAGGTCATTGTAATGTGGCAGATGGCGCTTATCAATGCAGGCCATGTGTATCCTCCCTTTTGCGCTATCGTGGCATGACCCGGAACGGGCCGATATTCACAAAAAAGGTATTTTTATGAAAAAACCCTTACAATAAATATTTTTATACCATCTTTATGCGAACAGTCCCTGCCAGCACGCTGTATCAGTGATCGATATGGGGGCCACGGCTCCAGTGCTGCTGCGGGTTATGATCCCGGTTTTCCTGCTCGTGCCAGTAGAGCGGGTGATTCCGGTCGGTATGATGGCACCCGGCCATGGTCAGGGCCAGCATGGTGGCGGCAAAGAGTCTGGTCGGATATCGCATGTGGGCCTCCCGTGGGTGCAGCCACAACGCAGGGCGGAGGCAGGCGTTGTGGCGATGCCTGTCCGGAGTGAAAAATTCGCGGTAACGGCCTTTCCTGCAACGGCTGTTCCCTATCGCCAGGCGCCGTTCTGGACCATGCAATGGGCATAAAAATTGCGTCGTGATCCCTGGCTTACCCCTACGGTCGCGGATTGCGAGGAAACGTTTCCCAGCCCCTGGGCTGCGCATTTTGCGTCTATGTTGTGATATTCGCTGCTGTTTTCGTCAATAATGAGTGTATAGCCGCCTATATGGCCCATTTCTGTATTGATGTGCGTATGGGAATGGGGGTGTGTCGTTACGGTCATACGATGTGTCCGGGCCCCTGCCGGTATGCTGGCGGTAAAGGCGCCCAGCATGCAGGTAAACAGGAGCAGGGTCGTTCTGGGCATGGCCAGTCTTCCTTGAATATCAATATCACGCCCACAGGCAACGGACGTTGCAGGCTGTATGGCGTGGACTGCCCAAAGGCTATTTCTGGTCGAAAATGGTCGATTCCCGCAGGGCATGATGGGCGTTGCTTATGGTGGGATAGCTCACGACAACTGCCGCCAGCAGCGCCAGCCCCAGGAAAACGATCTTTTTCATCATGCCTCCACTATTTTGAATGAGAGGCGATATTAAAAACGGCCGCGTATCGGAAACATGTCCGACAGCTAACAATTTGTGTCAGCCGGATGATAAATTATTTAGGAATTGCAGGGACTAACAGCGGGCAGGCTACCAGCCCATGTCCCCCGGTCCACCCCATCCGCCACCCAGGCTGCCCCAGCCGCCCTGCGGGCCGCCGTTGCCATGGTCGTATGTCGCGCGCGCATTACGGTCCATGCGCGGATCATGATCGGCACAGGCATCCAGACCAAACACGATGGCAAGGGCAAGGAAAAGGGCAGGGAACGGGCGCATGCGGTCCTCGATTGAGGAATGACCGGGCCGCTCATCAGTCCGGTCATCAGGTCCCGAGCCTACAAATGTCGGACGGAAAAGGAAAGCCCGGC
Source organism: Komagataeibacter sp. FNDCF1 (assembly GCF_021295335.1). NCBI lineage: Bacteria > Pseudomonadati > Pseudomonadota > Alphaproteobacteria > Acetobacterales > Acetobacteraceae > Komagataeibacter > Komagataeibacter sp. FNDCF1. The sequence goes on along the minus strand of NZ_JAIWOT010000001.1, from coordinate 1,212,900 downwards.
AGGGGCGGGCTTTCCTTCCGTGTGGTCATAGAAGGAAGATAAGCGCGGTTGCCGCGGCAAAGGCGGCAGCGATGATGGCAGGTCCCGTGATATCCCAGTTTCCCAGGCGCCCTTCACGGTATGCACCCGCAAGATTCAGGCGTCGCATTGTATTGTGCATGAACATTTTACCCTCCATGCAGGCGTGGATGAACAGCCTTTACCAGAAGGCCAGAGACAGCCAGAGCACCAGGGTCAGAAGAACCATGCCGATTCCGACAAGATCCATTGCCCTGATGGCTGAAGACCGCTCAGGTCCGCCAGATGTGCGATAACGTGTTCCCATAGTTGTCATGGCAACCTCCTGCCCGGCATGAAAGGTCGGCCGGACCCCCCAGATATGGGAGGGGCGCAGGCAGGCAACAGGATGGGAAGGAAGAAAAAAGCGATTTCCCACCCATTTTTCGATCACGAACCCGGCATTGTCACAGGTGGGGCTGCCACAATCCCGGCCCCATGAATCAGGGGCCACCTGGCCCGCCCATGCCGCCTGGGCCACCGCCACCGGGTCCGCCCGGTCCACCCATTGCGCCACCATATCCGCCGCCTGCCGGACCGCCACCGTATCCACCCCCGCCCGGCCCCCCATCCGGTCCGCCATGTCCATGCGGCGGCGGCCCCATGCAGGCCGCCAGGCCGGCTAGCAGGGACAGGGCCGCAAGGATTCGTACGGGTTTTTGCATGCTTATCGCTCCGGTCTGTAACGGGTACATCGGAACAAGCGGGAACAGGGTGGGAAGGTTGCGAAAAAACATGTCACGCGATCCCGCCACACAGTCAGGTATGGGCGGGTACGGCAAGGCAGGCCATGGCATGGGCATGCAGGGTCTGGCACGCTTGTGACGCGGTAGCCGCGCCAAGGCCGAGCAGGCGCGCGCGGTAAAGGACCCCCGTTCCGGTTGCAACCGGCATGACCACCGCCGCCAGCGGCTGTTGCGCAACGCCAAGCAGCGCGCGTGTCGTATCCAGTGCGTGCCGGGCTTCGGCATTGGTGGAAAACGCGCCAACCTGTAATGCCCAGCTCCCGGCATCGGGAACGGTGTACCGCACGGCCTGGACAACGGCAGGGGAGGGCGCCATATCCGCAACCGTGGCAGGCACGGCCCCGTCGGGCAGCACGGCATCACGTGCCGTGCCCGGTCCGGTGCCTGCGGATGCGGTTTGCGGCATACCGTCTCCCGCGCCGTCATGGGGCGTATCCCGGTCCATCAGGCATGGTGCACCCGGATCATAGGCGGCATCGGCATCGCGCAGGCACCCGTCCGCCGTACGGGACAGGGGCGTGGGGACGGCAGGCGGCACATAGGCGGTATTCCCCTCCGTCGCATCCGTCCGGGCCAGCATCATGGCCCCCATGGACGGTTGGCCTGCATGCCCTGTGGGCTGGTCGGCGCCCAGGCCGGGGGTAATGGCCGCGACATATGCGATGGTCTCGGCGGGGAGCGGTTCACCGTTCAGGCGCCATGCCTGGACCCGGTCGGGGCCGGCATTATAGGCGGCCAGAAAATCCGGTGAGCCGAAACGGTCATACATCTGGCGGATATAGGCGGTGCCGGCCATGATATTGTCATGCGGTTCGTAACCATCGCTTCCCAGCGCGTACTGCGCCTGCATGTCGGCATAGGTTTCGGGCATCAGTTGCATAAGCCCCATTGCACCGGCGTCCGATGTTGTCAGTTGCCCATCCAGATACTGCCTGCCACCTGATTCCTGCTGCATGACCGCACGGATCCACGGAGACGGAACCGCAAAGCGGGTGGCGGCTTCCTGTATGTAAGGCCCCCAGGGGTCATCCGGCGTGCCGGGCGCCGTGTAGATGCGTGGCTGTCCCGCCACTGTCGGGCCGCGGATGGTGGCCGTGGGTGCAGCCGTACAGGCGGTAAGAACGAGCCCCAGCACCGCTATGGCCACTAGTCCCGCCCTGTGATCTAGCATCGCCGCACGTTCCGTCATCCTGCTGTGGGGCCGGACCCGCGCCATGGGCGCAGGTCGGCGGTCCGGGTGGTCACGATCTGCTTCAGTATAAGCGGACCGGCGGGATGAGGCCGAGAGAATTCGCGTTCCCATACAGCAGCGCGATACAGATTTGATGAAAAGGGGCGCAGGGGTTGCCAACCCGGCAGGATCGCTGGCAGGACAGGCGCCGCGCGCACGGGTGGCGGACCCGTCCTGTCGCGGGTGGGAGACGGGACTGATGCAGCGCGTTGAGCGATGGATGCTACGGATTGCGACCGGCCTGGTGCTGCCCATGCCGCTGCTGCTGCTCTATGCGCTGGCACCGGCGGAAATCGTGGTGACGGCGGTGGCCATCCTGTTCATGGCCCATAGCGTACTGTGCCGCCACTGGTGCTGGCTCCGGCAGGCATGGGTGGCGGTGGCGGCCATGCTGTGGGGTGACATCATGCTGTGTTCCGGCCTTGCGCAAGGCGGGCATGCCCTTCTGCAGTCGATGGGCTTCGGGCGGTATTTCCTGTTTGTCGCGGCATTGCAGGTATGGGTCCTGCCGTCGCCTGCCGTGCGGCTGGCGCTGGCGCGGGCTTATGGCCTGGTTGCGCTGTGGCTGGTTGCAGGGTGCTGGCAGCAGTATCTGTGCGGACGTAATTTCATGGGTTATGGCAGGTGGGAGGACGGCGCGCTGCTGGGGCCATTATGGGCCCCGCGCGCGGGGCACGCGCTGGTCATGACGGCGCTGCCGGGCCTGTTCCCCCGGTTTGTCGCGCTGTCCGGCCACGTGGGGGGGCGCGGGCGGCTGCTGGCCGCCTCCATGCTGCTGGGGCTGGTGGTGACCATGGTGCTGGTAGCCCAGCGCATGCCCCTGCTGCAGATGCTGGCCGCCATGGCGGTGGTCGGCATGCTGGTGCCACGGCTGCGTGCCGCCGTGCTGGCGGTGGGGGTGCTGGGGGCAGGATGCGTTGCACTGTCCCCGCTGCTGGCCCCGCAGGCCTATGCCAAGCTGGTCGTGAATTTCATGGCCCATATGCATGACTTTGCCGACAGCCCGTACGGCATGCTGTTCATCCGCGCGGGGGTCATGATCGCGCACCATCCATGGTCCGGGCTGGGGTTCGATGGCTTCCGCCATGCCTGCCCCGATCCGGCCTATTTCCATGGCCTGCCATGGCTGGGTATTGCCGAGGGAGCGCATGGAGGGGCCGTGGGCTGCAACCTGCATCCGCACAACTTCTACCTGCTTATGGGCACGATGGGGGGACTGCCCGCAATGGGTCTGTTTGCCGCCCTGGCCGCATGCTGCCTGTTGCCCGTGTGGCGGGGGCTGGTGGCGGCGCGCGAGCCGCAGCGGCTGATGCTGGGGGTGACGGCGGCGCTGGTTTTCTGGCCGGTCCAGTCCAATAGTTCATTGCTCACCCAGCCGACGGCGGGGTGGATGCTCATGGCCATCGGCTGGGCGCTGGCGGCGTCGCCAGTTGCATCTCAGTTGCAATACATGCATGGCAGGGACTAGCCCCGGCAGCCGGAGCGCATTAAAGTGACCCATGTGGGGCGCGGCGTCCTTGATGCCGGACGCCGTGGGCCGCGTCTGTCGGGTCCGGCCCGCATCCGTCTTCAGCAAGGGAGCCTGCGCCATCGTTTTCGCCTGTTGTTTTGAGGAAACGCGTCCGGGTCCGGCCTGTGCGTGGGTTTTTGTACGTGTGACAGCCCATGTCCACTGATGAACGGGATGCGCTAAAGCGTATCTTTGGCAATACCGGCTTCCTGATCGCCGGGCGCGCGACCAATGCGATCTGCAGTTTCGTGTATGTGGCATGGGCCGTGCGGGCGCTGGGACTGCAGCAGTTCGGCGTGCTCATGCTGGTCACCACGTTCGGGGCCGCGGTGTCTTCCGCCACGCATCTGCTGTCATGGCAGCCGCTGCTGCATTATGGGACCGACCCGTTCACCAATGGCAGGCGGGCCGAATTCTCGCGCGTGCTGGCGTTCTGCATCCGGGCCGATTACCTGAGCGGTGGCGTGGGCTGGCTGGTCGGCACGGTGGGGGTGGTGCTGTTTGGCACCTACATGGGCTGGCCCGCGGCGGACCAGGGGGCGGCGATGCTGTACATGCTGACCATCGCGTTCATGAACACAAGCTGGTCGGCCGGGGTGTTCCGGCTGTGCAATTCCTTCTGGCTGACCATGCTGACCGACCTGTCGGGCGCGCTGGTGCGCACGGTCGGTTCGGGTATCGGTTTTTTTCACCATTTCGGGCTGGACTATTACCTTCTGGTCTGGAGCATGACCCAGCTTGTCATGTTCATCAGCAGTACCGCACTGGGCTGCATGCTTGTACGGCGTTCTGGTGGCACGTCGGGTTTCAGCCTGTTTGCCCGGCTGCGTCCGGGCGATGCGCCGGGCATATGGCGCTTTACGCTCTCGACCAGTTGCAACCACCTTCTGGGTTCGGTCTTCAACCAGTTTGGCACGCTGCTGGTGGGGGGCGTGCTGGGACCGGCTGATGCCGCCGTCTACCGTGTTTCCCGCCAGATTGGCGAGGGGATTGCCAAGCCCGCCCAGCTCATGATGCCCGCGTTGTACCCCGAACTGATCCGCCTGCGCGAAAAACAGGACTGGTATGGCATCAAGCGCGTCGTGCTCAAGCTCTTCCTCATGATCGGGGGGTTCTCCATCGTGCTGATGGGTGTTGCGATGGCGCTGGGCAACATCCTGCTGACATGGATGCTGCACGTGCACTGGCATGGCGGGCGTTCCCTGATCATGCTCATGCTGGGCAGTGCGATACTGGGGCTGGGCGTCGTGCCGCTGGAGCCGCTGCTGACAGTGATCGGTCAGGTTTCGCAGGTGCTCAGGGGGCGCATCATCGTCACCCTGACCTACCTGCCGCTGGTCTATGGTATGACCATGGCGTGGCATCTGGAGGGGGCAGCCGCGGCGGCGGACGTGGCCGCACTGATCATGCTGTGCATCTGCCTGCGGCCGGTGGTGGCCTGGTTCCGGCGCGTGGCCCCGGGCCGCAGGCCGGTTCATGATGATGCGGCGCCCGTGGTCGTGCCCGGCTCCACGGGTGCGGAGCCGTAGTCCATTTTTCTCCACCGCCTGAAAAATGATAAAAGTTTCCGGGGGCCGCCTTTTTTCAAAAAGGCGGCGTCTCAGGACACTTTTTGAAAAAAGCTTCCTTTATGGTTTGCGGCCCGTCCTGCGGGCCGCTTTTTTGCAGTCGTCCAGAGCAGATCCAGTTTGAATGGGTACATTCAAACTGGTGAAGATGCTCCATAAACAATGAGTTGGAGCAATTCCACTGAGCCAGAGTTCAGTGGAAGTGCTCTAGAAATTGGCCGTCAGGCTGACATTGAACGACCGGCCCATGCCGGGCAGGGCGCGCAGGGTGCCGGTGGCGGCATCATCCGCCAGTGACCAGCCACCCAGCGGCAGTTCGTATTTCTGGTTCAGCACGTTGTCGATGCTGGCATCCAGCGTCACGTAACGCCAGTGGTACTGTCCGCCAAGGCCAAGCAGCGCATAGCCGGGGGTACGGGGTTCATTGCGCACCCAGTCCACCGTGTCCTTGGCCTTTACGAAGGTCATCTCCACCCGGCCGGTCCAGTTCTTCCATGTCTCATGCACGGCAACACTGCCGTTGGTGGGCATCTGGTGGTACAGCCCCGCGCCATTGGTCAGGTCCTGCCCGCGCACCCAGCTTATATTTGCCACGATCTCGCCCCGGCCGAAATGGGGAGTGTTCCACAACCTGTAGTTGCCCGACCCGTTTATACCATAGCTCTGCGCGTTATGGTTGACGAAGCCCAGCGTGTAGAAGCCGTTGCTGGCGGCGGCCAGCCGCTGCGCGTTCACGTAGTTATGGGTGTAGGTGTAATAGGGCTGGATCTTCAGGTCCCACCTGTCGCCATCAGGGTCATGCCAGTCAGCGGTGATGGAGGCGGTATTGGCGACCTCGGGCTTCAGGTCGGGGTTGCCCACGTAGCCGTTCCCGTCGCCAAACCAGTTGATCATGCTGCTGACCATGGCGGACTGGCCCCAGGCATACCGCTCATACAGGTTGGGGGAACGGGTCTTGCGTGCGTAGCCGCCCTCGATCGACAGGTCACGCCGGGGCTTCCAGCGCACCAGGGCCGTCACATCGAAGTTCACGTCCGTACGGCCCCGGTCGGTGGCGTTGAAGGCATTGGCTGCGGCAATGTTGGCGTTGCTCATCATGGACGGAGTGGATGAGTAACCTGATACCGGCCCCGTATTCATCATGACCAGGTCATTGCGGAAGCCCAGCAGGGTGGAGACGCGCGGGGTCCATGCCGCTTCCCATTCCACAAAATGGCCCAGCCGGTCACGGTGGCCGTTATTGATGCTGTGATAGGTATCCGGCCCCATCATCATGCTGCCCGCAACCGGGGGCCACCAGTCATTCAGGCCGGAATGGTCGAACGAACTGCCCAGCCGCAGGGTCTGCCCTTCCGCCAGTGTCACCGTGGCCTTCAGGCTGTAGCCTGCCATGCGGGCATTGGTGTTCATGGGCATGTGGGTGGTCTTGAGCCGGTCTGGCAGGAAGTCCATGGCATGGTCCTCGCGCTGCCAGTAGCCGCGCGCTTCCAGTTCACCCCAGTCGAACGTGCCGAGATACTTGCCGTTCACATAAGTGGAACGGTTGTTGGTCATGTCCATGTACTGGTTGGCAAAGCCTTCATGCGGTGTGTCCTGCTGGCCGAAGGTCAGGGCAAGGAGGTGGTTGTCCTTGTGCACGCCGAATGTCACGGCATGGTTGTAGGTCAGGTAACCGGTCGAGCGGACCACGCCACCATCGCCGCCGGCATTGTAGTCGCCCGCCTGTGCGTAGGAGGCATTGTAGCGCAGGCTGAACATGTCATTGGCCACCGTCAGGCTGCCCGACGCGCCATAGCCGCCACCATTGCTGCGATAGGTGCCGGTAACGTGCCCGGTGACCAGTATCCTGCCGTGTTTTGCAAATTGCGGGTCGCGGCGTTCCACATCCACGGTGCCGCCGGTGCTGTCGCCGCCCATGCTGACCGGTGTGATCCCGGCAATGGCGGTGGCAGTATCAACGCTGTCCGGGTCGATGAAGGACAGGGCGGGATTCATGTGGTTGGGACAGCCCGAGGCAATGCGCACGCCATCGACCACGGTGGCAACGCGGTCATCGGCCATGCCGTTGAGCACGGGGAGGGATGCAAGCCCGCCAGCGGCATAGGTGCTGACCCCCGGCTGGTCACGAAACAGGCTGGCCGTGTCGGGACTGCTGAGGCTGGCGGCCCGGCGCGCAATGGACGAAGGGCTACTGGCGGAAAGTGGGCGTTCGCCCATCGGGGTGTCCTCTGCCGTGTCCTCGATGGACAGGCCGGGCAGGGTCACGGTGGTTTCGGCACGGGCGGCAGGTGGCTGCAGACAGCTGGCCAGCAGCCACCCGCCCGCCACCACAGCCAGTGGCGCGGGCGTTTTCTTTATAAAAGTCACTTTTCATGTCCTGAACAGGGGACGGAACACGCACGCCCCGCAGGGCATGCGACAGCGCATGAGGTTCAGGAAATGGAAGGTGGCCCGCGTGAAGGTGGCAGCCCCAGCGGGGCGGAGGGCGGGGCACGGGGCTGGCGCGGCTCATGGCGTGCCTGTGCCCAGGCCATGGGGGGCAGGGGCATGAACGGCACGATGGCCAGCGCCAGGGCAGGCAGGTGCAGGAGCGGACAGAGCGGGCAGCCTTCACCGTGGTCGTGGCCTGCATGGGGCATGGCCGCATGCAGGTGGCTGGTCATCCGCTTCATCGTGGCATGATGGGCCGGATCCATGGCGGGCATGGAGGCCGTATGCGTGACCGGGGGAGCGATATCGATTCCCGTCAGCCGCATGATGGTGCTCCGGGGCAGTTCCCCCGGCAGGCTGCGGCTTTCGATCAGCAACTGCCCCCACAGCCCCATGCACGCGCACAGCACCATGACCCAGCGGATCACAGGCATGTCCTGCATGAAGGGGTGGCGGGCGTGGCCCATATTGAACTGATACTTTCCGGTTGTAAGATAGGGCTGTAACAGATGTGTGTTGTCAGGGGTGCGTCCGTTTTTGTCAAATGACAAGATAACCGGCCCCATGGGCCAGAATGGATGAAACCGTGACGCAACAGCACGACAGGATGGCAGGCAGGCTGCTTGCGCCCCACCCGCCCGTGCGGCGGCGGGGCACGGCCCGCGTGGTGGCGGGATGGACCGTGCTGCTGGCCGTGCTGGGGCACGGGATGATTGCCGCATGGCTTCTGCCGGCCCATACGGCGGTGCGGGAGCCGCCGGGTGAAAAAAACACCATCCAGGTTCTTTTTGACCGTCCGGGGGTTGCACCGCCGCCCGAACCGGCTACGCCACAGCCACAGCCACAGCCACAGCCACAGCCACAGCCACAGCCACAGCCACAGCCACAGCCACAGCCACAGCCACAGCCACAGCCACAGCCACAGCCACAGCCACAGCCACAGCCACAGCCACAGCCACAGCCACAGCCACAGCCACAGCCACAGCCACAGCCACAGCCACAGCCACAGCCACAGCCACAGCCACAGCCACAGCACACTGCCCCGCGCCCGCCTACGCAGGCGGCAAAAGACCTGTCCGTTCCCCTTCCGGCGTCAACACAGCCCCATGTCCGGTCCGTGCAACAGACCCGGCCCTCCCCGGCCGCACAGACGCCGCATGGTGGTGGCGCACCGGCACCCATGGCAACAGGCGGCGCAGCGGTGCGGGCCGCGCCGTCTGCCGGTGCCGGATCATCTACCATCTTGCACTGCACGCCCCCAGCCTGGCGCTACCCCCCCATGGCCCGGCACATGCATGAGGAGGGCAATGCGCTGGTTGACCTGACGCTGGGCGCGCAGGGAGAGGTACGGCAGGTCAGCCTGCACGATGGTACAGGCTATGATGACCTCGACAGCACGGCTCTGGCCGCCGCACGGAACGTAAGGTGTACCGGCAGTGGCGGCACACTGGACGGCAGGCATGTCCTGCTACCCGTCACGTTCCACCTGCGCTGAAGCCTGTTCCGGCCCCGCAACGGGGGGAATACAGGGCGGGCCCGCAGGGGCCCGGTCCGCCACGCGGGGGCACGGGATGGCGCCTTGTCCTGCAGGCCGGGCGAGGTCATTGACCGGCCTGCCTCGGCATCGATGCAATGGTAAAACGGGACGCAGGCATGGGGCCGGTGCGTCCCGTGCCTGTCAGCCCCGGGGCGTAAAGGTAAACCGCTAACCGCCGTATGACTGTATGCTTTCAATAATGGTCTGCTGATCCTTTGAAAGATTTGCAGGCGTTACCACGTCTTTATAGGTGGTGTAGTATTCCAGTCCCAGGGCGGACAGATGGTCAAAATCTGAATGACAGACCGTGTCAAACAGGGAGCAGCCCAGGAATGTTGTCGTGGCTTTCTGTATTCCCAGCAGGTCCATGATGGTTGGCGCGATATCAAGGCTGTTCTTGCCATCCGCATCAAGATGCAGTTCACCTGTTGAATTCTTCTTGTAGATAATAAGAGGGACCTGATCTACAAAGTACTTACTTTTTATACCAAAAGTATCAACAAATTTCTGTTCCGGATATGTGGCATGGTCGGCGGTGAATATCAGTATCGTATCATCGGAAATGGGGCTGTCATTGAAACGACGCAGGAATTCACCAAACTGTCGATCCATGTTGTAGAATTTGTTCAGGTAGCTGTTCTGACCGTCCTTGTACCTGAATTCCGGGCTGTCCAGCCCGACATGTGTGCCGACGGTATAGACCCCGTAATAGAAAGGCTTGTCCTTTTGATGGAGCGCCTGGATATTTTTCCACAACAGCTTGTATGAATCGCCATCTGTCAGATCATTATTGGTAAACCATTTGACAAGCATGCCCGGCGGCACGGGCCATTTCGTCCGTTCGTTCGCGTCTACATCTTCCATGGTGAACAACTGGTTGAAATCCATTGTATCCATCATCTGGGACAGGTTGTCGTTGATGGAACAGGGTAACTGGAAAAATGCATCATATCCATTTTCCCTTAATATTTCTGGTATGGTTGCAATGCTTTTTCCAGATTTCATTTTCTTCAGTATTTCTTCGTGGGAAATCTGGCCCAGTCCCATGCTTTTTTCAGTATATCCGCCCGTCATCTGGTAAAATGACGCATTCTGCCCGCGTAGTCCCCGGAATGTCGCAGCGGTGTGATTGAAAAAACCTGTATAATACAGGGAATCATGCATCATCCCCCATATGTTGGGTGTCAGTTCGGGAGATATGACCGCCAGGGACGTTCCTTCGGTAAATATTACAATAACATTGTAATGTTTTCTTTTTATGGGATTATTATTACCATCTGAATAATAAATGGTGTCATGCTGAAGTTTTGAAACTTCCCGCTTTCCCGTATAAATCAGGTTCCATACAAATATTTCTTCTTTTGCTATGGAAACCACCGGCTTGCCAAATTCATAACAGGCTGAATGTTTTACACCAAGCAGAATGGGTAATGACAGGACAAGTCCGTATAGCTTTAGGCCGGATTTTGATAAAAATACAAAAGCGATGGAACAGATTTCTATCAACGCCGACTTGATCATGTTCAGGCTGCCTATGACTGTAGGATGCCCAAGATTTTCAAGGGTAAGGGGAGACAGTACATTCCCCGATACGGCAATTGAAGAAAGCTGAACGGACAGTATGAAGCCGTATAATAACCGGACAACATTTCTGGTTACCGTAAAGGATGAACTAGGTAACGAGCAGAGCAAAGTGACAAGAATGAATTCACAGGAATATATCGCTGCCTCTGTATATTTATGGTTCCCCAGGCAGATGACTAGAATCATTGATAGCGTGATTATGGTAAATTCTACTCGTCTTAGAGCCCGATCCGAAAGTTTTTCAACCCTGACAATGCCTTGCTGTCCGTCGTGTGAGCATTCGGATTGAGGCGATCAATGTCCATGCGGTTGAGGAAGCAATGGATTGTTCCCAATCTTTGGCGAGCCGCCTGCATCGTCCCAGCCATGCGAATGTCCGTTCCACCACCCAGCGACGCGGCAGGATCTGAAAACCCTTCACCGTATCGGACCGCCTGATGATTTCGAGGGTCCATTTTCCCATGGAGGCGAGCGCGGATCGCAATTTGTCGCCAGCATAGCCGCCATCAGCGAAGATGTGGCGCAGCCAGGGAAAGCGCCTGCGTATCGCTGCCAGAACATCAACGGCCCCATCACGGTCCTGGATATCAGCGGCATGAACGAGGAGAAAGATCAGGAAGCCGCAGGTATCCGTCACGATATGGCGCTTGCGGCCCTTGACCTTCTTCCCCGCGTCATAGCCCGAAATCCCGCCGCTTTCCGTGGTTTTCACCGACTGGCTGTCAATCACGCCCGCGCTCGGAGAGGCGTCACGTCCCTCGATCTCGCGCAGGCTCATGACCAGCACCGTATTCATGACCTCGAACACTCCGGCATCACGCCAGGCGTAAAAATAGCGCCTGATGGTCGAGACCGGCGGAAAGCATTTCGGCAGCAGACGCCACGCACACCCGGCCGAGGCTATGTAGAGCATCGCATTGACCACCTCGCGCATATCCGTCGTGCGCGGACGACCGCCCCGTTTCGCCGGGGGCACAAATGGCATGATCAAAGTCCACTCCCCGTCCGTCATGTCCGATGGATATCGCAATCTTTCCCGGCTATACTCGCGCCGGGCAATACCAGTCCATGTCACCATTCACTCCATCTCTCTGCAAAGACGGATGAATCACAACAGGCTGGTATTGTTCAAAAACTTTCGGATCGGGCTCTTAACTTAGCCATATTAGTCAGAAACATTGCGTAAGGGTCCAGTAATCCAGGCAGGAAAAAAGAGGGCAGGTTTCAACTGTTTGAATGAATCAGGGTATCATGCACCCATGAACAGACAGGTGGACCGGCCATAATACCGCAGAATTTCAAAATGATATGTATTGTATTGTTACATTTTGTGTGCTGTGCCGAAACTGTACCTCTGCCTGTAAAAAATGTTCCTCGATACACGCGCCGTATGGACAATATATTTACGGAGTGACCGGTTCCGGACCCTGCAGTACCATCACGGGGCAGGGATATCATGCCTGATCCAGCCCGGTCGGTATCGGGCAACCATCACGACGGTGCTGGCACCGGTCCTGCTGTTCCCATCAATGGGTTGTCTTGCAGGCATTCACAGGCATCCCCCGCCCGGCAGATGCCCCGGACGTGAACAAGCCATTGCAGAAACAGTATCAGGAGCGGGAGATCGGCTAGCGGTCTTGACCGCTGCGACAGATGGCCAGCCGGGATAATGGGATGTTGTTATGAACCATGGCGCACGGCAGACCACCCGCACACCGTGCAGACCTTCAGGTCGATGGCCCATTGAAAAATGGCGCGCCCTGCTGGATTCGAACCAGCGACCCACAGCTTAGAAGGCTGTTGCTCTATCCAACTGAGCTAAGGGCGCGGGGCTTTGCTTGTGCCAGATCGGGCCTAGTGCGTCCAGTTCTGGATACGGTCATAACGGAAATTATCGGCATAGGCCTTGGGGCGACGGATGCGCGGGGCCGGAATCTCGATATCGAAGGCAATGCCGTTCTGCGTGGCATAAGCCACGGCGCTGTCCTGATCGGGAAACTGCAGGCGAAGCTGTGACGGGGTATCCGCGCTGCCGGTCCAGCCCATCAGGGCATCGACATGGCGGGGACGACTCTGTCCATAATCCAGTACCCATGTATGGGTCATGGCCTGGCCTGACTGGCCAGCGGGTTTTGACTGCCTGTAAATCCGGGCTCGCATTACCATCCGTCTCCCTGGATATGGTCGGGGCGCCCGGACTCGAACCGGGGGCCTCGTGTACCCAAAACACGCGCGCTACCAGGCTGCGCCACGCCCCGCGACCACGAGCGGGAACCTATGTGGCAACTGCTGTTCTGGCAAGCACATTCTTGCAAAAAAAATACCGCGATCATGGGACCCGCGGCAAGCAGGCCGGACAGGGGCGGCGAACAACACGTCGTGTAGGGAGGGGCGGCCCGCCGGGTCAGGCCTTGGCCACGGGTTTGCTGGCCAGGGGGGGAATGAACAGTGGCGCCGTATCCCACGGGAACAGGACCCACGTATCCTGCGGCACTTCCACCACGAACATGTCCGTGACGGGGCGGCCCGAGGGCTTGGCATAAAGACACGCGAACACGGCCTTGGGCAGGAGCCTGCGCACAAGCTGGGCTGTCACACCCGAATCCACCAGGTCATCAATGATCAGGAAGCCCTCGCCATCGCCCGCGGCATCGGCGTTCTTGAGCACGCTGGGCTCGCCCATCCTTTCCTCGTCATAGGTCACGACGGAAATGGTGTCGATCAGGCGGCAGTCCAGTTCACGCGCGATGATTGCGGCGGGGATCATGCCGCCACGCGTTATGGCCACGATTCCCCTGAAGGGGCCACGCGTCATCAGCGTGCTGGCCAGCTGGCGGGCATCGCGGTGAAGCTGGTCCCAGGTTACGGTTGCGTAGCTTGTAGCCATCAGAAAAGTCTTCCTCCATCGGGAACGCGGGCATCGGGGCGGATCAGGACGGCCTCGCCATTACTGTCGGGCATGCCCAGTGTCAGCACTTCGCTACGGAAGGAACCGACCTGGCGTGGCGGCACATTGATCACCGCACAGATCTGGCGACCCACCAGCCGCGCGGGCACATAACGGTGATTGACCTGCACCACCGATGACCGGACCCCGATATGGGGGCCGAAATCGATGGCCAGCCGGAAGGTGTGCGGCGTTGTCTCACGCAGGGGGTGCGCATCCACGACCGTACCGGCCCGGATATCAAGCCAGTCTGCGGTCTTCCCTTGCGCACCGGGCACGGCGGCATGCTCTACAGGGTCTGTCATTCAATCGCTTTTGCCCGTGTTGGGGCGGATTTGCAAACGGGGGAGCACACTTTTTCAGGCACTGGAGCGTAGGATATTCCCCATTCCTGCTGCTAGGGTGGGGCATCATGTCCACATCCCTCCCTCCGGCTCCGGCGCAAGGCGTCGATCCTTCCCCTCCGCCAGCACCACTGCACCGCCATCCCGGCCTGGTCGCCTTTCTGGGTGCGCGTACCGCGTCCTCCTTTTCCGCGTGCGTGCAGGCCGTGGCGGTGGGGTGGCAGATCTATGCGCTGACCCACAGCACCATGGCGCTGGCGCTGGTGGGGCTGGCGCAGTTCCTGCCCATGGCGGGGCTTTTGCTGCCCGCGGGGCATGCGGCGGATCATTTCAACCGCCGGCGGATCGTGGTGACGTGCCAGGGTATCGAGGCGCTTTCGGCCCTGCTCATGGCCGCTGGTGCCTTTGGCGGGTGGACCGCGCCGTGGATGATCTATGCCATGGTCATGGTGTTTGGCGCCGCCCGCGCATTCGAGATGCCCTGCCAGCAGACCTTCCTGCCATCGCTCGTACCTGCGCATGTGTTCCCGCGCGCGGCGGCCGTGTCATCTTCCCTGTTCCAGGCGGCGGCGGTGACGGGGCCATCGCTGGGTGGCCTGCTGTACGGCGCCGGGGCAGGGGTGTGCTACCTGGTCTGCGCCATGGGGTTCGCATGTGCATGCGTGAGCACGCTGCGCATCCGGCTTGTCTTTGCCCCCCGGCCAAGGGTGCCCCTGTCGGTTGCGACATTCGTCGAGGTCATGCACTTCCTGCGCGCCCGGCCCGACATGCTGGGGGCCATCTCGCTTGACCTGTTTGCCGTGCTGCTGGGTGGGGCTACCGCCATGCTGCCGGTCTATGCCAGCGACATCCTGCACGCGGGGCCGCTGGGGCTGGGGCTTCTGCGGGCGGCACCGGCCATCGGGGCGGTGCTGTGCTCTGTCATGCTGGTGTGGAAGCCGCTCAACCATCGGGCGGGCAGGCGGATGTTCCTGTCGGTTGCGATATTCGGGGTGGCGACGCTGGTATTCGCCCTGTCGCGCTCCATGGCGGTATCCATCATCGCGCTGGCGGTGCTGGGGGCGGCGGATGTGGTGAGCGTGGTGGTCCGCAGCGCGCTGGTGCAGTTGCGCACGCCCGACAGCATGCGTGGGCGTGTCTCGGCGGTCAACATGCTGTTCATCGGCTCATCCAACCAGTTGGGTGAGTTCGAGAGTGGCACGGTAGCCAGCCTGATCGGCCCCGTCGCGGCGGTGGCGCTGGGGGGCGTTGGCACGCTGCTGATCACGGCCGCCTGGATCCGGATGTTCCCCACCCTGTGGCGTCTTGACCGGCTGGATGACATCACCCCCGATTAGGCAGGCCGCGACGCGTCCGCGCGTGGGGCGAACAGGCGGAACAGCGGGCCGGTCAGCGCGGTGGAGATCACGGCCAGCACCATGAGGGAGGCGAACGCGAAATCCGACAGCATGCCCTGTGCGTGCAGGATGGTGGCGGCCACGATTTCCATCAGCCCCTTGCACTGCAGCAGGGTGCCGATGCCCAGCGCCTGCCGCCGTGTCAGTCCCGGTGCTGGCGGAAAGGCATAGACCGAGCCCATTTTTGCCAGCACGGAAATGACTACCAGCATGAGCGACGCCACGACCGAGGGCCATGTCAGCGCATCGCCATTGATGTGCAGCCCGCTATGGCCAAAGAACATGGGGGCCAGCCAGATCAGGGAAAAGCGTCCCACCTGTTCCACCGGCAGCCGCGCCACCCAGCGCGGCGGCATGAGTGCCCCGGCAAAATAGGCCCCGATCAGTTCATGCAGTCCCAACTGCATGCTGGCCCAGGAGCCCGCGGCCAGATAGACCGGCACCGCCAGCCATATGACGGCAAGCGGCGGCCGGGGCATGTTGCGCGTGGCCCAGTTGCCAATGAACGCAAGGGCGGCCAGCAGGGCCACGGCCACGCCTTCCAGCCCGGTCCAGCCATGCAGGGCGGCCGGCCCGCGGGCGGCGAACTGCAGCATGACCAGGCCGATCCACAGCGCCGCGTCATCCACTACCGCAAGCTTGAGTGCGATCTGGCCGATGGAACGCTGGCAGGGGGGCAGTTCACGCACGATGCCGATCAGGACCGGCAGCGCGCTGACCGCGATGCACAGCCCGATGGCCATCGCCCCGATCAGCGGGCCGACATGGGGCGGCTGCCAGCCATGCAGCGGCAGGAAGAAAAAATAGACCAGGACAGACCCGACCATGAACGGCCCCCCCAGTGCCACCAGCGCGCCGCCCAGCAGCCGCCCCAGCGACGGGGCGGGAATGGTATGGGCGGTATCGCGGACCTCTGGCGGCTGCCACATTTCCAACCCGGCGGTAAAGGCCAGCACCAGCACGGCCAGCCAGCCGATATTGTCACCATAAACGGAAGGAAGGCCGAACTGTTGTACGGGCGCATGCAGCACGGCCAGCACGATGCCAAGCAGGATCGGCAGGACGACAATCGGTATTGCCCGGTGCAGCAGCCGCCACAGCCCCCATGGAAAAAGAACAAAGAGGGCAGCATCAAGAACAAGTGCTGTAATGTCCGACAATATCCATCCTTTCCGATGTTAAAAATAAATTATTTATATATAAAAAATGCATATGTGAAGTTTTATTTTTGTTAATGTGATAAGTAGCGAGTATTGTGCTGATATCATGGTGTCCACCACTTTGCACAACGGGTGGTGGAAAAAGGAATGAAAATTTCTGTCACGGCGGGCAGCAGCGGATAACCCGCACGGGTATGGCCGATGCACAACGCCCGTGGGGCCACGGGGGTTCACCCCGGCCGGGATGACCGGGACAGGGGCGGGCCACAAAAGCATGAAGCCGCACCATCCTGTGTACGGTACGCCCGCTTTTATGGTTGCGGTGCGCAATGCCCGTTCCGCATCATGACCGCCATATCCATGACGGAGCAGGATCATGACAGGGTGGCGACGGGTGGGGTGTGTGATCGTGATGCTGGGCATGGCGGGGGGTGCCTCCACCGCCCGGGCCGAGAGCCATGTTATCGTGACACCTAGGCTGGACTGGCTCACGGCGGCACATCTGGCGGAGGAAGCGGTACGGGCCTGTGCCGCGCAGGGCTATTCCGTAACCGCCAGCGTGGTTGATACGACAGGGCAGCAGCAGGCCGTGATAAAGGGGGACAGCGTGCCGCTGCAATCGCTCTCCGTATCCTACCGCAAGGCCTATACGGCGTATGCCTATGGTCTGGCGTTCAACATGAACACGACCAGCGAACTGATTGCCGCCAGGGTAACCGGTCCGGCCAACGGGGCGCTCAATACCATTCCGGAAGTCCTGTTCGTTCCCGGTGGTGTCACGCTGCGCCGGGTGGGGGACAATGCGGTGCTGGGCGGCATTGGTGTGTCCGGGGCACCCGGTGGGGAAAAGGATGAAGCCTGCGCGCAGGCCGCGGTCACACGGTTCAGGGCGGATTTTCACTAGCGCGCCCGGCCGGAAAATAATGCATCCGTCGTAAAACGGTCCGTTACATGACTGGCCTGCCCCGGCTATCATGCGGGATCATGTATGATGCCCATGTCACCACAGCGGAGCCGGACGGAATGAAAATAACAGGCGGGAGCATCATGGCCGCGGGTTTCGTGCTTGTTGCCATGA
This sequence comes from Komagataeibacter sp. FNDCF1, assembly GCF_021295335.1. Classification (NCBI taxonomy): domain Bacteria; kingdom Pseudomonadati; phylum Pseudomonadota; class Alphaproteobacteria; order Acetobacterales; family Acetobacteraceae; genus Komagataeibacter; species Komagataeibacter sp. FNDCF1. Next base: position 1,195,311 of record NZ_JAIWOT010000001.1, on the reverse strand, counting down.
TGGGGCTGGCGGCTCCGGCCTCCGCCGCGGTACCGGATATTGCCCCGCTGGCCCACGCCGAACTGGGCGAGCGGACACAGGCACGGATTACCGCGGAGGGCATTGAAGCGACATTAAGGGTCACGCCCTCCCACCAGTGCAACATGGCCATGGCATGGCAGGACGCGAATGCGCAGCCCGCGACATCATGCGACGTGGCGCAGCTTGTTGTCCGTGACCTGTCCCATCCACAATCATCCGCGCATACGTTCGTACTGTCACCCTATGGGCAGGACAGCGGATACGGATATATGAAAATGGCGCTGTACCGGCTGGATGCGGCCTCGTCCGTGCCGCAGGTGATGGTGTCCGCCTATACCGGCGGGGCGCATTGCTGCGAGGTTTCCTCCCTGTTCGGGCAGATGCCAGACGGTACATGGCGTGAAACGCCCCTCGGCCAGAATGACGGGGATGGGCCGCCCACCATCGTGGATGCAGCACATGACGGTACGGCGGAAATCCTGGGCTCTGACCAGTCCTTTCTTTACACGTTTGCGTCCTATGCGGGTTCTGTCGCGCCGGTCGTCCTTCAGCGCTATCATGCCGGCACGCTGGAAACCGTAACCCGTGATCCGGCATACCGGCCGTTTCTTGTCCGACAGCTGGCGGACATGCAGAAAAACTGGATGAAGGAAGACCAGCCCGAACCCAACGGTTTCCTGGCCTATTATGTCGCGACAATGGCAAATATCGGGGAATTCGGGCAGGGATGGCGCTACATGCTGGCGCATGCCGACCCCACACCGGATGATACATTCGGAATTTCCGCCTGTGACATACGGCAGGCAGAACCGCGGGCGTGCACCCCTGCGGAACTGAAGCCGGTTCCATTCCCGCAGGGGCTGGCTTTTTTCCTGCAAAAGAACGGCTACATCACGGCCGCGCAGGCCGGTGCCGTGCCCATGGTCCTGCTAGCGGGACAGGACGCGGCACCTGTTTCGGGCTACAGGCCGGATTTCTCCTGTGTTCCGCCGCCTGAACATAATGGGGTGGCCGTCATGCTCTGTCATGACAGCGAAGCGGCGCGGCACGAACTGCTGTTTGATCAGGTGTATTATGCCCTGCGCCAGCAGGTGGGCAGGGAGGGGTGGAAGGCGCTCCGGCAGCAGGTCATCATGGATGAAAATGCCGTCAATCAGGGCTGTGGCCTGCCTGTGCCCGGTCCCACCGACCAGAGCGTGCCCGAAAATGGCGCGGCCTGCTATGGCACCGCCATGGACCGGCTGGCAGACGCCTACCGCCAGCAGTTGAAGGGGGCCGCGCTGGAGGAATCCCGCCGCCCGCTTGATATCCACATCGCCCTGCAGCAGAAACTGGTCGAACTGGGGTATCTGCCTGCCGGCACCGTGGCCGATGGCGTGTATGGGGAAGCAACACGGGACGCGATCACGGCGTGGCAGCGCGCAACACAGCGGCCTGAAACCAGTGGTTTCCTTTCGGATGCGGATGCACAGGCCCTGCTGCCTGCCGACCCGGCCACCTCTCCCGCTGGCGGGATGCCCGTGGCGGCTGCGGCCCCCGCGCCCGCACAGCCCGCTGCCGTCAGTCCCGCGGGCAGGCCGGGCCTGGGTCTGTTCGGGTTCGGTATCGGGGTTGTCCTTCTTGTCGGGGTGTTCGGGGCTGGGCTGTACTTCCTGCCCTTCGGTGTTGCCTGCATGCGCGATTCAACGGGGAAGGGGGGCATTCTGGCGGTCAATGTCTTCTTTGGCTGGACCCTGCTCGGATGGGTGACGGCCCTGGTCATGGCCGTTTCGTTTGAAACACGGGCCGATCATGAACTCCGCCGGCAGGCGATGCTCAGGATCCTTTCAAACGGGACTGCGCCGGATAACGGGCAGCAGGGCAGTCCGGGCACGTGACGGGCAAGGTCCTGCGGCATGTCATGACACGCAGGGCCGTTTTCCGGTGAATGCCGCTGCCCGCAACGCGCCGCGCCGGACATGGTCAGGGATAAATCAGGTCAGATCATGACCCGAAGGTACGGCGATAGGTCTGGCCCATGACTACATCAAGTCGCGCGCCCGGCTGGAAATCAGCCATTTCTGGCGGGCAGCGCATGTCAGGGGACTGGCGGGGACATGGAGAGGCTTCCCCCAGTACCTGGGTAATCGGGTACAGTGCCGACCAAGCCGGAACAGTGGCGTAATCCTCCTCGTCATCGGCGACATGGGTGTCCCGTATCTTGGCGGAGGCTGTCTCGATCTCCATGCGCATCATGGCGGTCGCCTTGAACTCGGCGGCGTTCGGCGGACGGATGAGCTTGGAGCGACCGGGATAGATACGGTCGATCAACCGCTCCATCAGCGCGTGTTTTTCCGTCGGGTCCTCAACGATATGTGCCTGCCCGAATATCATTGCGGAGCGGTAATTGACCGAGTGATGAAAGCCCGAGCGCGCCATGACCAGTGCATCCAGATGGGTCACGGTCAGGCATAGCGGGATGCCCTGCGCCTGTGCGCGGACCATCCTGCTGGCCGATGAACCGTGCCAGTACAGATGGTCCCCCTCGCGCCAGAAGCTGGTTGGCGTGCAATAGGGCCGGCCATCAATGATGTAGGCGATATGGCACAGCAGGGCCGCATCCAGTATGGCATGGATCGTGGCCCTGTCGTAATGGCCACGGGCGGGCGCGCGCCGGACCCGGTTGACGGGTGTCATGGGGAAAGCGTCGGTCGTTCCGTCCTGGCCGGATGGTGTCTGTGTCGTCATTGCTGCTGATTCCGGGAAGTGGTTGCATCCCGAGGATCATGCTGGAATGGTCCAGAGAAAAGTGCCAGATAGCGAAAAACAGGGTGGACCAGTCATGGGAAGACGGACGCGCGCGGCAGTGCCGCTGGGCATTGCGCTGGATGCGACCGGGCCGGATACACTGCACGGGCAGATCCGTGAGCAGATCCGTGGCGCGATTCTGCAGGGGCGGCTTGCCTGTGGTGCAAGACTGCCGTCCTCGCGGTTGATGGCGGCTGAACTTGGCTGTTCCAGGGGCACCGTGCTGGCGGCACTCGACCAGCTTGTGGCGGAGGGGTACCTGGTGGCCCGGGCGGCGTCGGGCCTGTCGGTGGCGCGGGACCTGCCTGATGAAATGCTTGCGCCCGCAGCGGTGAACGCGCCATCTCCCGCCACGCACCCGGGGCCCCCGATACTGCCGGAGCGCACAAAGGCAATCCTGAGGCCCGCAACCGGCCTTGAGGCGCCGATGTCCGGCGCGCAGCTTATGGCATTCCCGATCGGGCAACCGGACCGGGAGTCATTTCCGTTCCCCCTATGGGCAAAATTCCTTGAACGCGACTGGCGCAGGCCGGTCTGGGACATGGCCGGTTCATGCCACCCCTTCGGGCATCCGGAACTGCGGCAGGCCATCGCATCCTATCTGGGGACCGCGCGTGGTTTCAGCTGTGAACCGGATGCCGTCGTCATCACGTCCGGTGTCCGGCAGAGTGTATCGCTGTTCGCCCGTATCGTGCTGGAAGCGGGGGATCAGGCCTGGATCGAGGAGCCGGGCTATCCCGGAATAGCAGAGGCCCTGCTTGCGGCCGCGGTACGGCCTGTCGCGATTCCTGTCGATGGATCAGGCTTCGCGCCCGCGGCGGCACTGGCGGCAGCACCGGATGCCCGGCTGGCGATTGTCGCGCCATCCCACCACTTTCCGTTCGGTACGGTGCTGGGGCTGCAGCGCCGGCTGGCCCTGCTGGCCTGGGCGCAACGGACGGGCGGCTGGATCATCGAAGACGATTTTGATGGCGAATATCGCTATACCGGTCGCCCCCTGGCCCCGCTGCGCGCCCTGGACCGGGCGGGACGTGTCGCCTATCTGGGCAGTTTTTCCAAACTGCTCTTTCCGGCCCTGCGTCTGAGCTACATCGTTCTTCCAGCCACTCTCGTGCCGGTGGCGCAGACGGTCATGCAACGGATTTCCGCGCCTGCTCCGCTGCTGGGGCAGGGCGCGCTGGCGCGCTTCATTGCCGAAGGACATCTGATCTCGCACCTGCGCCGCACGCGGCTGCTTTATGCCGGCCGACAGCAAAGGCTGATGGAGGCTGTAGAGCGCCACCTTGCCGGTCTCATGACCGTCGTACCGGATTCCGGCGGCATGCACGTGGTCGCCCGGCCTGTCGGTGATCTGGCGTCCGCCTTCGATGACAGTATTGCCACGGCTGCCGTTGCGGCCACAGGCGTGCGGGTTGCGCCCCTGTCCATATGTTACCGGGGGGCGGACAGGCAGCATGGTTTCCTGCTGGGATATGCCGGTACGCCGGAGCATGAAATCGATCCCGCGGTAAGGATACTGGCCCGCGTTCTGGAACACATGATACCTGCGCCGTAACGGCACGGAAGGCTGTCCTGACCGGATGGGGGGTGTAATGGCCGACTTGCAGGGCGGAGCAGAACCGGAGGACGGTCTGGATGTATTCGCACATCAGGGCTTTATAGGGTTGCTCCGGTGCTGGTGGTAGCGTGATTTACTCAACCGCACCCCAGCTCCGCCACCGCTTTTTGATTACGGCTGGATCACGCTTCTACTTTGGATCGCTTCCCTTTTGCCCCCATGGCTTCAACGCGGGCTTTAAACACGTGGAGAAGCTGATCGTCTATGCCGCCTAGTTCATCTGATCCAAGCTCACCGCCAAATTCTTCACCGAAGTCGAACGTATATTTGACGCCCTTATCCTCATAAAAATCGAACAGACGTCCAGCCCGCTCTTTTCTGTAAAATACTACAAACTTTCCTTTATAATCTTTATATTCAATGTTGGTTATGGCATCGAATAATTCGTCATTGTTCGCCAAGAACGCAAGCCGCCGCTTGGCATACTCATAAACTTCCAGCTCGGTTTCTGTTGTGATGATGCCATCTGCGGGTTTGGTATCGGCCTCTACTTTCGTGACATCTGCAACCAGGACCGGCTTGTCAGCCTCTTTATCCTTTACAGGGAGGTCTAGTCTTTGGAGAATGCGAAGGTTAACGAATTCCGCAAAAGCGCTTTTTGTCAGGTCCGTATACTCGGCGACCGCCTTGGCGCGAATGTGCTTGAGACCGATATTTTGCAGCAATAGGCGTACAAATGCCTCACTGGGGGATGCTGCAAGATCCTCGATCTGCTGAACGAGATTTTGGAAAACCAGCTTGCGTTTGGCTTCTGCTCCGATGTTCTCGGGATCAAAGTTGGACTTCTGAAGGCTCTTTAACCCATCAACAACAGAATCTTCGATTTTTCCTTTTGCGATTTCTCTTAAATCAAATGAAAGGAAAGCATTGGGATCCATCATGTTTGGTTCGTCTGAGTCTGCATAGAATTCATACACAAGACCATCGGTAATGACACCCATTTTTACTGTGTGGGCTGCATTGAAATATGACTTTAACTGTCCTCGGTCATCTTTCAGCGGCGCGCCTAGCGCCTTGCACTCGATTGCAATTACCGGCTGTCCCTCGCGAAGGACAGCATAGTCCACTCTATTTTTGTATTTTTCTGAAAAGTCTGCATGATGTTCCGGGCATACTTCATCCGGGTTCATGATGTCATATCCCAAGAACTGCAAAAATGGCAGAACAAGGAACATTTTGGTAGCTTCTTCATTGCTGCAACGCGGAGCAAGACCAACCATGCGTTCTGAAAATGCTTTAAACTTTTGCCGAAAATCGTCTGACATAATTTATCTCTCTTAGGTTTCGTGGACAAAGGGTATCCACTGGAGTGCTGACACGAGACTGACGAAGCCAAGATATGATTCCTTGGTTTTGTCATATCGGGTGGCAACGCGTCGCCAGTTCTTGAGTTTGTTGAACAGGCGCTCGACGAGATTGCGCCAGCGATATTTGGTTTTATCATGAGGTACAGGATTGCGACGGTTGCTTTTGCTCGGGATGACGGCTTCGATTTCGGCCTTGGCAAGTTCCTCGCGAATGAGGTCGGCATCGTAACCTTTGTCTGCCAGTAACGCCTCGATCTTGTCAGCGATCATGCGGAACAGCGGGCCGAAACCCTGAATATCGTGGGTCTGTCCCGGCGTCAGGACAAAACCGAGAGGGCGTCCCCTGGCGTCGCATCGGGCGTGCAGTTTGGTGGTGAAACCACCGCGCGATCGGCCAAGCGCCTCGGTTTCCTGTGTCCCTTTTTTATACCGATAGCACAATGATGTGCCCGGACCACCGTGCTGTCGATCATGTCGGCAGTGGTATCCCGCTCGACCATTTCAGCCAAGGTTTCGAGCATCGCATCGAACACGCCTGTCGTCACCCATCGTCGGTAGCGTCGGAACACGCTGTTCCACTTGCCATAATCATCAGGCAGGTGGCGCCACTGCGATCCGGTTCGGGCAATCCACATCATGCCTTCGAAATACAGACGATTGTCTTGCGCAGGACGGCAGCCACGACCCCTCTCAGGCGGAAGCAGCGCCCCGATGATGGCCCATTCCTCGTCCGAAAGCCCAATTCGCTCGCCCAACAACGCCTCCAAAAGGCAGCTTTGAATCAATCATGGACGTTACTGTCAACCTTTGTCCACGAAACCTAGAAATTTTCTAAAAGTTACGAATTACGGCAATTATATGAAATTCTTTTCAGGAAATTACAGATATACGGTTTCTAAATAATATTTCCACGAGCATCGAATCAAACAAAAAACTTTTTTCGATTTTACTCTTGATCCGCCTGAAGCCCCTTTGGGATAGAACTCTGAAACCCCTGCCACGGCGATTGTGCCGGACTTGCAGTTCATAGGCTGGCAGATAGTCGAACAGACGTTCTCAGACGGGGCAGGGGCGGCGAAGCTACTCGATTACCTGCAGGGCGCAGGCCATCCATCGACCGCGACCAGATCCATACCATGAATGAGGAGGGGATCAGCCCGACCGAGATCGCCCGACGACTGGGAATTGGCCGCACGTCTGTCTATCGGTGCCTAGCACTACAGTTGCATTTTATGGCGAGAGTGCGCGCGGATGGCACTGGCCTGATGTGTTCGTCGAAAGACGGACCATCTGAGAATGTGAGCGACGGGTAACCTGCGTTGTGAGAGTTTTACGACGAGGCGCCTGATTTCCTGGATGGACCAGCGGACGAGGACTGTCGTGTCCTGTGCGGTGTTTTTTTCGGTTTCAGTGAGTTTGCCTGGTAACGGACACTGGCCATGACGGCATAGGCCAGCATGACCAGGGAGACATGCCGATGCCATCCATGCCAGGAGCGGGTTTCGTTATGATCGAGACCGAATTCGTTTTTTGCAGTCTCGAACCCTTCTTCAATTCTCCAGCGCGTCCCTTCGACGTTCACCAGTTCCTGCGTGGTTGTCCCTTTCGGGCACCAGGTCGTAAAATAGGCAAGGTCCCCGTCAGCGATGTTCCGGCGGATCAGCAGGCCACGTGTCCATGGTCCGGCTATAGGGCAGTCAAATTCTTCAGCATCCAGGTCAGCAAGCGGAAGATACGCCCAGTCATACAGCCGCTCACCTTTTGTGCCGTGCCCCGCTGACAGACGACGCCAGGCCTGGTCTGGCAGTCCTGCTGCAATATCTTTCGCCTCTCCGGCAATCAGCGGTTCCATTGCCCATGATCCGAACCAGTGATTGCCCTTGACCCCAAGGACATATCCGATTCCTGCCCGGCGAAGCGTGCGTTCCACGTCGCCCACGCCGTAAACGCTGTCCGCAGCAACCCAACGGAAAGGCACACCAGCATCCAGACACCGCTCGATCATCTTCGATGCCAGTGCCGGTTTGGTCGCAAACACTACGTCATCAGGAACGTGAACCCGCTTCATGCGCTCAGGCTTTGATGTCCAGTCTTTTGGAAGATACAGGGCGCGGTCGATAAAGGCATGCCCCCGTTCCGAAACATAAGCGCCAAACACACCGATCTGGCAGTTCGTGATCTTGCCGGCGGAACCCGTATACTGCCGCCCCACGCCGCAGGAGGCCTGGCCTTTCTTCAGAAAACCGGTCTCGTCAATGACCAGTACGCCCTCTTCAGTGCCCAGATGCTCGACCACATGGTCCCTGACGACATCACGAAGGACATCGGCATCCCATTGCCCGCGACCCAGAAGCGCCTGTTGCCGCCACGGACCAGGATCTCCTGCTGCTTCCGCACGCATCCATCCTGTCTTGCGCGGTTCGTTACCAATCAGGACATCAAGGAAGGCACACGCAGAAGCCGCAACACGCTTCTGCGTAAACAGCGGTACAATCCGCTTCTTTGCTGCCCGAAGCCCGGATGCCCACAGTTCCAGCGTCTCTTCAACTGACGCCCCGCCATTCATGAAATCCTGAATCATGGTGAGCCATAGAGTCAGAACTCATCATAAAATGCAACTGTAGTGCTAGGCTCAGGACCTATTAATTTATTGAATTGAGTGATGTTCCATGCTTCACAGATCATCGTGGAGGATGAGCCTGTGAGTGACGTGTTTTTGCTGTCTGAAAGCCAGATGGGGAGGATTACACCGTATTTTCCTCTGGCTCACGGCGTGCCGCGCGTGGATGACCGGCGGGTTCTGAGCGGGATCGTTTATGTGATCCGCAACGGCCTTCAGTGGAAAGATGCGCCGGAAGCGTATGGTCCGCATAAGACTTTATACAACCGGTTCATCCGCTGGAGCCGTCTTGGTGTTTTTGACCGGATCTTTGCAGCATTGAGTGAACGGGCAGGTCGATCAAAACGTCTGATGATCGATGCGACACACCTCAAGGCACACAGGACAGCGGCATCCCTGCTCAAAAAGGGGCTTTTCCCCGCCATATCGGACGCACAAAAGGCGGACTGAACTCAAAGCTGCATGCCGTGTGTGATGGCCAGGGCCGGCCCGTCCGCCTGTATCTGACTGCTGGACAGGTCAGTGACTTCAAAGGGGTGGATATTCTTCTGGCGGACCTGCCGGAAGGAACAGAAGAGGTCATCGGGGATCGGGGTTATGACAGCAACCGGATCAGACGATCTCTTGTCGAACGGAACATTACCGCCTGCATTCCACCGAGGAAGAACCGGAAATCAAAGCCATCTTACAACTGGCACCTGTATAAAAAGCGCCACCTTATCGAAAACATGTTCGCAAAGTTGAAAGACTGGCGACGTGTAGCAACCAGATACGACCGCTGCGCTCATACATTCATGTCTGCAATCCACATCGCAGCAAGCTTCATCTTCTATCTCAAAGAATGAGTCCTGAGTCTACGGCATGGGGTCATGCACCTTGGGCGCGGCAGGTGAACGCAGGCTGCTGGAAACGGAGCGGGCAGGGGGTGCGTTGGCTACAAGACACCATACGGCATTCTCGCCCCACGCAGTTCAGGAGCATCGTTTCATGGCAATACCGCGCATCCTCAAGATTACCCTTCTGGGGGCCGTCATGTCATCGGGCATGGCCATGGTGCTGGGCCGCAGGCAGACGGGTGCGTATGGTCCGGGCATGAACTGCACCGCGCATTGGCTTTATGGTGACGGGGCCGCCCATGTGGACCGGGCAGGTGGGCGGGTCACTCTTGTGGGGCTGGCCACCAACGCCGCCGCCACCCTGTTCTGGTCGTGGCTGTATGACAGGGCGCTGGGCAGGCAGCCGGGGCTTATGCGTAGGCTGGTTGTTACCGCAGCGCTTGGGCCGGTTGCGTATATGGTGGATTACAAGGCCACGCCCAAGCGCTTTACGCCAGGGTGGGAGCTGGTAATGGCGCCGCGCAGTATGGCGCTGGTCTATCTGTCAATGGTCATCGGCATGGCGCTTGGCGCGCGCAGGCGTGGAACGGATGCCGGGGCTGCCCGGTCATGACATTACGGATTCATGACGGATGTGAAGCCACTGCTATCCGCACTCCGCTGGAAGGCGGCTTGCTGGGCTGGGCTGCCGTAGCCATGCTTGGGGTATGCGTGGTGGGCGTACGGGTGGTGCCCCGGCCGCTTGCGCCCTTTGTGCTGCGGTTTGCGCGCATGTGGGTGGCGGGATTGTTCTGCTTCTTTGGCGGGGTGCACCGGGGGGCCAGTTTTTACAACCCGCGCGGGCCGCAACTATCCGACCCGGTCATTTTTCTGGCCATGCATTTCATGGGCCTGGGCATCATGATCCTGCCGCCGCAAGCCGCGTGGCGCCTGGCTGCGCCGGGTATGCTTGCTACGCTGGGCGGTGACCTGTATCTGGCGCGCGGGCATAGACTGCCGCGCTTTTTCCTGCGCCTGCGCCCGCTGCAGCTTATAGTGGCATCCGGCCTGATTGCCCTGCTGGGTCAGGTCGAGCAGGCACATGCCGGACGCGACTAGGCTGACCACGCCTGTACAGCGGGTTTGAGCAGGAAATCACCTGTAAAGCTTATCATCCCTTGAGCGGGCTACACGCATCGCCATGCACCCGAAATGTGCCAGATATAGGGGAGGCTGGGGTGTGAAACGCCCAATGCCAGCTTGATCGGAGGACACTCCCCATTGCAGGTATCTGGTCAGGTCGCCCTTTTTGAATAATGGGTCTCCACAAGCACGCCAGAACAGTGCGGCCAGTGAATATCAAAGGGGAGCAAGAACCAGGCGCTGGGCCGCCCGCTGTGCTTCGTTTTTACAACCGGGCAGATTGGCGATGTCATTCAGGCGCAGGCCCTGCTTGCGGGGCAGAAAAAGGCGGCTGTTATTGCCGACAAGGCCTGTGACAGCTGTATTCCGTGCCCCTGTCGCCCATATGGACGCAGAAGCTGTCATACCCTGCAATCGCACCCACAAGATTATCATCCCGCACGATACAAGAGCTTACAGGCTGCGCAATCGTATGGGGCGCTGCTTCAACCATATCAAGCATTTCGTTGCCCGATATGGCCAATGTACCATCCATTTCCTTGGCTTTGTTCATCTCACCGTACCCATGATCTGGATGGCCTGAATGTTGATCGGATCTGGAGCTCAGTCGTCCACAGCAAGGCTTCCTTACAATTTCCAACCAGAGCAAGGGAGCCGTTGCCTGCAGGCTGGTGACTGCAGATGCGACCGCTCGGAATGTGAAAGGATATGAGGATTTGGAATAGGACCAAACCGCGATCAAAACCGGTCTGGACATGTCAGAACGTCCCCGGAAAGAGCATCGCTCATCACGGGCTTAACCGTGGGCCCAGATTTAACAAAATCCGTGACCTACTGACTTAACACTAATTTTTAAGGAAAGGTGGCTCCCGAAGTAGGACTCGAACCTACGACCCAGCGATTAACAGTCGCTTGCTCTACCAACTGAGCTATTCGGGATCAGCGTTGAGCAGCTTATAGCCACACCGGCGGGGGGGCGTAAACCCCCCTTTTGTACTTTTTTTCAAAAAGGGAAAAAAGTGGGCCCGGATCGGGTAAAAGCGCGGTAATGCCTTCGCATTGCAGGAGAAACGGTAACAGCCAATGGTAGATGAAAACAGGGGTGCCCAGCCCCCGGGCCTGCTGCGCCGCGCGGTTCTGCCGCTTCTGGCCGCGGCGGGCTGCGCCGTAATCGGGGGTGAGTGGGTCCAGAGCCGCCAGCAGGCACGGATTGTCCGCCGGGATGATGCGCTGCTGGATGGCGAACCACATGACATGACGCTGTCATGGCCGTTCGCCCCGGCATCAATCCTGTATAACGTAGCGTTACGGCAGGATTTTTTCCTGCAGTACCATCTCGGTGTGCAGTTGCGTCCGGGCGTGCTGTCGGGGCGGGACGCGATTGCCGACCTGCAGGCCGGACGTAGCATGGCGGCCGTCGCCCCTGTGTTGTCATGGCTTCAGGCCTGTCAGGGCAGTCCCGACCTGCCGGCGCGGCTTGTCATGGGGCTGCAGGCCGGCACGTTCCGCCTGCTGGTGCGCAAGCGGCTCAGGATTGCGAAGATCGAGGATCTCGCAGGCCGCCGGATCGCCGTGCTGAATGCGGATATGGCCGATCGGCTTTTCTTTTCCGTCATCCTGCGCCGCAAGGGGCTGAACCCCGATACCGCCCCCAACTGGGTCATCTTGCCCCCCGACCAGATCGATGATGCGGTGATGGCAGGGGCGGTCGATGCCGTGGCCCTGCATGACCCGCTGGCATGGCAGCTTATGGGCAATCCCGCGCTGGAACTGGTGGAACTGGTCAACAGCATAAACGGGCTGTACGCGCGGCGCACCAATCTTGCACTGGGTATCTCGACAGATGTGCTGGAGCATACGCCGGCCGCCGCCGTGGCGCTGGTCCTGGCGCTGTACAATGCCGCGCGCTGGCTTCCCACCCACATGGCGGAGGCTGCTGCACTGCTCGATGGCCGGATAGCGGACATGGGGCAGGATGCCATCCTGCAGATGATGCGGCACGAGGCACTGGGCATAAGCCCCGTTGGCAATGACCTGAAAATACAGATTGCCCGCTATGTGGATGAACTCAAGCTGCTGGGCCAGTTCCCTGACAGCCTGGATTCCGCCAGTTACGCCCGCCATATGTCAGCCGACATCCTGCATCACGGCCTGAAGGCGGGACCGTGATTCAGGCGGGGGTTCAGCGTATTTCGCGGTAATAGGGCTGCCCCAGTGCAGCCGGGGCCGCCATGACCCGGCGCATGCGGTGCCACACCACGACCGGCACGATGATGAAGGCCATCGTGCCCAGATAGGGCAGCATGTTCAAAAAAGCGGGGTCAATCGGCCAGTTATGCGCCTGCCCCACAAAGGACAGTGCCGTCACCAGCCCGAACAGCAGCGCCGAAAGGGTTACGATAACCGGCCGGTACCCCGCGAAGATGACCAGCGCCAGTGCAATCCACCCGCGTCCTGCCACCATGCCTTCCGACCATACGGGCACGTAAGCCAGGGTCAGGTAGCCCCCCGCCATTCCGGCCATCGCGCCGCCAAGCGTCACGTACCACAGGCGCACGGGCATGACCGCAATGCCCGCCGCGTCCGCCGCCGCCGGGTTCTCGCCCACGGCCCGTATGTTCAGCCCGTGGCGCGTGCGGAACATGATGAAATGTACCGCCAGCGGCATCAGCACGTAAATCGGTATGATCAGGATATTCTGCCCGAAAACTGCCGGACCGATGACCGGAAGGGACGAGAGCAGCGGCACGGACACATGGCCGAATGTCGTGCCCACTGGCTGGCCCGCGTAATCATGCCCCATGGCAGTGGACAGTCCCAGCCCCATGAAGGTCGTGGCCAGCCCGCACAGCACCTGGTTTGCCCGCATCACCACGGCCCCGAACGCGAACACCATGCCGCCTGCCGCACCCACCAGTATGGCGGCCAGCAGCCCGGCCCATGGGGAATGGATGGACGATACGGTCATGACTGCCGTGACCGCCCCCAGCGCCATCAGCCCTTCCACGCCCAGATTGGTCACGCCCGCCCGTTCGGCCAGCACTTCACCCAGCGCGGCCAGCGCCAGCACGCCACCGGCCAGCACGGCGGTGGCCAGCATGCCTGTCAGCAGTGCGATCATGATGCTTTTCCCCCGGGTACGCTTCGGGCTGCTGGCCGGTAATGGGCCAGTTCATCACCAATGGCGATCATGAACAGGATCAGTCCGGTAATGGCCAGCACGACCGAGGCCGAAAGCTGCTGCGTCTGCATGACAATGCCGGAATCCAGGATCAGCGCCATGAACAGCGCCGCCGGGATCACGTTCAGGCACGACCCGCGCGCCAGCACCGCCACCACAATGCCCAGATAGCCGAAATTGTTGGCCATGCCGCCCTGCAGCCGGTGTACCGTGCCCGCGACCTCGAACATGCCCGCCAGTCCCGCCAGCCCGCCAGAGAGCAGCATGACCGAGATGATGCGCAGCCGCACCGGCATGCCGGCATAATGCGCGGCCTCGGGGTTGGCGCCGCTCATGCGGATCTCATACCCCCACCGCGTGCGGGACAGTACAAGCGCCAGCCCGATTACCATCAAGATGGCCACCGGAAAGCCCCAGTGCACGATGCCCCACATCTCGGGAATGGAGACCGGAATGCGCTGTGTGGAAACCTGTGCCCCGCTTATGCGGTCCCGCCACGGGCCGGTGGTCAGGTAATAGGTCAGGAGCGCGGCGATGAAGTTGAGCAGCAGCGTGGTGATGATCTCGTTCACCCCGGCATGGGCGCGTGCCAGCGTGGGCACCGCAATCCACGCCATGCCGCCCAGTATGCCCCCGACGGTCATGAGCGGCAGTACCACGGCGGCCGGTCCATGCAGGCCCAGTGCTACCCCGGTTGCGGCAATGGCGCCGGCGTAGAACTGCCCTTCCGCCCCGATATTCCACAGCCCGATCATGCCGCACACGTATACGGCCGCCCCGGTAAGCAGCAGCGGGCACATGAACAGGGCCAGATCCTCCAGCCCGAAACGCGAACCGATGGTGGAGCGCAGGATCAGTTCCGACAGCATGAGCGGGCTGTGGCCCGACAGCGCCAGCACGCCTGCAATGATGAACAGCGATAGCACGATGGCCACCAGCCGCAGGGCAAGAATGCGCCCGGCAGGGGCGGTGGGCAGGCGCTGGAATGCACGTGTCGCCATTACTGCCGGCCCCCCGCGCCGGGCAGGTCCGCAACCTCGCGCCCGCCCATCAGCAGGCCAATGGTGGCCAGGTCAGCCGCCTTGGCATCGATGACGGACATGAGACGCCCCTGGAACATTACCCCGATCCGGTCCGATACGTTGATCAGGTCCTCCAGGTCTTCCGATATGAACACGACCGCGCCCCCCCGGTCGCGCAGGGCGGTCAGGTGGCCCAGCATGGTGGCGATGGCCCCGATATCCAGCCCGCGCGCAGGGTAGGCCGCCACCATTACCCGGCTGGCAACGCGGATTTCACGGCGTGCGACAAGACGCTGCTGGTTACCACCGGAAAGGTTGCGCACCGGCATGGCAAAGTCGGGAATGCCCACTTCCGCCTGCCGTGCAATGGTGCGTGCCAGCGCATCCGCCGCTTTTGCGTCATACAGGCCGTGCCGGTCGATGGGGGGGCGTGCATAGTCACGCAGCGCCATGTTGGCCGTGATGGACAGGGAAGGGGCCAGCGCGCTGCGCAGCCGGTCCTCGGGTATGTGGCCTACGCCCGCGCGGGCGAACAGGGCCGGGCTGGCGTGCTTTACAGGATGGCCAGCCAGCATGATCTCGCCAGACATGCAGGCCATGAGCCCGGTCATTACATGCGTCAGTTCGCGTTGCCCGCTGCCCGCCACGCCGGCGATGCCCAGTATTTCCCCCCCATGCAGGTCAAGGCTGACATCGCGCAGGGTCTCGACACCCCGCCCGTCACGCACGCTGACATGGCGCAGCTGCATGACCGGATCGGCGGCAACCGGTGCCGCACCTTCGGGGCGGGTACGCATGTCGCGGCGCACGATGTCACGCCCCACCATGGTGGCCGCCAGCATGGCGGGGGTGCAGTCCGCCGTCCTGAACGTACCCACCTTGCGCCCGCCGCGCAGGATGCTGACACGGTCGGAAATCTCCATCACCTCATCCAGCTTGTGGCTGATGATGATGACCGCGTTGCCCTGCGCGCGGAAGGCGCGGAGCGCGCGGAACAGTCCGCCCGTCTCCTCCGGTGTCAGCACGGCGGTGGGCTCGTCCATGATCAGCAGCCGGGCCCTGCGCGCCAGCACGCGCAGGATTTCCACACGCTGCTGTTCACCGGCGGAAAGGTCGCACACACGCGCATCGGGCCGGACGGGAAAGCCGAAGCGCTGCGAAATCTCGCGCGTGCGGGCTTCCATGATGGCGGGGGACGCAAGACGCGGGGCTTCATCCCAGCCAAGATGGATGTTTTCGGCAACCGTAAAGGCCTGAACCAGCCGGAAATGCTGGTGAACCATGCCGATCCCGGCCCGGATCGCCTCCTGCGGGGAAGCGAAGGTCCGGCCATGGCCATCAAGGATGATCTCGCCTTCCTCCGGCTGGTAGATGCCGGTCACGACATTCATCAGCGTGGACTTGCCGGCCCCGTTTTCCCCCAGCAGGGCATGGATCTCGCCCGGCCGGACATCCAGGTCCACGTCTTTGTTGGCGATCACGCCCGGAAAGAACTTGCCAATACCGCGCAACTGCAGCACCGGCGGCGTGACCTGCGGCATGCCCGGCGGGGCGGCGTTCTCATTCAAGGCCGGATACTCCCGCTACAGCCCAGTCGCTGTGATAGATATCCAGATCGCTCAGCGTGACCCCGGCAGGCACGCGCAGGCGGCCATGGTTGTCATGGATCGGCCCGCGGAACGGGTTGTAGCCCGCCAGCATGCGCGTGCGCATGGCGTCTGCCTGCCGTGCCGCGTCCGGTGGCACGCTCGGTCCCCAGTCATCGCGGTCCACGCCGTGGCCCAGCGTCAGGAAGCGGCCCTGCGGCTGCCATGTTCCCGCCAGCAGCTCGCGCACCTGCGTGATATAGAAGTCGTTGAAGTCCAGCGCCACGGAACTGACATAGGCTTCCGGACCAAAATCCAGCATGCCGGTGTTCCACATCGCAGCCTTCAGTCCGCGCTGGACCGCTACGCGCAGATAGGCCGGTTCATCCATGATGCCACACAGGAAGTCGCATCCGTTATCCGCCAGCGCCGTGGCGGCCTGGGTCGCGGCCTGCGGGTCGAACCAGGCGTTGATGGTGATGCCCTGCAACGTGACTGCCGGGTTGACCGACTGCGCGCCCAGCAGCGTTGCATTGGCCGATGCATAGACCGACGGGATGGGAAACGCGCCAAGGAACCCGATCCTGCCCGTGCGGGTCATGAGCCCGGCCACCATGCCGATGATGTAGCTGACATACCAGTGCGCCACGTAATACCAGCCCAGATTGCCGGTCACGTTCGTGCCATCGCATTCCATGAAGGCCACGTCCGGCGCGCGGTCCGATACGTCCTTCATGAAGTCGCCATATTCCGACGTGGCAAAGACCATCTGTGCCCCTTCGGCCACGAACTGGCGGAAAATACGGGTGGCATCGGCTGAATAGGGCACGCTTTCCACATAGATCGTGCGCAGCTTCGGAAAGGTCCGCCGCACTGCCTGCACGCCACGGTCATGCACCATGGTCCAGCCGCCATCGGTAATCGGGCCGGTATGACCAAAGGCAACGACCGCATCCGATTCCGCCAGTGGCCTGCGCCATGCGGGTGTGGCGGTGGCAGCCCGTGCGCCGCGCGGCAGCAGCAGCCCGGACCCGGCCGCGCCCGCCATGCCCAGCATCCCGCGCCGTGTTGTCAGCAGCCGCCCCCGCGACCCTGCAGCTGTCATGAGATGTCATTCTCCCGCTTATCCATGCCGCACCCATCGCGGCGGTATGACGTGCTGACTGGTGATAAATGCTCCCGCAACCCGACAGGCCGTAACCTGCCCCGGACAAACGTTACGCGAGCGCGACAGGCAAGGCCATACCTATGTGGTGGAACCGGCTGTTGCCTTCCGCCGCAGATGAATGAGACCATGAACCGTCACGCCCGCTTCCGTGGAACGGGCCATGGCGGGGGCTGTTGAACCGGATTCATACCGCAACGGCAATGATATTTCCGCTGCGGCCGTGCCGTGCCGTTCGGTGCTGCGTGCCGTACGGTCCTGCGCACCGGGCGGGATATGCTGTCAGGACTGTCGGAAGCAAACTGTCGTTGCGGCAAACTGCCGTTTGCGGGACAGGCTCCGGTCAGTTTTCTTTCGGCAGGGATTTCAGGCAAGCCGCCTTTCCTGACAAAAGGCGGTACCCGGAGGCCTAGGGTGATATCCGTAAACCACCCGGACCGGGTGGCACATGTGTCATGACCGTCCCGCTCATGTTTCCGGGGTGGGGGGCATGCCTGCCAGTACGCGCCAGTCGGCTTCGTCCATGGTGGTGATACCCAGTTCGGTGGCCTTGCGGGCCTTTGACCCGGCCTTTTCACCCAGCACAACCAGGTCGGTCCGTGTTGAAACGCTGTCCGAAACCCGTGCGCCCAGACGTTCGGCCACCGCGCGCGCTTCGGGCCGGGTCATGGTGGTCAGTGTACCGGTAAACACGATGGTCTTGCCCGACAGCGTGCCCTCGGCCACCGCTTCCTCATCGGTTACGCGTTCCAGCACGCCGGTCAGGTCATCCAGCGTGGTGCGGTTATGGGCTTCGGCAAAGAAGGCCACCAGTTCATCGGCAATGGCCGCACCAATGCCGGTGATCGACCCCAGTTCCAGGCGTTCGTCCGAGCCGATGATGGCGGCCTTTTCCATCTGTTCGCGCCAGCGCGCCAGTGATCCGTAATGCCGGGCCAGCAGGCGGGCGTTGTTGATGCCGATACGGCGGATGCCCAGCGCATAGATCAACCGCGACAGTTCGATCGTGCGCCGCGCGGCGATGGCGGTGACAAGGTTGTGGGCCGAGACTTTGCCCCATCCGTCACGGCTGGCGATCTTGGCTTCGTGTTCGCCCAGGCGGAAGATGTCGGCAGGGGTGCGCAGCCAGCCCAGTTCATGGAACTCGACAATGGTGCGGTCGCCCAGCCCCTCGATGTCGAATGCATCGCGCGAGACGAAATGGGTCAGCCGCTCCACTACCTGCGCCGGGCAGGTCAGCCCGCCCGAGCAGCGCCACACCACCTCGCCCTCGGGCCGTTCGGCATGCGCGCCGCATACGGGGCAGGTATGGGGGAAATGATAGGGCGGGCGGTCATGATCACGCGGCAGCACCACGCCGGTCACCTGCGGGATCACATCGCCCGCGCGCTGCACATGTACAAGATCGCCCTCACGGATGTCCTTGCGCGTAATCTCGTCCTCGTTATGCAGGCTGGCGCGGGTCACGATCACACCGCCCACATTGACCGGTTCCAGAAAGGCCACCGGTGTCAGCGCGCCGGTGCGGCCGACCTGTATGTCGATCCTCTCCAGCCGGGTCACGGCCTGTTCGGCGGGGAATTTCCATGCCACCGCCCAGCGTGGTGCACGTCCCGCAAAGCCAAGGCGTTCCTGCAGTGCACGGTCATCCAGCTTGTAGACAATGCCGTCAATGTCATAGTCCAGCGCCGAGCGTTCCAGCGTCAGCCGGTCCATGAAGGCTTCCGCCGCCGCGGCGTCCCGGACCTGCGTGTTGAGCGGATTGACCGGGAACCCCCACCCAGCAAGCTGTGCCAGATAGCCATGATGCGTTGCGGCCAGCGGCGCGCTGCAATACCCCGCGGCATAGGCAAACAGCGAGAGCGGGCGCCTGGCTGTGATGGCCGCATCAAGCTGGCGCAGCGATCCGGCTGCGGCGTTGCGCGGGTTGGCGAAGGGTTTTTCCCCCGCGCGCTCCTGTGCGGCATTCAGGTCGAGGAACGCCTGCTTGGACAGGAACACCTCGCCACGGATCTCGATCACATCGGGGAAGGGCCCGGGCAGATGGTCGGGAATGTCGCGCAGCGTGCGCAGGTTGGCGGTCACGTCCTCGCCTTCCGTGCCGTCGCCGCGCGTGGTGCCGCGCACGAAGCGGCCGTGTTCATAGGTCAGGCTGATGGACAGGCCGTCGATCTTGGGTTCGGCCACAAAGGAAAGCTGGCGGGCCTGTTCCTCATCCAGCCCGAGGAAGCGGGCGATACGGCTGATGAAGCCCTCGAATTCCTCCCGCGAGAACACGTTGTCCAGCGACAGCATGGGCACCATGTGGCGGTGGCGGCGGAAAGGGCCCGTGGCAGGTGCGCCGACCTGCTGCGCCGGACTGTCGGCGCGGCCCAGCCTGGGGAAGCGTGCCTCCAGCAGGGTGTTGAGCTGGCGCAGGCGGTCATAGGTCGCGTCATCGACCAGTGGCGCGTCGTTCTGGTGGTAGGCTGCATCAAGGGCGGGGAGCAGTTGCGCCAGTTGCGCCAGCGTCCGCGCCGCATGCGGCGCATCCTGTTCCATCGTGGCGTAATCGGCCAGCAGGCGTTCAGCCTCCCCGGCCAGTGATGCATTTCCGGGCTTGGGGGGCATGTCAGACCCCTTTCAGAAGGCTGTCGGCGGCGGCGCGGGCGGCGGGCGTAATGGTATCACCGGACAGCATGCGGGCAATTTCCTCACGGCGGGCCTGGTCATCGAGCGGGGCGGCGTGCGTTTCGGTCCGGCCGCGGCTGACGCTCTTGCTTATGCGCAGATGGGCGTCACCCCGTGCAGCCACCTGCGGGCTGTGGGTTACGACGAGTACCTGCACGCTGCGGCCCACTGCATAAAGCCGCTCGCCAATGGCGGAAGCCGTGGCCCCGCCCACACCGGAATCCACTTCGTCAAACACCAGCGTGGGGATGGCCGAGCGCCCCGCCAGCACCACCTTGAGTGCAAGCATCAGGCGCGACAGTTCACCCCCCGACGCCACCTTGGCCAGTGGCCCCGGCGGCTGGCCGGGGTTGGCCGCGATCAGGAAGGATGCCTGCTCCTTGCCGCGTGCGTTCCATGCTTCCGCCTCCAGTGCGATGAGCGAGACGATGAAGCGCGCGCGTTCCAGCTTGAGCGGCTTGAGTTCGGCCATCACCGCCTGTTCCAGCCTGCGTGCCGCCTTTTCGCGTGCTGCCGTCAGATCAAGGGCGATTTCCTCGAACCGGGCGCGGGTTTCGGCCACGGCCTGTTCCAGCCCCTCGATGCGGGCATTGCCCGAATCCAGTGCTGCCAGCCGTTCGGTAAAGGCGGCCAGAAGGCCGGGTAGTTCCGGCACCGATACGCCATGCTTGCGGGCTTCGGCGCGCAGCGCGAACAGGCGTTCTTCAGTCTGTTCCAGCAGGCGCGGATCGGCCTGCGCATCGGATGCCAGGCGGGAGAGCATGCTTTCGGCTTCGGCCAGGGCTTCTTCCGCGCGTTCCAGCGCGTTGAGCGCTTCCTGCGCGGCTTCCTGTTCGGCAGCGCCCACGGCTTCGGGGTTGATGTCGGTGGGGCTGGGCAGCAGGCGTTGCAGCGCACGGCTGGCATTGCGCAGGGCGGAGGCCGGGCCGGGTGCCCGCCGGTCACGCGGGGCCAGGTCGGCCAGCGCCGCGGCAATGGCTTCGGCCCGACGTTCCCCCTGCTGGAGCGCCTGGCGCATGCCGGCAAGCTGGGCTTCCTCGTCCTCCTGCGGGGCAAGGCTGCCCAGATCCTCCACCGCCTGGCGCAGCCAGTCTTCCTCCCGCGCCGCGTTTTCCATCTCGGCGCGTGCTGTCGCCAGCTTTGCCGTAGCCTCGATCCATTTGCGGTAGGCCCCGGCCGTAAGCTCGCGCAGGGCGGTGGAAACGCCAAAAGCATCCAGCAGGTCAAGATGGGTGGCCTGGTCCGCCAGCCCCATCTGTTCATGCTGGCCCTGTATCTCGACCAGCAGGGTCGCGGCCCGGCGCAGCAGGCTTACGGCCACCGGCTGGTCGTTGATATAGGCGCGTGAGCGGCCATCGGTGGTGACAATGCGGCGCAGCAGCACCGGCTCGCGCGTATCGTCGAGCATGATGCCCTGCTCGGTCAGCAGTTCATGCAGCGGGTGGGTGGGGGCGATCTCGAAACTGGCGCTGACACTGGCCTGCTCGCAGCCCGCGCGGACAAGGGATGCGCTGGCGCGTTCACCCAGCGCCAGCCCGAGGCTGTCGAGCAGGATGGACTTGCCGGCGCCGGTTTCCCCCGTCAGTACGGTCAGGCCGGGGGGGAATGCCAGATCCAGTTTTTCGATCAGGACCACGTCCCGTATCGAGAGCTGTGTCAGCATAAGGGGTTCCTGTTCAGCACACGAAAGCGTTGGCGGAAATCAGAAAACCGAATGCCATGCACGCGACAGTACGTTGCGTCCCTGCTTGTGGTCCTTGCCATCCACGCTTTTTATCAGGTGGTGCGCGCGCAGGTGATCATACGCATCCGTGTACCATTTGCTGCTGGGGTAGTTGTAGGCCAGGACCGAACCGGTCTTGCGTGCCTGTTCCAGCAGGCCCATGTCCAGATAGACCTCCACCAGCCGCTCCAGTGCCTCGGGCACGTGGTTGGTGGTCTGGAAATCCTGCACCACGCGCTGGTAGCGGCCTGCAGCGGCGGGGTAGTCATTCTGCTGCTGGTACCACCGCCCCACCAGCATTTCCTTGCCGGCCAAGTGGTCGCGGCACAGGTCGATCTTCAGCTGCGCATCACGGGCGTAGGGGCTCTGGGGGAAGCGGGTGATGACTTCTTCCAGCGCGTCCATGGCTTCGATCGTGCCCTGCTGGTCACGTTGCACATCAGCCACCTGTTCATAATAGCACAGGGCACGCAGGTAGAAGGCATAGGCGGCATCGGTGCTGGTGGGGTGCAGTTCCAGGAAGCGGTCGAGCTGCTGCACCGCTTCGGGGTATTTGTTCAGCAGGTAGTTGGCATACCCCTCCATCAACTGCGCATTGGCCGTATACTGGGAATATGGATAGTTGCGCTGCAACGTGTCGAACTGGTTGACCGAGAGCAGGTACCGGTCGGAGCGCAGGGCATCGACACCGTTGTTGTACAGTGTCTCGGCGGAGCCGACGCGTGGTGCATGCTCGTTGATGCTGCTGGCGTTGTCGCCACAGGCCGCCAGCATGGCCGCCAGCGGCAGAAGGGCGAGCCAGCGGGCCGGCGCGCGTGTGCTGTGGCGGGGCAGGGGAGTATCGTGTGATCTGCGTGCGAACATGCCAGCTCTTCCAGTTACGGGAGCTTTATATCATGAGCGGGGGGCGGGTGAAGTCTCCGCGTGCGGATTTCGTACCGGCCAGTCATGCGGCACGGGTCTGGGGATGGGGCGCAGGGGCGCCAAGGGGCGCGCGATGCCAGTTTTCCGGGCTTGAAAACAGCTGGCGCAGCAGGCGGTTGTTAAGCGTATGGCCCAGTTTGTGGCCACGGAACCGTCCGTTGATCATGCCGCCCGCCAGATAGAGGTCACCGATCGCATCCAGCACCTTGTGGCGCACGAATTCCTGGGGGTGGCGCAGCCCGGCGGGGTTGAGTACGCTGGCCCCGTTGACGACAATGGCATTGTCCAGCGAGCCGCCACGCGCCAGGCCAACGGCATGCAGGTGCTCGATTTCGGACTGCATGACGAATGTGCGCGCCATGCTCAGCTGCTGGCGGAACATGCTGCCGCCCACCCGCGCGGCATAATGCTGCCGACCTATGGCGGATGCCGCGAAATCAATCGAAATGTCGATAGCAAGCCCGGACTGCCGCGTGGTGGGGGAGAGTTCGGCAAAGGCATCGCCTTCTTCCACCCTTACGGTGCGGTCTATATGGATATGTTGCCGCACAGCCCGCTGCGGGGCAATGCCGGCGCATTCCAGCAGGAACACGAATTCGGCGGCCGACCCGTCAAAGACCGGCATTTCCGGACCATCCACATCAACGAAAACATTGTCGACGCCACATCCGGCCAGCGCGGCCATGAGATGTTCCACCGTGGCGACCCGGCCGGCATGGCCCGGCTGGTCTGCATGGCCAAGCACGGTACTCAGGCGCGTATCGACCACATTGTCATACCGTGCGGCAAGGGGGGGCAGGGCACTGTCGGTCCGGCGGAAGACGATACCGGTTTCTTCCGGTGCGGGGCACAGGCGCAGCCCGATGCGCGCACCGGTATGCAACCCGACACCCACGCTGCCGATGGGCTGGCGAAGGGTATGCTGCATCTGTCCGTCATGCCGGGATAGCGGCGGGAAGGGAACATGTGTCCGTGGCGACATGTTGTTCATTGCCGGGGTCCTTGGCAGGCGGGTTGGAGTACATACGGTAACAGGCATGGCTGCATGCTACTGCCTGGCCCATGCCCACGATAGTCAAGGATTATTGCCTATTGTTACCTGTATTCCACCGCAGGGGACGCGGCCCGCCACAGGCGGGCCGCGTAGATGGAAATCAGGATGAACGCCGACGCAGGAAGGCCGGAATGTCCAGCCCGCCATCATCCTGCTGGGGCGTGCCGCCAACAGGTGGCTGCTGTGGCTGCGGCTGTGGCGACTGCTGGGGCTGGGGCTGGGGCGCCCGGGATGCTGCCTGCTGTACGGAGGGTTCCGCCCGCTGGGGGGGGGCTTCCGGCTGCGGCTGGGTGGAATGACGGCGGAGCGCGCCCGTCACGATTCCGAACAGGCTGCGGGGTGCCGCAGGCTGGGGTTCGGGGGCGGCGGGGCGCGCACCTTCCGTGAACAGGGGCGAGCGCGGGGAAGCGCTGCGCTGCGCCAGATGTGGCGGCACGGCATTGGGGGACGGAGCCTGTGGCGCGGCGGGACGCGGCGGCGGCGCGGCTGCATGGGGGGGGGCCGGTTGTGCGGCAGGCTGGGGGGCTGCGGCCTGCTGGGGGGCAGCCCCGGCTGGTGCAGCAGGAGCCGCCGCCTGCGGGGGCGTGGCCGCTTCCGGCTGGGCCGGGGGCTGTGCTGCTGCGCGCGTGGGCGGGTTGTCGATGCCCGTCGCCACCACGGACACACGGATGCGCCCGTTGAGCGAGGTATCGATGGCGGAGCCGAAAATGATGTTGGCGTCTTCGGCCACTTCCTCACGGATACGGTTTGCGGCCTGGTCCACCTCGAACAGTGTCAGGTCCTCACCACCCGTGATGTTGATCAGCAGGCCCTGCGCGCCCGCCATGGATGTATCTTCCAGCAGCGGGTTGGAAATGGCGTCCTCGGCGGCGGCCACGGCGCGGTTTTCGCCCTCGGCCTCGCCCGTGCCCATCATGGCCTTGCCCATTTCCGCCATGATGGTGCGGATATCGGCAAAATCCAGATTGACCAGCCCCGGCGCCATCATCAGGTCGGTCACGCCACGTACGCCCATGTACAGCACGTTGTCCGCCATCTTGAACGCGTCTTTCCAGCTCGTGCGCTCATTGGCCAGACGGAACAGGTTCTGGTTGGGGATGACGATCAGCGTATCGACGAACTGCTGGAGTTCCGCAATGCCCGCATCCGCCGACTTGGAACGGCGCTGTCCCTCGAACGTGAAGGGCTTGGTCACCACGCCCACGGTCAGGATGCCCCGCTCACGCGCCATGCGGGCAATGACGGGGGCCGCACCCGTGCCGGTGCCACCGCCCATGCCCGCGGTGATGAAGACCATGTGCGCGCCATCCAGATGGCGCGAGAGTTCATCGCAGGCTTCTTCCGCTGCGGCACGCCCGATCTCGGGCTTGGCCCCGGCCCCCAGGCCCTGCGTCAGGTGGGGACCAAGCTGGATCCGCCGGTCGGCGCTGCTGTAGGAAAGCTGCTGGGCGTCGGTGTTGGCAACAACGAATTCCACGCCCTGCAACTGCGACTGGATCATGTTGTCCACCGCATTGGTACCACCGCCGCCAACCCCGATTACAGTGATTCGGGGCGTGAAATCGGAATGATTCTGCTGCGGGATGGTCAGGTTGAGGGTCATGCTTGGCTCCCGATGGATTGGGGTAGGCGTGCGGGCATTCTAGTAATCAAAGTACAATAAATGGTTTCCATCCAAGATTATACCCTGTCACGGATGAAATCTACAAAACGTCTCACGAGGCCGCCGGGACGGGCATCATGCGTGTCCGGCTCCCCCATTTCATCGGCGGCACCCGCGGCCCATGCCAGCAGTCCCGCCGATGTGGAGAACATCGGCCAGGTCGCCGGGTTTTCCGGCAGGCCCACAATTCGGCGTGGGCGGCCAAGACGGACCTGCCGGTTGAGGATGCGCGCCGCCATTGGCCCGATTCCCTCCAGAAGCGATCCGCCGCCCGTCAGGATGACCCGCCCGTCGGATGCGGGGCCGACGGCTGCCATTTCCAGCCTGTCACGTACCATTTCAAGGGTTTCCTCAACGCGGGGATGGATGATCGAGACAATCTTTGCGCGGGGAATTTTGACGTAATGATGGTCGTTATCGCCAATCAGTTGCACAAGGATGGGATCATGGTCGTCGCCCGCCAGCAGTTCGGCCGAACCATGCATGGTCTTGAGCCGCTCGGCATTGTCGATGGATGTGGACAGCCCGTGGGCGATGTCGCGCGTGATGTGCAGCCCGCCTACCGGGATGGTGGCGGTATGCAGCAGCCGCCCTTCGCCGAACACCCCGATGGACGTGGTGCCGCCGCCCATGTCCACCACCGTGGCGCCAAGGTTGCGTTCATCCTCGTTCATCACCGCCAGGCCGGAGGCCAGCGGGGAGGAAACCATCCCCTCGATCTTGAGCTCCACGCGTGACAGCACGGCTTCCAGGTTGCGCAGCGCCGTGGTGTTGGCGTCGATCACATGCAGGCGCGCGGACAGCAGGTCACACAGATGGCCGCGCGGGTCGAGTACTTCCTGCGTGTCATCCACCGCATAGTCCAGTGGCAGGGTATGGATGGCCGACCGCCCTTCGGACACCGCGCGCAGGCGGCCTTCGGCAATGATGCGACCGACATCGGTCTGGGTGATCGCGCGCCCGCCTATGGCCCAGCGCGCGTTGATGTGCCTGCTCTCGGGGTGGCCGCACGACAGGTTGACGAAAATGGAATCCCGGCGTTCCGTCGCCATGTCCTCCGCCTGCGCCACGGCGGCACGGATCGCGCTTTCCGCCTCGCGCAGGTCCACGATCCCGCCCGAGCGCACCCCGTGGGAGCGTCGCCACCCATGGCCAAGGATCCGGATGGTATTGTCGGGCTCCCCGCGTCCGATCAGGCAGACGATCTTGGTCGATCCGATATCAAGCACACTGAACGGCCCGGTCCGCAGCCTGCGTGTGGGCATGCGTTCGGCTGCCGGGACAAGGGCTGTCGCCGCACGTGTGCGTGGCACCCGCGCGGGCACGTTGCCCGCACCCCGGATCGCGGGTACGGGAGCTGCTGGCGCCGTGCGTGTTACGGGAAGGCTCGCCTTGAGCGGTCCCGGCACTGGGTAGGTCATGCCCGCCTCCGTCTTGGGCCGGTATCGGGTGAAGAAAGCCATGGTACATCAGGGGCCTGTTCCCCCGTGGGGTCCGCCTGTGGCTGCGTGTCGCCCTTGTCGCGCTCATTGTCGTTCGGGGCAAGGGGGGATTCGCGTATGATCAGGCGGTCGGGCAGGCGCATGTCTATGGCGATAACCGGCCGGTCCAGTATTCTGATATTTTCCTGCAATTGTGCAAGCCGCTTCAGCGCCGCGACTTCCTCCCCCTCCGGCAGGAGGATGATGGTGCCGTTGCGCAGCGTCAGGTTCCACCGGCGCTGCCCCACGCGGGATGCCGCCGCCACATGGGCGCGCACGTCGGGCTGGGCGGAAAGTTCATCGATCAGCGCCGCCGCCGCCGTATTGGCATCCGGCCCCACCACCAGCGGCAGTTGCATGAAGGCCTCGGCATCCTTGCCGGTCATGCCCTGGTCGCGCACCTGGTTGCCCTCGCGGTCGATCAGCATGAAATGCCCGTGATTCTGCCATACGGCAAAGGGGCGACGCTCGAACAGGTGGATGATGATGGTACCCGGCAGGTGGCGCTCCACCACGGAATGGTCGACAAAGGGCAGGGCGTCGATCCGTTCACGCGCGGCGGTGATGGAAAAGCCCAGGATGAAGTCCCCCGTCCGTACGCCCAGTGCCTGCTGAAGTGCCGCTTCGCTGGTCAGCGTGCAGCCGGTCACGTCGATTTCGGTAATGCGCAGCGGCAGCATGTTGATGATCCGCCCGCGCAGCGCCGCGAAACGTGCGTCGGAACCGAAATGCCGCAGCGCGCTCACGCACCCCGCCCCCAGCGCCACAACGACCAGCAGCAGCACGAACGGCCGGAGCAGGCGTTTCTGGCGGCGCAGGAAGATCGAGAGCCGGGATGGCCGGTCACTGCTGTCGGTCGGTCGTCTCATGTACGGCAGGTCGCGTGGTCGATCATCCACTGGCACAGGGTTGCATAATCCATGCCGCAGGCCGCCGCCTGTTCGGGCAGGAGTGACGTGGGCGTCATGCCCGGCTGGGTATTGGTTTCCAGAATGACCAGCCGCCCCGGTGCATCCGGGCCTGTTGTATCATCATAGCGGAAATCGGTGCGGCTTGCCCCCCGGCAGCCCAGCGCCCGGTGGGCGGCCAGTGCCAGCGTGCGCGCCTGCTCGAAGGCATCGGGATGGATTCGCGCAGGCAGTTCGTGGCGGGAGCCGCCTGCCGCGTATTTGGCTTCGTAGTCATAAAAACTGGGGCCGGTGGCGGCGGGGGTTATGTCGGTAACCGTCAGGGCGCGGTCGTCCAGCACGCCTACGGTCAGTTCCCGGCCGGGGATGTATTCCTCCACCAGCAGGTGGCTGCCATGGGCCCAGCCCCGGGCAATCGCGCTGCGGCGGTTGCTGCCCGCATACACGATTTCCACACCCACTGATGACCCCTCGTTCACCGGCTTGACCACATAGGGTGCGGGCAGCGGGTCGGCGGGTTCCAGTTCCGCCGGGGTCAGGAGCATGCCGGTGGCGACCGGTAGCCCGGCTGCGGCAAACACCGTGCGCGCGGCATCCTTGTCCATGGCCGTGGCCGAGGCCCGCACGCCGGAATGGGTATAGGCAATGCCCATCCAGTCTAGCACGCCCTGGATCGACCCGTCCTCGCCAAAGCGGCCGTGCAGCGCGTTGAACACGGCATCGGGCCTGTGGTCATGCAGGTCGCGCACGATGGCGGACAGGTCGGGGCCCGCATCGATGCAGCGCACGTCATGGCCAAGCCCGCGCAGGGCTTCGGCCACGTTGCGCCCGCTGTTCAGGCTGACCTCACGCTCGGCGGACATGCCGCCCATCAGCACGGCAATCTGGTGGCGGCTCATGCCGGGATTCCCGTGCCGGCATGCGCCGGGCGGCCGATCCGCTTTATTTCCCAGCGCAGGGTCACGCCGGTATGCCCGTGTACCCGGCGGCGGACCGCATCGCCCAGCCCTTCCAGATCGGCGGCGGTGGCATCACCGGTATTGAGCATGAAGTTGCAGTGTTTCTCGCTCATCTGGGCTCCTCCCACCCGCAGGCCACGACAGCCTGCGGCATCGATCAGTTCCCATGCCCTGCGCCCCGATTCGTCAGGGTCGGGATTACGGAAGGTGGACCCCCCGGTGCGCGCGCGTACGGGCTGGGCTGCTTCACGCGCGGCCCGTATTTCCCCAATGCGCTGACGGATGGCGGCGGGTGGTGCATCCACCGCCGCAAGCCGCACCCGCACCACCACGGACTGTGGGGGCAGGGTGGCGTGCCGGTAGCCAAAATCGAGCGATGCGGCAGGCAGGCGCAGCAGACGCCCGTCGCGCGTGACGACTTCCACCCAGTCAAGCACCGTTGCCATGTCCGACCCGTAGGCCCCGGCATTCATGGCCACGGCGCCCCCGATGGAACCCGGGATGCCTGCCAGGAATTCCAGCCCCGACAGTCCGGATTCCGCCGCGTGTTCGGCCACCGTCATGTCCAGGCACGCGGCACCGGCCACCAGTCCCTCGCCATCACGCGTGATGGTGGAAAAGCCACGCGCCAGGCGGATGACCATCCCGTCAATCCCGCCATCGCGCACGATCACGTTGGAGCACGCGCCCAGCGGCAGCACGGGCACCTCCAGCGGCAGGCGCTGCATGACCTGCGCCAAGTCTTCGGTGCTGGCGGGCTGGAACAGCACTTCCGCCGGCCCGCCCACGCGGAACCAAGTGCGCGCGCCCAGCGCGGCCTGCGGCGTCAGGCGCCCGCGGGGGTGGAAATCATCCGTATCCAGAACCTGTGCCCATTGCGGCAGGGGGATGTCGGTCATGAATGGGCATCCGCCTTCTGGGCGGGGGCATGGGCAATGCCCTGCAGGTCGGCCAGCTGGGCGGGCAGCGCCTGCGCCCAGTTGGTGATGCTGCCAGCCCCCAGGCACACCACGAAGTCACCCGGCCGGGCGATGGCATTGATCATCTCCGCCAGGTGTTCCGGACCCGGCAGCGGCACGACGGAGCGGTGACCCCGCTCGCGCAGGCCCTCGACCAGCGCGTCACGGTCCATGCCCTCGATCGGCTGTTCGCCCGCGGCATACACATCGGCAATGATCACGGTGCCCGCATCGTTCATGCAGGTGCAGAATTCGTTGAACAGGCTTTTCAGCCGGGAATAGCGGTGCGGCTGCATCACCGCGATCACGTTGCCCGCCCCCGCCTGGCGTGCGGCCTTGAGCACGGCCGCGATCTCCACCGGATGGTGTCCGTAATCATCGATGACGGTGATGCCTCCGGTCTCACCCGTGCGGGTGAAGCGGCGCTTGACCCCGCGGAAGGCGGCAAAGGCGGAGCGGATGGTGGCGTCGTCTATCTCCATCTCGGTGCCCACCGCAATGGCCGCCAGCGCGTTCTGCACGTTGTGGTGGCCCAGCATGGGCAGGCGGAACGGCCCCGCCCGGCGTGAACGGTTGCGGGTGCGGTTGGTGATCACAACCTCGAACGTCGCCCCCAGCTTGTCGGTAATCACCTTTTCCGCCCGTACGTCCGCCTGCGGGGAGAAGCCGTAGGTGATGATCCGGTGGTCCGACAGGCGCGGGATCATCTGCTGCACCGCCGGGTGGTCGATGCACAGCACCGCAAAACCGTAGAACGGGATGTTGGAGACGAACTGGTCATACGCCGCCTGCATGGCTTCTTCCGTGCCCCAGTGGTCCAGGTGCTCGGGGTCCATGTTGGTCACGACCGTGATGACCGAGGGCAGGCGCAGGAAGGAGCCGTCGCTCTCATCGGCCTCCACCACCATCCAGTCCCCCGAACCCATGCGGGTGTTGGTGCCGTAGGCTTCGATGATGCCGCCATTGATGACTGTGGGGTCCAGCTTTGCCGCTTCCAGTACGGCGGCGACGAGGCTGGTCGTCGTGGTCTTGCCATGCGTGCCGCCCACCGCCACCGACCAGCGCAGGCGCATGAGCTCGGCCAGCATCTCCGCCCGCCGCACCACCGGGATCAGGCGCGCGCGCGCGGCCACCACTTCGGGATTGTCGCGCTGCACGGCGGTTGAGGTCACCACCACCTGCGCATTGCCAAGGTTGGCCGCATCATGGCCGATGGTGACGGGAATACCCGATGCGCGCAGGCGGGCGACATTCGCACTCTCCGCAATGTCGGAACCCTGTACCGCGTAGCCAAGCATGTGCAGCACTTCGGCAATGCCGGACATGCCGATGCCGCCAATGCCGACAAAGTGGATGGTGCCAATGGAAAGGGGCAGGGCTCTCATGGGGTCAGGTCTCCGTATTCGCGCAGGCGGAATTAAGCGGGGTGGGGCAGGTCAGGCAAGCGGGCTTCTATCATGTCGGCCAGACGGGCGGCGGCATCGGGGCGGCCAAGGCCGGCCGCTGCCTGCGCCGTGCGGGTCAGCAGGTCGCGGTCGGCCAGCAAGCTTGCCAGCCGTTCGGTCAGCGCCTGCGCGGTAAACTGCGGCTGGCGGATCATCCACGCCGCCCCCGCATCGACCAGCGCCTGCGCGTTGGCGCCCTGTTCATCGCGTGCGGCGATGGGCAGCGGCACCAGCAGCGACGGGCGGCCCGCCACCGTCAGTTCCGCGACCGATGAGCCACCGGCACGGCCAATGACAAGATGGGCCGCATGCAGCCGCTCCGGCACATCGCCCAGGAACGGGGCGACAATGGCGGGAATGCCGGCCGCGCGGTAGGCGGCGCCGACACGCTCCACATCCTCGGCCCGGGCCTGCTGGGTCACCTGCACGCGCGCGCGCAGGGCAGGGGGCAGGGCGGTCAGCGCCGGGGGCACCACATCGCTGAACACCCGCGCGCCCAGCGATCCGCCCCAGACAAGCAGGTTGATGACCCCGTTGGAGGGGGTGTAGCCTTCCCCCCCCAGTGCCGCGATGTCGCGCCGCACGGGCATGCCGGTCAGGGTGGCGGGAATGCGCGCCGGTACACCGGCCACCACGGGAAAGGATGTGGCGATTCCGTCCATCCGCCCGGCCAGGAAGCCATTGGCCTTGCCCAGCACGGCATTGCCTTCATGCAGGAACAGGAGCGGCCGCGCGGACCGGGGCAGGAGACTGGCCCCCAGCAGTGGCGGCACGGAGGGATACCCCCCGAAGCCGATGACGGCGGCGGGCCTGATGCGGCCCAGGATGGCGCGTGCCTGCATGGTGCCCCGCGCCAGCGCCAGCGCCGCCCGGCTGGCGCGCATCATGCCGCGCCCGGCAATGCCCGCACCGGGCAGGACAAACTGCTGGCGCCCGGCAAAGATGCCTGTCCTGCGCGTGCCCGCGCGCCGGTCGGTCATCAGAAGGATGTCATGCCCCCGGCGCACCAGTTCACAGGCCAGCGCCTCGGCGGGGAAGAAGTGGCCGCCGGTACCACCGGCCGCGACAGCAATGCAGTGACGGGTCATGACGGGACTTTCTGCGATGGGGAGGAGGCAGGCCCGAACAGCAGGTCATCCCCCATCCGGTTGCGGGTCAGGGCCAGGACCATGCCGATGGTCAGCGCCACCGACATGGCGGAGGAACCGCCATAGGAAATGAAAGGCAGCGTCATGCCCTTGGTCGGGATAAGGTGAAGCGTCGACCCCATGTTGACGAATGCCTGCAGCCCGAACCCCGTCACCAGCCCGGCCGTGGCCACCGCGATGAAGGGATCCTTTTCATGCAGCAGCTTGAGCAGCGTGCGGATGACGATGGTGGCGAACACGCCAATGATGAACAGGCAGACCAGCATGCCGAATTCCTCTCCCGCCACGGCAAACACGAAGTCGGCATGGGCGTCGGGCAGCAGGTCCTTCACCCGTCCCTCACCGGGGCCACGGCCCAGCAGGCCGCCATTGCCAAAGGCGCGCAGCGCCGTATCGATCTGGTAGTGGTCCCCCACGGCCGGATGCAGGAAGCGTTCGACGCGGGAGCGCACATGCGGAAACACCATATACGCGCCGGCAAACGCCGCGACCATGCTGGCCACGCCCGCCCCCACCAGGAACAGGCTCATCCCGTCCAGGAACAGCTGGGTCAGGAACACCGTCGTGATCACGCTCAGCATGCCGATATCGGGCTGTGACTTGAGCAGGAACAGCACCAGACCGAACAGGCCCAGGGCCACGGCCAGACCGGGGAAATACGTTTTTACCCGCCGCTGGGTCAGAAGCCAGGCCGTGATCACGGCGAAGAAGGGCTTGAGGAATTCCGATGGCTGGACCGACATCATGGGCAGCGCGATCCATCGTCGCGCGCCCTTGATCTCGATGCCATGGACAAGTGTCAGGAATGTCGCCCCCAGCGCCAGAACGAAGCCGACCCACGCCGTGATCCGTACCCCGCGCAGCGAGAGCAGTGATGTGGAGATGACAATCACCAGCGCCAGGATCAGGAAGCAGACCTGCTTGAAGATGAACATATCGCGCGAGGCGCCGATACGCACGGCCACCGCCGGGCTTGCCGCCAGCATCAGGATATAGCCGAACCCGATCAGGATACCCACGCAGATCAGCGTGATCCGGTCGATGCTCCGCCACCACTTCGCTGCCCAGGAGGTGTTTATGCGTGACAGCCCGCTCATTGTGCAGCAGGCCCGTCCGGATCGGGGGCCAGTGCACGGACAAGTGCCGCGAAATGCGCGCCACGTGCCTCAAACCCGCTGAACTGGTCAAAACTTGCGCAGGCGGGGGAAAGCATGACCACATCCACACCCAGCGCGCGCGCGGCTTCCAGCGCTTCGGGCACCGCACGTTCCAGCGTATCGACAATGCGGTGGGGAATATCGTGCCGGGCCAGGGTCGCGGCCAGTACCGGCGCGTCGCGCCCGACCAGCAGGGCCAGCGCCACACGACCGAACAGGGGGGCCAGTTCCTCTATCCCGCCAGCCTTGGCCATGCCGCCCGCGATCCAGATCATCCGTTCGTGGCAGGCCAGTGCGCGCGCGCTGGCGTCGGCATTGGTGGCCTTGCTGTCATTGATGAAGTCTATGCCGCCAATCCGGCCCACCTTCTTCTGCCGGTGGTCCAGCGCGCTGAACGTGGCCAGTGCCGCTTCGACCATCGCGCGCGGCATGCCCAGATGCACGGCCATGGCCGTGGCGGCGGCGGCGTTCTCACGGTTATGGGTACCGGGCAGTTCCGTCACGCCATCCAGGTCGGCAATCACGCCGCCCTGGTCGCACAGTGCATGGGCCGTGCAGTAGTAATCACACTGTTCGACATCCGCCCCGCTGACGCAGGCAATGCGCGTGCGGGTTGCGGCAAGCCTGCGGTGCAGGCGTACGTAATCGGGCAGCGTTGCCCCCAGTACCGCCAGGTCGCCCGCGTGCTGGTGGTCGAATACATGCAGCTTGGCTGTCTCGTAACCTGCCATGTCGCCATGGCGGTCAAGGTGATCGGGCGTAAGGTTGAGCAGGCAGGCGGCGTTGAAATGCATCTGCTCGAGGCGTTCGAGCATGTAGCTCGACATTTCCAGCACGTACACCCCGTCATCCGGCAGGAGCGGCAGGCCGAGCGCGGCAGGCCCCAGATTGCCGCCCGCCGCTACCGGTATGCCGCAGCAGGCCAGCATGTGGGCCAGCAGGACTGTTGTGGTCGATTTGCCATTGGTGCCGGTAATGCCCGCAAACCGCGCGCGGCTGCCTGTCGCCCGCACGGCGCGGAACAGCAGTTCCGCATCCGAGACGATCGGCACCCCGGCCTCCACCGCCATGCGCGCCAGCGGATGCGGGGCAGGCAAAATATGCGGGATACCCGGTGAGAGCACCAGCCCCGCCAGCCCGGTCATGCTGGTGAAGGGCCCGACCTTCAGCCGGGGGTGGGCGGGCAGGGCCGCACGGCTGGCGGCATTGTCATCCCAGGCATGGACGCTGGCCCCCATGGCCAGCAGGGCCGCCACGGCCGCGTTGCCGTTGCGGCCCAGGCCCGCCACGCCATAGTGGTGCCCTGCGAACAGGGTGGGGGGGAAGGGCGTGCTCACCGCAGTTTCAGTGTGGCCAGACCACACAGCCCCAGCACGATGGACACGATCCAGAACCGGATGACGATCTTGGATTCAGCCCAGCCCTTCTTCTCGAAATGGTGGTGCAGCGGTGCCATCAGGAACACACGCCGCCCGGTGCGCTTGTACCAGAACACCTGGATGATGACCGAAAACGTCTCCACCACGAACAGCCCGCCCACGATGCACAGTACAAGCTCATGCTTGACCGCAATGGCCACGGCCCCCAGCGCGCCGCCCAGCGCCAGCGACCCCGTATCCCCCATGAACACGGCGGCAGGTGGCGCGTTGAACCACAGGAAGCCAAGCCCCGCCCCCACCAGCGCGGAGCAGAACACCCCGAGTTCCCCCGTGCCGGGCACGGCATGCAGTTGCAGGTAGTCGGCAAACACGTGGTTGCCCACCAGATAGGAAATGAGCGCGAACACAAGGGCCGCAATAATGACCGGCACGATGGCCAGCCCGTCCAGCCCGTCGGTAAAGTTCACGGCATTGCCAAAACCGGTAATGGTGATCATGGCAAACAGCGGAAAGGCGTAGCCTAGCGGCAGCAGCAGGTCCTTTACGAACGGGAAGGCAAGGTGGTTGGCAAGGTCGGGCGGCATCATGTGTTCCAGCCAGATCCCGCCAATCAGCGAGGCCCCGAACTCGCACCCCAGCCGCATCCGCTTGGACACCCCGTCCGTGTTGCGGCGTGACAGCTTCAGGTAGTCATCGGCGAATCCCACCGCGCCAAAGGCCAGCGTGACCAGCATCACCGCCCAGACAAACCCGTTTGTCAGGTCCGCCCACAGCAGGGTGGAGCCGAACAGCGAGAGCAGGATCAGCACGCCGCCCATGGTGGGGGTGCCGACCTTTTCGATCAGGTGGCGTTCTGGGCCGAGCGCGCGGATGGGCTGGCCGCCGCGCTGGATGCGGCGCAGCTGCGTGATCAGCGGGGTGCCCAGGCACAGGCTGATCACCAGCGCGGTCAGGCACGCCGCACCGGAACGGAACGTGATGTAGCGGAACAGGTTGAGCACGGATGTATGGGCCGTGGCATGCTGCTGGAACAGGTCATACAGCATCAGGCCGGTCCCACCCGCGCATCATCCGCCTGCAGGGCGGTCACGACATGGCGCATGCGGCTGCCAAGGCTGCCCTTGATCATGACCGTGTCACCCGCGCGCAGGGCCGCACGCACCAGGGGGGCAAGCTGCCCCGAATCAGGGGTCCACCCCCCCTGTAGGGAAGAAGGCAGGGTGTCGAAAAGTGTTTTCATATTCGGGCCGCAACAGAAGACAGTATCCGCGTTTGCGCGGATGGCAGGAAGAAGGGAGACATGCTCATGCCCCGCGAACGCGCCCAGTTCAAGCATGTCACCCAGAATGGCGACACGCCGCCCGGTGGCAACCAGCCCCAGCAGGTCCAGTGCCGCCCGGACGGACGCGGGTGAGGCATTGTAGCTTTCATCCAGCAGGGCAACCTTGTCCTGCATCACCTTTGTGATGGCCCCGCGCCCCGCGCCGGGGCGGAAGTGGCCAAGACCGGTGACCGCGCGCGCCATGTCGGCGCCCGCGGCGCACGCGGCACCCAGCGCCAGCATGGCGTTGGTGGCCATGTGCATGCCGGGCGCCCCGACATGCGCTCGGCCCTGCCAGCCCGGCATGTCCAGGCTGAAATCGCTGCCTTCCGCCGTGGCCTGCACCGCACCGGGCACAATGCTACATCCCGTCTGCGTGCCCGCCCGCCACAACGTGGCCCCCGCACGGTCCGCGTTCCGTGTGAAATATGTCTGGCCCGTTATGCCATCGGGAATGATGCCGATGCCACCCGTGGGCAGCGCCAGCAGGATCTCGGCCTTTTCACGCGCAATGGCATCCACGCTGCCCATCAGCCCGAGATGGGAGGAGGCGACCGTGGTCACCACCGCCACGTCGGGCCGCACCATGGCGGTCAGCGGGGCGATCTCGCCCGCATGGTTCATCCCGATCTCGCACACGCAGTAGGCGGCTTCCGCGGGCAGCCGCGCCAGCGTGAGGGGTACGCCCCAGTGATTGTTGTAGGACGCCACGGCGCAATGCGTGGGGCCACAGGCGGCCAGCGCCGCATGCAGCATGTCCTTGACCGATGTCTTGCCCACGCTGCCGGTCACGGCCAGCATGCGGCCCGCAAACCGCGCGCGGGCATAACGCGCCATGTCCTGCATGGCGGCCAGCGTGTCGCCCACGCGCACGATGCGCGGGTCCGCGCCACAGTCCTGATGCGCCACCACGGCGGCCGCCCCGGCGTCCAGCGCGCGGGCCACATGGTCGTGCCCGTTGCTGTTCTCGCCCTGCAGCGCGATGAACACATCGCCCGGGCGCAGTGTGCGCGTGTCGATCGACACACCGGTGCCCGTGATGTCGGTGTCGGAAGATGATGCGAAATACCCCGATGTCGCGGCCAGCAGGTCCGCGCGGTTCCATAGCAGTGTCATTCAGTCCCCATCAGGTCACGGATCACCGTGGCATCATCAAATGGCAGTACGTCGTGGCCGACTGTCTGGCCCTGTTCGTGGCCCTTGCCCGCCACCACCAGCACATCGCCCGGCCCCAGCATCTCCAGCCCGGCCGCGATGGCCTGCCGGCGGTCACCGATCTCGATGGCGCCGGGGGCGGCGGCCATGATGGCCGCGCGAATGGCGGTGGGTTGCTCCGTGCGCGGGTTGTCATCGGTCACGATCACCCGGTCGGCCAGCCGGGTTGCGATGTCCCCCATTACCGGGCGCTTGCCCCGGTCACGGTCACCGCCCGCGCCCATCACGATGACAAGCCGGCCCGGCGTATGGGGGCGGAGCGAGGACAGCAGGCGCTCGATGGCGTCTGGCGTATGGGCGAAATCGACATAGGCCGCCGCCCCGCTGTCCAGCACGCCCGCCCGCTCCATGCGTCCGCGCACGCCATGCAGCCGCGGCAGCAGCCTGGCTGCCCGGTCGGGTGCGGTGTCATCCCTGTCCGCCATGGCGCACGCCAGCAGCATGTTGTCCACCTGGAAGCGGCCGACCAGCGGTACTTCCATTTCCCGCCTGCCCGCCGGGGTGAGCAGATGCAGCACCTGTCCCGCCGGTGTGGGCCTTGCGTCGAGCAGGCGCAAGGTCCTGCCCGCCATGCCGGTGGTGCGCAGGACCAGCCCGCGCCGTGCCGCGACCGCGCGCAGCGCGTGACATGTGGTTTTATCCATGTCCGCATTGATTGCGGCAATGCCCCCTTCGGGCAGGATGGTGTCGAACAGGCGGAGCTTTGCCGCGCGGTAGTGTTCGCGCGTGCCGTGATAGTCCAGATGATCGTGGGTCAGGTTGCTGAAACCCGCCGCATACGGTGCCAGCCCGTCCAGCCTGCGCTGCGCCAGCCCGTGCGAGGAGGCTTCAACCGCCACATGCTCCACGCCTGCTTCCGCCATCGCACCCAGCAGGCGCATCATGCCCACGCTGTCCGGCGTGGTCAGCACGGGCCCGCAATCGGGTAGCGGGCAGGGGGCGATGGCCCCCAGCGTGCCGATCGTGCCCGCCTGCATGCCCTGCAGGCTCCAGATCTGGCGCAGGAATTCCGCCGTGCTGGTCTTGCCGTTGGTGCCGGTAATGGCGGCGATGTGCGTGGGCAGGCGTGGCGTCAGCGCACGGGCGATGCGCGCAAGGGTGGCGCGCGCATCCGCAACCATCAGGCACACTACCCCTGACGGCGGCGTAAACGTGGCTTCGTCGTCCACCAGCACGGCGCGGGCCCCCTGCGCGCAGGCCTGCGCCACATAGGCGCGCCCGTCACCATGCGTGCCGCGCAGGGCGGCAAAGATCATGCCCGGCCCGATCTTGCGGCTATCGGCGGAAATGCCGTGAATGTCGAGCGTGCGCGCATCGACGGGCAGTATGATGTCCACCCCCGCGCGGTGGAGGAGTTCAGGCAGGTGCATCCGTTTCATCCCCTGCCGGGTACGGGGCGGGCGGGCAGGACGGAGCGGTCATTGGCCGCATGCTGGGCATGGCCTGCAAGCTGTGCCGCCTGTGCCGCGTCACGGGCGTGGGTACGGGCGGTGGCATGCGTGCGGGCTGCCGTCGCGGCGGCACTTTCGCGTTCATGTTCATGCAGGCGGGCGGTGCCGGGGTCATTGCCCGGCCCCAGCGCGCGGTAGCCGCGCGGCACGGCAGGCTTCATGGGAATGGCCAGTGACGCCTCGATGGTCGCCTCATGCTGCGTATCGGGGAACAGGCCCAGCATGGGCGCGATGCGTGTGATCATGTGGGATGCCGTGGGGGCGGCGTTCCATCCCGCCGTGGTCCAGCCATGGGTCTGGGCGGTGGGCTTGGGACTGTCGAGCATGACGTAGATGGCATAGTGCGGCGCGTTCATGGGAAAGATGCCGGTAAAGGCGGACACGTTTACATGCTTGAGGTAGCCGCCATGCGGGCCGATCTTTTCCGCCGTACCGGTCTTGCCACCCACGTAGTAGCCGGGCGATTCCGCTTTGCCGCCCGTGCCTTTGGTCACGTCCAGCCGCAGGATCCTGCGCAGGATGTCGGAATTGGCGGCCGAGATCAGCCGTTCCGCATCCGGCGGGACGGTCTGCGCGGCATCAGGCGCGCCATCGGTGCTGTCGGCGCTGGCGGCCGCACTGGCCACCAGCGTGGGCCGGAGCAGGAAACCGCCATTGGCCGTTGCCGCCGTACCGCGCACGATGGAAAGCGGTGGTTCGGCCACGCCATGGCCGAATGCCACGGTCATGGTGGTGGAAACACCCCAGTTGGCAACCGAGGGAATGATGGGCCGCCCCGCTTCGGGCAGTTCGATCGGCACGCGGGAGAAGAAGCCCATCTGGCGCAGCCACGCCTGCTGGCGGGCGGACCCGGCATCAAGCGCGATATGGGCGGCGGCGGGGTTGGAGGAATAGGCCATGACTTCCGGCAGTGTCAGCCAGGGGTCGAAATGATCGTTCTTCATGTCCGAAATGGTGAAGCGGCCGATCTTGATGGGCGTGCTTGGGAAACGGTCCCAGATATGGGCGATCCCTTCCTGCAGCGCCATGGCGGTGGTCTGGAGCTTGAAGGTCGAGCCGGGTTCGTACATGCCCGTCACGGCCCGGTTGAACCGTGAATCGGGTGAGGCATGGCCAAAGTCATTGGCATCGTAATCGGGCAGGCTGACCATGGTTATGATCTCGCCCGTGTGCACATCCATTACGATGGCGCAGGCGCCAATGGCCTGGAACGTGTCCATGGCGGCCTGCAGTTCGTCATGCACCACATTCTGCACCCGCACATCAACCGACAGGCGCAGCGGCGTGCGGTCACCATCCAGACGCTTGTCAAAAAAGCGCTCCACGCCCGCCACGCCATGGTCGTCAATATCCACGCCACCCAGGATCTGCGCGGCCACGCGGCCCATGGGGTAGCGGCGCCGCTCCCCCGGTTCGAAATAGACGCCGGGAATGCCCAGGTTGTTGATGGCCAGTTCCTGTGCCGGGGAAATGTCGCGCGCCAGATACACGAACTGCTTGTTGAGCGACAGCCGCCGCCGGGTCTCGGCCTCGTCCAGCGTGGGCAGTGCGCCCTTCAGCCTGTGGGCCGCATCCGCCGCGTCGATCATTTCCTGCGGGTTGGCATAGACCTGCGCCACGGGCAGGGACATGGCCAGAACCTGCCCCGTGCGGTCGATGATCGAGGCCCGGTGCACCTGCGGCAGCGCCACATCCCCCGCGATCATGCCCTTGGGGTCGCTTTTGGGAATGGGGGGGACCTGCGGTGCGATCTGCTGCTGCTGGGGCGGCATGGGGCGGATGATGGTGGCGACCGTAAGCTTGATGCCAATGGCCGAGAACAGGACACAGAATACCCCGGCCACCACCAGCAGCCGCGCATGCATGCGGTGCTGCGCCATAATGGTACGCAGGCTTCCCGTTATGGGGGAGGAAGCCTGCGTACCCTGGGCGGTTCGGTCATGGGGCGTGCTGTTCATGTATGTTCCGGTCGGGGAAGCCGGTCGGGGGATGGCATCAGTTGTTGACAGGCACCGGCGGGGGCAGGGCGGTTACATGCGGCGTACCCAGCGAACTTCCCCCCATGATGCGGGGGGCCACCGCCGGGCGCCATGCCGCTTCGGCTATGTTCTGGCTGCGCGGGTGGTAGCTGGCCGCATTCACATGCGCACCGGCCAG
This sequence comes from Komagataeibacter sp. FNDCF1, assembly GCF_021295335.1. Lineage (NCBI taxonomy): Bacteria > Pseudomonadati > Pseudomonadota > Alphaproteobacteria > Acetobacterales > Acetobacteraceae > Komagataeibacter > Komagataeibacter sp. FNDCF1. The sequence goes on along the minus strand of NZ_JAIWOT010000001.1, from coordinate 1,154,432 downwards.
GATGCTGTCACGCAGGCTGGGGGTGCGGGCCGGTTCGGCCGCTGCCAGGTGTTCGGCCACATGGGCATGCTCCGGCGCGCGTGGCGCGGGATGGACATCGTTCTGGGCCAGGGCGCGGGCCAGCGCGTCATGCGCCACGGGCTGCGGATCGGTATGGCGGGGGGCGGGGGATGTGACATGCGGGGCGACCGGGGGCGCATGTGCAGGCAGCGCCACGGTGGTATCGTGCGGCGTTGGCTGTACATGGTCAGCCGCAAGGGTGGCCACCATGGTGGCGCGCGGCGCGGGAGCCGGGTGGGACGGCGGGCTGCCGACGGCGGGCAGGTGATCGGCCAGGGCGGACATCTGCACGAACTGCGCGGGCGTTACGGGCTGGAGCCCCCTGTCGTAGCGGCTGGCGAGCGTGCCCAGCCGGTCGGGCTGGTTCAGCATGGCCCATTCGGCGCGCAGCATCGCCGTCTGGGAGCGGGTATGCTCCGTCTGCTCCACAATCTGGGCGATCTGGTGGTCGAGCGCGGTCGTCTGCTGCTTCTTGTTGTACAGAAACAGGCCAGACGCTGCTGCCACTATGGCAAAGAACAGGGTGACAAACCGACTCATTCGGCAGGTTCCGATTCTGGAATGGAGAGGGGGGCAATGCATTCCATCGCGCGCAGTCTTGCGCTGCGTGCACGTGGATTACGGCGGGTTTCTTCTGCTCCGGGCCGGATGGGGCGTCCGGTCAGGAGCCTGAAGCCTGTGGGGCCGGCGCGCTCGGTCATGGCGCGCGGGTCATGGCGCGAAGGGGCGGGCACGCGCCCCGCGGCAAGGGCCATGGCCTGCTTGACCAGCCTGTCCTCCAGCGAATGGAACGACACGACAACCAGCCGGCCACCCGCCGCCAGCAGGTGCCGTGCCTGTTCCAGCACACGCCTGATCTGCCCCAGTTCGTCATTGACGTGAATGCGCAGCCCCTGGAACGTGCGCGTTGCGGGGTCGATGCCCGAGCGGTCGGGCCGCACCACGGAGCGCACGACATCAGCCAGCTGCGTGGTCCGCAGCAGGGGCGATCCGGCACGGGCGGCCACGATGGCGCGCGCGACCCGGCGCGAGAGCCGTTCCTCGCCATAATGGTAGATGATGTCGGCCAGTTCATCTTCGGGCAGGGTGTTGACCACGTCGGCCGCCGTGGGGCCGGTGTCGCCCATGCGCATGTCCAGCGGCCCGTCCATGCGGAAGGAAAAGCCGCGATCCGCCTCATCAATCTGGTAGGACGACACGCCGAGGTCGAGCACGATGCCATCCACCCGCGCCACACCCGCATCCGCCAGCAGGGCGGCCATGTCGGCAAAGCCGCCGTGCAGCAGGTGCAGGCGTGGCGTGCCATCGGCCGTGATGTAGGTGGGGGCCAGTGCCTGCCCGCGCGCAATGGCGGCGGGATCGCGGTCGATGCCCCACAGCTGGCACGCGCAGGACGCCAGGATGGCGCGCGCATAGCCGCCACCGCCAAACGTGCCATCCACGTAGCGGCCGCCATCATGCGGGGCGAGGTATTCCATCACCTCGGCCAGCATGACGGGTACATGCCCCGGGTCATGGGGGGGGAAGGAGGCGTTCATGATGGCGTGCCCGTGCTGGCAGCCCCCCGGCCCGCCGTCAGGCTGCGGGCGCGGAGACGGGCGGCGGCGCGGCGTTCTTCCGCCGCCTGCGGGTTCCAGATCTGGAAGGTGCGGCCAAGCCCCATGAAGGTGACCTGATCCGTAAGGCCCGCATGGGCGCGCAGTGTGTCGGGCAGCAGGATGCGGCCTTCCCTGTCGGCCTCGAATGGATAGGCGTCGGCATAGAGCGCGGTGGCGAGGTCGTCGTGATCTTCGGAAAAGATATCCATTTCATCCAGCGGGCGGGTCAGTGCGGCAAAAGCATCGGCGGGCCATGCCTCCAGGCAGGGATGCAGATGGGACGGACGCAGGATGGCCAGCGGCTCGCCCGATTTGGCCCTGGCACGCAGCGCCGTGCGGAATGCGGAGGGGATCGAGACCCGTCCCTTTGCATCCAGCCGGTTCTGGTGTGTGCCCAGGAATACACTCACGCTGCGCGATGCCCTCCCTTGGCATGAATTTCAGGAACCGTGGATTCCGTGCTGGCGAAGGCCGCCTGTGGGCCGCAGTCATCCTGTATCCGGCATGCGCATGGGATAACATGGGATTTCATGGGCGGTCAATTAAAGATGTAGGAAAGATGGCTGAAAACTACAGTTATTTGAGCACAGACAGGATGCGGCACAGGTAAAGAACCCAATTGGCATGCAATATGGCAGCAATGTGCCGTGTTTATGATTTGTTCTTTGTTGTTAATACTTGTAAACAACTCTGGGTAGCAGGCGCCAATGGCGCCTGCGCGTAATGGAACAGGAAAAGATGCCAGACGGTCTGTAAGCCGGGTTCTGTCCGCCCATGGGGCGGGACGGTCATTCCTCTGCGATGTGCCTTGCAGCACACCTTGCGCGACCAACCCGAACGACGGGGCGGAAACCCCTGATGGCGCCCTGCGGCCCATCCGCCGTTCCTATTCGGTCTTGCTCCCGGTGGGGTTTGCCCTGCCATCCATGTTGCCATGCATGCGGTGCGCTCTTACCGCACCGTTTCACCCTTGCCCCCAACACGGCCCGTATTGCTACGGACATTGCCGTGGGGGCGGTCTGTTTTCTGTGGCACTGTCCCTGGGGTCGCCCCCGCCGGCCGTTAGCCGGCACCGTTTTTCCGTGGAGCCCGGACTTTCCTCCATCGCGTGGCACAAACCACCCGACAGCGACCGTCCGACCGTCTGGCATGCGGAAACTGGCGGTGCATGCCCCTGGCGTCAAGCGATAAATGGTATGGCGGCCTGCTGCCGCGCCTGCAAGCCCGATTTCCCGCCGCCGGAGTGCGCCCGATGCCCCTTTCCACCCCGATGTCCCGTCCCGGCCTGCTGACCCGCCTGCTGCTGGGGGGCATGAAGTGGGCCTCATCGCGCCGCCGGGACGAAACACCCCATACGCTGGAGGACATACGCCGCAGGCTCGACCGCCCATGTTTTCCCATGGGGCTGTCCGCCTTGCAGGTCCGGCGCGTGATCGACTGCCGGGTGCCGGGGCAGGCGGGCCTGCTGCCCGCGCGGCTGTACGTGCCCTATGGGCGGGTGCACGGGGTGGTGCTGTACATGCATGGGGGCGGGTATGTGCATTGCGGGCTGAACTCGCATCACGGCATATGCTGCAGGCTGGCGCGGCAGTCGGGGGCGGCGGTGCTGTCCATCGCCTACAGCCTGGCACCCGAACACCGCTTTCCCGTTGCGGTGGAGGACTGCTGGGCCGCCCTGCAATGGCTGGCAGGCGAGGCCCACCGCTGGGGCGGCCCGATTGCGGTGGCGGGTGACAGCGCGGGCGGTACGCTGGCCGCCGTCCTGGCGCAGATGGCGCGCGACCGGGGCGGGCCGGAACTGGCCATGCAACTGCTCTATTATCCGTCACTGTACGGGGAGCGCGCGGTACCCTCGCGGGAGGTCTATGCCCATGGCCACGTGCTCTCGACCCGACTCATGGAATGGTATGCGGAGCAGTATGTCCGCACGCCCGCCGACCTGCGCGACCCGCGGCTGGCCCCCATATTCGCCCCTTCGTTCGCGGGGCTTGCGCCCGCGGTTATCGGGCTTGCGCAATGCGACCCCCTGCATGACGAGGGAACGGGATATGCCGCCGCCATGCAGAAGGCCGGCAGTCCGGCCCGGACCCGCACATGGCGGGGCACGGTGCACGGGTTCCTGAACTTCTATTCCGTCCTGCCCGCCGGGCGGGAGGCCATTCATTACGGCGCGAAGGCCCTGCGCCATGCGCTGCGGACTGCTAGCGGGGCAACGGGTGGAACACGCCCGGACTCTGCCAGTCCGTCAGCGCCTTCTGGTCAATCCGGTCGATCTGCAGCGTAAACAGTTTTGGCAGGGTGTTGCGGCCACCGGGGCAGGTGCCGGAATGTTTTTCCATCACATCGATATGCGTGGCGTCCGGCGGGTCGTTGCCGTTGAGCACGAACAGCAGGCAGTTGCCGGAATCGGACGTCATGCCGTTATGGGTGACGATGGTGCGGTAATGTTCGACCAGCGCGGTGTTGTCGAACCAGCTGGTGCGCGAGAAGGTGATTTTATCCGCCGCCTGGTCCAGCCAGCCCATGCGCCCGACCAGGAAGACAAGGGCCGCCATGGGCACGAGCATGAGCACGCGGCGGATGATGCGCTGGCGTAGCGTGACCGGTGCGCGCCTGCGTGACAGACGCGGCGGCGGGGAGGAATCCTGTGCCATGTGGATTGCTAGTTCTTCATGTCCTCATGCCACAGGTGCCCCGACTGGGAGAGCAGGTTGCGTGCGCCCTCCGGCCCCCATGTGCCTGCGGGATAGGGTTCAAGGGGTGCCTTGTTTTCCTTCCAGCCCTGCAGGATCGGGTCGATCCAGCGCCATGCGGCGGCCACCTCGTCGCGGCGGATGAACAGGATCGGATCACCACGCACCACGTCCAGCAGCAGCCGCTCATACGCGTCAGGGTAGCGGATGTTGAAGGCTTTCTCGAACTCGATGTTGATGTCGGCCTTGCGCAGGGCCAGGCTGTCGGTAGGCGTCGGGTCCTTGGTCGAGACCGAGAGCATCATCCCCTCATCGGGCTGGATGCGGATGATCAGGCGGTTGGCGTCAGGCCGGTTGGCAAAGATCGACCACGGCGCGCCGCGGAACTGGATCACGATCTCGCTTGACTTCTCGGCCATGCGCTTGCCTGAACGCAGGTAGAAGGGCACCGTGCCCCACCGCCATGTCAGGATCTCGGCCTTCAGTGCCACGAAGGTTTCCGTCTCGCTGGTCACCCCTTCGCCCAGGTCCTCGAGGTAGCTGCCCACCGTGCGTCCGCCAATGGTGCCGCGCATGTACTGGCCGCGCGCGGTATAGATGGCCACGTCGTCCGCCTCGATCGGCTTGAGGGCGTGCAGCACCTTCAGCTTCTCGTTGCGCACGCTGTCGGCGCCCAGCGATACGGGCGGGTCCATCGCCACCAGGCAGAGCACCTGCAGCAGGTGGTTCTGGATCATGTCGCGCAGCGCGCCGGAGCGGTCGTAATAGGGGCCACGGTTTTCCACGCCCACGGTCTCGGCCGCCGTGATCTGTACGTAGTCGATCGCATCGCACGACCACAGGCGCTCGAACACCGGGTTGGCAAAGCGCAGGGCGATCAGGTTCTGGACCGTCTCCTTGCCCAGATAGTGGTCGATGCGGAAGATCTGGTTTTCGGGGAAGTGGCGGCCAACGCTGTCATTGATTGCCTCCGCACTGGCAAGGTCGGTCCCGATCGGCTTTTCCAGCACCACGCGGGACTGGGGCGTGATCAGGTCCTCATGGCTCAGGTTCTCGCAGATCTGGCCATACAGGCTGGGTGACGTGGCCAGGTAATAGACCCGGATGCGCCCCGGCGGCACGCTGCCCAGCAGGGTTTTCAGCGCGGGCCAGTCACTGTCCGCCTCTGCCCCGTTCAGGCTGACATAATGCACCATGTTCACGAACCGTGCGACCGTGGCGTCGTCCAGTGCCTTGTCCTTGACATGTTCGCGCAGCGCCTCCGTGGCGCGCTGCTGGTAGTCGGCGCGCGAAAGGGCGGAACGGGCGGTGCCGATAATCCGGGAATCATCGGGGATCTGGCCGTCACGGTAGCGGTGGTAGAGCGCAGGCAGCAGCTTGCGCATGGTCAGATCCCCTGTCCCGCCAAAAACGATGTAGTCAAAGGTATCAACGGGTGGAAGATGTGCCATGGAAGTTGGCCTCCTGCCTGTATAATGTGCCGTGCGTGCCGGGGGGCATGCGTGGGGTTGGGGCATGCCGCAAAAGCTGCATACGGGCTGCCACTTCGATTACGGCCCGCCTCTCCGGCCTGTCAAGTTGGCATTGACCATCGTGCGGTGGCACGATAATCCCGCCGTTCCACCCCATCGCCTAGTGACATTCCCTTCATGTTGCTGATGGGCGCATAACGGCACAATCACGATATCTGGAGACATCTGCCATGAATGCCGACACTTTCGAGGCGGACGATACGCCTGCCGCCGTTGGTGGTATCGCGGCCGACCGCCTGCGCAGCATTATCGAGCGCGTTGAACGCCTGGAGGAGGAGCGCAAGGCGCTGGCCGGCGACATCAAGGATATTTTTACCGAAGCGAAATCCGCCGGTTTTGATGTAAAGGTGATCCGTCAGATCATCCGCCTGCGCAAGCAGGAACCCGCGGAAGTGGAGGAACAGGAAACCCTGCTCGACATCTACCGCCGCGCGCTGGGCATGTAACGGGCCCGGCCAGCAATGGCCTGGCGGCGTGGGGTGGTGCCCGTGCCGCCGGATAACTTCAGTTCAGGGTACGCGATCCATGCTGTCGTCCCTTTTTCCGCAATGGATGCCGCCCTGGGCGCAGGCGGTGCTGCTGGTGGGTGGGGTCCTGCTCGCGCTGGTCTGGCTGCTGGTGCCTTTTGCGGTGTTTGGCGTCAAGGGGCGGCTGGACGGTCTGGCCATCCAGATTGATGACCTGCAGGCCGAATTGCGGGTCCTGGCGATGGGGCTGAATGCGCCCGCCGCGCCGCCTGCCGCATCGCCTGCCGGGCCGGAACCGCTGGCCGATGCCCCATCCCCCCGTCATGCGCAGCCGGCCGCCCCCCTGTGGGAGCCGGAACCACCACGGCCCGCGACCATGCCCGCCCGGCCCGATCATGCAGAGGGGGATAGCGACATTCCCGCCTATGCGCGCCGCGCACCCCATGCACCACGGCAGCCTGCCGCCACCGCCCCGCCAGCCATGCCCCTACGGCCGGAACCGGCAGAGCCCCCGCGCGTGCGGGATGTGGCGGAGGAATGGCCATCCCGCCCGGTGGCTCCTGCCGCTCCTGCCCATCCGCCCGAACCGTTGCGGGCTGAGCGGGATGCGGGGCCGGCCCTGTCCGAATGGAGCCGTGGGCCGGCACGTACTACGGCACGCGAGGCAGCGGCTGCGGCTCACCGCCCGGTCAGGGCATCCGTCTGGCCGCCCGAGCGCGGTTCACGTGCGGAGCCGACCCTGCGCTGGCCACCGCGCCCGGATGCCTAAGCAGGCTCAGTCGGATGCGGGGTCCGTGCGGGTCAGCAGCACGAGGTCATCGCGATGGATCAGTTCATCGGCACCGTGCCAGCCCAGCAGGGCCTCGATCCTGTCCGACTGGTGCCCCGCGATCCGGCGCGCATCCTCCGCCGTATAGGCCGCAAGCCCGCAGGCGACCCTGCGGCCATGCCGGTCCAGCACCGCGATCAGGTCGCCACGGTCAAAATCGCCCTCGACCCCGCTCACGCCCGCAGGCAGCAGGGATGAACCCTGCTCCAGCGCCCTGAGCGCGCCATCATCGATCACCATGTGGCCCGCCGGTGTCAGGCTGCCCGCGATCCAGTTCTTGCGTGCCGAACGGGCATCGGGGGCGGGAAGGAACCATGTGCAGCGCGCGCCATCGCGCAGGCGGCCAAGCGGGTGAAGATCCTGCCCGCGCGCGATGACCATGGCGCACCCCGCCTGGGTTGCAATGCGGGCCGCCATGAGCTTCGTGCGCATGCCGCCCGATGAGTAGCCCGGTGGCGGCGCGCCGCCCATGGCCTCGATGCTGTCGGTCAGGGCAGCGACCACGGGCAGGTGCCGGGCATCGGGGTTGTTGCGGGGGTCGGCGGTATACAGCCCGTCAATATCGGACAGCAGCACAAGCTGGTCCGCATTGATCATTTCGGCCACGCGGGCAGCCAGCCGGTCGTTATCGCCAAAACGGATCTCGATCGTGGCGATGGCATCGTTCTCGTTGATGACGGGCACACAGCCCAGTGCGAGCAGCGTGTTGAGCGAGGCACGGGCATTGAGGTAGCGGTGGCGGTTTTCGGTATCATCAGGGGTCAGCAGCAACTGGGCTGCCGTCAGCCCGTGGCCGGACAGCGCGTCGGTCCAGGCCTGCGCCAGCCGGATCTGGCCGACGGAGGCGGCTGCCTGCTTTTCCTCCAGCCGCAGCACGCGCCGCGTCAGCCCCAGCTGGTGGCGGGCAAGGGCTATGGCGCCCGAGGAGACCACGACCACTTCCGTTCCCTGCGCGCGCAGGTCCGCTATGTCCTGTGCCACGCTGTCCAGCCATGCCTGCCGGGGCATGGCCTGTTCGGGGTCGACAATCAGGGCGCTGCCGATTTTTACGACAACACGCCGCGCCGTGCGCAGATGGGGCAGGGGGGTGGTGTCCGTCATGTCGCGGGGGTCTCTCCCTTTGCTTCTTCCGTTCTTTCCGCGCGGTCGCGGGTCACGAAATCCTGCAACTGCCGCAGCACCCTGTCCACGTTCATATGGGCGACGGAGGACATGGTCATGATCTTCTGCCCGCTGGCCTGTTCCAGTGCCGTGCGGCGTTCGTCAACTTCCTCGGGCAGCAGGGCGTCGATCTTGTTCAGCACGATGATTTCGGGCTTGTCCGCCAGGCCACCGCCATATTCCGACAGTTCATGGCGGATGGTACGCCATGCGGTCACCACGTCTTCCACCTCCGCCGTGCCGTCAATCAGGTGCAGCAGCACCGCGCAGCGTTCGACATGGCCCAGAAAGCGGTCGCCCAGCCCGCTGCCTTCATGTGCGCCCTCGATCAGGCCGGGAATGTCGGCAATCACGAATTCTTCCGTAACCGACAGCCGCACCACGCCCAGCTGCGGGTGCAGCGTGGTGAAGGGATAGTCCGCGATCTTGGGTTTTGCCGCCGATACGGTGGACAGGAAGGTGGACTTGCCCGCATTGGGAAGGCCGACCAGCCCCACATCGGCAATCAGCTTCAGCCGCAGCCAGACCCAGCGTTCCTCGCCCGGCCAGCCCTTGTCCGCCCGGCGGGGGGCGCGGTTGGTGCTGGTCTTGAAATGTGCGTTGCCGCGCCCGCCATCACCGCCCCGGCACAGCAGCAGGCGCTTGCCCGCCACGTCCAGGTCACCCAGCATGGTCTCGCGGTCCTCGTCAAAGATCTGGGTACCGATGGGTACCTTGATCACGACCGTCTCGGCCGCAGCCCCGGTTCTGTCGGAGCCCGCGCCATTACCGCCCTTGCGGGCGCGGAAATGCTGGGTATAGCGGAAATCGATCAGGGTATTGAGGTTGTCGACCGCCTCGAACACGATATCCCCGCCCCGGCCGCCATTGCCCCCGTCCGGACCGCCAAATTCGATATATTTCTCACGCCGGAAGGCAACGACACCGTCACCGCCATCGCCGGATTTTACATAGATTTTGGCCTGGTCAAGAAACTTCATTGCCTGCGATCCGGTCGGGGTGCGTCACGCGCGCCCTTTGTGCATGCATGATGCCGGAAACCATGCCCGGCACCATACGAAAAAGGGGGACGGCCAGAATGACCGCCCCCCTCAATTCGGGTATTCCCGCAGTGATTAAGGCGTATGCCTTATTCCGCTGCCAGCGGCAGGGTCTGCACGGATACGTGCACACGGCCTTCCGCACGGCGTTCGAACTTCACATGTCCGTCCACCAGGGAAAACAGGGTGTGGTCGCGGCCCACGCCAACATTCACACCGGGCTTCATCTTCGTGCCGCGCTGGCGGACGATGATGTTGCCTGCGATGACGCTTTCGCCACCAAACTTCTTGACGCCAAGACGGCGCCCGGCGCTATCGCGTCCGTTACGGGACGAACCGCCTGCCTTTTTTTGTGCCATTGCCTGAACTCCTTAAAACTGAAATCTCTGATCGAACCGGCCCGGTCGCAACCGGGCGGGGGATCAGGCGGCGTTGATCGCGGAGATGCGCACCACGGTCACCGGCTGGCGGTGGCCATTCTTGCGGCGGCTGTTCTGCCGGCGGCGCTTCTTGAAGATGATGACCTTCGCCAGACGGTCCTGCGCGATCACGGTTGCCGTGACGGTCGCGCCCTTTACCGTGGGCGCGCCAATGGTCGTGCCGCCTTCGCCGCCAACGGCCAGAACCTGGTCGAAGGTGATCGTGGCGCCGGCTTCGCCTTCCAGCTTTTCAATCTTCAGGACGGCGTCCTTGGCAACGCGGTACTGCTTACCGCCGGTACGGATAACTGCAAACATGTCTCTATCTGTCTTTCCGATCTCTTGGCGTGTGCGGCACCGTGATGGTGCAGGCGACACGGCCCAGTCGCTTTTTTATATTGGCCGCAATTGCAGCGGCGCCCCGTCCGCGCGGGGTGAATGCGGGCTTTTACTGGGTGGGGGGGCGCAGGTCAATATTTTTTATGGGGCACGGGGCGGGGTAAAAAAGACCCCTTGCGCCCATTCCCGTGCGCCCCTATAAGCCGCTGCATCACCGCGTGCAGTTGGAGAGGTGCCGGAGCGGTCGAACGGGGCGGTCTCGAAAACCGTTGTGCGCGCAAGCGTACCGTGGGTTCGAATCCCACCCTCTCCGCCACTGCATCGCGTGTGTTTTCCCCTACATTCCAGTCCTGTCGCGGTCATGCACCAGCCGGCCCGCCACGTAGGTGGCGCGGATGCTGCGGTCATCGCCCAGCATCATGAGCGTGAACAGTATGTCGGCCGTGCTGTCGCACATCTGGGTGCGCAGCGCCTGCAGCGGTGTGGCCTGGGGGTCGAGTATGCACAGATCGGCATCCATGCCGGGGGCGATCGTACCAATCACGTCATCAAGGTGCAGGGCATGCGCGCCGCCTGCCGTAGCCAGCCAGAAGGCCTGCACCGGGTGCAGCGTATGGCCGCCCGTCTGCGCGATCTTGTAGGCTTCGTTCATGGATCGCAGCTGTGACAGGCTGGTACCCGCCCCCACATCCGTGCCCAGCCCTGTGCGGACCGGGCGTGCGGGGGAAAGCGCATCGAACAGCCTGAACGCGCCACTGCCCAGAAACAGGTTGGAGGTAGGACAGTGCGCCAGCGCGCAGCCGGTGGCGTGGCAGCGGTGCAGGTCATGCTCATCGATATGGATCGCATGTCCCATCACGCTGCGCGGGCGCACAAGGCCCGCGCGGTCATACACATCAAGGTAGGACCGGCTATCGGGGAACAGTTCAGCCACCCAGGCCACTTCCGTCCGGTTCTCGGCCAGGTGGGTCTGCATGAACAGCGTTTCGTCACGCGCCAGCAGGCTGCCTGCCGCTTCAAGCTGCGCGGGTGTGCTGGTGGGGGCGAAGCGCGGCGTTACGGCATAATGCTGCCGGTTTTTGCCGTGCCAGCGTTCGATCAGCGCCAGCGATTCGTCATGGCCCTGCTGCGCCGTATCCCGCAGGTAATCGGGCGCGTTGCGGTCCATCAGCACCTTGCCCGCCACCATGCGGGTGCCAAGGCGGGTGGATTCGGCAAAGAACGCATCAACCGACTGCGGGTGGACGGTGCAGTATACCGCAGCCGTAGTGGTCCCGCCACGTAGCAGTTCGGACAGGAAACGCCGGGCGATGGCGGTGGCATAGGCTTCATCGGCAAAGCGGCGTTCGGTGGGGAAGGTGTAGCGTTCCAGCCATTCCAGCAGTTGTTCGCCGTAAGCCGCGATCATGGGCAGCTGCGGGTAGTGGACATGGGTGTCCACAAAGCCTGCCGAGATCAGGCAGCCGTGGTAATCTGTTACCTCCAGCCCTGGCGGCAGGTGCGCCACCGTCTGGCCGTACGGGCCGACATGGGTGATGCGCCCCGCCTGTATGATGACAAGCCCGTCGGGTTCATCAACCAGCGCCGCATCGGGCGCCGTGAGGAATGGATTGCCGCGAAAGGTGATGACATGCCCGCGCAGGGCGGCATCGGCGGGGAGGGGGGAAGGGGTCATGTCTGGCTCCGGCCCCCCCGCCGCGCGTCAGGCCACGGTCATGACGCGTCGCTGGCGCGGTAGGGCTGGGAGGCATCAAGGAAGGCTGCATTGGCCCCCAGTTCATAGGAAATGACCAGCAGGTAGGCAATGGCGCGGGTCATCTCGATACGGGATGTGATATTGGCCTCCGCCGCTTCCAGCCGCCGCAGGCTGCGCGTGGCCCCGCGCGCCACCCGTGCCGTGCGTCCGAAGCGCCCGTAGCGGCCGCTGAACTGGGACATGCGGCTCAGGAACAGTTCAATGGCGCGATGGGCTGCCGGTGGCAACTGCCCGCGTTCCAGCACCACACGCAGGCGGATGATGTTCAGCCCGATGGTCATGGCTGAAAGCGTGCCCTGCAGATAGGCCTCGATGGTGGGCGTGGGCGTGGGGCCCGCATGGCGGATCAGGCGCGAGAAGCGGTCCGTATTACGCCCGATCCATGACTGGGTGCGCGGCATGGGCTGGGCGGAGGCCAGGTGACGCAGGTCATGCAGCGTGCGGTTGCGCATGCGCCAGCGTTCCTCGTCATTGTCGAACGGCAGCACCGCGCGGAAGATCAGCACCGCAAAGCCGATACTGCACAGAAGTGCGAAGGAGGCGTTGAAATACGCGATTTCGTTCAGCCGGGTCTGGTTGCCCGGCCCCACCAGATTGGGCAGGAACAGGCAGTAGGACGCGGCCGCCCCCGCCGTGGCGGGATTGCGCGCGGCAAGTCCGCCCGCAATCATGGGCAGGGCAAGGACGGCGGCCAGCATTTCAAACTCCGCAGGGCGCGGCATGAACAGCAGCACCAGGAAGCCGGAGACCAGCACCGCCCAGCATGCCCCGCGCAGGAAGTTCATGGTCCCCACCACCGGGTTCTCACGCGTGGCGAACAGCCCGCACGTGACCGCCACCATGGTGATGAAGCCGATGCCGTTGGCCCAGGCCGTGACCTCCCATATCAGGGCGGAGGTGCCGATAGCCACGGCGGCACGGATGCCGTTATAGGCCGCTTCCTTGAAGTCACGATGCGCCTCGATACGGAAATGGAAGTGGTCGCCCCGGATTTCGTGCTGGCTTGCATCGAATTCATGGATCGCCTGTTCCAGTTCGCCCAGCAGTTCATCCAGCGCGTTGTGCAGGATGCGGCAGTTCAGCAGGTCATCCACCTCCGCGGTCTCTGTCGTGGTGGCGGTGCTGATCTCCTGTGTCAGGGCATCGATTATGCGCTGGCGGCACACACCGCGCAGGTCCTGCAGGTCCTGCTGGATATGCGGGATTTCGGCATCATTTTCCAGCCGGGCGGGCACGCCCAGCAGGAAGGTACGCGTCAGGAGCGAGGTTTCGGTAAACTGTTCGTTACGCGTCTCCAGCGCCTTGATGCGCGCCATCATGCCCAGGCCGCGTGAGAGCAGGACCGACACGGCGGCCAGCGCTGCGCGTGCGTGGTCGCCTTCATGCCCGTGGGGGCCCATCTCGACTTCACTGAACTCGATCTGGTCGTTGATGCTCAGGATCGTGCCGAACAGGGCACGCGAACGGACGAAGGCCGCTTCATCGCCTGCCAGCAGGTTGGCCACCGCGTCGGTGGCGCTGCCCAGCGCCATCTGGATCTTCTGGCGCATGTTCCTGCGCGCGCTGGAGGCAAGGTTGTGCGCGAACAGCACCGCCACCAGCGTCTCGCACGTGATGCCCAGCACGATATAGCTCGTGCGGGACATGGTGATCATGAAGATGTTGTCAGGGTCGCGTGTAGCGGCCAGTGCAATGATGGCGCAGGTATAGCCCGACAGCACAAGCGCATAGGAACGGAAGTTGCGCACAAGTGTCGCGAGCATGCAGCACAGGCCGATCCATATGCTGATGGCGGGGAAGAACAGCCACGGCGCCTGCGGAAAGGAACAGACCAGAATGACCGCGCTGATGGCGCCCACCGCTGTGCCCACCAGTCGCCACCGGGCCTTGGACAGGCTTTCCCCACGTGAACCCTGGGCCACGATCCATACGGTCATGGCAGCCCACGGCGGGTCGTCCAGTTCCATCCACATGGCGATAGTCAGCGCCATCAGCGCCGCCACTGTTGTACGCACCGCAAAGGCCAGGGCTTCGGGTGTCGGGGCATAGAGCCATTTCAGCCCGCTCATCCGTGCGTAACCGGGCGCACGGATGGTGGGGAAATGCTTCCCGCTGAAAATGCGGGTCAGGAACGAGGGCAGAAGATTGAGGTCTGCAGGCACGATAAGCGGCTTCCGGCACAAGGGGCGCCTTATCCATAACGCATCTTGCCATCACGTAATGGTGCCTCGCGCGCATATCTGGCATCGGCTTTCCTCGTGGCGGGATTACGGGGTGGGGGCGAGATGCGTCGCGGCCAGGCGCAGGTCGGCCACGAAGCGGGCATATTCGCGCGTGCGGGTGTTTTCATCGGGCAGGCGTAGCAGATAGGATGGATGCACCGTCACCATTCCGGTGCTGCCATCCTCCATGGGAATGGGGCGGGAGCGTTCGTGACCGATTGTAACCCGGCGGCCCAGCAGGGCGGACGCCGCCGTTGCCCCCAGCATGACCAGTACCTGCGGACGGATGATGCGTCGCTCCGCCGCGAGCCATGGCGCGCAGGCTGCGATTTCCTCCGCTCCCGCCTTTTCATGGATGCGGCGGGTGCCACGGGGCTGGAATTTGAAATGCTTGACGGTGTTGGTCACATACGCATCCGCGCGGTCCAGCCCGGCTTCCTCCAGCGCGCGGTCGAACAGTTGCCCCGCCGGGCCGACGAAGGGGCGGCCCGCGCGGTCTTCCTGGTCACCGGGCTGTTCACCCACGAACATCATGCGCGCCGTGCTTTCGCCCTCGCCAAACACGGTCCGGGTTGCATGGCGGGCCATGGGGCAGATCAGGCAGGTCCGGGCCGCCAGAGCCACGGCGCGCAGGCTGGTGATGCGTCCGATATCCAGATCCGCCACCAGGGGCAGCACGGGCGGGGGAAGGCTATCGGGCGCCAGGACCTGCAGGGGGTCAGCCTGGCCGTAAAGCAGGCTTTCACCCGTCCAGTGCAGTTCACGCCCGGGCAGGGCAAGCTGCCATGGCATGAGCGAGAGCTGAAGGGTGATGAAGCGCGCATTGCTCTCGGGGGCAAAGGTCCGGGCGGGAAAGGACGCGTGCAGGGGCGCACCCGGCTGCATCAGGGTCAGCAGGTTCTGGCGCAGTCGTACGGTTTCCGCACGCACGAGTTCGGCTGCCGCCCTGATGTGCTCCAGATCCGTGGGGTCGGGTTCGGTGTTGGTGGCGCAGGCATGGATCAGGCCGTAGGCAAGGGTAAAACGGCCGGGCAGCATCGACTGGATGACGGCGGCGGCAAGGCGCATGCTTTCACGCGGGACGGAAAAGCCGGGCGCGCCCGGCGATGGATCCGGTGGGGATGTGGCCGGTGCGCCATCGGTGGCGACCTGCCACGAGATGGCCTGCGGGGGCACGCCCCGGCTCACAAGGGCGCGGGTCATGACGCGCCATGTTGCGAAGTCGATCGGGTGGGCAAGCGTTACGGTGGTCTGTGTCATGACGGTCGTGGTCCCGATGCTGGGGCGCGGGGTGGCCGGGGCGCGCCCGGATCAGGGCGGGGCGTCAGGCAAGGCCCAGTGCGCGTGCGCTGCGCCACATCATGTAGAATGCCACAAGAAAGATCAGGCAGGCAAAGACCAGGCGCAGGTAGTGCGGCTGACGACCCAGCCGGCGTGCCAGCATGGTGCCACCCATGCCGCCCGCCAGGCCACCCGCCACCAGCAGTCCCACCATGGGCAGGTCCACCATGCCTGCCATGGCATAGCTGACCGAAGTCGTCAGCCCGAAGGCGCACACGGCCACGAGCGATGTGCCGATGGCGTTGAGCATGGGCATGCCGGTTGCCGCCAGCAGGGCCGGAACGATCAGGAACCCGCCGCCAATGCCGAAAAAGCCCGAACAGAATCCGGTTATGGCGCCATAGGCCAGCACGGGCAGGGGGGATGTGCGTTCGGGCCCGCGTGACGTCTGTTTTGCGCTTCGGCAGCCCCGCAGCATGAGTGTCCCCACCGCCAGCATGATAAGGGAAAATAGGAATAAAAGCCTCTGGCCATTGACCATCCTGCCACAGCCAGCCCCGGCCAGTGCACCCAGCACGCCTGAACTGGCGAACAGGAAGGCGCATTTCCATTGCACGCCACCGGTACGGGCATGGCTGACAAGGTTGCACAGGGCGTTGATGGTTACAGCCATTGCACTGGTGCCAATGGCCCGGTGCGGGTCGGTAATGCCCACCACGTAAAGCAGCAGCGGTACGGCAAGGATCGAGCCACCACCCCCCACCAGTCCGAGTGTGAAGCCGATCACGCCGCCGCTTAGCAGTCCGAGCAGGCTGGAAAGCAGGTCAGGCATGGGGCAGGAGGCGGGCGCGGCATGGTGAGGATGGCGGGGCGGACAGGCGGGTGGTCATGGGGTGGCTCCCGTTATGGGGCATTGTGGAGGCTGTCTGTAATTATTTAATGATTTATTATATTATGTATATGTTTTGGCAAGCCTGTCCGGGCTGGCGACGTTGTGGCCGGGCGGGGCCAGTGGTGATGGGCATGCTATTATGGTACGCTGGTGGCGGTAATTGGTTAAGGGAAATGAGTGGATGCCCAATCTGCCCAGAACGCGTGAACTTGCGGAACATCTCGTACAGCGCCTGCGCCTGCTGGCCCAGCCGCAACGCCTGATGGTGCTGGCCTGCCTGCTGGACGGGGAGAAAAGCGTGGGGGAGATCGAGGCGCGGACCGGCATCGGCCAGCCAACCCTGAGCCAGCAGCTTGCGGAACTCAGGCGCGCCGAAATTGTTGTGACACGCAAGGAGGCCCGGCAGGTCATTTACAGTATTAAGGATAATACGGAGGAAACGCGGATCCGTCTGATCTGCGCCGTATGTGATCCGGATTTTGACATGGAGCGCCTGGGCAGCCTGCTGCGCGGCAGGCGGCCCGCAGGTCCGGTGGGGCAGGAAGGGGATGCAGCCTATTTTGCCCGGATTGGGCAGGATTCCTGAACGGGTAGCGGTGAAAGATGTGGCTAAATTAAGAAGATTTGTATCAAATTCATTCGAAACAAAACATTTTGACCCAATAGTATGATTGAATACTGCCGGTCAGGGGGAAGACGTTAAATAGTGTATCGCAATGATAGGAAAATTTTCCGCGATTAGTGTTGTAAATATTGATGCGTTCGTATATGAACCTGCTCGAATGGCTCGTGAATATATCGCGGCTGTTGGTTGTTATGGAGACACGGAACACATTATGTCTGATACCGAGCAGGATTTTTCATGTCTGGAGCTCACGACACAGATCGTGTCGGCGCATGTTTCAAACAATAGTGTTGCGGCTGACGTGCTGCCGGACCTGATTCGTCAGGTCTATCAGGCGCTTTCCTCTGCCGGCCGCCCGGTTGGGGAACCTGAGAAGCTCCAGCCTGCGGTACCGGTCAAGCGTTCGGTATTTCCCGACTACATCGTCTGTCTGGAAGACGGCAAGAAGCTCAAGATGCTCAAGCGCCACCTGCACAGTGCCTATGGCATGACGCCGGAACAGTACCGTGAGCGCTGGAACCTGCCCCCGGAATATCCCATGGTCGCCCCCAACTATGCCGAGCGTCGCTCCAGCCTTGCGCGCGAGATCGGGCTGGGCCGCAAGATCACGGCTGCCTCCGCCGGCATATCCGCCGGAACCGATGCCCCGGCCCGGCCCGGTCGCCGCCGCAGGACCTGACCGTCCTTTTCAGGTCTCCTGAAATCCTGCCTTCGGTGTGAATGGCATCCATGATAGTGCATGATCATGGATACTGACCCCGATACACGCCTGCGTGCCACGTCGCTCCATCGCCGCCTGCTGTTCTGGCGGGGTGGGGCCGTGGCCTTTTTTGTGCTTGCCTGCATCGTGGCGTTCGCGCACCCGTCCGGGGGTGGGTGGCCGGGCCATCCCGGGCCACATCTGGTGCATCTGAAGGTGCAGGGAATCGTTGCTTCCGACGAGCATGAAAATGTCGAGGCCCTGCGCAAGGCTGCCGATGATGATGCGGTCAGGGGGCTGGTGCTGGAAGTGAACAGCCCCGGTGGCGCCGTAACCGGCGGCGAGGAACTGCATGATGCAGTGGCTGCTTTTGCGCGGCGCAAGCCGGTCGTGGTGTCCATGGGCAGCGTCGCGGCATCGGCCGGTTACATGATATCGGTGCCTGCCAGCCGTATCTTTGCCAATCGCTCGACATTGACCGGATCCATCGGGGTCATTCTGGAATCTCCCGATGTCTCGACCCTGCTGGATCGGGTGGGGGTGCATGTTGACCAGCTTGTCTCCGGGCCGATGAAGGGGCAGCCATCCGTCGTCAGGCCGCTTTCACCCGAAGGGCGCGGGATGCTGCAGGATGTCATCGCGGACCTTTACGATTTCTTTGTAAATGTCGTGGCGCAGGACCGCCATATGCCCGTCGGGCGTGTGCGTGAACTGGCTGATGGACGTCCCTATACGGGTCAGCAGGCGCTGAAGCTGGGGCTGGTGGATGAAATCGGCTCCATGGAGGATGCGCGTCAGTGGCTGGCCAGAAGCACGCATCTGCCCGGTGATGCCAGGCCCGTTGATATTGGCCCCGCAGCCACGCGGGGCTGGTGGCGGCATCTGGTCGCGGGGGTCCTGTCCGGCATGCCGGGCGCGGAATTTCTGCTGAAGGAAGGGAGCGCGCTTGACGGAGCCGTTGCGATCTGGAAACTTTAATTTCTTGTTTAAACAGGGGGAACAGGATGACCAGGTCGGAATTGATCGCTGAACTTGCTGCTGCCCGTCCGCATCTTCCCATCCGGGAGGTGGAGCGTATTGTTCAGGTCATCTTTGCTGAAGTCAGCAATGCCCTGATGCGCGGCGACCGGGTGGAGCTTCGGGGCTTCGGGGCCTTTACCGTCAAGAAGCGTGACGCACGTACCGGGCGCAACCCACGCACGGGGGAGACCGTGTCGGTTGATGAGAAGGTCGTGCCCTTCTTCAAGGCGGGCAAGGAACTGCGTGAACGCGTCAACAGTGCGCACGCCACACAGGAATGACAGGCTGAAGCCCATTCCGTGTCGCACTGCTGCGGTGCAGGTTCATCCCCGAGGGCCGGGCGTAGCGCCGTGGCCGGACTGAAGTTGCCGTGACACGGCTCTGTCCCCGAGGCATCCAGACAGGCTGCCGGGGGAGTGTTCCGGTGATATTTCTGTTCAGAAAACTTCCGGGCGCCGCCCTTGGGTAAAAAGGTGGGGCCCGGAAAATCCTGTTTTCCGTGATGCGCTGTCCGCAAGCGCGCCTTTAGTGACGGGCGTTGATTTCCGCCAGCAGGAAATCGCGGAAAACGGCCACACGCTTGGACGTGCGCAGTTCCTCGGGGTAGACAAAATAGGCATCGACCGTAGGCAGCGGCACTTCGGGCAGAATCTTGACGAGGTTGGGATATTGCGATGCCGCGTAGAGCGGGATCGACCCGATTCCGATCCCCGCCGCGATCGCGCCCGCCATGGCGGCCAGGCTGTTGACTTCCAGCCAGGCCTGACGCCGCTCATCCGATGGCACGCCGGTTTCCGCCAGCCAGTTGATGTGCAGCACCGGAGGGTGGTAGCCGCCAAACAGGACCAGCTTGTGGGCATTGAGTTCCTCAAGCGTGCGGGGCGTGCCGTAATCGTTGAGGTAGGACTGCGAGGCATAGATCGGCAGGGGGAAATCGGCCAGATGGCGCTGGATCAGGTCCGGCTGGCGTGGTGGGTGCATGCGCACCGCCACATCCGCCTCCCGCATGCCTAGGTCCAGGTCGTTATCCTCCAGGATCAGGGTAATCGAAATGTCAGGATTGGTTTCCATGAACCGGTGCAGCCGTGGCGTCAGCCAGCAGGTGCCAAAGCCGGTTGTCGTGGTGACCCGTAGCCTGCCTGCCGCCTTTTCCTTGCTTTCCGTCAGCAGGGACTGCGTCATGGCCAGCTTGGAGAAGACTTCCCGAACCGTCTGGTTCAGTGTCTCCCCCTGTTCGGTCAGGATCAGCCCCCGGGCATGCCGGTGGAAGAGAGGAACCTGCAGTGCCTCTTCCAGCGCTGAAATCTGCCGGGATACCGCAGACTGGCTCAGGTTAAGCACGTCGCCGGCATGGGTGAAGGACCCTGCCTCGGCTACAGCATGAAATATCCGGAGTTTATCCCAGTCCACGCGTTGACTCCGCTTGTCTGTCTAAATAAGGGCGCGCCAATTGTTATGACACTATTCGATGTGGTGAAGGAAATAGCGATGCAGGTCAAGGACTCTTACTGATTCATTACGGCGCCGCAGCAAGGAACCGCTCGGCCTCCAGCGCCGCCATGCAGCCCGTACCCGCCGCGGTTACGGCCTGCCTGAACACCTTGTCCTGCACGTCTCCCGCGGCAAATACACCTGGCACCGAGGTGCGGGTGCTCCCCGGTGTCGTGATGATGTAACCGTCTGTATCGATCTCCACGACATCACGGAAAATTGTGGTGGTGGGGGCGTGTCCGATGGCAACGAACACCCCGTCTACGGCGATATCATGGATTGCGCCCGTCACGGTGTCGCGCAGTTCCAGCCCGGTCACGACGGGGGGCGTGCCACTGCCGGTTATGCGTTCGACCGCACTGTTCCAGATGACCGATATCTTGGGATTGGCATGCAGCCGGTCCTGCAGGATCTTTTCCGCGCGCAGGCTGTCACGGCGATGGACCAGGGTGACGTGGCTGGCATGGTGGGTCAGGTAGAGCGCTTCCTCCACCGCCGTGTTGCCGCCGCCAATCACGGCCACGCGTTTGCCGCGGTAAAAAAAGCCGTCGCACGTGGCACAGGCCGAAACCCCCGAACCCTGGAATTCCTTCTCGCCCGGCACGCCCAGCCATTTGGCCTGCGCCCCGGTGGCGATGACCACGCTGCGGGCTTCATACACCGTGCCGGAATCGCCCGTGGCGTAGAAGCGACCCGTGCCGTCCGTACGGCTGAAATCGCAGGACACGATGATGTCATCAATCAGGCGCGTGCCGACATTGCCCGCCTGCTCGGCCATCTGCATCATGAGGTCGGGACCCTGGATCCCCTTGCCAAAGCCGGGATAGTTCTCGACATCGGTAGTGATCATGAGCTGGCCGCCGGGCTGGAGGCCGGCAACGAGCACGGGGGAAAGATTCGCCCGTGCGGCATAGATGGCGGCGGTGTAGCCTGCGGGGCCGGCACCAATGACAAGCAGATCGGTAGAACAGGTCTGGGGCATGAGATCCTAAAAACCCTATCGTCGGAATTTCCTTTGGTATGGTCGTCCACTGGCGTCCGTGCAAGGGTTGGAGTAGGTAGGGGCGGGATTATTATGGCGCGGGATGCCCTGTGCGCGCCTTTATCGAAAGATGGAACATGCATGGCGGAACGGATGGCTGATCTTGATGCGATTGACCGTCGGATTGTGGCCGAACTTCAGCTTGACGGGCGCATGACGAACGTGGAACTGGCACGGCGGGTAGGCATTTCGGCCCCGCCATGCCTGCGCCGCATGCGCCGGCTGGAGGAAGATCACGTGATCCGGGGCTATCATGCCGATACGGACGGGGCACGGCTGGGCTGGTCGATCACGCTGTTTGCTCTGATCGGGCTGGACAGCCAGAAGGAGACGGTGCTCTCCGCGTTCGAGAATCAGGTTTCCGCATGGCCGGAGGTGCGGGAGTGCCATATGATCCGGGGCGGGGGCGATTTCCTGGTCCGGCTGGTGGCGCGTGACGCCACGCATGAAAACCTGCTGACCCGCCAGTTGACCGAGGCGCCGCACGTCGTGCGCGTGCAGACGCTGCAGACCATCCGCACCAGTCTCAACCGCCCCGGCGTACCTGTGTGAACGACGGATACAGTCCACGCCGGTGGCTGTATCCGCTTGTGCTGCTGGCCTGTGCACGGCTGGTCGTGGCGGGACTTCTGCCGCTTTCGCCCGATGAAGCCTATTACCGCGTATGGGCGCTGGCCCCTGCGGCCAGCTATCTGGATCACCCACCCATGGTGGCGGTGTGGATACGGCTGGGCATGCTGCTGGTGGGGGACAGCGCGGCTGGTGTCAGGCTGGTGGGTGTGCTGGCGGGGTGCGGGCTTTCATTTTTCGTGTTCCGTGCTGTGCGTGACTTTGTGCCCGATGCGTCGCCGGGCCGGGCCGGTCGTGCCTGCCTGCTGTTGCAGGCGACTCTGGCGCTGGCAATTCAGTCAGTTGTCATAACGCCGGATGTGCCGGTACTGTTCTTCGTATCCATGCTGGCATGGTGCATGGGGCGTATTGTCGCGGGGGCGGGGAAACGGTGGTGGTGGTCTGCCGGTGCCGCCGCGGGCCTTGCATTTGACAGCAAATATACCGCCGTCCTGCCTATTGCGGGCATCGGGCTGTGGCTGGGCCTGCGGGTGGCATGGGGGCAGGGGCCGTGGGTGCGGCGGCAGATGGGGGGAATTGCCGGTGCCCTTGCCCTGGGTGTGCTGATGGCATCCCCGGTTGTATGGTGGAATGCGCGGCATGACTGGATCAGTTTTGCCCGGCAGGGCGGTCGGACGGCGGACTGGCACCCCGGCCGGGCCTTCCAGTTCCTGATGGAACTGGTGGGTGGTCAGCTGGGACTGATGACGCCCGGCATCGCCATATTTTTTGCTGGCGGGCTGGTGTTTGCGCTGCGTCGTGCCCGCACCACGCCCGGCGCCGCCCTGCTGGCGTGCATGACCTGCGTGCCCGCCTGCGTGTTCGCGCAGCATGCGCTGGGCGACCGGGTGCAGGCCAACTGGCCGGTCGTCATCTATCCGCTGCTGGCCGTGGGTACGGCCGGGCTGGGCTGGCGGTGGGGGGCGTGGGCGGCAGGTGGGGGCATTGTGATGGGGGGCGCGGTGTATGTACAGGCCCTGCTTGCGCCGCTACCGCTCTCGGCCCATGCGGATGTGGCGCTGCGTCAGATGGCGGGCTGGCAGGAACTGGCCACCCGTATCGGGGCCGTCGCCCGGACAGGGGACTTCATTGCCGCGTGCGATTATGGCACGGCGGCGGAACTGGCCACGGTCCTGCCTGGCCGGACGGTACTGGGCATGGAGCCACGCTGGGCACTGTTCAGCCTGCCCCATGGCGCGACGGGCGAGGGGATCATGGTGTGCAATCCACGTCGTGACTTCGCGCGCGCGGACTTTGCCTCGGTCCAGCCCCTGGGCATGGTGATGCGGGGCCGCCGGGGCCGGGCTGCGGAGCCGGAGGGGCTGTACCGCGTGCGACTGCGCACGGACCTGCCTGCTGCCCGTCAGCAGTTCATTGCCCGGCTGCCGGTTGTGCCCGCGCGCAGATCGTGGAAAGGGTTCTGATGAAGCCTTTTTCAAAAAGATTCAGGAAATGCCACCTTCCTGAACAAAGGCGGCAACCGGAAACTTTTGTTATCCATCAATATATTGCCGCGTAAAAAGCCTTCAGTTCGGCACGGGCACCGCCTGACGGACCTGTTCAAGCAGGGCTTTCATGCGGAAGGGTTTTTCCAGCAGGGGCAGGGGGGCATAGGTTGCCAGCCGGTCGGGGTCGCCGCTCATGGCAATGACCTGGCTGCCCCGTGCGCGGGCGGCATGGATGAAGGAATCCGGCTCGCCATCGGGCAATGTCAGGTCGACAAGGGCCAGCGTATAGACATCGGTCTCGATACGCCGCATGGCATCGGCCACGCTGGGACAGATGGTGGCGGCAATGCCCTGTGTTTCGAGCATGGTCGCAACCAGTTCTGCTATCGTGGCCTCGTCCTCGACAATCAGGGCGGAAATAGGGGTCATGACAGGATGCTTTCAGGCCGTTGTCCGGGCGTGGTTTCAGGCATGCGGGTCTGTGGGGCGACGGGCCAGGGGGCGATCCCGCGCGTGGAGAGGGCCAGCGCCCCCAGTTCGGGCAGGCCGGGGCTGAAGGCTGCCGGATTGGCATGGACCTGTGCCATGTCGAACCAGCCGACATCGCAGGCATCGTCGCCAGCCCGGATGGCGGTCCAGCCACTGTCATGACATTTCACCGCGACAATCAGGTAATGAAAGCGGATCCGGCCCTGCGCATCACGGTCAATCAAGTCGAAGGCGGTCAGCGTGCCTTCGGCATGGGTTTCAAAGCCGGTTTCCTCATGCAATTCCCTTGCGGCGGCGGCAAGGTAGCTTTCGCCATATTCTATGCGACCACCGGGAAAGCCCCATAACCCCTTATCGGGTGGATTGCGTCTGCATACCAGCAGCATGCGCCCATTGCGTATGACAATGGACAGGACAGCTCCGGCAAGTGTCACGTTATCAGACATATATCGAATATAGAGGATCAGGCCCGCGCATCCATGCCAATGTCGGACCGGGGCGTTCCCGATTGCGTGAACACGACGTTGGCGGGATGCCAGCCTAGCGTTTCAGCACGATATGCGCCCGACAGCGCGGGGTGCCATAGGTGCCGACTATGGTTCTGCCTTCCGGATGGGCTTCGAACACCATGGGAAAGGCCGCACCGGAAGGCTGCTTGACCAGCGCTTCGGCATGGTAGCGGGCATATCCCTTTTCCGGTATGCCAACCAGTATGATCGATCCGTCAGCAGGGGTGAAGGTCAGTTGCCTGGGCGTGACCTGGAAGGTGGACGTGTCGCGGGTCTCATCATTGCAGCTGCCCTGATCGGTGACGAGCCGGCCGGTCCACAGGCCCAGCTGGTCACTGGCCATGGCAGCCGGGGCAAGGGCGGAAATGCCGGCAAGGCAGAGCATCGCAGGCAGCGTAAGGTGGCGCACAGTCATGAAACAACCATGGGGTCCGGTTTGTGGCGGGCAGGAGCAGATACCGACCTGCCCCGATCCGTATATTGTGCTATTCCGGCATGAAAGACTATCCCACGCTTGCAATATGTTGCCAGCTCATGCTGGAAGCCTAGTTTATCGATAATGCCGCGACCGAAAGACACATGATGACCGATACCGTGAACACAGCCTCCCCCCCGGCAGTCCTGGATGAAACCCTGCACGAAGATCGTATCCTGATCCTGGATTTCGGCAGCCAGGTCACGCAGCTGATTGCCCGGCGTGTGCGTGAAAGCGGTGTATATTGCGAAATCTGGCCGTATTCCAGTTCCGCCGAGCGGATTCGTGCCTTTGCGCCCAGGGGGATCATCCTGTCTGGCAGCCCGGCCAGCGTGCTGGATGAGAACGCGCCCACCATACCCGATGTGGTCTTTGCGCTGAATGTGCCGGTGCTGGGCATCTGCTACGGCCAGCAGGCCATGTGCCGCCAGCTGGGCGGGGCGGTGGAATCATCCGAACACCGCGAATTTGGTCGCGCGCATATCGATATCATCAAGGATTGCGCCCTGTTCCGTGGCACATGGGCGCGTGGCGGACGTGAGCAGGTCTGGATGAGCCATGGCGACCGGGTGACAAAACTGCCGCCGGGTTTTCAGGCCGTTGCCGTAAGCGAGGGCGCGCCATACGCCATCATTGCCGATGAAGGTCGTCGCCTGTACGGCATGCAGTTCCACCCCGAAGTGGTGCACACCCCCCATGGTGCGGCCCTGTTGCGCAACTTCACCCATGATGTCGCGGGTTGCCGGGGCACATGGACCATGGCGGGCTTCCGTGACATGGAAATTGCCCGCATCCGCCAGCAGGTGGGCAAGGGGCGGGTGATCTGCGGCCTGTCGGGCGGGGTTGATTCATCCGTCGCCGCCGTGCTGATCCATCAGGCGATTGGCGACCAGCTGACCTGCATCTTCGTTGATCCCGGCATCCTGCGTGCGGGTGAGGCGGATGAGGTGATCCGCACCTTCCGCGACCGCTTCAACATCCACCTGATCCACCGCGATGCGTCCGACCTGTTCCTGAATGCGCTGGAAGGGGTGAGTGACCCCGAAATCAAGCGCAAGACCATTGGCCGCCTGTTCATTGAGGTGTTCGAGGAAGAGGCGGCCAAGCTGGGCGGTGCTGATTTTCTGGCGCAGGGCACCCTGTACCCTGACGTGATCGAGAGCGTCAGTTTTACAGGCGGTCCGTCCGTTACCATCAAGTCGCACCATAATGTGGGCGGCCTGCCCGAGCGGATGAAGATGCAGCTGGTCGAACCGCTCCGCGAACTGTTCAAGGATGAAGTCCGTGAACTGGGCCGCGAGATGGACATTCCCGAAGCGATTGTCGGCCGTCACCCATTCCCTGGTCCGGGGCTTGCCATTCGTATTCCCGGTGCCATCACACGTGAAAAGCTGACCCTGCTGCGGCGCGTTGATTCCATTTTCCTGGAGGAAATCCGCGCCGCTGGCCTGTACGACGCCATCTGGCAGGCCTTTGCCGTGCTGCTGCCGGTCCGTACCGTAGGCGTCATGGGCGACGGGCGTACATATGACTACGCCTGCGCCCTGCGTGCGGTGACCAGCACCGATGGCATGACGGCGGATATCTATCCCTTCGACATGTCCTTTCTCAACCGGGTGGCGGGGCGTATCGTCAATGAAGTGCGCGGCGTGAACCGCGTTACTTATGATATTACGTCCAAGCCGCCGGGAACGATTGAGTGGGAATGAGTGGGCGTTATTTATATTAAATAAATCGTCTATATTATAAATCTGGTCTGTTTTTATTATCCTTCAGGATTCATGTTTGTCTGAACATGCGTCCTGAAGGATTTTTTTATGGCCAGGTGCGAATGCCATGCCGGAGTCAATAAAGAGTTCTGATATCTGTTATGGCAATATATTTTCTATTTTTGTTATTATTATAAATAATGATTCTGAATATTCATTTCCAGATCAACATACAGAACATACCCATATTCTCCCAAACCTGTTGGTTGCTGCCTGCATCAATCGAAAGATATGAAACGGGCAATAAATATCATGTTCTGCAGGGGAGAAGCGCATGGCCATTCAGCCATCATCGGCAAACAGAAGCCCGTTTGATAAATGGAAGGATGGCATTGATGCTGCCGGGCGTTCCCCAGTCCAGTGGAATGCATGGGACAGCGAAATCCGCCGCACGGTCGATGAATACAACCGGCATTTATCCAATACACCTGGCTATCATCCGCTGGACTGGCGCTGGATCAAGGCGATTATCTGGGTAGAGACGGGCGCACACAGCCCCGCATGGAACCGTCAGCCCATGCAGATTGGTAATCCGGGTGATCCAGGACTGACTTCGCTGCTGTCTGGAAAGGAGGGTGGTGACCGTATCATGCCACCTGCGTGGAAAGGACGCCTGACAGTTGGGTCTGCCCGGTCCAATCCCGTAGATAACATTCGTGCCGGAGTCGGATATCTGCTTATGAGGATGGCAAACTTCCGGATGGATACCGTTGTCGATCCTAATGCCAGGATCGAGAAAATTACGGTTACGGCATCGAACAACAATCTGTGGCATATCGCAAGGAATACAGGCACAACAGTTAAAAACCTGCAAAGCCTTAATCCGGGTATTACGCCAGCCCAGCTTAAACCAGGAATGGAACTGAAATATCAGAAAGCATCTGAGCAACGGGTGATTTTTGGATGGAAAACTATTTCCGCATCCACGGTGGCAGATTTGTATAATCATGCTAACATTTATGATTATACAAGGAAACTGAATTATGTATTCCCTCGTGTCGGTCGATAACAAATTTTTAATGCGCCGAAAGATAATTTCTTGTTTTTGTCTAATTCTCTGTATTCCAATGACAGCTATGGCAGAGACCAAGTCTATAGTCCCGACAGAAGATGAATTATATGAAGAATGTAGTGAATTTTCGATGGCAGGAATACATGAATGCCTACAAAAAAAACGTGATGAAAGTCAAAAAGCGTTAACACAAGCTGAATCCCATGTGAATACCATGCTGTCCCGATGGGATGTGGAAGACCAATATATTGCTCAGGCAAAAAGTCATTTTTCAATAGATAAGCAGGAATTTATTAATTATCGTGAGGCGCACTGTCTCTTTGTAAAATATTTGGGTGCTAGTGGAATTGGTAATGCATTGGAAATAAGAGAATATGCGTGTATTGCCGAATTGAATTATAGGAGAATTGCACAATTGCGGGAAGCTGTTTCTCAGTTCCGGCTTAAATAACTCGCCTCTTTGATGAAAATAAGATCCCCTTTCATGTTTTCTGCTACTGCTGCGAGAAAGGCGAAAATCGCCAGATGGAGTAAGGAAACTGGTTTGTCATTTAAGATTATGCTGTGACGGTGAGTATGCGAAGTGGTGGCAGTATCTAAGTGTCTGACCGAAAATGAGTTGAGTGATTTCAGTAGGTTATGATTCATGGGTTTGTGACAACCTGATGAGATCAAAATGGCCTGGACTGAAATCACCCGTGCGCAGTATCGCCGGGACGACCTGGAGTATGCAAGCGACCTGCGGGACAGGGAATGGGCGTTGATAGCGCCGCTGATGCCCGAGAGAAAGCGACTGGGCAGGCCACGGCGCACCGATTTGCGTCGTGTCATGGAGGCGATCCTGTACATTGTTACGACCGGCTGCCAATGGCGCCAATTGCCCCGGCACTTCCCTCCCTTCACGACCGTGCAGGGCTATTTCTACCGTTGGATCCGCGAGGGACGATGGGAAGCCATGAACCATATTCTCGTGATCCTGTCGCGAGAGCAGGACGGGCGTGATGCCACGCCTTCGGTGGGCATTATCGACAGCCAATCGGTTAAAACGGCTGAAAATGGCGGCCCTCGCGGTTATGACGCGGGCAAGAAAATCAAGGGACGCAAGCGGCATATCGCCACCGACACGCTGGGTCATATCATGACTGCCGTCGTACATCCCGCCGACATCCAGGATCGTGACGGGGCATTGATGGTTGCAGCCCGGATCCGTTCGCTGTTCCCCTGGTTGCGGCACCTGATCGCCGACGGCGGCTATGCCGGTGAGAAGCTACGAAACGGGTTGGCGCAAATCGGACAGTGGACGATCGAGATCATCAAGCGCTCCGATCAGGTCAAGGGCTTCGTCGTCCTGCCAAAGCGCTGGATCGTCGAGCGCAGCTTCGCCTGGCTGGGACGTTGCCGCCGCCTCACCAGGGACGTCGAAGCCACAATCTCCTCATCTGAAGCTTGGCTTATGATCGCTCATATCCGCAGAGTGCTGCGGAAAATCAATCAGGTCGCTTTTTGATTCAGACAGTAAGAGCCCGATCCGAAAGTTTTTCAACCCTGACAATGCCTTGCTGTCCGTCGTGTGAGCATTCGGATCGAGGCGATCAATGTCCATGCGGTTGAGGAAGCAATGGATTGTTCCCAATCTTTGGCGAGCCGCCTGCACCGTCCCAGCCATGCGAATGTCCGTTCCACCACCCAGCGACGCGGCAGGATCTGAAAGCCCTTCGTCGTATCGGACCGCCTGATGATTTCGAGGGTCCATTTTCCCATGGCGGCGAGCGCGTTTCGCAATTTGTCGCCAGCATAACCGCCATCAGCAAAGATGTGGCGCAGCCAGGGAAAGCGCCTGCGTATCGCTGCCAGGACATCAACGGCCCCATCACGGTCCTGGATGTCGGCGGCATGAACGAGGAGAAAGATCAGGAAGCCGCAGGTATCCGTCACGATATGGCGCTTGCGGCCCTTGACCTTTTTCCCCGCGTCATAGCCTGAAATCCCGCCACTTTCCGTGGTTTTCACCGACTGGCTGTCAATCACGCCTGCGCTCGGAGAGGCGTCACGCCCCTCGATCTCGCGCAGGCTCATGACCAGCACCGTATTCATGGCCTCGAATACTCCGGCATCACGCCAGGCGTAAAAATAGCGCCTGACGGTCGAGACCGGCGGAAAGCATTTCGGCAGCAGACGCCACGCGCACCCGGCCGAGGCTATGTAGAGCATCGCGTTGACCACCTCGCGCATATCCGTCGTGCGCGGACGACCGCCCCGTTTCGCAGGGGGCACAAATGGCATGATCAAAGTCCACTCCCCGTCCGTCATGTCCGATGGATATCGCAAGCCTTCCCGGCTATACTCGCGCCGGGCAATACCAGTCCATGTCACCATTCACTCCATCTCTTCGCAAAGACGGATGAATCACAACAGGCTGGTATTGTTCAAAAACTTTCGGATCGGGCTCTAACGCAGGAATCGAGCCTCAAATAGCTTACTCACTATCCCGATAGTCTCTGAAATCTCAAAATTTTTTTCCCTTTAATTTCTGTTGGAAAACCAAAAGTATAGCATTTTGGCAGGATTGTTAACGGCTCCGTGCGCTTTTTCTAAAAAACTCCATATTTAAATCAATAGGTTAGAGATTTTTTGAATGATTGAGTGGGAATGAGTGAGCGTCATTTATATTAAATAAATCGTCTATATTATAAATCTGGTCTGTTTTTATTATCCTTCAGGATTCATGTTTGTCTGAACATGCGTCCTGAAGGATTTTTTTATGGCCAGGTGCGAATGCCATGCCGGAGTCAATAAAGAGTTCTGATATCTGTTATGGCAATATATTTTCTATTTTTGTTATTATTATAAATAATGATTCTGAATATTCATTTCCAGATCAACATACAGAACATACCCATATTCTCCCAAACCTGTTGGTTGCTGCCTGCATCAATCGAAAGATATGAAACGGGCAATAAATATCATGTTCTGCAGGGGAGAAGCGCATGGCCATTCAGCCATCATCGGCAAACAGAAGCCCGTTTGATAAATGGAAGGATGGCATTGATGCTGCCGGGCGTTCCCCAGTCCAGTGGAATGCATGGGACAGCGAAATCCGCCGCACGGTCGATGAATACAACCGGCATTTATCCAATACACCTGGCTATCATCCGCTGGACTGGCGCTGGATCAAGGCGATTATCTGGGTAGAGACGGGCGCACACAGCCCCGCATGGAACCGTCAGCCCATGCAGATTGGTAATCCGGGTGATCCAGGACTGACTTCGCTGCTGTCTGGAAAGGAGGGTGGTGACCGTATCATGCCACCTGCGTGGAAAGGACGCCTGACAGTTGGGTCTGCCCGGTCCAATCCCGTAGATAACATTCGTGCCGGAGTCGGATATCTGCTTATGAGGATGGCAAACTTCCGGATGGATACCGTTGTCGATCCTAATGCCAGGATCGAGAAAATTACGGTTACGGCATCGAACAACAATCTGTGGCATATCGCAAGGAATACAGGCACAACAGTTAAAAACCTGCAAAGCCTTAATCCGGGTATTACGCCAGCCCAGCTTAAGCTAGGAATAGAATTGAAATATCAGAAAGCATCTGAACAGCGGGTGATTTTTGGATGAAAAAATATTTCTTCATAAAGTATATGGCAGATATATAATACAAGTTATGTTGTTAGATATTCAAGGAAATTAGATTATGTGCGAAAATTTACTGGTCCATAATAATTTTCCTATATGGATGAAGATTATTCTTGGGTTCAGTCTGGCTACCTGTCTGTCAACAATAGCCAGAGCAGATGATGCATCTACAACTCCGACAGAAAAGGAGTTATATGACGAGTGTAGTGAATTTTCGATGGCAGGGATACATGACTGCCTGCGGAAGAAACGCGATGAAAGTCAGAAAGTGTTGACGCAGGCTGAAGCGCGCATGAACACAGTGATGTCCCGATGGGATGTGGATGATCAGTTTATCGCGACGGCCAAAAGCAATTTTATAAAAGACAAACAGGAATTCCTGAAGTATCGTGAGGTTCATTGCAATTTCATGAGATCGCTGGGTGGTCCTGTAATTGGTATCGGGTTGGACGCAAGGCTGTATATATGTGTTACTGAGTTGAATTACAGGCGTGCCAAACTTATTGAAGATGTATTTCCTGATTTACCATCTAAGTAGATTGTTTATTGTACAGGAAAAGAAAATTTTCATCGAGAACTGACCCATGCCTTCACACGCCCCGGCAGCATCTGCTGGGGGTTTGAGGAGTGATCGACATGGAGCTTCATCGTGCCGCCCAATGCCAAGAAGGCCACGTGGGAAAAGCTGCTGAAAACCAAGCCCGCCGTGGCACTTGGGTAGAGCAGCTGGCAGCCTCAAGATGACTGCGGCGCGACCTTCCGGGGCAATCTGGTCTTTGCGGTGTTTATCGCCATCCAGAACAACAACCTGGAGCGGCTTTATCTGGGCACGGAACATCTGTGGGGTATGGGCACCATGGGCATGTCGGCTGCTACCGTCGCGTTCCTGCATGGCTGGACGCTGCCGGGCGAACTGCGTTGGCAGGTGACCAGCCGTGATGAGTTCGAGCGGCTGAAAGCGGCCGAGGCATGCAGCCTGACCGATCTGGAACGCGCCGTGCGGTTTCTCTATCTGCAGCGTCTGGCTTTTGGCGGGAAGGTCAATGGCCGGAACTTTGGGGTATCATTGCGTCCCGCCCGGTTTGACGTGCATACGCTGGAGCCTGTCCTGGCCGATATCCATGCCCGTCTTGGCCACGTGACAATCGAGTGTCTGCCATTTGCCGATGTACCGAGACGGTATGACCGGGTGGATGCGCTGTTCTATCTCGATCCGCCTTACTGGAACTGCGAGGATGATTATGGCGCACCGTTCCGGCGTGAGGACTTGCATGTGCTGCTGGATGACCTGACGAGACTGCAGGACAGGTTCATCATGTCACTGAACGATACGCCGGAAGTGCGTCAGATGTTCGGTGGGTTCGATATTGAGGCCATTGGCCTGTCCTGTTCGCTCAGCAGAGAGGCGCACGCACGTGGCCCGCGTGGTGAAGTTCTGATCTCTAATCAGCCTATGAGAGGAGCCTTGGTGGTCTCTTGACGCGAAGGTGGAACCCCTCAAACGGGGTTTCATCTCGTGTCCCGCAGTTCCAAACCTATCGGCGCGCTACAACCATGCGCCGATACGGGGCTGTATGACATCCTGCGAAAGGACAGATCTTCTTCTGGACCGCCCGCCCGACTATGCCTGAAATAGCATCTGGCTGGCTCAATTCCTGATGAAAAATCCGGGCCAGTTCCCAGTGAAAATCAACAAGCGGGACAAATAAACTACGGAAAGCGCCGGCATCCGCGTCATGCTGCTTCAGAGCGGACTTTCTACTTCCCCACCTTAACCGCCTGAACGTGAAGCAGGCAGGAACAGTCAGGACATGTCTGGCGTTGATGTGGTAGTATCCATGCGTATGGCCGGACAGTTCTTTTCCTTCGGATAAAAACCATGTCAAAACCCGTTCTCGTTATCGGTGCGGGACCTGTCGGCCTGATCATGGCCGCCGAACTGGCCCGGTATGGTACGCCTGTCAGGGTTATCGACAGGCTGCCGACCCGCACAACCCAGTCCCGCGCCCTGGCCGTCTGGCCCCGGACAATGGAACTGCTTGACATGGCGGGCTGTGCGGATGCGTTCATGGCCACCGCGCTATGTGCAAACGCTGTCAGTATTCATGCCGGTAACAGGACACTTGCCCGGGTTCCGTTCGGAACGATCGCCTCTTCCTTCAATTACCTGCTGATGATTCCACAATCGGAAACCGAACGGTTGCTGGAAGAACATCTCGGGGCTTTTGGCATCACTGTTGAACGCACGACAGAACTGACGGAATTCGTCGGCAGGGATGACGGTGTGTCGTGCACGCTCATGCATGCGGGAGGCAGGGTCGAAACCCTGGAAGCTGCGTGGCTCATCGGTTGTGATGGTGCGCATTCCTTTGTTCGCGGCAGGCTGGGCCTGCAATTCGAGGGGGATACGCTGCCCATGGGTTTTGTCCTTGCCGACGTACATGTGGCGGGTCTTGCGATTCCGCCTGACGAACCGGGGATTTTCTGGCACCCGGACGGCGCTGTGATGTTCTTTCCGCTATCGCGGGGTCGGTACCGTATCATTGCCGATCTGGGTTCGGTTCCATTGCATACACCGGACCTTGCGGAGATGCAGACAATTGTCGACCGGCGGGGACCGGGCGGGATTATCCTGTCCGATCCGGTGTGGCTGTCGGATTTTGGGGTCAACGAACGCAAGGTCCGGGATTACCGCAGGGGCCGTGTGTTTGTGGCTGGTGATGCAGCGCATATCCATAGTCCTGCGGGCGGTCAGGGCATGAACATGGGTATGCAGGATGCCTTCAATCTCGCCTGGAAACTGGCGCTTGTCGAACGCCAGGAAGCCAGCCCGTGCCTGCTGGACAGCTACAGTATCGAACGCAGCGGTGTTGCGTTGCAGATACTGTCGGATTCCAGCCGCATGACCAGGATTGTCCTGCTCAGAAATCATCTGGCGCAACGGGTGCGCAACTTTATTGTAAGACAGGGCTCCAGCATTCCGGTGATCCGTCGTGCCATTGCCAATCGGCTTTCCGGCATCCTGATCGGCTACCCTGACAGCCCTCTCAACATGGGTTCAGCCCGGGGGCTGTATGGCCCCAAGCCGGGACAGCGACTGATTTTACGACGGAGTTGCGGGCAGGGCGATATCCCCCGCTTTGTACTTGCTGCCAGGGACAGTGCCGCAACGCGGGCCATGATCGTGCGTCATTCATCCTTGCTGTTGCCCCAAGTCTGCCCGCCACCGGATGAAAACGGTATCTGGCTGGTACGACCCGATGGTTACGTTGCTGCTGTCGTAAAAAGTGGGAACTGGACAGTAATTGACATGGAACTGAAGCGCATAAAGGCACAACATATCGAATTTAAAAATATAAAAAAGAATGCAACAAGCTGATATATTATGGTCATGCCATCAGTCCGTTTAACCGTCCGGCAGCGTCACCAGTCCGGCCTGTGTCTCACGGACTGGCGGCATCGGCTTCATAAAATGTCGGTCTGGAACGCGATTTCTTTCACGATCCTAAAGCCCGAGACCGGAAAGCCCCGGATGATCATCCGGGCGTCGTCCCGGGGGCCAGTGAAACAGTCGGTCTCCGGCGTCGACAGGCAGATCATTGATTGATGCGAACCGGCGGCGCATAAGCCCGGCAGTATCGAATTCCCACACTTCATTGCCATAGGATCGGAACCACCGGCCCGTATCATCATGCCATTCATAGGCAAAACGGACAGCCATGCGGTTATTGCGGAAACCCCACAGTTCCTTGATCAGGCGGTATTCATGCTCGACGTTCCATTTGCGCGTCAGGAAAGCCACGATCTCATCGCGCCCATGGATGAATTCCACCCGATTGCGCCACTGGCTGTCCATTGTATAGGCCTGTGCCACCTGTTCCGGGTTCCGGGAGTTCCAGGCATCTTCGGCCAGGCGGACCTTGCGTGTTGCGCTTTCAAGATCAAAAGGCGGGAATGGCGGTCGTGACATGGATAAGTTCCTTGTGGTGCAGCAGTCATGGTTGCCGCACCATTGTGTTTCCTTCACGACGTTGACGAAATGACAGTGATCCCTCATTTCAGGACATGACCAGATCCATTGGCTTTGTCCTCTATCCGGATTTCCAGCTGCTTGATGCGGCCGGTCCCGCCGCGGCCTTTGAAATTGCAGGGCGTATGGCCGGGCAGGAGTATGACCTGAAGATGCTGTCACGCCATGGCGGGCTGGTGACATCCTCATCAAAAGTCGCCGTGCAGACAATGGCGCCTGATCTGGTGGAAGATGACTTTGACACCCTCATCACCGTTGGTGGTGAAGGGCATGACAGGGCCATGGACTGTCCGGCCTTGCGGGTGTTCCTGCAGCACCGCATGAAACGGACACGACGCATGTGCAGTGTGTGCACCGGTGCGTTCGTACTGGCATCCTCCGGCCTGCTGCATGGGCGGCGTGTGACCACGCACTGGCAGCATGCGCAGAAATTCAGCCGCCTGTTCCCCGACGTAAAGCTGGAGCCTGATGCCATTTTCATCCACGACGGCCCGGTATGGACTTCCGCCGGTATCAGTGCCGGGATTGATCTGGCGCTTGCCCTGATAACCCATGATCTAGGCGAAGACATGGCGCGCCGGACGGCACGGCAGATGGTGGTCTTCCATCGTCGCCCCGGTGGGCAGTCACAGTTTTCCGCCCTGCTGGAAATGGGCGGGGGCGAGGATCGTTTTACCGCTCTCCTTGGCTGGATACGTACGCGGTTGGCACAGCGCCTTACGGTGGATGTCCTGGCGAAGCAGATGGCAATGAGCCCGCGCAATTTCTCCCGTGCGTTCCGGGCTTCCGTTGGGACAAGCCCGGCCAAAGCGGTTGAACGCCTGCGTCTGGAAACCGCCCACGAGCGTGTCCTGCATTCCACGCTTCCACTTGAAACCATTGCGGTCACAACGGGATTTCACGACCCGGAACGTATGCGGCGCGCTTTCCTGCGCGCCTTTGGACTGCCACCACAGGCGGTTCGGCGTAATGCTGCAAGATGACCTGATCCATTCAGCTACGTTCAACATGCGGCCGCCCGGCTTTGACGGCGCCCCCTTGCGAACATCCCGAGTGTCATGGTCGGCTTACCCGGTTCCTTCCAGGCATTGTCGGCATGGAACGGGTTTTGGTGGTTCCCGAAATATGCAGACAGACAGGCGACAGATTTCATTCTCGGATTGAACAGGCCAATCCGGGCCGGGTCCGGGCATTCATCAGAAAGCGTCAAGGCGAGGAGAAACTTGCCACGAGGTATACGCGCATGACCCTCGATGACCAGGCGTCTGCCTGCGGGTCATGCCGGCAGAGACCGGTTGAGGCCGTTGCTTCCTTTTCCGTGAAGCAATGGACAGCATGGCCGATGGCGGGAAACTGCCACGGGGCGGGACTGCAGACAGAC
Organism: Komagataeibacter sp. FNDCF1; assembly: GCF_021295335.1. NCBI lineage: Bacteria > Pseudomonadati > Pseudomonadota > Alphaproteobacteria > Acetobacterales > Acetobacteraceae > Komagataeibacter > Komagataeibacter sp. FNDCF1. Next base: position 1,117,905 of record NZ_JAIWOT010000001.1, on the reverse strand, counting down.
TGGCCAGCCTGAGTGGAAGGACATTCGGCATGGCGTGCCACGGATCGCCACCCGGATCAGGAAACTGGTTTGCATGGGTGCGAGATCGGGTGAGATAACGGGGAGCGTGTCGGTAAAAAAAGCCGTGCACCGCTTTTCCCCATTCCATGGGCGATGGACTATTACAACCGTCAGGCGATCACAGAAAAAACGGCTCTGCGGGTCTGTCGGAATGCGGGATCATGGCTGCTGCCTCAACAGGGCTGGTGGCGGTGTATGAGCACCAGCCGGAGTGATGACAAATAACATCCCGCCCTGATTTTAATGGAATGGCCGGTGGTCCCGGCGTCTGGACAGTATCATTGGTACGGAATTCAAATTTAAGACAGAAACGGGAAAGAAAAATAAAAATCAGGATAAACAAATTTTCTGACAGTGCGGGAATTATGCAACCCGGCAGCGGCTTCAAGTGTTTCCTGATTTCCTGGCATGAAAGAAATGGACAGCTTTCAGTGCCCGTCCGTAAGGGGAACACGGTTGAAAGGCTGTGGATACATGAATGAAAAAGCTTACTGACGCACAGAAACTGGTAACCAAGATTGTCATGGTCGTCACCATGGGGGCGCTGGCGTTCGGTTATGATACCGGGGTCATCGCGGGCGCGCTTCCGTTCATGCAGCTTCCGGCTGCACAGGGCGGCCTGGGGCTGACCCCGTTGACCGAGGGGCTTGTAACGTCCGCGCTGGTGCTGGGTGCGGCAGTCGGGTCGCTGCTATGTGGCATCGTGGCGGACCGGCTGGGGCGGCGCGACAGCCTGATGGGACTGTCCGCCATCTTTGTCATCGGTGCGCTCGGTACATCACAGGCGCCGACTGTTCCGGTCATGGTTCTGATGCGCGCCGTACTCGGGTTCGCGGTTGGTGGTGCCTCCGCCCTTGTTCCGATGTTCATTTCGGAAATGGCACCCCCGGGCCGACGCGGGCGACTGGTCAGCCAGAACGAGATGATGATCGTGACGGGACAGCTGATCGCCTACATCCTCAGCGCTCTGCTGGCAAGGTTTTCCGGTGCCCCCGGCATCTGGCGCATCATGCTCCTGATTGCGGCTGTTCCGGCCTGCCTGCTGGGGCTTGGCCTGGTGTTCGTGCCACGCTCTCCGCGCTGGCTGGCCAGTCGTGGCCGGGCGGATGAAGCCAGGCATGTGCTGGAACTCATCCGCTCGACGGATACGCAGGTCCACAGGGAAATGGTCGAGATCAGGGCACAGGTGAATGATGATTCCGAGCAGATGGGATGGCGGGAGGCGCTGGGTGAAACCTGGATCCAGCGTCTTCTGATGGTCGGGATAGGGCTGGGGTTTGCAGCCCAGTTTACCGGTGTGAACGCCTTCATGTATTTCACGCCGATCATCCTGCGCCAGACCGGCCTGGGCACAGAAGCAGCCCTGATCGCGACAATCGGCGCGGGTGTTGTTGCCGTATGCGCGACCTTTCTGGGGATATGGATGATCGGGCGGTTTGCACGCCGTTTTACGCTTATGGGTGGTCTTGCCGGTGTCATATGCGCCCATCTGGGCCTGGGGGCGACGTTGCTGCTGATGGGCGGTGCCCCGTCACAGAGCGTGGTTGCGCTGGGCTTCATTTTGCTGGCCCTGTTTTTCATCCAGATGATGGTATCACCACTTTACTGGCTGCTGATGTCGGAACTGTTCCCCATGCGGGCGCGGGGCATCCTGACCGGGCTTTCCGTTGCGGCCCAGTGGGTTTTCAATGCCACCGTCTCCTTCCTCTTTCCGGTGGTCCTGCACTGGATCGGGGCGTTCACTTTCTTCGCGTTTGCCGTGATCAACCTGATGTCCCTCGTTTTCGTGGCACGGTTCCTGCCTGAAACGAAAGGCATGTCGCTGGAGAAACTGGAACAGTATCTGGAAGATCACTTCTCGCCGGGGGACAGCCGTGCGACCCACGCCGGCGGCAAGCCTGTCTGCTACATGGGTACGGGCGGCAGGTAAGGGACGGGCGGCAACGCGGTACGGGCATGGGCGATGCGGCGCGTCGTGTGCCACAGGCCCTGCCTCCCGTCACTTGTATGGACATGAGGAATGCGCAATAGTGGGAGACTGCCATCTGTTTTTGTCATTCAGTTGCGGATTTGATTGAATGGCCATGTCAGGATTGAATGGATACCGTGCTGCCCTCCGCTTCCGCCCTGACCAGAAATGCAGGCTCCGTCCGCCATCATCTGAAAGCCGCGACACAGGCGCGCCATGTGCAACTGGATGCCATGGTCGGCCCCATGCGTGATGCGGATCAGTACCGTCGTTATGTAAGGGGCATCGGGGCATTCCGTATCTATATGGAAGCGGGGCTGGACCGGCTGCGTCCGCCCGCTTCCGCGGGGCAATGGCAGCCCACGCGGCTGGCCGCGTCGCTGGGCAAGGACATGCTGGCCCTGGGGCTTGCGTCTTTCACGCCCGCCGTAATGTTCAGGCCCGTCACGCCAGCGCAGGTGCTGGGAGCCTGTTATGTTCTCGAAGGCTCGTCCCTTGGCGCGCGCGTGCTGCTGCCGCGCGTAACGGCGCTGGGTTTTGGCCCTGCAACGGGGGCGGGGCACCTGCTGGAGCAGGCCCACGCCACGGGCTGGCGGGATTTCCTGACATGTCTGGACGATGCCCCTGCATGCGACCGTGATGTGATGACGGCCGCCGCCTGCGCCACATTTGACGTAGCCGTATCCGCCATGCGGCAGGCCTGCACCGCAGCACTGGCAGGCGCCACGGCATGAATGAGACAGCCCGGCCCATCGTGGCGTTTGGCGAGGCGGATCTTACGACCTGTGACCGTGAGCCCATCCATATTCCCGCCAGCATCCAGCCTGCCGGATTTGTCCTGGCTTTTCGCATGGCCGACTGGCGGCTCAACCGCTATTCCGCCAATGTGACGGAGTGGCTTCCGGCCGTCACACCCCATTTCGGCATGACGCTGGATGAATGCATGGGGCAGGGCGTGGCGGACAGCCTGCGCAGCCTTGCACATGGCATGGAAGAGGGCAGGCCCCGCGTCATGACAGACACCGCGCTGCGCGGCGGGGTGCGGTGTGACTGCGTGGTGCATCGCGTGGGTGCGGATATCGTGGTGGAATGTGAACCGGCAGCCCGGCCGGAACAGACGGCGGCACTTGTGGAGGGCCTGCACGCGGTCCATGAGCAACTGCGTGACCCGGCCGACGTGCTGTCCCTGCTGCGTCAGGCCATACCGCAGATGCGCCGCCTGTTTGGCTATGATCGTGCCATGGTCTACCGCTTCGCGCCGGACTGGTCCGGCAAGGTGATCGCGGAAGATCGCAGGCAGGGGCTTGAAAGTTTCCTGGGCCAGCATTTCCCCAGTACGGACATCCCGGCGCAGGCACGTGAGCTTTATCGCCGCTCGCTGATCCGCGTGATCGGGGACGCCACGTTCCAGCGCGTCGCGGTGCTTGAGGAACCCGGCCTGCCTGCGCTGGACATGAGTTTCATGCACCTGCGCGCGGTCTCGCCGGTGCACTGCGAATATCTGGGCAACATGGGCGTGCGCGCCTCCATGTCGGTGTCACTTGTTGTCGACGGCCAGTTGTGGGGGCTGATTGCCTTCCATCACTACATGCCCCGCCAGCTGACGTAGCCGGAACGTACCACGGCAAAGATGCTGGGGGAATTCCTGGCCCTGCAGATCATCGCCCTGGTGCGTACGCGGCGGCTGGGGCTTCTGCATGGTGCGCATGGCTTCCTGTCCGGTTTCCTGCGCGATGCCCCGCGGGTGTCCGATATTTTCGGTTATTTCCGTGACCGGACATCCGAACTGCTGGACATCATCGAGTGTGATGGCGGTGGCGTGTGGATAGACGGTAGCTGGACCGCACGTGGCGAGAGCCTGCCGCCTGCGGATCTGGCCTGCATGCTGCGTGTGGCCGATGCGCGCGCGGATGGCCAGATCTGGCATACGGACCATCTGGCGCATGACTGCCCCGGCCTGGGCGCGGATGTACATGGTATTGCGGGGGCCATGGTCATGCCCATCTGGCCCGCGCGGCGTGACTACCTGATCCTGTTCCGCCGCGAACTGGTGCGCACGGTCATGTGGGGTGGCGATCCGGAAAAGACCTATCCCAGCGGCAGGCTGGGCGCACGGCTGACCCCACGCTCCAGTTTTGATATATGGAAGCAGGACGTGCATGGCCGCAGTGCTGCCTGGACGGCCGATGACGTGGAACTGGCCACGCAGATGCGCGCCACCCTGCTGGAGGTCATGGCCGCGGCCCACCAGCAGAAGCTGCGTGAACAGGAGCAGGCCGAGGCCACCCAGCGCATGCTCAATGATGAACTGAACCACCGGGTGAAGAACATCCTTGCCGTCATGCAGGCGCTGGTGACGCGCGCACCGGCGGAAGATGACAGCATGGCCAGCTACAGTGCCGCGCTGCGCGGGCGCATCCGTGCGCTGTCCAACGCCCATGACCAGGCGCTGCGGGTGGACCATGGCGCCACATTGCAGGAACTGCTCATGGGGGAACTCGCACCCTATGACAGCCAGCCCAGCCGGATCATGCTGGAAGGGCCATGCCTGCGCTTCAGCACCCGCGCGCTCACATTCATGGCGCTGCTGTTCCATGAACTGGCAACCAATGCCGCCAAGTATGGCGCATTGTCCGTACCCACGGGCGGGATCAGTGTTGCGTGGGAATGGAACGGACAGGATTGCCACATCTGCTGGTGCGAACGTGGTGGCCCGATGGTGAACCCGCCCGCCAAGTCGGGTTTTGGCGGGCTGCTGATCGAACGCGCGATCGTGCATGACCTGAAGGGCAGGGCGGAGCGCCGCTTCCTGCCCCATGGCGTGGTGGTGGATGTCACGCTGCCGGGCAGCACCGTGGTCGATGCGCCCCCGGTGCCGAAGCAAAAGGTGCAGGTCACGCTGCCCCCCGGGCCGGAGCATGACGGGGGTGCCCCCGCACTGGCGGGCCGGACGGTCATGGTGCTGGAGGATGAATTCCTCGTGGCCCTTGATATAGAGGACATGCTCCGCGCGCACGGGGTGGCGCAGGTCTGTCTGGCAGCCTCGATAGAGGAGGCATTTGCAGTGCTGGAAATGCATGGGGTGGATGCGGCACTGCTGGACGTAAACGTGGCGGGGGAGACCTCCGCCCCGGTGGCGCGCGTGCTGCAGGCGCGGGGCACGCCTTTCGTGTTTGCCACCGGTTATGGCGACCAGGCACCTCTGGCCGCGGAATTCCCGCAGGCGCGTTATCTGGAGAAGCCTGTTGCCCCCCGGGATCTGCTGCGCATGCTGTCTGGCCTGTTTGGCCATGCCCCGGCGGACGGCCCACCCTGAACCACGCTGCCTGCGGCAGGACCACATTGTCCATCATGGCGGAAAAGGCAGCGGGTTCAGCGCCCGTGCGGGTGAAAGACAACCTTGGTGCAGTTGTCTTTCTTGTCCCTGAATTTCTCATAAAGTGCCGGACCATCCTCAAGGCTGGTGGAGCGATGACTGATGACGAAGGTCGGGTCGATATCCCCGTTCCGGATACGCTCCAGCAGGGGGGCGAGATATTTCTGCGTATTGGTCTGACCGGTGCGCAGGGTCAGGCCCTTGTTCATGAGTACGCCAATCATGACCGGACCCAGCGCACCGGCATAGACACCCGGCATTGACACGATGCCGCCCGGCCTGCAGCCAAGAATGGCCTGGTTCAGCGCAAAAGGCCGCTCCAGCGTCGTGGCGGACAGCAGGGCCGACCCGACTTTCTGCATCATGGTATCGGCACCATGCGCTTCCATGCCGACAGCTTCGATCACCGCGTCGGGGCCAAGCCCTGCTGTCATGTCAACCAGCGTTTCCTGAATATTGTGGGTACGGAAATCTATGGTTTCAGCCCCGCCGGCGCGTGCCATGGCCAGTCTTTCGGGCACTTCATCAATGGCGATGACGCGTTTTGCCCCCAGCAGGAAACAGGAGCGGATCGCCATCTGCCCAACCGGCCCGCAGCCCCATACGGTGATGGTTTTTTCGGATTCCGGGGTAATTTCACAGTTTTCGGCGGCCTGGTAGCCGGTGGGGAAAATATCAGAGAGGAACAGGACCTGTTCGTCATCCAGCCCTTCGGGAATCACGATCGGCCCGACATCGGCATAGGGCACGCGCAGGTATTCCGCCTGACCGCCAGCAAAGCCACCCGTAATATGGGAATAGCCAAACAGGCCGGCCAATGGATAGCCGAATGTCTCGGCCTGCTGGTGCCCGTTGGGATTTGTCCGCTCGCAGCAGCTCCAGTTGCCCCATCTGCACTGCCGGCACGCACCGCAGGAAATCGTGAAGGGGACGACGATACGCTGTCCGATGGAAAGACGCGTATTGTCCCGACCGACCTCGACCACTTCCCCCATCGTTTCGTGACCCAGAATGTCACCACACCGCATGGTCGGCATCATGCCATCCATCAGATGGAGGTCGGAGCCGCAGATCGCGCAAGCGGTTACCTTGATGATGGCGTCATGGCCATCGAGAATGACGGGGTCAGGCACGCTTTCGCATGTGATCTTGCCCTTTTTCTGCCAGGTCAGTGCTTTCATGGAATGTCATCCTGCTTCGTGTTGACATGAAGCAGACGCGCGCCACCTGCCATGGTTTTCCGCCCGGTTCACAAAGGTGGCCCGGTTCAGCGCAATGACGGGCCCCGTGTCCCGAATGCAGCCGATCACGATACCGGATTGCGGGGGCGCATGCCTCTTTCCGGCCCGCCCGCCCGAGCCGGGCCGAAACCGTTACCCCGGAAAAAAATACATGCGGGAGTCGGCCCGCCCAGGTCCTGACTTTTGCTGCCCGGGCACATGGGGGCATGTCATTTAATGCGTGCATGACACCATATATGGTGCAATCATGGCGCACCTAACACAACATGAGCGAAACGGTGTCTGGCGTATCGGCCGCGCCTGATATGGGGGAGCAGGGGCATGGACGGAGGTTTTTCGCTGTCTGGTGGTGCATGGATGAGGGCACGCGGCGCGTTTGAAGGTGCGTTCGGGGTTGCTCCCCTGCCACCACGCGCCCTTGATCCCGGCATGGGCGAGGCCGTGGGCCGCCGTACCGTGTTCCGCCCGTCCGACCAGGAAGATTTCGGCCGTGTGGCCGACCGTGTGGCGGCGGGCAATACTGCCCTGCTTCCCATGGTGGAGGCGGATGAGCGTGCCCAGTTGCGTAATGCAATCGCCACCGGTGCCCTGCTGACATCCGGCCGCCATCTCCAGCATGGCGATGGCACCCAGCCAGGGCGGAACATGGAAATGTTCACCAACTGCGCCACGGCCATCTGCTCATTCGCCAAATTCTACCTTCTGCTCAACGGTTCCGGCGTGGGGCGGGCGTATGATGATGAACTGTGCGTCGTGGACTGGGGGCAGGCACCGGAGCTGAAGTTCGTCCTCTCGCCCGATCACCCGGACTACCCGCATGACCGCGCGGGCCTGCTGCGCTTCGGGCTGGAGATGCAGATCCTGCCATGGGGCATGGCGCTGGAAGCGTTCGATGCGGAGATGGAGGCGCAGGTCCGCGCTTTTCTGGAAAGAACCGTGCTGACCCGGCAGCCCGAAGGCAGTGACCCCGTCCATGTCATTGAGGACAGCCGCGAAGGCTGGGGCAAGGCGGTCGAAATGATCGAGGCCATGGCCTTTCGCGGGGAACGTGAGCGCAGGCTGGTGCTGGATTTCAGCGCGATCCGCTGCGCGGGCAGCCCGATCGCGGGCATGCAGGGACGGCCCGCATCCGGTCCCGTTTCGCTGCTTCGCGGCCTGCTCAATGTGCGTGAGCATGTGATCGGGGTGGCAAGGGCAGGGGGTATGCCCCTGTGGGAACAGGCGCTGCGGGTGGACCACTACCTGTCGGTCGAGGTGCAGGTGGGGGGCGCCCGCCGTGCCGCGCGCATGGCCACCAAGTCGTGGCGTGACGCCGAAGTGCTGCGCTTCATCCGCGCCAAGGAAGAAGGCGGGCTGTGGACGGCCAACCATTCGGTCATGGTGGACCATGAATTCTGGGATTGCGTGAATGACCCGGCACGGACCGGCCCGCTGGCCGAGCATGCCCGCGCCGTGTTTGCCGAAGCCACGCGATGCGCGTGGATCAACGGGGAGCCGGGCTTCATCAATGGTGACCGGCTGGAGGACAGCCGCACCGGCAGTGCGCGGCTGAAAAAAGTGCATGCCGACGGGCGCGATTTCCGCTCGGCCCGCTATCAGGCAACCGTCGGGGCAACCCTGCTGGCCGATCTGGCACGGCGGGCAGCGGGCGCGCATTTTCCGGTTACGACCAATCCGTGTGGCGAGATCACGCTGCATGTTACCGGCGGATATTGCGTGATTGGTGATTTTGCCCCGCTGCTGGCCTGCCCGGTGGCGCTGGCGGAGGTAACCCCCGGTGCCGTGCCGGTGGATATGGCTCGGACATGGGACGCCCGCGTGCGCGATGCCGTGCGGCTGGGCGTACGCTTCCTGCTGCGCGCCAACCGCATGGATGCACTGTATGGGGAAGAAGTGCGCCGGACTAACCGCATCGGCATCGGGCCGACCGGGCTGCATGAATGGGCATGGCTGCGCTTTGGCCTGGACTTTCATGACCTGCTGGATGAGGCGCGCGCCGCACCTTTCTGGAACGCGGTGCGCGCGCTCTCGACCATCGCGAAGGAGGAGGCCAACACCTATGCACGCGAAACCGGCACCGCACGGCCGGTCACGGTCACGACCGTCAAGCCTGCGGGCACCACGTCCAAGCTGTTCGGCCTGACCGAGGGCGCGCATCTGCCCCCGCGGCGGCAGTACCTGCGCTGGGTTCAGTTCAAGGGCGTGCAGCGTGCGGATGGTACATGGGAAGCGGGAACCGACCCGCTGCTGCCCGCCTACGGGCGCAGGGGCTATCCCGTGCGCGCGTTGCGCAGCTTTCCGGGCATGAGCATCGTGGGTTTTCCCACCGTGCCGCTTATCCAGCGCCTTGGCATGGGCGGGCGTGTGGTGACCGCCCCCGAAGCCACGCCGGAGGAACAGTACCGCTGGCTGGAACTGCTTGAGAAATACTGGATCGGGGCGGAGCAGGGCAACCAGGTGTCCTACACGCTGAAGGTCTATACCGACCGGCATGATCTTGATGGCTTCCGCGGCATGGTGGCGGCCAACCAGCCGCATGTGCGCTGCTGCGCGGTGCTGCCCAGCCGCCCGGACTGTGATCTGGGCTATGAATACCTGCCCGAGGAGGAAGTCCCGGCCGGGAAATTCGCCGCCATTACGGCCATGATACAGGATGAGGACGTGCGTGAAGTGGTGGACTGGGCGCACCTGCAATGCGCCAGTGGCGCCTGCCCGATCTAGGGACGTACCCCCGACCGGCTTCACGATGGGCGGGATGTGGCGCAGGCTGGCGGTCCCGGACTGATTGCAATCCTGCCTGCCCGTTTTACGCGCTGCTGCTTTGTCGTGGCATGCGGTATCATGTTCACGGTTTTGGGACCGGAGGGCGAGCGTGAGCCAGACTTGGGGTGATTTTCAGGCAGTCGTGCAGTTGTCAGCCGGCCTGAATGTGGCAATTCTCAGAGCCCGATCCGAAAGTTTTTGAACAATACCAGCCTGTTGTGATTCATCCGTCTTTGCAGAGAGATGGAGTGAATGGTGACATGGACTGGTATTGCCCGGCGCGAGTATAGCCGGGAAAGATTGCGATATCCATCGGACATGACGGACGGGGAGTGGACTTTGATCATGCCATTTGTGCCCCCGGCGAAACGGGGCGGTCGTCCGCGCACGACGGATATGCGCGAGGTGGTCAATGCGATGCTCTACATAGCCTCGGCCGGGTGTGCGTGGCGTCTGCTGCCGAAATGCTTTCCGCCGGTCTCGACCATCAGGCGCTATTTTTACGCCTGGCGTGATGCCGGAGTGTTCGAGGTCATGAATACGGTGCTGGTCATGAGCCTGCGCGAGATCGAGGGACGTGACGCCTCTCCGAGCGCGGGCGTGATTGACAGCCAGTCGGTGAAAACCACGGAAAGCGGCGGGATTTCGGGCTATGACGCGGGGAAGAAGGTCAAGGGCCGCAAGCGCCATATCGTGACGGATACCTGCGGCTTCCTGATCTTTCTCCTCGTTCATGCCGCTGATATCCAGGACCGTGATGGGGCCGTTGATGTTCTGGCAGCGATACGCAGGCGCTTTCCCTGGCTGCGCCACATCTTCGCTGATGGCGGCTATGCTGGCGACAAATTGCGATCCGCGCTCGCCTCCATGGGAAAATGGACCCTCGAAATCATCAGGCGGTCCGATACGGTGAAGGGTTTTCAGATCCTGCCGCGTCGCTGGGTGGTGGAACGGACATTCGCATGGCTGGGACGATGCAGGCGGCTCGCCAAAGATTGGGAACAATCCATTGCTTCCTCAACCGCATGGACATTGATCGCCTCAATCCGAATGCTCACACGACGGACAGCAAGGCATTGTCAGGGTTGAAAAACTTTCGGATCGGGCTCTCAGCTTTGTGGATATCAGCCTGCCAGCGATCAAGGAGCGGCGGCGCGTCTTTGCCAAGGCCCAGCAGGAACTGGGCATGTACCGTACCGCTCCCACCAAGCTGGTCAGTGCACAGCAACTGGAACATGACTGCCAGGTGGAGGAAATGAACCAGAAGCTGTACCTGCTGTGGCAGGAAAGTGCTGATTATGCCAACGAGGAAGATACGCTGGTCCATTACACTGGCGTCATGGGCTTTTTCGGGGCGGTGCTCAGCCTCGTACTGCTGTGGTACTCGGCGGAATATTACGATACGCCCATAGGCGGCCTGGGGCAGGCGGTGATCGCGCTGTCCTTCTGCTCGCTGGTGGTGGCGTTCATCATCAATTTCATGACTGCTTCCCAGTCCGCCGTGTTTACCAAGAAGTGCAACGCCATCCGCCAGCAGGCCCGCCAGAATCTGACCCCGCAGGGCAGCCCGCCCGTCAATCCTTCATAAAACTGGAGTCAGGCCATCTGCTTCGTGTGGTATTGTGGCCACAATATGGCTGGCAACAGCATGCGGCACGGGTGGGCAGGGCACGCTTTTGTGTCCAGATGGCCTGTAGTGATAAAAATCATACAATAAACCGGCAATGCAGCATTGGCTGCCGGTAGCTGATTTCCTGGAAAAGCGGAAGTTCCCCAAGGTAATGGTTTTTTTAATGCCTTGGTCATGATTGCCCGCAGCTATGTTGTACAGGGAACGCATGGAATTATTGCAGACCGAATGATGTGGTCTATCGCTGGCATGAGAGCGATTATTTAAATATAGATCATTTAATAAAACATTCATAAAACTGTATCTGAAACATAACACACAGGGTCAGAAGCCCATTCTAAATGAACTCATCCTTCATTACGGAATGCTTAACATGATCCGCCGGCCTATAGTTTCCCTGTTGCTTGGTTCGTCTGCCCTTCTGGGGCTCTCTTCCTTTCATCAGGCCCATGCGGATTCCGCATCGGATGCCCAGATCAAGGCCCTGCAGTTGGAAATGCAGGCCATGCGCCGTGACATGAGTGGCCAGATCAGCGTGCTGCGCCAGCGTCTGGTCCGGGCCGAGGCCGTCCGTAACCCCGAAGCCACCAACGCCGCACAGGCCCGCCGGGTTGCCGCAAGCCACGGCCAGCCCCTGCCCGAAAGCTATGCGCGTGACATCCATATCGGTGGTGACAGCGGCACGGGCGGCAGCATGGCCAGCGCCATGCAGAAGGCCGACCTGGGCACGCCGCCGTCCGATCGTGGCGTGTCCTCATCATGGGCCTCGTTCCGTGCCGCGACGGAAAAGGAAGAAGCCCTGCACATGGGTGGCATGGTCGTGGGCTTCCCCGGCGGGCGGCCGACCATCTCGTCCGAGGACGGGATGTATGCCATGTCCATCGGCCTGGCATTCCATGAGGATATTGGCGGGTTCATGGGCATGTCCCCGCACCCGGGCCAGGCGAAGGGCGACTATCAGGGCCTGACCGAGAATGCCCGCCGCCTGCGTATTCCCATCTCGTTCCGTTACAAGAACTGGATCGCCAACATCACGCCTGATTTCGGTGGCTCGACCGCAGATGGCAACGGCACCGGTTCTGCCGAACTGTATGAAGCGAACCTGAACTATGCCGGCTTCCACAACACCGTCATCACCGCCGGTTACTTCCAGCCGCGCGTGACGGAAGAAGATTCCGAAAGCTCGAACGAATTCGAGATGATGGAACGTCCCGCCATTACCGACATCGTGCGTAACATCGCCGCAGGCGACGCCCGCATGAGCTTTGGCGCCCTGCATTACGCCAAGCGCTGGTGGATTGCGGGTTACGTGACGGGCCAGAGCTTTGGCAAGCGCGCCAACCTTTCGGGGGCGTACTACGATAGCCAGACCGGCGCGACCTTCCGCGTGGCGGGCCGTCCGTACATGTCCAAGGACATTGACGTGCATCTCGGCCTGTCCGCCATCTCGGCGTTCAAGGTCACGCAGGGCAAGGGGTCGGACGATCGTCAGGTCTCCTTTTCCGAACAGCCTGAAGTTGACCTGACCACCACCAAGCTGCTCAGTGCCACGGTGGGCAATGTGGGCAGTGTCTGGTCGGCAGGCCCGGAACTGGGCTTCCGCTGGAAGCGCCTGGTGCTGAAGGGTGAATACTACAATATTGGCGTAACCCGCGGTAATAATGGCCAGGGCGTGCCCGGCAGCAACGCCACGGTCAACTTTACCGGTTATTATGGCGCGGCCAACTACACCATCTTCGGCAAGGCGCGTTCCTACAACATCAAGGAAGGCGCATTCGCCGCCCCCGGCGTGGACCACGCCTTCGACCCGGCGCATGGTTACTGGGGTGCGCTGGAAGTTTCGGCCCGTTACAGCGTGGCCGACCTGAACGCCAACCTTGGTCTTGGCACCGGTCATGGCGCCATACGTGGCGGGCAGCAGACGGTGTGGTCGGCTGGCCTGAACTGGTATCCCAACCGCCACTTCCGCTTCATGCTTGACTACAACCACTTCATCATCAGCGATACTGACAGTGCCCTGGCCAAAGTTATGGGCCGCGAAGGCAACTCGGTCGCCGGTCGTATCCAGGCCGCCTTCTGACCGGGCGGGTCGTGTAGCGTAACGGCATGATATTGCCATGCCGTGGCGCCCGGGCATTTCAGTCCGGGCGCCAATAAGTAAAATTGAACTATATTTTTTATATTATCTAAAATGAAGCAATAACAAGTGAACCAATACGACAGAAAACAGCCCGATCCCGCTGTGGAAAATTGAATGATGAATGAGATTTCTGCACAGAAAAGCCCGTCCGCCACCGTTCAGGTCATGGGGGACATTGCAAGGGCCGGGCCGGTCATTCCCCCCGATGCGCTGGGGGAGTGCCTGTTTGAATTTTTCCATAACGACCCTGAACTGATGCTCGTCGCGGTCGTGAAGGATGATAACGTGCCTGTCGGTCTGGTTGAACGGCAGGCCTTTTTTCTCAGGGTATCGGGCAAGTTCGGCCATGCGCTGTTCAACCGGCGGCCGGTGGCGCTGCTGATGGATGACAGCCCGGTCGTGATTGACGCGGCGGTCTCGTCATCCGACTTTACGGCGCTGACATTGATGAGCCAGCCCTCCGATCTGCTGCGCGGCTATATCGTTACCCGCAACGGACGTTACCTTGGCACCGGCTCGGCGCTGGACCTGATCAACGCATCCCATTCCCACGCCCTGGCCTCTGCCGCCAGCCTGAAGGAAGCGGCCGAGGAACTGCGCCGCGCCAACCGCAAGATTTCACGTGACAAGCTGTTTATCGACACGATCGTGGAGAACATTCCCTCTGCCCTGATCGTGCGTTCGCTGCGCCATGAGAACCTTGTGCTGGTCAACCGCGCGGCCGAGGCCATGACCGGCTGCAGGCGTGACCTGCTGCTCGGGCGGGATGTGCATGACGTCTTTGCCACTGATGAGATCGGTCACCTTCTGGTCAGCCGTTTTGCGGCGGGCGGGAAGGGTGTGACTGAAAAGACATTATGCGACCACAATGGCATGCAGCGCGCCATTTCCACCCGCCAGGTCACGATAACGGATGAACGCGGCGCTCCCCGGTGGGAACTGTGCGTGGCCGATGATGTGACCGAGCAGCGCAACGCCCAGCACCAGGTCGAACTGCTGGCCCATTACGACCCGCTGACCGGCCTTGCCAACCGCGCCCTGTTCACCTCCCGGCTGGAGATGGCCTGCACGCCCGGCGGTGCCGCAACGCTCCTGTGCATCGACCTTGATTACTTCAAGACCGTGAATGACGTGTATGGCCACGCGGCGGGGGACAGCCTGCTGCAGCTGGTATCGGAACGGCTGCGCGCATGCAGCCGGCCGGAGGATCTTGTCGCCCGGCTGGGCGGGGATGAATTCGCCATCATCTGGCCCGACGTGCCCGGGCCGGACGAACTGACCGGCCGCGCGCGCGAAATTGTCGAGACGGTAAGCAGGCCCTATGTCATTGACGGGCACCATATCGTGATTGGCGCAAGCGTAGGCTCCGCTCTGTACCCGCGTGACGCCGGGACGTCCGAAAACCTGCTGCAATATGCCGATATCGCGCTGTACCGCGCCAAGTCGCTCGGGCGCAACGGCTTCCAGTTCTTTGATGAGGCCCTGCGTGACGAGATCCAGACCCGCGCACGGCTGGGCAGCGAACTGCGCGGCGCCATTGCCGATAACGGGCTGACCCTGCATTTCCAGCCGCTGTATTCCATGCCCGGTAACCGCCTGAGCGCGTGTGAGGCACTGGTGCGCTGGCACCACCCCACGCAGGGCATGATCCCGCCCGACCAGTTCGTGGGGCTGGCGGAGGAAAACGGCCTGATCCACGATCTGGGCGAGTGGGTGCTGCGTGCCGCGTGCAACGAGGCGGCCGACTGGCCCGCACAGGTCAAGGTGGCGGTCAATGTCTCGCCTATCCAGCTGCGCAACCCGCGCTTCATCCGGATCGTGGAAGAGGCACTGGCGGAATCCGGCCTGCCGCCTGAACGGCTGGAGATAGAGATTACCGAAAACATCTTCGTCCAGAACAGCGCCACCAACCGTGAAATCCTGCAAAGGCTGGGGCGTATCGGATGCAGCATCGTGCTGGATGACTTCGGCACCGGTTATTCCTCGCTGGGCTACCTGCGCTCGTTTCAGTTCCAGAAGATCAAGATCGACCGCTCGTTTGTGCAGGAACTGCCCGAGCGGGGGGCGACGGGCATCATCCGCGCCATCATAAGCCTGGCGCAGAGCATGGACATCCCGATCACGGCTGAAGGCGTGGAAACACAGGACCAGTGGACGCATCTGAACGATCTGGGCTGCAATCAGGTGCAGGGCTTCCTGCTTGGCCGCCCGCAACCATCCGACATGATCCGGCAGTCCATCCTGTCCCATGCCTGAATGCATGCCTGCGTAACAGGCAGGCGTATTCCGTTCCGGCGCGCATGGCATCAATGCTTGCGACAGGAAGATAAAGCGCGTAGTAACGGGGCTGCATCAAGAGTTGGGGCAACGCCCAACGCCAACCTGCCAGTCCGGGCAAGGTGGCGCTCCTGAAAGGGAGGATGTGGCCCAACCGGCAACCAAACGGAACAGGCCACCGCGTTCGCCCCGCCCGTATGGAGGTTGGACGCAGGTCATGCCGATCAGAATTCCCGATAATCTTCCCGCCCGTGGTGTGCTTGAGGCGGAAGGCGTGATGGTAATGGGCGAAACCGACGCCATACGGCAGGATATCCGCCCGCTGCGTATCGGCCTGCTCAACCTCATGCCCAACAAGATCCGTACCGAAACACAGATCGCCCGCCTGGTGGGGGCCACGCCGCTACAGGTGGAACTGACCCTGGTCTGCATGGGCGGACATGTGCCGCGCCATACCCCGGCCGGGCACATGGCGTCCTTCTACCGTGCGTGGGAGGATGTGCGTGCCGAGCGGTTCGATGGCTTCATCATTACCGGCGCACCGGTCGAGCGGCTGGCATTCCATGAAGTGACCTACTGGGATGAACTGCGCCGTGTTCTGGACTGGACCCAGACGCATGTGCACCGCTGTTTCACTATCTGCTGGGCGGCGCAGGCGGCGGTCCATCATTTCCATGGCATGCCCAAGCACGCGCTGGAGCGCAAGGCCTTCGGGGTGTATGACCACAGGGTGCTGGTGCCCGCGTCTCCCTATATGCTGGGGTTTGCCGATGACCTGTCCATTCCCGTCTCACGCTGGACGGAGGTCAGGCGCGCCGACATTCCACCTGCCAGCGGCATGACCATACTGGCCGAAAGCGCGCACACCGGCCCCTGCCTGCTTGATGATCCCGATCATCGCATGCTGCACATGTTCAATCATCTGGAATATGATACCACGTCGCTGGCGGATGAATATTTCCGTGACCGCGAAGCCGGTCTCGCGGTGCCCGTCCCGCATCGTTACTTCCCCGATGACAATCCCGCCAGGCGGCCCGTCAACCGCTGGCGTGGCCATGCCCACCTGCTGGCGGGAAACTGGATCAACCAGATATACCAGACGGCCCCGTTCGACCTATCGCGGATCGGGCAGCCGGTAATGCCGTCCGTCCCGGCCGGTACCTGACGGGCAGGGCATCGGGGCACGACATGGCGAGCATGGCAGAAAGATAAAAATTTCTCAAATAACGATACGATATCTATTATTTATGGCAAAATTCCGTCACAGTTCGTCACATGACGTCCTCCCGCATGAAGATCGGCTTTCTGTTCAATCATGACTGTATCCATCAGATATCGCATACAGCGCCGATCATCTGCGAACTGATCGCACTCGGGCAGGATGTGACCGTCATCACGTCCTCTGTCGAACAGGAAATGCAGGTCCGGAAGATCATCTCCGCCTGTGCGGAACGTGTCCGTTTTGTCCATATCGATATCGGTCGCCTGGCGCGCGTCATCGATGTGGTGGCGAAGGCGGTGCTGCCATTCCGCCGCATTGCCAACCTGCGCGAGAATGTGGGGCTGTTCGCCAGTTTTGATGCCCTGGTGGTGCCGGAAACGACTTCGGCCATGCTCAGGAGCCATTTCAACCTTGATGTCAGGCTGATCTATTTCCCGCACGGGGCGGGGGACCGCTCTATCGGCTTTCGGGATGTGACGCGCTTTTTCGACCTTGTGCTCCTGCCCGGCGCCAAGACCCGCGACCGCATGCTGGAAAAGGGCCTGGTCCGGCCCGGCCATCACGCGGTGGTCGGCTACCCGAAATTCGATACCATCGACATGACGGCCCGCCCGCGCTTTTTTGATAACGACCGGCCGACCGTCCTGTACAACCCGCATTTCGATCCGGTCCTGTCCTCTTGGTGGGACATGGGGATGGAGGTGCTGGAATGGTTCGCCGGCCAGGATGACTACAACCTGATCTTTGCCCCCCATGTCATGCTGTTCCGCCGCAGGCTGCATACATCGGTCGAGCACAGGCGCATCCGCCGCCGCCGCGCCATACCGGAAAGACTGCGTAACCTCTCCCATATCCTGATTGACACGGGCAGCGGGAATTCGGTCGACATGTCCTACGTGCTGGCTGCCGACATCTATCTTGGTGACGGCAGCAGCCAGATCTATGAATGGATATGCAACCCGCGGCCGTGCATCTTCCTCAATTCCCACAATGCCCCATGGCAGGGTAATCCCAGCTACGCGCACTGGAACATGGGGCAGGTCATTGACCGGGTCAGCGCCCTGCCGCATGCCCTTGCCGTGGCGCAGGCGCAGCAGGCCGTGTTTGCCCAGCGCCAGCGTGAGGCCTTTGCCGCAACGTTCCATACCGTTGCGGGCCAGACTGCCGCCTGTCGTGCCGCGCGGGAAATTGTTTACTATTTGTTACAGGATAAACGCGCCGCCGCCTGAACAGACCGCCCGCCTGACGCTATCATCCCGCCACCCTGCCGGGGGGTGGAGAATGTCATGCGTATTGCTTATGTCATTAACAGTTTTGAAGGCGGGGGGGCGGCGCTCCCCATCCCGGCCATTGTGGATGTCTGCCGCAGCCACGGGCATTCGGTTCATGTCGTGGCGCTGGAGCGGCGCAATGGCCGTGCGATTCCGGCGCTCCGGCAGGCGGGGGTGGAAGCGGATGTCCTCGCCCCCGATGATACGCCTTTTCCCCTTGTGCTGCACCGGCTTGATGCATGGGTCCGCCGTGTGGCGCCCCCCCATATCTGGACATCACTCACACGTGCGACCCTGCTGGGCCAGCTGGTAGGGATGCGACAGGGAATTCCGGTGGTCAGCTGGCAGCATAATGCGTTTCTCAGGCCCGGGAACCTGGCGCTGCTCCGGCTCATGCGCGCGCGCAGCCGGTTCTGGGTGGGGGATTCCCGTCATGTCACCGAACTGACCCGCAAAAGGCTGGCTGTGCCGGATGACAGGCTGATGTGCTGGCCCATTTTCCGCACCCGCCCCGATCCGGCACCCGCTCCCGGCTGGCAGGCGGGGCAGGTGGTGGAGATCGGCACGCTGGGGCGCCTCAATCCCGCAAAGGGGTATGATGTGTTGTGCCGTGCGCTGGTCCTGCTGCGGGGCGTGCGTGGCCTGCCACCCTTTCGTGTCACGATCGGGGGGGAGGGGGCGGAGCATGCACGGCTGCATGCCTTCTGCCAGCGCCATAGGCTGGATAACGTGATTTTTGCCGGTTACGTGGAGGACACGCCCGCTTTCCTGCGCCGGTGCCATTTGTATGTGCAGCCTTCCCGGCGGGAAGGATTCTGTATCGCCGCCCATGAAGCGATGAACATGGCGCTACCCGTGATTGGCAGCAGCGTCGGGGAAATGAACCACTCCATCAGGGAGGGGATAACAGGCTGGAAAGTCTCCCCCGACCGGCCACAGGCACTGGCTGACCGGCTGGAGGCGGCCCTGCGCCAGCCGGGGCGGCTGGCGCAGATGGGGCAGGCCGCGCGGGTGCTGGTCATGCAACGTTATGACCCGGCAGCCTTCGCGCAGGCGGGCGGTGCCATATTGCGGCGCATGGCCGGGGATGGAAGTGGCGCGTAGCTGGCGCAATACAGGAAAACAGTGGCCGGGCCGGGTTGTTTTCCAGCATGTTTCCGTCATGCCGCCTGTCTGGTGCGAGAGTGTCCGTTCGTGCAGGGCGTGCCCTTTCAGCCTTCCGCTACAGGCATGCAAAGGAAACGGGAGGACAGGCATGGGGCGGCACATTGCCATGCCAGCCCGGCAGGGAGCCGCGGCAGGAAAGGGCTTGCCTGCCCCACGGCGGGTTGCCGCGGGGCAGGGGATCAGATGATGTCGGCTGGCGGGTTCTGCTTGGTCAGGCGGTCATACTGTAGCAGCGAGGCCAGCAGGTCCTCCATGCAGGACAGTGGCAGCATGGTCGCGCCATCGCTGGGTGCGGTGTCGGGATCGGGATGGGTCTCGATAAACACGCCGGCTACGCCAATGGCCAGTGCCGCGCGCGCCAGGATGGGTGCGAACACCCGCTGCCCGCCCGAGGATGTGCCCAGGCCCCCGGGCTGCTGCACGGAATGGGTCGCATCATAGATGACGGGATAGCCCGTTCCCGCCATGATCGGCAGGGCGCGCATGTCATTGACCAGCGTGTTGTAGCCAAATGACGTGCCACGCTCGCACAGCATGATGCGTTCATTGCCGGTGGATGCAACCTTGGCGGCCACGTTCGCCATGTCCCACGGGGCCAGGAACTGCCCCTTTTTTATGTTGATGGCGGCCCCGGTCCTGCCTGCCGCCACCAGCAGGTCGGTCTGGCGGCACAGGAAGGCCGGGATCTGCAGCACGTCCACCGTCTCGGCCACCGCGGCGCACTGGTCGGGCAGGTGCACGTCGGTCAGCACCGGCACGCCAAGGCGGGCGCGCACCTGACCCAGTATGTCCAGCCCCTGCGCCATGCCCACGCCGCGCGCGCCGTTGATGGAGGTGCGGTTGGCCTTGTCGAACGAGCTTTTGTAGATCAGCCCGATGCCCAGCCTTGTTGCGATGCCATACAGTGCATCGGCCACCTCCATCGCATGATCGGCGGATTCGATCTGGCACGGCCCCGCGATCAGCGTGAAGGGGGATTCGTTGCCAACCGTAAGATTGCCGATGGTCAGGGCACGATGGTCCGTCATCGCTTGGCCGCCGTCCGCTCGGCGGCCTTGGCCACGGCCGCCTTGATGAAGCCGGAGAACAGCGGGTGCGGATCGAACGGCTTGGACAGCAGTTCGGGGTGGTACTGCACCGCGATGAACCATGGATGGTCGGGGTATTCCACCACTTCAGGCAGGATGCCGTCGGGCGACATGCCCGAAAAGCGCAGCCCGGTCTTTTCCAGCTGTTCGCGGTAGTGGTTGTTGACCTCGTAGCGGTGGCGGTGGCGTTCGCGGATGTCGGTCCGGCCATAGGCTTCTGCCGCCCGCGAGCCCTCGGCAAGTTTTGCGGGGTAGGCGCCCAGCCGCATGGTGCCGCCCATCTCGCCACCTTCGCGCCGGCGCAGCAGTTCGTTGCCGCGCGCCCATTCGGTCATCAGCCCCACCAGCGGGAAGTCGGTCGGGCCGAATTCGGTGGAGGACGCCTTCCCGATGCCCGCAAGGTTGCGCGCGCATTCGATCACCGCCATCTGCATGCCAAAACAGATGCCCATGAAGGGGATGTTGTTCTCACGCGCGTATTTCACGGCGCGGATCTTGCCTTCCGACCCGCGTTCGCCAAAGCCGCCGGGCACCAGAATGGCGTCGCTGCGGGCAAGGATGCTCACCGCATCGTCCGATTTCTCGAAATCCTCCGCTTCCACCCAGTTCAGCCGCACGCGCGCACGGTTGGCAATGCCGCCATGCTGCAGCGCCTCGATGAGCGACTTGTAGCTGTCCAGCAGGGCGGTGTACTTGCCCACCACCGTCACCAGCACCTCGCGGTCAGGATGGCGGACGGCGTCCACGATCCTTTCCCACCGCGACAGGTCGGGGTCGGGTGTCGTGGGCAGGCCGAAATGGTGCAGCACCTCGGTGTCCATGCCCTCGGCATGGTACGAGATGGGGCAGGCATAGATCGTGTCCACATCGCGCGCGGCAATCACCGCCTGCGGGCGGACGTTGCAGAAGCTTGCGATCTTGCGACGCTCGTTTTCAGGAATTTCCCGGTCGGAGCGGCAGACCAGCATCTGCGGCTGGATGCCGACGTTCTGCAGTTCCTTGACCGAATGCTGGGTGGGCTTGGTCTTCAGCTCACCCGCCGCCGCGATCCACGGCAGCAGGGTGAGGTGGATGAACATCGTCTGGTCGGGGCCAAGGTCGTTGCGCAGCTGGCGGATGGATTCAAGGAATGGCAGGCTTTCGATATCGCCGACCGTGCCGCCGATCTCGACCAGGACGAAGTCCAGGTCCTCGGTATCGGCCACGATCGTTTCCTTGATCGAGTCGGTAATATGGGGAATGACCTGCACGGTCGCGCCCAGATAGTCGCCCCGCCGTTCGCGTGCGATCACATCGGAATAGATCTGCCCGGTGGTGGCATTATCCGCCCGGGTGGCATGCACGCCGGTAAAGCGTTCGTAATGGCCAAGGTCGAGATCCGTCTCGGCACCGTCGTCGGTCACGAAGACCTCGCCGTGCTGATAGGGACTCATCGTCCCCGGATCGACATTCAGGTAAGGGTCAAGCTTGCGCAACCGGACCCGATAGCCACGGGCCTGAAGCAGGGCAGCAAGGGCAGCCGAAGCAATGCCTTTGCCAAGGGAGGACACCACGCCGCCGGTGATGAATACAAACCGCGTCATGGATGGCCTTTCTACACAGCTTGCAGCCGCGCTGCAAAGGCTACGATGCATGGTTGGCCGAAAAAAATGAAAATGCCCCGGCACGGCGTGCCGGGGCATGGATACCGTACGCCACAGGGCGTGCGTGATCAGGGGGTTGTGGCGGGTGCCGCCGGGGCGGAGGACGCGGGCGGTGCGGCCAGGATATCATGGCCCGTGCCGGTCGAGGCCCCGCGGTTCATGACCGCCAGCGCAAGCGAGAGCACCATGAAGGCGGTGCCCAGCACGGCGGTGGAGCGGGTGAGCAGCGTGGCCGTGCCCCGGCCCGACATGAAGGAACCCATGCCCTGCGAGCCGCCGATTCCAAGGCCACCACCCTCGCTGCGCTGGATCAGGATGGTTCCGATCAGCGCAATGGTGACGAACAGGTGCAGTAAAAGGAGAACTGTGATCATGCGTCTTTCCAGTTGATTCCCGCTGGCCGCGCGGCAGTCACGAAGCGCGGGCGGCGCGGACAAGCGGCACGAAGGCTTCCGCCTTCAGGCTGGCATTGCCCACCAGCGCCCCGTCCACGTGTTCGACAGGCAGGATATCGGTGACATTGCGTTCATTGACGGACCCACCATAAAGGATTCGGATCGTTTTGCCAGCTTCACCGAACTGGCGCACCAGTTCGGCGCGGATGAAGGCGGACATGTCGGCAATATCCTGCTGCGATGCGGCCGTGCCAGAGCCGATGGCCCAGACCGGCTCATACGCCACGATGCCGGTAAACCCCTGCGGCAGCGATCCCTGGATCTGCCAGCCCACGGTCTCCTGTGAATCGCCGCTGTCGCGCTGGTCGGCGTTCTCGCCCACGCATACGATGGGGGTCAGGCCCGCCGCCATGGCGGCCACGGTCTTCTCGCGCACCGTCTCGTCCAGTTCACCATGCTCGGCGCGGCGTTCGGAATGGCCAAGGATGACATAGTCCACCCCCAGGTCCACCAGCATCGGCGCCGAGATGTCGCCCGTATGGGCGCCGGACCTGTCCTTGTGGCAGTCCTGCGCGCCAAGCCCGATGCCGGCGGCCTTCAGCTTCGGCGCAAGGCGTGCAAGCTGGGTGAAGGGGGGGCAGACCACCACATCGGCCCGCGTGGTCAGGGCGGCAAGGCCGTCCGCCAGTCCCGTGACCAGCGCGTCCGCATCGGCGCTCAGGCCGTTCATCTTCCAGTTGCCGACAATAATCTGCTTCATGTTTCCACTCCTGGTCCATGCCCCGGCTGCACGGCCTGCCCAGTGCGTGGCAGGGCGGCATGGCATGGTTATGATGGCCGCCAGCCTACACCATGGCCCGGCCCGTGTTGCAACCCGCGTGCTGCGTGGCGGGGCCGCGCGCATGCGGGTGCTGGTCAAACCGGCGGCGTGCCCGTATGGTGCCCGACCGGAAAACAGGGCGCCCCATGGGCGCGCGTCGTGCGCGGGCCCTGTTCCATCCGGCTTTGTCTTGGTGCTGGCGCAGGGTTTTTCATGCTATCTTTTCTGTATCGCGTGTTTGTCGATTCATGGGTGGGCCGCATCGTCGCCGGGCTGTTTTTCCTCGCCTTCATCGGGTTCGGCGTGGGTGACGTGCTGATGAACATCGGCACCGAACGCGCCGATGTGGCGGCCCGCGTGGGGGGGCGTCCCATCCTGGTGCAGTCCTACCAGAACGCGCTGCAGTCCGAAATGCCGCAGGTGGCGCAGTCCATGCACCTGTCCGACCCGGGCCAGATACCGCCCGCCACGCGTGAGCAGGTCGCCCGCCAGGTGCTCCAGCGCCTTGTGCTGCAGGCCGAGATTGCCGAAGCCGCCGACCGTCATGGCCTGATCGTGCCCGATTCCGTGGTGCGGGACGAGATATTCTCCATCCCTGCTTTCAAGGGTACGAACGGCCAGTTTGACCGCGCCCTGTTCAATGACCGCCTGCGCCGCACCGGCATGTCGGAGGGCAGGCTGATCGAACTGGTCCGCCAGGAACAGGCGTCGCGCGTGCTGCTTGAACCGATTCGCGATGGCGTGGGCGTGCCGGACGTGATGGTCCGCCGGCTGTTTGATTTCGAAGGCCAGACCCGCACCCTCGACCTTGTGCGCGTGCCGTTTGAAAGCCAGCAGGTCACCGCCACGCCCACCGCCGCCCAGCTTGCGCGCTACCACGCCAACCACCCGTGGGAATTCATGGCCCCCGAATACCGCCATGCCCGCGTGGTCGTGCTCTCGGCCGACACCATCGGCCGCATGCTCGACATAACGGATGCCGACCTGCAGCAGGCCTATCAGGCGCAGGCCCAGACCTTCAGCGCGCCCGAGCGGCGTAACGTGCAGATCGTGACCGTGCCGACCGAAGCGCGCGCCACCGCCCTGCGCGCGCAGTGGGCGGATGCGAATGACTGGGCCAGGGTACAGAAAGACGCAGGCAGGGATGCGGCCGCGGTGGAACTGCCGGGCATGAAGCAGACGGACATTCCCTCCGCCGATCTGGGCAGGCTGATCTTCGCGGCACCCGCGGATGCGACACAGGGACCGGTGAAAAGCGAGGGCGGCTGGGTCGTCTTTCGCGTGACGGGCGTGACGCCGGCCCACACCACGTCCTTTGCCGACGTGAAGCAGGCGCTGCATGACCAGCTTGCCCACACCCGCGCGCAGGCGCTGCTGTCCGACCGGGTGCAGAAGCTGCAGGATGCGATAGCAGGGGGCGGACTGGATTCCATTCCGGCCGATCTCGGCGCGGTCGCGGTCTCGGGGGAACTGGACCAGACGGGCAATACCCATGAAGGCACCGCCGCCCCCATACCGGGCAGTGACGCGGCGCGGCAGGCCGTCATCGCCCGCGTGTTTTCCCAGCAGAAAGGGGAGAACCCCACACTGGTGCAGGGGCCGGACAATACATGGTACGCCGTATCCGTTGATGGCGTGACCCCCGGCCATGCCCTGGACCTGGCCGAGGCCGGGCCGCGCGTGACCGCCGCATGGCTGGCTTCCGTCCGCCGCCACATGGCCGACCAGCAGGCCACGACATTCTACAATCAGGCCGAAGGGCAGGGCGGGCTGGCCCATGTCGCCCCTGCCGTGCCGGGTCTTGAGCACAGCCAGCCGCTTTCCCCCATGCAGCCCGCGCCCGAAATCCCGCGTGAGGTCGCGGCACTGATCTTCCGTCTGGGCAAGGTCGGGCAGAGCATCATGACCGAAGCGGGCGATGCCTACGTGGTGGCAACGCTTACGGCCATCAACCACCCCGATCCGGCCACGCAGAAGGATCTGTATGACCGTGTGCGCACGGGGCTGACCCAGTCGATGGGCGAGGATATCGAAATGGGTTACGGCGGGGCGCTGGAAGCCATCGTCAAGCCAAAGCCGAACGAGTCCGCACTTCGCACCGTGATGGGGGAAGTGACGGGTAGCCAGAATACGGGAACAGGACAGTGACAGCAGACGCCGCGCGCATGCGCCCCCCCTCCCGGCAGCCCGATGCCGCCCTGCGTGAGGCTGCGCTTGCCGCCCTGCGCGAAGGCAGGGGCACGGTGGCGTGGCGTGTCGAACCTGCCGACCTGCTCACGCCCGTCGCGGCCTTCCTGCGGCTGTCATCACTTGCGCGCAGTCATGGGGGCGGCAATGGCGGCCACAACGCCTTCCTGCTGGAAAGTGTGGAGGGCGGCACTTCGCGCGGGCGCTATTCGGTCATCGGCCTGCTGCCCGACCTGATCTGGCGCTGCCATGATGGCCGCGCCAGTGTCTGCCACGACCCCTCGGCCCCCAGCCACAGTTTCGTGCCTGAAGCCGATGCGCCGCTGGTGTCCCTGCGCCGTATCCTGCATGCCAGCCGCATGGACCTGCCCGAAGGCCTGCCCCCCATGACCGGCGGTGTGTTCGGCTACCTTGGCTATGACATGATCCGGCAGGTGGAGTATCTGCCGGACATGCCGGCCGATGACCTGGACCTGCCCGAAGGGATCCTGATCCGTCCCGGCCTGTTCGCCATATTCGACACGGTGCGGGACGAACTGCTGCTGGCGGCCCCCATGCGGCCATGTGCGGGTGTGGCGCCCGAAGCGGTATGGGATCTGGCGCATGAGCGCCTGCAGCAGGCCCGCGCGGCACTGTCCACACCTGTGGAACTGCCCGACGGGCCGGTGGGCGAGATCGGGGTTCCCGTGCCGGAATCCACGCTGACCAGGGCGGAATTCTGTGATATCGTACGGAAACTGCAGGACTACATAGCGGCGGGCGATGCCTTCCAGATCGTGCCGAGCCAGCGCTTCAGCGCGGCGTTCGGCCTGCCGCCATTCGCGCTGTACCGCGCGCTGCGGCGGATCAACCCGGCACCTTTCCTGTTCTACCTTGATCTGGACGGGTTCAGCCTGGTCGGCTCGTCCCCCGAAATCCTAGTACGCCTGCGCGAAGGCACCATGACCGTGCGCCCGCTGGCAGGCACCCGCCCGCGTGGCCGCACGACGGAGGAAGATCTGGCCCTGGAGGCCGAACTGCTGGCCGACCCCAAGGAACGCGCCGAGCACCTGATGCTGATCGACCTGGGCCGCAATGACGTGGGCCGGGTATGCGAGCCGGGGTCGGTGCGGGTGACGGAGCAGTTCGTCATCGAACGGTTCAGCCACGTCATGCACATCTCCTCCAACGTGGAAGGAACGCTGCGCCCCGATCTTGAGGCGCTGGACGCGCTGATGTCGGGCTTTCCCGCCGGGACACTGACGGGTGCGCCCAAGATCCGCGCCATGGAAATCATTGACGAGGTCGAGCCGACCCGCAGGGCCACCTATGCCGGGTGCATCGGCTATTTCGGCCCCGATGGGGACATGGATACCTGCATCGGCCTGCGCATGGCGGTAGTGAAGGACGGGCGCATGTACGTGCAGGCGGGCTGTGGCGTGGTGGCCGACAGCGTGCCCGAGGCGGAATACGAGGAAACCCGCCAGAAAGCCCGTGCCCTGTTCCGCGCGGCGGAGGAAGCTGTGCGATTTGCGACAGGGAATGACGCATAAGGCAATTTTATAGCATCCGCGTACATGATAAGGGACATGAAGACATGCCGGGTCATGCCGCAGGGGGTTTGACCCGGCCCAGCGGAAAAGCCATGATACGCCCATGATCCTCCTGATCGACAATTATGACAGCTTTACCTTCAACCTCGTCCACTATCTTGGGGACCTGGGGGAAAGGTGCGACGTCCATCGCAACGATGCGATCAGCGTGGCGGATGCGCTGGCGCGCCAGCCAGAGGCCATTGTCATCTCACCCGGGCCCCGTGCGCCCGATCAGGCTGGTATATGCTGCGACCTGATTGCCGCAGCAGCAGGAAAGGTGCCGGTACTGGGTGTATGCCTTGGCCATCAGGCCATCGGGCAGGTGTTCGGCGGGCGGGTCGTGCGCGCCCCGGTGCCGATGCATGGCAAGGTCTCGCCCGTATACCATGACGGGACGGACCTGTTCGCGGGCCTGCCCGACCCGTTCAATGCCACCCGTTACCACAGCCTGACGGTCGATCCCGACAGTCTGCCCGACACGCTGGTGGCCACCGCGCACACGGCGGACGGCGTGATCATGGGCCTGCGCCACGCCACCCTGCCCATATTCGGCGTGCAGTTCCACCCCGAGAGCATCGCTTCGGAACACGGGCATGACATCATGGCCAATTTCCTGTCCATCGCCCGCGGGCGCAATACGCCACGCAAGGCTGCCTGAGCGGTCATGGCCGGCACGATGGACAGCGGCCCGTCCACCAGCGACACGTTCCGCGCGATACTGGGGCGGGCGGTTGCGGGGGGCGTGGTGGCGCCGGAGGAGGCGCAGGCCGCCCTGCGATCCATCGAAAATGGCGATGTGGAGCAGGTGCCCGCCATAGCCTTTCTGACCGCACTGCGCATGCAGGGCCGGGTGCAGGCCGACCCGGTGGAACTGGAAGCCGTGCTGCGTCACCGCGCGCCCGGTCCCGCAGGCCCTGCATCCGGGTTCACGGACATTCTGGACGTGGTGCTGGACGGCCGTGACCTGACGCCGGACATGGCGCAGACGGCTTTCGGCCTGATCATGGACGGGGCGGTGAGCGATGCAGTACTGGCCGCGTTCCTGACAGCGCTGCACATGCGCGGCGAGAGCGTGACCGAACTCCATGCCGCCGTAAGGGCGATACGCGCGCGCATGCTGGCCGTCCCCGCCATGCCCGATGGCGCGCTTGACGTATGCGGCACGGGGGGGGACGGGCTGGGCACGCTCAATGTTTCCACCGCCGTGGCCTTCGTGCTGGCCGCCATGGGCGTGCCGGTGGCCAAGCATGGCAACCGGGCACTGTCCTCGCGCTCGGGGGCGACGGACGTGCTGCTGGAACTCGACGTGCCCCTGCCGGTTGATAACGGGCATATCGGCCGGATGATGGCGGCCCATTGCGTGACGTTCCTTGCCGCCCCCAATCACCATCCCGCCATGCGGCATGTGGGTATGGTGCGGCGCGCGCTGGGTTTTCGCACCATTTTCAACCTTATCGGGCCGCTGTGCAATCCGGCGGAGGTCCGGCGGCAGCTTGTGGGCGTCTTTTCCCCCGACTGGCTGGAAGTCATGGTCCGCACCCTGCGGGAGGTAGGGTCGGAACGGGTATGGGCGGTCAGTGGTGAATGCGGGCAGGGCCGGTTCATTGATGAACTGACTCTGGCCGGCCCCACCCATGCCTGCGTGCTGGAGGACGGATCGATCCGGCGCGTGACCATTCACGCGCAGGAGGCGGGACTGGCGACAGCCCCCATCGCCGCCATTGCCGGTGGCACGCCCGCCCATAACGCGCGGGCGCTGCGGGAACTGGCGCAGGGCGCGCGCGGGGCCTACCGGGATACCGTGCTGCTCAACGCAGGTGTCGCGTTGCATGTGGCGGGCAGGGGCAGCACTATCATGCGGGGGGGCGAGATCGATTACGCCGCCCTGCGCGGGAACATCGGCCTTGCGGCGGATGCGCTCGATCGTGGCGCGGTTGCGGCCGTGCTGGAGGCCGTGCGGAACTTTCGCGCGGACGTGCCAAACAGAGTAACAGGGTAGAAAATGAACGACACGCCAAGCACCCCCCCCCAGACAGGCAGTGTCCAGCCCGGGGATGTGGACAGCATCCCCGATGTTCTGGAGCGTATCTGTGCACGGACACGGGTGGACGTGGCGCAGCGCGCAAAGGTCGTGACACTGAAGGAAATCACGGCCCGCGCGCGTGAGGTTGACACGCCGCCGCGTGGCTTTGGCCAGGCGCTGAAGCAGAAGACGGCGGACCACCAGATCGGCCTGATTGCCGAAATCAAGAAGGCATCCCCTTCCGCCGGCATCCTGCGGCCCGATTATGAACCCACCCGGATTGCGCAGGAATATGAAAAGGCGGGGGCGGCGTGCATTTCCGTCCTGACCGAGGGGTCATGCTTCCATGGCAGCGCCGAGGATCTGACCCGCGTGCGCGAAGCGTGCAAGCTGCCGCTGTTGCGCAAGGACTTCATCATCGACCCGTGGCAGGTGCATGAAAGCCGCCTGATCGGCGCGGACTGCATCCTGCTGATCATGGCCATCCTGACCGATGCCGAAGCCGCCGAACTGCTGGACATCGCACGCGGGCTGGACATGGACGTGCTGGTGGAGGTGCATGACGAGGGCGAACTCAACCGCGCGCTGGCGCTCGATACATCGCTGATCGGCATCAACAACCGCAACCTCAAGACACTCCAGACCGATATCGGGACCACATGCAGGCTTGCGCCGCTGGTGCCGCCTGACAGGATCATCGTATCCGAAAGCGGCATCCGCACCCATGAAGATGTGATGAAGCTCAACGCCATTGGGGCGTCGGGCTTCCTGGTGGGGGAAAGCCTGCTGCGGCACGAGGACGTGGGGGCAGCGGTGCACGCGCTGCTGGGCACCACGCCGGATGCGCCGGCCCCGGCGCCCGCCGCACCATGACGGGGTCCCGCCTGTCGCATCTGGATGGTGCCGGACATGCGGTGATGGTGGATGTCTCGGCCAAGCCTGATACCCGGCGCGAGGCTGTGGCGCATGGGCATATCAGCATGCGTTCCGAAACCCTGGCCCTGATCATGGCAGGCGGGATGCCCAAGGGCGACGTGCTGGCCACCGCCCGGATTGCGGGCATCATGGCGGCCAAGAAAACCGCCGACCTGATCCCGCTGTGCCATCCGCTGGCCCTCTCGTCAGTCCGGGTGCAGCTTGAGCCCGATGCCGACCAGCGCGGCATCACCATTACCGCGCGCGTGCGCACCACCGGGCCCACGGGTGTCGAGATGGAGGCGCTGACCGCGGCCTCGGTTGCTGCGCTGACGCTGTATGACATGTGCAAGGCGGTGGAGCGGGACATGGAAATCGGTCAGATACACGTGATCCATAAATCCGGCGGTGCTTCCGGTACTTATGAGCGTACGGCCGGGTGATGACGGACCGGCACGCACACCTGTCGCAACCATAACGGCTGTGCCTGCCGCAGGGGCGGAGACAACAGCACGGGCAACATGAACCAAGGACGTTCGATGAGTAATGAGACAGATCCCGGCCTGTCGGGTGGCCATAACAGCCGGACCATGACCGAAGCCGACCTGAAGGAAGCCTATTACCAGATGGTCCTGATCCGCCGGTTTGAGGAACGTGCAGGCCAGCTTTACGGCATGGGGCTGATCGGCGGGTTCTGCCACCTGTATATCGGGCAGGAAGCGGTTGTGGTCGGCATCCAGATGGAGCTCAAGCAGGGGGACAAGATCATCACCTCCTACCGCGACCACGGGCAGATGCTGGCCGCCGGCATGAGCGCGCGCGGGGTCATGGCCGAACTGACCGGGCGTGAGGGCGGCTATTCCCACGGCAAGGGGGGGTCGATGCACATGTTCTCCTCCGAAAAGCACTTCTATGGTGGTCACGGCATTGTCGGCGCGCAGGTGTCGCTGGGCATCGGGCTGGCGTTTGCCAACAAGTACCGTGGCACGGACGAGGTCTCGGTCACGTATTATGGCGAGGGTGCATCCAACCAGGGCCAGGTTTACGAAAGCTTCAATCTCGCCGCGCTACACAAGCTGCCCTGCCTGTTCGTGCTGGAAAACAACCGCTACGGCATGGGTACCAGCGTGGAGCGGGCCTCGGCTTCGAAGGCGCTGTGGCGCAATGGCGAGCCGTGGGGCATCCCGGGCCTGTATGTCGATGGCATGGATGTCGAGGCCGTGCGGGCTGCCGCGGCCGAGGCCGTGGCCCACTGCCGCGCGGGCAAGGGGCCGGTGCTGATGGAGGTGGACACCTACCGCTACCGTGGTCATTCCATGTCCGACCCGGCGAAATACCGCCAGCGTTCGGAAGTGGACGAAATCCGCAAGAACCATGACCCGATCGACCGCGTGCGCCGCGAACTGCTTGAACGCGGTGTGGCGGAAAGCGACCTGAAGGCGATGGATGACAAGGTGAAGGCCGTCGTGGTTGACGCGGCCGAGTTTGCCCAGACCAGTCCCGAGCCCGACCCTTCGGAGCTGTGGACGGACATTCTGGTAGGAAGCTGAATTAGAGATGGCAACAGAAATACTCATGCCCGCCCTGTCCCCCACCATGAAGGAGGGGAAGGTGGCGCGCTGGCTGCGCAGGCCGGGTGATGCGATTGCAGCAGGCGACGTGATTGCGGAAATCGAGACCGACAAGGCCACGATGGAAGTCGAGGCCGTGGATGAAGGTATCCTTGGCCGCGTCCTGATCCCCGAGGGGACGGAGAACGTGGCGGTCAACACCCCCATTGCCGTGCTGCTGGCCGAGGGCGAGAGCGTGGATGCCACGCCGGCAACCCCGGTGGCCCCTGCGGCGCAGGCTCCCGTCGCCCCGCCATCCTGCGGCCCCGTGCCCGCCGCGCCCGGCAGGCCCGGGGCAGCCGCAGCCCCTGAAAAGGACTGGGGCGAGACCAGCGAGATCACCGTGCGCGAGGCCCTGCGCGATGCCATGGCCGCCGAGCTCGCGCGTGATGAGGACGTGTTCCTGATCGGTGAGGAAGTGGCCGAGTACCAGGGGGCCTACAAGGTCTCGCAGGGGTTGCTGGACCAGTTTGGTGCAAAGCGGGTGATCGACACCCCCATTACCGAACAGGGCTTTACCGGCATGGCCATCGGTGCCGCGCTGACCGGGCTCAAGCCGATTGTGGAGTTCATGACCATGAACTTCGCCATGCAGGCCATTGACCAGATCATCAATTCCGCCGCCAAGACGCGCTACATGTCGGGCGGGCAGATGTCGTGCCCTATCGTGTTCCGTGGCCCCAACGGCGCCGCCGCACGCGTGGGTGCCCAGCATTCGCAGTGCTATGCCAGCTGGTACGGCCATGTGCCGGGACTGAAGGTGGTGGCCCCGTGGTCCGCAGCGGACGCCAAGGGCCTGCTGCGCGCCGCCATCCGTGACCCCAACCCGGTCATCTTCCTCGAAAACGAGATCCTGTATGGCCAGCGTTTCCCGTGCCCGGTGGATGAGGACTTCATCCTGCCCATAGGCAGGGCGAAGATCGAGCGCGCCGGCACGGACGTGACCATCGTCGCCTTCTCCATCATGGTCGGCGTTGCGCTGGAAGCCGCCGAAAAGCTGGCGGAGCAGGGGATCGATGCGGAAGTGATCAACCTGCGCACCATCCGCCCGCTGGATACCGAGACGGTGGTGGAGAGTGTCAGGAAAACCAGCCGCCTGGTGGTGGTGGAAGAAGGCTGGCCCTTTGCCGGCATTGGCGCGGAAGTGGCCATGCAGGTGATCGAGCACGCGTTCGATTATCTGGACGCGCCCCCGGTGCGCGTGGCGGGGGCGGATGTGCCCATGCCGTTTGCCGCCAACCTGGAAAAGCTTGCCCTGCCCAATGCGGACTGGATCATCAATGCCGTCCGGCAGGTTGTGTGAGGGATTACGCGATGCCGATCAACATCCTGATGCCAGCCCTTTCCCCCACAATGAAGGAAGGTACCCTGGCGCGCTGGCTCAAGGCGGAAGGTGACAGCATTGCCGCAGGCGACGTGATTGCGGAAATCGAGACCGACAAGGCCACGATGGAAGTCGAGGCCGTGGATGAGGGCGTGCTGGGCCGCATCCTGATTGGCGAGGGCACGGACGGGATTGCCGTCAACACCCCCATCGCCATACTGGTGGCCGAAGGCGAGAGCGTGCCCGACGCGCCTGCGGCCCCCACGACCGCCCCGGCCATGGCGGCCCCGGTAACCCCGGCGCCTGCCACCGCGCAGGCCGCCCCGCCCCCGCAGGCCTCCATGGCGTCCGCCACACCTGCATCAAAGGGCACACGCGTCTTTGCTTCCCCCCTTGCGCGCAGGATTGCAGCCCGGAAGGGCATCGACCTTGCCACGCTGAAGGGCAGCGGCCCCAACGGGCGCATCGTGCGCCGTGATGTGGAACAGGCGCAGCAGGCCCCGGCGGCAGCCCCCGCAGCCACGGCTGCGTCCGCCGCGGCACCGGCATCCGCACCGGCACCCGCCAGCACGGCGTATGACACCGTGCCGCATTCGGGCATGCGCAAGGTGATTGCGCGCCGCCTGACGGAAGCCAAGTCCACCATCCCGCATTTCTATGTGGAAATGGATGTGGAGCTCGACGCGCTGATGGCCCTGCGCAGCCAGCTCAATGCCGCAGCCCCCAGCGAAGGGCCGGGTGCATACAAGATCTCGGTCAATGACATGCTGGTCAAGGCGGCGGCGGTCACCCTGCGCCGGGTGCCGCAGGTCAATGTGTCCTATACCGATGACGCGCTGCTGGCGTATCATGATGTGGACATCTCGGTCGCCGTTTCCATCCCCGACGGGCTGATTACGCCCATCGTGCGCGCGGCCGATACCAAGGGCCTGCGCCAGATCAGTCTCGAGACACGCGACCTTGTGGCCCGCGCGCGGGCAGGCAAGCTGAAGCCAGAGGAATTCCAGGGCGGCACCTTCTCCATCTCCAACATGGGGATGTACGGGGTCAAGGCGTTCTCCGCCATTCTCAACCCGCCACAGGCCGCCATCCTGGCCATTGCGGCGGGTGAGCGCAGGGCGGTGGTCAAGGGCAATGACATTGCCATTGCCACGGTCATGACCGTGACACTTTCGGTCGATCACCGGGTGGTGGATGGCGCGCTGGCGGCACAGTGGCTCTCGGCCTTCCGCACGGTTGTTGAAAACCCGATGAGCCTTGTGGTCTGAGGAAACGGTCCGAAATGAGCACCACGCAATTTGATGTCATTGTCATTGGCGGCGGCCCCGGCGGGTATGTGGCGGCCATCCGTGCGGCCCAGCTCAAGCTGAAGGTCGCGGTGGTGGAAGCCGCCCAGCTTGGCGGCATCTGCCTCAACTGGGGGTGCATCCCCACCAAGGCGCTGCTGCGCGCGTCCGAAATCAACCACATGCTGCACAACCTGGAGGAATTCGGGTTCGCGGCCGATAACGTGCGTTTTGACTTTGCCAAGGTGGTCAAGCGCTCGCGCAATGTGTCGGCCCAGCTTTCGGCCGGTGTTGCCCACCTGCTGAAGAAGCACAAGGTCACGGTCATCAACGGCTTTGGCAGGCTGGCAGGCACGCAGGGGGACATGCGCAAGGTTTCGGTCAGCAAAGACGGCAAGGAAACCGCTGTCCTGGCCGCGCCCAACGTGATCGTGGCCACCGGTGCCCGCGCCCGTGTGCTGCCGGGGCTGGAGCCGGATGGCAGGCTGGTCTGGTCCTACCGCGAGGCCATGGTGCCCACCGAACTGCCGCGCAGCCTGCTGGTGATCGGGTCGGGTGCGATCGGGGTGGAGTTCGCCTCCTTCTACCGCAATATGGGTGCGGACGTGACCATTGTGGAAGTGGCCGACCGCATACTGCCGGTGGAAGATGCCGAGATCAGCGCCTTCGCCCGCAAGGCGCTGGAAAAGCAGGGCATGAAGATCCTGACCGGCGCGAAGCTGGGCGCGATAAAGAAGGGCGATGACAGCGTGACCATTGAGGTGACGGTGGGCGGCAAGACGCAGTCCGTCACGGTGGCGCGCGTGATCTCGGCGGTGGGTATTGTCGGCAATGTCGAGAATATCGGCCTTGAAGGTACGACCATCAAGGTGGACCGCACCCATATCACGGTCGATGCCTACTGCCGCACGGCGGAGAAGGGGGTGTTCGCCATTGGTGACATTGCAGCCCCGCCATGGCTTGCCCACAAGGCCAGCCATGAGGGCGTGATGGTGGCGGAACTGATTGCCGGCCGCAGCGTGCATCCGATCAGCCCCCTCAACATTCCCGGCTGCACCTACTGCCGCCCGCAGGTGGCCTCTGTCGGCATGACGGAGGAGAAGGCGAAGGCGGCGGGCTACAGGCTGCGCGTAGGCCGCTTCCCCTTCATCGGCAACGGCAAGGCCATTGCGATGGGTGAGCCGGAGGGCATGGTCAAGACCATATTCGATGACGCCACGGGCGAACTTCTGGGCGCGCACATGGTCGGCCCCGAAGTGACCGAGATGATCCAGGGTTATGTCATTGCCCGCACCGGTGAACTGACCGACGCGGAACTGAAGGAAACCGTGTTCCCGCACCCCACCATATCGGAAACCATGCATGAAGCCGTGCTGGCCGCGTATGATGGCGCCCTGCATATCTGACTGATAAAAAAGAAGAAAAGTTTCTGGTGAAGCTTTTTCCAAAAAGCTTCGGAGTATGCCGCCTTTTTGAAAAAAGGCGGCACCCGGAAACCTTTTCCACCCTGCGGCCTGTTCTGCGGGCAGGGCAGGGGATCATGGCGCTGATCGTGCGCTTGTGATCCCCCGCTGCCCCGTGGCCTGCAAGAATGCTTGACGTTGTGGGGCAGGCGTTACACTTCTGGTCAACCAGCCTGCCAGATGGGATGTTCATGTCATGTCCGTGCGTTTGACGATCGACCACCGCAAGAAGACGGATGCCGCCCTGCGGCACCCGGAAAAGGCGCATCGGCCCGACAACCCCATTGCGCGCAAGCCAGACTGGATCCGCGTGCGCGCGCCCAACCACCCCACCTATCACGAGACACGCAGGCTCATGCGCGACAACAACCTCGTCACCGTGTGCGAGGAAGCGGCCTGCCCCAATATTGGCGAATGCTGGTCCCAGCGCCACGCCACCATGATGATCATGGGGGAGATCTGCACCCGTGCCTGCGCTTTCTGCAATGTCACCACCGGCCTGCCGCATGCCCTGGATGCGGATGAGCCGGAGCGCGTGGCCGATGCGGTGGCGCGGCTGGGGTTGCGGCATGTGGTCATCACTTCGGTGGACCGTGACGATCTGCCCGATGGCGGGGCACATCATTTTGCCCGCGTGATCGGGGCAATCCGCGCCAGCGCGCCCGACACCACCATCGAGATCCTGACACCCGACTTCCTGCGCAAGCCCGGCGCGCTGGAAGTGGTGGTGCGTGCGCGGCCCGACGTGTTCAACCACAACCTGGAAACCGTGCCCCGACTGTACACCACCATCCGCCCCGGCGCGCGGTATTACCAGTCGATGCGGCTGCTCGATGACGTGAAAAGGATGGATCCCTCCATCTTCACGAAATCGGGATTGATGCTGGGACTGGGCGAGGAACGGCCCGAAATACAGCAGGTCATGGATGACCTGCGGATAGCGGATGTTGATTTCATCACGCTGGGGCAATATCTCCAGCCCACAGTGAAGCATGCTGCGGTGGCACGGTTCGTAACACCGGAGGAATTTGCCGATTACGCAGGCATGGCCCGGGTCAAGGGATTCCTGCAGGTCAGTTCCTCGCCATTGACCCGTTCCTCGTATCATGCGGATTCTGATTTTGCGGAACTGCGCGCCGCACGTGAGCAACGCCTGCGGACCGAACGTGGCGCAATGGAGATGATGTGATGCCCACCCATGCCGAACGTCGGCTTATCGCCTATTCGCCCAGCCAGCTTTTCGATCTGGTGGCCGACGTCGGGAAATACCCCCAGTTCCTGCCGTGGTGCACGGGCGCGCGCGTGCGCACGCGCACGGCGAGCGAACTGGTGGCGGACCTGACCATCGGCTTTGGCCCCTTTCGTGAGACATTCACCAGCCGCGTGCTGCTTGAAGCGCCGGACACGATCCGGGTCAGCTATGAAAAGGGTCCTTTCCGCTACCTGAACAATGTATGGACCTTCACGCCCGAACCGCGTGGCTGCCTGGTTGATTTCTTTGTGGATTTCGAATTCCGCTCGCGCCTGCTGCAGGCCGCGATCGGTGTGGTGTTCAACGAGGCCGTGCGCCTGATGGTGTCCGCCTTCATCCGCCGTGCGCGTGACATATATGGCCCGCCGCCTGCGCCTGCCGCCCCCGCGCAGCCACCCGTGGGCACGGCCAAGGCCGGAAGCGCCTGAGCGCGCCCCATTAGACCGGACAGAAGGAACCCGTCATGACCAAACGCCTCCTTTCCACCATGCTGGGCAGTGCCCTGCTGTGTGCCACACTGCCCGCAATAGCAGCGCCCGCTACCCATCACGGCACGGCAGCAGCCGCTACGGATGCCCAGACAGATGATCTGAACGCGCAGAGCCTGCAGAAAGCGCGGGCGGCACTCCAGCCCGCCACAACAGCCGCCACGGCTCCCGCATCTTCCCCTGCCGCTGCAGGCGGCGCCCCGGTGCGCCCAGGGCCGGGGAGCACAGGCCGGGCCGCAAGTCACGCCGTGCAGGCAGCCGGCACGGGTGAGACGTCAGGCACCATACCCGTGCCGCGCACGCAGGCGGAAGGCGGAGGCGCGGGCTACTAGCCAGCGCCCCGCGCCCTCTTTCATTCCGCCATCAGCCGCCCCGCGTGGTCGAGCAGTAGCGTGAGCGCCATGCGCACGGCCTGCGCACGGACATCCCACCGTTCCCCCGCAAAAATGTGGGAGACCGTATCAACGCTGCCCCCACCCGCCACGCCAAACCAGACCAGCCCGACCGGCTTGCCTTCCACCGCGCCGCCAGGGCCCGCGATACCGGTAATGGCAATGGCCAGGTTGGCATCGGCCGCGTGGGCCAGCGCGCCCTGTGCCATGGTGGCCGCCACTTCGCGGCTGACCGCGCCGTAACGTTCCAGCAGCATGGGCGGCACGCCCAGCGCACGGGATTTCATGGCGTTGGAGTAGGTGACAAAGCCGCCCGCCACCACGTCCGATGAACCGGCGGCTTCCGTCAGGGCTGCGACCAGCAGGCCGCCGGTGCAGCTTTCCGCCGTGACAATCCGGCATCCCGCCGCGCGGAAGCGGGCCAGCGCGTCGGGAATGCGGGCAAGCAGTGTATCGGGCAACATGCGCGGGTTCTCCTGTTCAGCCAACGTAACGCATCAGGCAAGGTAGTGGATGCCTGTCAGGATGGCGGCGGCC
The DNA here is from genome assembly GCF_021295335.1 of Komagataeibacter sp. FNDCF1. Taxonomy (NCBI): domain Bacteria; kingdom Pseudomonadati; phylum Pseudomonadota; class Alphaproteobacteria; order Acetobacterales; family Acetobacteraceae; genus Komagataeibacter; species Komagataeibacter sp. FNDCF1. The sequence goes on along the minus strand of NZ_JAIWOT010000001.1, from coordinate 1,079,792 downwards.
AGCAGTCCTGCCACGATGTCATCCCCCATTATGCCGATCGCATCATGCCTGCGGTCGAACCAGCCCACGGGGCCGGGCTTGGTGATGTCGAACAGGCGGAACAGCACGAAGGCCAGCAGCAGCCACAGCCCGTCCGCCCAGCGCAGGCCGGACAGGGGCAGGGGAGCAAGTGGCAGCATGGCCAGCCACATGCCGGCAACCTCGTCAATCACGATCCAACTGTGGTCTTCCCCGTCTGATGCAGCTGCCGTGGCCTGGTAGCCAACGCCGGTGCACAGCAGTATCGCCACCGCCATCCATATCCAGTGGCCCAGCAGCGGCACACCCACCACCAGGGCCGCAAGCGAACCCACGGTGCCCGGTGCGCGTGGGGCCAGTCCGCAGCCGCCGAATGTTGCAATGAGGCGGGCGGTCGTGCGCGTCATCAGCCCTGCCCCTGCGCGGGGTCGGTTGCCTGGTAGATGGCCATGTTCTCCTCCACCCGTTCAACGTAGTTGCGTGTCTCGCCAAAGGGGATGCTCTCGATCCAGTCCAGCATGGCATCCGGCACCGGCGTGTCGCGCGCGGGGTTGCCCAGTGTAAGCAGCCATGTATCCGTGCGGTGCGGCCCGGCGTTATAGGCCGCGGCCACATAGGGCACGGCCCCGCCCATGCGCTGCGCGATCTCGGCCAGGTAGGCCGCGCCAAGCTGCATGTTCAGTTGCGGGTCGGTCAGGGAAGCGGCGCTGACCGTGGTTGCCAGACCCGCCTTGCGCGCCATTTCACGCGCGGTGGGTACAAGAAGCTGCATGAGCCCGACCGCATGGGCGGGGCTGACCACGCTGGCGTCAAACCCGCTTTCCTGCCGGGCTACCGCCAGTTCCACGTCGGCGGGCAGGATGGAAGTCGGGGGGGTGTAGGTGCGTGGCCAGCCTTCCTGTACCAGCGTCAGCCCGTCGCGCCCGGCCAGACGGGCGACCATCACGGCGGCATCGGGTATGCCCAGGCGGGTGGCCATGCGGGCGGCCAGTACGTGGTCGATCTTGCTGGTGGCCTGTGCATCCAGCGCCAGGATGAAGTCGCGTGCACGGCGCCTGTCGCCCCACGCCACCAGAATCTCGGCCGCGCGGGCAAGGTCCGTGGTGTCGAATCGTACGGAATCGGCCACGCTGGGGGTGGGTTCATGCTCTCGCCGCAGATAGGCGCGGATCAGGCGGCCGGCCTGGTCGGGCACCAGCAGCGGGTTCATCCTGTTGCCATCCAGCCACGAGATGGCCATCTGGCCGTAAAAGGTATTGGCAAGGGCTGCGGCCTGTTCCCACTGCGCCCGTGCCGGCGCCGTGCGTCCCCGCGCCGACAGCGCGCGCCCGCACCAGAACAGCCCCCGGCTGCGGGTAATGACCGGCACCGCCTGCGCCAGCGGGGTGAAATCGGCCAGCGCGTGCTCGGCATCATGCAGGTATTCGAGCCGGATCCAGCCGGTCAGAAACAGGGCATCATAGTGATTGGCGGAACCGATATCGGTCGTGTCATTGGCCAGGAACAGGGCATCATCGGGGCGGTGGGCCAGCAGCAGGTCGCGGGCCAGCCCGTCGCGTTCACGCCAGAAGACGGTTGCAACGGCGGGAGACTGCTGCTTTTCCGTCTCCACCCCGCGTGCGTGCCACAGGGCCAGCGCTTCATCCAGCCGTTGCGCATGATGCAGCCAGCGCAGGCGGTCCAGCACCAGCGCGCCATCAGCCTGCTGTTCTGGCGGCACGCTGGCCAGGACCGTTTCAGCCTGCGGGTCGTTGCGACGGAACGCAAGGCGGGCACGGGCCACGACCTGCTGGGCGGGGTCCAGCAGTGGTACCTGCCGGGTCGCGGCATCCACCCGGCCCGCGCGTTCCTGCCGGTCAAACCGCTGCCAGTGGTCCTGTGGCGTCAGGATCGGGCCAAAGCCCGCCAGCAGGGCCTGTGCCTCGGCCGGGGTATCGGCGCGGTTGACCCATGATGCGCGTGCCCAGTCATCCAGGCTGGCGGGGCGCGGGATGGCGCGGGCACAGCGCAGCAGGGCCTGCACATCGGTCAGGGGCTGTTCAGCGCACAGGCGGCCGGCGGCGGCATCATCGGGCTCTGCCGCAAGCGCCTGCTGGAAGCGCGCCAGCAGCAGTGCACGCTGCGGCCAGGACGGATTTTCCGCCAAGAAGGTGGCGTATTCATCAGCACTGCCCTTTGAGGGGGAAAGCAGGCGCAGATAGACCAGCAGCCTGGCCGCTATGGGGTCGTCATCGGCGTTGCCCGTCGCGGCCTGCCGGGGCGTGGGCCAGTCCTGCTGCATGGCCGGTGCCGATTGCGCCGCCGTGGCCGCCAGTATCGTCGCCATGGCCAGTCCCGCCGCAATGCCGGTGCGCCGGAAGCGGCAGTGGGGCAGGGGGAGAGGCATCAGGCGGCTCCTCCCACATGGGTCCAGACCTCACCGCCGCCCTTTACGATCAGTTCGATCGCAACCGCCAGCACCACCAGCAGCCCGATCCATGAAATCCAGCGATACCGCTCAAGCAGCCGCGCGATGAGCGAGGCCGCAACCGCCATCAGCAGCACCGAGATCGCCAGCCCCGCCACCAGCACGCCCATATGTTCGCCCGCGGCCCCCGCCACGGCCAGCACGTTATCCAGGCTCATGGACAGGTCGGCCACGATGATGCGGATGATGGCGTTGCGCAGAGAGGCAGGCGCGGGCGTGCTGCCGGTATCCTGCGTATCGCCGCGCATCTCGCGGTACATGCGCCAGCAGACCCACAGCAGCAGCAGCCCGCCCGCCAGCGTCAGTCCTATGATGGCCAGCAGCCGCACGGCCACCAGTGCCAGCCCGATCCGGATGACAGCGGCCCCCAGAACCCCGCACAGTATGGCGATTCGCCGTGCCTGATGCGGCAGGTTGCGCACCGCCATGCCCACCACGATGGCGTTATCCCCCGCCAGTGTGATGTCGATCAGGACCACCTGTGCCAGCGCATAGAGGGAGGAGGGAGAAAAAATGGCGGACATGGGCAGATATGATCCTGACTGTTGATCCGCACCGGCGGGTCATGACTTCACAAGGGCTTTATGGCGCTGCCTGTGTGCATCATGCAATCACCCCTGTCATGACAGATGATGTATTACCCCCCAGAAGGAGACGACGTGAATATAAGGGAGACGCCGCCAGCAGAATTGGGTAGGAAGGCGGCCTGAAGTCCCGATTATGCCACTGCCGTAAGGAAACCCCATAATATGGTCCCGCGCTATACCCGCCCTGTCATGGCCGCCATCTGGTCGCCAGAGAACCGCTACCGCATCTGGTTCGAGATCGAGGCGCTGGCCTGTGAGGCCATGGCGGAATATGGCGCGATTCCCAAAGAAGCGGCAAAGACCATACGCGAGAAGGGCGATGCCGCCATGGCCGCCTTCTCGCAGGCCGACCTTGACCGCATTGACGAGATCGAGGCCGAAACCCGTCATGACGTGATTGCATTCCTGACATGGCTTGCGGAGAAGGTCGGCCCCGACAGCCGCTTCGTGCATCTGGGCATGACATCATCGGATGTGCTCGACACCTGCCTGTCTGTGCAGATGGTGCAGGCAACCGACCTGCTGCTGACCGACCTTGATGCCGTGCTCGCGGCGTTGAAGAAGCGCGCGTTCGAGCACAAGCACACGCTGACCATCGGCCGCAGCCACGCAATCCATGCCGAGCCGACATCATTCGGCCTGAAAATTGCGGGCCATTATGCCGAATTCGCCCGCAACCGCGCGCGCCTTGTCCGTGCGCGCGAAGAAATCGCGGTCTGCGCCATTTCCGGCGCCGTGGGCACGTATGCCCATATCGACCCCCGCGTTGAGGAATACGTGGCGGCCAAACTGGGCCTCAAGCCCGAGGATGTCTCCACCCAGGTCATCCCGCGTGACCGGCATGCGGCGTATTTCTGCGCGCTGGCGGTGATTGCCAGCGGCATCGAGCGGCTGGCCACCGAAGTGCGCCACCTGCAGCGTTCCGAAGTGCGCGAGGCGGAGGAGTTCTTCCACAAGGGGCAGAAAGGCTCGTCGGCCATGCCGCACAAGCGCAACCCCGTACTGTCGGAAAACCTGACGGGTCTGGCCCGCCTTGTCCGTTCGCACGTCATTCCCGCGCTGGAAAACGTGGCGCTGTGGCACGAGCGCGACATCAGCCATTCCTCCGTCGAGCGCAACATCTGCCCCGATGGCACCATCGGGCTGGACTTCGCACTCATGCGCCTTGCGGGCATGATGGAAAAGCTGGTGGTCTACCCCGAGCAGATGCAGGCCAACATCGAAAGCCTGGGCGGCGTGGTGCATTCGGGCGAGGTGCTGCTGGCCCTTGCGCGCGCGGGCATCCTGCGGGAGGATGCGTACCGTATCGTCCAGCGCAACGCCATGGCCACATGGACCCGGCTGGGCAAACCCGACGGGAAGACCTTCCGCGAGAATCTGGAAGCCGACCCCGAAGTGGCGGGCCGGGTGGCGCCTGAAGTGCTGGACGCGGCCATGGACAGCGCATCCCACCTGCGGATGCTCGACCATACATTCACCCGCGTGTTCGGTGAGGCAGGCCCCGCACGCAGCTGACCCGGCCGCGCCCGGGGCAGATAACAGCAGGAAAACAAGGCGTGTGCACAGTCGTCATCTCCCACGATCCGGCACAGGACTGGCCGCTGCTGATGGCGGCCAACCGTGATGAACGCCTTGACCGCCCCTGGCTGCCGCCGGGGCGGCACTGGGCGGCGCAGCCCGGTATTGTGGGGGGGCAGGACCAGGTGGCGGGCGGCTCGTGGCTCACGCTCAATGATGCAGGCGTGGTGGCGGGCATCATGAACCGCGTGGGCAGCCTTGGCCCCATGCCGGGCAAGAACTCGCGCGGGGCGCTGCCGCTGCTGGCGGGGCAGTTTGCCACCGCACGGGCCGCGGTGGAGCACATCGCCACCATCGACGCAGGCGCGTGGCGGTCGTTCAACATGATCGTGGCCGACCGGGCCGATGCCTTCTTCATCCGCGGCCCCGGCTATGGCCAGCCGCAGGTGGAAGCGCTGGCGCCCGGCGTGCACATGGTCGCCACCACCGACCCTGATGACATGGCCATGCCGCGCATCCACCGCCACCTGCCGCGCTTCCGTGCAGCCGTGCGCCCCGTGCCGCCGCAGTGGGCGAGCTGGACCACGCTGCTGGCCGACCGTTCGCTGCCTGCGGGGAGCGAGCTGAACATCCCGCCGCGCTCGGGCTTTGGCACGTGCAGTTCATCGGCTATCGGGGTGGCAGGCGATAACCGCCATTCATGGTTTTTTGCCGCTGGCGCGCCGGACCGGGTGGGTTACCAGCCGGTCGATCTGGACGCTTCCCCCACGCAGGCAAGGTAAAATGGTATCTTCCCGCCCGGAACGCTGCTATGGCATGCGCATCATCCGGGATCATGCCAGCAGCAGATCCTACAGATCAGGGGAGGGGCCGCTCCCGGCCCGTTCCCCGCAGCGTTATGTGAAGGACGAGTATGGGCCGCCGCCGTCAGCTTTACGAAGGAAAAGCCAAGATCCTTTTCGAGGGACCCGAGCCGGGTACCCTCGTGCAGTATTTCAAGGATGACGCCAGTGCCGGAAACGGCGCGAAAAAGGGCATCATCACCGGCAAGGGGGTGCTGAACAACCGTATCAGCGAACACCTGATGCTGCGGTTGCACGATATCGGGATTCCTACCCATTTCATCCGCCGGCTCAACATGCGCGAGCAGCTGATCCGTGAGGTCGAGATCATCCCGCTTGAGGTCGTGGTGCGCAACGTGGCTGCGGGCAGCCTGTCCAAGCGGCTGGGCATACAGGAAGGCACGCGCCTGCCGCGCCCGATCATCGAGTTCTATTACAAGAACGACGCCCTGAATGACCCGATGGTGAGCGAGGAGCACATCACCGCATTCGGCTGGGCCTGCCCGCATGACATGGAAGACATCGTGGCGCTGAGCATGCGCGTGAACGATTTCCTGTGCGGCCTGTTCATGGGCATCGGCATCATCCTTGTCGATTTCAAGCTGGAATTCGGCCGCCTGTTCGAAGGCGACAACATGCGCATCGTGCTGGCCGATGAAATCTCGCCCGACAACTGCCGCCTGTGGGATGCCAAGACCAGCGAGAAGCTGGACAAGGACCGTTTCCGCAAGGACATGGGCAAGGTCGAGGAAGCGTATCAGGAAGTGGCGATGCGCCTGGGCATCCTGCCCGAGGCCACGAATTCCGACATGAAGGGACCGGAGGTAATGCAATGAAGGTGCGTGTGACCGTCATGCTGAAGGAAGGCGTGCTCGACCCGCAGGGCAAGGCCGTGGAACACGCGCTGCATGTGTTGGACTTCAAAAATGTGGGTGAAGTCCGCATTGGGCGCGTGATCGAGCTGGAAGTGGACGAAACCGACCGCGAACGCGCCCGCGCGCAGGCCGACGCCATGGCGCGCGCGCTGCTGGCCAACCTTGTGATCGAGGACTTCGTGACGGAGGTCGTTGGATGAAGATCGCCCGCCTTCTTGCCCTTGGCTGCGTCATCGCAGCGGGCCTGCCCGCCTCCCATGCCTGCGCCCAGCGCGTCTCGCGCATGACGGGCGAGCAGCTTGGCACGCTGTGCACCAAGCCCGCCGGCACCGGTATCTGTGATGCCTATATCTCCGGCGTGGCCGATACGGGTGCCCTTGGCCACCTGTTCGAGCGCAATGCCGAAAAGGACACCAAGGATGTCGCGGCCTTCTGCATAACCCCGGCAACCCCCACGGCGGACATGCGCATCAAGGTTGTTGGCTGGATGAAGGACCACCGCGAAGGGCTGTCGCGCCCGGCGGGTGAGGTCGTGTTCACCGCATTGCGTGAATCCTATCCCTGCGGCGGCAGCAAATGAAGGCGGCGATTGTAGTTTTTCCCGGCACCAACCGGGAGCGTGACATGGCCATCGCCCTGCGCGGCGTGACCGGCCACGCACCCGCCATGGTCTGGCACCGGGAGGACGCACTGCCCGCGGGCACCGACCTTGTGGTGCTGCCCGGCGGCTTCAGCTATGGCGATTACCTGCGCTGTGGCGCCATGGCGGCGCATGCGCCGATCATGGCCGCCATTCGTGAATTTGCAGCGAAGGGCGGGTATGTGCTGGGCGTGTGCAACGGCTTCCAGATCCTGACCGAAGCGCAGCTTCTGCCCGGAGCACTCCTGCGCAACGCATCGCTGCGCTTCCTGTCGCAGGACTGCTTCCTGCGCGTCGAGCGTGACGGCACGGCCTTTACCCGGCACTGGGCGAAGGGCGACGTGTTCCGCACCCCCATGGCGCATGGCGATGGCAACTACATTGCCGAAGCCGAGACCATCCGCATGCTGGAAGATACCGGGCGCGTGGCCTTCCGCTACGTGTCGGAAGCGGGACATCTGGATGCGGGCGATGCGCGGCTCAACCCCAACGGATCGATGAACGCCATTGCCGGTGTGTTCAGCGAGAACCTGCGCATATGCGGCATGATGCCCCATCCGGAGGATCTGGTTGATCCGCTGATGGGTGGCGAGGATGGCAAACCCCTGTTTACGGGACTGGTGGAGGCTGTGGTCGGATGAGTGCAAAGGCACAACACCCCGTTGATGAGACCCTGGCGCGTGAATTCGGCCTGACGGCGGAAGAATACGGCAATGTCCTGTCGATCATGGGCCGCACGCCAACGTTTACCGAACTGGGCATCTTTTCGGTCATGTGGTCGGAACACTGCTCGTACAAATCGTCACGCGCACATCTCAGGACCCTTCCCACCACCGCGCCATGGGTGATCCATGGCCCCGGCGAGAACGCGGGCGTGGTCGATATCGGCCACGGGCTTGCCGCCATCTTCAAGATGGAAAGCCACAACCACCCCTCCTTCATCGAACCCTATCAGGGGGCCGCGACGGGCGTGGGTGGCATCCTGCGTGATGTGTTCACCATGGGGGCCAGGCCTGTCGCCAACCTCAATGCCCTGCGTTTTGGCGACCCGAACAACCCGCAGACGCGCCGCATCGTCGATGGCGTGGTGCGTGGCGTGGGCGGCTACGGAAACTGCGTGGGCGTGCCCACCGTGGGCGGCGAGATCAACTTCCACCCCGCATATGACGGCAACCCGCTGGTCAACGCCATGACGGTGGGTGTGGCGAGGCAGGACCGCATCTTCCTCTCGGCTGCAGCCGGTGTGGGCAATCCGGTCATCTATGTGGGTTCCAAGACCGGGCGCGACGGCATTCATGGCGCCACCATGTCATCCTCGGAATTTGACGAGGACGCGCTGGCCAAGCGCCCGACCGTGCAGGTAGGCGACCCGTTTGTTGAAAAACTGCTGATCGAGGCCTGTCTGGAACTGATGGCGACCGACGCCATCGTGGCCATTCAGGACATGGGTGCGGCGGGCCTGACCTCATCTTCCGTTGAAATGGCAGGCAAGGGCGGGGTTGGCATCGACCTTGACCTTGATAACGTGCCCCAGCGCGAACGCGGCATGACGGCGTATGAGATGATGCTGTCGGAAAGCCAGGAGCGCATGCTGATCGTGCTGCGCCCCGACCGCACCGAGCAGGCGCGCGCCATCTTTGACAAGTGGGAACTGGATTTTGCCGTAATCGGCCACCTGACCGATACCGGCAACATCGTGATCCGCCACAAGGGCGAGGTGGAGGCCGACATTCCGCTCGCCCCGCTGGCCGACCAGGCCCCGGTCTATCACCGCCCCACGGCACCGGCGCAAAAGCCGCAGCCCATGGAGCCGATCATCGACCCCGTAGGCACCGAACAGGCGCTGCTGCGGCTGATCGGCTGCCCGGACCTGGCTTCACGCGCATGGGTGTACAACCAGTACGACAGCACCGTGGGCGGGCAGACGGTGCGCAGGCCGGGCGCGGCCGACGCCGCGATCGTCAAGATCGAGGACACGGAAATCGGTCTGGCCCTGACCACCGACTGCACGCCGCGCTACTGTCGCGCCAATGCACGGCTGGGCGGCGCGCAGGCCGTGGCGGAAGCATGGCGCAACATTACCGCAACCGGTGCGCGCCCGCTGGCGGTGACCGACAACCTGAACTTCGGCTCGCCTGAAAAGCCCGAAGTGATGGGCCAGTTCGTTGATGCCATCGCCGGCATGGGGGAGGCGTGCCGCGCGCTCGACTTCCCGGTCGTAAGCGGCAATGTCTCGCTGTACAACGAAACCCGCGCGCCCGATGGCACGTCGCAGTCCATCCTGCCCACACCCGCCATTGGCGGGCTGGGCGTGCTGGAGGACGTGCGCAGGGCGGTCGGGCTGGAAATGCCCGAAGGCTGCGATGTCATGCTGCTGGGCGAGACGAAGGGCCAGCTTGGCCAGTCGATCTGGCTGCGCGAGATCCTTGGCGGGCAGGATGGTGAGCCGCCCGAGCTTGATCTTGCCGCCGAGCGGCGCAATGGCGATTTCGTGCGTGGTCTGATCCTTGATGGCACCGTCATCGCCTGCCACGACGTGGCCGATGGCGGCGTGCTGGTGGCAGTGGCCGAAATGGTCATGGCAGGCCAGTCCGGTTGTGTGCTGGATGCACCGCAATCGGGCATGCGGCCAGAAGCCTTCTGGTTTGGCGAGGACCAGTCCCGCTACATCGTGGCTGTGCGTGATGGCACGGCACTGGCCGGTCTGGCTTCAAAAGCCGGTGTGCCATGCCGCAGGCTGGGACATTCGGCGGACCAGGGTTTGACATTGCCCAACGGGTCCACAATATCCAGGGAACGTCTGCTCGCGGTGCATTCCGAATTCTTTCCGCGACTGATGGACCGATAGGGCAGGAGCTTCAGACCACAATGGCAATGACGGCACAGGAAATCGAAACCTACATCCGCGAAGCCCTGCCGGATGCGAAGATCACGATCGATGATCTGGCGGGCGACGGGGATCACTACGCCTGCCGCGTCGTGAGCGAGGCCTTTCGTGGCCTGTCACGCGTGCGGCAGCACCAGCTGGTCTACAACGCGCTGCAGGGGCACATGGGCGGCAAGCTGCATGCCCTGGCCGTGCAGACCCAGACCCCGGACTGACCCCGCGCGGAACGCGACCCAATACCCCCAAAGCAGGAAATACAATCCATGGCCGAAACAACAGCACAGCGCATTCAGGCGCAGATCGAGTCCCATCCCGTCATGCTGTACATGAAGGGTGACGCCACCTTCCCGCAATGTGGCTTCTCCGCGCGCGTGGTCCAGGTGCTCAAGCACCTTGGCGTGCCCTTCACCACCGAGAACGTGCTGGCTGATCCCGAGATCCGCCAGGGCATCAAGGAATTCTCCAACTGGCCCACGGTGCCCCAGCTTTATGTAAAGGGCGAGTTCATCGGCGGCTGCGATATCGTGACCGAGATGTACCAGACGGGCGAGCTGGAAAAGCTGCTGACGGAAAAGGGCATCGCCACGGCCGCTGCCTGACCGCCAGACATATTGCGGTACCGTAACAGGACGGGCGGGACAGAAATGTTCCGCCCGTTTCCCGTTTTATATGCAACATCACTTGCGTTCCGCCCACGCTTTCGCCTAGCTTCCCTTAGCTTTGAAAAACAGGGGGCCTGATGCGCTACAGTGACTTGCGTTTTGCTACGATAATGCTGCTTGGCGCAGGTCTTGCAGGAAGCATGGCAGCCCCCGCCCACGCCCGCACCCACGCCGTGACCGACATGGAAGCCGACCGGCTGACGCTGGGCGCGCTGACCGCCCCACCACCGCCGGTACGCCACGTGGCCTATCATCACCGCGCGGGCGGCAGCCATGGTGCGCCGGTGGTACTGGCATCCAGCCATGCCACCGCCCATACCCGCCACACGATGGTGCATACCATTGTCTACCACCCCCATGGCACCGTGGCCCACCACATCCATCCGGCCCCCAGCCGCCACCGTACCTGATATCGGGTGGTTGGCTGACCGCCTCAGCCCTGCCTGAAGGCGTCCGGTATCCACCGGATCACGTTGCCGGGCAGGACCACGCACACATCCAGCCGCATGCGGTCGTACACCCAGTGCGGGTTTGCCGCGCATAGATGCTGCGCCGCATTCATGATGCGGCTGACCTGTGACGGGCGGATGGCCTCGCCCGCCGCCAGCAGGGAAGGCCGGGCCTTGACTTCCACAAAGATCAGGCAGCCTTCCTTCAGCGCCACCACATCCACTTCCCCCCAGCGCGTGCGTGCCCGGTGGGCCAGTACCTGCCATCCCTGCGCCCGCAGCCGGGTCATTGCCGCCTGTTCGGCCGCCATGCCGGTGGCATGGGCACGTCCGCCACGCAGGCTGCGCCGGGACGGGCGTATGGCATGGCCATCCGGGTCGGTCATCGTGGCGCTCCCCTTAAAATGCTGCGTTGGCAGGCCAATGGCTGTTCCAGAACAATTATTTGATAAAAAACCATAAAAGCCTTTGCGTGCCGTCTTTTTTCAGAAAGGCCGTGTCTTCTGAAGCTTTTTGAAAAAAGCTTCACCGATAAAACCCTTTATGCTCTGCCGCATGTTTCGTGAAGCACCAGCAGCAGGATATAAGGGGCCGGAGCCAGGCAGGCCCGCCGGGCCATGGCTGGCCCCGCGTGTGATACGGGCAGGATAAATGTCATGGTGTTTCACGCTTTGAACATATGGGATTTTTTCGTGCTGCTGATGCGCGTGTCCATCATTGCGGTGGTGGTGGTGCATGTGCTGCTGACCAAGCGTGACGTGGGGGCATCTATCGGCTGGATCGGGGTGACGGTGCTCATGCCGCTTACGGGTGGCATCCTGTATTCCATGTTCGGCATCAACCGCGTGCACCGGCGCGCACGGCGCATGGTGGGGCAGCACCCGTGGCGCAGCCGGACCATGTCCTCGCAATGGCGCAGGGAGGAGGAGGGGAATTTCGCCCCGCTGGCGTCCATGGTCAGCAAGCTGACAGGGCGCCCGCTGCTGGGCGGCAACGCCATCACCGCGCTGCATGATGGCGACAGCGCGTACCCCCGCATGATCGAGGCGATCGAGGGGGCACGGCACAGTGTGCTCATGTGCTCCTACATATTCCGCCCCGACGGGATTGGCCGGCGCTTCTGCCACGCGCTGGTCGCGGCACACCGGCGCGGGGTGCAGGTGCGCGTGATGGTGGATGGCGTGGGCTCGGGCTACTTCGACTGCGGGGTAGGGCGCATCCTGCACGGCGCGGGCGTGCCGGTGGGGCGATTCATGCATTCCATGCTGCCGTGGCGCATGCCCTTCATCAACATGCGCAACCACAAGAAGATCCTGGTTGTGGACGGGCTGGCGGGCTTCATGGGCGGGCTGAACATTGGCGAGGAAAACATCGCCGCCTCCCGTCCCGCCCACCCGGTATCGGACACGCATTTCGAGCTGGCGGGGCCGGTTGTCCATCAGCTGAGTGAGGCCTTTGCCCGCGACTGGGCCTTCACCCGGGGGGAGGAACTGACGGCGGACATCTTCTTCCCCCCGCAGGTCAGCCACGGGCAGAGCCTGAGCCGCATCGTTACCGCCGGGCCGGACATGGACCTGGAGAAGATCGAGTACACCATGCTGCAGGCCTTTACGCTGGCACGGCGCAGCATCCGGATCATGACACCCTATTTCCTGCCCGATGACCGGTTCCTGACGGAACTGGCTCTGGCGGCACTGCGCGGGATCGAGGTCGATATCGTGGTGCCGTGGCACAGCAACCATACCATTCTGGACTGGGCACGGGCGGCCAACCTGCCACGCTTTCTGGATTCGGGGTGCCGGATCTGGCTGGCACGGCCGCCATTCAACCACTCCAAGCTGATGGTGGTGGATGGGCACTGGTCATTCGTGGGCAGTTCCAACCTTGACGTGCGCAGCCTGCGGCTGAACTTCGAAATCAATCTGGAGGCCTATGACGATGCACTGGCGGGCCGGATCGACACGTTTATCGCCACCCACCGGCATGTGCGCCTGACCCATCATGACCTGGACCGCAGGCCGCTGTGGCTCAAGATGCGTGATGCGGCGGCACGGCTGTTCCTGCCCTATCTGTGATCCCGCCTGTCCGGGGCGGCCTGTGTTCGGCCCGGCGCATCTGACGGGCGCAGCAGCACCGAAATGGGCCGGTGGTCAGAGGCATAGTTCTCGATCACATGACGCTCGACACAGGTCAGCCCGCGCACCAGGCAGCGGTCAAGGCGGATGGGCAGCATGTCGGCCATGCGGTGCGTGGGTTCGCGCGGCCCCACATCCTGGAAATGGCGGATCAGCGCGGGGCCGACCTGGTTGAAGTCCCCCAGGATGGCGGCCCGATGGGGCAGGAGCTGCACCACCCGGCGCAACTGGCGGCGGTTGAGCAGCTGCCCGTGGGAGAGATGGACATTGGCCACCACCAGCGAGCGGCATTCCACCACCTGTGCCACCCGCCGGATCAGGGTGCCGGCGGGCAGGGTGCAGGTCAGTGGCTGGCGACGATAGGGCCATGGGCTCCAGCATGCCAGCCCGTGGATGCGGCCGGGCAGGGGGGAGCGTGCGTAATGGCCACCGATCAGGGTGGGCAGGGTGTCGATTTCCACCGTGGCTTCCTGCATGAGCAGAAGGTCGGGCTGTTCGGTACGGATCAGGTCGATCACGTCGCGCACCGTGGCGCCGATGCGGCGCAGCAGGTTCCAGCTTATGATCTTGACCGCGCTGCCCGCACGCTCGGGCGGGGACAGGTCAAGCCGTGGTGGCATGCCGGGCCGGGGCTGGATGGAGGGCAGGCGAAGGTAGGGACGGGCTAGGGTCATGATTCGATAAACGGCTCGCGCATGTCGTCAGGTATGGGGTTCTTGGAGCGTGGGTCGCCCGCCGCGAATTCGGCGGTCAGGGTATAGCCGACGCCAATCAGCACGGGGCCAAGGAAAATGCCCAGCCCCCCGAAGGTCAGCACGCCCCCCAGCACGCCCAGTACGGTCAGCAGGTAGGGCATCTGCGCGCCCCGGGCGATGAACATGGGACGGATGACATGGTCCGCCCCCGATACGATGATCGTACCGTACAGCAGCAGGAAGATGCCCCAGCCGGGATGGTGGGTCAGCAGCAGGAAAATCGCCGCCGGAATCCAGATCAGCGGCGCGCCGATGGGCAGCACCGCCACGAAGGCGGTGATCGCCCCCAGCAGCACCGGGCTGGAAATGCCCGCTATGGCAAAGCCGATGCCGGTCAGGATGCCCTGTATCAGGGCGGTACCCAGTATGCCGTATACCGTGCCCCGGATGGTGCGGCCCACGATGCCCAGTATCCGGTCGGCATAGACCCCGGCAATGCGCCGCACCACGGCCACGAAGGTATTGCCCAGCGCATCACCGCCCAGCCAGAAGAAGAAGGAGATGAACAGCGCCATGGCCAGATGCGCCATCCCGCTGGCAAGCTGCATCATGGCGGACAGCACGGATTGCCCGATCCGCCCGGCATAGGGGCGGACCACCTGGTCTATGCTGCCCACGTCTTCCGACCATTTCTGCCATTTATCGGCAATTTCCGGACCGAAATGCGGGATATGGGCAATGCGCTGGGGCAGCGGCGGCAGGTGCAGCGTGCCCACCGCATCGACAATGTACTGCAGTGTGGCCGGGACATCGGCAATGCTGTTGGACACGACCAGCACGACCGGCACCACCAGCACCAGCGCGCATAGCAACGTCATGACCATGGCGGCGGGCAGCAGGGACATGTTGCGCCGCAGCCGCATGAAGACCGGCCATGTGGAAAATGTCAGGATCGCGGCCCAGAGCAGGGCGGTCATGAACGGATACAGGATCAGGACGCAGCCAAATGCGATCCCCCCCAGCATCAGCCCCATCATGATACGTTCGACCATAAAGCAGGCGTACCCCCTCCCGCCATGAAACGAAAGACAAATGTTCAGGACTTTCGTTCCCGCATCATATGCTGCACCCTGTCTGGCAACACGCAATTCCTTGAAGACCGGGAGACGGTATGCATCCGCTGATCTCAGCCACTGACCTGTCACAGGCCCAGCAACATGACGATATCCTTGTGCTGGATGCCTCCATGGCCCTGCCGGGGCAGGCCTTCGACCCGCAGCAGCGTTTTGCCAACGCGCATATCGGCGGCGCGGTGCGCTTTGACATCGATACATTTTCCGATCCGGATTCCCCCCTGCCACATACCGTTCCCGGCCAGACCCGCTTCGCGCGGCTGGCGACCGAGCGTGGCATGGGCAACGCACGGCGCATCGTGTTCTATGATCAGGACGGCATGGCGTGCGCCGCACGCGCCTGGTGGCTTGCGCGGCTGTTCGGCCATGAACGGGTGCAGGTGCTCGAGGGCGGTCTTGCGGCATGGAAGAGCGCGGGCCTGCCGCTGGAAAGCGGGCCGGACCTGGCCGCGCCCGCCCCCTTTGTCTGCCGCCCGCGTTACGAACGGCTGCATGGCATGGGTGACGTGCTGGACATCGTGCACGGGCGGTTGCCCGGGCTGATCCTTGATGCCCGCAGCCGCGCCCGCTTCGAGGGGACGGCCCCCGAGCCGCGGCCCGGCATCGAATCCGGCCACATGCCTGGCGCGCGCAGCCTGCCCTATGGGGAACTGCTTGACGCCAACGGCCGCTTCCTGCCTGCTGACAGGCTGAAGGAAATGTTCGTCCAGCTTGGCGTGACGGATGATACCGCCGTCACCTGTTCATGTGGCAGCGGCATGACGGCATGCATGATCGCGCTGGCGCTGGTCAGCGTTCAGGCCGGAAGTGGGGAACCGGCCGTGTATGACGGGTCATGGGCGGAATGGGCGTCCACCCCGGATTCGCCCATTGTCAGCGGTGCGGCGTAAGGGAAGGGCGACATGAGCGGTCTTATCCCCCCCATCTCCGCAGCCCTGCTTGAGAGTGTCGTGCGTGGCTGGCGCGACCTGTCCACCCGGCTTGTCCAGCTTGGGCGCGATGCGCCGGAGGGGGGCAGGGGCGTATTCGTCAACCCGCCCGTGACCCGTGGGTCCACCGTACTGTTTTCCAGCTTGGAAGCCATGGAGGCGGCGGGTCACAACCGCTATGGCGATGAACTGATCTACGGCGCGATGGGCAGTCCGGTGCAGCACCAGCTTGAACAGGCCGTGGCCGCGATCGAGGGGGGGGCGCATACCCAGGTCGTCCCGTCGGGCCTTGCCGCCTGCACGCTGCCGCTCCTGGCCTATCTGGGGGCGGGCGACCACTGTCTGCTGTCGGATTCCGTCTATGGTCCCACCCGCCGCCTTGCCGAGAGGGTGCTGCGCCGCTTCGGGGTGGAAATCAGCTATTTCCCCCCCCTGGCGGATGAGGCGGCGCTGCGCGCGCTGCTGCGCCCCAACACCCGTGTCATCTTTGCCGAAAGTCCTGGCAGCCATTCGTTCGAGGTGCAGGACGTGCCCATGCTGGCCCGTCTTGCCCGCACGGCCGGCGCGCGGCTGGTGGTGGACAACACATGGGGCATCGGGCTGTTCGACCCGTTTGCCCATGGCGCGCATGTATCCGTGCAGGCGCTGACCAAATATGCCGCCGGCCATTCGGACACGATTATTGGCGGCGTGACCGTGGCGCATGTTGATGACTGGTACCCGCTGCGTGATGCCGCCATCCAGACGGGCCAGCTGGCCGGCCCGGATGACTGCTGGCTGACCCTGCGTGGCCTGCGCACCATGGGCGCCCGGCAGGAGCGGCAGGCGGCCAGCGCCCTTGCCGTGGCGCTGTGGCTGCAGGACAGGCCGGAAGTGGCGCGCGTGCTGCACCCGGCACTGCCGTCCTGTCCGGGGCATGAATACTGGAAGCGTGATTTCAGCGGTGCGTCATCGCTGTTTGGCGTGGTGTTCGACCCCGCGTATACCGAGGCCGACATGACCGCCATGATCGACGGGCTGGCCCTGTTTGGCATCGGGGCTTCGTGGGGCGGGTATGAAAGCCTTGTGCTGCCCACCACGGGCGGCATTGCGCGCTCCTGCCCCTCCATTACGCATGGGGGCGTTGCGTGCCGCCTCCATATCGGGCTGGAGGCGCCCGAAGCACTGGCGGCTGACCTGGCGCGTGGCCTGGATGGCATGTCTGCCGCCCGTCATCTGCGGGGAAAGGGCTGACCTAGATCAAGGATGCGCGGCCACAGGGGTGGGACACTCCACGCCCAGCGGGCCATGCGGCCCGTGGCCCCGCCGGACGCGGGCGCATGGCCGGACAGGCAATAACCGGCGTCGCGCAGGGCCACGACAGGATGGAAGGTGCAAGATGGCTGGAAAGATGAAAGCGGCGGTAGTGCGGGAATTCGGCAGGCCGCTCACGATCGAGGAACTGGACATTCCGCAGATCAACTCCAACCAGATACTGGTCAAGGTCGATGCCTGCGGGGTCTGCCACACCGACCTGCATGCGGCCCGCGGTGACTGGCCGGCCAAGCCCAACCCGCCTTTCATTCCCGGCCATGAAGGCATTGGCCATGTGGTTGAGGTCGGCAGCAACGTCAACTGGATCAGGACGGGCGACGTGGTGGGCGTGCCGTGGCTGTATTCCGCCTGCGGGCATTGCGAGCACTGTCTGGGCGGATGGGAAACCCTGTGTGAAAAGCAGGAGGATACCGGCTATTCCGTCAATGGCTGCTTTGCCGAATATGTGGTGGCCGACCCCAACTACGTGGCCCATCTGCCAAAGGATATCGACCCGATCAGGACGGCCCCGGTGCTGTGCGCGGGACTGACGGTGTACAAGGGCCTGAAGATGACCGATACCCGTGCCGGGGAATGGGTCGCCATTTCGGGTGCGGGCGGGCTTGGGCAGATGGCCATCCAGTACGCCGTGGCCATGGGGCTGAACGTGGCCGCCGTGGATATCAGCGACGAGAAGCTGGCCGAAGCCCGCAGGCTGGGCGCACGGGTTACGGTCAATGCGCTGAAGCAGGACCCGGTCGCCTGTATCCGCGAGCAGACGGGCGGCACCCATGGCGTGCTGGTCACCGCCGTATCGGACAAGGCGTTCAGTCAGGCGGTGGGGTATGCGCGGCGCGGGGGCACGGTTGTGCTCAATGGCCTGCCACCGGGGGATTTCCCGCTCTCGATCTTTGACATGGTGATGAACGGTACCACCGTGCGCGGCTCCATTGTCGGCACGCGGCTGGACATGATCGAGGCGATGTCCTTCTTCACCGAAGGCAAGGTGACCACCGTGGTCAGCCCGGACCGGCTGGAAAACATCAATACGATCTTTGACAATCTGGAACATGGCCGGGTGCAGGGGCGCATCGTGCTGGATTTCCGCAACGGGGCCTGAATGCGGCGCAAGGCAACTTCGGCGGTGATGCCACGTTTGGTTTACTGAATGTGCATGGGCAGCATGCCTGTCCATGCCGGCAAACTGAAGGATGGGTAAGAACACATGAAAAAGACGCTGATTCTGGCAGGGCTGTGCGTAACCGGGCTGAACATGGTAACGCTGGTCCCGGCGCGCGCGGATTCATGTGAAGGGGTTACGGACCATGCCGAATGTGAAGTGCGTCTGAAATCACATGAAGCCGGGCACGAAACCCGTGAAAAAGCACATGAGGCCCATGAAAAGGCCGCCGAGAAAACCGACGGTGCCAAGGACTGGGGCCACCGTACCGGCCAGACGCTGGACAAATGGGGCCACAATACCAAGGGCGACATGAGCCAGTTCTTTACCGGTCACCGCTGAAGGATCGTATCCGGGCAGCCCGTTCACGGGAAATCATGAAGGTTCCGGGCGCTGTCCTTCTTCAGGAGAAGGATGACCGTTCACTCTCGTGAACGAGTGTCCTGATGGCAGGCAGCCCGTCATGTCGCGGGTACGGGACATGCATTGACGTCAAAAAAGGGGGGAGGCGCCGACAGGTGCCTCCCCCTTTCTTCATGTGCGCGTCCGATCAGGAATGATGGTGATCGGCGGCTTCATGCTCGCGCCATGCGCTTTCCAGCGTGTGCAGGAAGGTCTTGAAATGCTTCTTTACCTCATCGGGGGAAGCCTTTTCCATCACGTCCTTTCTTGCCGCCGTAAGGGTGGCGGCGGCGTGGATCAGGGCGGCGTGGATGGCGTCCGTCGGTTCCTTGGCCATGTCTGTTCTCCAGTTTCGTGATGGGGAAAGGATGAAATATGCGTGGCCCTCTGGCAACCGGCCCGCCTGCATGACTGCCGCTCCGTTCCGCCCCTTGATTTCCGGCCGCGCGTTACGGGGGAACTTCCCCGGCACCTGTGCCGTTTGATCTGGCACACAGAACCGGACGGGATAAGACATGTTTTTCAGGCACACCGCATTCGCCCTTGCCACCGCCACGCTGCTTGCCCTTCCGCTGGCGGCCCGTGCCGAGCCGGGCGGATGTGTAAAGGGCGCCGTAGCCGGTGGCGTTGCCGGGCATATGGTCGGTAGCGGCCACGGCAAGGGCGGGGCCGCCGCAGGCTGCGCCGCCGGTATGGTCCGCCGCCATCATGCCCGCAAGGAAGCCGAGCAGAGCCAGCAGGCACAGCCCCAGAACGAACCAACCGCCAGCGGCACGCAGGCCTCCCAGCCTGCGCCGGGCAACGGTGCGGCCCAGTAAGCGCGGGTTGAAAGGGAAAGGACGGACGCCTTCCGGGCGCCGCCTTTTCCATAAAGGCGACGTTTTCTAAAGCTTTCTGGAAAAAGCCCCGCCAGACATGTCCATACGGTAACTGGCTTACGGGGCTGACCGGACGGAAGATGCCCCCATGGCGCGTGCAAAGCATGCCGTGAGCATGTTGTGCGGGTCGGGGTTGATTCCGACAAAAATCACATCCTTGCGCACATAAAGCAGCTTGTGCCGTGGCCCCATGGTGACCCGTGGCAGGACCACGGGACGGTTCAGGGCAACCTGCGCACGCGTCTGGGCAATACGGTCGCGGCTGATCCGGGCCAGCGTTATGAAATCCGGGATGACAATGGCCAGATGCATGGCAACCAGCCCCATGCAGCCCAGCGTCATGATCCGGCCAAATTCCGGCGTTGCGGGGCACAGGGCCAGCAGGGTGGACAGGTAGCATGCCAGCAGCACGCTGGCGGGGTAGGATACGCGCGCGGCCAGTGCCTCGCGCGGGAACATGAGCAGGCAGGCCATGTAGGCCAGTGCCAGCACCCCGAACAGCCACCCCCGGCCCGCGCGCAGGCAGGCGGGAAAGGGCTGCTGCCCCCTGCCCATGAACACGCCCACCCCGACCAGCAGCACGAAGGGCAGCCAGAACGGGTCGAACAGGCTGCCCAGATTGCCCAGCAGTCCATCCAGCCGGTCGGCCAGGGGGCTGGGGGTCATGGTACGCATGCGTACGTAATTGCCCGGTGCGATCCCCAGTACCAGCGTGCCTGCCGCGTGGCTGCACAGCAGTGCCCACGGCGGGCGACGTGCCTGACGCCATGCCTGTACTGCGGCGGCCGCCAGCACCAGCGTAAGCAGCAGGGAAAGCGGTTCAAGGAATGTGGCGATCAGGAACGTTGCCACATACCCCATGGTGGCCATATGCGTCCGCCCCGTCAGGATGCGTGCCAGCACCCACATCTCGCCCGCCATCGGCCACAGATAGCCGATGGCGCCGGTCTTCCACAGGGCAACTTCGCCAATCGTACGCGGCAGCCACCACAGCATGAGAAAGACCACAAGGCACCGCACTGCTCCTTGCCCCGCGCGTGGCATGGCGGTGGCACCCGCCATGTGGTGGCACAGATGCATCACCACATGGACCAGGAAGGTAAAGATACCGGCATTGACCACCGCAAAGACCGCCAGCCCCCCATAGGGCCGCAGGTCAAGCACCAGAAAGGTCACCAGCGTGGTGAACCACCGCCCGGTCCAGAAATTGTAGTTGCCCCATACGATATGCATGATGGTGGGCAGGCTGAAAGGCATGGTCCGGCAATAATCATCCGCCCAGAGCGGTGTCACGGCGTTTGCCCATAGCAGGAAGGTGAAACATATGGCCAGCCCTACCCCTTCACCGGGGAACAGGCGGGGGAAGCAGGTGATGCATGCTGGCGCTTTCATGAAATGCGAAGCCTTGTCCGGTGCAGCCCTGCCCATATCACGCCCGCACCCTGCGGAAAAATGAAGTCCATTTCCGTCATGAACCGCCGGATCGCGCCGGAATGGGGGTTGTGTCATGGATCGGTGGTGGCAGCATTGCCTATGAATCCATGTGACCGGCCCTGTCGATCCAGATGGCGCCGCAGGCCAGGGGATGGAATGACGTGCTGAAAACTGTAAATTCATCGAACCTGTCCGCTGTCGGCACGCCATCCACGCCCGGCACGCCAGCGCCCACGGGGCAGGGCGGCAGGGCAGGGCGGGCGGCGCTGACCACGGCCTGTGCGGGATTGCTGGTCGGACTGGATACCGGGCTGATTGCCGAGGCGCTCGGGTTCATCGGCCGTGACTTCCATGCCACCGCGCGCATGCAGGAATGGATCGTGTCGGTACTTATGGTCGGCGCGCTGCTGGGCTCGCTGGGGGCGGGGGTGTTTTCCCGGCGTTTCGGGCGCAGGATGGCGCTGGGTGCCGCCACCCTGCTGATCGGGGTGGGAGCGCTGCTATGCGCCACCGCCGCCATGATCGGGCAGATCCTGCTTGGGCGATTCCTGATCGGGGTAGCCATCGGCATCTGTACGTTTACCGCACCGCTGTATATTTCCGAACTGACCACGGGGCGTATGCGCGGTACCATGGTCACCACGTTTTCCATGCTCCAGTCCGCCGGTATCCTGCTGGGGTACCTGGCGGGGGGGATCCTGTCGGGGGGTGGGCACTGGCGGCTTATGGTCGGGTTGCCGTTCGTACCTGCCGTGCTGCTGTTCGCGGGGTGTGCGTTCCTGCCGTCCAGCCCATCGTGGCTTGCCGCGCGCGGCCGGTTCGAGGAAGCGCGCGCCGTGCTGCGTACCCTGCGCGGCGATGAGGCGGCGGCGGACCACGAACTGGCCGGCATCCAGGCAGAACTGGGCACCAGCAAACCGGTGGGTGGCTTCATGCTGCTGCGCACCAGGCCGTATTTCCGCCGCTCCGTGGCGCTGGGGGTGGGGTTGCAAATCATGCAGCAGCTCACCGGCATCAATGTGGTAATGTATTATGCGCCCAAGATACTCGAAAATGCGCATTTCGGCACATCCGCCGCCGCGTGGGCGACGGTGATGGTCGGCGTGGTCAATGCGGTGGTGGGCGTGGGCGCCATCTTCATGGTGTCACGCTGGGGGCGCAGGCCGCTGCTGGTGACAAGCTGCGTGATCATGGCGTGCGCCCTGGCGGCGGCGGCCGTGATCGAGGGGCTGCACCTGCAGGGCATGGGGGCGGTGGTATCGCTCATGGTGGCGCTTCTGGTCTTCGTGGCGGGGTTTGGCATGGGGGCGGGGCCGCTTGTATGGACGCTATGCTCTGAAATACAGCCCATCGAGGGACGTGATTTTGGCGTGGGCTGCTCCACCCTTGCCAACTGGGGCATGGACTGGGCGGTCAGCAACACGTTTCTCAGCATCGTGGCGGTGGCGGGGGCAGGATGGACCTTTGCCGGTTTCAGCGTGATGAACGTCGTGTTCATGCTCTTTACCCTGCTTGTGGTGCCTGAAACCCGCGATGTGCCGCTGGACGTGATCGAGGCGCATCTGGAAGCCGGGCGCCCGCTGCGCCGGATCGGGCGCTAGCCCCGTCATCAGGCTTCAGCCGTGCGGGGCGGCACCGGCGCAATGCAGCAGCAGCGCGGCAACCGCCCCCATGTGGGTCCCGGCCCCCAGCACCACCATGACATGCCATAACACATTGGAAAACGGCATCTTCTCCCGCATGTAGAACACCACCCCGATACAGTAGAAGACCAGCCCCAGCACGATCAGGAGGAAGGTCGCGCCGGGCAGCTGCCACACCACGGGGTCGGGGCAGAGAAAGAAGATCCACGCAACACACAGGTAGGGCACGACATGGTACCGGCGGGACCATGTGAAGAAGCACATCTTGGTCACGACCCCCACCAGCGCCATCGCCCACAGCAGGCCGCAGAACCACCGGCTGGCCGCGCCATGCCCCCCCAGCACGATGAAAGGAGTGTAGCTTGCGGCAATGGCAATGAAGATGACCGACTGGTCCACACGCTGCAGCCCGCCTTTCAGGCGGCAGGACGGGCAGAAATTATATGCGGCCGAGGACAGGCATGTGCCCAGTATGCCCCCGCAGTACAGCAGCGTGACCCACGTTTCCGCCCGTGAGTGCGACAGCATGGCGGTATGGACCAGCCACACCATGCCATATCCCAGCGCCACCAGCCCCACGATATGCACAAGCAGGTCGGCTGCCCGTTCCAGCACGGAATAGACGGGGAAACGTGTTTTGATATCCATATGCGCGGGGAAAAAGCCTTGTTATTCCGGTGGATGGACCGCCTTCCGCCAATGGTGATGCCTGTCGCCACGCAGGCCGCATGGCGGGACAGGTTGCGGCGGCATGCGCGGCAGGATGGATGGGACCATCCTGCCGCCCTGACTCAGCGGGCCGTGCGCTCACCCGTGATATGGGCGCACAGGGCCTGGATTTCAGCAGCGCTCACGCCTTCGGGATTGTGCTGGGCCTTTTTGGCGATTTCGTGCTCGGTACCCGATGCACGGCCATGTTCCTTGCCGACATGCTGGGCAAGGGCGATGACTTCTTCCTTCTGCAGAAGCTTGGGTTCCTTCAGGCCGCGTTCGGCCAGCTTGTGCAGGTGTTCGCTTGCGGCGGCGGTGGGTTTGTCGGTCATGTCGGTCGTATCCTGTCTGGTGAAGCGCGATATGCGCGTGGGCGCACGTTATAACTTATGACCGGACACGAAAACCGATAGGATGCATGATCTTACGTCGTATCTGACATAGCTGGCCTGCCCCGGCCGCCATCACGCCGGGCGGGTATGGGGAGAGACATGCAGGAATCCATCGCCGCCCGGGCCGACAGCGCGCTGACCCGTCTTGCCCCAACCATGGCGCTGACTGCGGACCAGGCGGCACTGAAGGACGAGGTGCTGACCTTCTGCCGCGCCCACCGGGCGGATGACCATGCGCTGTTCATCATTGAAGGCGATGCGGGCACCGGCAAGAGCCTGCTGCTGAATACGGTTTTCACGGCCATCCAGACCGCCGCGCGCGGGCATGACGGCACGGACCCGCTGCATGGCAGCCGGAACTGGCTGCTGGTGAACCATCCGGAAATGATCAAGCTCTACCGCAACATTGCCGAAGGGCGGAAATGCCTGCGCAAGAAGGATTTCGAGCGTCCCACCACCTTCATCAACCAGATGGACACCGCCACCCGCCGTGCAGATATCGTGCTGGTGGATGAGGCCCACCTGCTGCTGACCCGCCGCGACCCGTACAACCGCTTCCGGCACGACAACCAGCTGCGCGAAATCATCCGTCATGCCCATGTGGTGGTGATCGTGTTTGATGCGCGGCAGGTCCTCCGGTTCAAGAGCCTGTGGAGCGATGCCTCCCTGGCGCGGCTGGTGGCGGGCTACCCGGTGGTGACGCGCAGGCTGGACCAGCAGTTCCGCATGCACGCCAATGCGGATGTGATGGACTGGGTGCGCGCCTTTCGTGACGGGGTCCTGCGCCCGCTGCCCGCACCGCAGGCGTTCGACTTCCGTATTTTCGATGATGCCCGGACCATGTACGAAGCCATAAGGCAGCGTAATGCGCGATACGGCCTGTGCCGCATGCTGGCGACCTACGACTATCCCTATACCCTGAACGGGCAGGACCATTTCATTACCGAAGGGCGCTTCCACCTGCGCTGGGACCGCGCCATGCCGCAGGCGCGCCTGCCGTGGGCCGAACGCCCCGATACGATTGACGAGGTGGGGTCCGTCTACACCATACAGGGCTTCGACCTCAATTACGCCGGCATCATCCTGGGGCCATCGGTCACCTATGATCCGGCCACCGACCGGATCGTGATCGACCCCGCGCGCTATGAGGACCGTGCCGCCTTTGCCGGGCGTGACGGGGTAGGGGAACCGGCGGCGGTGATGGCGCGGATCATCCTCAATTCCATCAACGTGATCATGACCCGTGGGGTCAGGGGACTGTACATCTACGCCAGCAATCCGGCCCTGCATGCCCGCCTTGCCACGTTATGGGCGCAACGGCAGGGAAAGTGAGCGGCTGCCGGGGGAACATGCGCGGTCACGGCAGGCGCGCCATGGGCCTGTGGTCTGGCGCGGCCTGCCGCCCGCATCCCGACAGGATGCTATCCGCGCTGGCCCAGGCGCTGCAGGTAGGGCAGGATTTCGGAACCGGACTCGATGGCATGGCCCAGCACCGTCTCGACCAGGGTGGCCAGATGCGTGGCATCAAGCCGGGCAAGCGTGACGCTCAGGTCATGCTTCTCGGCGTCGGATAGCTGGGGAGACTGGATGATGCGCCGCTCGATGGCGGATTTCATCGCGGCGGTGGTGAAGGGCATGTCGATGATCTGGTCTTTGCTCATGGCCATATTCCTGAATCAATAGGTAACAGGCCATCGTACGGGTTGCCGGTGTCCCGGCAACCACCCTGCGCGCGATGCGGTTATGCATTCGTGACCGGCGTGACGGGCTGCATCGCTCAGCCCTGTTCCGTCTGTTCCATGGCGGCCATGCGGTGCAGTCGGGCTGTCTGGGAAAAACCACGCATTTCCTGCGCAATTCCCTGGCGTTCCAGCCTGCGCAGGCCGGTGGCATAACCGATTTCCTGTTTCAGCTGGCCCACAAGCATGTTGGTGCGGCCCCGTAGCATTGTCTTGAAACGGTCCATGTCGCCTCTTCTGCATAAATGATGAAGGAAGTTGCGTCATACGCATAACAGACAAAACCATAATGCATGATCATATGCAACGTTTAATGCATGTCTGAGTGACGTCTGGCGCATGGGATTGAGGCATCATGCCGTGCATGCCATCGTTATCCAGCCCCCGTTATGTAGGACCGGGTGGGGCGCCGGCAGGTTGGCGTGGCAGCTGGTGCCACCTGTTATGACATATTTTATGCAGTCGGCCCGCCATCTCACGGCGTCGCGGTGACTGGTCCGTAGACATGCTTCATGTCACTATCAAAATGAAACGGAATCCGACGGCAGCCTGACCACATGCGTAAAGTCCTTGCTTTCCTTGCCCTTGTGGCGGTTCCCGCCATGGACCCGTGTGCCGCGCGGGCGGACGTGGTGCCCCATCCGCAGGCGGACGGGCAGGCACTGGACCTGGCCACAAAGGTGATCGCCCTGCGTTCGGTCGCGGGGCCGGGGAACAGGACGGTGGACGTGGCGAAGCTGTTCCGCGCAACCCTGCTTGCCGGTGGTTTTTCCGGCAGGGACATCACCATCACCCCCGTAGGGGATGCGGTCTACATGACCGCCACGTGGCCGGGTACCAACCCTGCGCTGAAGCCGCTGGTGCTGCTGGGCCATATGGATGTGGTGGAAGCCAGGCCCGCTGACTGGCGGCGCGACCCGTTCACGCCGGTTGTGGAAGACGGCTACCTGTTCGGCCGCGGGGCGACGGACATGAAACTGGATGACGCGATGGTCATTGCCGCCGTGCTGGAACTCCGGCGCGAAGGATACAGGCCGGAACGCACGATCATACTGGCCTTCTCCGGTGATGAGGAAACACGGATGCGCACCGGTAAGGCACTGGCCGACCGGCTGGCAGATGCGGAGATGGTGCTCAATGTCGACCTTGCCAGCGGCGTGCTGGACGAACGGACAGGCAAACCGAAATATTTTGCCTGGACCGGGGCGGAAAAGACCTGCATCGACTACCAGTTGACCGTCACCAACCCCGGTGGCCATTCATCCGAGCCGCGGGCGGACAATGCGATCAACGTGCTGGCGGCGGCCCTGCTGCGGGTGCAGGCGCACCGCTTCCGCCCGGAAGTGAATGACCTGACCCGCGGCTATTTCACGCAGGCGGCCCGGCTGCAGCCCGGCCCGCTTGGCCAGGCCATGAAGGATTTTGCCGCCAATCCGGCTGACCGGAAAGCCATCGCCACCCTTTCGGCCGATCCCGCCATGGTGGGACGCATCGGCACTACCTGTGTTGTCACAATGGTCCAGGGCGGCCATGCGGCCAATGCGCTGCCACAGCGTGCGACGGCCAATATCGACTGCCGCATCTTCCCCGGTCATTCCGCGCACGACATCATGGCCGAACTGCAGCAGGTCATTGCGGACCCGGCGGTCACGATAACGGACGTGACGGTGGGCTCCGTTGTCACCCCGCCATCCCCGGTGCGGCGGGATTTTGTCGATGCGGTGACAAGGGCGGTGGATACCGTCTATCCCGGCCTGCCGGTCATTCCCTCCATGCTGTCGGGGGCGACCGACAGCATGTGGTTCCGCGCGCATGGCGTGCCCGGCTATGGGGCCAGTCCGCTGTTCATCAGGGAATCGGAAAATTTTTCCCATGGCCTGAATGAACGCACGCCGGTCGCCTCCATCGCGCCGGGCATCGACTATCTGCTTTCAATCATCACCGACCTGTCGCACTGAACGGGCCGGGTAGCCCATGGCCTGCCGTGTCCCGCCCGGGACATGGCGGCACCGTGGCAGGCTGCCTCCATCACGCGTGGAATTGCTGGTAGGGATGGTGATATGTCCAGAACCATGCAGGAAGCCGTAATGCCGACAACCGTTCTCTATTCACCTGATGACGTGCGCAGGCTTGCCGCCAGTGACGGGGCTATCCTGATTGATGTACGCGACCGGAAGGATTTCGAGGCAGGCCATATTCCCGGCGCGGTCAATATGCCCGATATCTTCACCTATCTGGCGGAAACCACGCAGGAGGGGCTGAAAACCCTGCAGCAGACTTTCGCCACCCTGTTTGCCGATTTCGGACTGGATGGAAAGAAGACGGCCATTGTCTATGAGGACGCCCTGCACACCCGTTATGGCGGTTCCTGCCGGGGCTACTGGATCCTGCGCTATCTCGGCTACCCCAGCGTCGGAATACTTGATGGCGGCCTGAGCGGCTGGCGCAGGCAGGGCGGCACGCTCGTTACCGATACGACCCGGCCCACGCGCACCGAATTCCCGCTGCACATCAATACCGGCCTGATGGCCACGTACGAGGACGTGCGCGCCGCATTGGGCGACAGTACGGTCAGGCTGCTCGACAATCGTGACCGTGTTGAATGGCTGGGCGAAAGCTCATCGCCCTACGGTGTTGACTTTGCCCCGCGCAAAGGGCGCATTCCGGGTGCCGTGTGGATCGAGTGGTACGACTTCATGAAGGTGGAGGACGGCCATGCCGCCTTCCGCAGTGCGGAAGAAATCCGCACGCTTGCGGCGACCCGTGGGCTGCGTCCTGATGATGACATCATTATCTACTGCTTCAAGGGCGCGCGGGCGGCCAATACCTATGTTGCACTGAGTGCCGCGGGCTTTACACGGCTGCGCATCTACATGGGTTCATGGAACGAGTGGTCGCGTAATGAAGCCCTGCCGATAGAAGACGGGCTGCCCAAGGCGGCCGCGCCCTATTGCGGGGGTTGAGGGATGGCCGCAAAGGTCTGTCCCTGAACTGTCCTGACCCGGTCAATGCGGGCCGTCGTGCCGGAGACCATGAAGCATGACGGCCCGGCTGAACGATGGCATCGAAGGTCTTCACGATACCTGCGGGAAAGCATCAGGTAAAACATCAGGGCCATGAAGGGGAAGGATTACGCCTGCCGGAAACATGGCCTATATCGGCTGTAGTTCTGGAGGAGATCATCTGAATGGCCAAACAGCCTGCACCGTTGCGGCTTGCGAAAAAGCTTTTGAAAAAGATTGGCCGGAAGCCACGCCCGCCAGCCATCGGGGATTATCTCGATGCGCCGCCCCAGCAGGTACAGGTTGACTGCTCCCCCGATGAACTGCGGCGCATGCTTGATCGCATTGCCGCCGCATGGGGACAGTTCGGGGAAACGGAGCCCTACTGGTCCGTTCTGGTCAATGACAGGTTCCGGACCGGGAACATCGAAAAAAATATCGACGAATTCTATGCATCGGGACGGGAGCCGGTCAATGCCATGCTACAGATGGCACGGCGGGCCGGGGCCGATCTGTCACGGATGGAACGTGCCATGGATTTCGGGTGTGGCGTGGGCCGCCTGACATTTGCGCTGGCCGACAGGGTGCGGGATGTCGTGGGGATTGATATTTCAGGCGGTCATCTGCGTCTGGCGCGTGAACGGGCGGCGCAGCGGGGCATCACCAATGTCACGTTTGAAAAACTTTCCAGTGTGGGCGGGCTTGATCACTGGCAGGGCAGTTTTGACCTGATCATCAGTTCCATTGTCCTGCAGCACAACCCGCCCCCCGTCATGGCGGTACTGGTTGAAAAGCTGCTCGATGCACTTTCCCCCCATGGGGTCGCCATCATACAGTTGCCAACCTATATTCAGGGCCAGCATTTTGTCGTGGCTGATTACCTTGCCCGTCCACAACCACAGATGGAAATGAACGCCCTGCCGCAGCGGTCCGTATTCGAGATCATACACAGATGTGGCGCGAAAGTGCTGGAAGTCAGGGAAGACAGGGCAATGGGCACCCTGGCCGGGGTTTCACAGACATTCGTCATACAGAAAGGCTGAACAGGCAGGCCGGTATCATACCGCGAGCCACCAGGGTATGATGGGCGTGCCGACCATGGCGTTCCCGCCGATAAAATACACGCGCCGGGTGCCAGGCGTGGCCGGAAGGCAGATGATGGCATCATCATCGACCGCTTCAGGCGCGCGGGCATTCTCGCCAGCATAACCGGTCAGCGCGGTCAGGATCTGATCAGGATGAAATGGTCGGATTACGACGGGGTAGGGGATTTATGGTATCCAGCGCAAGACGCGTGCACGGGTCTGAATTCCCATGCACAAGCAGGGAAGGTCGTTGCCGGATACGATGCCCCCGCCATGATGCCGGCAGTATCCTGACCGGGGTAGATGGCGCGGCGTGGAAGACCGGTCATTTCCGCCCTGAGATGGGCGCGCAGGTCCGTGCCCGTAGGGCTATGGGGAATCGTGACGCACGGCCTTCGGGTCATTGCCACAAAATGGATGGCCGGGCAGGATGTTCGGAACGCGAGATCATGGCGATCACAGGACACACCACAGCAGCGTCGGTGAGCGTGTATGTGTGGCATGCCGAGCAGAAAACGCGCGGCATCAACGCCATTGCAAAACTGTCAAACCGTGCACTTGATACCGAGAGCCGGGTGAGGGCAGTGACCAGCGTTACAGAAAAGGGGGAAATTCAGTGACTGGCAAAGGCGCTCCATAGAAGCGCCAAAATCATAGCCAGGTCATTGGAAATCAATCCTAACGCAGATGGTAGCGGTGGACGGATTTGAACCGCCGACCAAGGGATTATGATTCCCCTGCTCTACCGCTGAGCTACACCGCCATCGCGTTAGGATGTGTGCGGAATACCCGCGCTCATGGGGCAAGTCAACCCGTGTTTTGAAAACATGGAAGAAAAGCCACGGAATCCCCCATGATTTGTCACATCCCCCCAGTAGGGGGTACTATCGGTCGCTCACCACAATACGGCACCAACCGGAAAAGGCTGTGCATCCTTCGTGAAAACCGAATTCCTCGCCCTTCTTACCCATATCAGGCACCTGTTCGGATGGTTGCCGGGACTGCTGTCCTCCATCCTCATGCTGTGCGTGGCAGGACTGGTTGCGGAAATGTTCAGCCGGTTCATCACGAAGCTGATCCTGCGCATTCCGGGGCAGAAACGCGGGGCCTTCGTGCGTTCCTTCACCATGGCCATGCAGCGCCCGGTGCGCATCATGCTGGTGATCGTGTTCGTCGGTACCGCGCTGCCGGTGTCGGGCCTGCCGTATGACATCATGCAGGCCACGACACATGCGCTGGTGGTGCTGTTCGTGCTGATGCTGGGTTATGCGGCGGTCGTGGCCACGCGCATCCTGTCCGATGCCTATCTCAAGCGCATCAACGGCAAGAATGACAAGGACGACATCCTGCTGCGCACGCATATGACGCAGGTGCGCGTGCTGCGGCGTACGACCGACCTCATGATCGGGCTGCTGACCATTGGTGCGGCGCTCATGACATTCGAGCCGGTGCGGCAGTACGGGCTCAGCCTTTTCGCCTCTGCCGGCGCCGCTTCACTGGTGGTGGGTCTGGCCGCGCGCCCGCTGCTGACCAACCTGTTCGCAGGCATGCAGATCGCCATGACCCAGCCCATCCGCATGGAAGACCTGATCATCATCAATGGGGATTGGGCATGGGTGGAGGAAATCACCTCCACCTATGTCGTGCTGCGGGTATGGGACTGGCGGCGGCATATCGTGCCGATCTCCTATTTCCTGGAAAACACGTTCCAGAACTGGACGCATAATTCGGCGGCGCTGATCGGCGTGGTGTTCATCCATCTGGACTTCAATGCGCCGATGGAACGCATCCGTGAGCGCCTGCGCGAAATCGTGCATTCGGCCCCACTATGGGACGGCAAGGAATTCGCGGTGCAGGTGTCGGACTGCAATGCCCATGTCATGACCGTCCGTGTCATCGCCAGCGCGCGTTCAGCCATGCAGAGCTGGGACCTGCGCTGCGAGATCCGTGAGCAGATCATCGCCTTCCTGCGTGACGAATGCCCCGAGGCCCTGCCGCGTGACCGGCTTTCCCACGTGGCGTCGGTATCAGGTCTGGATGTGATGGGTGATCCGGGGATGATGGTGCCGCCGGTCAGGCGGCCGCCACCGGGTTCCTATATGGGGCCGCGCGATGGTACCGGTGGTGGCGGCATGGGCTCGAGTGATGGCGGCCAGGGGCATGGCTGAGCCCCCGGCCATACGGTTCAGAAGGACAGGTAGAGGAACGACAGCGCGCCCGCGCCAATGCAGTACCAGCCGAACGGGCGCAGCGCCCAGTCCTCGTGATCACGGAAGTAGCGCATCAGGATGCCGGTGCACACCAGCGCCAC
The DNA here is from genome assembly GCF_021295335.1 of Komagataeibacter sp. FNDCF1. NCBI lineage: Bacteria > Pseudomonadati > Pseudomonadota > Alphaproteobacteria > Acetobacterales > Acetobacteraceae > Komagataeibacter > Komagataeibacter sp. FNDCF1. Next base: position 1,047,885 of record NZ_JAIWOT010000001.1, on the reverse strand, counting down.
CACGGCGGCGACCACGGCGGCAATGATGGCCATGTGCATCTGTTCTGGCTGCGGCGGCGCATGACGCAGCTTGAGCGCTTCCAGCACCGTGGCGGCCAGGATGACCGGCTGCGCCATGAGAAAGGCGAAACGTGCCGCGTTTTCATGCGACAGCCCGCGCAGCAGTCCGCCCACGATACACGCGCCCGAGCGCGACAGGCCGGGAAAGAACGCCAGGCACTGGAACAGTCCGATCAGCAGCGCCTCCCCGAACCCCAGTGAGGCCAGTGAGCGCGTGGTGGCGGGCAGCAGGCCCGCGCGCATGCGGTCGACCAGCAGCAGCATCACGCCATTCAGCGTCAGGAAGACCGCGGCATATCGCGCCGTGCCGAACAGGTTGCGGATCGCATGTTCGAACAGCCCGCCAATCAGCACGGCAGGAATGGTGGCCACGACCAGCAGGGCAAGGATGCGGATGCTGTCCATCTGTATGGCTTCACCATTCCGGCCCAGCGCGCCGGTGAACAGCGCCACCCAGTCACGCCAGAAAAAGACCAGAAGGGCCACGCATGTGCCCAGGTGCAGCATGACCAGCAGGGGCAGGAACATTTCCCCATGCAGGTCCAGCGGCCAGTGCAGGATGGCGGGCACGATGGCCGCGTGCCCAAGGCTGCTTATGGGGAACTGTTCGGTCGAACCCTGTATGATTGCAATGATGATGGCCTGAATGAGTGTCATTGTCCCCCCGTCCATGACGCAGTAGAATGAAAGAATAAGGCAAGGCAGAATGCCGCACCCCCTTGGCCCGGCAATGCGGCGGTTTTCGGGATGGCGCGCGGCGGTATGGGGCAGGGAACCGGCATGGCAAGGCAGAGAAGTGGCGCAATCATATCCAGCGGGCTTGTCCTTCTTGTTGCAGGCGGCTTCTGTATTTACGCCCGGGCGTCGCAAAGTGGTGGATCACAAGACCGCTATCCCCTGACCGCGCGCTTCGTATCCGCCAACGGCCTGAAGGTGGGCGCCGATGTGGACATGGACGGCGTGCCGGTGGGCCGGGTGCTGTCCATCAAACTCGACCCCACGACCTACATGGCCAATGTGGGTTTTACGCTGGATCGCAACATCGCGCTGCCCGAGGATAGCAGCCTTGGCATCGGCAGTCCTACCCTTACGGCCGATACGGCGTTGCTGGTGCAGGCGGGGCAGTCGGCCGGCAGGCTTGCGCCGGGGGCGGTGGTGACCAATACGCAGGAGCCGCTCAGCCTGGAACAGCGGATCAGCAACTACATTTTCGGCAATGGCGGCCTGCCGGACTAGGCTGGCCGATGTGCAATCCGTAAAAATCTGCTGGTGAAGCTTTTTTCAGAAAGCCTCAGGATGTACCGCCTTTTTGAAAAAAGGTGGCACCCGGAAGCTTCTGTTCTGTTTCATCAATAGGTTGTTTCAGATGGCCCCTCAGTCATTCAGCGGGTAGGACGCCATCAGCCTGCGCTGGCGCAGCCACGCGCGCAGCATGGCCATGGCCCCGCTGCTTTTCCAGCCCTCGCGCCGCTTCTTCGCGCCAATGCGGAAGGTCTCGCGGTAATGCATGAACTGGGTAGCGTAGGCGTGGCGCAGCGTGGTGCGCGCATCCCAGATATGGGTGGCTTCCGACCCCACGCCATTGATCTCGATGATCTGGAAGTCCTCGCCCTTGCGCAGGGTGGCCAGGCTCCGGGCCTTGGCGTCGATCCGGCCAAAATGGAAGTCGGGTATGTCGCGCATGATCTCGTTCACGCGCGCTTCGAGTTCCGGGGTGATGTCGATGGCGCGGTCATGAAAGATCGAGCCCTTGCAGTGATTGCCCGCAAAGACCAGCGGCAGCGACTGCCCGGCAGGCGGCACTTCGGCCAGGCGCGCGCGCAGGCGGGGGATGTAGATGTGCGGCACCAGCCGGGTGCGTGCATCGGCGTGGATCAGTTCTTCCACCGTGGAATGGCCATCACCCGTCAGGCAGGGCACTTCCTTGTAGGTCAGCGAGGTGATGCGGCCGCTCTTCTGGTCGGGGTGGCGGATGTAGAAGATCCCCACCTCGTGCCCGTAGGGGATCAGGTGCTGGAGCATGACCGGCACCCCGCGCCCGAAGGCGGCCATGCCCTGTGCCAGACCGGCCTCATCGCGCATGATCCGCACGCCGGTGCCGTTGCAGCCGATATCGGGCTTGAGCACGACGGGAAAGGACAGGCCCGCCCCCTTCATGGCCGCAAGGGCGCGCGCCGTGTCATCCACGCCCGTGGTCAGCACGGCATAGGGGGCAATCCATCTGCGCGCCGCATCGCCCGCCATGTCCAGGATCGAGCTCTTGCTTTCCCCGCACAGGCCACCGGTCTCGATACGCGGGTTGGCGGCCGTGGGCAGGCTGAAGTCACGGTACCACAGGCCCAGGATGATCCAGTACAGCACGATGGGCGTATAAAAAATCCAGCCCGGCCAGAACTCGAACGCGGAGACGGTAGGGGCGGCGTCCGGTGCTGCGGTTCCGCTGTCAACGGCTGTGGATAGGTCGGTCATCGGGTCTCATTACTTTGCAAGCGGGCGATCATGCGGCTGATCAGGAATATGGTCAGGGCAAAACCGGCCATGCCCGCCCATTTCCAGGTACCCAGGTGGTCGATCAGGAACTGCCCCACCCGCAGCGAGACAAGGAACAGCAGCGATGTCCAGATCAGTGTGGCCAGCACCGCGGCGATACAGAACAGCCCGAACCGCGCACGGAAGAAACCACACGCCGTGTAAAGCGGCAAGCGCGCGCCGGGCACGAAACGGCTTATGAACACGATGCGGAACACGTTGCGGTCAAACCAGTGGCCTTCGCGCACGGTGCCCGGCAGCGTGATCCAGCGCCGCGCGGGCGGCCAGAGTGCTGCCAGCCGGCCCATGCCGTACAGTCCCATGTCGCCCACCACGATGCCGATATAAAGGGCGACCAGCGCCACGCCCAGCGCCACATGGCCGGTGCGGACCTGCATGGCGGTCAGGATCGTTGCCGCATCTTCCAGGATGAAGGTGCCGATGATGATCGCAAGCCCCTGCATGACAGGGGAAGCCCCCGCCGCCGCGAGGATGGCTGTCAGGGATGGCATGCGGCGTGTTTCGGCGTGCCCTGACCGGGCGGGAGGGGAAAACCGGAACTACGCAAGCACACGTCCTTCAGTCGGCCCGGGGCGCGGGCGGGGAAAAATCTGTCGGCCATCGGGGATCAACGTGCCAGCGACCGGTGGCGTTCTTGTTGCATGCTTCGCCTGTGGTCACAAACGCGAAATTATGTGGCGTAATGTATCAGGGCAGTGCGGGCGCGGACTGCGGGGCAAGTGAGTCATTGAAACGGGCGGGAGGCCGTGGCACAGCTTCGGATATGCTTGTACGTCGCCGCCTTCTTCACGCTGCCGCTGCATCCCTTGCGGGTGCGGGCGCTTCATGGCTGCTGCCCGCACGGGCGGCGCACCACCATCTTGCAGCCGCGGCGCCAGTGCGCGCGGCAGGGGATTACGCCGGTTTTCTGGACGGTATCCGTGCGCAGGCGATTCGGCAGGGACTGACGGCGGACAGCGTTACCCGCGCGCTCGACCTGTCCGCGCCGAACACGCAGGTCATCGCGCGTGACCGCAACCAGCCCGAATTCCACATGACATGGGCACAGTACCGCAGCCGTGTGCTGACCCAGCACAAGATAGATGACGGACGCACCGCCTTTACCGCCCGGCGCGCCATACTGGAGCAGCAGGTCCTGACCCGCTACGACGTGGCGGCGGGCGCCGTGATGGGCATATGGGGGCTGGAATCGGCCTATGGCACGATCATGGGCAAATTCGCGGTGGTCGACGCGCTGTGCACCCTGGCGTTCGAGGGACGGCGCGCGAAGTTCTTTCATGATGAACTGTTCCACGCGCTCGCCATCCTCAACGCGGGAGACATTACCCCCGAACTCATGACCGGCAGTTATGCCGGCGCCATGGGCCAGCCCCAGTTCATGCCCAGCGCCTATGTGAAATACGCCGTCGACATCGATGGTGACGGGCGGCGCGACATCTGGCATTCCATGCCCGACATATTCGGCTCCATCGCCAGCTACCTTGCCGGTTCGGGCTGGGTCGCGGGCGAGACCTGGGGGCAGGAGATTTCCGTGCCCGACAGCCTGGCCCAGTCCGCACTGGGGCGCACGCAGGTGCGCACGCTGGCGGAATGGATGCAGATGGGCGTGACCCAGCCCGGCGGCGTGCCCTTTGCCCGGCCCGATGCCACGGGTGCGGTGCTGCGCCCCGACGGGCCGGGGGGGGATGCCTTCATGGTCTATCGCAATTTCGCCGCGATCCGCCGCTATAATCCATCGGATTTCTATGCGCTGGCCGTCGGCCTGCTGGGCAACGAAATCACGTGACGGACCACCCTGTCACGCCAGCCGGGCGCGCCTGCCCGGCCGGTACCTACCGGACCAAGGATGCAATGCACACCCGACGTTTCCTTCTGGCTGGGGCAACCAGCCTTCTTGTATCCTCCACGGCGCTTGCAGCACCCGTGGCCCGCCGTCGCCGCGCGGCACCCGCGGCGGCTGATGCGGCGGCAGCCCCTGTCGTGCCCTCCGCGCCGGCCAACAGCCTGATCGGTCCGATCGATACCATCGCACGCTGGGCGTGCATCGTGGATTATACCACGGGGGCCGTGATGCTGGAAAAGGCAGCCGATGAGCGGATGCCCCCTTCGTCGCTGACCAAGATGATGACGGCCTACATCGTGTTCGGCATGCTGCGCGCGGGCAGGCTGACACTGGAACAGACGCTGCCGGTCAGTGAAAAGGCATGGCGGATGCAGGGTTCGAAAATGTTCGTGCCGCTCGATGGTGCGGTGGCCGTGTCCGACCTGATCCAGGGCATGGTGATCCAGTCCGGCAATGATGCCTGCATCGTACTGGCCGAGGGCGTTGCCGGGTCGGAAGACCAGTTTGTCGGCCTGATGAACGCCAAGGCCGCCGAACTTGGCATGACCAACTCGCATTTCCTGAACGCCACCGGCTGGCCGATGGACGGGCATTACATGTCCGCGCGCGACGTGACGACCATCGCCATGCACCTGATCCACGATTTTCCGGATTACTACCATTTCTTTTCGGAAAAGAGCTTCCGCTACAACAAGATATCGCAGGAGAACCGCAACGCGCTGGTGGTGCGTGGCGTGGCCGACGGTCTCAAGACCGGCCATACCGATGCGGGTGGCTTCGGCCTGTGCGCCAGCGCCGAGCGGGGTGGCAACCGCGTGATCATGGCCGTCAATGGCCTGCCCAGCAGCAACGCCCGCGCGCAGGAAGGCGAGCGGCTGTTCGAATGGTCGTTTGTCAATTTCGAGAACACGACCATCATCCATGATGGCGCGGTGGTGGACAACGCGCCCGTATGGCTGGGGCAGGCGCCCACCGTGCCGCTGGTCGCAACGCGGGATGTCACGCTCACGCTGCCCCATGGCTGGCAGAACCGGGTGCATGTCAGCATGGAATACGCAAGCCCCGTGCCCGCCCCTGTCCTGGCCGGGCAGCAACTGGGGGAAATGGTCATTGCCAATACCGGCCTGGCCGATATCCGCATCCCGCTTGTCGCGGGGGCCGCCGTTGGCCGGCTGGGGCTGGTGGGCAGGGCTTCGGCGGCACTGGGCCGCAAGCTGGGACACGGCTAGGCCATGGCGGGCCTGTTCATCACGCTTGAAGGGGGCGAGGGGGCCGGCAAGTCCACGCAGGCCGGGCTGCTGGCCGATCACCTGCGGGCCTGCGGCCATGATGTGGACCTGACGCGGGAGCCGGGTGGCACGCCGGGGGCGGAAGCCCTGCGGGATTTCCTGCTGTTCGGTGGCCATGACCTGTCCGCCCGGGCAGAGGTGCTGGCCCATTTCGCCGCCCGTACCGATCATGTGGAACGCAGCATCCAGCCCGCGCTGGCACAGGGGCGCATCGTGATCTGTGACCGCTTTTCCGACTCGACCGAAGCCTATCAGGGTTATGGACAGGGGCATGGTGACCCCGTCCTGCTGGACATGATCGCCCGCCTGCGCGCGCTCATGCCTGTCCGGCCTGACCTGACCCTCGTGCTGCACGTGCCTCCCGACGTGGCCCATGCCCGCCTGCGCCAGCGCGGCAATGCCCGCGCCGACCGTTATGAGGCGGAGGACATCGGATTCCACGCCCGTGTGGCGGCGGGGTTCGATGCAATCGCCCGCCGTGATGACGCACGCTGCCACCGCATTGACGCCAGTGGCGATACCGACAGCGTGCAGCAGGCCATCCGCGCCGCACTGGCGCCCCGCTTGGCGGGCCTGCGTGCCGATGGATGACCCGCGCACCTGCCGCAGGCTTGTGGGGCATGACGGGGCCTGGTCGGAATTCCTGTCCGTCATCCGTACCGGCAGGCTGCACCATGCCTGGCTGCTGACCGGGCCGGAGGGGATTGGCAAGGCCACGATGGCCTTCATGATGGCGCGCACCCTGCTGGGGGCGGAGGACCATGGCAGCCCCGTTGGCCGGCGGGTCAGCATGGGCACCCATGCCGACCTGCTGGTCATTGCCCGTGGCGTGAACGAAAAGGGCCGTAAAAAAGGTGGAAAGGGCGGCAGCCCGGCATTGCGGCGCGAGATCGTGGCCGATGACATCCGGCCCATCGGCACCTTCCTGCACCGCACGGCGGCGGAAGGTGGCTGGCGCGTGGTGATCGTGGATGGCGCGGATTACATGAACCGCACGGCGGCCAACGCCATTCTCAAGATACTGGAGGAACCGCCCGAGCGCGCGATCCTGATCCTGACCGCCGCCATGCCCGGCCGCCTGCTGCCCACCATACGCAGCCGCTGCCGGGTGCTGAACCTGACCCCGCTGGATGATGCCGCCATGCGTGCCGTACTGTCCGCCATGCCCGACGCCCCGCCGCCAGACAGGCTGGACGCCATCGTGCCGCTGGCCCATGGGGCGCCGGGCAGGGCGCTGGACCTGCTGCATGAAGGCGGGGCGCAACTGGCCGGACTGGTGGGGCAGGTCATGGCGGGGCACGGGGGCGCCGCCGCGGATTACGAGACGGCCGCACGGGTGCTGGCGGAGGAAAATGGCTTTTCCGTCTTTTTCGATCTGCTCTGCGATGCCATATCTGGCAGGGCACGCGACCTGGCCCGCAACACGGCCACGCCGCGTGACGGTGACCTGCGCCCCGCCCGCCTGGCCCTGCTGTGGCAGGACATGGCGCGCCTGCGCGCGGAGACCGAACAATTCAATCTGGACAAACAGCAGGCGCTGCTTATGGCGCTTGCGCGGGTGAGTGAAACATGACACGGCGCTACTACGTCACAACACCGATCTATTACGTGAATGGGGCGCCGCATATCGGCCACGCCTATACATCCGTTGCGGCGGATGTGATCGCACGCTTCAAGCGGCTGGCGGGATTTGATGTCTTCTTCCTGACCGGAACGGACGAGCACGGGCAGAAGGTGGAGCAGGCGGCCCAGGCCGCGGGCGTGACGCCCGTTGCCCTTGCTGACAGGGTCGCGGCCGATTTCCGTGACATGTACGACAAGATGGCCATCTCCTACGATGACTTCATCCGCACGACCGAGCCGCGTCATGTGCAGGGCGCACAAGCACTGTGGAAGAAGCTGGAGGAAAATGGTCACATCTACCTCGGCGCATACGAAGGCTGGTACGCCACGCGGGACGAGTGCTTCTATGGCGAGGAAGAACTGGTTGACGGGCCGGACGGGAAGAAGGTTGCCCCCACGGGTGCGGCCGTGGAATGGGTGAAGGAGCCATCCTACTTCTTCAGCCTGTCCAAATTCGGTGACAGACTGCTGGAACTGTATGAAAGCCGCCCCGGCTTCATTGAACCCCACAGCCGCCGTAACGAGGTCGCAAGCTTCGTGCGTCAGGGGCTGCGTGACCTGTCGATCAGCCGCACCAGCTTCAACTGGGGCATTCCCGTGCCGGGCGACCCGAAGCATGTGATGTATGTGTGGGTGGACGCGCTGGCCAACTATCTCTCCGCCATCGGCTACCCGGACCGGACGGCCCCGCGCCATGATTTCTGGCCTGCCAACCTGCATCTGGTGGGCAAGGACATCCTGCGCTTCCACGCCATCTACTGGCCCGCGCTGCTGATGGGGGCGGGGGTGGAACTGCCTGACCGTGTGTTCGCGCATGGCTGGTGGACCATCGAGGGGCAGAAGATGAGCAAGTCGCTGGGCAACGTGGTGGACCCGCGTGACCTGGTGGAGACCTTCGGCCTTGACCCGATCCGCTTCTTCCTGATGCGCGAGATGCCCTTTGGCGGAGACAGCGACCTCAGCAGGCGCGCCATCATCTCGCGCATGAATGTCGAACTGGCCAATGACCTTGGCAACCTTGCCCAGCGCACGCTTTCCCAGATCGCGCGCAACTGCGAAGGCAGGCTGCCGGCGCAGGGGACCCGCACGGCGGAGGATATGGCGTTGCTTGCCCCCGCAGGCCTGCTGCCACAGATCATGCATGAGCAGATCGACCGCCAGGCCCTGACCGATGCGCTGGAGGAGGTATGGAAGGTCATCCGCGCCTGCAACGCCTATATCGACCATCAGGCCCCGTGGAAGCTGAAAAAGACCGATGCCGCCCGCATGGGCGACGTGCTGCGTGTGCTGGCTGATGCGCTGCGCATCATCGCCACCGTGCTCCAGCCCTACATGCCCGGCAGCATGGACAGGATGCTGACCCAGCTTGGCGTGGAACCGGGCGAGCGGGATTTCGCATCGCTCGGCACGCCGCTGCCCGCAGGCCGTGAACTGCCCGCCCCACAGGGTATCTTCCCCCGTTACGTCGAACCGGAGGCTTCATGACCCGCCTGGGACTGACCGATTCCCACTGTCATCTGGATCATTTCTCCGATGAGGAAATGCCCGAAATCCTGGCCCGCACGCGGCAGGCGGGGGTGGACGGCATGGTGACCATCGGCACAAGGCTGTCGCGTGCGGACCAGCAGAAGAAGCTGGCAGAACTGGATACGCCGGACCTGCGGGTCTGGTGCACCATCGGCACCCATCCAGACCATGTGGATGAGGAAACGCTGCCCGAGGCTACGGAACTCATGGCGCTGGCCGATGACCCGCGCGTGGTGGGCATTGGTGAAAGCGGGCTGGACTACTTCCATGGTCAGCCCGAAATCCGGCCCGCCCAGCAGGAGAGCTTCCGCGTGCATATCGATGCCGCGCGCCGCACCGGCCTGCCGCTGGTGATCCATACGCGGGAAGCCGATGACGACATGCTGGCCATCCTGCGTGACGAGACGCAGAGCGGCGGGGCATTCCCGTTCCTGATCCACTGCTTTTCCTCCGGGCCGGAGCTTGCGCGTGGTGCGCTGGAACTGGGGGGGTATATCAGCTTCTCGGGTATTGCCACGTTCAGCCGCGCGCAGTCGGTGCGCGACGTGGCGAAGGACGTGCCGGCCGATCGCCTGCTGGTCGAGACGGATTCCCCCTATCTTGCCCCCGTACCCCGGCGTGGCAAGCGCAACGAACCGGGTTACGTGGCCTATACCGCCCGTGTGCTGGCCGAACTGCGCGGGATGGAGGATGCGGCCTTTGCCGAGATGACCACCCGCAACTTCAGCCGCCTGTTCAGCCAGGCGGTCTGACCGGCATGGAGATGATCATCCTTGGCTGCGCCGGTTCGGCTGGCGTGCCCATGATCGGTGGCGCGGACGGGGCAGGGGACTGGGGCATGTGCGACCCGGCGGAGCCACGCAACCGCCGGACGCGTTCCTCCGTCATCATAAGCGACGGGCCGGGCCGCAGGCTGCTGGTCGATACCGGGCCGGACCTGCGTACGCAGCTGCTGGCCCGGCATGTGAGCGTGGTGGATGCCGTGATCTATACCCACGCCCATGCCGACCATATCGCGGGTCTGGACGAACTGCGCTCCATCAACCGCATCACCCGCGCGCCGCTGCCGGTCTATGGCACGCAGCCGGTGCTGGATGAACTGGCGTGCCGGTTTGATTATGCCTTTCGCCCCTGGACACCGCCGCACATCTACCGCCCCGTGCTGGATGTCCATCCCGTCCCCCTGCCATCCAGGCAGGTTATCGCGGGGATGGAGGTGGACCTGTTCGTGCAGCAGCATGGCCGGACCGAAACCATGGGCCTGCGGGTGGGGCCCATGGCCTACTGCACCGACGTGGCCGAACTGGGTGACGCGGCCCTTGATACGCTGCGCGGGGTGGATACGTGGGTGGTCGGCTGCTTCCAGCGTGATGTCCATCCCTCCCACGGGTGGCTGGCGCAGGTGCTGCGCTGGCGCAGGATCATACAGCCCCGCCGCACCGTGCTGACCCATATGGGGCCGGACATGGACTGGGGCTGGATGCAGGCCAACCTGCCCGAAGGCGTGGAGGCTGCTTATGATGGCCTGCGCCTGCATGTGTAAAAGACTGTTTTTAAATAATTAGATAACAAAGGTTTCTGGTGGGGCCTTCCGCATGAAGCTTCGAACAACACCGCCTTTTGAAAAGGGCGGTACCCGAAAACCTTCATGCGCTTTTCAGGGATGGGGTATTTTTGCGTCATTCATGCAAGAAAGCACGCCATCCCCGCGCGTAAGGCTTGCCAGCAGGCGCGCAGCCCCCTAAGAGGGAGCGCCAACGGTCGGTGACCCGAGGCGCGGGGAAGCCGCCATCCGCTGACGAGGCCCCTGCATCATGTCTTCCATACCGAAAAACACATCCGCCCCCCGGATCGAGGATCGCATTCGCGAGGCCCTCGCCTTTGATGACGTGCTGGTCGTTCCTGACGAATCGAGTGTCCTGCCTTCGCAGACATCGACAAAAACCCGGCTGACCCGCACGATCACGCTGAACATTCCGCTGATCTCGTCCGCCATGGACACCGTGACCGAGGACAACATGGCCATCGCCATGGCCCAGAATGGCGGGCTTGGCGTCATTCACAAGAACCTGACCGTCGAGCAGCAGGCCGAGCAGGTCCGTCGCGTCAAGCGTTTCGAGTCGGGCATGGTGGTCAATCCCGTTATCGTCTACCCCGACCAGACGCTGGCGGAGGTCAATGCCATCATGTCACGCCATGGCATAAGCGGCCTGCCGGTGGTGGAGCGCGAGACCAACCGGCTGGTCGGTATCCTGACCAACCGCGATGTCCGTTTTGCCACCGACCCCGCCCAGCGCGTGTATGAACTGATGACGCGTGAGAACCTGGTGACGGTGCGCAACAACGCCGACCGTGACCAGGCCCGCCAGCTGCTGCACCGCCACCGGATCGAGAAGCTGCTGGTGGTGGATGACGAGGATCGCTGCATCGGCCTGATCACCGTCAAGGACATGGACCGCGCGGTGCAGTACCCGCAGGCCAACAAGGACAGCATGGGGCGCCTGCTGTGCGCCGCCGCCACCGGCGTGGGGGACGATGGCGTGGGGCGTGCGCGTGAACTGATCGCGGCAGGGGTGGACGTGGTGGTGATCGACACCGCGCATGGCCATTCCGCCGGCGTGCTCAAATCCATCGAGCGGGTGCGTGCGATCCGCAACGATATCCAGATCATTGCCGGTAATGTCGCGACACCGGAAGCCGCCCTCGCGCTGATCGAGGCGGGGGCCGACTGCGTGAAGGTCGGCATCGGGCCGGGTTCCATCTGCACTACGCGCGTCGTGGCCGGGGTGGGCGTGCCGCAGTTTTCCGCCGTCATGGAAACATCGGCCGCGTGCCACGAGCGCGACGTGCCCGCCATTGCCGATGGCGGCGTGCGGACTTCGGGCGATATCGTCAAGGCCATTGGCGCGGGCGCGGATGTGGTGATGGTCGGCTCGCTGCTGGCGGGCACGGAGGAAGCGCCGGGCGAGGTGTTCCTGTACCAGGGCCGGACCTACAAGTCCTATCGCGGCATGGGCAGCCTGGGGGCAATGTCCCGCGGGTCGGCCGACCGCTACTTCCAGCAGGACATCAAGGACACGCACAAGATGGTGCCCGAAGGCATTGAAGGCCGCGTGGCCTACAAGGGCGCGATGGGCGCGGTGGTGCACCAGTTGGTGGGTGGCCTGCGTGCGGGCATGGGCTATACCGGCTCCGCCACCATTGCGGACCTGCAGCAGCGCGCGCGCTTCCGCCGCATAACGGGCGCGGGCCTGCGTGAAAGCCATGTGCACGATGTCTCCATCACGCGTGAAGCCCCCAACTACCAGCAGGACTGACCCTGCCGGTTTTCCACAGTAACGGTTCCATAATTCATGACACCCAGCGCACGGCTTTCCGCCGCCATTGACCTGCTTGCCGCAATGGAGGCAACGCCACGGCGGCCTGCCGATGCGCTGGCCAACGCCTTCTTCCGCGAACGGCGCTATATTGGCGGGGGCGACCGCCGCGCCATATCGGCACGCATATGGCGCGTGCTGCGCCACTGGCGCAGGCTGCACTGGTGGATCGAACGCGCAGGCGGGCAGGTCACGCCGCGCACGCTGGTTCTGGCCATGATGGCGCTGGAACCTGACAGCCGGGAAAACCCGCGCGAACTGTTTACCGGCGGGCGGTATGCTCCGCTGGGGCTGATCGGGCATGAAAGCGCGCTTTATGACCGGCTGCGCGGTCAGGCGCTGGCGCATGCCGACATGCCGCGCGCGGTCCGGCTGGAAGTGCCGGACTGGCTGCTGCCCCGGCTGGAGCGCACGTTTGGTGACGGGCTGGAAGCCGAACTGGCCGCCATGGAGGGAGAAGCCACGCTGGACCTGCGGGTAAACCTGCTCAGGTCCGATCGTGCCGGCGCGCGCGTGGCGCTGGATGGCGATGGCATACGGGCGGAGGAGACGACGCTTTCCCCCTGGGGGCTGCGCGTGGCGGGGCGCCAGCCGGTCACGTCCAGCACCGCCTTCCGCAACGGACTGGTCGAGATACAGGATGAAGGCAGCCAGCTTGTCGTGGCGGCCGTGGGGGCACGCCCTGGCATGCGCGTGCTGGATTACTGCGCAGGGGCTGCGGGCAAGACCCTGGGCATGGCCATGACCATGGAAAATCGCGGCCATATCGTGGCGTGCGATGTATCCGAACCCCGGCTGGAGGGGGCCGTGCGCCGCCTGCGGCGCGCGGGTGTTCACAATGCCGAGCGTCACCTGCTGGTGGCGGGCGACCGCTGGGCGCGGCGGCGTGCCGGCAGCTTCGACCGCGTGCTGGTCGATGCGCCGTGCACGGGCACCGGCACATGGCGGCGCAACCCCGATGCCCGCCTGCGCCTGCGTGAGCAGGACCTGCTGGAACTGACCGCCAAGCAGGCCGAAATCATGGATCGCGCGGCCAGCCTGGTCCGTCCCGGCGGGCGCATGGTCTATGCCACATGCTCCGTACTGCGTGAGGAAAATGGTGACCAGATCGCAGCCTTCCTGGCGCGCAATCCCGCATTTTCGCTGGTCACGCCCGACGCTGTGCACGACGACCTGCCCCTCGGCCTGAGTAATGATGGACAGGTCAGCCTGACACCACGCCAGCATCATACCGATGGTTTTTTTGCTGCCATCATGCAGCGCGATAGCTGATATATAGGATATCAGCTAAATCCATGCGCCATGATCGCATGCCCCGCCAATGAGACACAGGCACACGGGCAGGGCGGGCGTTTGCAACAACGCGGGACACGGGCATGCAGGCAACCAACCTTGCCATAGGAATTCTGTGCGTGCTGGGCGGCGGAATCGCCGCCCAATGGGTGGCGTGGCGATTCAAGCTGCCTGCCATCGTACTGCTGTTCAGCCTTGGGCTGATCTACGGGCCGGGCCTGGGAATCCTGCATCCGGCGGCGGCGATCGGGCCCTATTTCCATCCGCTGGTTTCCATGGCGGTGGCCTTCATCGTGTTCGAGGGCGGGCTTGCGCTCGACCTGCGGCAATGGCGTGAATCGGGCGAGGGCGTGCTGCGGCTGACGGCGGCCGCGCTGCCCATCAACTGGCTGCTGGGGTCGATCGCGGCGCATTATGTCGGTCACCTGCCGTGGGGCACGGCGTGGCTGTTTGGCGCAATCGTGGTGGTGACCGGCCCCACGGTGGTGCTGCCGCTGCTCCGGCATACCAAGCTGCGGCCACGGGTCGCGGCCTTCCTGCGGTGGGAGGCGATTGTCAATGACCCGATCGCGGCCATCCTTGCCACCCTTGTACTGGAATGCCTGCTGCTGCGGCCTTCGCACCTGTCGGGCATGTCACTGGCTGCCATCGAGATCGGGCCACACCTGCTGTTCGCCACCATGTTTTCCATTGCCTGTGGCGTCTTTCCCGCCTTGCTGATCAAGTTCCTTTCCGCGCGCGACCTGCTGCCCGAAATCCTGCGCATACCCATGATCCTGGCCTTTGCCATGGGGGTTGCGGCATTCTGCAACCTGCTCATGCAGGGGGCCGGCCTGATGGCGGCAACCGTGTTCGGCATGGCGCTGGCGAACCTGCATGTGACCGGCATGTCGGAACTGCAGCGCATCAAGGAATCGCTTGGCGTGATCGTGGTGTCCTGCCTGTTCGTGCTGCTGACGGCGGACCTGCAGCGCACGTTGCTTGCCCAGCTTTCCCTGCCCATCATGGCGCTCACGTTCACGATCATGTTCGTGGTCAGGCCACTGGGCATCTTCCTGTCCACTATCGGGGCCAGCATGTCATGGCAGGAACGCCTGTTCGTGGGCTGGATCGCGCCGCGCGGCATCGTGGCGGCAGCGGTGGCGGGCGTGGTCGGGATCCAGCTGCGGGAAGCGGGCTATCCCGGCGCCAACCTGATTACGCCTGCCGTGTTCGCGCTGATCGCATCTACCATGATCCTGCATGGCTTCTCGCTCCGGCCGCTTGCGCGTGCCCTGCGGCTGACCCTGTCCGATGAACCGGCACTGGCCATAATGGGTGCGAATGCATGGTCCACCAACCTGGCCCGCGCCGTGCATGAACAGGGCGTGCCGGTGCTGCTGGTCGATACCTATGCGCCTGCGCTGAACAAGGCGGCGAAGCTGGGCGTACCGATCCTGCGTGCCGAACTGCTGTCGGATGCGGGACAGGAAAGCCTGGAGGAACGCCCGGCGGACTACCTGATCGCCGCGACCCCCGATTCCATCTATAACGGTCTTGTCTGCGCGCGCATGGCGCCCGATCTCGGGCGCCAGCGCGTGTTCCAGGTCAGTCCCGGCATCGCCCGGCTGGACCTGTACCATGGGCTGAGCCGCGATTCACGCGGCAAGGTGCTGGGGGAACCGGGATGGAATTTCTCCCTCATAGATTCGCTTTATGCCCAGGGATGGCGCTTCGCCAGCCATGTCATGAGCGAGGAGGCAGGGGAGGAGCAGCTGCTCGAAGGCCCGCCCATGCTGTTCATGATCATCCGCAAGGGCACCGCGATCTGGATCTGCTCCGCCGAGGATGCGATCCCCGCCGAAGCCGCGCCCGGTGACATCATCATCCGCTTCGTGCCACCTGATACGGCGGCACGGGCGGCGGCCCATCCTCCTGCCACGCGGGATGCTATACCGGCCTGACCTCAATTTCCGCCAGGCCCGCCGCCAGCAGGCGGCGCAGGACGGGTTCGGGCAGGGCGATGCACCCCTCCGTCGGCCTGCCGCCCGCTGGTGGCAGGTGGGCAAAGATGGCCGAGCCCCGACCGGAATGGACGGGGTCGTCGTTATAACCCAGAACCACGAGAATGTCATAAACGTGATCCTCGCGCCACAGCCGCTCGTGCCGGGCGGGGTGGGGCAGGATGACATGGCGGTTATAGTCGGGATGGGCAGGGTCGTCACACCATCCATCATGCGGCGAGAGCGGTTCCACCGGCAGATGACAAACAGGTGATGCCACCCGGTCCGCCCGATAAAAAACCCGCCGCAGGGGCATGATTCCTGCCGGAGTGGCGTGATCCCCCTCGATTTTGTGGTTTTTTACGCCTGCCGCACCGATAATGGCCGGCATGTTCTCGCCCATGCAATGCAGTCGTGCATCCAGCCCTGTATTCGTTTGTAAAATAGCGCGTATCATGAATTCCTCTGGATCAGGTCTTGTGTATGGTATCTCCAGCCTGATTCGAATGCATGCGGCATCATGGCCATCAGGTCATGGGCCTGGCTGCCGACGGGGCCGGGCATGAATGACTGGACAGAAACCGGGCCGATAACGGGCCGGAACTAAAGTGATGAAGAGGGTTCGATGGCAGGAGCACGTCCCATACTGATAGCGGACGACGATCAGACTTTACGTCAAATGCTCGTTGAACAGCTACAGATTGATGGTGAATTTGAAGCGATCGAGGCTGGCTCCGTTGCCGAAGCCTGGGAAAGACTGCAGGTGCCGGGCGCCCGGTTCGATGCGATCATTCTCGATGTTTCCCTTCCCGATGGGGATGGTCGTGATTTCTGTGCCGACCTGCGGCGCAAGGGCAAGCGGATCCCGATCATCATCCTGACAGGTTCGGATGACGAGACGGACGTGGTGCGCGGCCTGGACGCGGGCGCCAATGATTACGTGGCCAAGCCGTTCCGCATTGCCGAACTGCTGGCGCGGCTGCGTGCACAGATGCGGATTTTCGAGAACAGCGAGGATGCGGTATTCGCCATCGGGCCATACATCTTCCGCCCGTCGGCCAAGCTACTGCAGGAGACGGCGAAGAACCGCCGTATTCGCCTGACGGAAAAAGAAGCCGCGATCCTGAAATTCCTGTACCGCGCGGGTACGCGCCCGGTGCCGCGTCAGGTGCTGCTTAACGAGGTCTGGGGCTATAACGCCGCAGTGACAACCCATACGCTCGAGACGCATATCTACCGCCTGCGGCAGAAGATCGAGCCCGATCCCACCAATGCCTCCCTGCTGGTGACGGAAGGGGGCGGCTATCGCCTCGACCCCGAAGGGGGCAAGCCCGCCCTGGCCTGAACGACAGGCAGACGGTGAGGATTTTCGTGACGGGCCGCCCGGTTCTGGGTGGCCCGGTCGCATTTCAGGGTGGGCGGGCGCTCAGGCGTCGATATCGATGATGACCGGCACGTGGTCGGATGGCTTTTCCCAGTCCCGCGCATCCTGAAGCACCTGCATGCCACGCAGCGCATCCCGCAGGTCCGGCGTGATCCAGACATGATCGAGCCGCCGCCCGCGGTTTGACGCGCGCCAGTCACGGTTGCGGTATGACCACCAGGTGTACAGCTTCTCCTCCGGGGGGACGAAGTGGCGCATCGCGTCGACAAAGCCGGTCTGCTGCCATGCCAGCAGGCGTTCGGTTTCCGGTGGTGTGTGGCTGACGATCTTCAGGAGCTGCCTGTGGCTCCATACATCGTGCTCCAGCGGGGCGATGTTCAGGTCCCCCACCAGCACCGTGCGCCGCATGGCACGGGCGGAAAACCAGTGGCGCGCTTCTTCCACGAATGCCAGCTTGTGGGCAAATTTCGGGTTTTCTACCGGGTCGGGAATATCGCCACCGGCCGGTACGTAGAAATCATGCACGTCGATCGCGTCATCGCCCGTGCCATGGCGCACGGCCAGATGGCGGCAGTCGCCTTTCTGGCACCAGTCCGGCGTATCTTCCAGCACCTGCACGGGCTGGCGGGACAGGATGGCAACACCGTTATACCCCTTCATGCCCCGGTAGGCGACATGTCCGAATCCCAGCGCGCGCACCGCTTCGTGCGGGAACAGGGCGTCAGGCACCTTGGTTTCCTGCAGGCAGACCATATCGGGTGATGTTTCCGCGCAGAGCCGGGCGAGCAGGGGCATCCGCAGGCGGAGGGAATTGATATTCCAGGTTACGATACGCATATCGGGTGCATTGCCGATCCGGCGCGGGCTGACAAGAATATTTTTCCCACCCGGTCGTACGGTGCGAGACAAAAACAGGAACGAATTATAAAAGGCGGCTGATATTTCGGATAAAAAGGAAACCGGACACACCCATCACGCGAATGCCACAATTTGTCCACTTACGGGGTTGACAGGCTTGAATCCGGCCGATCTTGCGTAAGATTTTTTTTCAGCGCCATGGGTTCTCAAATATAGTTATTATAAAACAGTAGGTTACCGTTAGTGATGTTTTTTTGGGCAATCCAAGTGCAGGAAAGGAAAACCGCCATCCGCACGTTTTTTTCTGCTGCTGCTCCACAGACTTATCCACATCATCAGTGGATGAACGGCTACCGACCATGACAACCGCCATTTCAGCCCCTCCCACCCGGCCGGTGG
This sequence comes from Komagataeibacter sp. FNDCF1, assembly GCF_021295335.1. NCBI lineage: Bacteria > Pseudomonadati > Pseudomonadota > Alphaproteobacteria > Acetobacterales > Acetobacteraceae > Komagataeibacter > Komagataeibacter sp. FNDCF1. The sequence continues at coordinate 1,029,700 of NZ_JAIWOT010000001.1, read as the reverse complement.
GGGTGGAGGCGATCCATCATGCCCTGCATACCATGCCGCAATCCCCCGGCGTGTACCGCATGCTCGGGGCAAAGGGGGACGTGCTGTATGTGGGCAAGGCGCTGAACCTGAAGAAGCGCGTGGCGTCCTACACCCATGTCAGCCGCCTGACCGAACGGCTGCGGCGCATGGTGTCCGAAACCCATGGCATGGAGATCGTGACCACCCATACCGAGGCCGAGGCCCTGCTGCTGGAGTCCAATTACATCAAGCGCATGCAGCCGCGGTACAACATCCTGCTGCGCGATGACAAAAGCTATCCGTGGATCATGCTGACCGACCGGCACGACTTTCCCCAGATCAGCAAGCACCGGGGCAAGCCGGTGAAGGGGGCAAGCTACTGGGGGCCATTTGCCTCCGCTTGGTCGGTCAACCAGACGCTCAACCTGCTCCAGCGCACCTTCCTGCTGCGGTCGTGTTCCGACAGCGAGATGCAGGGCCGCACGCGCCCATGCCTGCTGCACCAGATCCACCGCTGCTCCGCCCCCTGTACGGACCGCATAAGCCGCGAGGATTACGCCGAACTGGCGGGTCAGGCGCGTGATTTCCTGGCGGGCAGGAACCCGCACATGCGCGAACAGCTGGGCCACGAGATGGAAGAAGCGGCGCAGGCGCTGGAGTTCGAGCGCGCGGCCGCCATCCGTGACCGCATACGCGGGCTTTCGGCGCTGCAGCAGGATTCCAGCGTCATCAACCCGTCGACGGTAATGGATGCGGACATCATTGCCATCTGGCAGATCGCGGGTCAGTCGTGCATTCAGGTGTTCTTTATCCGCGCGGGACGCAACAACGGCAACCGGGCGTTCTTTCCCAGCCACGCGCGTGACGAGAACGCGCCCGATGTACTCGCCGCCTTCATCGGGCAGTTCTATGACGACAAACCACCGCCCGCCCATGTGCTGGTCAATCAGGACCTGCCGGAACTGGCGGTGCTGACATCGGCCCTGACCCTGCGCCGGGGCCGCAAGGTCGAGATCATCCACCCGCAGCGCGGGGAAAAGCGCGGCGTGATCGAACATGCCGAGATCAACGCGCGTGAAGCGCTGGAGCGCAGGCTGGCCGAAAGTGCCGGGCAGGCACGGCTGCTGCAGGGGGTTGCCGACCTGTTCGGGCTGGACGCGCCGCCACAGCGGATCGAGACCTATGACAACAGCCATATCCAGGGGGCCAACGCCTATGGCGTGATGGTGGTGGGCGGGCCGGAAGGGTTTGACAAGCGGGCCTACCGCAAATTCTCCATAAAGGGACCGGTCACGCCGGGCGATGACTTCGCCATGATGCGCGAGGTGCTGGAACGCCGCTTCCGCCGCGCGCTGAAGGACAGGGAAGAGGGCGTGCGCCCGGAGGACTGGCCCGACATCCTGCTGATCGACGGCGGCGCGGGACAGTACACTGCCGTGCGCGGCGTGCTGGATGAACTGGGGGTGACGGGCGTGACGCTGGTCGCCATTGCCAAGGGGCCGGACAGGGATGCGGGGCGCGAATGGTTCCATATGGCTGGGCGGCCGCCCTTCCAGCTGCCGCCGCGCGACCCGGTGCTGTACTACCTTCAGCGCCTGCGTGACGAGGCGCACCGCTTTGCCATCACCACCCATCGCGCCGGCCGTTCCAAAACGCTGGTGCGCTCGGAACTGGATGATATTCCCGGCGTTGGTCCTGCACGCAAACGCGCGCTGCTCAAGCATTTCGGCTCGGCGCGCAGCGTGCGGCAGGCGGGCCTGGGGGAACTGGAAAATGCACCGGGTATCAACCGTGACATGGCGCGCGTCATATACGGATATTTCCATCCCGACTGGACAGGGGACTGATCGCCTGTCATGCAGATGTGAGCGCAGAACGTGCCTGACAGGCGTTATCAGTATTTCGGCTTTTCTCCATCCTTGGCTATAGCAGTACCAGCATGCTTACCGACCTGCCCAATCTCCTGACCCTGTCCCGCATTGTCGTGGTTCCCCTTGTCGTCGGCCTGGTTGTCCTTCACACCGCCCAGACTGACTGCGCCGCCTGCGTCCTGTTCATCCTGGCCGGGATTACCGACTATCTGGATGGCAAGCTGGCGCGTGCGTGGAACCAGAATTCCGATCTGGGCCGCATGCTCGACCCGATTGCGGACAAGCTGCTGGTGGGCGCGTCGCTCATGGTCATGGCGGGGCTGGGGCGGCTGCCGTATGGCTGCCTGTATCCGGCGATCATCATCCTGTCGCGTGAGATCCTGGTCAGCGGCCTGCGCGAGTACCTGGCCGCGACCCGGGTGGGGCTGCCGGTGACCAGACTCGCCAAATGGAAAACCGGATTCCAGATGACCGCCATCGGCTTCCTGCTGGCGGGCGACAGCACGGCGCATCTGCTGCATATCGGCTGGCTGCCGGTTGATGCGCTGGGTGCCATCATGATGTGGATTGCCGCCATCCTGACCCTGATTACCGGGTGGGATTACCTGTCCACCGGGCTGCGGCATGTCAGTGGCAATCACTCCGGCGCGACAAAATTATCGCCCTGATTACATGAAAAATTAACGCGCCCCGTGGTTGCTCTCTCCTGTAGGCCGACCGGCCTGCCTTGTGCCGGACAGGCCAGAAAGGGAGAACACGGTGCGCAACGCAATGCTGCTATCATTGCTGCTATGTCTGGCCGGATGCGGCGGGTTTGGAAAGATCCTGTCCGATAATACGGAACTGCCCGGAAGCCTGCCCAATACCCCCCGCGCGGACGTGGAAAACATGCGCCGCGTGGCTGGGCAGGCCCCGCAGATGCTGCCGATCCTGCCGGAGGAACATAATATCTGGCCTGTCGTGCCCTCTGGTCAGGCGGCGCTGGCCGCAATCGGCGCCGGGCCGGATGGTCCCACCAGTGCCGCCGACCGCTCGCGACTGGTCGAGCGCGAGGTGGACCTGCCCGCAGGCGGCGAGATGCAGATCGGCAACGATACGCCACCCGATGGCGCACAGGGGGGGCGGGCTTCCATTTCCACATTGTCTTCGGGTGCCGAGGCGACGCATAAGGGCGTGTCGGATTCAGCCATCATCGTCCCGAACGGGGATGGCACCAGCACCGTGGTCGGGGCTGACGGCACGGTTCAGGAACAGCAGACCCCCTGAGGATGGCCCGGAGCCACCCGTCATGGCCTGTATGGCAGGAGATGAGACCGGAATGCTGCGCATTCTCTATTTTGCATGGCTGCGGGACCGGCTTGGCCGCCCCGGTGAGACGATCACCCTGCCGCCGGGTGTGGAGTCAGTGGATGGCCTGATCCATCAGCTGCGCGCCCGTGGCGGCGCGTATGCGGAAATCTTTGCAAGGCCCGAACTGATCCGTGTTGCCGTGAACCAGAGTTTCGCCACAAACGCGGCCTCCATTGCCGCCAATGATGAGATCGCCTTCTTCCCCCCCGTTACGGGAGGCTGACGCCACATGCCCCGCGTTACGATCCGCGTGCAGGCGGAAGCGTTCGATTCCACCCATGAGACCGCGCAGCTGCTGGCGGACGGGGAAGCCGTGGGGGGCGTTGGCGCGTTTACCGGTTTTGTCCGTGGTGGGAATGGCCTGGTGGCGCTGGAACTGGAGCACTATCCCGGCATGACCGAGACCATGATGCGCCAGATTGCCGAATCCGCCTGCGCGCGATTCGGGCTTGCGGGCTGCACCGTCATCCACCGCGTGGGCCGGCTGGAGGTGGGCATGCCGATCGTGCTGGTACTGTGCGCCGCAGCCCACCGCGCGGCGGCGCTGGAGGCGACGGCGTTCATGATGGACTGGCTCAAGACCCACGCACCATTCTGGAAACGCGAGGAATTTGCCGATGGAAGCACGGCCTGGGTCGAGCCGCGTGCCTGTGATGATGCGGCCACCACGCGCTGGGGCACGCTGGGGGCATAAAAGTGACAGGGGCAAAATTTAAAAAAATAAAAGTCGCCCTGCAAAGCCTTGACCCCAGCTTGTCCGCTGATTCGGAACATCGCTCCACATTTTGTCCCCATACATTATGTAGTGCAATCGACCGTCGTTTGATCCATATATGGGGTCATATTGAAATCGACGCCTAGGCCCGCACACAGGATCCGACCGGTCCTGCGCGTGGCTGCGGGCGATTTATCGGAGAAAATGAATGGTCCTGGACGATGTATCCGGCGGCATGGTCGATGGTTCAGCCAGCGGGGATGGAATCGTTCAGGGAAAGGACAGTGCCACGATGCCTGAAATGTCTGACATGCTGGACAATGTGGTCCAGCTGCCCGGCCATCACCCCGTGCGGGTGGACCATGCCCGTGATGCGCTGCTGACGGCGTTTGGCAAGGCCACGCTGGATAACCGCTATCTGCTGCCCGGTGAAAGCTACCAGGACCTGTTCGGTCGCGTGGCGTCCTACTACGGGGCGAATCCCGCCCATGCGCAGCGCCTGTATGACTATATCTCGCGCCACTGGTTCATGCCCGCAACGCCCGTCCTGTCCAATGGCGGCACGACGCGCGGCCTGCCCATCTCATGCTTCCTGAACGAGGCGAATGACAGCCTGCGCGGCATCGTGGACCTGTGGAACGAGAATGTCTGGCTGGCGTCCAAGGGCGGTGGCATCGGCTCGTACTGGGGCAACCTGCGCTCGATTGGCGAGAATGTGGGCCGTAACGGCAAGACGTCCGGCGTCATTCCGTTCATCCGCGTGATGGACAGCCTGACGCTGGCCATCAGCCAGGGCTCGCTGCGCCGCGGGTCGGCTGCGGTGTACCTGCCGGTCTGGCATCCCGAGATCGAGGAATTCATCGAACTGCGCCGCCCCACGGGTGGTGACCCCAACCGCAAGGCGCTCAACCTGCATCATGGCGTGCTGGTGCCCGACGCCTTCATGCGCGCGGTGGCGGATGATGACGAATGGGCGCTGCTTTCCCCCAAGGACAACACGGTCATCCGCAAGATCTCGGCGCGCGCGCTGTGGATCCGCATCCTGACCGCGCGCATGGAGCAGGGGGAGCCGTACATCATCTTCTCCGACCATGTGAACAATGCCCGTCCCGAGCACCACAAGCTGGCGGGGCTGGAAGTCAAGACCTCCAACCTGTGTGCGGAAATCACGCTGCCCACCGGCATGGACCAGCATGGCCGCGAGCGCACGGCGGTGTGCTGCCTGTCCTCCCTCAACCTGGAGACGTGGGACGAGTGGAAGGATAACCCGCAGTTCATCGAGGACGTGATGCTGTTCCTCGACAATGTGCTGCAGGACTTCATCGACCGCGCGCCGGACGACATGGAGCGCGCCCGCTACGCCGCCATGCGCGAGCGTTCGGTCGGCCTGGGGGTGATGGGGTTCCACTCCTTCCTGCAGGCCAACAATGTTCCGTTTGAAAGTGTTGTGGCCAAAAGCTGGAACCGCAAGATTTTCAGGCACATCCGCACGCAGGCCGACGCGGCATCCCGCAAGCTGGCCGAAGAGCGCGGGCCATGCCCGGATGCCGCGGATTATGGCGTGATGGAGCGATTCTCCAACAAGATGGCGATCGCGCCCACGGCGTCGATCTCGATCATCGCGGGCAATGCCAGCCCCGGCATCGAGCCGATTGCCGCCAATGTGTTCCTGCAGAAGACACTGTCCGGCTCGTTCACCGTGCGTAACCGCCATCTTGACCGCCTGCTGACCGAACGCGGCCAGAACACGGGCGAGGTCTGGTCCTCCATCACGCTGAACAAGGGCAGCGTCCAGCATCTGGATTTCCTGACCCAGCAGGAAAAGGACGTGTTCAAGACCGCATTCGAACTGGACCAGCGCTGGGTGATCGAACATGCGGCCGATCGCGCGCCCTTCATCTGCCAGGCACAGTCGATCAACATCTTCCTGCCCGCTAACGTGCACAAGCGTGACCTGCACCAGATCCATTACATGGCGTGGAAGCGGGGCGTGAAGTCACTGTATTACTGCCGCTCGCTGTCCATCCAGCGTGCCGATGCGGTCAGTGACGGGCAGGAAAAGCGCGACATGACGCACAAAGAGGGGAGCAGTCCGGCTGAAGGGGCGGGGCCTGCCACCACCACGGATTATGAGGAATGCCTGGCCTGCCAGTAACCGGCCGGCCAGCAACATATCCCTCCGGCTTTATGCGGGAGGTACCGATTATGCTCCGCTGCCGGGCCTGCGCCCGGCAGCTTAACCCATGTACAGGACAGCACGGCCATGACCGATACAGCCCCCGTCGCAGATGCCCCCGTGGAACAGAGCCTGCTGACGGCCAACCCCGTCTACAAGCCGTTCCGCTATCCGTGGGCCTATGATGCATGGCTGACCCAGCAGCGCGTCCACTGGCTGCCCGAGGAAGTGCCGCTGGCCGATGACGTGAAGGACTGGCACCGCACCCTGAGCGAGAGCGAGCGGCATCTGGTGACCCAGATCTTCCGCTTCTTCACGCAGTCGGATGTGGAGGTGAACAACTGCTACATGAAGCACTACAGCCAGGTGTTCAAACCGACTGAAGTGCTGATGATGCTCTCGGCGTTTTCCAACATCGAGACCATCCACATCGCTGCCTACAGTCATCTGCTCGATACCATCGGCATGCCCGAGACCGAGTATTCCGCTTTCCTTAAATATAAGGAAATGAAGGATAAATATGACTACATGCAGCAGTTCTCGGTCAGTGATAACTACCAGATCGCCCGCACGCTGGCAGCCTTTGGCGCATTTACCGAAGGGCTGCAGCTTTTTGCCTCGTTTGCCATCCTGCTGAACTTCCCCCGCCACAACAAGCTCAAGGGCATGGGGCAGATCGTGTCGTGGTCGGTGCGTGACGAATCGCTGCACTGTGATTCGATGGCCCGGCTGTTCCGGGTGTTCGTGCAGGAAAACCCGGAAATCTGGACCGATACCCTGCGTGATGACATCCGCCAGATCTGTCGTGACATCGTCGATCACGAGGATGCGTTCATCGACCTGTCCTTCGAGATGGGGGCGGTGGAAGGCCTGGATGCCGGACAGGTCAAGCGCTACATCCGCTTCGTGGCCAACCGCCGCCTAGGCCAGCTGGGGCTGGATGGAATCTATGACATCGCCACCAACCCGCTGCCGTGGGTGGACGAGATGGTCAACGCGGTCGAACACGCCAATTTCTTTGAAAACCGGGCAACCGAATACAGCCGCGCTTCCACCACGGGCACGTGGGATGAAGCCTTCGGCGACTGAACCGGCGCGTCCCAAAGAATAAAAGTTTTTTGGGTGCCGCCTTTTTTTCAAAAAGGCGGCGTTCCCTGAAGCATTTTGAAAAAAGCTTCGCCAAAAAACTTTTTCAGCCCGCCAGCGGTGCGCCACCCTCCAGTACCGCGCGCGCGGCGGGGGTAAAGCCGCCACCTGCTTCATGCAGCACCAGTCCGGGCAGCATCTGGCTGCCCGCGCGTGAATTGGCACGCCCCTGCACCAGTACGATGCGTGCTGCGTGACCAGGGCGTGGCCAGAACGGAAAAATCCGTATGCCGCCCAGGCGTGCCGTTTCCATTGCGCTCACGCCCGCGCCCAGCAGGCTGGCGGGCAGGGCAAGGGTCAGCGTACCATGATGGCGCAGTTGGGCCGCCATCACGCGCACCCAGCCCGGCAGCTGCCCCGTGGGCGGGCGCCGGGCAAGGTCACGCTGTGTATGGGGCGACGCCGAGGAATCGTGCCCATGCCATGGCGGGTTGGCAAAGGCATGGTCGATGCGCCGCAGGCCGGGGCCGGACAGCAGCGGGTCATCGGGCAGGGCAGGCAGGGTGGTCTGGCGCACCCGCAGCCCGTCACGTCCATTAAGCTGGAAATTATGGGCGGCAAGGCTGGCGGTGGCACTGTCATGTTCCAGTCCGATTCCGGTCAGTCCCGGCACCCGATTCGCAAGGCAGAGAAGCCCCGCGCCCGCGCCGCATCCGCCTTCGGCAACCACCTGTCCGGGGCGCGCAGGCACAAAAGCAGCCATCAGAACCGGCTCCAGTCCGGTCCGGTTTCCGGTCGGAAACTGGCGATAGATTACCTTTCCGCCCAGCAAAGTGCCGGTTGTGACCGGGTCCATGCCGGATGGTGGAGGGGGCAGGATGCCTGCCGTCCCGTACCCCATGCCTGCGTGCTCCGGCTTGACCGTTATTCCAGCGCCGCCCATATACTCGTATCTATGTTCATACATTCGGAACCGGGAGAGTAACCTTTTGGCCCTAGCAGTTAGTCTGCCGGAATCCGACGAAACGGCAAGTCAGAAAGACGAAGGGGCTCGCCGCCCGATGGCAGATGGATCAGAAGTCGCCCTGCGCGATCTGGCGGAATATCTTGCGGATGACATGGCGGCGTGCAATCGCGCCATTGTCGAGCGGATGGACAGCCCGGTTGCGCTCATTCCCCAGCTTGCGGCCCATCTGGTGGCTGCCGGTGGCAAGCGGCTGCGCCCGCTGCTGACACTGGCCTCAGCCCGGCTGTGCGGCTACGAACCCGATGCCACGCACCAGCGCCATGTAGGTCTGGCAGCCTGTGTGGAGTTCATTCACACCGCAACCCTGCTGCATGATGACGTGGTGGATGAAAGTTCCCTGCGCCGCGGCATGGCCAGCGCGAATGCGGTGTTCGGCAACAAGGCATCGGTACTGGTGGGGGACTTCCTGTTCGCCCGCTCGTTCCAGCTCATGACGGATGATGGCTCGCTCAAGGTCATGAATATCCTCTCATCCGCTTCCGCCACCATTGCGGAAGGGGAAGTGCTGCAGATGTCCACGCAGAATGACCTTTCCACGCGCATTGACCAGTATCTGGAAGTGATTCATGGCAAAACTGCGGCGCTTTTTGCGGCAGCCTGCCGTGTAGGTGCGGTGGTGGCCGGACGGGACGAGATGGTGGAACGCGCCCTCGAATCCTATGGCACCAACCTTGGCATGGCCTTCCAACTGGTGGATGACGCGCTGGATTACGCTGCCGACCAGGCCCATCTGGGCAAGACGGTGGGTGATGATTTCCGTGAAGGCAAGATCACCCTGCCGGTGCTTGCAGCCTATGCCGCCGGGTCGGAGGAGGACCGCGCATTCTGGCAGCGCGTGATCGAACAGAGCGAACAGCAGCCCGAGGACCTGGATCACGCCCTGCAACTGATTGCCCGGACCGGTGCCATCCGCATCACGCTCGACCGTGCCACCGAATATGCGCAGGCCGCGTGTGAAGCGCTGTCCATCTTCCCCCCCAGCCGCCTGCGTCAGCTATTGCAGGACACGGCCAGCTATACCGTCAACCGCCTGCGCTAGGGTGCAGGCGTACGGGATTTTACGTTTTTTGCATGCATCAACCGTGGCGGGCGGCACCATCCCGCCTGCCTGCCCGGCATGAGCAGGCCTGCCGGGTTTCATGGGATATGCGGCAGGGCCTCATCTTCCTGAAACAGGGATGGCGCATCCGGTCCGTAACCCAGCCTTGCAAGGCCGGGCAGCAGGGCAGGGAGGTCAGCCGGCATGGCCGTGAAGCTGACCTGCTCCCCCTCCACGGGGGCCACCGTTGCGCCGGGGGCTGCACATTCCGCCAGCACACGTGCGGTCTGGCGCGCCACGGCAGGAGCCGGGTCCAGCCATGTTACGCCCGTCGGGCCGACTTCACGCATGGCGTCGAGCAGGAAGGTGTAGTGCGTGCAACCAATGCCGACCACGTCAATATTTTCTCCCCCTTCCTGCCCGAACAGCCCGTGAAGTTCGGCCCTGAGTTTTGCGTGGTCCGGCGGCAGGCCGCGAAAGGCCTGTTCCGCCATATCGGCCAGACCACGCGCGCCGTGGGCCAGCAGGGTGCAGTGGGGGGCAAAGCGGGCATGCAGGTCCAGCAGATAGGGCCTGCGTACCGTGGCGCGGGTGGCCAGCAGCCCGATGGTGCCGGTACGGGTGCGGTCCGCCGCCCATTTTATGGGCGGCACGCAGCCGATAAAAGGCACGGCGTAAGTCGCGCGCAGGCTATCCAGCGCCAGGGTGCTGGCGGTATTGCAGGCAACCACCACCACGCTGGGGCGCAGGCGGGCAATGGCCTGGCCCAACAGGGTGACAATCCGCTGCCTGAGCAGGATATCGGGCTGTTCGCCATAGGGAAAAACGGCAGTATCGGCCAGGTAATCGATCGGGACGCCCGGTAGCAGCGTGCGGAGCTGGGCTACAATCCCCAGCCCGCCAATACCGGAATCGAATGCAAGGATCCGCGCCATCAGTCAGCCCGGATCAGGCTCCGGCATCACGCTTTGCCTTGAGGGCAAGCGCTTCCTCCGCACTGCCCACGCCGCCATGCCTTGCCGACCATGCGCAGGGGTCTTCAAGGAAACGTCGGACCTCGGCAGCATCTTTTTCTGCAAAGTAGGGCTTGCCGGCACAGGCCTCCAGCACGTCCCACCATGTGCAGAGCGCATGCAGGCTTATGTTCATGTCGGCCAGCGTGCGGTAGGCACCGGGGAATACGCCATAGAAAAACACAACGAATGTGTGATCTACGATCGCACCGGCATTGCGCAGGGCATTGGCGAACTGTACCTTGGATGACCCATCCGTGGTCAGGTCTTCCACCAGCAGGGTGCGCATGCCTTCGGGCACATCACCTTCGATCTGTGCGTTGCGGCCGAAACCCTTGGGCTTCTTGCGCACATAGGCCATGGGCGCCATCATGCGGTCGGCAATCCAGGCGGCGAAGGGAATGCCCGCCGTCTCGCCCCCCACAACCGCGTCGATGCTTTCGTAACCGACATGGCGGCCGATCTTTTCCACCGCCAGTTCCATGATCTTCTGCCGCGCGCGCGGGAAGAAGATGATGCGGCGGCAGTCGATATAAACCGGGGATTTCCAGCCTGATGTCAGGGTATAGGGATCATCGGGGCGGAAATTGACAGCCTTTATTTCCAGCAGCAGGCGCGCCGTCATCAGCGCGGCATCACGGTCCCACGCCGTTGACCCTGTTGAAAGTCCAGCCCCGTTCCCCGTGGCGTCGTGCATACCCTATCTCCGGCCCAATGATATGTGCTGTCGTGAATGACTGTACAGACGATTAACCGCAACAGATGGGAAAATCCATCGGTCAGCGCGGGCCTGTGCCAGAATTGCCGAAAAAAAGCTGCTGTTGGAAACATAACGTGACCTGAACGGCAGGGTAGGGGGCCATGCTTCCCTTGCCCCCGAGGGGTATTCGCTCTAATATGCCAATACTGATAATCATTCTCATTAATGGATCATCGCATCGTGTCCGTTGAAAACAGTCGCATCTCCCGCAAGTGTGAGCGTGCCGTCATCACCGCCTACCAGGAACTGCGTGGCGTCGGGACCAGCGATGTATCGGCGTTTCATGCCTGTACCACGCTGTACCGGATCCACCATCCCGAATCCTCGCTTAACGAGGCACGGCGTCTGGTGTCGGAATGGATCGACCATCACGTCATTCAGAAGCGTTCCGGCCCGACAAATGGCTGCGAGTGTGAATGATCATTCGGAAATTCTCTGACACAAAGATGAGGCGTACTGCATGAGCAGTTCGTCTCTTTGATGTTATATGTGATTAAAGAAACATTTAGATTTCTAATATCTGAAATCCACAAGTCACTAAAAAATCGTAAATTTTGTCGTACATGATTGGTAAGCGCGTGAGATCATGCGCATCGCCATGAGGAACGAATATTACAAGACCTTGTCGTGCCCGTGTTAATAATACGCGGTAAGCATTGATAAGGTATGCTTGGCGCATCGGATCATGGATTTGACCCCAGCGTGTCCCAGCAAAGCGCCACGCTTTCCATTGTACGTCATGACGTAAATTGGCATCCCAGCATAGACAGGCCCAATCTAGTTCTAGTCCTTGTACGTCAAATTCCGTAGCAGCATCTTCTAGGGCATCTGATGATCGCACATCATCAGGGCGTGCAAGAAACCATTTTGTCGGTTCGATTTGGGATTTAACAAAAATACCGTAGGGTTTGAGACGGCTTGCATTTGATGAAGCTAAAAGCCCGGCACGTTCGTTGCCTCGCCGTTTGTTTCTTAGCCAGTGCCTTGCTTTTGCTAAGTCACGTGTAATAAATAATGGATAATGATTCAGTGTTTCTTTAGTTTTTTTAGCATTCTCTTTGTCGCCTTTTAACATATATCCGACGAAATCAGAAAGTCTTTCTGCTCGAAATGAACGGATAGAGGTGGCTAGATGCAAACAGGGGGTCAATATTTCGTTTGAGACTGAGCAAGAATGCACTAAAGTTCCGGGTAGATGAACCTGCCAATGTGCAAAATAGCATTGCAGAGTACGAAGCCACTCTTCAATACCAGCTTCACCAGTATTAATTTCTTGGCCATTTCCGACAAGGCAGATAATAGCGCACCAATCAGTATGACGGTCCATTACACTCAGCAAAAATCTAGGCTCTGACATAGAAAAACCATGTTGTCCTTTCTTTTGCTGCATAAATTTAGATGTTTGCTCAATGTTCCATGCACGTTGAGCTTCATCAAAAATGACAACTTTTTCGATAGGGGGCTGATCTGTCGTAAGGGCCTCGTCACGAAAATGATGAATATTTTGAATGAAAGCGCTTGCGCGACGCCTTTCTTCCACCTTGCTTGATGGTTGGCCTTTAAAATGTGCTTGAGCAACAGCATCAAGGGCTAGCGCTTCACGCAGGACCTCAACAAGAGGACCGTTTCCGGATAGGAAAACAGCATGCTCATCGCTATGCATGCGTTGTCGAGATGTGGCTATATTAAGACCAGCAAGAGTTTTGCCTGAGCCGGGGACACCAGTAATAAAGCATATCATTTTACGGTGTGTGCGTTTGGCATTTTCAATGGCTTCAGCCACGTAATCTGCAGTGTGCGTTAAATTCTCAGCCCCGGACTCAGAACGTGAGATTTCGTCAACATCGTGGCCTTGATAAAGCGCTTGAGCTGCTTCAACGATGGTTGGAGTAGGTTTGTAACGGCCTTTAACCCATTTTTCCGCAGGCAAAGGCGATGTATTTATACAGTGTGCTATGTGTTTTATTACCACAGGTAATAGGCTTGGTGTAACTTTTAAAGGCTTGGAAAGACCATCAGCATCCCAATGCACGTGTGGTTCATGCGACTCCTTTGCTTGTGTTGCAACAAGAATTGGCACAATTCGTTGATTATGGCTAGTTTCGTGGAAATGTTTTAAGTCTAGACCGTAACCGTACACTTGGTCCAAACTAGATTGATCGAATTGGGAAGCGCCAACTTTGTATTCGATCACATAAATTATCCCTTTAAACAGGATAACAAGATCAACCCGTCGTCCCATCCGCGGAATAAGAAATTCCATAAAAAAATGAGCACCAGGCAGTTGTTCTGCTAGTTCTCGTAAATGCCTGATTTGGTAATCCCAAGCGGCTCTTTGGGTTGGCTCAATGGCAAAGGGAAGCTTCTGAGCTAATAATCCGAATAAATAGCTATTATTCGTAAATTCAACTTCAGATGATTCGATCGATAAATATGCACGGTCCATGCCCGTATGGTGACTTAGTCGATGTGTTATGACAATATCAATCTAAGTGATTCGATTTTCTGAAAACCAGACTGTTATGCCAGGCAGGAAGGATACCTGCCTGGCATAAATTTTTTATTCAGCCACGCTTGTCAAACGGCGTGAAATCGCGTTCCGGCGCGCCGGTATAGAGTTGGCGGGGGCGGCCGATGCGCTGGCCCGGCTCCTCGATCATTTCCTTCCACTGGCTGATCCAGCCCGTGGTGCGGGCCACGGCGAACAGCACGGTAAACATGCTGGTGGGAATGCCCATGGCCTTGAGAATGATGCCCGAATAGAAATCGACATTCGGATACAGGCTGCGCTTGACGAAATATTCGTCGTGGATGGCGATTTTTTCCAGTTCGATCGCAAGGTCGAGCAGCGGGTCGTCCTTGATCCCCAGTTCGCCCAGAACTTCATGACAGGTGGCCTGCATGATCTTCGCGCGCGGATCGAAGTTCTTGTACACCCGGTGGCCAAAGCCCATCAGGCGCACGCCGCTGTTCTTGTCCTTCACCTTGGCGATGAATTCGGGGATGTTGTCCTTGTGCCCGATCTCGGCCAGCATCTTCAGCACCGCCTCGTTGGCACCACCATGGGCGGGTCCCCACAGGGCCGCGATGCCTGCCGAAATACAGGCAAACGGATTGGCACCGGTGGAGCCTGCCAGACGCACGGTGGAGGTGGAGGCATTCTGTTCATGGTCGGCATGCAGGATCAGGATGCGGTCCATGGCGCGTGCCAGCACCGGGTTGACCTTGTACGGCTCGCTGGGCACGGCGAACATCATCGACAGGAAGTTTTCCGCATATGACAGGTCATTGCGCGGGTAAACGAAGGTCTCGCCCTGCGTATATTTGTAGGCCCATGCCGCAATGGTCGGGATCTTGGCGATGATGCGCAGCGCCGACTGGTAGCGGGTGGCAGCGTTCGAGACATCCAGACCTTCATGGTAGAAGGAGGACAGCGCCCCCACCGTGCCGCACAGGATGGCCATGGGGTGGGCATCACGGCGGAAACCGTTGAAGAAATTGCGGATCTGCTCATGCAGCAGCGTGTGATGCTTGATGGAACTTACGAACGCGTCGTATTCGGTTTTCTTGGGCAGTTCACCATTGAGCAGCAGGTAGGCCACTTCCATGAAGGTCGCCTGCTCGGCCAGCTGCGCGATGGGATAGCCGCGATGCAGCAGGATACCCTTTTCACCGTCGATGAAGGTGATCTTGCTGGAGCATGAAGCCGTTTCGCCATAACCGGGATCATAGGTGAATACCCCTGCCTGCGCGGGCAGCTTGCGGATGTCGATGACATCCGGGCCAAGCGTGCCTGACAGCATGGGCAGGCTGATATTCTTGCCATCCAGCGACATTGTGGCGGTTTTTCCGGACTCGCTCATCTACAACACTCCTCTTGGGTGTCACCGCGGCGTGCGCATGGGCACGGGGCGACACGTGTCTCCAACCTCCGGGCAATCTGCCGTTCGTGCGGCAGTTTGTAAGTGTGCCCAAATTTATTTACCCGATGGCCGCACGGGGCGGCTGGCATCAGGCCTCGGCACAGACGATAGGAACGAAACCCCTGCCGTGGCAATCCACCTGCACGGTCACGGGCAATGACATTATTGGCAATACAGGTCCTGAAGACGGATTTCGCTGTCCGTGGCCGTGTTCCATGGCTTCCCGGTGGTGAAACAGGCCATTGCGGCCGGTGGAAAGCCCTGGTGCAGCGCCGGTTCCAGTGCGGCCGGGCACCGGCCTGCCGCCCAGTGGCAGACCAGTGCAGAAAGGCCAGGATTGTGACCTAATATAATGATATTGCTGCATTTATCCGGAACCTCATACAACATGTCCCGGATGGTGTCGGTGGTGGCGTCATACAGGGCGTTCACATGTCGGATAGCGGGCTGCCGATCGCCATAAAATGATCCGATGCCCTCCAGCGTCTGCAGCGTGCGCAGGGCAGGGCTGACCAGTACCAGGTCCGGCGCGAAGAGACATTCGCGCAGCCACGCCCCGCAGCGGGCCGCCATGTCATGGCCCCGGGCGGTAAGGGGACGGCGCATGTCGGCATGCTGGCCCATCTCTCCAAAGGGGGCGGGAGCCGCCTGCGCGTGGCGTATCAGCACCAGCTGGCCCGCAGGTGATGCGGGGCGTACGGCTGTGTCGGTCATGGGCGGCTTACCGCCCTTCGCTGGCGGCAATGGCTTCGTGGTGGCGGATTACCTCACGGATGATGAAGGCAAGGAATTTTTCCGCGAAGTCAGGATCAAGCTGGGCGGCGGTGGCAAGCTGGCGCAGGCGGGCGACCTGGCGCGCCTCACGCGCGGGGTCGGCGGGCGGCATGTCATTGGTGGCCTTGAGTTTGCCCACCGCCTGCGTGTGGCGGAAGCGTTCGGCCAGCATGTAGATCAGGGCGGCATCGATGTTATCGATGCTGCGGCGCAGTTCCTCCAGCTTCTGCTGGGCTGCTTCATGCTGGGCCTGGATGCTGTTCATCGGGGTCGATTTTCCTTTGTGAAATCAGGGTATCATGCAGGGGGCTGCCTACAGGAGCGGTGGCAGGTCGATCCATGCCAGATGCCCGCCCTTGCCAGCACCCGTATCGGTAAATATGGCCCGTCCGCCCATGCGCCCCTGGCGGACCCATGGCCGCCCGTCGGTCGAGCGGCGGTCATGCCCGCAATAAACCGTATAGCCTGCCGGGATGTGGTCTACCCAGTTCAGCCGGCGCTCGGGGTAGCCGTCCTTCTGCATCCGGCCCGTGGTCTCGCCAAACAGTGCGCGCGAAAGCAGCGGGGTCACCGTGCCCAGACCCGGCGGCGGCAGTTCGCCCAGCATGCGGGCATGAAAGCCCCCATGCACGAATATGGACTGCCCGATCACGATCCACGCGGGCGCGCGCGCCAGGTCGGCCAGCGCGCGCTGGTGCACGTCGGCGTTCTCCTCGGCCATGAACTGGGCCAGCGTTTCCATGAGCGGGGGGTCACGGCGCTGTCCGGGCCGTAATCGATCAGGTCGCCCAGCTGTATGACAAAACGGTCCGTCGCGGCCGCGTGGCGGAAGGCATGCAGGTCACCATGTACGTCGCCCACCACCCGCAGCTTCCTGCCAGCCAGCAGGCCGGCCAGCGGGTGCGCCGGTACCGTGATGGCGGGCATCGGGTCATCCCTCACGCCCGGGGGAATGGCCGCGCCATCCCGTGCCATGACAGGCCGGTGGGAGGGAAACCGACGTCTCAAACGAAAATCCTCTCCTGCTTCGGATGGCCGTGCCGTGTGCGCCGCTGCCCCTGGTCGGGTTCGGCTTCCTATTATTCACAAGATTGGTCACCATGCACTAGGGGGAAGAGGCAAGAATGTATCCTTAATGACACAAAACGGTTGCATCCGGGTAACGGCATTGTACAGGGGCCGCAGATATGTTGCTAAATATACATACCAAAAATACCGCTGGCACATAGCCGGCGCATGATGGAGCAAACGTGAAAGCGTCAAGGCCGGTCAGTCCCGTGTGTCACACTCTTTTGTTGTGACGTGGCCCACGGGAGGGAGAACAGATGTTGGCGTCATGCTGAAGTGGAACGCGGCGTCGTGACAAGGGATGCAAAGGGAATACCCACATCCGGCGTCGGGGCGCAGGCAGGGCGGGCAGGCCCGGATTATGGTAGGGGAGACGCGCCCCGCCCGGGCAGCCGCGGCTACGGCATACGACATATCCGGCGCAGGCTACGCCGGCTGGACATAACGATAAGAGTTTTGAGGGAAAGTTCATGATCGACCACACCCGAATCCGGAATGCGGCGCTCCGGGCCAAGATCACCACCGCCGAGCAGGCGGCCTCCCTTGTCCGCCCGGGCAGCACGGTCGGCACCAGCGGCTTCACGGGCGCAGGCTACCCCAAGGCGGTGCCGCAGGCGCTGGCGGCGCTGATGGAGCGCGAGCACGCCAAGGGCAATGACTACCGCATCCGGCTTCTGACCGGCGCCTCCACCGGGCCGGAACTTGATGGCGCGCTGGCAAAGGTCAACGGCATCTCCTTCCGCATGCCCTACAATTCCGATCCCGGCCTGCGCGCGCGCATCAACAAGGGCGAGACGGAATACCTGGACATGCATCTCAGCCATGTCGCGCCGATGGCGTGGGCGGGATTCTTCGGTGAGATCGACACCGCCATCATCGAGGCCACCGCGATCCGTGAGGATGGCAGCATTGTCCCGTCCTCCTCCGTCGGCAATTCCAAGACATGGCTCGACACCGCCAGGCAGGTGATCATCGAGGTCAACAGCTGGCAGGATGCCGCACTCGAGGGCATGCACGACATCTGGTACGGCGCCGCCCTGCCGCCGCACCGCCAGCCCATCCCGCTGCTGCGCCCCGATGACCGGATCGGTGGCACATCGCTGAAGGTGGACCCGGCCAAGATCGTGGCGATTGTCGAGACCAATGCGCCCGACCGCAACGCTCCGTTCTCCCCGCCGGACGAGACCGCGCGCGGCATTGCCGGCCACCTGATGGAATTCTTCCGCCACGAAGTGAAGATGGGCCGCCTGCCGCCCTCGCTCCTGCCGCTGCAGTCCGGTGTGGGCAACGTGGCCAATGCCGTCATGGGCGGGCTGGAGGAAGGGCCGTTCGATGACCTGACCGCCTACACGGAAGTCATTCAGGACGGCATGCTGGGCATGCTGGAAACCGGGAAGATGCGGGTTGCCTCGGCCACGGCGTTCTCGCTCAGCCCGGAAGCGGCGGAATCGCTCAATGCCCGCATGCGCGAGTTCCAGAAGAAGATCATCCTGCGCCCGCAGGACATCAGCAACCATCCCGGCCTGATCCGCCGCCTGGGCTGTATCGCCATGAACGGCCTGATCGAATCGGACATCTACGGCAACGTGAACTCGACCCAGATCATGGGTTCGAAAATCCAGAACGGCATTGGCGGTTCGGGCGATTTTGCGCGCAACGCCTATATTTCCGTGTTCATGACGCCGTCCACCGCCAAGGGCGGCAAGATTTCCGCCATCGTGCCCATGGCGTCCCATGTCGATCACATCACGCAGGATTCGCAGGTACTGGTGACCGAGCAGGGCCTGGCCGACCTGCGTGGCCTCTCGCCCAAGCAGCGCGCGGAAGTGATCATCGCCAACTGCGCCCACCCCGACTACCGCCCCATGCTGCAGGATTACTACAAGCGTGCGCGTGCGGGTTCGTTCGGCCAGCAGTCCCCGCATCTGCTGACCGAAGCCCTGTCGTGGCACCAGCGCTTCATCGAGACCGGCAGCATGATGCCGTAATGCGCCGGAGGGATGCGGGTCGGACAGATCCGCTCCCTTCGCCCACGGGGCATACCGAAAGCCATAAAAGTTTTTGGTGAGGCTTTTTTCAAAAAGCTTTGCAGGACGCCGCCTTTTTGAAAAAAGGCGGCGCCCGGAAGCTTTTATTCCTTATCGGTCCCCTAGCGGGCAGGTTCGCCGTCCACCATTTCGGTGGCGCGTTCCAGATCAACCGACAGCACGCGGCTCACGCCACGCTCCTGCATGGTCACGCCATACAGCCGGTCCATGTGCGCCATGGTCAGCTGGTGGTGGGTCACGACCAGGAAGCGCGTGCCCGCTTCGGCCACCATATCAGCCAGCAGCGCGCAGAACCGGCCCACATTGGCGTCATCCAGCGGGGCATCCACTTCGTCCAGCACGCAGATTGGGGCAGGGTTGCAGCGGAACACGGCAAAGATGAGCGACAGCGCGGTCAGTGCCTGCTCGCCGCCCGACAGCAGGGAAAGCGTCGCCAGCTTCTTGCCCGGCGGCTGGGCATAGATTTCCAGCCCGGCCTGCAGCGGGTCGTCATTGCCCACCATGCCCAGATGGGCACGGCCACCGTTGAACATGCGCGCGAACAGCGCCTGGAAATGCTGGTCGATCTGGGAGAACACGGCCATCAGCCGTTCCCGCCCCTCGCGGTTGAGCTGGCCGATCATGCCGCGCAGGCGGGCAATGGCGGATTGCAGTTCGTCCCGTTCATGCAGGATGGTGTCGATCTTGCCTGACGCATCCTGTGCCTCGATCTCGGCGCGCAGGTTGACGGGACCCAGTTCCTCGCGCTGGCGCTCAAGGCGGGTGACCCGGCGGCGCAGGCTGGTTTCGGCCCCCGTGCTCAGGTCGGCGGCCACCACGCCAGGCGGCGGCTCGGATTCCGCCTGAATCTGGGCCAGCAGAAGCTGCGCCTGTTCGCACCTGCCTTCGGCGCGGACCAGTTCCTCACGCGCGGCAATCAGTGTGTCCTGTGCCGTGCCGCGGGCCTGCTGGCGTTCAGCCGCACGGGCCTGCGCCACCTGCAGGGCCTGTGCTGCCGCATCGTGCCGGGTGGCATGTTCTTCCAGTTCGCTTGCGATTGCGTCGCGCCGTTCACGCACGGCCACGGGCAGGGGGGCCACGCGGTCATGTTCGGCCTGCGCGTTGTGCAGGCGGGCCCGTGCGGCTTCGGCTTCCAGCGCCGCTGCTTCCACGCGGGCGGTCCACTGGGTCATTTCCTGAGCCGAGGCATCGAAGCGCTGGCGCAGGGTCGCGTTTTCCGCCTGAAGCTGGCTCAGGGCTTCACGTCGTTCATCATCCTGCGCCTGCACCGCTGCCGCCTGCGCGCGCAGGGCGGCAAGGTCATGCTCCAGTTCCACGATGTCGGGCAGGGCGGCAAGATGCGCGCGGGCAGCCTGCTCGGCTTCTTCCGCCTGGTCCAATGCATGGGTCAGGTCGGCCATACGGGCACGCCGTGCTTCAAGCCTTGCGCCCGTCTCGCGCATTTTCTGCTCAAGGCTGGTGCGTGCGGTGCGTGCCTGTTCCAGCTGTACGGCAGTGGTCTCGACCGCTTCACGCGCATGGCGCAGGGCCTGTTCCGCATTGGCGGCGTGCGTGGCCGCCTGCGTGGCGGCTTCCTGCGCTATGGCGGGGGCGGGCAGGCTGGACAGATGTTCCTGCCGGGTGGCGTATTCCCGGGCCAGCGCATCGCGGTCGGTGTCCAGCCGGCTCAGTTCGGGCAGCATGGATTGCAGGCGGGTTTCGGCCCCGTTATGGCTGGCCAGGGTGGCATGCAGCGCCTGACGGGCGCGTTCCAGCGCGGCTTCGGCCTGCTGGCGTGCCGTGCGCAGGCGGCTTTCCTCGGCCTGTGCCTGTGCAGCATGGTGCTGTGCCGTCTGCTGGGCCTGCGTCAGTTCAACCGTGTCCGGCAGGGCTGCTTCCTGCGCGCGGGCACGGGCCAGGCTTGCGCGGGCCTCGTCCAGTGCGGCCTGCGCGGTCTCGTGCTGCACGGACAGCGTATGGATCTGTGCTGCGACGGTGGCGTGCCGCCGGGACAGGTCGGCTTCCTCCGTGCGGGCGGCCTGCAGGGCATTCTCGGCACTGACGCGGGCCTCGCGTGCCGTATCGAGTGCGTGGGCCGCCTTCTGTCGCGTGGCGGCGGTGGTCGTCATCGCCTCATCCAGCGTCGGGATTTCGGCTTGGACCTGTTCCAGTTCCGCACGCAGTTCGCGCAGGCGGCCCAGCTGCTTCAGCCGCAGGGCCGCGCGTCCGGGCAGGTTGGGTGCCTGAACGTAGCCATCCCACCGCCACAGCGCTCCCTCACGCGTGACAAGGCATTGCCCGGGGGCAAGACCCGCCTGCAGGGCGGCACCATCCATGCCTTCGGGCAGCAGTCCCGCCGCACCCAGCGCGCGCGACAGGGCATGGGGCGCTTCCAGCAGGGTGGACAGCGGACTGATTCCCGCTGAGGGAAAGGGGGCAGGCGTGCCGGGCGGCAGGTCATGCCATTCACGTGGGGCGGACCCCTTCACGGCGGCTTCAAGTCCGTCGGACAGTACCACGGCCAGAGCGGTTTCCAGCCCGGCGGGCACATGCAGGTTTTCGGCCAGTGTCACGCCGGTTACGGCGGTCTGTTCCGTGTCGCTTTGCAGGGCACGGGCCAGACCATCGGCTTCGGCTTCCAGACCGGACAGCCGGGCGCGGGCCTGCGCCAGCCCGGCCGTATGCGACTCTTCCTCCCGCGTTGCGGTGATCAGGGCGGATTCGGCGGCGTCCATGTGGTTGCGCGCGGTTTCCAGCGTGTGCTCGGCGGCCTCTCGGCGGGCTGTTAGCGCATGCAGGGCGGAATCGGGCACGGCCTGCGCGCGTAACTGTTCCATGCCGGTGGCCAGCGTTTCCACCTCGCTGCCCGCACGGGTGTGGGCAGCCTGCGCCGCGCGCAGGGATTCCTCGGTCGCCTGCCGGGTGGAGCGGGCTTCCTTCAGGCGGGCATTGGCCTGGATTTCAGCCTGCGTGGCCTGTGCGCGGGCTTCTTCCGCCGCCTCCAGTCCGGTGCGGACGGTGGCCAGCGTGCCCTCCGCATCGTGCAGGGCCTGCGCCAGACGGTCACGCTCGGCCTCGGGCACCAGACTGGCGCGGGCCTGCTCCACCCGGGCGCGCAGGGCCGTCACGTCACGCTCCAGCGCGTCAAGCCGGGTCTTCACGGCACTGGCGTCATGGGTCGCCTGTGCGTGCAGGCGGGTGCTTTCCGTGGCGGCGTTGCGCGCCAGTCCGGCCTGCAGCACGGCTTCCGAATGGGTTCGGGTGGCCTCTTCACGCGCGGCGAGTGCTGTGGTGGCCCGCGCCGCCGTATCGGTAATCCGTTCCTCATGGGCCGCGATCGCGGCTTCGGTTGGCATGTCGGATTCAAGGGCCATGATCTCGGTGGCCAGTTCCCTGTGCTGGGTGGCCAGGCTGGCATGTGTTGCGGTCGCCGCTTCCAGTGCCGTGCGGGCCTGTGTGGTCTGCAACTGGGCTTCGCGCAATGTGGTGGTGGCCTGTTCCACACGGGCGGCCATGTCCGCCGCCTTCTGGCCCAGCGCCGTCCGTTCCGCCTCCAGGGCGTCGCGCAGGGCGGGGAGGGCGGCCAGCCGTTCCTCCACCTGTGCACGCTCGGCTTCAAGCTGTGTCAGCATGACGGTTGCGTCATCACGCCGGGCCAGCGCCTGCGCATGCACGCCTTCACATTCGTCAAGGCGGCTGCGGGCCGCGGCCAGCGTGGATTCGGCGCTGGCCAGTTCATCGGCAATGGTTTCGGCCCGGACCTTGAAGCGTTCAAGGGCGGTGCGGCGCGTATCCAGTTCATCACGCAGGGCCGGAAGGGTCTGCGTGATTTCAAAATCGGCAATGACGGCGTTTTCCGCCATTTCCTCCGCCGCCCTCAGGTCTGTGCGGGCGGTGTGGAGGGCGGATTCGCTCTCCGCCACACCCTTGTGGGCGCGTGCGTGAAGCAGGGCGAGCAGGGCGGTTTCCGCTTCCCGCAGCCCTTGTGAGAGTTCGCGGTAGCGCGCGGCCTGCCCGGACTGCTCGCGCAGGTCGTCCAGCCGGGATTCAAGCTGGATGCGCAGGTCTTCCGCCCGGGCCAGGTTGGCTTCGGTCGCACGCAGCTTGAGTTCGGCTTCATGCCTGCGGCCATGCAGGCCGGTAATGCCGGCGGCTTCCTCCAGGATCGTGCGGCGTTCCTCCGGCCGGGCATTGACCAGCGCGGAGACGCGGCCCTGGCTGACCATGGCCGAGGACCGCGCACCCGATGCCAGATCGGCAAACAGGGTCTGCACGTCGCGCCCGCGCATGGTGCGCCCGTTGATGCGGTAGCCGCTGCCCGATCCCCGCTCGGCCCGGCGGGAGACCTGCAGTTCGTCCTGCCCCTGAAAGGGGGCGGGAGCGACTTCGGCCGTACCCTCCAGCGTCAGGGTGACATCCGCCATGTTGCGCGCGGCCCGCGCGGTGGTGCCGGCGAAGATCAGGTCATCCATCTCGCTGCCACGCAGGGAGCGGGCATTGGTCTCCCCCATGACCCAGCGCAGGGCTTCGACCACATTGGACTTGCCGCAGCCATTAGGGCCCACGATGCCGGTCAGCCCGGGCAGGATATCAAGGGAAACCGGGTCGGCGAAGCTTTTGAAGCCTGCGACGCGCAGCCGGACGAAACGGGCGGTCATGATGGAATGGTCCCGGTCAGTGGCTTGCCGCCTCGACCTTCCGGGCAAACTCGTCGTAGGTCAGTTCCTGCGCGACCTGCTCCCTGTCATTGAAGCGGAAGGTGGGGGTGCCGTCGATCTTGTACTGGGTCTGGGCGCGGTCCTCCTCGTCCATGATCGCATGGCGCAGCGTATCGTCATGGATGGTCTGCTGGAACAGTTCGGATGACATGCCGGCAAGCGCCGCCATCTTGCGGATTTCTTCCTGTGATTCCTCCGGCGTCTTGCCAAAGGCCCAGTGGTCCTGGCTGGACAGCAGGGCAAGGACGAACGGCTCATAGCGTTCGGGCGGCAGGCTGCGGGCCACCATGGAGGCGGTCAGCGCCACCTGGTCCAGCGGGAAGTCGCGGAAGATGTAGTATACCTTGCCCGTGTCGATCAGCTTGCTGCGGACCTCGGGAAAGATGTCGGCGGCAAAGCGGGCGCAATGCGTGCAGGTCAGGGAGAACCATTCCTCGACATGGACCTTGGCAGACGGATTGCCCACCGCGCGGATCGACAGACGCGGATCGGCGGTCTGCGCCATGGCCCGACCCGAAAGCAGGCCGCCGCCGGCAATCAGTGCGGGGGCAAGGGCAAGCAGGGTGCGGCGTTTGATGGGCATCGCGGTCAACTCTCCGGTATGGGCTGGGGCGGGGCCATGCGCGCCCCGGCAATGATGCAAGTGTAGAGAGGCGGAGGGCGGGCGTAAATCCACCCTTTCGCCCGTGCGGCGCGCCGGACTTATGACCGGGTGGCGGGCTGGGCCTTGGGCTGCGGGCCGTCCTGCGGTGGCAGGCGCACGCGCACGCGGCGGATATGGCGGGCATCCGAATCAAGGATGCGGAAGACCATGCCACTTTCGTGTGTCACGATCTCGCCGCGTGTCGGCACATGGCCCGCCAGGCGGAACACGAGCCCGCCCACGGTCTCGATCTCGGCCTCGCGCTCGTCACGTGTCAGCACGGGGCCGACCTTTTCCTCAAAGGTTGCGACGGGGGTGCGGGCATCCACGTCCAGCGTGCCGTCGGGGCGATCACGGATCATGTTGACGGTCGGTTCGTCATGCTCGTCCGATATGTCACCCACGATCGTCTCGATCAGGTCCTCGATGGTGACCAGCCCGTCAATGCCGCCATATTCATCAATCACGAGGGCAAGGTGGACATGCCGCACGCGCATCTGCAGCAGCAGGTCCAGCACGGGCAGCTGGGGCGCGACCATCAGCGGCTGGCGCAGCAGCGGCTCCATGCGGAAGGCTTCCGATGTGCCGACATAGGCAATCAGGTCCTTGACGTGGATCATGCCCTCGATGTTGTCGAGCTGCCCGCGATAGACCGGCATGCGGGAATGGTTTTCCCGCCGCATCATGGCCAGTGCTTCGTCCAGGCTGATATCGACGGGCATCGCCACGATATCGGCGCGCGGGATCATCACGTCATCCGCCGTGATGCCACGCAGGCGCAGCACGTTGGCCAGCAGGGCGCGTTCCTGCCGGTCCAGTTCCGAGGAACCGGGTTCCCCTTCGTTCCCCGCGGCATCATCGGCTTCCTTGACCAGCGCGGCAATGGAATGGCGCAGTCCCTGTTCGGCGCGCCTGCGGCTGAACAGTGACAGGAATCCCCTGCCGCGCGACCCGGACGGAGGTTCCGCGCTCCCCGCGCCATCATTTCCCGGCCTGCTCATGAGCGTGCCCCCCGCGCCGTGGCCATGCGGCCGGGTTTCCACGGATTGGCAAAGCCCAGGGTGGACAGGATACGGCCTTCTTCCATTTCCATTTCCCGGGCCTCGCCGGGGTGATGGTGGTCGTACCGCGCCAGATGCAGCACGCCGTGAACAACCAGATGCGCCAGATGGGCCGCCATGCTGCGGCCTGCCGCACGGGCTTCACGCGCGACCGTTTCAAACGCGATGATGATGTCACCACCCCACAACCCGCCGGTGGCGTGCGCGGGGGCATATTCGAATGTCAGGACATTGGTGGGCCTGTTGCGCCCGCGATGCCGCCAGTTCATGTGCATGACCGTACGGTCATCCGCCAGCACGACCGTGACCGGCCCGCGCTCGCCCGTGGCGTCCAGCGCGGCATTGACCGCGCGGGTGACAAGACGGGCCGGGTGGGGGACGGCGCGATGCCAGCGCCTGTCCGCCACGGTTATGTCGGGCCCGACCGGAATGGCCGTGGGGCCGGGCATGTGCGCCCGCCCCGGTGCATCCGCGACCCCGCCGGAACGGGCGGGGCCAGTGCTACTTCGAGGTTTCATTGTTCTCCTGCTGCGACCGGGCGCGGTGGGGGCGGTCATGTGCCCCGGCGCGCTGGTCGTATGCCTCCACTATACGCGCCACCAGCGGGTGGCGCACCACGTCACGCGATTCAAATCGCATCATGCCGATCCCGGGGAGGCCGTCGAGCGTCTCGACCGCTTCCCGCAGGCCGGATGTCACGCCACGCGGCAGGTCAACCTGGCTCAGGTCGCCGGTAATGACCATGCGCGTGCCTTCCCCCATGCGGGTCAGGAACATCTTCATCTGGGCGGGGGTGGTGTTCTGCGCCTCGTCCAGAATGACAAAACAGTGTGCCAGCGTCCGCCCGCGCATGAAGGCGAGCGGCGCCACCTCTATCTCCCCCGTACCCATGCGGCGGATTACCTGGTCACCCGGCATCATGTCATGCAGCGCATCATAGAGCGGGCGCAGGTAGGGATCGATCTTTTCCTTCATGTCGCCGGGCAGGAAGCCCAGCCGCTCGCCCGCTTCCACCGCGGGGCGTGAAAGCACGATGCGGTCCACCTGTCCCGCCTGCAGCATGGCCACGGCCTGGGCCACGGCCAGGTAGGTCTTGCCGGTGCCGGCGGGGCCAAGGCCGAATACCATTTCCTGCCGGGCCAGCATGTCCATGTACTGCCCCTGTCCGACGGAGCGCGGGGCGATGGGGCCGCGCCGGGTCATGATTGTGGGCAGGTCCGCAAGTGACGGGCGGGGCGGGGCGACGGGCGTGCGGGCATCGTGCATGGTTGCTATGTCCCCTGCTGTGGTCGCGGTGGATGGGGCGGAGAAGGCATGCGCCGCCATGCGGATGGCGGTATCCACGGCAGCCGTATCCACCACCTGGCCCGTGCGGGCGCGGCTGTAGAGATCGGTCAGCGTGCCCTGTGTCAGTGCAACCCGCTGGGCCGCACCCGTAATGGCGATACGGTTGCCCCGGCACGCCAGCCGGACATCAAATCCACGTTCAAGATGCAGGAGATGACGGTCGTGATCCCCCACAAGCTGTGCCAGCAGCGCATTGTCCTCGAACTGCAGGGTCACGGTGCGGTCATTCGCCGCGGCCGCGCCATGATGGGGAGGCCGCCGCCCGCCGCTGCGACGGGGGGCGTGGAGCGTGGATTGTGTCTGTTCTCTCAAGCCCTGTCTGTCTCCTCTGTCAGGACACCACCAAGGGAATTGGTGTATCTGTGGCGGATATCCACGCTGGCGATATGGCCGATCAGGCTTTCCGGCCCTTCCACGTTCACGGCCTGCAGCCACGGGCTCTTGCCGGAAACCTGCCCCGGCTTGCGCCCGCGTCCGGTAAACAGGACGGGTGCCACCTGGCCGATGCTTGCATCGTTGAAGGCGTCCTGCTGCATGCGCAGCACGGCCTGGAGTTCCTGCAGGCGCGCATCCTTCACGTCCTCGGGTACCTGCTGGCCCGCGCCTGCGGCCGGCGTGCCGGGGCGGGGGGAATACTTGAACGAATAGGCCTGTGCGAATCCGACATTGCGGATCAGGCGCATGGTGTCGGCAAAGTCGGCATCCGTCTCGCCGGGGTGGCCCACGATGAAATCGGATGACAGGGCCATATCAGGGCGCGCATTGCGCAGGCGGTCCACCAGCAGGCGGTATTCATCAGCCGTGTGGCCGCGGTTCATGGCCGCCAGCACCCGGTCGGAGCCGGACTGCACCGGCAGGTGCAAAAACGGCATGAGCTGCGGCAGGTCACGGTGGGCGGTGATCAGGTCATCTTCCATGTCGCGCGGGTGGGACGTGGTGTAGCGGATGCGCGCGACACCCACCTCATCGGCCAGCATGCGGGCAAGACGCGCCAGCCCCCACGTGGCGCCATCCGGCCCTTCGCCGTGATAGGCGTTGACGTTCTGGCCCAGCAGCGTGATCTCGCGCACGCCGGCGGCCACAAGCCGGCGGGCTTCGGACAGGACAGCCATGACCGGGCGGCTGCTTTCGGCTCCGCGCGTATAGGGCACGACGCAGAAGGAGCAGAATTTGTCACATCCTTCCTGAATGGTCAGGAAGGCGGCTCCACCGGCGGGCACCTCGCGGTGCGCGGGCAGGAAGTCGAATTTCTGCTCGACGGGGAAGTCGGTTTCGATCACGGCGCCGGCCGCGCGCGCGGCACGGGCCACCATCTCGGGCAGGCGGTGATAGGTCTGGGGACCGAGCACGATATCAACATAAGGCGCGCGGGTCAGGATTTCCTGCCCTTCGGCCTGCGCCACGCATCCGGCCACGGCCAGCACGGTGCCTTCGCCGCGTTCGGCGCGCGCTTCCTTCACCTTGCGCAGACGGCCCAGCTCGGAAAATACCTTTTCCGCCGCGCGGTCACGGATGTGGCAGGTGTTCAGGATGATCATGTCCGCGTCATCGGGCGTGTTCACGGCCCGGTAGCCCAGCGGGCGCAGCACGTCGGTCATCCGCTCGCTGTCATACACGTTCATCTGGCAGCCCCATGTTATGACATGCAGGCCCCTCGCGGATGATGTGCTGGAGGGTGGCTGCGCCACGCCGGAAAGGGGAGACAGGCTGTTCACGGTCAGGTATCCTCAGGCAGCAGGGCGGGCCGATACCCGCACAACGGGCGCAACACATCATGGTTCGGCTGCGCGCGGTCAAGTGCCTTGCGACCGATAGCCCTGGGAACACGGGGTCCCGCCATCAACGCTCCCGCCAAGTAATTCAGGGCTGCCGGGCGCGGCAACCCTTCCTGCCTGCAATGATCATGCCCCGCGGAATCGGGGTGCTGTCAAGCCAAGATCGGCGGACTGGTGACGGTTTGCAACAGGGCGGTGCGATTCCGGGCACGGGGATGACATATTCGGAACTTATTAAGACGTGGACGTTAATATCGGTTTGATCATGCATGCCGGGAATGGCAGAAATCACACAGTGGGAAAATAACCGCACGCGAGACAGGAACAGGGGCGGCACCGTTTGACACGATTGCGTCATCTCCGCATGGCATGCACCCTGGGTGCCCATGTCACGCGCAGTGCCGGTTATGCAAGTCTGTGTGTGATCATGGCGGCCTTCGTGCCAAGGGGGGACGCCGCACGCGCTGCCGACCCGCAGGACTACACCACCGTGCTCCGGCCCACGGGCAATGCCGATCTGGACGCGGCACTGCGTGCCTCCTCCGACCTGCTTTCCCTGCAGAAGACGCAGGCGGTCAGCCCCTTTGCCCTGACCGGGCGCATTCATAACGACTATTCCCGCCTGATCAGCGCGCTGGAAAGCTACGGCTATTATGCGGGTGGCATCACCATGACCGTGACTGACGTGGCGGGCCACTCCAAGGCCGGGGACAAGGCTGGGGACAGGGCAGGGGACACGTCCGGCGCGGGCCATGACGGCCGCGACCCCGACCTGCCGGAATGGATGCAGGCCATTCCGGCGGGGCACAGGGCGCAGGTCACGATCAGTGTCACGCCGGGTGTCCAGTTCCTTATCGGCACCGTGACCCTCAACCCCGACAGCGGGGACCCTCCGGTCCATCTGAACGCGGATGAGGCACGGGCCTTCGGCATGAAGCCGGGCATCCCTGCACAGGCCGAAGGCGTGCTGTCCGCCGGCGCCGCACTGCAGGTCGCCCTGACGGAGGAAGGCTACGCGCTTGCCCATGTCGGCACGCCCCAGGCATGGCTGCGGCCCGCCACCCATACGCTGGACCTGGCCTATACGGTGCACCGGGGGCCGGTGGTCAATCTGGGTGCGTTCGACTTTGCGGGGCTGCAGCGCACGCATCCGGCCTATATCGCGCGCCGGATGACCATCGCGCCGGGGGAACTCTACCAGCCCTCACGCATCGAGCGCGCACGGCAGGATATCGCCGCCACCGGACTATTCTCCGATGTGCAGGTCAACCATGGCGACACGCTGGCCAGCGACGGCACCATGCCGCTCGACTTCACCTTCCGGGAGGGCAAGCGCCACAGCGTGGGCGTGGAGGGCGGATACTCGACCGACCTGGGTGGCCGCGCGGGTGTCACATGGACCCATAACAACCTGTTCGGCAATGCCGAGCGGCTGCGGCTGACGGCACTGATCACCGGGCTTGGCGGCTCGGCGGAGCAGGGGCTGGGCTATGATTTCTATGCCGACCTGATGAAGCCCGATTTCGGGTCGCGCCAGCAGAACCTGAGCGCCCGGCTGGAGGGTATCAAGCAGGAACTCTATTCCTACCGCCAGACCGCGCTTCTGGCGCGCGTTGGCGTGGTACGCCACGTCAACCGGCTGTGGAACGTATCCTTTGGCGGCGAGATCGAGCAGGAACAGATCCAGCAGATGCGCACCACCAACAGCTATTTCATCGTGTCGCTGCCACTCACCGCCAATTATGACGGCACGGGGGTGGACAACCCCATAACGCCCGCGACCCATGGCGTGCGGATCGGGGCCAGCATCACGCCTTCCGCCTCTCTGACCGACGGGACATCGTTCTTCGCCATCATGCAGGCGACCGTCTCGACCTATTTCGATCTCACGCATCTTGGCCTTTCACACCCCGGCCGCAGCGTGCTGGCATGGCGCGGGACCATCGGTAACGTGGAAGGCGCCTCGACATTCGCCATCCCGCCCGACCAGCGGCTTTACGCCGGCGGGTCGGCCACGGTGCGCGGCTTCCGCTACCAGGGGGTGGGTCCGCAGTTCGCTAACACGCGCTACGCCGTGGGTGGCACATCCATGGATGCGGGATCGTTTGAATACCGCCAGCGCATATTGCAGAAATTCGGGGCCGTGGGCTTTGTTGACGCAGGCCAGGTCACGGGCAATCACACGCCGTTCGAGGGTACGGTGCGTGTGGGCGCGGGTGCGGGTGCGCGCTACTACACCCCCATCGGCCCGGTGCGGCTGGATGTGGCCGTACCGCTCAACCGCCCGGCAAAGGGCGACAAGTGGGAACTGTACGTGGGGCTGGGGGAGACATTCTGATGCCTGGACAGACCCCTGCCGCGCCGCCGCGCGGGCGGCGTATCCTGCGCGGTGTCGCGCTGGCACTGGGCATTCCCGTGGGGCTGGTGGCCGTGGCGCTGGGCATGGTGCTGGTGGTGGCCAATACGGGTGCCGGCCAGCGTGAGATCGAACGTCGCCTGCCAGGACTTACCGGCGGCAGTGTGCACCTGTCGGGACTGGGGGGGCGCTTTCCCGACGCGCTGCGTGTGGCCCATCTGGAACTGGATGACTACAAGGGGGCGTGGCTGTCCATCGACGGGCTGCAACTGGACTGGTCGCCGCTGCGGCTGCTGGGGCGGCGCGCGGTCATAAGCAACCTGTCCATGGCACGACTGTCCATCCCGCGTCTGAGCGAGGATGACCCCGCCCATCCCGCAAAAAAAACACCGGACCAGACATCGAACAGCATCCATATGGGCATCGATATCCATGCGGTGCACGTGGCGCGGATTGACGTGGGGGCGGCCCTTGCCCGCGTGCCTGCCTCCTTCCGGCTGGAGGGACATGCCAGCCTGGCCGATATTGCGCCGGTGCTGGACAGTTTTTCCGTCGCCACCCTGCCACCGGCCGATATCGCGCTGAACCTGACCCGTCTCGACCATCCCGGCACGCTGGCGCTGACAACCCGGCTGGACCGGCGTACCGTAGCCCTTGACCTGCATGCGCATGAAGGGGCTGACGGCTTTGTGGCCACGCTGGGCCAGATACCCGCGCTGGCGCCACTGGACCTGTCACTCAGCCTTGATGGGCCGCGTAATGATACGCGGCTGGCGCTTGCGCTGGCCACGGGGGCGGTGCAGGCCAGTGCGAAGGGGCAGGTGGGGCTGGTCAGTCACCACATGGCGCTGGACGTGGCGGCGAGCAGCCCGGCCATGGTGCTGGATGGCGCCACCGGCTGGCAGGGCGCGCGGCTGGCCGCCCATATGGGTGGCACGCTGGAGCGCCCCACCGGCAACGGCACGCTGGATGTGGACCGCCTGACCAGCAACGGCGCAGGCTTTGGCGCGCTGCATCTCGTGGCCGATGGCCTGAGCGGGCAGGGGACTGGCCAGCCGGAACATGCCGCCATCCACGCCACCATCACCGGCCTGCTGGTGCCGGGCAGCCAGCCCACGCTTTTTGCCGCTGATCCGGTCAGTCTGGACGTGCTGTGGCACCCCGATGACCGGGGCGGTCCGGTCGACCTCTTGCTCACCCACCCGCTGGCGCGGCTGACCGGGCAGGTGCTGACCGCAGGGCCTGTGGCCGCCACCTTCCATGCCGACCTGCCCGCCCTGGCCCCGCTTGCGGCGGCGGGCGGGACGGAACTGCATGGTCATGCGGCGGTTGATGGCAATGTCACGCTGCCGGTTGCGGGGCAGGACGGGCATTTCGGGCTGGACAGCCATATCGTGCTTGATGGCGGCCTGCCGGTTGCCGTGGGGCTGGTGGGCGATGCGGGTCACCTGAACGTGGCGGGCAGCATCACACCGGCGGTGCATGGTGCGCGCACGCTCACCTTCACCACATTGCTGGCTGAGGGGAAAACCCTGCACCTGGAGGCAACGCCCACCCGCATCGTGACCGGCACCCCGCTTGCGGTGGACACTACCGCGCATCTGGCCCTGTCGGACCTGCATGTGCTGGCCCCCACGCTGAAGGGGCACATGCAGGCCGACCTGCATGCCTCGGGCCCGGTAAGCGACCTTGCCGCCAGCCTGACCACGCAGGCCAGCATCGCGGCCAGCAACACGGCGGCGGGTGATGTGCAGGCCAGTCTGGACATGCAGCACCTGCCACAGGTCAGGCAGGGCGTGCTGGCCATTTCCGGCACCGTGGACCGCGCGCCGGTTCAGGTCGCGGCCCGTCTGGACAGCAATGCCGACACCAGCCGCCATCTGACCGTGGAGCATCTGAGCTGGAAAAGCCTGACCGGGCAGGCGGACATGACGCTGCCTGCGGGCCGGCTGGTGCCATCGGGCACGCTGGACCTGCACATGACCCGGCTGGCCGACCTGCGTGACCTGACCGGGCAGGACATTGGTGGCCACCTATCCGCCAGCCTGCACAGTACCAGTGCGACAGCGGACTCTCCATCAGCCCTTGCCGTGAACGTGGACAGTGCGCTGGCAGCCCCCATCGCGCGCATCGACCGGCTGGTGCTCAGGGGCAGGGTGCTCGACCCGGTGGGCGCAACCCCCACCAGCGATCTGGACCTGATGGTGGACAACGCCCATTTCCGTGACATGAGCGGCCATGCCCATGTCACGGCAAAGGGGCCGACATCGGCGCTGAACGTGACCGCCCAGTCCGGGCTTGATACGCCCTGGACCGGTCCCGCCACCCTTGATACCGCGCTGGTGGCCAATCTTCCCGCCAGTTCGGTGGCCATGCACCGGCTGGTGGCCGAGGCCCGGCGCGAACAGGTCCGTCTTGATGCGCCCGTAAGCGTGACCTATGGCAAGGAAATTGCCATCGATCACCTGCGCATGAGCCTGATCCCGCCAGGCGGCCAGTCAGGCAGCGTGGAGGTGGCAGGCAAAATCAGGCCCACACTGGACCTGCATGCAACGCTGGCCCGCCTCTCACCCGATCTGGTCACCCCTTTCGTGCCATCGCTGCACGCCCAGGGCCAGCTTTCGGCGGAGGCACGGCTGAGTGGTACCCTCGACCGTCCATCGGGCCGGATAAGCGTGAACGGCACGGGCCTGAAATACCACACGGACTATACATCCTCCCTCGCACCCGCATCGCTGGATGCAACTGCCGTCCTGACGTCCGGCATGGCGCGGGTCGATGCGCGGATGCAGGCCGGCACGCAGGTCAATCTCGGGGTGCATGGCACGACCCCGGTCAACGGGACGGGGCAGATCACGCTGCAGACCGAGGGGAACGTGGATCTTGCGGTGGCCAATGCCTATCTGGGTGCGCAGGGCATGCAGGCGGGGGGCATGCTCCAGATGAACCTGGGCGTGCGTGGCACCCCGGCCCAGCCGCGTCTTGGTGGCACGCTGACACTTGCCAACGGCCTGTTCCATGATTTTGGCGAGGGCATACAGCTTGCCGCCATTCATGGCACGGTCAACGCGATGGGGGACCGGCTGGTCATTTCCGACCTTGCGGCGCAGGCAGGCAAGGGAAGCATTAGTGCCTCGGGCAGCTATGGCGTGCTTGAACCCGGCCAGCCGATCGACCTGCATGTCCATGCTGATAACGCCCGCCCGCTGGCCAGTGACCTGATCACCACAACCCTTGATGGCGATCTGGGCATAAAGGGCCAGCTTGCCAGCCGCATCGACGCCACGGGCGCCATCACGCTCAGGCGGGTGGACATCAATATTCCCGACTCCCTGCCCACTTCGGTCGCCCACTTGGATGTGATCCGCCCCGGCGATGAAAGCGCGCAGGCGAAAGCCGCCCATACATCCCCGCTGGTGGTCGGGCTGGGGCTGGATGTTGCATCCCCGGGTCGGTTTTATGTGCGCGGGCACGGGCTGAATACCGAAATGCATGGCAAGATTCATGCGGGCGGCACGGCTACGGCGCCACTGGTGTCGGGCGGGTTCTCGCTGGTCAAGGGCGGGTTTTCACTGGGCGGCATCTCGCTTGATTTCAGCAAGGGGCAGGTGGGCTTCAATGGGGTGGGGGTGACCCACAAGATCGATCCGACGCTGGACTTCGTGGCCGAGCGCAGCACGAATGATGGTACCGCGCGCCTGAACGTGGGTGGCTATGCCAGCGCGCCCAAGATCACGTTTTCCTCAACACCGCCACTGTCACAGGACCAGATCCTGGCCATCCTGCTGTTCGGCACGGATACGCAGTCGCTCTCGCCCACGCAGATGGCTTCCATCGCGGCGGCGGTGGCTACACTGAGCGGCGGCTCCGCCTTTGACCCGCTGGGCATGGTGCGCAAGACGCTGCATCTGGACCGGTTGCAGATGAGCAGTTCCTCCAACGGTTCCGGCGGTAACGATACGGGGGCGATCGAGGCGGGGAAATACGTCATGCGCCGCGTGTATGTGGGGGCCAAGCAGGCCACGTCCGGATCGGGCACGCAGGCGCAGGTGCAGGTGGACCTGACCAAGCGGCTCAAGCTCAATACCACCGTTGGCACGGGTGGCAATGTGACGGGTTTCACGACGCCGGAGAACGACCCCGGCAGCAGTATTGGCCTGCTGTACCAATTCAGGTACTGACCCGCCGCACGGCCTGTTCACCCTGGCGCAAATGCATTACGCTTCCGTCATGAATGTTCATGTTACGGCTCGCGGGAGTCTTGTGCCCATCCTGCTGGCAATTGCCAGCGGCATGCTTGCCATGGGGCTGGCTCTGCCCGCCCTGCCGCTGGAACTTCAGGCACGCTTTGCCTGCGGCACCACCATGATCGGGGTGGTGATGGGCCTGCAGTCGTGTGCGACATTGCTGTCACGCCCATGGGCGGGGCAGATGGCGGACCAGCGTGGCGGGCGCGATACCCTGCTGGCCGGGCTGGGGTGGACTGCAGGTTCGGGGCTGGCCTGTGCCGCCGCCCTGCTGCCCGTGTTCTCCCCCGTCATCCAGCAGGCCATGATCGTGCTGGGGCGGGGCGCCATGGGGCTGGGCGAAGGGCTGCTGGTGACAGGTGGCGGCATATGGGCGGTCACCATGGCCGGAAGCGCGCGTGCCGGGGCCGCGATGTCCTGGGTCGGGCTTGCGATCTTTGCCGGGCTGGGCGTGGGTACGGCGCTTGGCGGCATGATCGAGGCGCAGGAGGGTTTCCTGTGCGTCTGCCTTGTCGCCGTTGCCCTGCCGATTGCGGGCATCGGCCTTGCCCTGCGTCTGCCACAGCCGCCCCGCCTGCACGACGGCAGCCATGCGGGCATGCGGTGGCGGGACCTGATCGGACACATCTGGGCATGGGGCATGGCACTGGGCCTGTCCACGCTGGGGTTTGCCGCCATTTCGTCTTTTCTGGTCATTTTTTATGTCGCGCGGGGGTGGCATGGGGGCGGATGGGCGCTAGCCGCGTTTGGCACAGGCCATGTAATGGCCCGGCTGGTGGGGGGGCGTCATGTCGACCGTGAGGACGTGCGGCCGCTGGTAAGGACGATCATGCTGGCGGAAGCAGCGGGGCTTGGCATGATCTGGCTGGCGCCGGGGCCCGTATGGGCGGCGGCGGGCTGTTTCGTGAGCGGGCTGGGTTTTTCGCTTACCTATCCGCTGCTGGCCACGCCGGTGCTGCGGCAGGTGCCCCCCACGGCGGTCGGGTCGGCTATCGGGCTGCTGGATGCGTTTTTTGATGTCGCGGCGGGGGCAGGGGCCGTGCTGTCCGGCATGCTGGCCGGGGTGGCGGGGCCTGCCAGCCCCTTTGCCATGGCCATGCTGGCGGCCCTGGCGGGCAGCGGGGTGATGATGGTGCTGCGCAATCCCCGGGTCGGATAGGGCCGTATAACAGAACCGCCGGCACACGGGCCGGCGGGTTGGGTTTTTTCCGGGAAATGGCGGGAAGGACGGGGCGGTTACGCCGCCTTCATGACCTCGGTCAGTTTTTCGAGCACTTCGGTAGGTTCCTTGCCCTCCAGCACCGCCACTTCGGCCACGAAGCGTTCCTGTGCCGCCTCGAACAGCTTGCGCTCGCTGAAGCTGCCATCAAGGCTGTCCACATTGCGGCGCAGGTCGCGCAGCACTTCGGCAATCTGCACCAGATCGCCCGAATTGATCTTTTCCTGGTAAGCGACGGCCCGGCGCGCCCACATGCCGCGGCTGACATGGGGCTTGCCCTTGATGATGGCCATGGCCTTGTCCACGATCTCGCGTGAGACGATCTTGCGCAGCCCCGACTTGCGCGCCTTGGACAGCGGGATGCGCAGCGTCATCTGGTTGCCGGGAAAGGAGATCTGGATCATTTCCAGCTTCGTCCCGGCAATTTCGTCAACGCCGATGCGGTCGACACGGCCAACACCATGCGCCGCATACACGATTGCATCGCCCTCGCGGAAGGGGTCCTCATCTTTTACAGCCTTGCTGGACTTTGCCTCGGCTGCCGTGGCCGCTGCGGCCGTGCGTGCCATTGCATCGGTCACAGTGCCCTTCTGGGTGGTTCTGAACATGCTCATGCCACCCGTATAGCATAAATTCCTTCTTCTGTCTTGGCCCCTTGCAGGGGGAAGCAGGCTCAGCCCTGTATGCCGTTGACAGGGGCAAGCGGCGGCGGGGCAGGCAGGCCACAGGACTGGAGCAGGTCGATCTCGATCGTGCGCGAGATGGTGAGCATGGGCATGCCATGCGGCGTTGCGCCAAAGGGGTCCTGCAGGTCGCTTCCGATCTTGTCCAGCGCCACGAACAGAAGTCCCACCAGCGATGAGCCGAGCGGTGTGATCCACCCCAGCGTCTGCACCATGGACAGCGGCAGGATGATGCAGAACACCGCCGCCACCACCTTGGGCAATATCGAGAACTGGATGGCGAGCGGCGTGTTGCGGATGCGTTCCAGGCCGCCCTGTGCGTTGCTCATGTCCGACAGGATGCGGTCGATCTGGCCCTGCAGCGCGCCATCAATGCCCAGCCTGCGGGATTCCATGTCCACCCGCAGCCCGATCTGGAACAGGATGGCGGCGGGAATGTTGGCCTTGTCCTTTACCCCGTCCTTCATGGAATCCGGCAGCAGGCGCATGATGTCGTCCGTTGCGTCAAGCCGGCCCAGCGCGCCGCGCAGGGCATAGGGATAGGCCGCCATGGCACGGGCAAGGTCAGGACAACCGCCCAGGATCGTGCCCGCCTGCCGGGCAAAGGAGCGGCTGTTGTTGGTCACGGCCCCCCACAGGGTCCGTCCCTCCCACCAGCGGTTATAGGCGGTATTGTTGCGGAAGCTCATGAACAGGACCAGTGCCGAGCCGATGAGCGATATGGGAAGTGTCGGCTGTTCCATCCATTCCTGATGGAAAATCTGGAACATGACCACCACGACAACATCCCACGCGCACAGCAGCACCAGCGACAGCAGGCTCTCGCGCATCAGGATCCACAAACCAATCTTGCGATTAACGACCATATGGGCTTTCCGGCATGGTGGCAGAACGGAAGACGGCTTTTGTGACCCTCTTCCCATCCCCCCGCTTAACACAGCCCGGCGCGCCTGCGGTACCGGTCAATGACATGTGGCATCATTTGTTATCGAAACGGCATTGCAGGGAAACAGCGCATGCAACATTGACGTCATGCCCATGATGCCCTTAATCGTTCCGGATCAGCTACGGGCCTGAACGCCCGCAACGCATGCAAGGAAAGACGGATCATGGATGTAAGGGCAGCCGTTGCCTTTGAAGCAGGCAAACCGCTTGAAATCGAGACGGTACAGCTTGAAGGCCCGCGCGAGGGTGAAGTACTGGTCGAGATCAAGGCCACCGGCCTGTGCCATACGGACAAGTTCACCCTGTCCGGCGCCGACCCTGAGGGGCTTTTCCCCGCCATCCTGGGCCATGAGGGCGCGGGCGTGGTCGTGGAAGTGGGCCCGGGTGTGAAGCACCTGAAGCCCGGTGACCATGTGATCCCGCTCTATACGCCCGAATGCCGGGAGTGCAAGTCCTGCCTGTCGCGCAAGACCAACCTGTGCACGGCCATCCGTTCCACGCAGGGCAAGGGGCTCATGCCCGATGGCACGTCGCGCTTTTCGTTCAAGGGGCAGCCGATCCATCACTACATGGGCTGCTCCACGTTTGCCAACTACACGGTCCTGCCCGAGATCGCGCTGGCGAAGATCCGTCCCGACGCACCGTTTGACAAGGTGTTCTACATCGGCTGCGGCGTGACCACCGGCATCGGCGCCGTGCTGTTCAGCGCAAAGGTGGAGGCAGGCAGCACGGTGGCCGTGTTCGGTCTGGGCGGCATCGGGCTGAATGTCATCCAGGGGGCGAAGATGGTTGGCGCCGACCGGATCATCGGCGTGGACATCAACCCCGGGCGTGAGGCGATTGCCCGCAAGTTCGGCATGACCGATTTCGTCAACCCGAAGGACCTTGGCCCCAATGGCGACCTGGTCGGCCATCTGGTGGAAATGACCGGCGGCGGCGTCGACTATTCGTTCGAATGCGTGGGCAACCCCACGCTCATGCGCCAGGCGCTGGAATGCGCGCATCGTGGCTGGGGCGTGTCCACCGTGATCGGCGTGGCCGGGGCGGGTCAGGAAATCAGCACGCGGCCGTTCCAGCTTGTCACCGGGCGGCGCTGGATCGGTTCGGCCTTCGGTGGCGCGCGCGGGCGCACGGACGTGCCGCGCATCGTGGACTGGTTCATGGAAAACCGCATCGACATCAACAGCCTCATCACCCATAAGCTGCCGCTCGAGCGCATCAACGAAGGCTTCGACATGATGGCAAAGGGCGAGAGCATCCGCACCGTGGTCGAGTTCTGATCCATGACGGCAGCTCCCAAACCCACGATCAAGACCATTGAGGAACATGCAAGCTGCGGCGGGCGGGTTGGCTTTTACAGCCATCCGTCCGACAGCCTCGGGCTGGAAGCACGTTTTGGCGTGTTCCTGCCCGAACAGGCACTGGCGGGCGCGCGCGTGCCGGTGGTGTACGTACTGGCGGGGCTGACCTGCACGGACGAAACCTTCCTGATCAAGTCCAATGCCGTGCGGTTTGCCGCACGCCACGGGCTTGCACTGGTTGCTCCCGATACCTCGCCGCGCGGCGCGGGTGTTGCGGGCGAGGACGAATCCTACGACCTGGGCACGGGTGCGGGCTTCTACCTTGATGCCACGACCCCGGCATGGCAGGCGCATTACCGCATGGGCACCTATGTCAGTCAGGAACTGCCGGAACTGACGCAGGCCCTGTTCGCGCTCGATGGCGCGCGGCGCGGCATAATGGGTCATTCCATGGGTGGCCACGGGGCCCTGGTCCATGCGTTGCGGGACCCGAAGGCATGGAAATCGGTCTCGGCGTTCGCACCCATCTGCCACCCGGCCGTCGTGCCATGGGGGGAGAAGGCGTTCTCCACCTATCTTGGTCCCGATCGCGCCACATGGGCACGGCATGACGCGACGCTGCTGCTTGAAGCCGGGCATACCCACCCGACGGAAATCCTGGTTGACCAGGGGGAATCCGATCAGTTCCTGCATAACCAGCTCAAGCCCGAACTGCTGCGCAAAGCGGCGGCGCAGGTTGGCCAGCCACTAAAGCTGCGGCTGCATGCGGGATATGATCATTCCTACTGGTTCATCCAGTCGTTCATTGCGGATCATATCGACCACCACGCCACCATCCTCAACGCGATGTGACGTGCGGGCGTGGGATCATGCACCAATCAGGTGCAGTACGATCTCACGCCGGTGGGGGCGGCTACGATGCTCGAACAGGTAAAGCCCCTGCCACATGCCCAGCACCGGGCGGCCATCCGCCACCGGAATGGATAGCTGGGTATTGGTAAGCATGCTGCGCAGGTGGGCGGGCATGTCATCCGGGCCTTCATCTTCATGAATGTAGCGACCGGGCTGTTCGGGCACCAGGGTTTCAAAATAGCGTTCTATATCCGCCCGTACCGTCGGGTCAGCATTTTCCTGCACGGTCAGTGAGGCCGAGGTATGACGGCACCACAGGGTGAGCAGGCCGGTTTCAATGCCGCTCTGCCCCACCCAGTCCAGTACCGGCCGGTCAATCGGAACCAGCCCCTTGCCCCGGGTACTGACATGA
Organism: Komagataeibacter sp. FNDCF1; assembly: GCF_021295335.1. NCBI lineage: Bacteria > Pseudomonadati > Pseudomonadota > Alphaproteobacteria > Acetobacterales > Acetobacteraceae > Komagataeibacter > Komagataeibacter sp. FNDCF1. Next base: position 989,312 of record NZ_JAIWOT010000001.1, on the reverse strand, counting down.
AGGCTGTGCAGTTCCTGGCGCATGGGCTTGTCCTTTCGTGGTTATTTCAGGAAACCGATCAGGGATTCCGCTTCCGATACGATGGGTTCGGCAATGGTGCGAGCCCGCGCTGCGCCCGCGCGCAGTGTCTCGCGCAGGAAGTCGGGTTCGCGCAGCAGACGACCGGTCTCTGATGCAATAGGGGCGACGGCGCCCACCAGTACATCCGTCAGTGCCGTCTTGAATGGACCGAAACCCTGCCCGCCAAACTCCGCCAGCACGTCCGGTACCGTCCGGCCTGACAACGTGGCGTATATGGTTACCAGATTGCGGGCCTCGGGCCGGTTTTCAAGCCCTGCCTCCTCGGAGGGCAGGGGTTCGGAATCGGTCTTGGCGCGGCGGATCTTGCTGGCAATGGTATCGGCATCATCCGTCATCTCGATCCGGCTCTGGGCGGAGGGATCGGATTTGGACATCTTCTTGCTGCCATCGCGCAGGCTCATGACGCGCGCGCCCTGAGGCGGAATAAGAGCCTCGACCTGCGGGAAAAAGTCCGTCCCGTAATCATGGTTGAATTTCTGGGCAATGTCGTTGGTCAGTTCCAGATGCTGCTTCTGGTCATCGCCCACCGGCACGACAGTAGCCCTGTACGCCAGGATATCGGCCGCCATCAGGTCGGGATAGACATACAGCCCGGCGGAATGCTTCTCGCGGTCCTTGCCCGCCTTGTCCTTGAACTGGGTCATGCGGTTGAGCCAGCCGATGCGGGCGACACAGTTGAAGATCCATCCCAGCCGCGCATGGGCGCTGACGGCGGACTGGTTGAACAGGATATGCCGTTCGACATCAATGCCCGATGCCAGCAGGACGGCGGCCTGCGCCAGGGTCTGCTGGCGCAGAGTGGCGGGTTCCTGCCATGTGGTGATGGCGTGCATGTCCACCAGGCAGAAAATGCAGTCATGGTCGCGCTGCAGCGCAACCCAGTTGCGTATCGCGCCCAGGTAATTGCCAAGCTGCGGGATACCGGTCGGCTGAATGCCGGAAAACAGGCGTTGCATGGAAATATTGTCCGTTTTTTTGCCCCGGCGGGTCAAGATGCCGGGTTGTCAGGGCAGGGGATGAACCGCATCAAGGCGGCGACGTTCTTCCGCCACCATGGAGGTGGTCATGGGGTGGGCGCGTTCGGCCGCGACATCTCCGGCGGTAAATACCGGGACAGGCTGCGTATCACCCCGCGTGGCCAGATAGCTCAGGATGGAGGCAATTTCCTCATCCGACAGATGGGTGCGGAAAGGTGGCATGGAGAAGTTGTAGTGCACGCCATCAATTTCCAACGGGCCATTCAACCCGTTCAGCAGCACATGCATCAGGTACTGCTTGCCTTCGGGCGTTGCCGCAATCCTGTCAACCCGGCCCGATATGGGCGGGATCTCGCCCTTCAGGCCTTCACCGCCATGGTGGCAGATGCCGCAATTGGTGCGGTAGCGTGCATAGCCATGCTGCCCGTAGCGCGAGCAGGCGGCCAGCAGGACCATGGCGCTGGCCATGCCGGCAAGGCGCAGCGCAGATACCATGCGCCCGGTCACAATCTTCATGTCCGTTTTTCGTTTCCCGTCTGCCTTAATGGTAAAAAAGCCATTCACCCGGCAGATGAATGGCTTTTTCCAGGTCCTAATGGCCGCTGGGGGAAACACCCAGGAGCTGTATCTTGAAGATGAGCGGGCTGTCCGGCTGGATGATCCCCATGGATTTATGCCCGTAGCCCAGTTCGGGCGGGACATACAGCATCCATGTATCGCCCACATGCATCATGGGCACCGCTTCCTGCCAGCCCTTGATCACCATTTCCAGTGGCATCTGCATATATGCGCCGTGGCCGTGCTGCTCGGAACTGTCAAAAATGCCGCCATCGGGCAGACGGCCTTCATAGATCACCATCACGCTGTCGTTGACGGTGGGCTGCGCGCCATCCTTCGGCCCGGATTTCAGCACCTTGTAGGCCAGTCCGTCGGGCAGGGTCTGGACACCGGGCTGCTTGCGCACGTTGTCCATGAACTGGGCCGGGGTCAGTTCCGGCTGGTCATCCTGCTTTCCGCCACCGCATGCCGCAAGCGGCACGGCGACCGTGGTTGCGACAAGAAGGGGAATGATACGGGAAAAGCGTTTCATGACACCTCGGCTGATTGTTGGAAAAGCATGAAGGGCAGGCGATCAGAGCGCGCCGCCGCGCCGGCCGATCTTGGCCCCCAGCCGCAGGCGCAGCGCGTTCAGGTTGATGAAGCCCTGCGCATCGGCCTGGTTGTAGGCGCCTTCGTCATCCTCGAAGGTGACGACGCGGGTGTCATACAGGCTGTTGGGGCTTTCGCGGCCCACGCAGATCACGTTGCCCTTGTACAGTTTCAGCCGCACGCGGCCGGTCACCGAATGCTGACTCTGGTCGATCAGGGCCTGCAGCATGCGGCGCTCGGGGGAGAACCACAGCCCGTTATAGATGATCTCGGCATAGCGCGGCATCAGGCTGTCCTTGAGGTGCATGGCCTCGCGGTCAAGGGTGATGCTTTCGATGCTGCGGTGCGCGGTCAGCAGGATCGTGCCGCCCGGTGTCTCGTAAATGCCGCGTGACTTCATGCCCACGAAGCGGTTTTCCACCAGGTCAAGCCGGCCGATGCCGTTGTCGCGGCCCAGTTCGTTCAGGCGCGTGAGCAGCGTTGCGGGCGACATGGCCACGCCATTGATCGCAACCGGGTCACCCGATACGAAATCGATGGTGATTTCGGTGGCCTTGTCCGGTGCCGCTTCGGGGGAGATGGTGCGCTGGAACACGATTTCCTCCGGCCCGACCGCCGGGTCTTCCAGCAGCTTGCCTTCGGAGGAGGAGTGCAGCAGGTTCGCATCGACCGAGAACGGTGCCTCCCCACGCTTGTCCTTTGCGATGGGGATCTGGTGTTCCTCGGCAAAGGCCAGCAGGCGGGTGCGCGATGTCAGGTCCCATTCACGCCACGGCGCGATCACGGTGATGTCGGGCTTGAGCGCGTAATAGGCCAGTTCGAAACGGACCTGGTCGTTACCCTTGCCGGTGGCGCCATGGGCCACGGCATCGGCGCCGACCTGCTCGGCAATCTCGATCTGGCGCTGGGCGATCAGGGGGCGGGCGATGGAGGTGCCCAGCAGGTACTGCCCCTCGTACAGCGCGTTGGCGCGGAACATGGGGAAGACGAAGTCCTTGACGAAGGTCTCGCGCAGGTCCTCGACAAAGATTTCCTTCACGCCGAACATCTCGGCCTTGCGGCGGGCGGGTTCGAGTTCCTCGCCCTGGCCCAGGTCTGCCGTAAAGGTCACGACCTCGCAATTATAGGTGGTCTGCAACCAGCGCAGAATCACGGAAGTATCAAGACCGCCCGAATAGGCGAGAACGACCTTTTTGACATCCCTGGCGGCCATGGGGAGAACGCTCCTGTCCACAAAACTTTCAACACGACTTTGCCGGGTCAACCGGCGGCCTGTCCTCCTAGCATCCCACAGCGCGGGCGACCAGAAGTGATGGGCGGATTTTTAGGTCATTGCGCGGCATCGGTCCCGTCATCGGGGCGGGCTGCGCGGCGCAGGCGCTGGCTTTCGGTGCGCAGCTGCCCGCACGCGGCCAGGATGTCGCGCCCGCGTGGCATGCGGATGGGGGAAGCAAAGCCCGCATCCATCACGATGTTCGCAAACCGATCCAGCTGTTCACGTGTGGAGGGGCGGTAGCTGCTGCCCGGCCACGGGTTGAACGGGATCAGGTTGACCTTGGCCGGTATGCCCGAGATCAGGCGCACCAGTTCGCGTGCGTCGGCCTCGCTGTCATTGATGCCGCGCAGCATGATGTATTCGAACGTTATGCGGCGGGCATTGCTGGCGGCCGGGTAGCGACGGCAGGCGGCAATTACCTCCCTGATCGGGTATTTGCGGTTGAGCGGCACGATCTCGTCACGCAGGTCATCGCGCACCGCATGCAGCGACACGGCCAGGTTGATGCCCAGTTCCGCCCCGCACTGGTCCATCATCGGCACCACGCCGGATGTGGAAAGCGTGATGCGCCGGCGCGACAGGCCAATGCCCTCGCCATCCATGATGATGCGCATGGCCTTGGCTACGTTGTCGTAATTGTACAGCGGCTCACCCATACCCATCAGCACGATGGTGGACAGCAGGCGCGGGGTATCACCCTTGGGGCTGGGCCATTCGCCATAGCTGTCGCGCGCAGCCATGAACTGGCCCACGATCTCGGCAGCGCCCAGGTTGCGCACCAGCGCCTGCGTGCCGGTGTGGCAGAACGTGCATGACAGCGTGCAGCCCACCTGCGAGGAAATGCACACGGCCCCGCGGTCTTCCTGCCGGTCGGGAATGTAGACGGTCTCGGCTTCCTGCCCATCGCGGAAGCGGAACAGGAATTTGCGCGTGGAATCCTGCGATGTCTGTTCGGTCACCACGCCGGGACGTCCGACGACAAAACGTTCGGCCAGCTTTTCCTGCAACGGGCGCGCGATGGAACTCATGCGCGAGAAATCGGTGGCGCCCTGATCGTAGATCCAGTGCCACAGCTGCTTGGTGCGGAATGGCTTTTCGCCAATCTCGACCATGATGTCCGTCAGTTCTTCACGCGACAGGCCCACCAGATCGCGCCTGCCATCAGGCATGGCCGCCGTGGGCGGGGCGAACTGGGCCGATTTGGCACGGATGCGCGCGCGTTCCTCATCATTAAGGAGGGAGGCCGCCGTCCCGTCACGTGAGCGGGAAGGGGTGGGGACTGCGGAGGACATACCGGTGCTGCCTATGTTCTACATGTCATTCAAAAGGGGGAGGGCGTTGTGCCTGCCGCTCCATCGTGCCTGTGTATCACAGTGCAGCCGGCAGATGCGACCGCCGATCACCCGTCCTTGCGGGCGGCAATCAGGAATTCCCGGTTGCCTTCCGGCCCGGTAATGGGGCTGGGGTCGATGCCCAGCACGGTCCATCCGGGCAGGTCCGACCACCACTGGCGGATCATTTCGCATACGGCCTCATGCACGGCCGGGTCACGCACGACGCCTTTTGCCCCCACGGCCTCACGCCCGGCTTCGAACTGTGGCTTGATCAGCGCAATGGCCCATGCGCCCGGTGCGCACAGGTCCAGCCCCGCAGGCAGGACGGTGCGCAGGCCGATGAAGCTGGCGTCACATACCAGCGCGCCGATCGGGTCGGGAATGATTGTGGTGTCCAGCGCGCGGGCATTGCATTTTTCCAGCACGACCACCTGCTCGGTGTTGCGGCGGAGCTTCCAGGCCAGTTGGCCGTGACCCACATCCACCGCATAGACCTTCGCCGCCCCTTCGTGCAGTAACACGTCGGTAAAGCCACCGGTGGAGGCCCCGACATCAAGGCAGGTCAGGCCCGAGGGCGAGAGTCCGAAATGCTCCAGCCCATGCGCCAGCTTGATCCCCCCGCGTGAGACCCATGGATGGTCCTGCCCCTTGAGTGTCAGGGGCGTGTCCTCCGGTATCTGCTCGCCTGCCTTTGCTATGCGCCGGTCAGGTGTGTGGACCAGTCCCGCCATGATGAGCGCCTGCGCCCGGGTGCGGGTCTCCACCAGCCCCCGGTCCACCAGCATCTGGTCAACGCGACGTTTTGCCATGGACGCTACCGGCCCCGGATGCGCTCAGGCCATCTGCCGCGACTGCGGCAGGCCAAGGGCGGACAGGGCGGTCTTCACGATCGATGCCGCATCCAGCCCTGCCTCGATATACTGTGCGTCCTGCGTGTTATGATCGATGAAGCGGTCGGGCAGCGTCATGGGGCGGAAGCGCACGCGGTCCAGCAAACCGGTCTTTGCCAGATGTGTCATGACAAAGCTGGCAAACCCGCCAACCGATCCTTCCTCGATGGTGATCAGCACGGCGTGGTTGCGCGCCAGCTGCTCGACCAGCGCCGTGTCGATCGGCTTGGCGAAGCGGGCATCGGCCACGGTGGGGGACAGGCCGTGCGCTGCCAGCATGTCGGCCGCCTTCAGCGCCTCGGCCAGCCTCGGCCCGAGCGAGAGGATGGCGATGCCTCCCTGTTCCGGCCCGGTCTGGCGTGTCATCTCGCGCACGATTCGCCCGCGCCCGATCTCCAGCACCTCGCCCGCCGCCGGCAGGTCCAGCCCCAGACCCGCGCCGCGCGGGTAACGCAGGCCGATCGGGCCTTCGTCAAACGCGATGGCGGTGGCCGTCATGTGCTTGAGTTCCACCTCGGTGCTTGGCGCCATCAGCGTGATGCCGGGCAGGCAGCCCAGATAGGCGATATCGAACGAACCGGCATGGGTTGCGCCATCGGCGCCCACCAGCCCCGCGCGGTCGATGGCGAAGCGCACCGGCAGCTTCTGCAGCACCACGTCATGCATCACCTGGTCATAGGCGCGCTGCAGGAAGGAGGAATAGATGGCGCAGAACGGGCGCAGCCCCTCCGTCGCCATGCCGGCGGCGAATGTCACGGCATGCTGTTCGGCAATGCCCACGTCGAAAAAGCGGTCAGGGTAGAGTTTGGCGAACTTGTCCAGCCCCGTGCCGGACGGCATGGCGGCGGTGATCGTGACGATCTTCTCGTCGGTTGCGGCCTGGCGCACCAGTTCGCCGGCAAAGACCGAGGTGTAGCTGGGCGGGCCGGACGGGCCCTTCTTCTGCTCGCCGGTCACCACGTTGAACTTCGAGACCGCGTGGTACTTGTCGCCCGCCGATTCGGCCGGCCTGTAGCCATGGCCCTTCTCGGTAATCACGTGCAGCAGCACGGGGCCGACATCCTCGGCATCGCGCAGGTTGCGCAGGATGTGAACCAGCTGGTTCATGTCATGCCCGTCCACCGGGCCGACATAATAGAAGCCCAGCTCTTCGAACAGCGTGCCGCCGGTCATGATGCCGCGCGCGTATTCATCCGCCTTCTTTGCCGTGCGTTCCAGCCGGCCGGGCAGGCGCTTGGCCATCTTGGCGGCGAGTTCGCGTAAGGAGAGGAACTTGCGCGAGGACATCAGCCGCGACAGGTAGTTCGACATCGCGCCGACCGGGGGCGCGATGGACATCTCGTTGTCGTTGAGCACCACGATCAGGCGCTCGGCGCCGGGGCCGCAATGCGAGGCGTTGTTCATCGCCTCATAGGCCATGCCCGCCGAGATCGAGCCATCGCCGATCACCGCGATCACGTTGCGCTCGCGGTAGGAGGGGTCCTCCTCCGCGCGCAGGTGATGGGCCACGGCCATGCCCAGGCCCGCGGAAATGGAGGTGGACGAATGCGCCGCGCCAAACGGGTCGTATTCGCTCTCGCTGCGCCGCGTGAAGCCCGACAGCCCGCCCGGCTGGCGCAGGGTGCGGATGCGCTCGCGCCGCCCGGTCAGGATCTTGTGCGGATAGGCCTGGTGGCCCACATCCCAGATCACCCGGTCATCGGGTGTGTCGAACACGGCATGCAGCGCCACGGTCAGTTCAACCACGCCCAGCGACGCCCCAAGGTGGCCACCCGTCGTGGACACGGCATCGATCGTCTCGGACCGCAGTTCCTCCGCCAGTTGCTTCAGCTGCTCCACCGACAGGTTGCGCAGGTCATGCGGCGCGCGCACCCGGTCAAGCTGCGGGTAGCGCCCGAGGGTGGGAATCTTGCCAGGCGTGTTGCTCTCGGTCATGTCGATCAGTTCCTGCGCTCTACCACGTAGTGCACCAGATCGCGCAGGCGATCGGCCTCGGGACCAAAGATGTCGATATGGGATTCAGCCTGTTCCGCCACGCGGCGGGCTTCCTTCGCCGCACCGTCCACACCCAGCAGGGCGACATAGGTGGACTTGCCGGCGGCTTCGTCCTTGCCTGCGGTCTTGCCCAGTTCCTCGGCACTTGCCGTGGCGTCCAGCACGTCATCGGCAATCTGGAAGGCAGCACCCAGGTCACGGCCATAGGCGGAAATGCGCTTGCGCACATCGTCACTGGCCTGGCCCAGGATGGCCCCGGCCTCGGCCGAATAGCGGATCAGGCAACCGGTTTTCAGTGCATGCAGGCGGGCGACTTCCTCAAGCGACAGGGCGCGGCCTTCACCTTCCATGTCGATCATCTGGCCACCGACCATGCCGGCCGCACCCGAGGCATCGGCCAGTGCGCGGACCAGGTTTATGCGCACATCCGCGCTTTCATGCGTCAGCGGACCGGCCAGGATGTCGAACGACATGGTCTGCAGCGCATCACCGGCAAGAATGGCGGTTGCCTCATCGAACTTGCGGTGGGTGGAGGGCTGGCCACGGCGCAGGTCATCATCATCCATGGCGGGCAGGTCATCATGCACCAGCGAATAGGCATGCAGCATCTCGACGGATGCGGCCACACGGTCCGCGCCTTCCGCCGCCACCCCGAACAGGCTGGCCACTTCGGCCACCAGATAGCCGCGCAGGCGCTTGCCACCACCCAGGGTTGCATAGCGCATGGCGTCGATCAGGCGGGCCTCGCCCCCTTCGACGCGGGGCAGCAGGCGGTCGATCATGCCCTCGATCGCGGTTGCGCGCGCGGACATGGATGCACGCAGACGGACCATGCGATCCGCACTGTCGGTTCGGGACGAGGGGGCTGTTGTTTGGCTCATCTGGTGCATCAATCCATTGGTTTTGCATCCAGCGTGCCATCGGCACGCTGGACAATCGCCTGGACGCGGGCCTCGGCCTCGTCCAGCTTTTTCTGGCAGTACTGGCGCAGGGCGGCGCCACGCTCATAGGACGTGATCGCGTCCTCCAGCCTGAGCTGTCCGACCTCAAGCTGGCGCACGATGGTCTCGAGTTCGGCCAGTGCGTCCTCGAACGAAAGCGTGTTCAGGTCCTGGGTCATGTGTGCGTGGCGCTTCCTGAAAATGACTTGGCTGGCGCAGGCATTACATCCATGTGGGGCATCCTGCCAAGGGTACAACTGGTTCTGTGGCGTTTTGACACTTATGCGGGCAGCGCGGTGGTGCCGGAGCCTGATACCGTATCGGGTTTGCGGCGGATCACGAAGGACAGCGTGCCACCTTCCTCCCCGAAGGCAATGAGCGCGTGCCCGGTCTCGCGGCAGAAGGCCTGGAAATCCGCAACGGATGCCCGGTCGGTCGCGATCACGCGCAGCCGGGCGCCGGGGGGCAGGGTGCGCAGCATGCGGTTGGCCCTGAGCACGGGCAGGGGACAGCTCAGGCCGCGGGCGTCTAGCAGGATCTCGCTCATGGGAACCGTATCTCCGTGATATGGGCAGCCATGCCCGTGCATACTATGGTTTGATGTTGCGCTCGGGTAAGACCATAAAAGAAAACGCGCCGTTGATAAAACATGATGAAAGAAAGACTCCGCATGGGCTCCTATCGTATTGGAATTGATTTTGGCGGCACCAAGATCGAAATAGCCGCCCTTGCCAAGGATGGGGCCGAGCGCATACGCCGGCGCATCACCAATCCTGGCAACTATCCCGCTGCCATCAAGGCCATGTGCGAGTTGATCCACGGCGTGGATCAGGAACTGGGTGGCACGGGAACGGTGGGAATCGGGATCCCAGGTTCGATCAGTCCCGATACGGGCGTGATCAAGAACGCCAACGCGACATGGCTCAACAACCAGCCGCTGATCCGTGACATGACGGCGGCCCTTGGCCGTGAGGTGCGGATCGAGAACGATGCGAACTGTTTTGCCCTGTCCGAGGCGATTGATGGTGCGGGTGCGGGTCACCACAGCGTGTTCGGGGTAATCATCGGTACCGGCATGGGTGCCGGCATCGTGATCGATGGGAAACTGCTGATCGGCCATAACCATATTGCCGGTGAATGGGGGCATGTTCCGCTGCCATGGCCACGGCTGGAGGAGTTCCCCATGCCCAAATGCTTCTGTGGCAATGAGGGGTGCATGGAACGATTCCTGAGCGGTTCGGCGCTGGCGCAGGACTGGAAGGGGCCCGGCCATCGCAGTGCCGCCCATATCGAGCAGGAAGCCGAAGCGGGCGACCTGACCGCCATTGGCGCACTGGACCGCTACATGGACCGCATGGCCCGCGCCTGCGCCATGGCGATCAATTTCATGGACCCCGATGTGATCGTGCTGGGCGGCGGGGTATCCAACCTTGAATCGATTTACGAACGCGTTCCCCGCCTGATGCAGCGTTATGTCATTACGCCCAACTGCACCACGCCCATCGTGCGCAACCGCCATGGCGACAGTTCAGGCGTGCGCGGGGCGGCGTGGCTGTGGAATGATCATCACGTGGCCTGATCACATTTCAGGCTGCATGACTGCGGCCTGGATCAGTCTTCCGCTGCATCCAGGCCACGAAAGCCGGTTGCCACCACATACAGTTCGCTTGATTCCTTGCGGCTGGCCGGTGGCTTGGCATGGCGGACCTGCGTGAACAGGCGCTTGAGATCCGCCAGCATCTGCTTTTCCGAACCGCCCTGAAACACCTTGGCCACGAATGCCCCGTCGGGCGCCAGGATGCGGGTTGCGAAATCCAGAGCCAGTTCCGCCAGGCCGATGATGCGCAGGTGATCGGTGGGGGCATGGCCGGTGGTGTTGGGCGCCATGTCGGACATGACCAGATCCGCCTTGCCCCCCAGCAGGCCGGTCAGGCGGTCAGGCATGGCGGGGTCATTGAAGTCGCCTTCGATTACGGTTGCACCCGGCACCGGATCGACAGGCAGCAGGTCAACCCCCACCACTTCCGCTGCGCCACGCTTGACCGCGACCTGTGTCCAGCCACCGGGGGCAGCCCCCAGGTCAACCACGCGCGTGCCCGGACGGATCAGGTGAAAGCGGTCATCCAGTTCGATCAGCTTGAAGGCCGCGCGGGAGCGCCAGCCCTGTTTCTGCGCGGCCTGCACATAGGGGTCGTTGAGCTGGCGCTGCAGCCAGCGATGCTGGGCGGTGGTGCGGCCGCGCGCCTTCTTTACGGTTACGGTCTTGGTCCGGCTGGTCTGGGCCGCCCGTCCGTCGGTGCTGGTGTCGCCTGTGCCGGGCGTAAGGCTGCTGGTGCGGGCCTTGCCCGGTATGCGGGTGGTGGAACGCTGTTTCATGACGGGACGCGGTCAGGTACTGACCCGGTGCTCCATATGACTGTGCAGGGAGAAGGAAGGCGACGGGGGGGTGGCAAAGCCGCCATGCCGCCTGCGGTCCCCGATCATGCGTAAAAGCAGTCCGTCACGCAATCCCCTGTCCGCTACCGTCAGGTTGAGCATCGGCCACGTGGTGACGATCGCCTCGAATATCGCACAGCCCGGCAGCAGGTAGCGCGCGCGGTCCGGCCCGATGACGGGATTGCACACGAGACCCGCCATGCCTGCCCTGCGCAGGCTGCCGATCATGCCCAGCGCCTGTGGTACGGACAGGCTGCATCCGTCGATGCCCGCGCGTTCATATCGCCCCTGTCCCTGCGCCATGCTGGCCAGTGTCGTGACCGTGCCGCTGGTGCCCAGCAGCATGACGTTGTCGCGCGCGATTTCGCGGGTGATGCAATGTACGTCATCAAAGCCGCGCAGCACGTTGCCAATCTCTTCCACGGCGGCGCGGTAGCCGGCATCGGTAAAGATATCGGCACCATGGCGTTCGCCCAGCGTCATGATGCCCATTGGCAGGCTGACATAACCCGACAGGTCATGGCGCCGGGCATGACGGTCGATTCGTGCCCATGCGATTTCGGTCGAGCCGCCGCCAATGTCGAACAGCAGGCCACGCCCGGCGGTGCTGTCCCGGTCCTGCAGCAGCGAATTGCAGGCGGCAAGTGCCAGTTCGGCTTCTTCCCGCGCGGAAATGACCGATATGTTCAGCCCTGTCTCATGCATGACGCGGGCGATGAAATCCATGCCATTGCCCGCCCTGCGGCAGGCTTCCGTCGCGATGGCGCGGTGGCTGTGCAGTTCATACAGCCCCATGCGCGCGACACAGGCGCGCAGGGCGGTGATGGTGCGTTCCATCGCGGCCTCGGCCAGTTGGCCGGAATGGTGCAGTCCTTCGCCAAGGCGTACGGCGCGGCTGAAACTGTCGATGACGCGCAGCCCGCGCTCACCCGCGCGGGCGACCAGCAGGCGGCAGTTATGGGTACCGAGATCAATGGCGGCATAAAGTGGCGTGCGCCCCACGCGACGGTTCGCGACGGACGCGAACGGCAGCGAGGCTGCATGGTGGTGACTTGATGCGCTGAGCCTGTGCTGGACCATTGTTCATCCCAAACCCGTTGACGGCCAAGGTATTACCTATTGTGTTGAGTGTTCTGCATAAAACGCAAGACAAAAGAGAAAGTTTGCGAAAAAGCAGCGGGAGGGGTTGCACCCCCGGCGGCAGGCAGGTATATGCCTGATCACCGCAGCGCATCGCGCCGCCGTCTCCTTGCTGGGGGATAGTTTAGCGGTAGAACTACCGGCTCTGACCCGGTCAGCCCTGGTTCGAATCCAGGTCCCCCAGCCAGTTTTTCCTGAAAATCATTAATGGAAACAGTCTGCCTTCGGGCTTTCCATGCAGGTCATCCCGTAAGCGGGTTGCCGTGTCTGTATGTCTCCAAAGGGCTTCGGGTCATTCCGACGGCTTGCCTGCGGGTCCTGTCTGTCCTGCTCTGTGAATGGGAGCGCAGGCCCGGCCAGGATGCCCGCAATCGGTGGCTGCCCGCCCGTTCAGGGCCGTGACAGATGGTGGCAGGAAACTGATCTTTCCATCAGGGTGATGAAAGAGGGTCATGTTCGGGGCAGGCAAGGAAGATCATCAATAATGATGATCTTCCTGAAAATCGAAACAATAAAAATGATCAGTGTTCAGGCCCCTTTAGAATCTTGAGGACTTCAGGGGAGGGGTGGCCATAGATTTTATGGTATGTTTTGTAATTTTTATCCATATTTTCCATATATCCCCAATAATTCCCGTTACCATCAAAAGCAATGGATGCAAAATTCATGCACATGCCAAGCTTGCAGCCTCTGATATAGGCGATGTTATTGACGACGGAAGTATTGAAGCCCTCTTCATGCAGCAGGCCATTGACAAGGCTGTAATCATTTTGTGTAATTTTTTTAATTCCGGTATCCAGTTCATTCGCATGCGGATTTTTCAGGACTTCGGAATAGTTCTGTTCATGCTTTACCCATGACATGTCTTCAGCATGCGCGACGGCAGGGATGGTGATGGCCATGATCCCTGCCATCATGAAATTCTTCAGTGTCATTCTTCTTGCTTTCAAAATTGGCCGCCTGCATTGCGGATGCGGTGGTTTTCTTGCCGCGCGGCCCGCTACCTGAAAAAAGGCCGGGCAGGGGAGGAAATCTGCCCTGGCCGGTTCAGCATGTTGGGCAGCGTTTGACCTGCTGGTCCACCACAATTTCGACCATGCGGCGGAGTGTGCGCATGTCGCCCGAAAAATGCTGCCTGAGCAGATCCATTTCAATACCGTCGAGCCCGAACCAGCCCGGGCGCAGGTTCCTGTCCTGCTCGATCTGGCGCAGGATGTTCAGGGCAAGTGCGGGGAGGTGGGACGCCCCGGGTCTGTCCACATGAATGATCTGGCAACGGGATTTCAGTGGTTCCGTAACCTTTGAGATGTCGTTGGCGGTCAGGACCCACCGGATATGGCTGACATCGACAGGGACGTTGAGGAAGAAATCCCGGAATTCGCGTGCTTCGCGCATGTCGAGGAAGGAAAGCAGGGCATCCTGCACGCTTCCGTGCCGCCCATCCTTCGGCGGTTTGTCCACTTCATCAAGAATGATGCAGGGATTGGCCATGCCGGTCATGGCCAGGCATTCCACGATCACGGACGGCTTGGCATCACCAAAGGTCTGGTGTGTGCCGGTAAGGGCCAGGGAATCAGGCATGGCCCCCACGTTCATGGTCATGACCTCATAGCCCAGTGTGCGGTAATAAAGCCGCGCCACGGTGGATTTGCCCGAACCCGGCGGCCCCACCAGCAATACGGGCTGCGCATTGCCCCGCATACCCCATTCCAGTCGCTTCAGGTCGGCCTGGGCCATGGCCTGGATGGCGTTCAGGGCGTGGGGGCAGGCCTGCTCGACCGTCTGGATATGGGCGCGCACGTTTCCAGGTTCGTGCACCAGCAGCGGGTGCTCGAGCCTGCGTACGGACGCGTAGGGATCGGGCGTATTCTTGCGTTTGTGTTCCGGCAGCCTGTAATGTTCAGGGATTACGCTGATATGGACATGTTCATCCACCGGGGATGGTACATGTGCATCTGCCGGGTCGGAACCGTCATCCCCGTCATCGAGGATGGTGGTCTCACATGCCTGCAGCAGTGCTTTCAAATCGTCCATGTCTGACATCTGATACCTCTCTTATACGGTTCACGTTCTGGATGGCAGGAGTGAACGGTCGTATGAGCAGGTTCAGTTGTGTCATGCAGCCTGTGTATCATGAGCGGGCGGCCCGTGCCATTGAAATCTGATCATGGGCCGCCCGCGCACGGCGTGGCTCAGGCCGCGAGACCGCCATCGGTGGTCAGCGCCGAACCGGTGATGAAGCTGGCCTGCGGGCTGGCCAGGAACGAAACCACGGACGCGATATCGCTGACCTTTCCGTATTCCTTGTGGCACATGAAGCTGCGCAGCAGGTCGGCGGCGGCACCTGTGGCAGGGTTCATGTCGGTATCGATCGGGCCGGGCTGCACCACGTTGATGGTGATCCCGCGCGGGCCAAGGTCACGCGCCGCACCGCGTGCGAAGCCGTTGAGCGCCGACTTGGACGCCGAATACAGCGAAATGCCGGGGAAGGGGGAGCGTTCGGCAAAGGTCGAACCGATCAGGATGATCCGGCCGCCCTGCGTCATGTGGCGCGCGGCCTCGATGGTCTCGATCATGACGGCGCGCACATTCAGGCCCAGCACCGCATCGACCTGCTCGTCCGTCATCTCGACCACGTCACCATAGGGGTAGATGCCTGCATTGCACACCAGTGCGTCGATCCGGCCCATTTCCCTGACCACGCGCTGGATGGCGGCGCGGTTGCCACTGCCTTCGCCATCGCAGCGGATGGCCATGGCCCGGCGGCCCAGTGCCTGGACCTCATCAACCGTTTTCTGTGCCGCCTGTTCGTTGCGGGCATAGGAAATGGCGATGTCGTAGCCATCCTTGGCCAGTGATTTCGCGATGGCGGCACCGATGCCGCGGCTGCCGCCGGTAATGTAGGCCACGCGTTGTGTCATTGTATTTATCTCCTGTTTCCAGCCTGTCTTTTCCCCCTACAGCACCATGCGGGCGCGGGAAAGCACACGCCTGCGTGCGAAGGGGCTTGATCGCGGGGTGCGGGTTGTCTATAGCCTGCCTGTTCGCGCGTCCGGGCCTGTAGGGCATGCCCGGCCGCAATGGAGTGGCTGCGTCACCCGCATGGGGGGCGTAGACACGGGCACCCGACATTCAGGAGAAGAAAATGCCCAAGATGAAGACCAAGTCATCGGTCAAGAAGCGGTTCAAGATCACCGCCACCGGCAAGGTGCTGGCAGGTCCGGGCAACAAGCGCCACGGCCTGATCAACCGCTCGCAGAAGATGAAGCGCACGAACCGTGGTTCGCAGGTGCTGACGGAAATGGACGGCCGCACTGTAAAGCAGTGGGCCCCCTACGGTCTGGCATAAGGAGCACCTGAGATATGGCACGTGTGAAACGCGGCGTAACCACCCACGCCCGCCACAAGAAGGTTCTCGAGCTCTCCAAGGGCTTCCGGGGCCGTTCCTCCACCAACTACCGCATCGCGCTGGAACGTCTGGAAAAGTCGCTTCAGTACGCCTACCGCGACCGCCGGAACAAGAAGCGCGAATTCCGCGCACTGTGGATCCAGCGCATCAACGCGGCGGTGCGTGAGCATGGCCTGACCTACAGCCGTTTCATCAACGGCCTGGACAAGGCTGGCATCGAGATCGACCGCAAGGTCCTCGCCGCCATCGCTTATGACGATGCAGCAACCTTTGCTGAAATCGTGAAGAAGGCGCAGGTTGCTCTGGCCTGATCCCTGTTCCACGCCCGCGTGGCGACAGGTCCACGAAACGGGTCGTCCCATCGGGCGGCCCGTTTTGTTTTTAATGCGATGCCCGTGCCGTGCCCATTGCGGGTGGCGGGCACAATTCCATGTGCCGGGTCTGGCCGCCGGTAGGTAATCCCTTGCCAGCCCGCCCGATGTGAGCCTGTGCGAGGTGCTATGAGTGACGATCTCGAAACCCTGAGGGACCAGACGGTCCGGGCACTCGCTGCCGCGACCGACCAGCGTGAATGGGATGCGGTGCGCGTCGGCACGCTGGGCAAGTCGGGCAGGCTGACGGCACTTCTCAAGGAACTCGGGCGCATGACGCCCGATGAACGGCGTACGCGGGGTGCGGCACTCAACCGCCTGCGTGATGAACTCTCCCGCCTGATCGAGGCGCGTGGGCAGGAAATCGAGACAGCAGCACTCAACGCCCGGCTTGCGGCCGAACGCGTGGACGTGACACTGCCCTGCGCGCCGGAAACGCACGGCGCGCTGCACCCCATTACCCGCACGATCGAGGAAATGGCCGCCATTTTCGGTGCGATGGGATTCCGGATTGCAGAAGGCCCGGATATCGAGAGCGACTGGCACAACTTCTCGGCGCTGAACACGCCTGCACACCATCCCGCCCGCACGGATCAGGATACGTTCTATCTGCCAGCCGAGGCCGAGGGCCAGCCCGAGCGCGTGCTGCGCACCCAGACATCGGGCGTACAGATCCGCACCATGCTGGACCACGAGCCGCCCATCCGCATCATTGCCCCAGGCCGCACCTACCGCGCCGACCATGATGCCACCCATTCCCCCATGTTCCACCAGTGCGAGGGGCTGGTGATCGACCGCGGCATCACGCTTGGCCACCTCAAGGGCTGCCTGTCGGACTTCCTGCGCGCGTTCTTCCAGATGCCGGACCTGCCGGTGCGGTTCCGGGCCTCGTATTTTCCGTTTACCGAACCGTCCATGGAAATCGACATCGGCTGGTCACGCAAGACCGGGCAGATCGGTGCGGGCGATGACTGGCTGGAAGTGCTGGGTGCCGGCATGGTGCACCCCCGCGTGCTGGCCAATTGCGGGCTGGATGCGCGGCAGTGGCAGGGTTTTGCCTTTGGCATGGGCATCGAGCGGCTGACCATGCTGCGCCACGGCATTCCCGACCTGCGCTCGTTCTATGAAAGCGATGTCCGCTGGCTGCGCCATTACGGCACCAGCCCCCTGTCTCCCGCCCTGCTGCACGAAGGTCTGTGATCGATGAAGTTCTCCCTGTCCTGGCTGCGTGAACACCTCGACACCACGGCAACACTGGACGAGATCACCACAACCCTGAACACCATCGGGCTTGAGGTGGAAGGGGTCGAGAACCCGGCGGCGGCTCTTGCCGCCTTCCGCACCGCACGTATCCTTGAAGCCACCCAGCACCCCAATGCCGACCGGCTGCGCGTGTGCCAGGTCGATGCGGGGGAGGGGTTCGCGCGCGTGCAGGTCGTGTGCGGCGCACCCAATGCGCGCGCGGGGCTGCATGTGATCTTTGCCCCGCCCGGCACCTTCATTCCGGCCAGCGGCGTGACCATCAAGGCGGGCAAGCTGCGGGGCGAGACCAGTGGCGGCATGCTGTGCTCGCTGCGGGAACTGGGCATTGGCGCGGAAACCGACGGGATTGCCGAACTGCCCGAAGGCACCGCGCCGGGGCAGTCCTACCCGCTGTTCGCCGGGCTGGATGATCCGATCATCGATATTGCCGTTACCCCCAACCGGGGCGATGCGCTGGCGGTGCGCGGTATTGCGCGTGACCTTGCGGCGGCGGGTCTGGGCACGCTCCGGCCGTGGCGGGCGGACGTTGTGGAAAGCCGTTTCGACACCCCCGTCACATGGCGCATCACCTATCCCGAAGCCTGCCCGTGGGTGCTGGGCCGGGCCATCCGGGGCGTGAAGAATGGCCCCAGCCCGGACTGGCTGAAGCGCAGGCTTGAATCCATCGGCCTGCGCCCGGTCTCGGCACTGGTGGACATCACCAATTTCTTCACCTTCGACCTTGGCCGCCCGCTGCATGTGTTCGATGCGGACAAAATCATGGGCGGGGAACTGACCATCTGCCGTGGCGCGGGTGAGAGCTTTGCGGCACTTGATGGCAGCGAACATGTCATGACGCCCGATGACTGCGTGATTGCCGACGGGCGTGGCGTGCAGTCGCTGGCCGGAATCATGGGCGGGGCGGAAAGCGGTGTGAGCGATACAACGACCACCGTGTTCGTGGAATGCGCGCTGTTCGACCCCGTGGCGATTGCGCTGGCGGGGCGGCGGCACAACCTGCATTCCGACGCACGCCAGCGTTTCGAGCGCGGTGTGGACCAGGCCCTGCCGCCTGAGGCCCTTGAGGCCGCGACACGCATGATCCTTGACCTGTGTGGCGGGGAAGCGGGCAGCGTTGTCTCTGCCGGGGCCGAACCCGCATGGCAGCGCCAGGCACATCTGGAATTCGCCCGGATCGAGACGATCGGCGGACTGGTGGAAGAGCCGGACCAGGCCGTCCATCTGCTGGAGGGGCTGGGCTTTACCGTGCGAGAATGTGATGCCCGCCACGTGGTGGTGGATGTGCCCCCATGGCGCAACGACATCGCAACCCCCATGCTGCTGGACCAGCAGGCCGACCTGCCGCCCGCACGCGCACAGGCGGCGGTGGAGGGTGCCGTGGCACTTGACCCCGAAGTGGACCTGATCGAGGAAGTGCTGCGCCTGCGCGGGCTGGACAGCGTGCCTGCCGTGTCGCTGCCGGTGGGCAATGCCGTGCCGCTGCCGGCACTTGCCCCGCGGCAGGCCCGTGTTGCCAGCCTGCGCCGCCAGCTTGCGGCCGCTGGCCTGCTGGAGACTGTGGGTTTCTCGTTTGTTGCGATGGAACAGGCCGCCGCGTTTGGTGAAACCCCGCCCGACCTGCATCTGCTCAACCCGATTGCGGCGGATCTGGACCAGATGCGTCCCACGCCGCTGGTCAACCTGCTGGCGGCCGTCCGGAACAATGCGGCCCGGGGCTATCCCGATCTTGGCCTGTTCGAGGTCGGGCCCGCCTTTGGCCCGGATGGGCAGGTGCTTGTGGCCGCGGGTATCCGCAGCGGCCATTCGCCCCGGCTGCCGGGGCAGCCAGCCCGGCCGGTGGATCTGTGGCAGGTCAAGGCCGATGCGCTGGCGGGGCTTGCCATTGCCGGCGCGGCCATGGAGGGGCTGGGCATTACCGCCGATGCCCCGTCCTTCTACCATCCCGGCCGTTCCGGCGTGATCCGGCAGGGGCCGAAGCTGGTGCTGGGGCATTTTGGCCAGCTGCATCCCGCATTGCTGGCCACGCGCGGTATTGATGTGCCGGTCTGCGCGTTCATGCTGTATCCCGATGCCGTGCCCGAACCCAAGCGCAAGCGCAGGGCGCCGCCCGCGCTGTCCGCCTTCCAGCCGCTCAAGCGTGATTTCGCCTTTGTGGTGGCGGCGGATGTTCCGGTGGAAAAGCTGCTGCGTGCGGTAAAGGGGGCGGAGCGCAACCTGATTGTCGCCGCAAGCCTGTTTGATGTTTATGAAGGTGACAAGATCCCGGCGGGGCACAAGTCGCTGGGTGTGGAGATAACCCTTCAGCCTGTGGACAGGACCCTGACCGATGCGGAAATCGAAGCTGTCTGTGACCGGGTGCTGGCTGCCGCGCAGAAAAGCTGCAATGCAGTCCTGCGGGGCTGAACGGCGCGCCGGTCGCGTCGCCAGCATGTGGGCAACCCGCGGCATCGGGGCCGGGCTGGCGGTGCTGCTGGGCGGGGCAGGCCTGCCCGCCCATGCCACCGAAATTACCGGCGCGGGGTCCAGTTTCGGCGCACCGATTTATGGCGCATGGGGGGCGGCTGCTGCGCGTGCGACCGACATCCGCCTGAATTACCAGACCATCGGTTCTGGCGCCGGGCAGAACCAGGTCAAGGCCCGCACGGTTGATTTTGGCGCATCCGACGCCCCCATGAACGCGGCCCAGCTTGCGCAGAACGGGCTGCTCCAGTTTCCCACCGTAATGGGTGCGATCGTGGCGGTGGTGAACCTGCCCGGTGTTGACGCAGGCCACCTGCGCCTGACGGGGGAACTGCTGGCACGGCTGTACGCCGGTGACATCACGATGTGGAACGACCCTGCCATCACGGCCGAAAATCCCGGCGTCACGCTGCCGGCCATGCCGGTTGCTCCCGTGCGGCGCGCGGATGGGTCTGGCACCACGTTCGTGTTCACCTCCTACCTTGCCCGTGTCTCGCCCCGCTGGGCGAAGGAGCAGGGCAGCGGCACCTCCATCGAATGGCCGGTAGGGGAAGGCGCGCGTGGCAATGACGGGATTGCCGCTGCCGTACGCAATACCGAAGGCAGTATCGGTTATCTTGAATATGCCTATGCCGCTGGCAATCACATGCCGATTGTCGAACTGCGCAACCGGCATGGAGAGATGGTCGAAGCCGGCCCGGACAGCTTCAGCCGCGCCGTGAGCACCGCGCGCTGGGCGCAGGATGCAACCCATGCCGCTGATGTGCTGGACGGGAATGGCGCGGGGGCATGGCCGATCATGGCCGCGACATACGTGCTGGTGCCGCAGGACCGGGCGGAGACGGCACAGGGCCGTGCCGTGCGTACCTTCTTTGACTGGAGCATGCGCAATGGGGGAGAGGCAGCGCTTTCCCTGCATTACGTGCCGCTGCCCGATGATATCCGTGCAACCATACGCGGCCTGCTTGCGCACTGATCATACGGCAGGGAAGCAGGCGGAAGGACTGACAGTTTCTGGCGGCCGCCTCTCTTTAAAAAGAAAGAACGGCCTGCCCCGAAGCTTTGTGGAAAACCTTCACCAAAAAATTCTGCTATTCTAGGGCGCGGTATTTGCGCTGGCGGGGCCGACACGATAAGCGGGTCAGGCATGACCGTAACTTCCCCCTATCCATCGCCTGCCGTGCCGGATATTTCCTCTGCTACCCCGACCATATGGATCATGGCGGGCGAAGCCAGCGGCGATGTGCTGGGCAGTCGGCTCATGACGGCACTCCGTGCGCGCTGTCCCGGTGTGAAATTTGCCGGGATCGGGGGCGAGCGCATGCAGGGGCAGGGGCTGCGGTCGCTGTTTCCGCTGCGTGACCTTGCGGTCATGGGGCTGATGGAAGTGCTGCCACGCCTGCGTCACCTCTCACGCAGGCTGGACCAGGCGGTGGCGGATATCACGGCGCACAGGCCCGATCTGGTCATTACCATCGACAGCCCCGGTTTTACCCTGCGCCTGCTGCGGCGGATTGCACCACTTTCCATTCCACGCGTCCATTATGTCGCCCCGCAGGTGTGGGCATGGCGCGAACACCGGGTGCGCGAATTCCCCGGCCTGTGGGAGCGCATGCTGTGCCTGTTGCCGTTCGAGCCGGAATTCTTTGCGCGCCACGGGCTGGAAGCGCGCTTTGTCGGCCATCCCGTGCTTCAGTCCGGCGCGGATACGGGGTCGGGCGAAGCCTTCCGCGCGCGGTATGGCATCGCGGCCGATGCCCCGGTTCTGGTGCTCATGCCCGGCAGCCGCCGGTCCGAAGCACCGCGCCTGCTGCCGGTTTTCGGACAGATGCTGACCGTGGTGCGGCGGAACGTGCCGGATATCGTGCCCGTTGTGCCCGTCTCTCCCGTCATTGCCGATATCGTACGCGCGGGGGTGGCAAAATGGCCGGTCCGGCCCATTGTCGTGACGGATGTGCATGACAAACACGATGCCTTTGCCGCAGCCGATGCAGCCCTGACCAAATCAGGCACGTCCACGCTGGAACTGGCCATGGCAGGCGTGCCCATGGCGGTGACCTACCGTGTCAATCCGCTCACGGCGGCCATCGCGCGGCGGCTGATCCGCGTGCCATATGTGGCCATGGTCAACCTGCTGTGCGGGCACAGGCTGGTGCCCGAACTGCTGCAGGAACGCTGCACGCCCGCCCTGCTGGCCGCCACCGTGGAGCGCCTGCTGCGCGACCCCGCCAGCCGTGCCCTGCAGCGCGCGGGTTTTGCGCATATCCGCACGCTGCTGCGCGGCCCGGGTGCGGACCCGGCCAGTGCGGCTGCAGCCGAGATCATGGATCTTCTGGCGGAATCTACTGTCCCGTCCCGTTCGGCGTAGCCCGCACGGCAGGGGAGACCGGGGTACTCTGGTCATCGCCCGGTACGGCGGGGGCGGACGCACCGGGCGGCAGGGGCTCGTTTTCCGATATCAGGGCGTGCAGTTCCGTGCGGAGCATGAAAATGCCCATGATCACGGTGCCCACCACGGTAATCCCGATCCAGACCAGCTTGCCGATCTGTTCGTCACGTTCTTCTTTGCTGCCGGGAGCAGGTCGGTCAGGCTTTGCCATAAAGGGCCTCCGCCGAAACTTCGGGTTTTGTTATTTCCACGATCCCTTCGGGCCGCAGGGCATTATAGAAGCAGCTGCGTCGGCCCGTGTGGCAGGCAACGCCCTTCTGGTCCACCAGCAGCAGCACGGCATCACGATCACAGTCCAGCCGGGCATCCACCAGCGTCTGCACCTGCCCCGATGTCTCGCCCTTGCGCCACAGGCCCTGGCGGCTGCGGGAATAGTAGCACACACGGCCCGTGCGCAGCGTCTCGTCCAGTGCCGCGCGGTTCATCCAGGCCAGCATCAGGACTTCGCCCGTGTCGTGCTGCTGGGCGATGGCCGTGATCAGGCCATCGGGGTTGAATCTGACCCTGTCCAGAATGGTGGCGCGGGTCGTCGGGTCGGGCGGTCTATAGGGCATCTGTCTTACCTTGCGTAACCGGGCCGGGCCATGGGCAGGCACGCACCTGCAGCACCAGAGGGGCCAGCCATCTGTAAAAGTCGGATACGGGATATCATGCCTTGTCCGGCAGGGTGAACCATTCCGGCACCTTTACGTGCAACGCATGTCCCCCTGCCATCAGGCCTGTATCGTGGATGTGCTCGTTACGGATCATGGCCATGCCGGCGCTGTCGCGTGATGAGCGCATTTCCCCCACGGTTGCATCGCCCGACATGACGGGTGTGCCCGGTGGCGGCAGTTCACGTCCTGCCATGACGGGCAGCAGGTGGCGGCGCACCAGCCCGCGATAGCGGGTGCGTGCGGTCAGTTCCTGCCCCATATAGCAGCCCTTGGTCCACGATATGCCATTCAGCTGGTCGAAATTGGCTTCCAGCAGCAGGGTCTTGCCACTTTCACAGTCGCGCACGCCATCGGGCAGGCCCAGGGCCAGGCGGTGGCGGTCATAATCCACGTCGTCGGCCGTAACATCGGGTGCTGGATGGCCCAGCAGCACACGCCACCCCGCCTGCGGCAGGCGCGGGTCGGGGGCCGTGGGGTAGCCAGCGGGCGGGGTGAAACCATCACCCCACGCGGCATGCACGGCGTAGCCCGTCTCCCCGATCTCGACCTGCGCGCGCAGGCGGTAGCGCGACAGGCGCTGGCGCAGTATGTCGGCCTGCGCGCGGTCACAGTCCACCAGCAGGCGCACGCCCTCGGGGTCGGCAAAGACGAAGAAGTCGGCCAGCCACTTGCCCTGCGCGGACAGGAAGGCCGTCCATACGGCATGGCCGGGGGCTACGGCAGTCATGTCGTTCGACACCAGCCCCTGGAGGAAGGAGACACGGTCCGTCCCCGAAATACCGAGTACGGCGCGATCAGGAAGATGAGCAATTCTGGCCATATGCGCAATCTGGCCATGGCGGTGCCCGCAGGCAAGGGCAAAGATGAGGTTGGCACACAGGCAAAATCTGACTAGCACCGCGTGCATGCACATCCTGTTCATCACATCCACCCGGCTGGGGGATGCCATCCTGTCCACCGGGCTGCTCGATACGCTGCTGCACCGCTATCCGCAGGCCGATTTCACCATTGCCTGCGGGCCGGTGGCGGCAGGGCTGTTCGCGCACATGCCGCGCCGTGTGCGCACAATCGAAATGGTCAAGCGCCGGTATGACATGCACTGGGTGGCGCTGTGGCGGCAGTGCCGCGGGCAGAAATGGGACCTGTGCGTGGACCTGCGCGGCTCGGTCACAAGTTATTTCCTGCGCGTGGGCAGGCGCCATGTCATGCGCGGCGGGCGCAGGGAGGGGCGGCGCATTACCCATATCGGCAACCTGCTTGGCCTTGATCCCGCGCCGATGCCGGTGGTGTGGACCAGTGCGGACGAGCGTGCCCGCGCCGCCACCATGCTGCCCGATGGCCCGCGCTGGGTCGCCCTTGGCCCCACCGCCAACTGGGATGGCAAGATCTGGCCGGCAGATCGTTTTGCAGCCGTGTTCAGCGCCCTGCGCGCGGCGGACCCGGCCATGCGCCCCGTCATCCTGTACGGGCCGGGAGCGGCCGAGCGGGCGCGGGCGGAAGGTGTGCTGGCACAACTGCCCGATGCATTGGATACGGGGGGCGGCCTGAGTGTTACGCAGGTGGCCGCCCTGCTGGCGCGCTGCACTCTGTTCATTGGCAATGATTCCGGGCTTATGCACCTTGCGGCCGCCACGGGCATCCCGACCGTGGGGCTGTTCGGGCGCAGCAAGGCATCCGAATATGCCCCTGCAGGCCCGTGGGCGCGCGTGGTCATGGCGCCCGGCCCGGTGGGCAACGCGCCGATGGAGGGGCTGAGTGTCGCCAATGTCGTAACCACCGCGCGCTGCCTGCTGGCGGACCGGGACAGGCGGAAACGCTGAAAGACCCGAACTTTCTGCATTTCCGTCCTGCTTGTGGCTGGCGGTGGAAAACGGGCCGGTCTATGTGATCGGGCTGGGTCGGGTGCATAAAGGCATGGCCACCCGCACATGGCGGTTTGCCGTGCCGGTCCGGGCCGGATATGCTGGGGCCGACAATCACGACGCGCGGGGTATGATGCACCGCGCAAGCGAGCAGGGAACGACACGAACGTGGCTGACGACATCTTCACGGAAGTCGATGAGGAAATCCGTGCCGAACGCATAAGGGCACTGGCGCGGCGCTATCTTGTTGTCGCCGGTGTCGTGGTGGCGGGTATCTGCATCGGGGCGGGGGGATGGCAGTATTCCGTCTCCCGCGCGCACAGGGCGGATGCGGCGGTCTCGGCGGCCTATTTCACCGCCATGGCCGACGCCGCGCGTGCGCCGGATGCGGCGGCCAGCGGTGTCGCACCATTGACCACACGGCAGAAGACCGGCCTGGCGGAACTGCAGGCACTGGATGCAAAGGCACGGCCACCGCTGCGCATCCTGGCCCGGATGGAACGCGCGGCCCTGCTGGCGGGCAGTGGTGACGTGCCGGCGGCCCTTGCCCTGTGGGATGGCGTGGCACAGGAACAGGCGGTGGACCCGACCATTGCCGCCCTGGCCAGCCTACTATGGGTCCAGCATCAGGTTGATGGCGGCGACCCGGCCACTCTGCGCTCCCGTCTTGCGCTGCTTGATGGCGCGGGCCAGCCCTGGCGTGGCCAGGCGATCGAGACCGAGGCCCTGCTTGACCTGCGCACCGGCAGGGACGCCGACGCCCGTGCCCGGTTCACCCGCCTGGCCATGGACATGACCGTGGGCGACGGTGTACGCAACCGCGCCGAAGCCATGCTCCAGACAATGGGAGACGACGCAGGTGGCTAGTCCGACCCCCGTTTCCCCCATGCCCGCAGACAGGAAAACCATGAAACCAGCCCTGAGCCGTCGCCACGCGCTCCTTGGCGCGGGGGCGGCGCTGCTGCCGGCCCTGGCTGCCTGTTCCAGTGGCCCGAAAAAGAAGCCGCTGCTGATCGGTCACCGTTCCGACGTGCTGCATACCGCCGCCGGTCTGGCGGTGGATTCAGATGAGACGCAGGCCGTGACCGTGCCTGCCCCGACGGCGGTCAGTACGTGGCCGCAGTCCGGCATCAATGCCGACCACAGGGGGATTGACATCGCCTGGCGTGGCAGCATGAACCACCTGTGGACACATGATATCGGTGCGGGCAATTCGGAGCCGGAACTCCTGTTCTACGTGGCGCTGGGCGATAGCGGGCGCGGTGTGATCCAGGCAACGCCGGTTGTGCAGAACGGCCGCATTTTCGTGGCGGATGCGCGTGGCGTGATCCGGGCCTATCGCTGGCCCACCATGCACAAGCTGTGGGAATACAACCCCAAGCCGCGCAAGATGATGTCAAGCAACCTTGGCGGTGGCATCAGCGTGGACGGGGATACGCTCTATGTCGTGGACGGGATCGGGCAGGCGCTGGCGCTTGACGTCGCGACCGGCAAGCTGAAGTGGCGCGTCAATATCCAGACCCCCGGCCGCTCCGCCCCGACCATTTCCAACGGTCGCCTGTTCTTCGGCACGATCAACGAGCATCTTTACTGCCTTGATGCCGAAAACGGGAACGTGCTGTGGACCTATGCCGCAACCAGCGCCGATACCGTGATATACGGCCAGCCCGCCCCGGCCGTGGCCGAGGGCGTGGTACTGGCGGGTTTCGGGTCGGGTGACCTGGTGGCCCTGCGTGCCGAAGGCGGCGAGGTGGTGTGGGCCGACACGCTGGGCAGCACCAACGGCCAGCAGGCGCTGATCGACTTTTCCTGCGTGCATGGCATGCCGGTCATTGCCGATGGCACGGCCTATGCCATAAGCACGGGGTCGGTCCTGGTCGCGATCGACATGCGCTCGGGCCGCAGGCTGTGGGAACGTGGCATTTCGGGCCAGAACACGCCCCTGGTGATCGGGGACTGGATATTCCTGCTTTCCATGGATGAACAGCTGGCCTGTCTTGACCGGATTTCGGGCCATGTGCGCTGGATCACGCAGTTGCGCCAGTACGAGAATTCCGACAAGCAGAAGCGTGGCATCGTATGGAACGGTCCCATTCTGGCGGGTGGCAAGCTGGTGTGCATTTCCAGCTTCAAGCAGAATGGCGTTGTCATTGTCGATCCGGCGCAGGGGCACATAGAATCGCTGCATACATTGCCGGGCGAGGTCACGACCGCGCCCATCGTGGTCGATAATACGCTGTTGCTCATGGATAATAAGGGCTATCTTCTGGCCTATAGCTAAAAAGAAAGTTGCCGCAGTGAGTTCATCTTTTCCATCCGCGCCAGTGGATGCGCTGCCGGTTGTCGTGATCGCAGGCAGGCCGAATGTCGGCAAGTCGACCATTTTCAACCGGCTGGTTGGCCGCAGGCAGGCGCTTGTAGCCGATACGCCGGGTGTCACCCGCGACCGCAAGGAAGGGCAGGCGACTGTCCGTGGGCGCAACATCCGCATCATCGACACGGCAGGGCTGGAGGAAGCAGCCCCCGATACGCTGTACGGACGGATGCGGGCTTCCTCCGAATCGGCGGTGGCGCATGCGGATCTTGTCCTGTTCTGCATTGACGCGCGCAGCGGCATCACGCCCGCCGACCAGCATTTCGCCAACTGGCTGCGCAGGCAGGGTCGCCCGGTCCTGCTGATCGCCAACAAGGCGGAGGGCAGGCAGGGCGCTGCGGCTGCGATGGAGGCGTACTCGCTGGGGCTTGGCGCGCCGCTCGCCATCTCGGCCGAGCATGGGGAAGGCGTTGCCGACCTGATGGCCGAGATCGTGGACCGCCTGCCGCCCACCGACGCGCCGCCGGTACAGAAGAACACCCGCCGCCTGCGCCGTGAGCAGGCCGAGGCAGCGGAAGGCGAGGAGGAGGATGTCCGCCCCCCCGGCCCGCTGCGTCTGGCCATTGTGGGGCGGCCCAATGCGGGCAAATCCACGCTGCTCAACCGCCTGCTGGGTGAGGAGCGGATGATTACCGGCCCCGAGCCAGGGCTTACGCGCGATTCCATTGCCGTCATGCTCAGTGATGACGAAGGTCCGATCCAGCTTGTCGATACCGCCGGGCTGCGCCGCAAGGCCCGCATTGACGAGACGCTGGAGAAGATGTCCGTCTCCGCCTCGATCGAGGCACTGAAGATGGCGGAAGTCGTCATTCTGGTGCTGGACGCGACACTGGGCGTGCATGAGCAGGACCTGCAGATTGCCCGGCTGATCGAGCGCGAAGGCCGGTGCTGCGTGCTGGCGCTGAACAAATGGGATGCGGTGGAAGACAGGGCCGGGACACGTCAGGCCATCAAGGACCGTATCGAGATGTCGCTTGCCCAGATGCGCGGCATTCCGGTCGTGGCGTTCTCGGCCATGACCGGGGCAGGCATCAACAAGCTGCTGCCCACCGTACGGCGCGCGTATGAGGTCTGGAACCGCCGCGTTGCCACCGGTGCGCTCAACCGCTGGTTCGAGATGATGATCGAGCGTCATCCGCCGCCGCTGGTCGATGGCCGCAGGCTCAAGCTGCGTTACATCACGCAGGCCAAGTCCCGCCCGCCGACGTTTATCGTGTTCGGGACCCGCACCGACCAGTTGCCGGAGGATTACCAGCGCTATCTGGTCAATGGCCTGCGGGAGACTTTCGACCTGCCCGGTACGCCCATCCGGCTGCTGTTGCGGGCATCCAGCAACCCTTACGCGAAAAGCTGAGGCTTCGGCCCGGCGCGTGTGGCACGCTGGACCATGGCCGGATCATGGTTCCGCCTGCGTGCCCGCCATGGCGGGGTTGTGACGGGGCGCAGGGGCAGGGCGTGTGATAGCCGGTATCCCGACGGTTTTCCGCCATGCTGTGTGGCTCGCTGCCCAACCTGATGCCCCTCGCCCGGATGCGGGGCATTCCGGTGGTTGGGGCCCCGTCATGCCCCGCCGCAGGACCGTGCCGGTCTGGCTTATCGCACAAACGGTGATGCCAGAAGCGCAAAGCCCAGCCCCAGCACGGCAATCAGTGTCTCGATAACCGACCATGTCTTGATGGTCTGGCCGACCGACAGGCCAAGATATTCCTTGATCTGCCAGAAGCCTGCATCATTGAGCGGGCCGAGTGCTACGGAGCCCGCGCCTGTAACAATCACCATCAGTTCGGGTGAGGCCCCATGCGTACGGAGCAGGATCGGCCCCACAATGCCTGCCGCCGTGCTCATGGCCACGGTGGCCGACCCGGTGGCCACCCGCACCACGACCGCCAGCAGCCAGGCCAGTACCAGCAGCGGCACATGTGCCCCCACGGCCAGATCGGTGATGGCGGTCGACACACCACTATCGACCAGTTCCTGCCCGAAGCCGCCACCCGCGCCAACCAGCAGCATGATCAGCGCGGTAGGGGCCAGGCAGTCATTGGTGAATTTGAGAATTGTCTCCCGGCTGAAACCACGCGCCGTGCCAAAAACCTGAAATGACAGCAGGGTGGCCAGCGCCAGCGCGATATCGGTATTGCCGATGAAGTGCAGCGCATTGTTCAGCGGTGTCTGCGGGTTTGTCACGACATTCGCCATGGAACCCAGCAGCATCAGTACCACGGGGGACAGGATGGTCAGGACGGTAATGGCAAAGCCGGGCATGCTGCGCGGCACGTCGTCGTGGACGAACTGCGCCTCCAGCGCTGATGGCTGCACCGGCCCGATCCGGCCTGCGATAAAGCGCGCGTAAAGCGGCCCGGCAATGGCCGCCACCGGCGTCCCGATCACGATGCCCCACAGGATCGTGCGCCCGATATCGGCATGATAGGCCGAAAGCGCGAGCAGGGTGGCCGGATGCGGCGGGATCATGGCATGCGTGACGGACAGCGCCGCCCCCATGGGCAGCGCCAGAAGCAGCAGGGGGGTACTGGTGCGCCGCGCCAGCGTGAATGCCAGCGGGATGAGCAGAACGAACCCGACCTCGAAGAAAACCGGCAGCCCCACCAGCAGCCCGATCACCATCATGGCCCAGCTGACGCGCTTCTTGCCCGCCAGGCCGGTAATGGTCAGCGCAATCCGGTCCGCCCCGCCCGATTCCGCCAGCATCTTGCCCAGCATGGTGCCCAGCGCGATGACGGTGGCCACATGACCCAGCACCCGGCCCGCGCCCGCCTCGAATGAGGCAATGGCTTTCTGCGGTGGCATGCCAGCCCCCAGCGCAAGCGCAAGAGACACCGCGAACAGCACGATGAACGGATTGATCCGGAAACGGGCGATCAGCACCACGACCGATACGATCGCCAGCGTGGCAAGGGAGAGGGCAAACAGGGATGACATCACGATTTCTGTAACAAATTCATGGCCCATACAGGCCGTTGACGGAGGGAAGTGTCAACGCACGATACTTTTTTTTGAAATATTTGAACAAAATAACTTCGTTTCTGGTCATGATATTACAAAAAAGTGCTGTCCAGCCGCGCCGGTCGGCAGTCTGCACCCAATGCTGCTATCATGGCTTTTTTGCGCCAGGAACATCACCATGATCATCCATACGCACGAGACGTCCGATATCCCAACGCAGTCCGGCATGATGCGGATGCATGTCTTCCGTCCGGCGGTGGAGGGACGCTTTCCCGGGATCGTACTCTTTTCCGAGATATATCAGGTGACGGCCCCCATCCGCCGACTTGCGGTCATGATGGCGGGGCAGGGTCATGTGGTCAGCGTGCCCGAGGTCTACCACGAATACGAACCCGCAGGCACCGTACTGGCCTATGACGGGCCTGGCACGGACCGGGGCAATTTCCTGAAATTCGAAAAGCCGCTGCAGGGCTATGATGGCGATGCCCGCGCGGCGCTGGACTGGCTGGCGGGCTACCCGCAGTGTAATGGCGCGCTGGCGACGATGGGGGTGTGCCTGGGTGGGCATCTGGCGTTCCGCGCGGCGCTTGACCCGCGCGTCCGGGCCGCGGTCTGTTTCTATGCCACCGATATCCACTCCCACACGCTGGGGCAGGGCAGGAACGACGACACGCTGGCCCGCGTGGTGGAGCTGAAGGGCGAAGCGCTGATGGTATGGGGCCGGCAGGATCCGCATGTGCCCTTTGCGGGGCGGCAGATGATCCGCGAGGCGATGGAAAAGGCCGGCTGCACCTATGAATGGCATGAATTCAATGCCCAGCACGCCTTCCTGCGTGATGAAGGGCATCGGTTCGACCCGGCGCTTTTCCTGACATGCATGGACATGGTCCGCAGCTTTCTGGGCCGTGTCCTGCACGTCAGCGCGTAAGGGTTCCCGCCAGTACGATCATGGCAATGGCAAGCCCCGTTTCGCGGTTGAAGCGGAACAGGCGCAGGCACGTGGCCGGATTATGCTCGTTGATCTGGTGAACCTGCCAGCCCAGCAGCATGGCTGGCACGGGCAGCAGGTACCAGAACCACACACCCGTATGGGCAAGAAAGCCCGCCGCTGCCAGCCCGGCCAGGGCCAGGGCATAGCATGTCCCCACGAACAGCCGCGCATGCCCTGCCATGAGGCGCGATGTTGAACGCACGCCAATGCGGGCATCGTCTTCCATGTCCTGAAAGCCGTATATCGTATCAAAGCCAAGCTGCCAGACAATGGTGGCGGCATAGAGCGCGCACAGTGCGCCATCCACCCTGTCCGCCGCCGCGGCATAGCCCAGCGGCGCGCCAAAGCCGAATGTGAACCCCATGACCAGCTGTGGCCACCACGTGACCCGCTTGGCCAGCGGGTAAAGCCCCACCAGGATCAGCGAGGATGCCCCCAGTACCTGTGACAGGGGGTTGAGGTTCATGAGGATATTGAACCCGATCAGAAGCAGGGCCAGCAGGAAAAGCCCTGCTTCCCGCATGGACAGGGCGCCCGATGCCAGCGGGCGTCCCGCCGTGCGCGCGACCTGGCGGTCGATGTCGCGGTCCCACATGTCATTGACCACGCAGCCAGCGCCCCGCATCACCACGCTGCCGATGCCGAACAGCACGATCAGGACAATGCGCTGCCGGGCAGGCACGTCGCCAGGCAGCAGGATGCCCCATACGCCAGGCAGGAACAGGAGCCAGGTGCCGATGGGCCGGTCCAGCCGCGCCAGCAGCGCATAGGGCCGCAGGCGGGCGGGCAGGCGGCCGATCCAGCCATCGACCCGGATGTCCGTATGGGGTACAGGCTGGTCCATGGCGCAACTCCTTGCCCTGAATGAACATTGCCGACAGGGCCGCCTTTGCCGGTGACGGCGCGCCCCGTGGCTGCTAATGGCGAACAGATGGGCCGGAAGACCCCACCGGGTCAAGACCGGCCACAGCGTAGCAAAACAGCGAAAGGTTACCGCCAGGCATGAGGGACTGCCCGCGACTGTTCATTCCGCCCGACACCATTCCCCCCATGGCGGCGGAAAGCATGATTGAACTGGAACCGGGACAGGCCCATTACCTGGGCACCGTGCTGCGCCAGCAGGCAGGGGCGGAAATTGCCGTATTCAACGCGCGTGACGGACAATGGCAGGCCCTGATCACGCATCTGCGCCGCGAGCGCTGCCATGTCCGGCTGGTCACGTGCAATCGCGCGCCCGCAGTCACACAGGGTCTGTGCCTGCTGTTTGCCCCGCCCAAGCGCGACGCGACGGAAACTGTCATCCGCATGGGCACCGAACTGGGGGTGACGCATTTCCGGCCCGTGGTGACAGAGCGCACGAATACCCACCGGCTCAATACCGCGCGGCTGGAAAGCATCGCCCGTGAGGCGGCCGAGCAGTGCGAACGGCTGGACGTACCCGGCATCGACGCGCTGGTGCCCCTGACCACGGTGCTTTCGCAATGGCCGGAGGGCACGGCCCTGTTCGCGGCGCTGGAGCGCAGCCAGCCCCGGCCGGCACAGACCCCGCCCAAAGTGGGGGATTGCGTGCTGATCGGGCCGGAAGGCGGATTCTCCATGCGCGAACATGACATGCTGCGCGCGCGCGCGTTCGTGCGTCCCCTTTCCCTGGGCAGCCGCGTGCTGCGGGCCGATACGGCCGCCGCGGTTGCGCTGGCACTTGTCGGGGCTGGCCTCGAGGCCGTATGTGTTACAGGTTCATAACCATTCGTCCTTTACTTCCTGCTTCCAGCATCGTGTCTTCTTCCGGCATGCGCGTCCCGCCTGTCGCCAGCATTAATCTGACTGTCATGAGGATATTGCCCCCGCCATGTCGAATCCCGGCGCGCATAATTCAAACGTAATCGAATCTTTTGATCAGATGGTCGACATCCTCGCCACGGGCGCCCGCCCGCAGGCGGAATGGCGGATCGGTACGGAACACGAGAAATTCGGCTTTGTAAAACCCGATGCCGTAGACCCCGGGCGCAGGGCGTGGTCATCGCCCCCCTATGCCCCGCGTGGAATCGAGGCGCTGCTGCGCGACCTGGCGGCGCAGGCCGGTGGCACGCAGTGGGAAGACATCATCGACCGTGGCGCGCTCATCGGGCTCAAGGGCCGGGCGGATGCCAGAGGCAGTTCCATATCGCTCGAACCGGGCGGACAGTTCGAGCTGTCCGGCGCGCCGCTGGCAACCCTGCATGAGACAAAGGCGGAAATGGCACAGCACTTCGCCGCCATCCGCCCCGCCTGCACCGAACTGGGGCTGGGCTTCGCCCCGCTGGGCTTCCATCCTACCGCCACGCGCGCCGATATTCCGTGGATGCCCAAGAGCCGCTACGCCATCATGCGCAACTACATGCCCAAGGTGGGCAGGATGGGGCTGGACATGATGCTGCGCACCTGCACCGTGCAGGTCAATCTTGATTTCGGGTCGGAAGCGGACATGGCGCGCAAGATGCGCGTGGCCCTTGCCCTGCAGCCGGTCGCGACTGCGCTGTTTGCCTCATCCCCGTTCTATGAGGGGCGGCCCAACGGCTTCCTGTCCAACCGCGCGCATGTCTGGACCGATACCGACAACGCGCGGGCGGGCATGCCGTCATGCTTCATGGAAGATGGTTTCAGCTTCGCCCGCTACGTGGACTGGCTGCTGGACGTGCCGATGTATTTCATCATGCACAACGGCGAAATGGTGGACGTGGCAGGCTGTTCCTTCCGTTCCTGGCTGAATGGCGCGGACCTGCCCGGCCTGCCGGGCGTGCGCCCCACCATTGGTGATTTCGAGGACCATCTGACCACGGCCTTTCCCGACGTGCGTCTCAAGCAGTTCCTTGAAATGCGGGGCGCGGATGCGGGGTCCCCCGCCATGATGCTGGCGCAGTCGGCACTATGGACCGGCCTGCTGTACGATGATGCGACGCTGCATGCCGCCGAAAAACTGGTTCTGGAACATGGCTGGGATGATTATCTCGCCATCCGTGGCAGGGTGCCGCGCACCGGACTGGACACGCCGTGGGGGAAGGAAACGCTGCGCGCGCTGGCCGCGCGCATGGTCGGACTGGCCACTGATGGCCTGCGTGCCCGCGCCCGGCATGATGCGCAGGGGCATGACGAGACCCGTTACCTTGACCCGCTGCACGAAATTGCAGCCGGTGGTCCGACACAGGCGGAATCCTGGCTTGCCGCCTATCATGGCCGCTGGCAGGGCGATGTGACCCGTATCTTTGCCGAAGCGGCTGTCTGATGGTCCGTGCGGGGCAGGGCGTGATTATGCCCTGTCCGGCAGGGCCTGTTTTTTCAGTATATGTAATCGAGAAGCATAATCATTTTCTGTTATTACTTTGCGAATACAATTGAGAATTATTTTTATCTATACAATAGTCTTGAGGTAATGGAAAAATTTATGCATAGACTGGATGATGCGTAAATTCTCCTCCCTGTCCGATCAGGAAATACTCGCGCTCGCCATCTCCAACGAGGAGGAGGACGGCCGCATCTATTCCGATTTTGCCTACGCCCTGCGTGAGAACTACCCCGATACGTCAAGGATATTCACGGACATGTCGGTGGAGGAAGACGGCCACCGTCGTGACCTGATCGACCTGTATGCACAGCGTTTCGGCCCGCATATCCCGCTGATCCGCAGGCAGGACATTGCTGATTTCATTGTCCGTAAACCGGCATGGCAGGTC
Source organism: Komagataeibacter sp. FNDCF1 (assembly GCF_021295335.1). Taxonomy (NCBI): domain Bacteria; kingdom Pseudomonadati; phylum Pseudomonadota; class Alphaproteobacteria; order Acetobacterales; family Acetobacteraceae; genus Komagataeibacter; species Komagataeibacter sp. FNDCF1. The sequence continues at coordinate 954,587 of NZ_JAIWOT010000001.1, read as the reverse complement.
CAGACAATGGGGATCGAGGCCGTGCGCCAGCATGCCCGGCAGATGGAAATGGATGCTGCCCGCTTCTACCGCCAGGCCGCCCTGCGCACGACCGATGCCACCACCCGCAGGCTGCTGGGTGACCTGGCTCATGCCGAGGACCAGCATGAACAGGCGGCCAACGCCATACAGGATAACCGCCTGCCTGCCAGCAAGCGCGAGGGGGAGGACGAGGACGCGCGCCGCCGCTTCGTGCTGCAGGTCATCCAGCCCGGGCTGGTGGGGCTTATGGATGGCTCCGTCTCCACGCTGGCGCCGGTTTTTGCGGCGGCATTCGCCACCCATCTGCCATGGAACGCCTTTCTTGTCGGCATGGCGGCCTCCGTGGGTGCCGGTATTTCCATGGGTTTTGCCGAGGCCCTGTCCGATGATGGCAAACTGTCGGGCCGTGGGGCGCCGCTGCTGCGCGGGCTGATCTGCGGGCTCATGACCACGGCGGGCGGCATCGGGCATACGCTGCCGTTCCTGATCAGTGATTTTACCGCCGCTATGGCTGCGGCCATGGTCGTGGTGGTGATCGAACTGTTCGTGATTTCATGGATACGCTGGCGCTATCAGGACACGCCATTCGGCTCGGCGGTGGTGCAGATCGTGCTGGGCGGGCTGCTGGTATTCGGCGCGGGCGTCCTGATTGGCAGTTCCTGAGCACGTTGCCTTGATATTACCGGCATGATGGGGCACCAGTGGGGCCGGTACCGTTAGCAGGAAACGCCCCGTATCATGAGATTTTTCTCGACCCTTGCCGCCTGTGGTCTGTCCTGCCTGCTGGCCGGCGGCGTGCTGCCGCCCGTGGCCCATGCACAGGAGCAGATGGCTGTTGGCGCCTCCGATCAGGATCATGCGCTGCTGGCGCAGGTGGAACGTCATCTGGATGCGATCAGCCAGCTCAAGGCCCGTTTCCACCAGACCGCCCCGGATGGCAGGCAGAGCAGTGGCACGGCCTGGATAGACCGGACGAATCGCCGCATGCGCTTCCAGTATGATCCGCCCAGCCCGCTCCTGCTGGTGGCCAACCATGATCAGGTCGTGTTCAACGACAGCCAGCTTGACCAGACCACCACCATGCCCATGGAAAAGACGCCGCTCGGCCTGCTGCTGCGCCCGCATCTCCAGCTTTCGGGTGATGTCACGGTGACCGGGCTTTCGCATGATGGCAACGTGCTCAACGTTACGGTCGTGCGCACCGACTCCCCCGGTGATGGCAGCATGACACTGATCTTCCATGACAGCCCGCTGCGCCTGCGTGGCTGGATCATTCAGGATGCCCAGCAGGAAACCACCCGTGTCGACCTGCTCGACGCCACGACCAGCGGCGTGGCAATGCCGGATTCCCTGTTCAGCACCGATCTGCCGGAACACTGACCCCCACGGCGCTGGCAGTCCCGGCGCAGGGTATCAGGACCGTTCGCGCGCCAGTTCCAGCGCGCGGGCATAGACTGTGCGCCGGGGCAGGCTGGTAATGCCTGCCACCAGTGCCGCCGCATCCTTGACCGACAGGGTCTGCAATGCCGCACGCAACTGGCTGTCCAGGTCGGTGGCGGTGCTGTCGTCGCCCGCTGGTGGGCCGAGTACCACGGTAATCTCGCCCCGCGCCGCGTTTTCGGCATAATGCGCAGCGAGTTCGGCCAGTGTCCCGCGCCGTACTTCCTCAAAGCGCTTGGTCAGTTCCCGCGCTACCGCGGCGCGGCGCGCGGCCCCCATGACATCGGCCAGCGTGGCCAGCATGTCGGCCAGCCGGTGCGGGGCTTCGTGCCAGATCAGGGTGGCGGCAAGACCTGCGCATTCCGCTGCATGCAGCGTGGCCAGCACGTCGCGCCGCGCGGCCTCACGCGGGGGCAGGAAGCCCGAAAACAGGAAGGGATGCGGCGGCAGGCCCGAAAGTGTCAGCGCCATGATGGCTGCGTTCGGACCCGGTACGGCGCTTACCCGCCCCCCTTCAGCCACGACCGCGCGCACCAGCCGGTAGCCGGGGTCCGACATGAGTGGCGTTCCCGCATCCGATATCACGGCAATGCGCTGTCCTGCCCCAAGCGCTTCGAGCAGGGCCGGGATCTGCCGGTCCTCGTTATGGTCATGCAGCGGCCGGGTTCTGGTGTGAATGCCATATTCGCGCAGCAGCCGCGCACTGGTACGCGTGTCCTCGCACAGGATCAGGTCGCTTGACTGCAGGGTCTCGATCGCGCGGCGGCTCATGTCGGCCAGGTTGCCGATGGGGGTTGCAACAAGGACAAGTTCGCCCCCCTGATGCACAACCGGAACGGTGTCCGCCGCGTTCCCTGCATGGCGGAGGGAAGATTCTCCGCTATGAACCGGATCATGGGAACCATCCCCCGGATGTTCCGTGGCATGTTGAGATTTTGAAGGCGAGGAAGATGAGGCGTCAGACATTTGGAACCCAGATTCAAGGACAGGATGCTGATTCTGCCTCTCCACGCGCCGCATGCAAGCGCTTATTGCTGGCGGGACTGGCGGTATCGGCCCTGACCGCCTGCGCCAGCGGGGGGGGACATCATGCGCCCCATGCCGGACGCAACGTGGGTGTGCTGCTGCCGCTGAGTGGAAGCAACGCACGCCTGGGCCAGGAAATGCTGACCGCCACCCGCATGGCCATGAACACGCCCACGGCCCCGACACTGGATGTACATGATACCGCAGCCCCCGGCAGCAGCGCGGGTGCCGCAGCCCAGGCCGCCATTGCCGCGGGTGACGGGCTGATCCTCGGTCCGCTTACCGCCGACGAAACCGCCCAGACCGCCAGGGTCAGCGTGCCAGCCAATATTCCCGTACTGGCCTTTACCAGTGATATTTCAGTGGCGCAGCCCGGCGTGTGGGCACTTGGCATCGCGCCCGAGCAGCAGGTACGGCGCATGGTACTGGCGGCGCACCAGCAGGGGCGGCAGCATTTCGCGGCTTTCCTGCCCAACAACCGGCTGGGGCAGGCGCTGGGACAGGCGCTGCAGCGGGTGTGTGAGGAAAATGGCCTCCAGTCTCCCCAGATCATGTTTCATGACAGCACGCAGGATGCGATCACGACCAGCCTGAAAACGCTGTCAGCCTATGACAGCCGTGCCGCCGCCGTGCCACAGCCGGACCCCGCAACCACCCCGGCACCCCAGCCTGCTCCGGCACAGGCCGACGCGGCGACCATTGATCCCACCAATCCCGATGGCGCACCCACGCCGCAGCCCCCGGCGCAGGATATGGCCGCACCTGCGGCCACCCCGGCCGTGGCCCCGGTCTTTCCCGTGCCACCCTTTGACGTACTGCTGCTGGGGGATACCGGCCTGCAACTGGGCCAGGTCATTCACGCACTGGCGGAGGCACATGTTGACAGCACGCAGGTGCAGGTCATGGGGCCCGGCCTGTGGGGGGCATTTGTCAGCAAGCTCGGCGCGCTGCAGGGGGCATGGTATGCGGCACCCGACCCGGCCAGCAGGCAGGCTTTCGTGCAGCAGTTCATGGCGCGTTACCATCACATGCCCACGCCTCTGGCTGACCTGACCTATGATTCGGCGGCATTGGTCAAGGCGCTGGATCAGGCCCGTCCGGCAGGCAGCCCGAATGGTTATTCAGTGCAGGCGCTGACCCGGGCCGATGGCTTCGGCGGCGTGGACGGTGCTTTCGGTTTTCTGGAAAACGGACGGACACGACGTGATCTTGCCGTGTTCCAGATCCTGCCCGGTGGTGGCAGCAGGATCGTCATTCCGCCCGCCGGCAGGCTGCGGCGTAGCGCCAACTGAAGGCGGGGCGGTCAGTCTGTCATAACGGTCGTGGCGTTTCAGGCCGCGACCGTGGCACCGTTTGAAAGTACGGGGCGGATCGCATGCAGCGCTGCCTCGAACGTGCGATAGGTGGCAAGGGGGCGTTCGCGGATCTGGTCGATCAGCACCCAGCCCATGCCTTCGGGGCGGACCATGTAGGCGGGGTTGGCGTTTTCACGCACCCAGACCAGAACATGTTCGATATCTGCTTCATCATATTCATCATGGTCCGCAACCTCCGCATCACACAGGCCCATGCAGGCGCCGGCCTGGAGCCAGCGCATCAGGTATTCGCGGTGGCGCGGCAGCAAGCCCTGCCGCAGGGAAACCACATTGGTGGAAGAAACGTGCTGATCCATCATGTGCATTTCGGTGGCCCTCTGACTGTCTTGGCGTGACAACGTATGAACACGCTATTCATGCATGGCTGCTTTGCCAAACTGAATCTGGCCCGAAAAGCCGCAGAAAGAGGCAGAAGATGTATCCTGTGATAAAAAAGCAATAATTATAAATATATATGCCTAATTTTTAGGCTTCTTTCTGGGCAACTGCCTGTTCCATCGCCTGTGAAGCCAGAGCCAACTGCCCGGACGCTGCCGAATTGTGCCTTCTATCCAGTCATTTACGCGCTGGGTCAGGGTCATCTGGTCGTGAATCCGGTTGCCACCATCAGGCAGGTCAAGCGGGGCATGGACATGGATGCGCAGCCGCGCGGGGCCAAGGCGTTCGACATAACCGGGAATGACCGGACAGCGCAGCCGGAGCGCCATGGCGGCCATGGCGCCCGCCGTCATGGCGGGCTGGCCAAAAAAACGGGCTTCCACGCCATCATTCATCTTCTGGTCCACCAGCATGCCCAGATGGCCACCTTTCAGTATGTGCGCCAGTGCGCCGCGCGCGCCACGCGCGCCCTTGGCAAACAGGGGAACCGGCTGGCCCATGGCCGCATCACGCAGATCGCACAGGATCCGGTCGACCAGCGGGTTGTTGGGCGCGCGGTAGAAGGACGAGAACGGCAGTCCGTACCGGGCCACGGCGGGGGGCAGCATTTCCCAGTTGCCGATATGACCGGATACGAAAATGGTCGGGCCCCCACGCGCCGCCTGCGCCACGAGATGTTCTTCCCCCACCACGTCCCAGCCGGGGCCGGGGCCACTGTTGCGGGGCAGGGTGGCCAGATGCGGGAATTCGCCGGCGTTGCGGCCGATGTTGTCCCACATGTCCCGTATCACGGCACGGCGCATGCCACGGTCCAGTTCCGGCATGGCCATGCGCAGGTTGGCGTCCGCCACGCGGGAGACCGGAAGCCGTGGCCCCACCACGCGACATAACCACCCACCCAGGTTGGAGGCGCGTACCGGCCCGATCCGGTGGAATATGGACAGCAGTCCGCGCAGGATTGCCGCCTCAAGGCGCATCTGCGGGGTAATCGGGCGCGGGGGTGGTTGTGTCATCCGTCTTTCCTGCCCAGCCATAGGTCAAGTATGCGTTCGGGCATTGCGGGCGTGCCCCATATCAGTTCCAGCCCGACCGTGTGAACCTGCTGCTGCCAGGCGGGGGGCAGGCGTACGGCGTCCTTGTGTGTTGTGACAAGGCAGGCATCATGCCGCGCTGCCAGTGCCTGCAGGCGCCCCCAGTCCGCCGGGGTATAGGCATGGTGGTCGGCAAAACCCAGGCGCAGCAGGGGCGGCAGGCCCGCGCCAGCCAGTCCGTCAAAAAACTTTCCGGGCTGTCCGATTCCGGCAAAGGCAACGATCGGCCTGTCGCGTGGCACGTCGCGCACGTCCTGATGCAGCCGTGCCGTAAAGCATGGCAGGCCAGGCGTGAGTTCACGGGCCACGTCGTGTTTGTCCGGTCCCATCACGACCATGCCGCCTGCGCGCGCAAGTCCCGTGCGCGCCGGTTCGCGCAGCGGCCCGGCCGGAATGACCCGTCCGTTACCAAAGCCCAGCCGTCCATCCACCACCACCAGTGCCAGGTCCTGTTGCAGGGACGGATTCTGGAATCCATCATCCATGATGAGACAGTCCGCCCCCTCCGCGATGGCCCGCCGGGCGGACTGCGCACGGTCGGCACCCACGTAGCAGGGCGCGACGGCGGCCAGCAGCAGCGGTTCATCGCCCACGTCCCGCGCGGTATGGTTCGTGCCATCCACCCGCGTCCCGTCAGCTACGCGCCCCCCGTAACCACGTGAAAGGAAGGCTGGCCTGCGCCCGCGTGCCATCGCGCGCTGTGCCAGATCAAGTCCCAACGGCGTCTTGCCCGTGCCCCCCACACTGATATTGCCGCAGCAAAGCACCGGTACGGGCGCACGCCAGCCTGTTTTGCGCACCCTGCGTGCCGTGGCCGCGGCATAGAGCCATCCCGGCGGGGTCAGAAGGGTGGCCGCCCACCCGGGCCGTGCCGGTGCGCGCCACCAGAAGGCAGGGGCACGCATCACATGCCACCCAGCGCCCGCAGGGCGCGGGCAACCTGACAGGCAACTTCCGGATCGGGCGCGGCAAGGCGACGGGCCTGGTCCCCCAGTGCCCGGGCGGTGTCGGGCTGTTGCAGCAGCGGTATGATCCAGGCTGCAATGTCATGGGCCGTGCTGACGCAGCGTGCACCGTGGCCTAGCCGCGTGTAGGCCTGACGGAAATTGGCGGTCTGTGGCCCGCTTGCGATGGGGCAGCCCATGCGGGCGGGCTCGGTCGGGTTATGTCCACCCCCCGCGCAGCCGGGCAGGCTGTTACCCAGAACGACGGGTGCGCCCAGGCTGTAGAACAGGCCGGTTTCACCCAATGTGTCGCATATCCACACACCATCATCCATGTCAGGCCACTGATCCAGTGCACGACGGGGTATGGCAGCGCCCGCCATGGATGCGATCTCCACCCCCCGTGCAGGGTGGCGGGGTATGATGAGGGCCAGCGCATCCGGCACGGCCTGCCGGATCAGGCCAGCCGCCGCCATGATGGTCGCATCCTCCCCCGGGTGGGTCGAGGCCGCGATCCATACCGGGCGGCCCGCAAGCCTGTGGCGCAGTGTCGCCAGCATTGCGGGATCACAGGGCAGGGGAAGCGCGGCGTCCTTCAGGTCGGCCACCAGGTCGATATGGGATGCACCGCCCCGGCGCAGGCGCTCCGCATCTTCCATGCTGCGGGCCATGACCCAGCCAAAAGCCGACAGCATGCGGCGCAGCAGGCATCGCGCCCTGCGCCATCCGGCAAGCGAACGGTCGGACATGCGTCCGTTGACCAGCGCAAGGGGAATGCGCTGCTGTCGGCAGGCGGCAATAAGGTTGGGCCACAATTCGCTTTCGACCAGTGCGGCGGCATCGGGATGCCAGAACCGCACGAAGCGTCGGACCCAGCGTGGCACATCAAGGGGTGCGAACTGCTGGATCACGCGCGCATGCCCCGGCAGGGCCGCCACGCGCGTCAACAGGACTTCCGCCCCCGTCACGGTGCCGGTGGTGACAAGGACATGCAGCGACGGGTCGGTGGCAAGAAGCTGCCCGATCACGGGCACGATCGCCACGTTTTCCCCCACGCTGGAGGCATGCAGCCATATGAGGGGCCCCGGGGGCCGTGGCTGGCCGGGCATTCCCCGCCGTTGTGGCAGGCAGGCCACGATTTCCTTTCCGTGGCGTGCCCTGCGGCGCAGGTTCATGCGCAGCAGGGGGCTGACCAGGGCTGCCACGCCCCACCACCCCGCGCCCAGAAGCGCGCCGCACGGCTCCTGTCCTGTTCCCCGGATGCGGGTCATGGCTGTACTGGCGGGAAAACACGGTTACGCATGGTGTTGCGGTAACATGTCACGCGCTGCGGGGAAAGCACGGGGCTTTCCCTGCCGTCACGTCAGGACAGGAAGCGGCGCAGCCCCAGCCCCTGCGGGCGTTCATGCAGGGTGGAGGGCTGGTAGGCAATGGAAATGATCGTGTGCGCCTGCTGCCATACGCTGACATCTTCCGTCCGCTCCGTCTGCACGGTCGTGACACCGCAGCGCAGCAGGAATTCGTACTGGTCTGGCAGCGGTGTGCCGGTGGCGCGGATCTCGCCCGTAAAGCCCAGATGTTCGCGTAGCGCACGCGCCTGCGTGAAGGCCCGCCCGTCACGGAAGGAGGGGAAGGTCACTGCAACCAGTTCCAGCCGGGGCAGGGCCGCGCGTAGCGCCGCTACATCCACGTCCGGCGCAATGATTACACCCAGCGGGGCATCGCCCGCGCGGGCAAGCCCTTCTTCCAGTCGTGCAAGTGGTACGATCACGGCACCATCGGGCAGGGCTTCACCCTCTGCCGCCATGTACCAGCGATCCTGCGTGACCTGGCCGTTCTCAAGCAGGGGCATAGACGGCATCCTTGAAGCTGGCGGCGCCGAGGCGCCGGTAGGTGTCGAGAAACTGCTCATTGTCATGGCGCAGCACAAGATAGGTATCGATGAGCCGGGCGATGGCATCCACCGTTTCATCTTCCGGCAGCGCCGGGCCAAGGATCTGGCCAATGGCAACATCTCCCCCCGCCGAGCCGCCAAGGGTAAGCTGGAAGAATTCCTGCCCACGCTTGTCCACGCCCAGAATGCCGATATGGCCAGCATGGTGGTGCCCGCATGCGTTGATGCAGCCCGAGATGTTGATGTTGAGCGGCCCGATGCGTTCCTGCAGTTCGGGATTGGCGAAGCGCGCGCTCAGCTTCTGTGCGATGGGGATGGAGCGCGCATTGGCCAGCGCGCAGTAATCCAGCCCCGGGCAGGCGATGATGTCGCCCACCAGCCCGATATTGGGGGTAGCAAGACGGGCGGCCACCAGCTTCTGCCACAGCTCGTGCAACTGGTCCTTGCGCACATGGCCCAGTACCACGTTCTGCATATGGGTTACGCGGATTTCGCCAAAGGAATGGCTGTCCGCCAGGTCTGCCACCAGATCCATCTGGTCGGCCGTGATGTCACCGGGAATGCCGCCATCGGGCTTGACCGAGATCACCGCGCAGATGAAACCTTCGTGCCGGTGGGGGTGGGTATTGGTACGCACCCAGCGGTCAAAGGCCGGGTCCGTCCTGCGGGCTGCCGCCAGCGTCCGGTCCGCATCTGCCGGGGCTTCGAGCGGGGGGATGCCGAAGCGCGCGCGGATGCCTGCCACAATGGCGGGATCAAGCCGGTAATCCGCGCGGTTCATCAGCGCGAATTCGGCGTCCACCTTCTCACGGAACGCTTCGACGCCCAGCGCCTGCACCAGGATCTTGATACGCGCCTTGTACATGTTGTCGCGGCGGCCATAGGCGTTGTACACGCGCACGATCGCCTCAAGGTAGGCCACCAGGTCTTCCTCGGGCAGGTTGTCGCGCAGCTTTACGCCAATGATGGGCGTGCGGCCCAGCCCGCCCCCCACGAACACGTCAAATACCGGACGGCCCTGCGGTCCGGGGCGCGCGACCAGCCCGATATCGTGGAAGCGTGCGGCCACCCGGTCGTGCGGGCTGCCGCTGATCGCGATCTTGAACTTCCGCGGCAGGAACGAGAATTCAGGGTGCAGCGTGGACCACTGGCGCAGGATCTCGGCATGGATGCGTGGGTCAAGCAGTTCATCGGCGGCGGCACCGGCAAACTCGTCGCATGTCACGTTGCGGATGCAGTTGCCACTGGTCTGGATGGCATGCATGTCCACACGGGCGAGAAGTTCAAGAATATCCGGCGTATCTTCCAGCCGGATCCAGTTGAACTGCATGTTCTGGCGCGTGGTGAAATGCCCGTAGTCGCGATCATAGGTGCGCGCGATATGGGCAAGCGCGCGCATCTGGTCCGAACCCATCATGCCATAGGGCACCGCCACGCGCAGCATGTAGGCATGCAACTGCAGGTACAGCCCGTTCATCAGGCGCAGCGGCTTGAACTCGTCCTCGCTCAGATCACCTGCCACGCGGCGGGCCACCTGCTCGCGGAACTGGGCCACACGCTGGGACAGGAAGGTGCGGTCCACCTGGTCATAGGCATAGCGCCCGACCGGCAGGGTGGTGGTGTCAGTGGACATCTTGCGTCTCCACGGGGGCGAAATCGGGGTGGACGGTCGGCCCGAACGCCCGGATGCGTTCACGGACCGTAAGGGGCGTAATGCCCGCGGCATCGGGGTCAAGCTGCACGCCATAGATGCCGACAACCGTACGCGCCGCCGCCGCGGTGCTGGCCTGCTTTATGGCGCTCTCGATTTCCGAGTTGCCGAACACGCGCGCATGGCTGATCAGTTCCGACCATCCCTGTGCCGAAAGCCAGACAATCCGGCCATCGAGCAGACGGTTGGCGGTAATGACGCTTGCGCCGGTCTCATCCCGGCGATTGTTCCTGACATCCACTTGTGAACCGATCCCTTTCAGGCAACAGGCCTGATCTATCCGTAACTGGTAGGAAAAGGCGCACGCTTTTACAAGCGTGCGCCCTTCCTTAATTTAGGCTGCCCTGGCACTTGTGACCCGTGCCTTGCGGGCAGGGGCCTGTCTTTCAGGGCTGCTGGCGCCGGGCCGCATCATCAAGCCGCACCGCATCGCCAATATAGGTGGCCAGGCGGTCCGCCGTCTCATCACGTGACGCGCCTGCCGTCTCCACCCGCAGCGCCGGGCTGGCGGGTGCTTCGTACGGGGCATCGATTCCGGTAAAGCCTGCGATCTTGCCGGCGCGGGCAGCGGCATAAAGCCCCTTGGGATCACGCTGCTCACAGGTCGCCTGCGGCGTGTCGATGAAGATTTCATGGAAGCCGTCCCCCACGATCTGGCGGGCCAGTTCACGGTCCGCCACGGTGGGGGAGATCAGCGCCACGATCACCACCTGTCCGCTCTCGGCCAGGATGCTGGCCACGGCGGCGGCGCGGCGCACGTTCTCGCGGCGGTCCGCCTCCGAAAAGCCAAGGTCGGCGCACAGCCCCGCGCGCAGCGTGTCCCCATCCAGTACCGATACATCAATACCGCGGGCGAACAGGCGGCTTTCCGCCCCACGTGCCAGCGTACTCTTGCCCGCACCCGGCAGGCCGGTCATCCAGAACACACCGCCATGATGGCCCTTGGCCCGGGCGCGGTCCCACAGTGATACGGCGCTGCCGGTGGGGTGAATGGCATTGCGGCCCGCAACACTCTCGGCCACGCCAATCAGCGGCGCGCCGCCCACGATCTGCTGGTTGCGGTCCACCAGTACGCCACGTCCATCCGCCGTGCCGGGCAGGAAGGGATCGAACAGCATGGTTTCCGATACCGCGAGTGTGATCTCGGCAAAGCCTTCGGGCGGTACTTCCTCGGCGGGGTGTTCGGTCAGGTCTTCCAGCCGCACCACGGAATCAATGGCGGCCACGGTTACCTGATGTTCAGCGGTGGCAAGGCGCAGCCTGAAGCTTTCACCCACGCGCAGCGGTTCCTGGCGCAGCCAGAACAGGCGGGTCTGGATGCGTGCGGCCCGGAGCGGCGCATGATCGGCCGGGAACAGGAAGTCACCCCGGTCGGGGATCACGTCCGGCTCCAGTGTGACCGCGACCGACTGGCCCGCGACGGCTGCAACCTGCGGGGCGGTATGCCAGCTTTCGATGGTGGCGATGCGGGCGCGCGCACCGTGCGTGCCGATGACGACTTCATCACCGACGCGGATGCGGCCACGTTCGATACGGCCCACGACAATACGCTTGGTGTCGAAGCGGTAGACATCCTGCACCGGCAGGCGCAGCGGCAGGTCGGCGCGTGAGGACGGGGCCGGGACGGCGGCCAGCGCCTCGGTCAGGGTCGGGCCCTTGTACCACGGCATCCTGTCGGAGCGCGCGGCCATGTTGTCGCCTTCACGCGCGGAAGCAGGCACGAACACGGTCGGCTCGATTTCAAGCTGGTGCAGCAGGGCGGTGATGTCGCGCTCGGCGGCTTCAATCTTCTGCTGGTCGTAACCAAGGATATCGACCTTGTTCATCAGCACGATGACATGGCGGATACCGATCAGGCGCAGCAGCATGGCGTGGCGGCGGGTCTGCTCCTGCGCGCCTTCGTTCGCGTCCACCACCAGCACGGCGGCTTCGGCATCGGCCGCACCCGTGATCATGTTGCGCAGGAACTGCCGGTGGCCCGGCGCATCCACGATCACGAACTGGCGCCTGCCCAGTCTGAAGGGAATGCGCGTGGAATCCACGGTCACACCCTGGTCGCGCTCGATCTGCAGGCTGTCGAGCAGGAAGCTCCATTCAACCGTCAGCCCGCGCTTCTTGCTGGATTCGATGATCTGCGCCACGCGCCCGTCGGGCAGGCTGTCGGTATCGTACAGCAGGCGGCCGATCAGGGTGGACTTGCCGTGGTCGACATGGCCCACGATCACGATGGGGGTGGCGGCTTCCTGCGGGGCAGGGGTCGGGATGGTATTCATTGCAATATAACTCCGTCCTGTCCGCTCAGAGATAGCCGGCAACGCGCAGGCGCTCGAACGCATCTTCCGATTCATGGTCCATCGCGCGGCCCGAGCGTTCGGAGGTGCGGGATGTCTCCAGTTCGGCAATCACTTCGGCCACGGTCGAGGCATTGCTCTCTACCGGGCTGGTGATGTCCTGGTCACCCAGCGAGCGGTAGCGCTTGCCGTCCTTGGCAAAATACAGGTCAACCAGCGGGATGCCTTCACGCTCGATATAGCGCCAGATGTCGATCTCTCGCCATGACAGCAGCGGATGGACGCGCACGTGCATGCCGGGCTCGTGCGGGGTGGCATACTGGTCCCAGAATTCGGGGGGCTGGTTGCGCACGTCCCATTTATGGCCGGAGCCGCGGGGGCTGAACACGCGTTCCTTGGCCCGGGTGGCCTGCTCGTCACGGCGGATTCCCGCGATCACGCCCGCCAGCTTGTATTTGTCGATCATGGCGGCAAGGCCCGCGGTCTTGCGTGCGGCGGAACGTGCGGCAGGCGGCAGGGTGGGGTCTATTTCCTCAACCGGCGGGCAGTCGCCCAGCAGCAGCTCCAGGTTCCACTTCTTGGTGTATTCATCGCGGAACCTGTACATTTCGGGGAATTTCTTGCCCGTATCCACATGCATCACGGGGAAGGGAACGCGACCAAGGAATGCCTTGCGCGCAAGCCAGACCATGACATTGGAATCCTTGCCCAGCGACCACAGCATCGCCAGCGGCTTCAGCTTCCGGTAGGCTTCACGCAGGATGAAGATGCTCTGCGCCTCGAGTTGGTCGAGATCGTCCATGGAAATAAAACCTTCCGTTACGCGAAAGAAGTATCAGGTGGCCGTTCGGGCCGGTGAATATGTATCCCGCCCTTATGAAGGGGAGGGAAGGTGAATGCCACATTCCGTCTTGGCCTGCCCGGCCCAGCGGCCCTGGCGGGGGTCTTCGCCTTCCGTTACCGGGCGGGTGCAGGGAGCGCATCCGATGGAGGGGTAGCCACGCAGGCTGAGCGGGTGGCGTGGCAGGTTGCGACGTGTCATTTCCGCATCCAGTTCACGCGGGGTCCAGGCGGCCAGCGGGTTGATCTTTATCTTGCCCCCCGCGACTTCTTCGACTGTCGGCAGCGCCTGCCGGGTTACGGCCTGCGAGCGCTTGCGGCCCGTAATCCATGCATCGAACGGGATCATGGCCTCATCCAGCGGTTCAACCTTGCGCAGCGCGCAGCAGGCATCGGGGTCGAACGCCCAGAGCTGGCCCTGCGGGTCGCGCTTGCCGATCTGTTTTTCAGCCGGGTGGAGGTCACGCACGTCGCGTAGTCCCAGCACATGGGCCAGTTCCTGCCGGTATGCCAGCGTTTCGGGAAAATGCTGGCCGGTCTGCAAAAACAGCACTGGCACGTCGGGGTCGATTTCGGATGCCATTGCAAGCATGACCGCCGATTCCGCCCCGAAGGAGGAAACAAGGGCGACCTGCCCGCGCAGGCGCGTCAGGGCGACACGAAGCACATCGCGTGCGTTCTCGCCCGCAGCCTTCAGTTCCGCCGCAATATCCGCGTTGATGCGCATAATGTCCTCCATACAGGATTTTACACTAGGCTGTAGCGTTCTTTTCACGCCACACCTAACCCGCAGGGGGTGTAAAATCAAGGGCTGGCCATCATTTACACATATTTTTTTTGCAAATTAACCTTCGCTTTCCGGAAAATGCTGCAAGATGGGGGGAATGTGCCGCAATCAGCGACTCATCAGCACCAGGATGTCGCTGTTTTCCAGCATATGCCGCGTTACACCGCCCAGAATCATCTGCCGCAGGCGGGAGTGGGAATAGGCCCCCATTACAAGCATGTCCGCATTGAACGCATGGGCCGCGGCCAGCATGTCCTCCCCCACGGGATGGGAATCACTACCAAATTCGTGAATATGTGCGGTGATGCCATGGAGCGACAGAAACGAACTGACATGCCGTGCATCCGGTCCGGGGCGCTGGTAGGCCCGGCTGTACAGGATGCATACGGCCTGCGCGCGGCGCAGCAGCGGCAGCGCGTGATGGATGGCCGATGCCGCTTCCGACGTGCCGTTCCAGCCTATGCAGATGCGCCTGCCCGTGGTTGGTGGCGCTACGGGCGGCACGATGATGACCCCCTGCCCACTTTCGAACAACACGGCATGCAGCGTGTCGGAGGAGGAGACATCCCCATCCGGGTTGGGCTGGCGGAGCACGACAAGATCCGACAGCCGCGCCTGAAACGCCACGACGCTGCGGGTGTGGCCGCTATGGGCGATGAAGCTGGCGGACAGGGTATCCATGCCGGCGGGCGAGAAGGGGGAGTCGACCGCCACGACCGGGATGTTTTCCTGTGCGATGAAGGCATCGAACTGCGCGCGCACGCCATGCAGGCGTGCGGCACTTTCCTTGAGGGCGGTGGCGATCATGTCCTGTACCATGGCACCTGACAGTCCTTCACCCACCAGGGGGCCGACCTCCTGCATGTCCGTACCGACATGGAGCACGGCCAGATGCGCGTCAAACATGCGTGCGATGGCACCACCCACCTGCAGTGCGCTTTCCGCGTGACTCATCCCGCCCAGGGGCAGCAATATCCTACGCACACACATCCGGGGCACCTCCTGATCCGTTGGCGCCGCATGGCGGCGGCGCTGTCCTGTGACGGAAACGGATCAGCCGGACTTAAGTTCAGGATCAGGGGTAAAGGCGTTCGGTCGTCCAGCCCTCACCCTCACGGTCCCACACGACCCGGTCATGCAGGCGGTACGGACGATCCTGCCAGAATTCGAAATGCTGCGGCACAAGGCGGAAGCCGCTCCAGTTGGCGGGCCGGGGAATGACTGCGTCCGGTTCGGGGTAGCGGGCTTCCAGTTCGGCAATGGCCGCCTCGAACACCGCGCGGTCGGCCAGCGGGTGGGACTGGTTCGATGCAATCGCCCCCAGGCGCGAGATACGGCTGCGGCTGGCGAAATAGGCATCGGCCTCGGCGGGGGTGACCGGCTCCACCGGGCCTTCGATCCGGATCTGGCGGCGGATGCTTTTCCAGTGGAACAGCAGGGCGGCATGCGGGTTGGCCGCAAGCTCGGCCGCCTTGCGGCTGTTGAGGTTGGTGTAGAACACGAAGCCGCGCCGGTCCGCCCCCTTGAGCAGGATCATGCGGACGGAGGGGCGTCCGTCCGGCGTTGCCGTGGCCAGTGCCATGGCGTTGGGGTCGTTTGGCTCCTGCGCCGTGGCGTCCTGCATCCATGCATCGAACAGGGTGAACGGATCGGCATTGAGGTCAATGAGGGGAAGGGTCATGAACGTGGGGTTCCGCAATGCTGTCTGTCCCGCAGGCGCCGCCCCGGTCATGGCCGGACGGGAATGCGGAAACATATGGAAACATAAGGTAAGTTACCGTGCGATGAATATTGGCTACAATTAACGGCACTCGGCATCTTGTCCGAAACGGCGGCGTGTGCAACCACGAGGCCGAAATTTCATCCGTCATTCATCATTAAGGATACGAGCATGTCAGACGGCGCGCCCACAATCTCCATCAAGGGAACATTGATGAAAGGGAAGCGGGGGCTTGTCATGGGGGTGGCGAATGACCGCTCCATCGCCTGGGGCATTGCGCGCGCCGTGGCGGAGCAGGGCGGGGAACTGGCCTTTACCTATCAGGGTGAGGCGCTGGGCAAGCGCGTACGCCCGCTGGCCGAAAGTGTCGGCTCGACCCTGGTGCTGCCGTGCGACGTGAGCGATGACGCCGCCATTGACGCTACCTTCGCCGCGATCGAGAAGGAATGGGGCAAGATCGACTTTCTGGTCCACGCCATTGGCTGGGCGGACAAGCAGTTCCTGCGCGGGCGCTATGTCGATACCCCGCGGGACGCCTTTCTCAAGGCGCTGGATATCTCGTGCTATTCCTTTACCGCCGTGGCGCGCCGTGCGGCTGCGATCATGAACCCGAATGGCTCGCTGCTCACGCTCACCTATCTGGGGGCGGAGCGTGTCATGCCCCATTACAATGTGATGGGTGTGGCCAAGGCGGCACTTGAGGCATCCGTGCGCTACATGGCGGTGGACCTGGGTGGTGAGGGCATTCGTGTCAACGGTATCTCGGCCGGCCCGGTCATGACACTGGCGGCCAACGGCATCGGGGATTTCCGCTATATCCTGAAGTGGAACCAGTACAATTCCCCGCTGGAGCGCAATGTGTCGCTCGAGGAGGTGGGCGGTGCGGGCCTGTACATGCTATCCGACCTGTCGGGTGGTGTGACGGGGGAGATCCACCACGTTGATTCCGGCTACCATATTGTCGGCATGAAGAACCCCACCGCGCCGGACATCACGGTCGCGGGCAACTGATCGCGGGAAGCCTGCCTGTATGTCCTACAATACCTTCGGCCACCTGTTCCGTGTCACGACATGGGGGGAAAGCCATGGCCCCGCCATTGGCTGCGTGATTGATGGCTGCCCGCCGGGCCTGACACTTGATGTGGCGGACATCCAGCCCTGGCTGGACCGCCGCAGGCCGGGCCAGTCAAGGTTCACCACCCAGCGGCAGGAAGCCGACCAGGTCGAGATCCTGTCCGGTGTGTTCGAGGGCAGGACGACAGGCACCCCCATTTCGCTGCTGATCCGCAATACCGACCAGCGTTCGCGCGATTATGGCGATATCGCCACCCGCTACCGTCCCGGCCATGCCGATGTGGCCTATGACATGAAATACGGCATCCGCGACTATCGTGGCGGCGGCCGGTCTTCTGCGCGCGAGACCGCCATGCGGGTCGCGGCGGGTGCGGTCGCGCGCAGGGTGCTGGGCGATGTAGTACGCATCCGCGCGGCCATGGTGCAGGTCGGGCCGCATGCGGTTGACCGGTCATGCATGGATTGGGATCTGGTCAATGCCAACCCCCTGTTCTGCCCGGATGCAGGCATGCTGCCGGTATGGGAAGAATACCTTGCCGATATCCGCAAGAAGGGATCGTCCATCGGTGCCGTGATCGAGGTCATGGCCGATGGCGTGCCGCCGGGGCTGGGGGCGCCGATCTATGGCAAGCTGGATTCCGATCTTGCCATGGCGCTGATGAGCATCAATGCCGTCAAGGGTGTCGAGATCGGGGAAGGTTTCGCGTCCGCCTGCCTGACGGGGGAGGAAAATGCTGATCCCATGCGCATGGAAGATGGAAAACTGCACTTCGCTTCCAACCATGCGGGCGGCGTGCTGGGGGGTATTTCAACCGGCCAGCCCGTCGTGGCGCGTTTTGCGGTCAAGCCGACCAGTTCGATTCTGACTCCCGTGCCGTCTGTTACGCGGGAAGGGGAGAATGTGGACGTGATGACAAAGGGGCGGCATGACCCCTGTGTCGGTATCCGCGCGGTTCCGGTGGGGGAAGCGATGATGGCCTGCGTGCTGGCTGACCACCTGCTGCGCCACCGGGGGCAGGTGGGCGGTCACAGGCCGGTCGTGCTGTAAAAGTCCGGGCTGTATCCGGTCGCCCTGACACAAGGGGCGGGTGGTCATGCCCATGGCCTTCTGTCGCGGATCCGGCGCGGCGGACCCGGTCCTGCCGCGCCGTACGCGGGATCAGGCTTTCAGCTTTGCGTCCAGCGTTATGGTGGCGTTGAACAGCTTGGAGACGGGGCAGCCCGCCTTGGCCTTTTCCGCCAGTTCCCGGAACTGCTCTTCGGTGGCGTTCGGGATGGCTGCTTCCAGTGTCAGTTTCCCGGCGGTGATGGCAAAGCCTTCGCCCTGCTTTTCCAGCACGATCTCTGATTTTGCATCGAGCGATGTGGCGGTCAGCCCCGCCCCGCCCAGAATGCCCGACAGTGCCATGGCAAAGCACGCGGCGTGGGCGGCCCCCAGCAGTTCCTCGGGGTTGGTGCCGGGCTTGTCCTCGAAACGGGTGTTGAAACCGTAGGGCTGGTTTTTGAGTGAGCCGCTCTGGGTCGAGATCTCGCCCTTGCCGTCCTTCAGCCCGCCTGACCAGTGTGCTGTCGCGTATTTGGTGATCGCCATGGGGGATCGGTCCTTATGTCCGTGATCGAAATGTCAGGGCGCATCAAGCGCCTGGATGGCATGGCATCCGTGGGCAGGCTAACCCGATCTTGCGCGAAAAGTTGCATCAGGACTGCCCTGCCGCCCATGCAGGTCTTGCAATATGCGCCCAAAACGGTCATATCCCGCCACGGCCCCACGTGGGGGCCAATTCGCACGTGAAGCCAATACCTCTGGTGTCCTTGAAAACAGGGCGAGCTTCACGGAGGATAAACCAGACACAAGGATCTAGCCGACATGGCGATGCCTGAATTCACAATGCGCCAGCTGCTCGAAGCTGGCGTGCACTTCGGTCACCACACCCGCCGGTGGAACCCGCGCATGGCGCCGTACCTGTTCGGTGTGCGCAACCAGGTTCACATCATCGACCTGCAGCAGACCGTTCCCATGCTGGACCGTGCGCTGAAGGCGATCCGTGACACCGTTGCCGGTGGCGGTCGCGTGCTGTTTGTCGGCACCAAGCGCGCCGCAGCCGACCAGATTGCCGAAGCGGCCAAGCGCTGCGGCCAGTACTACGTCAACCACCGCTGGCTGGGCGGCATGCTGACGAACTGGAAGACCATTACCGGTTCGATCAAGCGCCTGCGCGGCATTGACGAAATGCTGGAAAATGGCACCCAGGGCCTGACCAAGAAAGAAGTCCTGGACATTACCCGTGACCGTGAGAAGCTTGAGCGTTCGCTCGGCGGCATCAAGGAAATGGGCGGCCTGCCGGACATCCTGTTCGTGATCGACACGAACAAGGAAAAGCTGGCGGTCGAGGAAGCCAACAAGCTGGGTATCCCGGTCGTGGCGGTGCTGGACAGCAACTCCGACCCGCGTGGCGTGACTTTCCCGATCCCGGGCAATGATGACGCCATCCGCGCCATCGCCCTGTATTGCGAACTCGTCTCGTCCGCCGTGCTCGATGGCATCTCGGCCGAGCTGGGCGCATCGGGCGAGGACTTCGGTGCGGCCGAGGAACTGCCGGTTGACCCCGCGGTGGAAACGGCCGTGACGGAAGCCGCGGCTGCCCCGAGCGCCGAATAAGAACCCGGCACCAGCGCGGCTTGGTGGCCGCATGGTGCAACTGACCTGACTGGACGCGCCCCGCACCTGCTGCGGGGCGTGTGCCCGTCATGAGGAGTATCAGGATAATGGCGGAAATTACCGCAGCACTCGTAAAGGAACTTCGCGAGAAGACCGGCGCGGGCATGATGGATTGCAAGAAGGCGCTCAAGGAAGCCGAAGGCGATATCGAAGGCGCGATCGACTGGCTGCGCAAGAAGGGCCTCTCGGCTGCGGCCAAGAAGTCCGGCCGTGTCACGGCGGAAGGTCTGGTTGGCGTGGCGCAGGCGGACCTGAAGGCCGCCATGGTCGAGATCAATGCCGAAACCGATTTCGTGGCGCGTAACGAGCATTTCCAGAACTTCGTCTCCGAAGTGGCGCATGCCGCGCTGAGCGTGGGCGACGATCTGGAAAAGCTGAAGGCTGCCGTGCTGAAAAGCAGCCGCACCGTTGCCGATGAACTGACCCACCTGATTGCCACCATTGGTGAGAACATGTCCATCCGCCGCGCGCGCGTGCTGAGCGTGCCGTCGGGCGTGGTCGCGACCTACGTGCATGGCGCAGTAAGCCCCGGCCTTGGCAAGATTGGCGTTCTGGCTGCCGTCGAGGCGCCTTCCGCCAGCGAGGCGCTGGAAGACCTGGGTCGCCGCGTTGGCATGCATGTCGCCGCCACCCGCCCGGCGGCGCTGGATGTGGACAGCGTTGACCCGCAGGCGCTGGAGCGTGAGCGCGCGGTGCTGGTCGAGCAGGCCAAGGCTTCGGGCAAGCCTGATGCCATCATCGAGAAGATGGTTGATGGCCGTATCCGCAAGTTCTACGAGGAAGTCGTGCTGCTGGAGCAGATCTGGGTACATGACGGTGAAAGCCGCGTGCGCAAGATCGTCGAGAAGGCAGGCGCGAAGCTGACCGGCTTCGATCGCTTCCAGCTTGGTGAAGGCATCGAGAAGGAAGACAACGACTTTGCCGCCGAAGTGGCAAAGGCCGCAGGTCAGTAAAAACTTGCCGGTTTCCGGTTCTTTGCGTGCAAGGGCGGGTGTCTCCTGATGGAATGGGAGGCTCCCGCCCTTGTGCTATCCGCCACCCCGTATGGGGAAGGCAGCGCCATCGTGCATGTGCTGACCGGCGAGCACGGCCTGTATCATGGTCTGGCCCGTGGCGGCTCCGCCAGCAGGGGACGTGCCGTATGGCAGACCGGCAACCTGGTGCGCGCGCGATGGATGGCACGCCTGCCCGAACAGCTGGGCAGCATTACCGCCGAGACGGTTCACGCCTCCGCCGCGCGCATTCTCGATTATCCCCTGCCGCTGGCCATGCTGGCATCGCTGTGCGCGCTGGCTGATGACTGCCTGCCCGAGCGTGAGCCGCATCCGGCCATATTCCAGGGACTGACCAGCCTGCTGGCGCGGATCAGCCTCGACCCGCAATGGGCTGAGGCCGAAGCCATGCCCGAGATCGTACGGTGGGAACTCATGCTGCTGTCGGAACTGGGGTTCGGGCTTGACCTGAATGGTTGCGCACTGGGTGGCAGCCGGGACGACCTGCGCTGGGTCTCGCCCCGCACCGGGCGGGCCGTATCGGATGAAAAGGCGGGGAAATGGCGCGACCGGCTTCTGCCGCTGCCCACTTTCGTACTGCATCCGCAGCAGGTCGGCACGCCACGGGACTGGTATGACGGGCTGCGGCTGTCGGGCCATTTCCTGCGACGCGATGCCTTTGGCCAGCGCCACCGTCCCGTGCCCGAGGCGCGCGGCAGGCTTGCGGACATGATTGCCCGCAAGGCTGATATTCCCGCTGCAGGCGAACCGCCTGAAGACCCGGCCAACCCGCCGGGCTGACAGAACCATTGGACAAACGCCAAAGTTTCGCTATCTGTTCACCTGCGGGAGGAAGATCGCATGCCTGTGGATACAACAGCCGGTCATATTGAAGATACCAAGCTGGCCGATGCGCTGAGCGAGCGCTATCTGGCCTATGCCATGTCAACCATCATGTCGCGCTCTCTGCCCGATGTGCGCGACGGGCTGAAACCGGTGCACCGGCGCATGGTCTATGCCATGCAGCAGCTCAAGCTGGATCCGTCCGCCGGGTTCAAGAAATGCGCCCGCGTGGTGGGTGACGTGATTGGTAAATACCATCCGCATGGCGATGCCTCGGTCTATGAGGCACTGGTGCGGCTGGCGCAGGATTTTGCCGTGCGCTACCCGTTGGTGGAGGGGCAGGGCAATTTCGGCTCGATCGATGGTGATAACGCTGCCGCCATGCGCTACACCGAATCCCGCCTGACCGAAGTGGCAAAGGCCCTGCTGGAAGGAATTGACGAGGACAGCGTCGATTTCCGCCCCACCTATGATGGGGAGGAACACGAACCCGTCGTCCTGCCGGCAGCCTTCCCGAACCTGCTGGCCAACGGGGCGGCAGGTATTGCCGTGGGCATGGCCACCTCCATTCCGCCGCATAATGTGGGTGAGATCTGTGCCGCCGCACTGGCGCTGATCCGCAAGCCCGGCACCACCACGGCGGAACTGCTGGCCCATATGCCCGGCCCCGACTTTCCCACCGGCGGCAGCATTGTCGAGGATCGTGACGCCATACTCCGTGCATACGAGACGGGACGTGGCTCCTTCCGCATCCGCGCGAAGTGGGAAGTCGAGCAGGGGCGCTTCGGAACATGGCAGATCGTGGTGACCGAGATCCCGTATCAGGTCCAGAAATCCCGCCTGATCGAGCAGGTTGCCGACCTGATGGAGCAGAAGAAGCTCCCGCTGCTGGCTGATATCCGCGATGAAAGCACCACCGATATCAGGCTGGTGCTGGAGCCGAAGTCACGCGGGATCGAACCGGCGGTGCTGATGGAAACGCTGTTCCGCGCCACCCAGCTTGAAAGCCGCTTTGGCCTGAACATGAACGTGCTGGGCGCCGATCAGGTACCCGGCGTGCGCAGCCTGAAGGAAGTGCTGCAGGCATGGCTGGACCACCGGCACGACGTATTGCTGCGCCGGAGTGCAAACCGCCTGCAGGCGGTGGACCGGCGGCTGGAAATCCTCGATGGCTTCCTTGCGGTTTACCTGAACCTTGATGAGGTGATCCGCATCGTGCGCGAGGAGGATGACGCGAAGGCGGCATTGATCGCGGCATTCGACCTGACCGAACTGCAGGCGGATTCTGTACTCAACATGCGCCTGCGCAGCCTGCGGCGGCTGGAGGAAATGGAGATCCGCAACGAGCATGCCAAGCTTAGTGCGGAGAAGCAGGCGCTCCATGACCTGCTGGAGAACGAAGGCCAGCGGTGGAAGCATATCGCCAGCGAGATCCGGACCATCCAGAAAACCTTTGGCGGTGGCGCACTGGGCGCGCGGCGCAGCCTGCTGGCGGATGCGCCGGTTGAGATCGACGTGGAGGCAGCACTTCCGGTCGAGCGTGACCCGCTGACGGTCATCCTGTCGCAAAAGGGCTGGATACGCACCATACGTGGCCATGGGCAGGACCCGCAGGCGCTCAAATTCAAGGAAGGGGACGCACCGGGCATGGCGGTGGAATGCCACAGCAATGACCGGCTGTGCGTATTCGCAACGGATGGGCGGGCTTTTACGCTGCGGGTGTCCGACCTGCCGCGCGGGCGGGGTGATGGCCAGCCGCTGCGCCTGATCATCGACCTGTCCAATGATGAGGACATCATCGCCCTGTTCCCGGTGGAGGACACGCGCAGGCGGCTGCTTGCCTCCAGCACGGGGCGCGGCATGATCGTGGCGGAATCTGCCATGACGGCGGAAAAGCGTACCGGCAAGCAGGTCCTGAACCTGAAGGATGGGGAAAGTGCCCAGGCATGTACCCCGGCGGAAGGGGATCATGTGCTTGTGCTGGGCCAGAATAAGCGGCTGCTGGTTTTCCCGCTGGATCAGTTGCCCGAAATGTCACGTGGCCTTGGCGTAATCCTGCAGAAATACAAGGATGGCGGGCTGAAGGATGTCGTGGTGTTCACGGCTGATGCCGGGGTGGCCTGGCCAGATCCCGCGCGGACACGGTCTTTTGCCGACCTGCGTGATTATGTGGGCAAGCGTGCCGAGATGGGCAAACCGGCCCCCACATGGGCCACCCGCAGGCCGCGCGGCTGACGCGCGCGGTGGCTGATCATGCCGGACGGAACATCCCGTCCGGCAGGAAGGCGCTCTCACGCGCCTGTCCGGCCTGATAATCGGCCAGATCCAGGTCGTGCCAGACGCCCCGCGTCATGATCTGCGCGGGGCGGAAGCGGGCCTTGTAGGCCATTTTCTGGCTCTCGCTTATCCAGTAGCCAAGATACAGGTAGGGCAGGCCGAGCGCACGGGCATGCGCGATCAGGTACAGTACCGCAAACGTACCCAGCGAATTGTGCTGCTGTTCGGGATCATAAAAATCATAGACGGCGGAAAGCCCGTCATCCAGCCGGTCCACCAGCGCCACGCAGGCCAGCCTGCCTTCGGTGCTGCGGAATTCGATCATGAAGGTATCGACCGTGGTGTCCTCGATCATGGCGCGGTAATCGGGGAAGGTCATGGATGCCATGTCTCCCCCTACGTGCCGGACGGATTGGTAGGCGCTGAACAGGTTGTACTGTTCCGGCGTGGCCCGCGGCGGGACGGATGTGCCGCGCAGGCCCGCATTACGCCGCCCGATACGCTGCTGCGTGCGGCTGGGGGTAAAGCGGTCAACCGGCACGCGTATGGGCGTGCACGCCGTGCAGCTTGCGCAGACGGGGGCATAGGCAATGGTGTGGCTGCGGCGGAAGCCCGCGCGCGACAGGCGGTTGTGGAAGGCAACCGCATCCGGGCCGCCAATTTCGGTCACGACCTTGCGCTCCATGCGCCCCGGCAGGTAGGGGCAAGGCATGGGGGCCGTTGTGTAGAAGAGCTGTGGATGCCGTGGCGATGTATAGGTCATGCGCTCTCACCAGCCGGAAGACAGGAACAGGCAGCCCTGCAAACAGAAAAAACAGACTGCCCGTGTCCTATACGGTTATCATATCCTCCCGGTTGCAGGCATCAACTATCCGACTGCCACCACATGCTTTTGTGCGCGCTCAGCCCCGGAGCAGACGGGCGGCATCCAGCGCGAAATAGGTCAGCACGCCATTCGCACCCGCGCGGCGGAACGACATGAGACTTTCGATGATTACGCGGTCACGGTCCAGCCAGCCGTTATTGATGGCGGCCATGAGCATCGCGTATTCGCCCGAGACCTGATAGGCGAAGGTGGGTACCGCAAATTCCTGCCTTACGCGCTGGATCACGTCCAGATACGGCATGCCGGGCTTGACCATGACCATGTCGGCGCCTTCCAGCAGGTCCTGGCCCACTTCGCGCAGCGCCTCGTCACTGTTGGCCGGGTCCATCTGATAGGTTTTCTTGTCTCCCGTCAGCAGCCCGCCCGAGCCCAGTGCATCGCGGAAGGGGCCATAGAAGGCACTGGCGTATTTCGCGGCGTAGGACATGATGCGGGTATTGACCAGGTCGCCTGCATCAAGTGCGGTGCGGATGGCGCCAATGCGGCCATCCATCATGTCCGACGGGGCGATGATGTCGATTCCGGCTGCGGCCTGGTTTACTGCCTGGGTAGACAGGATTTCAACGGACGGGTCATTGACCACGTAGCCGGCTTCGATCAGCCCGTCATGGCCATGGCTGGTATAGGGGTCCAGCGCCACGTCGCCAATCAGGCCGATTTCAGGGAATTCCTTCTTGAGCAGCCGGGCCGCGCGGCACATCAGGTTGTCGGGGTTGGTGGCTTCCGTCCCGGCCTCGTCACGCAGTCCGGTGGGCGTGATGGGGAACAGGGCGAGGGCGGGGATATCAAGCCGTGCCGCCGGTTCCACATGGGCTGCCAGCCGGTCCAGGCTGACGCGCTGCACACCGGGCATGGAGGCGACATCGGTGACGGAGTCCGTGCCCTCTGTCACGAAGATCGGCCAGATCAGGTTATCGGTCGAAAGCGTGTTCTCGGATACCAGGCGGCGGGTGAACCGGTCGTGCCGGTTGCGCCGCAGCCTTACATGGGGAAACTGACCGATACTCATCCAATCCAACTCCAGCTGGGAAAGGGGTGAGTATGATCCCGTCCTCACCCCACGCCAAATTATGATACGGTAACCCGCCCGCCATCAGGGGATGTGCCGCATGGCAGGCATGTCATTGCCCGGGGGGCATGGCCAGCCGGCTGTGGCGCACGCCGTATGTGGCGTAGACCACCATCCCGATGGCAAGCCAGCCCACCAGCCGCAGCCATGTCAGCCCGTCAAGCGAGACCATCATGACAAGGCAGCTTGCGATACCGGCCAGCGGAACCGCCATGCCGCCAGGCACGCGGAATACACGCACGCGGTCCGGTTCGCGCCTGCGCAGCACAATCACGCCCACGCATACGATGACAAAGGCAAGCAGGGTGCCGATCGATGTCATGTGGGCCAGCTGCTCGATGGGCAGGAACGCGGCCAGGACGCCCGTCACCACCATGAAGAACAGGTGGCAGCCCACCGGTGTGCCCCATTGCGCATGTGTCCGGCCGAACATGGGCGGCAGCAGCCCGTCACGCGCCATGGCGAAGAAGACCCGGCTCTGCCCCAGCAGCATGACCAGTATGACCGACAGGAACCCGCATATGATGCCCAGCTTGACCGCCGCCTTCAGCCAGCCGAACGGTGTCTGGTCAATGGCGGTGGCGACGGGGGCGGCGTCGCCGATCATGGCATGGTAGTTGACCAGCCCCGTCAGCACGAAGGAAAACGCGATATAGACCGCCGTGCAGATGGCGAGGCTGGCCATCAGGCCGATGGGCATGTCGCGGCCGGGATTGCGGGTTTCCTGCGCCACGGTCGAGATCGCGTCAAACCCCAGATAGGCAAAGAACACCGTACCCGCCGCGCGCAGGATGCCGGACAGGCCGTAATGCCCGAACTCTCCGGTATTGGGCGGCACGAAGGGGATGTAGTTCGCAACCTTTATGTAGGGCAGGCCAAAGCCGATCACGGCGGCGATGACCGTAAGCTTGATGATGACGACAAGCGTGTTCATCCGCGCCGAGCCTGAAATGCCGCGCATGAGCAG
Organism: Komagataeibacter sp. FNDCF1; assembly: GCF_021295335.1. Classification (NCBI taxonomy): domain Bacteria; kingdom Pseudomonadati; phylum Pseudomonadota; class Alphaproteobacteria; order Acetobacterales; family Acetobacteraceae; genus Komagataeibacter; species Komagataeibacter sp. FNDCF1. The sequence goes on along the minus strand of NZ_JAIWOT010000001.1, from coordinate 928,241 downwards.
CACCGATATCGCCACGATGATGAATACGGCGGGCAGATTGGCAATGCCGTGCACGGGCTTGCCATCGATCATGCCCACCACCTCGAACGGGGAGGCCATGAGCCGGGGGGCGAGGTGGATGCCCCATCCGTCCAGCAGGGAGCGCATGTACCGCGCCCAGCTGACCGATACGGCGGAAGCCCCCACCGTGTATTCCAGCACGAGATCCCAGCCGATCACCCAGCCCGCCAGCTCGCCCAGTGCCGCATAGGCGTAGACATAGGCGCTGCCCGCCGCCGGGATCATGCCAGCAAGCTCGCCATAGCACAGCCCGGCAAAGGCACAGGCCACCGCTGCCAGCGCGAAGGAGACGATGACGGCAGGCCCGGCATTGCTGCCTGCCGCAATACCGGTAAGCGAGAACAGGCCCGCCCCGATCGTTCCCCCCACGCCAAGGGCGATCAGGCTGCCCACGCCAAGTACGCGTTTCAGCCCGGCATCATCCGCCGGGGGGCCTGCGGGCAACCGGCGCAGCAGGGTATGAACGGGACTGGACTTCATGTTTGCGCTCATGGGGTGCCCTGAATGGGATGGGAAAATGCTATACCAGTCAAATCAGCCTGTCTCCGTCATTTTGGCGTTGTCTAACCGCCACGATATGGCGCACATAGCAGGCCTGTTCCCCTATGTGTCATATCCGGTTTCCTAGCCGGAAATGACAGCCGATCCAATGAATGGAGAAACATGACGGTGCCGGACCCTATCAGCCATACTGACCTCAAGCAGTTTTTCCGTGCCCCGCTGAGCGAGGCGGACCCGGCCGTGGCCGCGATGATCGATGCGGAAAAGGTGCGCCAGCGCGACGGGATCGAACTGATCGCGAGCGAGAACATGGTCTCGGCCGCTGTCATGGCGGCACAGGGCAGCGTGCTGACCAACAAGTATGCCGAAGGCTATCCCGGCCGCCGCTATTACGGCGGCTGCGTGGAAGTGGACAAGGTCGAGAGCCTGGCCATCGACCGCGTGAAGCAGATGTTCGGCGCCGAATTCGCCAACGTGCAGCCCCATTCCGGCGCCAACGCCAACCAGGCCGCCTTCATGGCCATGGTGAAGCCCGGCGATACCGTGATGGGCATGAGCCTGGCCGCCGGTGGTCACCTGACCCATGGCGCCGCCCCCAACTATTCCGGCAAGTGGTTCAATGCGGTGCAGTATGGCGTGCGCGCCGGGGACGGCCTGCTGGACTATGAGGAAATGGAGCGCCTGGCCCGCGCCGAGAAGCCGAAGCTGATCGTGGCCGGTGGCTCGGCCTATCCGCGCATCATCGACTTCGCGCGCTTCCGCGCCATCGCCGATGAGGTCGGTGCCTACCTGATGGTGGACATGGCCCATTTCGCGGGGCTGGTCGCCGCCGGGCTGTACCCCTCGCCCGTGTCGCATGCGCATGTGGTCACCTCCACCACCCACAAGACCCTGCGCGGGCCGCGTGGCGGGCTGATCCTGACCAATGACGCGGACCTGGCGAAGAAGATCAACTCCGCCGTGTTCCCCGGCCTGCAGGGCGGCCCGCTCATGCATGTCATCGCCGCCAAGGCCGTGGCGTTTGGCGAGGCGCTGCGCCCCGACTTCCGCACCTACCAGGAAGCGGTGGCCAGCAATGCCCGCGTGCTGGCCGAAACGCTGGTCGCAAGCGGTTTCGACATCGTGACCGGCGGCACGGACTGCCACCTGCTGCTTGTTGACCTGCGGCCCAAGAACGTGACCGGCCGCGCCGCCGAGCGGGCGCTGGAGCGCGCGGGCATCACCGCCAACAAGAACGCCATCCCGTTCGACCCGCAGAAGCCGGCCATTACTTCGGGCATCCGCCTGGGCAGCCCGGCGGCGACCGCACGCGGCTTTGGCGAGGCGGAGTTCCGTGAGATCGGCCTCATGATCGACGAGGTCCTGACCGCTCTCGCAAAAAGCGAAGGCGAGGCAGGATGCGAAAAGACCGAGCACGCCGTCCATGAACGCGTCAAGGCGCTCTGCGCACGCTTCCCCATCTATGCCTGAGTGATGGCATGAAGGATGCCGCCCCGGTCATGGCGCCGGGGCGGTATCGCCCCGGTCCGTGTCCGCGCGGGCAAAGCGCACGGCGGTATGGCCACGTGCCGGACGCAGGTTGGGCATGACCAGCATGCACCGTGCGTAGGGGGTGCGGATCTCGTCATGGCCATCATGCGCCACGACCGTTCCGGCCCGGGGCAGGATTTCTCCCCCATGGAAGGGGCGGACAAAGCGGAACGTACCCGTCCGTGCCGTCACCACATGGGTGACCACCATGTCGTGCCGGGGCAGTGGTCCCTCGCTGCCGCCCGGCAGGCCACAACATGGCCCGATCAGGGACAGGACGGCCTGCATTGTGCGGGTGACGGTTGCTTCCTGCCAGTGCTGTCCGGCTTCCAGCAGGCAGGCCGCTGCCGTGCCATCTGTAAAGCGTGGATGGTCGATCAGCCTGCATCCGCCCCGGTGCCCCCGGTCCGCCACGCACACATCCACCCCGCGTATGCGCCGTGCCATGCGCCGCCCGGCTGCCGAAAGGCCGGACAGAAGCAGCGGATCTCCCGGCCACAGCATGGAATGCAGGTCCAGCAGCCTGTCCGCCGTCATGATGACCGGCATGAGTTCGCGCGCGCGGTCCAGTTCGTGTGATGTCTGCCTGCCGTCCAGCATGTCAGGCGACCAGATACGGTTCATGTCTTCATCCACGCACCGTGCCCGCACGGGATTGCGGGGGTCGAACAGGGCCATTGCGTCGGGATTGGCAAAAACCAGTGACAGGCGTCCCGCCCGTGGGCGGATGCGCGCGCGCAGCAGGCGGTCGAGCACGATGGCGCCGGAAAATTCATTGCCATGGATCAGGCTTATGCACACGACATGTGGCCCCGGCCTGCGCCCTTCGTAATGCATCACCCCCGGTATGCCGCAGTTCCCCCCAAGCCACGGGGACAGGTCGGGCGGGGCAATATCGATTGCCCAGCGTGGCAGGCGGGAAGGCGGCGGAGGCAGGCGGTCAAGGAACGTGGTGGACCGCGCGATGCGCACCGGCAGCGGCGTATTGTCCGGCCCGCAGGTCATGCCGCGTGCGGCAGGTCGGAATACGGGCCGCGTCCGCCATGCCGCGGGGCAAGAGGGGGCAGGGCGTTGCGCGTCATCATGGCAGGCAGTTTATCCAGCCTTTATCCCACGGCAAGACCACCGGGGCGCAGGATGCATGACAAATCCATGACCGGACCTATTCCGGCAGGCTGGCGATACGGATGCGCTGCCCGGTCAGACGCTCGATCTCCCTGAGCGCCTGGCGTTCTTCCGGTGCGCATAGTGCGACCGCCATGCCCCTGCGCCCAGCGCGCGCCGTGCGGCCTATGCGGTGCACATAGGATTCGGGCTGCGGCGGGATGTCATGGTTGATGACCAGGGCGACGTCATCAATGTCGATTCCCCGCGCCATGACATCGGTGGCGACCAGCACGCCCACGCGGCCCTGGCGGAAATCACGCAGCATGCGTTCGCGCCGTGCCTGCGAATGGTCGCCGTGGATGGCGATGGCGGGGGTCAGGGCCGAAATGGCCCGTGCCATGGTATCCGCCTCCTGCCGTGTGCGCACGAACACCATCACGCGTTCCATGCCATATTGGCGCAGGCAGGCCAGTGTCGCCTGCGTCTTGTGGCGCATGGGTACGAAAATGGCGTATTGGGCGATGCGGGGCGTGGGGGTGTCCTCCACCTCCATGCTGATCCGTACGGGGCGGTGGAGCAGGCGGCTGGCCAGTTCCGCCATGGCGGGCGGTATGGTGGCCGAAAACAGCAGGGTCTGGTGCCTTGGCGGCAGGACCATGGCCAGGGCCAGCATTTCCTCGGCAAAGCCGGGATCAAGCATGCGGTCGGCTTCATCTAGCACGAAGGAGCCGATGGCCGAAAGATCGAGTTCCCCACCATGGACAAGATCGGTCACACGCCCCGGTGTACCCACCACGATTGCGACTCCCCCTGCCAGCGTCCTGGCCTGGGCCACGCGCGCGGTGCCACCGGTGGCCTGCAGCACGCGCAGCCCGCTGCCACGGGCCAGACCACGCAGCACGCCAGCGATCTGTCCCGCGAGTTCACGTGTGGGGGAAAGGATGAGACAGCGCACGCGGCTGTTGTCAGCCTCCTGCGCCATGAGGCTGGACAGGATGGGGGCGGCGAAGGCAACTGTCTTGCCGCTGCCCGTGCCCGCACGGGCCTCGACATCCCGCCCCGCCATGATGGGGGGAATGACCGCACGCTGGATGACGGAAGGAGTGTGCAGGCCCATACGGGTCAGGGCCGCCACCACGCGGTCGTCCAGCCCCATGCCGGGAAAAGTCGGTTCTGTCTCGCTCATTGCAGTCCCTTAGCGCGGCTGGGGGCTGGACAAAAGGGGCAGGGCATTGACCTTCCGGCGTGCGTCCCTCCACATGGGCGGCATGACCACATCGCCCCGCCCCGCATCCGTCATCGCAGCCGACCTGGCCGGCATGCGTTCACAGACATTCGGGCTGGCACGGCGCGCGGGGCTGGAACCACAACTGCATGCCCTGGCCCCACGTGGGCTGTGGCGGCATGTTCCGACCGCATGGTGGCCCATGCCCCTGAGGGCCGTGCAGCCGCTGGGGCTGGGGGCTGACTATCTGGAGCATCCCGTCATCAGCATAGGTGGCAGCGGCGGCGCGGTGGGGGCCGCGCTGCGCAGGAAGGGAGCGTGCGTGATACAGGTCCAGAATCCGCGCCTGCCGCCTTCACGCTTCGACCTTGTCATTGCCAACCGGCATGACAGGATTACGGGGCCAAACGTGATCCTGACCCGTACGGCGCTGCATGGCGTGACCCCGGACCTGCTGGCGCGGGCGCGGGTGGAATGGGCGTCCCGCCTGTCCCGCCTGCCGCGCCCGCTGGTAGCGGTACTGGTCGGGGGCGGGAACGGGCGCTTCCGTCTGGGCAGGACGGAAGGGGCGGTGCTGGGAGGGCAGCTTGCCACGATGATGCGGCGCGAGCATGTCGGTATTGCCCTGACCCCGTCACGCCGCACCGCGCCGGAGGTCTGCCGCGAACTGCACCACGCGCTGGCGGGCCCGGATGCGTGGATATGGGAGCAGTCCGGGTCCAATCCGTATCTGGGACTGCTGGCCTGCGCGGATGCCATCGTGGTGACGATGGACAGCGTTTCCATGATTTCGGAGGCCGTGGCGACATCGGCCCCGGTCATGGTGGCGGCGCTGCCGGGGCGTTCACGCCGGATCGGGCAGTTCCTGCATGAACTGACGCAGGCGGGGCGGATACGGCCCTTTGCCGGGCGGCTGGAGATATGGCCGGTCACACCGCTTGATGATACGATTATGGCGGCCGAGGCAGTGCGGCATCACCTTGGTCTTGCAGCCGTTTCATAATAATTTTTCCCGCTTGTTACCCGGAGTGGAATAAGACAGGTTCATGCTCGGCATTCATACTTTTGACCCGCATTCGGGTGGAAACACGGCCTACAAGGCCCTTACACACCCGCTGGCGGCGGAAAAGCTGGAGATACTGGCACATCATCTGGCCAGCATCGGCCCCGTGGCGCTGTATGACCCGCATGGCATGGCCCAGACGCTGTTGGCCCTGCTGCCCTGTCCCATTACGGTGGCAGGGGTGTACACGCATGATTCGCTGAAGGTGGGGCAGACCAGCGCGGGGCATGTCCTGCAGCCGGTGGTGGATCTGGCCCGGACGGGGGCGGGTGCCGTCTGGGCGCTGGATTTCAGCCACGGGGCCATGTGTGCCCGCCTGTCCACCCTGCTGCCGCAGGGGAGCGTGCTCCATACACTGGAATCCGTGCGCCTGCCCGCGGACATGCTCTCGGTCGGGCACGCCTATCTGGACCGGCTGAATTTCGCGACCAATCTTGCCTTTTTCCGTGAGACGGAGGAATTTTCCACCCGTGTCGTGACAGCCAATTACTGGGCACGCTACGGCGCGCAGGCGGTCCGGCTGTGGCTGCGCCTTTTTGATGGCAATGGGCACGTGCTGCACACATGGCAGCAGGAAGTACCGGATGCCGGGCAGGCCATTATCATTGACAGTGCCGAGATCCGGCAGCGCTTCGGCCTGCCGGAATTTACCGGCCAGCTTTTCATCCATGCGCAGGGTATTGCCGGGCATGACGTGGTCAAATACGCGCTGGAGACACGGGGAAAGGGCAGCAATGCCAGCCTGTCCGTAACCCATGACGCGAATGCCTGGCCTGCCAACCGCTATGCCAACCTGCCAGCCCCGGCGGATGGGGAGGACGTGGTGCTGTGGGTCCAGAACAGCCATGCCCTGCCGATACCGGCTGGCAGCATGCAGCTCAACCGCATGGGGCGGGATACGCTGGTGCCCATAGGGTGTGATCTTGCACCCTACCAGACCATGGCCGTGCACATGCGTGACGTGCTGCCCGGTCTGGCCTGGCCCGAGCAGATCGAATTCCGTGCCGGTGGCTACGTGGTGCGCCCGCGCTACGAGGTCACGCGTGGCGGACGTACCCGCATCGCGCACCTGAACGTGCAGCGCGCCGACCTGAAACCCGATCCGCATATTGAAAAACTGGACCCGCGTTTTTTCGGGCGCGGCTATCTGCTGCCTTTCCCCGTGCCCGACCCCGCGCGGTACCGTACGCTGCTCCTGCCGTCGCCCATGGCGGAAAGCCTGTCCACCCTGCCGGTCCGGGTGGATGGATTCGATACGGAGGGCAGGGGCACCGGGTCGCACTTCGCTGGCTGCCTGCCCCGGGACCATGCCTGCGTGGTGGACGTGGGCGCACTTTTGGGGCGGGCAGGGCATGCGGAACTGCTCTATGACTTCCGTGATGGCGGCTGTGGCGATGGCTGGCTGCATGCCCTGATCCGGTATGAGGACCGCCATACCGGGCATATGGCCGAAAGCAGCTTCGGCTCGCATATCTTCAATACCGTCATGACCTATCGGGGGGAGCCGCAATCCTATGCCGGTTCACCACCGGGGCTGAGCACGCGGCTGTTCCTGACGGCGGCGTGTGAGGAACCATACAGCTTCTGCAAGCTCATCTACCCCACATCCGCCACATGGCACGCGGTATCGGACACGTCCTTGCACCTGCATGCCGCCAGTGGAGAGGTGATCGCATGCGAGAAGATTGCCATTCCCATGTCCGGCTCACGTCTGATCCGGCCCGACCGGATATTTGGCGTGACGGCCCTGCGCCGGGCGGGGCCGGGGGGGTATGTGATCATTCGCGATACGACATGCCGCCTGTTTGGTTACCACGGGCGGCGGGCGGATGGGGAAGGCCGCTTTTCGATCGACCATATGTTCGGTTTCTGACCCCTGCAAAACGGCGGCCCCATGCCCATATGGAGACGGGTAGTCCATTGAATGGCGCGCGCAGGCAGCCATGCCATGAGCCGTACATGCAGGAGGGTACTGCCGGAAAGGGGCAAAAGCGTATAATGATCGTACAGGACACCAATTTTTTCTGTGACATGCCCGAGGACATGAAATACCTGCGCGACCGTAACCCGCCGCAGAATTTCCTTGAGCAGAACCTGATCTTTGTCCTGCCCGAGCGCCTGCGCAAATTCCGCCGGAACCTGTTTCATGTCAGGCGCACCGATTCGGATGCCACCGTTTACGCCCCGCTGTTCCGTGTGCGCTGCATAAATGCGCGCGACCCCGTGCCGGAGGGGTACGACGGGCCGTTCGATGTCTTTCCGTTCTACACCAATCCCACCCGCAGACGGCGGCGGACGCTGGATTATTACGTGCTGTTCCTGTTTCAGGACAAACTGTCCTATGTCAGATGCCGTGACGCCATTGCACGAGGGCCATGATCCGGAACTGACCACAGGGTCGGGCGCAGGAACAGGCATGTGACAATACCGGGCCTATGGATGACCGCATGCAGCCTGAGCACATCAATATTTTTAATATGGGGGAGACCGGATGGTGGGTGCGACAGGGATTGAACCTGTGACCCCCGCCGTGTGAAGGCGATGCTCTACCGCTGAGCTACGCACCCATCCGCTTCGGTGGGGCCTTGTTAGTCCAGCAGGGCATCGGGCGCAAGGGGGAAAAGGGGCTTGCCGCGCTATTTTCTGCCGGGGCGGCGGATGCGGTACATCAGCGCTTCGGCAATATGGGCCCGTTCCACATCAGCACTTGCCGCAAGGTCGGCTATGGTGCGGCTGACGCGCAGCAGGCGGGTAAAGCCACGGGCGGAAAGCGGGATCTTTTCCGCCGCCTGAACCGCGAAGTCACGCGCGGCTGCGGTAATGCGGAAATCGTCGATCGGGGCCTCGGCATTGCGGGCCTCGCCCTGGCGTGTGCGTTGCCGCAGCACGGCTTCCATCACACGCGCGGCTACGATGGCGCTGGGCTCACCACCCCGGGGTTCGGCAATACGGGCGAGGGGCATGGGTTCAACATGCACGGCCATGTCCAGCCGGTCCAGCAGCGGGCCGGACAGGCGGGCCTGATAATCCTCGCCACAGCGTGGTGCCTTGCGGCATTCCTGTGCGGCGTCACCCAGATAGCCGCATTTGCACGGGTTCATGGCAGCCACAAGCTGGAAGCGGGCAGGGTAGGTGACGTGGGCTGCGGCGCGCGCAATGGAAATGGACCCCGTTTCCATCGGCTGACGCAGGATTTCCAGCGCGGAGCGGGCAAACTCCGGCAGTTCGTCCAGAAACAGCACGCCACGATGCGCCAGGCTGACCTCACCAGGGCGGGCACGGGCACCGCCACCGCTCAGCGCCGTGGGGCTGGCGGAATGATGCGGGTCACGAAAGGGCGGGCGGGAGACCGGCTGCCCATCCCTGAGCAGCCCGCCAATGCTGTGGATGCGGCTGATCTCCAGCATTTCCGTCGTGGTCAGGTCGGGCATGATGCCGGGCAGGCGAGCCGCCAGCATGGACTTGCCAGCCCCCGGCGGCCCGATCATCAGCAGCGAATGGCGGCCAGCGGCTGCGATTTCCAGCGCACGACGGCCGGTTTCCATGCCGCGTATGTCCGCAAGGTCGGGCAGGGCGGTCAGGTCCGGGTCCAGCCGTTCGGGCAGTTCAACCGGGTCGATCACCTGCTGCCCACGGAAATGATTGAGCAGTTCGGGCAGGGAGCGGATGGCAAGGATATCCATGTCATCACTGGCCCAGCGGGCTTCCACGCCCTGGGCTGCCGGGCAGATCAGCCCCAGTGACAGGCCGCATGCCGCCATGGCCGCTGGCAGCACGCCACAGACCGGGTTGACGCCACCATCAAGCGACAGTTCGCCCAGTGCGGCGTAACGCTGTGCCATGTCGCCAGAAAGCAGGCCCATGACCACCAGCAGCGCCAAGGCTATGGGCAGGTCGAAATGAGAGCCTTCCTTCATCAGGTTGGCAGGCACCATGTTCACCACGATGCGCTTGGCCGGCAGCGCAAGCCCCATGGCGGACAGTGCGGCGCGCACGCGCTCGCGCGATTCATTGATGGCCTTGTCGGGCAGGCCCACGATCAGGAAGGATGGCAGGCCCACGGAAAGCTGGACCTCGACCTTGACCGGAACGGCCTCGATACCGGAAAAAGCAAAACCGCAGATGGATGCGAGCGCCGTGTCAGTCATGGTGGTGATGATGCCGGATATGGACCGGATTGGCCATTGAAGAACGTGGCGGACTGGACGGGATTATGGCGCATGCCGTCTTCCCATGGGAATTTGTTGGCATAATATTTCTTATAAAACTTTTGATGGTGCGGGGGAGAGGCTTCATGATCCGGCCATCCGGCTTCCCCGCATCCTGCCATCCCATATTCCTGTGCAGGTTCGTGCACGGCAGTCATCCCATGTGGTACAAGCGGGTTGCGACACAGGCTGTGGCCATAATGCCACAGCACGGCGCGCCACCGGATGGCTGCGCCGTGCTTACGGATTGTTCTTAAACGTCGTGCACCATGTCCAGATCGGCAAAGCGCGTGAATTCGCCTTCAAAGAACAGATGCACCGTCCCTGTCGGCCCGTGGCGCTGCTTTTCCAGGATCAGTTCGGCACGGTTATGGGCCAGATCCATCTTGCGCTGCCATTCCTCCATCGCGGTCTGGTACTTGTCCTGTGAATCGTAGGACGTTTCCTTGGGCTGGCGCTGCTGGAGGTAGTACTGGTCGCGGTAGACGAACATCACCGCATCGGCATCCTGCTCGATCGAGCCGGATTCACGCAGGTCCGACAGCATGGGCCGCTTGTCCTCCCTGCTCTCCACCTGACGTGACAGCTGGGAAAGTGCTATGACCGGCACCGACAGTTCCTTGGCCAGCGCCTTGAGTCCCTGCGTGATCATGGAGATTTCCAGCACGCGGTTTTCCGCCCTGCTTCCCACCGATGGCCGCATGAGCTGCAGGTAATCGACCACCACCAGGCTCAGCCCCTTGGTCCGCGCCAGCCTGCGGCAGCGCGTGCGCATGGCCGACAGGGTGATGGCGGGCGTGTCATCGATATGCAGCGGCAGCTGCGCCAGTTCGCGGCTGACCTGCACGAAGCGGTCGAATTCCTTCTGCCCCAGATCACCACGGCGGATCTTCTCGCCCGACACGCTGGCCTGTTCGGACAGGATACGGGTGGCCAGCTGTTCGGCCGACATTTCGAGCGAGAAAATGGCCACCGAACCCTTGGGTTTGGCATCTGGCGGGGCGTCGCGCGCTTCTTCCATCAGGGATCGCGCGGCGGAAAAGGCGATCTTGGTGGCCAGCGCCGTCTTGCCCATGGCAGGCCGCCCCGCCAGTATCAGCAGGTCGGAGGGATGCAGGCCGCCGGTTTTCTTGTCCAGATCGCGCAGGCCGGTGGTCAGGCCCACGACGTCGCCGCTGCGGTTGAAGGCCTGCTGGGCAATTTCCAGCGCATCCGTCAGTGCGCGGTCGAACGACATGAAGCCGCCATCCTGCCCCTTTTCGGTCGCGAGGCGGAACAGCGCCTCCTCGCTCGCGGCGATCTGGTCGGGGCCATCCAGGTCCGGGCGCGCACCGAAGGCGTTGTTGACCACGTCCTGCCCGATGTCGATCAACTGGCGGCGGATCCACGCATCATGGATCACCCGGCCATAATCGGCGGCGTTGATGATGCCGACCATCGATGTCAGCAGTTTGGCCAGGTACGCTGGGCCACCCACGGCGTCCAGCACGCCGGTATTCTCGAATTCGGCGCGCAGGGTTACAGGGTCGGCCAGCTGTCCGGCCTCGATCCGGCGCGAGATTGCGTCATATACGCGGCCATTGATCTCATTGGCGAAATGCGTGCCGGTCAGGAAATCCGAAACCCGGTCATAGGCCCGGTTATTGGTCAGCAGTGCACCCAGCAATGCCTGTTCCGCCTGCAGGTTGGCGGGCGGCAGGCGCTGCGAGACACCGAGAAGCGAGTCCTGTTGCCGGGACTCCGCAGAGGGGGGATTCTGGATCGTATTCACCCGATCCTTCTACCCGATATCCCCCCGCGACAGGAAGGGAGATGATCCCTCACACGCCCGGCGCGGGGCGCCGTGGCGACCGTACCAGCTTTTCCGCGCGGTGGATGACGGCCCTGGCCGCCGTCTCGACCCGGTCCCTGGCATAATGGTCCAGTATGTCGGCACGGGCCTGCCGCCCGATGCGGGCGCAGAGTTCGGGACGGGTGTAGAGATGGAGAATCCGCTCGGCCAGCGCTTCCGGCGTGGCGGACGCAAGCAGGAATCCGTTCCGTCCATCGTGGATGATGTCGGGTATGGCCCCAACGGGGGTCGCGATGACCGGCAGGCCGGTCTGCATGGCTTCGTGCACGGCGATGCACAGCCCCTCGAAGCGCGATGGCTGGACATAGACATGCAGCTTGCGGCAGAAGGCCAGCGGATCGGGCTGGAAGCCTTCGAAGGTTATGGCCTCTCCCCCCGCCTGCCCTGCCGCCAGCGCCCTGAGCTGCGCCATCTGCGAACCGTTGCCGCACAGGGAAAGGTGAATGCGTGCCCCGGGCATCCGCTCACGGATCACGGCCATGGCGCGGATGGGCAGCTGCATGTTCTTTTCCGCCTCCAGTCGCCCGAGCGAGCCGATATGGAAGACCCCGTCGCCATTCCATGGCGTGGCGGGCGGAGCTGCCGCATCGGCCTCGAATAGTGGCCATGTGCAGATCCGTTCCGGCGGTACGCCCAGCTGCCGGTTGGTGACGCGGGCCACAAAGCTGGAATCGGCCACCCAGAAGGCGCTCATGTTGCGGGTACGGCGCAGCAGGAACCGGTTGGCGGGCTTGAGGAAGGCGCTATGCTGCCAGCTGACCACCGGAATGCCCAGCATCCTGCCGATAAGCTGCCCGAACAGCGTGGCGCGCGTGAGCGACGTCCACAGGAGATCGGGCTGGCTTGCGCGTACATAGGCCATGACCTGCCGCAGGGAGGCGAAGTGCTGCGGATCACGGTCATCCACGATGTGGTAATCGATCCCGGCGGCTTCGAGCCAGGTGATGGCATTGCCCGCCTTGCGCGCCAGCGCCACCACCTGCACGTCATGGCCGCAGGCGCGCATCAGCCCGATTACGGCGGGCAGCGGCCGCTCCGCCCCGCCACCGTTAAGGCTGTTAATAAGATACAGGATACGCATTCACTACCAACAACAGGTCCGGCCAGGAGCAGGCCCTGCACCATGATTTTCTGAACCGGCACACCGGATATGCAACGGCGGGAAGGGTTAATACGGCAGTTTTCCGCATTAGAAAACAACAACGGCCAGGCGTGGTCCCATATCCATGGCGTGTGGCTCCGGGGTTCTGTGGCGGGCAGGCGGCAGGCGCTTCATATTCGCGGGTTGTAACATCGCGCGTTTCTTATTAGGCGTCGACAATACTTTCCGTGGAAAATGGTAATGACCGTACTTGACACTGCGTCCCTGCCCCATCTGCCGCCCGCCATTGTGGTGCCGGCCTATGACCGGAGCAGGGTGACGCCCGGCATCGCGCATATCAGCGTGGGCAATTTCCATCGTGCCCATCAGGCGGTCTATATTGACCGCGTGCTGGACCGTCCCGGCCAGTCGGGCTGGGGCCTGCTGGGCATAGGACTTATGGAAAACCCCCATGAGGAACAGAAGGCCCGGGACATGGCGGCCCAGGACTGCCTGTATTCCCTGACCGAATGTGCGCCGGACGCCCCCAATGTGGTGCGCGTGATCGGCTCCATAACCGAATACATGTATGCCCCGGCCGACCGCGCCGCCACCATCGCGCGCCTGGCGGATCCCGCGATCCGTATCGTCAGCATGACCGTGACCGAAGGCGGGTACTATGTTGACGAGAATGGTGTCTTTCCCCTCGACCACCCTGTCATTGCCGAGGACCTGAAGCGCGACGTGCCCCACAGCGTGTTCGGCCTGCTGACCGAGGCCCTGCGCAGGCGGCGTGAAAGCGGTGCGGGTCCGTTCACCATCCTGTCGTGCGACAACCTGCCGCAGAACGGCCATGTCGCCCGCACGGCCTTTCTGGGCTGGGCGCGGGCAAAAGATCCGGGGCTTGCCCGGTGGATGGAAGAAAACGTCACCTTCCCCTGCACCATGGTCGACCGCATCACGCCGGCCGTGCATCCCGACGATGTTCGCCGCCTTGATGCCGAAAGCGGTCTGGATGACCGTATTCCGGTCTTCTGTGAAGATTTTATCCAGTGGGTGGTGGAAGACAGTTTCTGCGCCGGGCGTCCGGAACTTGAGGCCGTGGGCGTGCAGTTCACCGATAACGTCCAGCCCTACGAGGAGGTGAAGCTGCATATGCTCAATGCCTCCCATTCGCTGCTGGGCCTGTCCGGCGTGCTGTCGGGCTACCGTGTAGTAAGCGAGATCATGGAAGACCTGCACGAGGTGGCGCTGGTCGAACAGTATCTCGGCCATGATGCGGAACCCCTGCTCAAGGCGCCGCCGGGCATGGCGCTGACCGAATATGGCCGCCGCCTGCTGCACCGCTTCCGCAATCGCGCCATAAGCGACCAGTTGCTGCGCATTGCATCCGACAGTACCTCCAAGCTGCCCATGTTCGTCAGGAGCACGGCAATGGGCGTGATCGCCCACGACCGCCCGGTGGGGCGCATTGCCTTTATCGTGGCCTGTTATGCCGAATATCTGCGCGGGCATGATGACAGGGGCCAGACCTACACCATTGTGGAGCCGCACCTGACGGATGACGACCGCACCCGTGCCGCCTCCCCCCACCTGGAAGATGCACTGGGCATGAGTGCTTTTGCCGGGTGGGAACTGGCGGTGCATCCAGGCTTCGTGCAGGCGTATCTTGCCCTGCGCCAGTCCATCCGTGCCAGGGGGACACGGGCCACGCTGGCAACGGTTATAACCGTCGGGGAATAGATGATTTTCGCGGTAAAACGCGAAACAGAAGGATGACCCACACGTTTTATTCATAAGTTTGGCCTTGACCTGCCTGCATCTCCTAAGGTTTTTCATGGGAGAATGTTCGTGCTGTTGCATCACGGTAATCAGGAAAACTTATGAATACCCCCTTACGTTCGGCTCCCCTTCTCGCTGCGGCCGTGGCCGTCTGCGCCCTGGCAGGTCTCTATCTGCTGGGGGGCGGTTTATGGCTCTGCGCCATTGGCGGCTCCTTCTATTACGTGGTGGCCGGGGTGCTGCTTCTGGTAACGGCATTCCTGCTGTTCCGGCGGCAGGCCGCGGCGCTTACGGTGTACGCGGTGCTGCTGCTGGGCACCATGGCGTGGGCCGTCCATGAAGCCGGGCTTGATTTCTGGGCGCTGGCGCCCCGGGGGGATATCCTTGTGCCCATCGGCATCGTGCTGCTGCTGCCGTGGGTGACGCGTCACCTGCAGCCAGCTGGGCCGGGCGCGCGCCTGCCCCTGCTGGGCGCGATCGGGGCGGCGGTGGTCGTGATTGGCGCCGCCCTGATGGGTGACCCGCAGGATATCGCGGGCAACCTGCCCCCCGTGGCGCAGAACGCCCCGGAACCCGGTGATGCGCACCAGATGCCCGATGACGACTGGCAGGCCTATGGCCGCACCCAGTTCGGGGACCGGTTCTCCCCGCTCAGGCAGATCAATACCGGCAATGTCAGCAGGCTGAAGGTTGCCTGGACCTTCCGCACCGGCGACCTGCGCGGCCCGAACGACCCGGGGGAGATTACCGATGAGGTCACGCCGATCAAGATCCGCGATACGCTGTACCTGTGCACCCCGCATCAGATCCTGATCGCGCTGGATGCCAGAACCGGCACGCAGCGGTGGAAGTTCGACCCCAAACTGGCCTATAACCCGACCTTCCAGCACCTGACCTGCCGTGGCGTGTCCTATCATGAGGACCGGGTCGAGGCACAGGCCGACGGCACGCCTGCCGCCGCCCCGGCGGAATGCGCGCGCCGCATCTTCCTGCCGACCAACGATGGCCAGCTTTTCGCGCTTGATGCCACGACCGGCGCCCGCTGCGCCTCCTTCGGCAACAATGGTGTCGTAGATCTGCGCGACGGCATGCCGGTCAGGACGCTCGGTTTCTATGAACCCACGTCCCCCCCGGTCGTGACCGATACCACCGTGATCGTGTCCGGCGCGGTGACCGACAACTATTCCACGCATGAACCCTCAGGTGTCACGCGCGGGTTCGACGTGCATACCGGCGCACTGAAATGGGCGTTCGACCCCGGCAATCCCGACCCGAACGAGATGCCGTCCGAACACCATACCTTCGTGCCCAACTCCCCCAATTCGTGGATCACGTCGTCCTATGATGCCAAGCTGGACCTGATTTATATCCCGATGGGCGTGCAGACGCCGGACATATGGGGTGGCAATCGCGGCCCCGATGCCGAGCGCTATGCCAGTTCCATCGTGGCGCTGAATGCCTCCACCGGCAAGCTGGCCTGGAGCTACCAGACCGTGCACCACGATTTGTGGGACATGGACATTCCCGCCCAGCCCAGCCTTGTCGATATCCGCAGCGCGGATGGTGAGGTCATTCCCACGCTGTATGCTCCGGCCAAGACCGGCAATATCTTCGTGCTTGACCGCCGTAACGGCCATCTGGTGGTGCCCGCCCCCGAGCAGCCCGTGCCGCAGGGTGCGGCCCCCGGTGATCATCTCTCGCCCACCCAGCCCTTCTCGCAGCTGACCTTCCGCCCCAGCAGAAAGCTGACGGATGCCGACATGTGGGGTGGCACTATGTTCGACCAGCTGGTCTGCCGCATCATGTTCCACCAGCTGCGCTACGAAGGCACGTTTACCCCGCCCTCGCTGCAGGGCACGCTGGTCTTCCCCGGCAATCTGGGCATGTTTGAGTGGGGCGGCCTGGCCATTGACCCCGAGCGCCAGATCGCGATTGCCAATCCCATTGCCATCCCGTTCGTGTCGAAGCTGATCCCGCGTGGCCCGAACAACCCGGCAACCCCCGACAAATCCCTGCCCTCGGGCAGCGAAAGTGGCGTGCAGCCGCAGTTCGGCGTGCCCTATGGCGTTGACCTGCATCCCTTCCTGTCGCCTTTCGGCCTGCCGTGCAAGCAGCCAGCATGGGGCTACATGTCGGGCATAGACCTGCGCACCAACAAGATCGTGTGGAAACACCGCAACGGCACGATTCGTGACAGCGCACCCCTGCCGCTGCCCATCAAGATGGGCGTGCCCAGCCTTGGCGGTCCGCTGACCACCGCCGGTGGTGTCGCGTTCCTGACTTCCACGCTGGATTACTACATCCGCGCCTATGACGTGACGACGGGACGCGTGCTGTGGCAGGACCGCCTGCCCGCCGGTGGCCAGTCCACGCCCATGAGCTATGCCGTCGATGGCAAGCGGTACATCGTGACCGCGGATGGAGGCCATGGTTCGTTTGGAACCAAGCTTGGCGATTATATCGTCGCCTATTCCCTGCCGGACCACGACTGAGCCGTCAGGCCGGGGAAGGATTTTTCCTTCCCCGGATTGACAGGTGCCATTTTGGTCTATATCCATCCATATATAGATAGCAATTCTAAAGGCCCCCACAGCCCGTTTATCAAGGGTTTTGTGGTGGTCATGCTTGATTTAATACATCAGTAAATAAGTCTTATCCCTGCTTTGACCTTACGTGCGCCCGGACGGCTTGATTAGGAAACGGTAATACAAAAGTTTCCGCCGTGGCGCCGATGTTCCCGCACATCTGGCAGTTCCGGTGCTTCGGGGGTGGCGCAACGCTGCGCCATCCCATGTGTTTCGCGCCATACCGGCACTGGAACCAGGCGGATGATACGGGGTGATATGATGACTTTCACAACCGCGAGAACATCGTGATTAAACGTATTGCAGCAGCGATTGTGGGGATCGGTGTCGCCGGTGGCGTCGGGTTCCTGGCTTATGCGTGGTATCCGGCGATTGCGCCGGTTGCACCGCCTCCTCCTTCCTCCTTCACGGCGGCCCAGATCGAACACGGGCGCGTGCTGGCCGCTGGCGGCTACTGTGCCGAATGCCATACCCGCACCGATGGCGGCGTGCATGGCGTGGAACTGGCGGGCGATTACAAGATGGACACGCCCTTTGGTGCCATCTTCTCCTCCAACATCACGCCCGATCCGGAAACGGGGATCGGCCGGTGGTCGGAAGCCGCTTTCCATCGCGCCATGCGCAAGGGCATTTCCCGCGATGGCACGCAGCTTTTCCCCGCCTTCCCGTTTGACCACTTCACGCACATGACGGATCAGGACATCGCGGATGTCTATGCCTTCCTCATGACGCGTCAGCCGGTGCATTCGGTCAAGCGCGACAATACGGTGGGTTTCCCCTTCAACATCCGCCTCGAGCAGGCGGGCTGGAAGCTTCTGTTCCTGCATGAAGGCCCGCTCAAGAACGATCCTTCGCAGGATGCGCAGTGGAACCGTGGCGCGTACCTGGCCGAAGGGCTGAGCCACTGCTCGGCGTGTCATACGCCGCGTAACCTCATGGGTGCGGAAAAGAGCAGCGCGCCGTACGATGGCGCTCCGGTGGACAACTGGATTGCCCCGCCGCTCAACGAGCATAACCCGACCCCCGTCGTCTGGACCGAGGACGAGTATTTCAAATACCTGCGCTTCGGCTCGGCACCCCTGCATGGCAGTGCGGCCGGTCCCATGTCCCCCGTCGTGCACGGTGGCCTGAGCGAACTGCCCGAATCCGACGTGCATGCCATCGCGCATTACCTGGCCCAGATCGACCACTCCGCCACCCGCGTGAGCCAGGACCCCAAGGCCATCCAATGGGCCATGAAGGCGTCCATGAGGGATCTGGTCGGCCCGCAGGTGAACCCGAACGCGAAGCTGTATGCCGGTGCCTGCGCCGCATGCCACGCCAATGCCGGGCCGCAGCCGGTTGAAGGCCGCCCCGACCTGGCGCTGAACAACGCGCTGTGGCTGGACGAGCCGACCAACCTGTTCCAGGTCATCCTGCGCGGGATTGGCACGACGGAAGGAATTTCCACCGTATCCATGCCCAGTTTCTACCATTCCTTCTCCGATGCGGATCTGGCCCGTCTGGCGACCTACTTGCGCGCAACGCGCACGACCCTGCCGCCATGGACCGATCTGGAAAAGAAGGCGGCCGAGGTGCGCAAGACCCTGCCTGCCCCCCCTGTCGCGTCGTCCCATTGAGCTGAAAGACGGAGCTAGAACATGACGACCTTTCGCCTCAATGGACGGGACGTAACCGTTGACGTGCCGGATGATACACCCCTGCTGTGGGTGATCCGTGACGAAGTTGGCCTGACCGGAACGAAATTCGGTTGCGGTATCGGCATGTGCGGTGCGTGCACCGTCCATATCGGTGGCCGGGCCACCCGGTCCTGCGTCACCCCCGTCAGCGCCGCCGAAGGGGCTGACATCACCACGATCGAAGGCATCGACCCCGAGGGCAACCACCCGGTCCAGCAGGCCTGGCGTGACATTCAGGTCCCGCAGTGCGGCTACTGCCAGTCCGGGCAGATCATGCAGGCGGTCAGCCTGCTCAAGGATTACCCCTCTCCCACGGATGAGGAAATCGATGCCGTCATGGCTGGCAGCCTGTGCCGGTGCATGACCTATGTTCGCATTCGTGAGGCCATCAAGAAGGCCGCGGCCACCGCACGCGGAGATGCATCAAATGGGTAGATTAGACCGCTTCCGCCTGGGCAGGGACGGCCGCCGTGAACAGCCTTCCCTTTCACGCCGTGGCTTCCTTGTCACATCGCTTGGCGCCGGTGTCATGTTCGGCTTCGCGCGTCAGGCTTCAGCCAACCAGATTTTCCCCCTCGATAACGCAGGTCCGGGTGATGGCGCGTTCGAGCCGACCATCTGGTGCGCCATCGCACCCGACGGGATCATCACGGTCAATATTATCCGCGCGGAAATGGGCCAGCACATCGGCACCGCCCTCGCCCGCATCATCGCGGACGAGATGGAAGCCGACTGGAGCAAGGTCCGCATCAACTATGTGGATACCGACCCCAAATGGGGCCTGATGGTGACCGGTGGCAGCTGGTCGGTATGGATGACATGGGATGTCTTCCGCCAGGCCGGTGCGGCAACCCGCACCGCGCTGGTGGAGGAAGCCGCCCGTCTGCTTGGCACCACGCCGGACAAGTGCACGGTCGCCAACGGCATTGTCAGCGCTGGCAGCAAGCAGATCAGCTTTGGCGATATCGTGGCCAAGGGGCATCCGTCCCACTCCTTCACGCCCGAGGAAATGGCCAAGCTGCCGCTCAAGCCCGCAAGCGAGCGCAGGCTGATCGGCAATGCCGAGCTCAAGGCACTGGACATTCCTTCCAAGACCAACGGCACCGCCATCTATGGTATCGACGCCAAGGTCGAGGGCATGGTCTATGCCCGCCCCAAGATGCCGCCCACGCGCTATGGCTCCAAGGTCCGCTCGGTCGATGATACCGATGCGAAGAAGATCAAGGGCTATGTCCGCTACCTGCTGATCGATGACCCGTCGGAAGTCGTGCAGGGCTGGGTCGTGGTGCTGGCCGAAAGCTACAGCGCCGCCATCCGCGCCACGGATGCGCTGAAAGTGGAATGGACGCCGGGCGAGACGATCCACACGTCCGAACGTGATATCCAGGACCGTGGCCGCCAGCTGATCAACAACAAGGATGGTGGTGTCTACATCTTCAATGATGACGGCGTGGACCAGGCCTTCTCTGGCGCGCATACGGTCATGGATCAGGAATATACCTGTGCGTCCGTGCTGCACTACCAGCTTGAGCCGACCAATGCGCTGGCCTTCGAGAAGGACGGGGTCTACGAGATCCATGCAGGCAACCAGTGGCAGAGCCTGATCCTGCCCACGCTGGCCAAGTCGCTGCAGGTGCCCGAAAGCAAGGTGATCCTGCGCAGCTACCTGCTGGGTGGCGGGTTTGGCCGTCGCCTGAACGGTGACTACATGATTCCCGCCGCCCTTGCGTCAAAGGCGCTGGGGGGCAAGCCGGTCAAGCTGATCCTGACCCGCTCGGATGACATGCAGTTCGATTCCTTCCGTTCGCCTTCGGTCCAGCGTGTCCGCATGGCGTTTGATGGCAGCGACAAGATCACGGCCATGGATTACCAGGCCGCTGCGGGCTGGCCCACGGGTGTGATGGCCGAAGCGTTCATGGAAAAGGGCGTTGATGGCAAGCCGTATGACCAGTTTGCCATCGCCGGTGGCGACCACTGGTACGAAGTGGGTGCCTTCCGTGTCCGTGCGCTGCGTAACGACCTGGCGGAAAAGACCTTCCGCCCCGGCTGGCTGCGTTCGGTCAGCCCCGGCTGGACCAGCTGGGGGGTCGAGTGCTTCCTTGATGAGGTCGCGCACCGCCAGAAGAAAGACCCTGCCCAGTTCCGTCTTGACCTGCTGACCGCGCAGGGTCGCAACAAGGGTCAGGCACCGGATTCTGTGGGTGGCGCGCTGCGTCAGGCTGCTGTCGTGCGCCGGCTTATGGAAAAGGTGAACTGGGGCAAGACCAGTCTGCCCAAGGATACCGCGATGGGTCTCGCCACCACGGCGGGACAGGAACGCGGCATGCCGACATGGATCGGTTGCGTGGCGCAGGTGCATGTTGACCGCAGCACCGGTGTCGTGACCTGCCAGAAGCTGACCATCGTGGTGGATGCGGGCACCGTGGTTGACCCCGATGGTGCGAAGGCCCAGACCGAGGGCGCCGCGCTGTGGGGCCTGAGCATGGTGCTGTTCGAGAATACGGAAATTGTCAACGGTATGCCGGTTGACCGCAACCTGAACACCTACACCCCGCTGCGTATTGCCGATACGCCGGACATGGATATCGAATTCCTGCCCAGCACGGAAAAACCGATGGGTCTGGGTGAGCCGGGCACGACGGTGGTGGGGCCAGCCATTGGCAATGCCATCTTCAACGCCGTGGGTGTGCGCCTGCGCCATATGCCGGTGCGCCCGGCGGATGTACTGCGCGCCCTGCAGAACACCTGAGCACAGGTGGCCTGAATGCAAAAACCCCGGCACATCTGATGTGCCGGGGTTTTTTATTATGCAGCAAAGTCGGTCCGCCCATAAAGACAGACTGATACGGAAACGACGGTTTTCGGATGCCGCCCTTTTTTAGAAAAGCTTCACCAGAAAATTTTATTTGTTTTTCAACAGTGCATTTTGCCCGATTTCCTACTGTGCCGGGCGCATGCCCATGCATGCCGCAAGTATGGTCAGGAAGCACAGTTCCGCCAGGCAGATGACAAACCACTGCACTGTCAGGTACCCGCGCGGCATGGCGCCACGTTGCCACGCCATGCGCTGACCGATGCCTACAGCTATGAAGCCCGCAATCACGATGAGCAGCCCGGCCAGTTCCCGTACGGTTGCAGCACACAGCCCGACCCAGCCGATGATTGCGGGCATTCCCCCCAGCGCCAGCCGCATGTTGGTCAGGCGCTGCGTGCCGCCTGCCGGGATGATGTCAGGCTGCTCCAGCGCCAGCCCCCAGTGCACCGCACCAAGAAAGGACAGCATGACAGCGCCATAGCCTACCGCCGCCGTAAGCAGGCGCGGTGTATGGTCCGGCGTCAGGAACAGGATTGCGCAGGTACAGCCAAGCAGCGGCAGCAGGCTGGCGATGGCGGTGACGACGGCAAGCAGGGGCAGGCGTTTCATGGCGGGACTCTCCTGAATCTGGTCATGATGTGTATAGCCCGCTCTGGCATGATGCGTGGCATCTGTTATCGTGAGGCAGGATATGCGTGCGGTCGTATGCCGTATCCCCATAATGTCAAATCTGAGGAAACAGATACCATGAGCGCCATTATCGATATCATCGCCCGCGAAATCCTCGACAGTCGCGGCAATCCCACCATCGAGGTGGACGTGGAACTGGCATCCGGCGCCAAGGGCCGTGCCGCCGTGCCATCGGGTGCATCCACCGGCGCGCATGAAGCGGTGGAACTGCGCGATGGTGACCCCGGGCGCTTTGGCGGCAAGGGCGTGCTCAAGGCCGCGGGCCATGTCGAGCATGAAATCCTTGAAGCCCTGCAGGGCGTGGAATCGAGCGATCAGGTCGCCATTGATGAGGCGATGATCGACCTTGATGGCACGCCCAACAAGTCCCGCCTGGGTGCAAATGCAATTCTTGGCGTATCACTCGCCGTGGCTAAGGCTTCGGCGCAGGAACTGCAGGTGCCGCTGTACCGCTATGTGGGCGGCGTGTATGCCCGCACCCTGCCCGTACCGATGATGAACATCATCAACGGCGGCCAGCATGCGGATAACCCCATCGACATACAGGAATTCATGATCCAGCCGGTTGGCGCGCCAACCGTAACCGACGCGATCCGCATGGGCTCCGAAATCTTCGCCCAGCTCAAGAAAAGCCTGTCGGGTGCCGGTTACAACACCAATGTTGGCGATGAGGGCGGGTTTGCCCCCGCACTCAAATCCGCTGACGAGGCGCTGGGCTTCATGATGCGCGCGATCGAGGCAGCAGGCTACCGGCCGGGCGACGACGTGACCTTCGCACTCGATTGCGCCGCGACCGAGTTCTACAAGGATGGCCGGTATGAGCTGAAGGGCGAGGACAGGAGCCTGGATGCTGCTGGCATGATCGCCTATCTGGCCGATCTGTCCGCCCGCTATCCCATCATTTCGATCGAGGATGGCTTGGCGGAAGATGACTGGGAAGGCTGGGCCGAACTGACTGCCAATCTGGGCCACAAGCTGCAGCTTGTGGGCGATGACCTGTTCGTGACCAATCCTGACCGCCTGCGCCGGGGCATCAAGGATGGCGTGGCCAACTCGCTGCTGGTCAAGGTCAACCAGATCGGCACGCTGAGCGAGACGCTGGAAGCCGTGCAGATGGCGCAGCACGCAGGCTATACGGCGGTGATGAGCCACCGTTCGGGCGAGACGGAGGACAGCACGATTGCCGACCTGGCGGTTGCGACCAATTGCGGGCAGATCAAGACCGGGTCGCTTTCGCGCTCGGACCGGACGGCGAAATACAACCAGCTGATCCGTATCGAGAACGAACTGGCTACTGCTGCCCGTTATGCCGGGCGTACGATCCTGAAGAACGGGTGACAGACCGCGCCGGACGGGGTAAGCCCGTCCGGCACATCAAGGCAGGGAGAAAGTGGAATGCAACTGGGCAAGATCATGCGGCGTGTATTGCACGTCACCATTCCCCCTGCCCTGTTCATCGGGCTCACCGCCTATTTTGGCTGGAATGTCATGCGCGGGGAACATGGGCTGCACAGCTATGCCACCCAGTTGCACCTGCTTGATGAAGCCCGCGCCGCACAGCACGACGCGACAGCCGAACAGGAAGTCTGGCTGCGCCGGGTGCGCGGGTTGAAGGAAGGGGCGCTGGATACCGACCTGCTGGATGAGCGTGCCCGTTCCATGCAGAACCTTGCGCGTCAGGATGAGATTGTCGTGCCCTATGGCGACCATGACCATCTGTACTGAAGACCGTACCCGCCTGGGTGGAGGCACAAAAAAACCCCGGTCGTTTCCGCCGGGGTTTTTTTGTATCCGCCGGGGCGGAAAGTTATTTGATCTTCGCTTCGCGGAAGGCCACGTGCTTGCGTGCGACGGGGTCGTATTTCCGCAGTTCCATCTTGCCGGTCTGGGCGCGGGCATTCTTCTTGGTCACGTAGAAGTAGCCGGTGTCCGCCGTGGAGACGAGTTTGATCTGAATGGTGTTGCTCTTGGCCATGATATCCTCAGCACTGCTCCGCCGCTGCTGGAACACTCAGGTGCAGCAGTGGTTCAAGTTGGCGGAAAATGCGCATACACAAGGCTGAGGTCAAGCACCCTGACCGATATTTCTGCTTAAATTCGTCCATAACGGGTAAAAAAGGAGTGCCGGGTACGATGTTGAGTGTCGCCGAAGCGCAAAAACGGGTTCTTGAAGGCGTTTTCCCCCTCCCCACCGAAGTCGTCGCCCTGACCGACGCCTGTGGCCGTGTCAGCGCCGCGCCCGTACGCGCGCGCCTGTCCAATCCCCCGGCGGATGTTTCCTCCATGGATGGGTACGCGGTGCGTGCGGCGGACCTGCACGCGCGGGGCGTACGCCTTGCCTGCATTGGTCACGCCCCGGCGGGTCATCCCTTCGCAGGCCAGGTGGGCGCGGGGGAATGCGTACGCATCTTTACCGGCAGCGTCATGCCCGCAGGTACGGATGCCGTGCTGATACAGGAAAATGCCAGCGCGGATGGCGCCACCATCAGCACCACCCACACTCTTGCCCCCGGCACCTATGTACGGAGGCTGGGACAGGATTTCGCGACGGGGCAGGTCATCATCCCGGCGGGTTGCAGGCTTTCGGCGCAGGATGTCGGTGTGGCGGCAGCGGCCAACCATGCATGGCTGGAAGTGGCCCGCCGCCCGCGCGTGGCCATTGCCGCCACGGGGGATGAACTGCTGCTGCCCGGCAGCCCGGTCGGGCCGGGACAGATTGCCAATTCCAATACGCCGATGCTGGCGGCCCTGCTGCGCGCCGCCGGGGCCGAACCGGTCATGCTGCCCGCGCTGCGTGACGACATGGCGGATCTTGCAACACTTGAACGCATGGTTGATGGCGTGGACATGCTGGTCACGGCAGGCGGTGCGAGTGTGGGCAGCCATGACCTGGTGCGGCGCGGGCTGGAGCAGGTCGGCATGAAAACCGATTTCTGGAAGATTGCCATGCGGCCGGGCAAGCCGCTCATGTACGGTCATCTGGGTCGCCTGCCGTTCATCGGCCTGCCGGGCAACCCGGTGGCGGCCTTTGTCTGTTCCATCGTGTTCGTGCTGCCCGCCCTGCGGCGGATGGCGGGCATCGCGCAGGCGATCCAGCCCCCCGTACGGGCCGTCCTGGGCGCCGATGTGCCGACCAATGACCAGCGTATGGACCATCTGCGCGCACGCCTTGCACATGACGCGGCGGGCCGACTTGTGGCCACGCCCTTTCCCGTCCAGGACTCGGCCATGCTGCATGTGCTGGCTCAAAGCCAGGCGCTGGTGCTGCGCGCGCCCCACGCCCCTGCCGCCAGATGCGGGGAAATGTGCGACATCATCCGCATCGACCATGTTCCAGGCTGAGCGCGTGTGTGAAAGCCGGTTGACTGCGGATATGGAACCAATATAGAACATGGATGCGGGTTTTTGATTTGTTCCGTTGCATCCCCGCCCCGGTAGTCTTGCCCACGGCAAAAGGATACATCGCATGCTCACGAAAAAACAGCATGAGCTTTTGCTGTTCATAGACGGCCATCTGCGCCGGACGGGGTTTTCCCCTTCCTTCGATGAAATGAAGGACGCGCTCGGTCTGCGCTCGAAGTCCGGTATTCACCGGCTGATCTCGGCGCTGGAGGAACGTGGGTTCCTGCATCGCCGGCACCATCGTGCGCGCGCGCTGGAGATCCTGCGCCTGCCGGATATCGAGGTGCCTCCCCCCCCCGTGCAGGCGCCCGTGCCCCCACCGGCCATGCCCCCCGAGATTTTCCACGCTGCGGTGGTGGAAGTGCCCTTCGTCGGGCGCGTGGCGGCAGGCAACCCGATCGAGGCGATCAACACCACGACCACCCGCATTTCCGTCCCGGCGGACATGTTGGGCAAGGCCGGTCACTACGCGCTGGAGGTCATGGGCGATTCGATGCAGGATGCCGGCATCCTGGATGGGGACATGGTGATCATCCGTGAGGGCATGCAGGCTACGGATGGCCAGATTGTCGTGGCCCTGATCGATGGCGAGGAAGTCACGCTCAAGCGCATCCGGCATGAAAAGGACGGGATCGCACTCATTCCCGCCAACACCCATTACGAAACCCGTGTCCTGCCCTTATCGCGCGTCAGCGTACAGGGCACGCTTGCGGGGCTTATCCGCCGTTACTGACGGCTTCGCCCGTAATTTGCGCCCAGGACGGCAGGCGGCGCGCCAGTTGTGCTACCGCCTGCGGCCCCATCGGGGACAGGAGCGGGAACTCGGCCAGTATCCGCACCTGCCCGTGCCGTTCGATGGCGCTGCGGCCATTGGGTTCGGCCGGACCATTCAGGATGACCCCCGCTACCCGCAGGCCACGGGCACGCAGGGCAGCCAGGCTGAGCAGCGTATGATTGATCGTACCAAGCGTGCTGCGCGCGACCAGCACCACGGGCAGGGCAAGTCGGGCCATGAGATCGATCATGAGGTAGTTTTCGGCAATGGGCACGAACACGCCCCCTGCCCCTTCCACGACCAGCGGCCCGCGTGTGCCGTCATGGGGCGGCAGGGTAATGGCGGCGGGGTCGATGCGGGTATGGGCATGGCGCGCCGCGTCCTCGGGTGAGAGGGATGCGCCGAAGCTTGCGGCTGGCGGGTAGAGCCGCGTCGCATCCAGTCCCGTCAACCCGCGCACGCCCGTGCTGTCCGATGGTGCATCGTCCGTGCCGCTCTGCAGTGGCTTCCAGTAAGCGGCTTTCCATGCATGGACCAGGGCTGCGGACGCTACGGTCTTGCCCACATCCGTATCCGTGCCGGTTACAAACACGCCGGGCCAGAGTGCGCGGTGAAACTGGCCATATGCCACCTGATAGGACATGGCAAAGGGACGGGCCCGTGCGGCCGCCAGCACGCGACGCATCTGTCCCGGCGTGGCGGGCGCGTGTTCCGTATGGGTGGCACCTATGGCCCTGAGTTCACGGGCGAAGGCCAGCGGTGTTGACGGTGTATCGACAATTTCCGTGATTTGCCACAGTCCCGCGCCGGAAACGGGCCATTCCCGCTGCAACGCGTCCTGCGTGGGATAATCCGGCATCGGACAGGTTACGCCCGTCCGGTCATATGCCGCCCGCCACTGCGCGAAGCTGCCATCCGCCAGCGTGGCGAAAGCCATCCGCCCCCCCGGCGCCAGTAATGCCGCCAGGCCATGCAGTGCCTGTGAGCGGTGATGGAACCACTGCATGGCCAGGCTGGAGCATATCAGGTCAAAGGGGCCAGTCGCATCCGGGGCCTCACCATCCATCTGGCGCAGGGTCAGGCGGTCATCGTTAGGCATCCGCCGTGCCAGGCGTTCCAGCATGCGGGGGGCGATATCGGTTGCGGTAATATGGGCTTTGGGGAAAAGCCGCCGCAGTTCACGGGTCAGCAGGCCGGTGCCACAACCGATCTCGAGAATGCGTGACGGCGCATCCATTCCATGGTGGTAACCGATGCGGCGGGCCAGTTCCTGTGCCGCCATGCGTTGGACGCGGGCAGCCTGTTCATAATCATGGGCTGCGTCAAAACATGCGGCAATGCGGGCATTGCGGGTCATGGCGTGGATATCCGTCGGGTCATGGCTGTAATGGCGTGGGCACATTGTGCGGCATGGGTCAGGGGAAGCAGATGACCCCCGTCCAGCCACTGGATGGAATTCAGTATCGGGGGCGGGAAACAGGCCCGCGTCAGGCTCGCCGGCGCAATGGCGTCGCGCGTTCCGGCCATGACATGAACGGGGCATGTGACATCCCGCAGGTCCGGCCTGCAATCCATGTCCATCAGGTCCTGCAGGCCGCGGTCCAACCTGTCACGTTCGATATGGGGCGGCAGGGGCGTGTCGATGCCCGCGCGCTGACGGAAGCTGCGCAGCAGTCCTTCAGGCGCACGGTTCAGGCCGGTATGCATGCGTGCGATCACCCTTCGGGGTATTCCATCGGTAAAGTCCGCTCCCGCGCTGAACCGGCTGAAGCCGTTGATCAGGACCAGCCCCCGGCATGACGCCCCATGATGACGCAGTAGCCATAATGCGCCCAGGGAATGCCCGACCCCGATATAGGGGCGCGTGGGCAGCGTGAGGGCAGGTTTTGGTGCAAAGAAGCCGAAATCCAGGCATTGCGTGTCTGCCGGAGCAAGAAGGGCGCGTGTCGTGTTCCAGAATGTCGGGTCGAACGCCCAGCCATGGACGAAGACGACGGGAAGGACCGGTGCCATTCAGGTGCTTTCGCGCAGGGCGGCGGGAATGGCGGTGGCAAGCTGGTCGATCATGCCATCCGTATGGGCTGCGCCGAGCGCCAGCCGGATACGGCTGCTACCCGGCGGCACGGTGGGCGGCCTTATGGCAGTGGCAAGAATGCCCCGCTCCTCAAGGTGAGCCGCGAATGCCAGCGCGCGCGGGGCCTCGCCCAGCATGATCGGTATGATCTGTGTCATGGACGGTGCGGGCGAGAGACCGCAGTCACGTATCACGCCGCGTATGTGATCCGCATTGCGGACCAGTCGTGCGCGTTCGGCATCCAGCGTGGGAAGGAGTTCAAGTGCCGCATCCATCGCACCCAGCACGGCGGGCGGGGGTGCGGTGGTGAACACGAAGCCTGAACAGGCATTGACCAGCCAGTCACATAGCGCCCGCGTGCCCGTGACAAACGCCCCGAACCCGCCCAGCGCCTTGCTGAACGTGCCCATGACCAGATCGATATCATGCCCGGCGCACAGCCCCCGCCCCTGCGGGCCAAGCACGCCGGTGGCATGGGCTTCATCCACATAGGTAAAGGCGCCGTACTGCCGGGCAATGGCAGCCAGCCGCGCGATGTCGGTCTGGTCGCCATCCATGCTGAATACACTCTCCGTCACGATCACCCGCATGCCGGGTGTCTGCGCATGGTGCCCGAGCAGGCTTTCCAGATGGTCCAGATCGTTATGGCGGAAGCGGAGCTGCCGCACGCCTGCCGCCATGCAGCCCTGGTGCAGGCTGGCATGGTTCAGCCGGTCGGCAAAAACCAGCGGTGGTGCGCCCTGCCCGGCCGCCAGCCGCAGCAGCGCTGCCAGCACCGATGCATTGGCCTGCCAACCGCTGGCCAGAAGCAGCGCCGCCTGCGTCCCCTTGAAGGCGGCAAGCCGGGCTTCGACCGCCATATGCCGCGTGCTGGTGCCGGTCACGAGACGGGAGGCCCCTGCTCCCGTACCATCTTCCGCCAGCCAGGCGGCCGCGCGCGCGGCAAGGGCCGGATGATGGGCCAGGCCGAGATAATCGTTGGAGGAGAAGTTGATCAGCGTCCGTCCATTCCGCACGACGTTAGCCGCCCCCACATGGCGCATGGGGTGCAGCACGCGGCGGGTGTGCTGCTGCGCCATATGATCAAGCGCGGTCTGGAAAATTGGATCAAAACGGGCCATGAAGCGCATTCTCCTGCCGGAGCATGCTGCTCCGGTCAATCCCGCCAATGCAATATCATATGGAGACAGCGCATGCATGGACCTGAATGGCTGGAACGCGGCATGGGCCATGTCTGGCTGCCCTATGCCCAGATGCAGACTGCCCTGCCCCCGCTGGCCGCCACGGCCACGCAGGGATGCACCATAACGCTGGCCGACGGGTCGGAACTGACTGATGGCATTGCCTCATGGTGGACTGCCTGCCATGGCTATAACCATCCCCATATCCGTCATGCCGTGCAGCAGCAGCTGGAATGCATGCCGCATGTCATGTTCGGCGGCCTGGTCAACAGGCCGGCGCTGACACTGGCCACACGGCTGGCGGACATGCTGCCCGGTGATCTGGAGCGGGTGTTCTTTACCGATTCCGGTTCCGTCGCCGTTGAGGTGGCGATGAAAATGGCAATCCAGTACTGGCTCAACCGTGGCCAGGCAGGGCGTACGCGCCTGCTGGCCTTCCGTGGCGGCTATCATGGGGATACCATGGCCACGATGGCCGTGTGCGACCCTGAAGAAGGCATGCACAGCCTGTACAATGGCGCCCTGCCCGAGCATTTCATAACCGACCTGCCAACGGATGACGCGCGCACGCAGGCACTCGATACCCTGCTGGCACAATCGGCGGACCGTATCGCCGCGATTATTGTCGAGCCGCTGGTACAGGGAGCCGGGGGCATGCTGTTCCATGCGCCCGATGTCCTGCGCACCCTGCGCCGACTGGCTGACCGGCATGGCGTGCTGCTGATATTTGATGAGATATTTACCGGCTTTGGCCGCACCGGCACGATGTTCGCCTGTGAACAGGCTGGTGTCGTGCCGGATATCATGACCCTGTCCAAGGCGCTGACCGGTGGGACCATGGCACTGGCGGCCACGGTCGCACGCCGGCATGTGTTCGAGGCATTCCTGTCCGACAATCCGCTGCATGCGCTCATGCATGGCCCGACCTTCATGGCCAATGCCATGGCCTGTGCCTGCGCCAATGCCTCCCTCGACCTGTTCGAGCGCGAACCCCGGCTGGAACAGGTGGCGCGCATCGGTGCCCGGATGCGCGCCGGACTGGAAGCCTGCCGCTCCCTGCCGCACGTGGTGGATGTACGAGTGATGGGCGCGATCGGCGTGGTGGAACTGGACCGTATACCGGATATGAACGCACTCAAGACCGCGCTGGTCGGGCAAGGGGTATGGGTCCGGCCATTCCGCAGCATCGTCTATCTGACACCGGCCTTTACCATTACGTCAGCCGAACTGCGTAAGCTGACCACGGCCATCCATACGGTCCTGTCCAGTCCGGTGCAGGTTTGACGGATCGATGGCTAGGCCATTGGTGACAAATCTGGTATGGAAAGGAATGACTTTTTTTCAGCATCGATCCTGGCGCATGACAAATCATGACAGCAAGCGACAGATCGTGCTGAAGATCCTGTCCGACGGCAAGGCGCGTTCGGTCAGGGAAATCGGGGACCTGTTCCCCGAACTTGGCACCTATCATGCCCGGCTGGCGCTGCAGGCGCTGCGTAATCAGGGGCTGGTAACGGTTGAAGACGCACCTGAATCGGCAGATGGCCGCAAGCGCAAGGTCTGGCGGCTGGTCAATTCATGTAACTGACCATACGGCTGCCCGCATGGCCTGACGGGATCCCCACCCGGCTGGCGGATGGGGATATCCGTATCAGGAGGAACTGGATTCCAGTTCTTCCTTTTTTTCCACCGGCGGCTTGGCACGGCGTGGCGCGCGCGGAACACGCGGTGCGCGCGGGGCCGGGGCTGCGGGGGCTGCTTCTGGCGTAGCGGCTGCAATCGGGGGCTGGGGCGCGGTTTCTTCCGGCTGGGCAGGCGCGGCGATGGCAGGCTGTTCCCCCGCTTCATCCATAACCGTATCCGTCGGCTGCCGGTTGTCCGGCATGGGACGCGGCTGACGGCTGTTCATGCGTTCCTGCTGGCTCTGCTGTGCCGCCTGCGTCATGGCATTGAGAATGCGGAAATAATGCTCGGCGTGCTGGAAATAGGCTTCCGCCATCACGCGGTCGCCCGTGCTGCTGGCATCACGACCGAGCTGAAGGTATTTTTCAAACAGTTGCTGCGCCGTACCACGCACGCGCAGGTCAGGCCCATTACTGTCAAAGACATGGTTGCGGTTCAACGGGATCTGGCCATTGTTATGGCGTACGCTTCCGCCATTGCTGCCGCCCGAACGATTGTGACGGCCTCGCATGCGTTTCATGTTCATAAGCTGTCGCAGCACTTTCCTGTTGCCGGTCGCTGGCGCTGCCCTGGACCGTGGGGCGGTCTTGCCCGTCCCGTCTGTTGCCATAGTGATTGTCCGGTTGATACCGGACCGGATCCCTGCGCATGGCGGAACCCCGAGGGTTCATGTCGCCAGCTGTTCTGTTTTGCAATCGGGATCGCTCGCGTGGGAATGGAATAGCATGAAAGCGTGCTGTTCGTGTTCCCTGCGCCTTTGGAATATACCGTGCGTATTACCTTCTGCCAAATTATTTTTTTATCACCAGCGCCCGTCCTGTTCCCCCCAGGTCGGGGCGGACTTCCATTACTTCCAGTCCGCTGCGCTGCATGAGTGCGGGCACGCTGTGGTCCTGACCTATTCCCAGTTCCAGCACCGCGATACCACCTGGCGCAAGCAGCGTGGGCAGGTCTGCTGCCAAGGCACGATAGGCTACCAGCCCGTCAGCACCCCCATCCAGCGCGCGGATGGGTTCATGTTCCACCACATCGGGCATGAGGCCGGACAGTTCGGCATGCGCGATATAGGGTGGATTGCTCAGCACAAGGTCAAACGGGCCGCCCGTGGCGTCGGCCCAGTTGCAGCACAGGGTCATGCAGCGTGATCCAAGTCCGTTGCGCATGGCATTGCATGCGGCCAGCCGGGCCGCCTGCGGGTTGATGTCGGTGCCAATGCCGGTAGCGTGCGGATATTCCGCCAGCACCGCAAGCACAAGGCAGCCCGTACCCGTACCGATATCCAGCACGCGCAGCGGCCGCGTGCGGTCCGGCAGGTGGTGCAGCACGGCCTCGATCAGTGTTTCGCTATCCGCGCGCGGGATCAGCGTGGCGGGGGACACCGCAAGGTCAAGCGACCAGAAGCCGGCCTGCCCCGTAATGTAGGCCATCGGCTCATGGTTAAGGCGGCGGGCCAGAACCCGGGTGAACATGGCATGGGCCGTGTCGTCCAGCACATCGATGCGCAGCAGGCCTGCAAGATCGGTGCCAGCGGCATGGGCGGCCAGCAGCCGGGCCTCACGCTGGGGGGCTTCGATGCCGGCGTTACGGAGCCGGGTCGTGGCGTTTGACAGGAGCATGCGCAAATTTGCGGGTGTGGGGGCCATGGTCTCTTTCATCATGGCTGCTTTCCGTCATATTTAGGCATCATGCAAATTCCGCTTCGTTCATTCCGCCCTGACCGCGCCCTGCTTGCCGCAGTACTGTGCACCATTCTTGCCACCCCTGCCCTTGCCGGGTCGTTCGAGGTGGAGGATGGCTATGGCGAGGGCGAAGTTTCCGAGGTCTCGCGTCTGTATGTGGACGAGCAGCTTGTCACGACCTTCCACCTTGATCATGACCATACCACCCAGACTGCCCATATCGAGACGCCTGTCAGCCGTGTGAACCACAGCTATGCCCTGTGTGGCGAGATCACCATCCGGCGCCCCGCCGGTAAGATCGAGATCCATCAGGTCAGTGGCGAAGGTGTGCTGCACGAGCCGGACGGCCACCATCTTGTTGCGCTGGGCGCGCGCAATTTTACCGAATTCTATCTGGCCGACCCCGATGATCCCAATGTGGTCGAGCGCCATCCCGGCCGCAGTTCGCTGTGCGCGGCCCCCACGTCATAACGGGCCCTGCCTGCTTCAGCCTTCATCCGCCGCAAGCAGGGCGGCCTGTTCTTCCTGTGTCAGGGCATCGACAAACTCGTCAAGTTCACCGGCCATGACACGGTCGATCTTGTAGAGTGTCAGGCCGATGCGGTGGTCGGTTACGCGCCCCTGCGGGAAGTTGTACGTGCGGATGCGCTCGGAACGGTCACCGGTGCCGACCTGTGCGCGCCGGTCGGCAGCACGGGATTCATGGGCTGCGGCCCGGTTGCGCTCATACAGGCGTGCGCGCAGGATCTTCATCGCCTTGGCGCGGTTCTTGTGCTGGCTCTTCTCTTCCTGCATCGCCACCACGATATTGGTGGGCAGATGGGTGATGCGCACGGCACTTTCGGTCTTGTTGACGTGCTGCCCCCCTGCCCCGGATGCGCGATAGACATCAATGCGCAGGTCGCATTCATTGACTTCCACATCCACTTCTTCCGCCTCGGGCAGGACGGCCACGGTCACGGTGGAGGTATGGATGCGGCCCTGGCTTTCGGTCGCAGGCACGCGCTGCACCCGGTGCACGCCGGATTCGTATTTCAGCCGTGCAAACACGCCGCGCCCGGTTATGCTGGCGATCCCTTCCCGCAGGCCGCCCAGTTCCGACTGGTCATATTCTAGCACCTCGAAGCGCCAGCCACGCAGGTCGGCATAGCGCTGATAGGTGCCAAACAGTTCGGATGCGAACAGTCCCGCCTCGTCACCGCCTGCGGCGGGGCGGATTTCAAGGATGGCGCTGCGCTCGTCCGCCTCATCACGCGGCAGCATGGCCAGGCGGATATCATGACGGAGGTCCGGTATCTGCGTGCGCAGCGCGTCAAGTTCGGCCTGTGCCAGTTCCCGCATTTCCGGGTCGGCCAGCATCTGGCTGGCATCGCGCTCCGCCTCTTCCGCCGCACGCAGGGCATTGACGCGGGCCACGATGGGTTCAAGTTCGGCATATTCGCGTGAGGCCTGGCTAAAATCGGCCCCCGACAGCCCTTCGGCCAGCAGGGCCTGCAATTCGTCGCAGCGGGCAACGATACGGTCCAGACGGTCGTCAAACTGTGCCACGGTTCAGGCTTTCGTGGCGGAACCGGCGCGCAGGAAGCCAGCCACCCCATCCATCGCCACCTCGGCCTGCTGCCCGCTGTCCAGATCCTTGACCTGCACCACGCCACGCGCGATTTCGTCACTGCCGATCACGATGGCATGGGTGGCGTTCATGCGGTTGGCGCGTTCCATCCGGCGCTTCATGTTGCCGCGATAGGAGGTCTCGGCCCGGATACCCGCGGCGCGGACGGCCTGCAGGACTGTCAGCGCCGCCGCCTGTGCATCCGCCCCCATGGGGATGACGGCCACGGGGCGTGGGTCCCCGGGGCTGTCGGCCAGCAGCATGGACAGGCGCTCGATCCCGCCTGCCCAGCCAATGGCGGGCGTCGCCGGACCACCCATCTCGGCCACCAGCCCGTCATACCGCCCGCCGGCAAGCACGGTCCCCTGCGCGCCCAGGCGTTCGGTTACGAATTCGAATGCGGTATGACCGTAATAGTCCAGCCCGCGCACGATGCGCGGATTGTGCCGGAACGGCACGCCCATCACGTCAAGCGTGCGGCGCAGGCCATCCCAGAATTCCTGTGCGTCGGGGGTCAGGAACTGGTCGATCGTGGGTGCATCGGCCACAAGGGCGCGATCCTGCGCGGCCTTGCTGTCGAGTATGCGCAGCGGGTTGCGTTCCAGCCGGGTCTGGCTGTCGGCTGACAGTTCATCACGGCGGTCAGTGAAATAGGTGACCAGCGCCGTGCGCCACGCATCGCGGCTGGCGGTGTCACCCAGCGTGTTGAGTTCCAGCACCACTTCCGCGCCAATGCCCAGAGCATTCAGCACGTCGCGGCCCATGGCGATGATCTCGGCATCGGCCAGCGGTTCGGCAGCCCCTAGCAGTTCCGCCCCGATCTGGTGGAACTGGCGGTAACGCCCCTTCTGCGGGCGTTCGTAGCGGAACATGGGGCCGGCGTAGAATGCCTTCTGCGGCAGGGACTGCGTCAGGCCGTTGGTGACCAGCGCACGGCAGATGGCGGCCGTACCCTCGGGGCGCAGGGTCAGGGATTCACCGCCACGGTCCTCGAAGGTGTACATCTCCTTCGAGACGACATCGGACGTATCGCCCAGCGAGCGTGAGAAAACCCGCGTATCCTCGAATATGGGGGTCGACCATTCATCAAACCCGTACAGGCTGACAATACGGCGTGCGGTCTCCACCACATGGTTGAAACGCCTGCGCTCTTCGCCGATCAGGTCGTGGGTGCCACGAACGGGCTGCAAACTGCTCACTAAGCGATATTCCTGCATTGAATCCGGCCCACCCGGGGGAAGGCGGGCCGGTGGCCGCGTACCGGGTGTGGCGCGCGGCGTGTACCCTCAGTCCGCGGTGGACATGCTGGCCTCACGGGCCATTTCCTCGGCGGGCGTGTTGTTGGCGTCAGCCGCCTGGAGCTGCTCCACCTTCTTTTCCACCAGTTCGACAATGTGCTCGATCATGTCGCCCGCGGGCATGGTGTGGTCCTGCTTGCCTGCGGAATAGACCATGTGACGGCCCGAACCGCCGCCGGTCACGCCGATATCGGTCATCAGTGCCTCACCGGGGCCATTGACCACGCAGCCGATGATCGACAGCGTCATGGGCGTCTTGATGTGCGCCAGCCGGTCTTCCAGCGTCTGCACGGTCTCGATCACGTTGAAGCCCTGCCGCGCGCAGGACGGGCAGGAAATGATCTTCACGCCACGGTGGCGCAGGCCGAGCGACTTGAGGATATCCCAGCCGACCAGCACTTCCTCTTCCGGCTCGGCGGAGAGCGAGACCCGCATGGTATCACCCACGCCAGCCCACAGCAGGTTGCCCAGCCCGATGGAGGACTTGACCGTGCCCGCGCGCTTGCTGCCCGCCTCGGTAATCCCGATATGCAGCGGGTGGTCGCATACATCGGCCAGCTGCTGGTAGGCGGCAACGGCCATGAACACGTCCGATGCCTTTACGCTGATCTTGAATTCATGGAAGTCGTGGTCTTCCAGAATTTTCGCATGTTCCAGCGCGCTCTCTACCAGCGCGTCGGGGTTGGGCTCACCGTATTTTTCCAGCAGATGCTTTTCCAGTGAACCGGCATTCACGCCGATGCGGATCGAGCAGTTGTGGTCTTTGGCTGCGTTCACGACTTCCCGCACGCGCTCGGCGCTGCCGATGTTGCCGGGGTTGATGCGCAGGCACGCCGCCCCCGCCTTTGCTGCCTCGATGGCGCGCTTGTAGTGGAAGTGGATGTCAGCCACGATGGGAACATTCACCTCGCGCACGATTTCAGCCAGCGCCTTCGTGCTTTCCTCATCGGGGCACGAGACGCGCACGATGTCCACGCCCGCCAGTTCGGCGCGGCGGATCTGGGCGATCGTGGCCTCGGCGTCGGTGGTCAGCGTGTTGGTCATGGTCTGGACCGAAACCGGGGCGTCACCACCGACCGGCACGCTGCCGACATGGATCTGCCGCGACTTGCGGCGCTCGATATGCTGATAAGGACGATAGCTGCTCATTTTGTGCCCTCCAGATAAGGCGGCGGTCTGTGCTCCGGCCCGCCGTGGCGGGACACGGTAACGACCCGAAAATCTGTTACATGCCGGTTTGCGGCATGGGAACCATCAGGGCCATGCCGTGGAAGACCATCCTACTCCGGATTGATGTGCTGCGGGAGGGGCGGCGAGAGATTATTGCCGTTCCCTGTCGTGGTCATGTCCGCTGGCGCTGTCTCGGCCGTGGTGGATGGCATGGCCGGATGGATGTTCTGTACCGGTGCCGGGGCATGCATGACGGACCCGTCAGCCACTGCCGCCGGATTCAGCGGGATATTGCGCCTGACTTCCCCATTGCGGCCCAGCGGCTGTGTGGTCACGCTGCCGGTGCTCAATGTCAGGCCGCCCGCATTGCCAACCGTCAGTACAAGTCCGGTCTGGTCAGCAGGGGCCTGCCATGTCTCGCCGGGCTGGAGTACGTGGTCATACAGCACGGGACCACCGGTCTTGCGGACCTGGACCCATGTCGCCGCAGTTGCATTCAGGGTGACCGCATCCGTCGTGGCGGCCGCAGCTGCCGGGGACTGTGCCGCCGCTGACGGCTGGGTCAGTAAGTTGCGGTCTTCCCCCATCTTTTCCAGTGGCTGGGATGGGGCTGCGGGCATGGGCGGGCTGGATGGCTGGGGCGCCGGGGTGGTGGCCGGGACGCCGGTCAGCGCCTCACGCTCCTGCGGGGGGAGCGGCTGCGGCGCGGGCCGTTCTTCCGCAGGTGGCAGCATGGAGGCGACCTGGGGCGATGCGGTGGTGGTGCTGGACGACAGGCCCGGCAGCGTCAGCCTGGTGGGAATGTCCGGTGCGCCGCCGGAGCTGCTCAGCCTGTACCAGCCGATATAGGCACCGACCAGGATCACGATACCGCACAGCAGCAGTACGCCCGTGGGCAGCCCGCGCTCCGGCAGTGGCATGGGAAAGCTCAGTTCTGTCCGGCGGGTGAACGCGCCCCGGGTTTCCGTCTTGAATCGTTCGGCCAGCGGTTCGCTTTCCAGCCCCAGAGCCTTGGCGTAGGTGCGCAGGAAGCCGATTGCATAGGCGCTGCCCGGCAGTTCGGCGGCATGGCCTGATTCCAGTGCTTCCAGATATGGCAGGCGGATGCGCAGCCATGCCGCGACATCGGGCAGGTTCCAGCCCAGTTCCTCGCGTCGCGCCCGCAATATGTCCCCCACCGATGCGATGGGCGTGGTGCCTGGCGCGGGAGCCGTGGTACCGGGTGCGGATTTAGGGCGAAAAACGCGCTTGCCATCGGTCATCCGTAGCGGGCCCTCTCCTCCTGTCGGATCAGGGCATCAACGGCCTGATCGACCAATTCGTTGATAATCTCGCTGACCGGCTGCTCGCCCGTGATCATGCCGACGGACTGCCCGGCCATGACAGAGCCGTGCTCCACATCCCCATCAACCACGGCGCGACGCAGCGAACCAGCCCAGAAATGCTCGATGTCAAGCTGGGCGGCTTCCTTTGTCAGTTCACCGGCCTGGAAACGGCGCAGTGTTTCCGCCTGATGCTGCAGGAAGTCCCGCGTGCCCGCATTGTTCAGCCCACGCACGGGAATGACCGGGAAACGTTCATCAAGCTGTACGGATGTCACGGCATCGCGCGCGTTGGCGCGGATGAAGGCCTTCTTGAACCGCTCATGTGCGATGCTTTCGCTTGACGCGGCGAAACGCGTGCCAAGCTGCGCGCCCGCGGCGCCAAGCTCCAGGTATGACAGGATCGCATCCCCACGGCCCAGCCCGCCCGCCACGAATACCGGCACATCGTGTACATGCGGCAGGATTTCCTGCGCCAGTACGGTCAGCGATACGGGGCCGACATGGCCGCCTGCTTCCGATCCCTCGATCACCAGCGCATCAATGCCCGAGCGGATCAGCCTTTTGGCCAGGACCAGCGCCGGGGCGAAGCCGATGGCCCGGGCCCCGCCGTCCTTGATCGCACGGATCACGGGGCCGGACGGAATGCCGCCCGCCAGCACGATATGGGACACACCCGCGTCAAGGCACACGCGTACCAGGTCATCCAGCCGGGGGTGCATGGTGATCAGGTTGACGCCAAAGGGGCGGCTGGTCAGGGCCTGGGTTGCCGCGATTTCCTCGGCCAGACGCTCAGGCTCCATCGCACCGCAGGCCAGTACGCCAAAGCCACCCGCGTTGGAAATGGCGGAGACAAGGTTGCGTTCGCTGACCCACGACATCGCCCCGCCCAGCAGCGCATATCGGCTGCCCAGGAACCGGGTGCCGCGCCCGCACAGATGGTCGAGCCGGCTGCGGGCTTCCGCCCTGCGGGCCGGGTCAGCCAGGGCGGTGGCCGTGGCGTTCGTCATGCCGGTGGCGCTCACGCCGCGTCCAGTCCGTAGGCGGTATGCAGGGCACGGACCGCAAGTTCGGTATATTCCGACGCAATCAGCACGGAAACCTTGATTTCGCTGGTGGAAATGACCTGCACGTTGATGTTGCGCTCGGCCAGCGTGCGGAACATGGTGCTGGCTACACCGGCATGCGAGCGCATGCCGACACCCACCACGCTGATCTTGACCACGCTGTCATCGGTCTGCACTTCGGCATAGCGGGTGGTGGCACGATGCGCCTCCAGCACGGCAATGGCGCGCTCCAGGTCGGTCTTGCCGACCGTGAAGGTCATGTTGGTCATTCCGTCATCGCCCGTGCTCTGGACGATCATGTCCACGTTCACGTTGGCGTCGGCCAGCGGGCCGAACACGCCTGCCGCGATGCCGGGGCGATCAGGCAGCTGGCGGACGGAAATCTTGGCTTCGTCCCGGGAGTAGGCAATGCCGGCGACCTGTTCCTGTTCCACGATCTCGTCCTCATCCACAACTATTGAACCGGGCAGGTGCCCCTCGGATGGCGCCGGGCCATCATTGAAACTGGAGAGTACCTGCACCCGCACGCGCTCTTTCATGGCCAGTTCCACGCTGCGCGTCTGGAGCACCTTGGCCCCGACGGATGCCAGTTCCAGCATCTCCTCGTAGGTGATCCTGTCAAGCTTGCGGGCCTTGGTAACAATACGGGGGTCGGTTGTATATATGCCGTCCACATCCGTGTAGATGTCACAGCGGTCGGCCTTCAGCGCCGCCGCCAGCGCCACGGCCGATGTATCGGAACCGCCGCGTCCCAGCGTGGTGATGCGCCCGTCCGGACCGATGCCCTGGAAGCCTGCCACGACCGGCACTTCCCCCGCCCGCATGCTGCCGATCAGGCTGGTGCCGTCAATGGAGACGATCCGGGCCTTGCCATGTGCATCGTCCGTACGCAGCGGGATCTGCCAGCCCAGCCACGAGCGTGCGTTCACACCCAGTTTCTGCAGTGCTATGGCCAGCAGGCCACTTGTTACCTGCTCGCCCGTTGCAACGACCGTGTCGTATTCGCGTTCATCGTGCGTGGGCGAGAGATCGCGGCAGTAGCCGACAAGGCGGTTGGTCACGCCGGACATGGCGGAGACGACAACGGCCACCTCGCACCCGGCCTCGACCTGTTTCCTGACTTTTTCCGCCACGGCGCGAATCCGGTCCAGATCGGCAACGGAGGTGCCACCGAATTTCATCACGATCCGCGGTACGGTAGGGGACATTGGAATAATGGCTCCATAAAGGCTACGGGCTGCAACGGATCCCGGCCATGGCAGTGCTTGGCCAATGCGGGGCATTGCGGTTATGCAAGCCGCGTCACATACATCTCCCCAGCTTCCGCGTCCAGCGGGAGAAAGCCAAATGAAAGGCGGTGCACCCATGCAGCATCACGATTCGCCCGTTCTGTCGGCAGATTCGGTCGCCCCGGAAGAGATCGCCCATTTCAGCGATCTCGCCGCCAACTGGTGGGATCCCGCCGGCCCCATGCGCCCGCTTCATGCCATGAATGACCTGCGTACCGGCTGGAGCATGCGCCACCTGCCCGCCCCCCTGGCTGCGGATGGCGCGCGGCGCACGTTGCTGGACATCGGTTGCGGCGCGGGCCTGGCAAGTGAGGCCTTCGCCCGCGCGGGCTACGACGTAACGGGGCTCGACGCGTCCCAGGCCGCGATTACGGCGGGGCGTCTGCACCTGCGGCAGCATCCGCTGCCCGCATCTGCCGGTCCCCTCACCTACCGCTGCGCCAGCGCCGAGACCCTGATGGCCGAAGGCGAGCGCTTCGATGCGATTTCCGCGCTGGAAGTGATCGAGCATGTGACCGATCCCGCCGCCTTCCTGCGCATGCTGGCGACCCTGCTGTGCCCGGGCGGGGTCATGGTGGTATCGACCATGAACCGCACATGGCGCTCCATGGCCATGGCCAAGATCGGGGCGGAATACGTGCTGCGCCTGCTGCCCGTGGGCACGCATGACTGGCGCAAGTTCATTACGCCTGCCGAACTGGGCCGACATGCGGCGCAGGCCGGGCTGCGCGTCACTGACATTGCCGGTATGGTTCCCGGCCTTGGCGGCTGGCGTGAAAGCCGTGACCTTGCGGTCAACTACATAGCGGCCCTGGTGCGCGACTAGGCCGCGCACCGCCCGGCCATGGGCATCGTGGTTCAGACCGTGCTCATGAACGCGAATGTGGTCGGGCTGCCCACGGGGGTGAAGTTCCATGTGAAGTCCAGCACCCCGGTCTGGGCATTGACCTTGAAGGATGTGACGGAATCGCTGCGCTGGTTGGCGCAGAACAGGAAGTTGCCGCTGGGGTCGAACATCATCGCGCGCCCGTAATCGGCATGCATCCAGATTTCTTCCACCAGGTTCAGCGTGCCGTCGTCATTCACATGGAAGCTGGCCAGCGAATCGCCCAGCCGGTTCGACACATACAGGTATTTGCCATTGGGCGAGAGCAGGATGCCCGCCGCCAGCGTGCTGCCACGGAAATGGGGGGTTACGGTACTGACGGTCTGCTGCGGTACGATCTCACCCGTCTGGGGATTGAAGCTGGCAGCGACCACCTTCGAATCCTGCTCGCCCAGGATGTAGATCATCGTGCCCTTCTCATTGAACGAGAAGTGGCGCGGCGCGGAGCCCGGCGTCATGGAGATGAACGGAGTCTTTGCGGGCACGAGGCGGCCGGTATGCAGGTCAAGCGTCCATACATATACCCTGTCCAGCCCGGCATCGCACGCCAGCACGAACCGGCCCGACGGGTCGGACGCCACCATGTGCACATGCGAACTGGAATGGTCGCTTATCGCAAAATTGCCAGGCGGGTTGTCTGCTGCCCGGTCGGGCATCCGTGGCCCGGTATTGTGCACCACGTCCGTCGGGTCACCCAGTCCGCCATCGGGGTGGATGGGCAGCACGCCGACCGTACCCCCCATGTAGTTGGCTACCAGCACGTATCTGCCCGATGCATGCACGCTCAGGTGCGCGGGCACGGCACCGCCCGAGCGCACCACATTGAGCTTGGTCAGTTCGCCACTGGAGCGGTTGACGGAAAACGCGGTGACGCAGCCTTCCCCGTTGGCGTTGAAGTCACTGATTTCACTCAGGGCATACAGATGTCTGAAATCCGCCGACATGGCCATGAAGGAGGGGCTGGCAATGTCCACATAGGTCATGAGCGGCGAGAGGCTGCTTGTATCCGGGTTCATTTCAAACACGGAAATCCCCTGCCCGTTGCCAGCACCGCCCGGCGGCCCGTGCTGGGTATAGCCGCCGATATAGCAGATGATGCGTGGCTTGGCTGCGACCTGTGCCACGGCGCGGCGCGACACGGCGGGCACGCCCATTGCTGCCAGGGTGGTGGCGAAGGCGCGGCGGGAGATGTTGCTGCTCATGGAATAAGTGTCGTCCCCATTGGTCTGGAAGTGTGTTCTTGGGCCATCAGGGCAGTTTGCATGCCGGGCCAATGGTTCCGGTATAGCGGCTCCAGGTTTCCGTTTCACCAAATAAAGGCACGGCCACGAAGCCGCGCAGCTTCAGGTCACCAGACTGTGAAACCCACAGCTTGGCATGGTAGACATGTCCCGTATCCGGGTCGGTCACACGTCCGTTCCAGTGGCCCGGTGTGTCCGTATCAGGGGTGAAGCCGTTTAGCATGGGCAGGTTGCATTCCACTTCCCCGCGCTTGTCGCGCGGCATGTCGGTCTCGTAGCGCAGACCCACCAGATGGCCGCAGACTTCCTGCCCGCAATGGAATATCTCGAACACCCCGTCATGGTCCTTGGTCATCCACCGGCCCATGATGTCCGGTTCCGCCGCCCGTGCGTGGGTGATGGGCATGGCCATGGGGGCGAGTACCATGCCCACGGCGCACAGCGTGGCACCCACGCGGCGCGCCAGGTGTCGCGCCAGATGGTGGCCGGCGTGGCGCGGGTGGTTGTCCCTTTTGCTGTCATGCATTTCAAATCATTCCCCGACATGGCGCGGGACCGGACGGGGTCGGCCCGGGCCGCGCGCTTGCGTGTTCGTCTAGCTGTCGGCCCGCCGGACCCAGGGTATGGCGTGGACTTCCACGCCTTCCTCATCCAGTTCGGCCTGCTCCTGTGCGGTCATGTTACCGTATATGCTACGGGATTCGCGCGTGCCCCGGTGCATGTCCAGGGCTTCCTGGGCAAAACGGTCGCCCACGTCATCACAATGCTCCTCCACCGTCTGCCGCATTTTCTGTAACAGAGCGATCATGGCATCGGGCACCACCCCTGGCGCATGGCCGGGTGGCGTGGCGGCCGGTGGCGGGACTGTTTCATCTTTCGGTGCGGGAATCGGGGCCGTATGGACCGCGGGTGCCATGAGGGCGCGGGTCACGTCATGTGTTCCGCATTGCGGGCAGCACAGCAGGCCATCGGCGGCCTGCCGCTCGAATGCGCCGCTGCCGGGAAACCATCCCTCGAATTCATGGCCTGCGCCACAGCGCAGCTGATACCGGATCATGCCCTCTCCACCTGTATCGCGTGTCAGTCCGCCGCCAGCAGGCTGTCCAGCCTGCCTGCGCGTTCCAGTGCCATCAGCTCATTACAGCCACCTACGGGTGCATCGCCAATGAAGATCTGCGGCACGGTGGTGCTGCCGCCGGAGCGGCGGATGGATTCCGCCCGCGCGGGGGTGCCGTGCGGGGCATTGATTTCGTTGAACGGGACACCCTTGTGCGCCAGCAGGCGCACCGCGCGGATGCAGTAGGGGCAGCCGGGCTGGGTATAGATGTCGATCGTGGGCATTGTATCTTCACTTCGTTGTTGTCGTATTCGCGCCGTGCCGGGCGGGTGGCCCGTGCAGCTTATCCTATTGTTGTTCATGCTGGCCACAGGCACGCGCCGCGGCCAGCACGTCAACCTGTCCGGCCCCT
This sequence comes from Komagataeibacter sp. FNDCF1, assembly GCF_021295335.1. Lineage (NCBI taxonomy): Bacteria > Pseudomonadati > Pseudomonadota > Alphaproteobacteria > Acetobacterales > Acetobacteraceae > Komagataeibacter > Komagataeibacter sp. FNDCF1. Next base: position 883,918 of record NZ_JAIWOT010000001.1, on the reverse strand, counting down.
GCGCCAAGCAGGGCATGGGTGCAGGCCGCAAGGGTCGCCCCCGTGGTCATGACATCGTCCACCACGATCACATGCCGCCCCCGTATCGCTGCCAGGTGCCGGGCGCGTACGCCAATCGTGCCGCGCATGACGTCATGGCGTGCAGACCGGCCCAGCCCTTCAAGCGGGCGGGTGGCGCGGATGCGCTCCAGCCCGTCGACCATGACCGGCGACCCGGTCAGGCGACCAAGCGCGCGGGCCAGCAGGCCTGCCTGGTTATAGCGGCGGCCAAACAGCCTGATCCGGTGCAGTGGAACAGGTATGAGCAGGCTGTCTGGCCCAAGCAGCCCCATGGCTGCCCGTGCCATGTAACGGGCCAGCAGCCCTGCGTTTTCCGTGCGGTCGGCATATTTCAGCGGCAGGATAAGATTGCGGGGCATGTCGTCATAGACCATGGCGGCGCGTCCCTGCGCCCATGGCGGCGGGTCCCGGGTGCAGGATGTGCAGGTCATGTCGGGGCCACCTGCCGCGCGGGAAGCAAAAGGCTGTGCGCAGCGGCGGCAGCACGGTGCGGCAAGAAGGTGAATCTGGCTGACACAGGTCGCGCACAGGTGGCCCGCCCGGTCTACGGCCTCCCCACAGCCAAGGCAGGATGGGGGGAAAAGTGTGTCGAGCAGACGCGTCGCGGTCCGTCGCCACGGGGAAGATGGGGGAAAGCGGGTCATGCGCTCACATGATCGTGGGCTTGGCAGCGGCGGGACATGGGCGCACATCATGACCATGAACGCCGAGGTGCCGCAGATATTCGACCGCCATGCCGTGCGCCTTCATCGCGACCGCGCGGCGGCCCGCATGGTGGATATACGCCCCATCGTGGCGGAAGCCGCCACGCGCCTGCTGGATCGGCTGGATGATGTGACCCGGTCCTTTGGCACGGCGCTGGACGTGGGTGGCCGGGGTGTGGTTGCCCCCGCCCTGCGCGCGCGCGGCATCGCCACCGTGGCGACCGATCTTTCGCCACGCCTGTGCGGGCAGGACAGTGGCCCCGCCGTATGCATGGATGGGGAATGGCTGCCCTTTGCCCCCCACAGCTTTGACCTGGTGGTGGCCTGCCTGTCGCTGCACTGGGTGAATGACCTGCCGGGCCTGCTGGCGCAGGTGCGCCGCATACTGGTGCCCGACGGGCTGTTTCTGGCATGCATGCCGGTGCTGCCTACGCTGGGCGGGCTGCGCCATGCGCTGCTGGAAGCCGAAATGGCGCGGCGCGGCGGGGTTTCGCCACGGGTGTCGCCCTTTCCCGGCCTGCGGGACTGTGCGGGCCTGCTCCAGCGTGCGGGATTCGCGCTGCCGGTGGCGGATGCGGATGTGATCCATCTGTCCTACCGTACGCCCTTCGGGCTGCTGGACGACCTGCGCCACGGGGGGGAGACCAATGCCCTGCGCCAGCGCATGCGCGGCCTGACCCATCCAGGCCTGCTGGCGGATGCGCTTGGACGCCTGCCGCTGGCGGAAGACGGCAGCCTGGCGCAGGACCTGCATGTCGCGATGATGACCGGCTGGTCCCCTGCCCCCACCCAGCCACAGCCCCTGCAACCAGGGCAGTTCAGTATCAGCCTGGAAGATGCGCTGCGGCGTGGCAATCCGTAGCATGCGCCTGCCTTCAGCCGCCGGTCACGCTCATGTGGCGGGTCACGCGGGCCGGATCATCCGCGCTGCGACCGATCAGGAAGTCATGCCCGCGCGGCTTGCGCAGGATGGCGGCACGGACATGATCCATCATTTCCCCGTCATTGGCACCTGCACGAAGCGGCGCGCGCAGGTCGGTCGAGCCTTCATGCCCCAGGCAGGTATACAGCCTGCCGGTGCATGACAGCCGCACCCGGTTGCAGCTTTCGCAGAAATTGTGGGTCATGGGCGTGATGAAGCCGATCCTGCGCCCGGTCTGGGCAACGCGGGCGTAGCGTGCGGGCCCGCCGGTGCGCCAGGCCAGCGGTTCCAGCGTCCAGCGTTGCTCGAGCCTGCGGCGCACGCCAGACAGTGGCAGATAACGATCGGTCCGGTCCTCGCCCGTCTCGCCCATGGGCATGGTCTCGATCAGGCACAGATCCGCGCCGATCTCGCCGCACCATGCAATCAGGCTGTCGAATTCATCCGCGTTCACGCCCGCCATGGCCACGGTGTTGATGCGCACGGCCAGCCCCGCCTCACGCGCGGCATGGATGCCATCAAGCGTGCGGGCCAGATTGCCGCGCCGGGTTATGCGGGCAAACCGGGCGGGATCGAGCGAATCAAGGCTGACATTGACACGCCGCACGCCACAGGCATGAAGGTCGGCCGCGAATTCCGCCAGCCTGCTGGCATTGGTGGTCAGGGTCAGTTCATCCAGTCCCGGCTGGCCATCCGCCCGGCCAAGCCAGTGGCCCATTTCACGGAAAAAGGACATGACATCGCGCCGGACCAGTGGCTCGCCCCCCGTGACCCGCAGCCTGCGCACGCCATGACGGATGAAGGATGTGCATAGCCGCTCCAGTTCCGTAAGTGACAGGATCTGGGCCTTGGGCAGGAAGGTCATGTCTTCCGCCATGCAGTAGATGCAGCGCATGTCGCACCGGTCAGTCACCGATACGCGCAGGTAGGTCAGCAGCCGGCCGTAGGAATCGGGCAGTGGGGCAGTATCCATGCCATGTTTCCCCTATGGCAGTTCGGTCAGGCATACGACCGTGGCGTCAACCACCACCTTGCCCGCATGCGGGAACATGACCGTCACCCGGTGCCCGATGGCGGACTGGACCACGCCCACGCCCCATTCCGGGTGGTCGGGATGGCTGACAGGCTGCCCCGGCACAAGAAAGGATCGGAAAGGAGGTTGGGCCATTATGCTGCACGGTTCCTGCATGGGGTCATGACCGGCATATCGGACCGGTGCGGGCCTTATTAAACCCCATTGCCGGGCATACAACAAAAAAACGGTATCGACCCCCGGTGCGTCATGGGGGCGGATGGTCTTAATGTTCCGCGTCCGTCCCCGTAAAGTCGGGTGCCGCGATGCCTGACAGCGCAAGCTGGGCGCACAGTTCGGCCTTGAGCCGTTCCAGCGCCGACCTGCTCGCCGCTTCAGCCCGCGCCACCAGCAGTGCCTGGGTGTTGGAAGCACGCAGCAGCCACCATCCATCCACCGTGGAGACACGCACGCCATCAATGGCGCAGACCGTGGCCCCGCTTTTTTCCAGTCGGGATGCTACTTCCGCAATCACGTCGAATTTGCGTGATTCCGGGCAGTCGAAGCGCAGTTCGGGAGTGGAAAAGGTAGCGGGAAGCGCCTTGCGCACCGCTGACAGGGGCATGTCGAGCCGCGAGACGATCCCCAGCAGACGGATGGCGGCATACAGCGCGTCATCAAACCCGTACCACCGGTCGGCAAGGAAGATATGACCAGACATTTCGCCCGCCAGCGGGGCCTGTGTTTCGGCCATCTTGGTCTTCATGGGGGAGTGGCCGGATTTCCACATGAGCGGCGTGCCACCGGCGCGCGCAATTTCATCGAACAGGGTCTGGCTTGCCTTGACATCGGCAATGATCGTGGCGCCGGGATGCTCGCGCAGCACGTCCCGCGCCAGCAGGACCAGCAGCTGGTCTGCCCATAGGATGGTGCCCGTGTCATCCACCACGCCAATCCTGTCGGCATCGCCATCAAAAGCCATGCCGATGTCGGCACCGTCCTGCCTGACTGCATCGGCAAGCTGGCGCATATTGGCCGGGATGGTCGGGTCGGGATGATGGGCGGGAAAGCGGCCATCAATTGCGGCATTGAGAATGCGGTGTGTGCCGGGCAGTCTGCTGGTCAGCAGGGACAGGACTTCCCCGGCGGCGCTGCTGGCATTGTCCCATATCACTTTCAGCGGGCGTGGGCCGTCATCGCGGTCGCGCAGTAGGCGCGCGACATAATCGGACCTGATATCCACGTCATGCGTGGTGCCGGGGTAATGTGGCACTACATCCCCCGCGGCGGACAGCCGCCCCAGTTCCCTGATCCGTGCACCAAAGAATGGCCTGTTGGCGCACACCATCTTGAAGCCGTTGTGGTCCGGCGGGTTGTGGCTGCCCGTAACCATGACCGCCCCGTCCGCCCCAAGGGCAATCGAGGCGAAATACAGCATCGGTGTCGGCCCGCAGCCAATGCGCTGCACCACCATGCCGGAGGCCACGGCCCCTTCCACAAGCGCACGCTCGAGGGCAGGAGACGAAAGCCGCCCGTCATGGCCGATGACAATGCGCCAGCCACCCGCCCGTGCCACCATGCTGCCGAAGGTACGGCCGATGGCATAGGCGTCTTCCGGGCCGAGGGTCGTCCCGACAACCCCGCGGATATCATATTCCCGCAGGGTCGAGGGATCGAACCGATGCTGGAAGATCATTTATACTTTTTCAGGAATTCCCGAACGTCGCCCGCCAGTTCCTCACGCTCCAGCGCAAAGGCGATCTGGGCTTCAAGGAAGCCGACCTTGCTGCCGCAGTCGAAACGCTTGCCTTCGTAGCGGAACCCGTGGAACGGCACATGCCCGATGGTCTTGGCCATGGCGTCCGTCAGCTGGACTTCACCACCGGCACCCTTTTCGAGCTTGGCAAGGTGCTTGAGCACATCCGCCGTCAGCACGTAACGGCCGATCACGGACAGGGTGGAGGGCGCATCCTTCGGGTCGGGCTTTTCAACCAGGCCCTTGACCTCGACGGTCTTGCCATCGTCATGGCCAACATCAAGGATGCCGTAGCTGCCGGTCTGCTCACGCGGCACTTCGGTTACGGCCAGGACATTGCCGCCGGTCTTGTTGTAGACCTCGACCAGCTGGCCGATGCACGACTTCTTGCTCTGCACTACGTCATCGGGCAGCAGGATGGCAAACGGGTCATTGCCGATGAACTCACGCGCACACCAGATGGCGTGGCCCAGGCCCAGCGGCTCCTGCTGGCGCACGGACAGCATGGAACCCGGGGTGACGCGGGTTGCTTCCAGCGCCTTCAGGGCCGACGCCTTCTTGCGGGCCTTCAGGGTGTCTTCCAGTTCATAGGAAATATCGAAATAATCGATCAGGGAATCCTTGCCCCGGCTGGAAACGAGGCAGAATTCCTCGATGCCGGCTTCGCGTGCCTCGTCAATCGCATACTGGATGAGCGGACGGTCAACGACGGTCAGCATTTCCTTGGGCACGCACTTGGTGGCAGGCAGAAAACGCGTTCCAAGACCGGCAACCGGCAATACGGCTTTTTTAAGGGGCTTAATCACTAATATTTACCTCAAGATGCATGACAGAAACAGAAAACATCCCCTTGTAGTCTGTTATCATGATGAAAACAGGGCATGGGGTGCTTCCAGATGGCAAGGATGTAGCGCGCCCTATCAGGACCAGACATGATTTAAATCACGATTCCTTCCTGAAACCACCACGTATCATGGATGTTTCAACTTTTTGTCACAATTCCATGCATGGAACGTTGCCTGCGCGATTCCTGTGCAGGTTGAGGGGCATACACGGATTTTGTGGGGAGAGATCATGACTTTTTCAGGGCACGGCCTGCGGTCCTACCCGGAAAAGTGACGTATCCGTCCGGTTGCCATGCCATCTGGCGATCATGCCATCCATGCGTGGGACATGCGCGGGCATGGGCTCCCCTTCTGTGGAAAGAGAATCCCGTTACGTGGCATTTTTAAAGGAAAACAGGGTGGTGCGGCCAAGAAGACTCGAACTTCCACGGGGTTGCCCCCACAAGCACCTCAAGCTTGCGCGTCTACCATTCCGCCATGGCCGCAACGTGACAACGATGATCGACTGGGCGATACCGTCATGACGATGAAGGGGCGTATAACCGATGGAAGGCGCGCGGGCAATGACTGAAAACGAGTTTTTATGGCACAGGGCGCCGGATCTGGTCCCCTACCCGACCGCACTGGCGGAAATGGAGGCCCAGGCCCGCGGAATTCGGGGGGGCACGATGCCCGAGCGCGTGTGGCTGCTTGAACATCCCCCCACCTATACCGCTGGCACCTCGGCCCGGGAATCGGACCTGTTCAACCCACGGGGCTATCCGACCTATCCCGCCGGGCGTGGCGGGCAGTGGACCTATCATGGCCCGGGGCAGCGGGTGGCCTATGCCATGCTGGATCTGGCGAAACCCCACGGCATGGTGCCCGCGCGTGACCTGCGCGCCTATGTCCACACGCTGGAGGAATGGCTGATCCGTGCCCTCGCCCGCTTCGATGTGGCTGGCGAGCGTCGGGCCGAGCGTATCGGGGTGTGGGTGGTCGATCCCGCCACGGGACGGGAAGAAAAGGTGGCTGCCATCGGCGTGCGTGTATCGCGCTGGGTCAGCTGGCATGGGGTGGCGCTCAATGTGGCGCCTGACCTGAGTGATTTTGGCGGGATCGTGCCCTGTGGCATCAGCGACTACGGTGTGACCAGCCTGGCGAAACTGGGGCGGCATGCGACCATGCAGGATGTGGACGCGGCACTGGCCGCGACCTGGCCGGAATGCTTTGGCCCGATTCCCTGCGCACGGGGGTAACCCGTGCGCCGCTCTCACATTTAATTGCTGGCGGACAGGGTAAACATCGTGTCGGGCCAGGGCTGCCCGCTTGCCGCGGCATTGCTCAGGTCAAGGCGGATGTGCTGGCGTTCCACATCCGTCATCTCGATCACGAGCAGCGAGAGCCTGCCCCCGATATCGGAGAATCCGAGCGTGAGGATCCCCTGTGACGGGCTGTCCGCGCGCGCAAGCGAGACCTGCAGGCTGTTTGCGCCATGCTGCACCGCCGTGACCAAGATCTGGCCGGACAGATGCACGGGCTGTTCCAGGATCAGGCCGAGCGGCTGGTGGCCAAGTGACATGCGGGTGACCGATTCGCGGCGGTGATCGACAAACAGCAGGTGGCCATCGGCCGCCACCAGCTTCATCGCCCCCGGCGTGGTGTAGTCCAGGCGCAGCCGGCCGGGATCATAATGCATGACCCCCTGTCCCTTGCCGCCATCGGGCCATGTCTGGACAAAATCGGCCTGCAGTCCGCGTGATGTGTTCAGGTAGGCCTCGACCCGCTCGATATCGCCGCGCTGGTCCAGTGCCTGCCGGTCGGGCACGCCGGCGCAGGCGGCCAGCAGGGTCAGCAGCCCACCCATCATGAGCCGCCGCGTGGCAAAGGGGAAAGCAGGCTTCATGCCACATCCATCCGTGCCTGTTCGGCAGGCGTGCGCAGCACGAGGGAGAGCGCATGCATCCCCCCTGCGAACTCGGCCGCCAGCAGGTCATGCACCATGCGGGAGCGCTGCACGCGGCCCACGCCATCAAAGGCGGGGCTGACGACCAGCACGTTATAGTGACTTTCACCTGCCTGCACGCCATTGTCGCGCATGTGGACGTGATGGGCGTGGCGGGCGCTGTCATCCTTGATCTGCAGTTCCACGGGGGCGAGGTTTTCGCGTAGGATACGCTCGATCCGTCCGGCCCGTCCGGTTGCTTGCTGTTCCATTGGCGGCTCCATGATAGCGGGATCATTCATTGCACAGCTTCGCTCTTGCACGAAGTATGAACAGGCGCACATAACGACAATGATGAAGAGAAGGAACACCCGGCACCGCGCCTTTGACCCCGATCCGGATGCTCCGGACCGCTGCTGCGACATGCATGACTGCGACAAGCCCGCAGGCTACCGGGCGCCGCGATCACGTGATGCGCTGAACAAGTATTTCTGGTTCTGCCTTGAACACGTGCGCGAGTACAATTCGCGGTGGGACTACTACCGTGGCATGAGCCCCGGCCAGATCGAGGCGCATATCCGTGCCGATACGTCATGGAACCGCCCGTCCTGGAAACTGGGACAGGGAGGCGCCGCCCATGCCTTCAGCGAGGAAGACGTGCTCGACCCCCTGGACCTGCTCAGGGGGGCGGCAAGGGCACGCGCACGCGCCACGCGCCGCAGGCAGGAGGAAGACCGTCGCGCGGACGCGCCGCAGGCGCTCAGATATCCGCTGGGGGTGCTCGATCTGGGCTGGCCCGTCTCGATGGAGGAACTCAAGGCCCGCTACAAGGACCTTGCCCGCCGCCACCACCCCGATGCCAATGGCGGCGACCGCAGGGCGGAAGAACGCTTCAAGGGCATAAACATTGCCTATGCCGCCGTGCGGGCCCACCTTGTGGCGGCAGGCGGGCAGGATGGCATGGCCCGCAGCGCCTGAATGCACACCACCACAATACCGGTGCGTTCCCATCGTAACGCCGCCATGGACTGGCAGGCTGTTACATATATGCCTATAGTCAAGGCCCGGTATGCACGCCCCGCGCAGGCATGACGGGCCAAAACCGACGAAGTGACGGACGAGAAAAAGCAGATGAACGAACCCGCAGACCTGACAACTGCCGCAGTGGATGCCAATGGCAACCCGCTTCCCGCCATTTCGGCTGTCTCCGCCCCAGATCTGGAGGTCACGGCGCGCGATGTGTTCGGCATCGACAGCGACATGAAGGTCCCGGCTTTTTCCGTGCGCACGGAACACGTGCCCGAGATCGATCCGTCCTATAAATTCGACCACGACACCACGCTGGCCATTCTTGCCGGATTTGCCTTCAACCGCCGTGTCATGGTCCAGGGCTATCACGGCACGGGCAAGTCCTCGCATATCGAGCAGGTGGCGGCACGCCTGAACTGGCCCAGCGTGCGCATCAATCTCGACAGTCACATCTCGCGCATCGACCTGGTGGGCAAGGATGCGATCGTGCTGAAGGATGGCCAGCAGATCACCGAATTCCGCGAAGGTCTGCTGCCCTGGGGCCTGCAGCACCCCTGTGCCCTGGTATTTGATGAATATGATGCCGGCCGGCCGGACGTGATGTTCGTGATCCAGCGCGTGCTGGAGGTGGAAGGCCACCTGACGCTGCTCGACCAGAACCGTGTCATCCGCCCGCATCCTTTCTTCCGCCTGTTCGCCACCGCCAATACCGTGGGTCTGGGTGATACGACGGGGCTGTACCATGGCACTCAGCAGATCAACCAGGGCCAGATGGACCGCTGGAACATCGTGACCACGCTCAACTACCTGCCCCATGCACAGGAAACCGCCATCGTGCTGGCCAAGATGGGTATCGACCCGAAAAAGGACGAAGCCGGGCGCAGGCGGGTGGAGAGCATGGTGGCGCTGGCGGACCTGACGCGCTCGGGCTTCATCGCGGGGGACATCTCCACCGTCATGTCACCGCGCACGGTGATCAGCTGGGCGGAGAACTTCCGCATTTTCAATGATCTTGCCTTTGCCTTCCGCGTTACCTTCCTCAACAAGTGTGACGAGGCGGAGCGCCCCACGGTGGCGGAATATTACCAGCGCTGCTTCAACGCCAGTCCGCTGGCGCCCAGGGGCTGATGGCAGGACAGGCGATCCATGCGTGAAAACGGGAAAAAATCCCCCACTCCCCAGGCCGAGATCGAGGCACGGCAGGCCGAGCGCTTCAAGCGCGCGACCGTAGGCGCCGTGCGCGCCATGGGCGGCCAGGCCCAGACGGAGGTCTCGTTCCTTAACGGTCCTGTGCCGTCCGGTGTCTCGGTCACCGGTTCGCATGTGCGCCTGCCCCATCCCTCACGCCGCATGACGGATGCGGAAATGACCCGTATGCGCGGTGCTGCCGATGCCGCGGCCCTGCGCCTGCGCCATCATGATACGGGCCTGCATGACCGTGCCCGCCCGCCCGCGGGTGAGGCACGGGAAGTCTATGACACGCTCGAGCAGGCACGGGTGGAAAGCCTTGGCGCGCGGCACATGGCGGGTGTTGCCGCCAATCTCGATGCCCGTCTGGCGCAGGAATGCGCGGATCTGGGGCTGGACCGCCTGCCCAGCCATACCCGGCTGCCCACGCCCGTGGCGCTCGGGCTGCTGGCGCGTGCGCGCATGTCCGGCCAGCCGGTTGTGGAATCCATGCGCGACCTCATGACGCGCTGGCACGATGACCTGCCGCCCGCCGCCCGCCGCGCGCTGGATGAGATGGCGTCACGTCAGGACAGCCAGGCCGATTTTGCGCAGGCCGCGCGCAGGCTGCTCATGGCCTGTTCGCTGCTGGAACAGGAAACGACGCCCGACGAAGCTGCCGACGATGGCACGACCGAGGCCGAGAGCGCCAGCAGCGAAGACGAGGAGCAGGGCGAGGACGCAACTCCCGAACCGCAGGATGAAGGCCCGGAGGAGGAGGACAGCTCCCAGCCCATGCAGATGTCGCAGGGCACGGGCGCAGGTGATGATGAGCCGGAGGACGGTGAACAGGGTGGCACCGCCAGCGGGTCGGAAGAAGCGGGTGGCCCCGGTGAGGAAAGCCCCGAACAGGAAGGCACGCTTCCCGCCTACCGTGCCTTCACCACTGTTTATGACGAGGAAATAGCAGCCGAGGACCTGTGCGACGCGGAAGAACTGTTCCGCCTGCGCCAGACGCTGGACCAGCAGCTTGTCAGCATGCAGGGCGTTGTGTCCAAACTGGCCAACCGGCTGCAGCGCAAGCTCATGGCGCAGCAGACCCGGGCGTGGGAATTCGACCTGGAGGAAGGCATGCTCGACGCCGGGCGGCTTTCGCGCATCGTGGTCAATCCCATGCTCTCGCTGTCCTACAAGCGGGAACGGGACACGGATTTCCGTGATACGGTCGTGACATTGCTGATCGATAATTCCGGTTCCATGCGCGGGCGCCCGATCTCGGTTGCCGCCATGTGTGGCGATATCCTGGCCCGTACGCTGGAACGCTGCGCGGTCAAGGTGGAGGTTCTGGGCTTTACCACACGCGCATGGAAGGGTGGCCGCAGCCGGGAAGCCTGGAGCCAGGCGGGCAAGCCGGAAAATCCCGGCAGGCTGAATGACCTGCGCCATATCGTGTACAAGGCCGCCGACATGCCGTGGCGGCGCGCGCGGCGTAACCTTGGTCTCATGCTGCGTGAGGGGCTGCTCAAGGAAAACATTGATGGCGAGGCCTTGCTCTGGGCCCAGCGCAGGCTGGCCGGGCGGGCAGAGGTACGGCGCATCCTGATGGTCATTTCCGATGGCGCGCCGGTAGATGACAGCACGCTGTCGGCCAATCCCGGTTCCTATCTGGAAAACCACCTGCGCGAGGTCATCGCCCATATCGAGACCCGTACCAGCACCGAACTGCTGGCCATTGGCATTGGCCATGACGTGACACGCTACTACCGTCGCGCCGTGACCATTACCGACCCGGAAGAACTGGGCGGCACGATGATGAAGAAACTGTCCGAACTGTTTGCCGAGGAAGCGGCAACCAAGCCCCGACGCGGGGGCTGACCGGCCGGACTGCTTGGTATTTCCTGCCCCGCTCCGGTTCATGGAGCGGGGTTTTTCATGTTCAGCCAGCCGCAAGCCTGCGATCGGCCAGGTCCAGCAGGGCATCGAGCATGCGGTCCACATCGGCTGTGGTGGTGCGGTGGTTTACAATGGCGGCACGCACGGCCTTGTGGCCATTGATGATGGTTGTGGACGGTGCGGCAATCCCGCTTTCGTGCAGGTCCTTCACCACCTCGCCATTGAAATGGTCCAGATCGTCTACGGGCGCCATGATGCGGAAGCACACGATGTTCAACGTGACAGGCGCCAGCAGTTCCAGCCGGGGACTGGCTTCCACCGCGCGGGCAAGATGGCGGGCAATGGCGCAGCAGTTGGCGATCATCTCGCCCATGCCATCCGCACCATAGGTACCCAGCGTCATCCATACCTTGAGCGCACGGAACCCCCGTGACAGATCGGGGCCGAGGTCGCAGTACCAAGGGGCATTGGTGGCCAGCCCCCGGTCTTCGCGCGCCAGATAGGCGCGCGACTGGGCGAAGGCCGCCGCCTGCGCGCCGGGCCTGCGCACCAGTATGCAGCCCGCGTCGTATTGTACCTGCGCCCATTTATGAAAGTCAAAGGCCACGCTGTCGGCCCGTTCCAGCCCGCGCAGGCCAGGTCGCAGCGTGTCGGACAGCATGGCCAGCGCGCCAAATGCGCCATCGACATGGAACCAGATGTTTTCCCGCGCCGCGATATCGGCCAGCGCATCCAGGTCATCAATCGCACCGGTATCCACCGTGCCCGCCGTGCCGATGACGATGAAAGGTTCCAGCCCTGCCGCCCGGTCACGAGCAATGGCCTGTTCCAGTTCGGGCAGGATCATGCGGTTATCCGCACCGACCGGGATCACGCGCAGGCTGTCCGTGCCCAGGCCGGTCAGGTCGAATGCACGCGATATGCAGCCATGAGCGGTGGCAGCGGCATATCCCACCAGCCTGCGGGTGCCCACGCCCTTTGCCCGCATGTCCAGACCGTCCGGCACGGCACGGCTGGCGGTGATGACGGCAATCATGTTGGCCATGGAGGACCCGGTGACCAGCAGCCCCGTGGTTTCTGGCGGGAAGCCGCACATTTCGGCCGCCCAGCGGATGACCTCGCGCTCGACCTCGATCGGTGCATGGTCCCGGCCGCCGCAATTGGCGTTCAGCCCGCCCACCAGCAGTTCGGACAGCATGCCCACGGCGGTGCCCCCGCCATGCACCCAGCCCATGAAGCCGGGATGGATGTTGCCGGTCGAATACGGTTCCACCAGTTCGCGGAACCGGGCATAGAGTTCTTCCGGCGGGGTGGGATCATGTGGCAGGCCGGTACGCAGCTGTTCACGCAGCGCGGTGGGCATCGGCTGCCAGACCGGACGGGTGCGCAGCGTCGACAGGCGGTTGAACATGTCATCCACCATCTGGTGGCCCAGTGCGCGCAGTGCGTCCCAGTTATCCGGGTCCAGTCCTGTCATTTTTCTCACCCAATCCATGCGGTTGTTTATGGCGTGCCTACATAATGGGGATTGGGTATCGCGCGCAATGCAGGCCGGTCACTCCCCTTCCGCCCGCGCGCCCAGGCGGCGGGCAAGGGTCGCGCATGCAAAAAGCTGGATCTGGTGATAGATCATGACCGGCAGCACGATCAGCCCGACATCGGCATGCGGGAACAGGACGCTTGCAATCGGCACACCCGATGCCAGTGATTTCTTTGATCCGCAGAACAGGATCGCCACCCGGTCCGCGCGCCCGAATCCGCCCATCCGCCCGATCTGCCGCGTCAGTCCCAGCACAACGGCCAGGATGATCACGTCCACAAATGCCACGCGGCCCAGTTGCATGGGCGGCAGGCGATGCCACAGCCCCTGTACCACCGCTTCGCTGAAGGCGGTGTAGACCACGACCAGGATCGAACCCCGGTCGGAAACGGACAGCAGCTTTTTGTGCCGATGTGCCCATTCCCCGATCCAGGGCTGGGCCACCTGCCCCACGACAAAAGGTACGAGCAGCTGGAGCACGATGGGCATGATGCCCCCGCCCCCACCTGCCGCATGCCGCGCCAGCACCATGCCCGCCAGCATCGGGGTCAGGAAAATACCCAGTATGTTGGACAGGGTTGCCGAACAGATGGCAGCCGCCACATTGCCGCGTGCAATGGACGTAAATGCGATGGAGGACTGTACGGTGGAAGGCAGGCAGCACAGGAACAGCACCCCGGTCCACATAGGCCCGTCAAGCAGGCCGGGCACAACCGCATGCAGCCCCACCCCCAGCAGCGGGAAAAGGGCAAAGGTGCACAGTCCGATGGCAAGATGGATACGCCAGCTGGTCATGCCGTCCACCACTGCGCGGCGTGACAGGCGCGCGCCCTGCAGGAAGAACATGTTCGCGATCATGATAATGGCGAGCATGTTGAACACGCTGGTCCCTGCCCCGTGGCAGGGCAGGATGCTGGCCAGCGCCACGGTGGCCAGCAGGCATGCAAGGAAGGTATCGATCTTGCGGAACATGGAAGAAGCCCATGGCAGGAAACTGTGATGCCGCGCCATACCATACCGCATTGCATCCGGCGCGTAATCACGCCAACTTGTGCGGCAAATGAAGACATTGCTCCTTACCACCGCCCTCGTCGCCCTGTCCTGCATCGGGGTGGCGCGGGCAACCGCCCTGCCCGCGACCTGCGCCCATGTGGAAGTGGCCAGCAGCCAGCCACATGGAACCGGCACCCTTGCCGGGCACGGGTATGACCTGTCGCTTGCGGGGAATGCGGACCGGACCTTCCACGCGGCCGACATAGCGGCCACGGGTACCGGTCTCGACCCGCAGGCCCTGCGCGATATGGAGGATGTGGCCTCTCTTGTCCTGCTCGCCACCCTGACCGGCCATCATTCGGAAGGCTGCGCGCGGGATTACTTCACCTCCGCCGCCACGCCCATCATGGCGGGGCTGCGTGCGGGGCACAGCTATGACCTGACATGGCAGGGTGGCGTGCTGACCAGCGGAGAGACAAAACTGTCCTTCCGGCGTGCGCATCTTCATCTGGCGGGTGCACAGGGCGACAGTACGCCCGCTACGCTGACACTGGACACGCAGGGCATCGGCATAACCGGCACCCATAATACGCTGCTGGCCAGTGCGCTGCCGCAGCAGGCAACGGCCAATGCTTCGGTGCCGGGTTCGGCACTGGTGCCGCTGGCCATTGCCATTACCGGCCACCCCACGCAGGGCGTGATGGTCCCGCTGCATGTCGCATCACTCAACGCACAACGTGGCGCCATGCAGATTACCGGCAATGGGGATGCCAACCTGACCGGCAATACCGATGCGTCCTCCGCCACGGGTCACATACAGGTGCAGAACCTTGACGCCGTGATCGACACCCTGCGCAATGCAGGCCAGACGCGCGCCAGCGCGGCGCTGGTACTGGCCAAGCTGTTCGGGCATAAGGCCGCGTCAGGCGGCACGTCATGGGATGTAAGCTGGGAAGGCGGCGTGATGACCGTCAACCATATTCCCCTGCCCATTCATTAACGCGAACGAAATCTGTTCAAGACAGGGTACCGACGGGAATGACAGGGACCCCGGGGCCGCCCTTTCCCGAAAGGCTGGATTCCGCTGAAGCTTTCTGGAAAAACTTCAGCGGAAGATCCTGCACGATTGTACCGGTCGTTGACGGGCGGACTTTTGCAACTGTCTCTTTTCGGCCTGTCGCAGCCGGTCGTGCCGACATTGCCGGATACTCAGGCCGGGATGGCTGCATTCTCCCGTGCAAGCCTGACAAGCGCGTCCAGGGCCTTGCGTGCCTGCGTGATCCGCTGGGCGTTGGTCATCTCGCGTATGATTGCAAGCTTGTGGTCGGGGCGCAGGCGGACATTGGCTTCCTTCTGCTTCGCAATCCACGTCACCAGCCCTGCAGGGTTGGCGAAGGTATTGCCACGGAACTGGATGACCATGCCCTTTGGCCCGGCTTCCAGCCGTTCCACGCCCGCCTCGCGGCACATGCGCTTGAGGGTTACGACATCCAGCAGGTTGCGTACCTCATCGGGCAGCGTGCCGAAGCGGTCCACCAGTTCGGCCTCCATTGCCTCCACTTCCGCATCATTGGCAAGACCGGCAATGCGGCGGTACAGTCCAAGGCGCACCGGCAGGTCGGTCACGTAGCTGTCAGGTATGAGTACGGGCAGGCCAAGGATGATGTTGGGTGTCCAGTCCCGGTCCTGAAGCTTGCGCCGCCCCTTTTCGGTGCGCAGATCAGCCACGGCGTCTTCCAGCATCTGCTGGTACAGTTCGATGCCAACCTCACGGATATGGCCTGACTGTTCATCCCCCAGCAGGTTGCCCGCACCGCGCAGGTCAAGATCGTGCGAGGCGAGCGTGAAGCCCGCGCCCAGCGTATCCAGTGTCTGCATGACTTCCAGCCGCTTCTGTGCGGCGGCCGAGAGCACATGCGTCTGTGGCCAGGTAAGGTAGGCATACCCGCGCTGCTTGCCGCGTCCCACACGCCCGCGCAACTGGTAGAGCTGGCCCAGGCCGAACATGTCGGCGCGGTGGATGATGAGCGTGTTGACCGCCGGCATGTCCAGACCGCTTTCCACGATGTTGGTGGAAAGCAGGATATCGTATTTGCCATCGCTGAACTCGGTCATGACCCGTTCCAGCTCGGTTGGTGTCAGGCGGCCATGTGCCTGTACCAGCCTGGCATCGGGCACGATCTCGCTCAGGCGGGCAGCCATGCGGTCCAGATCCTCGATGCGGGGCACCACGCAGAATATCTGCCCGCCACGGAAGCGCTCACGCTGGATCGCCTCACGGATCACCACACTGTCGAACGGCATGATGAAGGTACGCACGGCCAGCCGGTCGGTGGGTGGCGTTGCAATCAGGCTCATTTCGCGCACGCCGGTCAGGGCAAGCTGGAGCGTGCGTGGCAGCGGTGTGGCGGAAAGCGTGAGCACGTGCACGTCCTCGCGCAATGCCTTGAGCTTTTCCTTGTGGGCCACGCCGAAATGCTGCTCTTCATCCACGATCAGCAGGCCGAGGTCAGCAAATTTCACGGTCTTGGCCAGCAGTGCATGGGTACCGATCACGATGTTGACCGTGCCATCGGTCAGCCCCTTGCGTACGGCGGTGGCTTCCTTGCCTGTCACCATGCGCGAAAGCTGCGCCACGTTGACCGGCAGCCCGGCAAAGCGGGCGGAGAATGTGCGGTAATGCTGGCGTGCCAGCAGCGTGGTGGGCACCACAACCGCCACCTGCGCGCCGGACATGGCGGCAACAAAGGCGGCCCGTAACGCCACCTCCGTCTTGCCAAAGCCCACATCGCCACAGACCAGCCGGTCCATGGGTTTGCCCGATGCCATGTCATCCAGCACGTCGGCAATGGCGCGGGACTGGTCCTCGGTCTCGACAAAGGGGAAGCGGGCGCAGAATTCATCCCACATCCCGTCTTCCGGCGTCAGTGCCGGGGCTTCACGCAGGGCGCGGGCGGCGGCGGTGCGGATCAGTTCCCCCGCCATGTCGCGGATGCGCTGCTTCATCTTCGCCTTGCGCGACTGCCACGACACGCCGCCCAGCTTGTCCAGCGCCACATGCGCCTGGTCCGAGCCGAAGCGGCTGAGCAGTTCGATGTTCTCGACCGGCAGGAACAGCTTTTCATTGCCGTCATAGATCAGGCGCAGACAGTCATGCGGGGCAGTGCCCACGCCAATCGTCTCCAGCCCGTCATAGCGGCCGATGCCGTAATCCTGGTGGACGACCAGATCGCCTTCCGCAATTTCCGATGCCTCGGCTATGAACTGGTCGGCTTTCTTGCGCCGGCGCGGCGGGCGCGAGATCCGTTCGCCCAGCAGGTCCTGTTCGGACACGAAGGCAAGGTTATCGGCCACGAACCCGCGCTCAAGCCCCAGCGTAAGCAGCCCCACGGTGCCGGGCCTGAGCGTCTGCGCCTCTTTCCATGTGGCAAAGCTCTGGACCGGCAGGCGGTATTCACGCAGCAGCACGCCAATACGCTCGCACGAGCCACGGCTCCAGGCGGTCACGTAGGCGCGCCGCCCCGTCTGGGCCCATTCCTCCACCTTTGCGTGCAGCATGGGGAAGACATTTTCACGCCCGTCGGTAACGCTTTTGGCAAACATCTGCCCCGGCCTGCCGCCTGCATCCATGCCGGGTGCGCCGTCAGGCTGGGCGAAGGGCATGAACACCACGGCCTTTCTGCCTGCCACCACGGCATCCCACCCCTTGCGGTCGAGATACATCAGGTGTGGCGGCAGGGCGCGGTAGGGCACTTCCCCTTCGCGCGTGGGCTGCCTGCGGGCATCATAATGGTCGGCAATCATTTCCAGCCGGGTGGCGAGTACTTCCTCCGCCTGGTTGGCAAGCGAGATGGAGACGCCGGGCATGTAGTCCACCAGCGTCTCCATCTGTTCATGGAACAGGGGCAGCCAGTGTTCCATGCCCGCGTGGCGCCTGCCATCGGATATATGCTGGTAGAGCGGGTCACTGGCGGCTGCCGGACCAAACAGGTCACGCCAGCTGGTGCGGAAACGCGATATGGCGGCGGGATCAAGGCTGAAATCGGCCACCGGGCGCATGGTCAGGCTGTCGATCTTCGCGGTCGAACGCTGGCTGCCGGGGTCGAAGCGGCGGATATTCTCGACCTCGTCCCCAAACAGGTCGAGGCGTACGGGCTCGCTTTCGCCTGCGGGAAAAATGTCGAATATGCCGCCACGGGTCGCGAACTCACCCTGTTCCATAACCGTATCGGTTCGGTTGTAGCCCTGTGCAATGAGCAGTTCCATGAGGAACGGGGCATCAAGGCTCTCGCCGGTTGCAATCGTGATCGACTGCCCGGCAAAGGCCGCGCGCGGGGCCACGCGCTGCACCAGCCCCATCACGGTGGTCAGCACGATGCGCGGGGCAGCAGCTTTTTCCAGCAGGCGGGTCAGGGTCGCCACCCGCTCCGCCACGATGGCGGGATTGGGGGAAACCCGGTCATACGGCAGGCAGTCCCAGCCGGGAAAACGCAGGATTTCCGCGTCCGGTGCCACAAAGGCAAGCTGGTCTGCAATACGGGCAAGGCCCGCATCATCGCGGCAGACATGCAGCACGGGACCCGGACCCTCGCGCAGCCTGCGTGCGATCAGGAAGGCATCATATCCCTCCGGCACGCCCCATACGGGCAGGGGCGCGTCGGGTGCCAGCGAAAAGCCTGCCGTACTGTTCATCTGCCGCCCCGGATCGCGGCAAGACGGGCGGGATCGGTGGCGTCGGCCATGATTTCCTGCATCATGGGGGTATTCACGTCTTCCGGCACGGGGCGGCGGCCGCTCAACCAGTCCGCCAGGTCGGCATCCGGCAGGTCCATCACCGCTTCCAGCGCATCAAGCTGGGCTTCGGTCATGCCCTCCAGCCGGGGGGCGACGAACCCGCCGATCAGCACATCGGTCTCATGCGTGCCACGGTGCGTGGCGCGGTAATATATCTTCCGGCGTCGTGTATCGAGACGGGAGAGGTCTGGCGTTCTGGCTTCCATTGCGTTCCACCCCTGTATGGTTGTGTTTTGTTCCGTAACGCAGGTGTCCTATAGCCCTCATACGGGCATCTGTCAGCCCGCAAGACCAGCATGCCACCCCGCAGGATGAACCACCGCGTGTCCGATCCCACTGCCCCGCCCGCCAATTCCCTTCTTGCCCCGTTACTTGCGGGCGTGGACAGCCTGCAGGGCGTGCGGCCCGCAACCGCCAGGCTGCTGGCACGGGCGGCGGGTGGCAGCCGGGTGATCGATCTTCTGTTCCATCTGCCGGAATCGGTGGTGGACCGGCGCTACCGCCCGACCCTGCACGCGGCCGGGACGGGCCGGGTCTGCACGCTGCACGTAACGGTCACGCGCGTGGTTCCCCCCGCGCCCGGTGGCGGTCGGGGCAAGCGGCCGTGGCGCGTGGTGGTCAGTGACGGCACGGCGGATGCGGAACTGGTCTTCTTCTCCCCCCATCAGGTACGCAGGCTGGAGGCGGGTCAGGACATATGCGTATCGGGCACGCTGGAGCGGTTTGGCGAACGGCTGAACATGGCGCATCCGGATTATCTCGTGCCCATCGCGCGCATGAATGAAATTCCGCTGTTCGACCCGGTATGGCCGCTTGTGGCGGGGCTGTTTCCAGGCCAGGTACGCGCCGCGATCAAGGCTGCGTTTGCCGTATTCCCTTCCCTGCCTGAATGGCAGGACGTCACTGTAATCAGGCAGCGCGGCTGGCCGGGGTTCGAGGATGCGCTGCGCACGCTTCACCGCCCCTGTGATTTCCCCGCCCTGCTGGAAGGCGATGCGCTGGCGGGCGCGTCCGAGCGTGCGCGCGCGCGCCTGGCCTGTGATGACCTGCTGGCCCAGCAGGTGGCCATGGCGCAGGCGCGCAGGCTCAACCGGCCGGGGCGCGCGGTGGTGGGCGATGGCAGCCTGCGCCGGGTGGCCCTGTCGCGCTTTGGCCATGAACCGACGACCGCACAGATACGCGCCCTTGCGGAAATCGATGCGGATCTTGCCGCACCACGCCAGATGACCCGCCTCCTGCAGGGGGACGTGGGTGCGGGCAAGACGCTGGTCGCCCTGCAGGCCATGCTGGGCGCGGTGGAAGCCGGCCATCAGGCCGCCCTTATGGCGCCAACCGAAATTCTGGCCCGGCAGCATCTGGCCACGTTTACAAAACTTTCCCCCGTGCCCGTGGCGTTCCTGAGCGGCAGCGTGAAGGGCAAGGCCCGGCGTGAGTCACTGGCCCGCATTGCCGATGGCACGGCGCGACTGGTCATTGGCACGCATGCGCTGTTCCAGAAAGGCGTGGTATTCCAGGACCTTGCTCTGGCCGTGATTGACGAGCAGCATCGCTTTGGCGTGGAACAGCGTGCGATGCTGGGTGAAAAAGGCCCGCAGACCGATGTGCTGGTCATGACGGCCACCCCCATCCCCCGCAGCCTGCTGCTGACACAGTGGGGGGACATGCTGGTCAGCCGGCTGGACGTGAAACCGGCGGGCCGCAAACCGATCCGCACATCCCTGCATAGCCTGTCGGCCATGGGGGAACTGCTGGCGGGCATGGAACGCGCGATGGCCCGTGGCGCGCGCATATTCTGGGTCTGCCCGCTGGTGAGCGAGAGCGAGACCAGCGACATTGCCGCCGCCGAGGCCCGGCATGAGGCGCTGGGCGCGCATTTTGGTGCCGGGGTGGTTGGCCTTGCCCACGGTCAGCAGGACATCGCATTGCGTGAGCAGGCCATTGCCGACTTCGCGGCGGGAAAGACCCGTATCCTTGTGGCCACTACCGTGATCGAGGTCGGGGTGGACATACCCGACGCCACGGTCATGATCATCGAACATGCCGAGCGTTTCGGCCTTGCGCAGTTACACCAGCTACGTGGGCGCGTGGGGCGTGGGCAGGCTGAATCCTACTGCCTGCTGCTGCATGACAGCGCGCTGGGCCAGACCGCGCGGCGCAGGCTGGCGCTCCTGCGGGAGACGGAGGATGGCTTCCTGATCGCCGATGAGGACTTCCGCCTGCGCGGCGGTGGCGATGTGGCGGGGCGACGGCAGTCGGGCATGCCGGACCTGCGGCTGGCCAGCCCCCTGCATGTGGACATGCTGCTGCCCCTGGCTGCCCAGGATGCGCGGCGTCTGGTCGATACGCCCGCTGCTCGGCACTCCCCCGCCCAGCGGGCGCGGATGCCCGCGATCAGTTTGCTGCTTGAACTGTTTTCACGTGCGCGGGCTGTCCGGGCGATACGCGCGGGCTAGGCTGCGCCATCGTGGGGGCGCTGACACCCAGCGCCTGCGCCGCCTGGGCAAGATAGAACATCGCGAACAGGTCGAGCGGCCCGGCCTCGTGTTCGATACGGGCGTGCATGACCGCCCCTTCCCATCCGATCCAGAAATAACGCGCAAGATCCATGCACAGGCGCCTGTGCGCCGCGGTGGGATGGGGGGCAAAGACATCAAGCAGGCATGTCGCCACGCGCTGTTCCCAGCCGTGCATGATGGTAAGCAGCAGGCTATTGAACGAATCGGGGAGCATATCGATTTCCTGCCCCAGGTTGCCGATCAGGCAGCCACGGCGGAAATCATGGCGCTGCATCCCGCCTTTCGCGTCATGCATGAAGTTGAGCAGGCGTTGCAGCGGGAGTGCCTGCTGGTCCGTTAGCCACATGTCCAGCTTGGCATTGAAGTAGCTGGCATAATTCTCGATCAGCGCCTGGCCGAATTCTTCCTTGCTGCTGAAGCAGTAATAGAACGACCCCTTGGAAATACCGGTCGCATTGAGCACGTCATCCACGCAGGTTGATGAGAATCCTTTTTCCGTCAGCAGCCCGACGCCCGCGCGCACCAGCATGGCGCGCGTGCCCTCGGGTGCGCGGGCGGTTTTTGGCGGTCGGCCCCGGCCGCGCCGGGGAAGGGGCATATCGGACATGAATGGCTTTCCACCAGCATGGGGGTTACACAAGGCTACAAAGCCTGGCCATGATAATGTGCGAGTGAGAATGGAATGCAAGACAATAGATGAATTTTATCTGCATCTTTATCCTTTTGATTCCATCTTTTTGCATCCCTGCCCCTCACAAACTGTTCAGAATGAAAATTCGTGTGGCAACCAAAGCGGGGAATATGCTTTGGTGTTGTTGATGCCGATGCGATTTATGCTAGGGTCACCGTAGGAGTGGAGGATGTTTCCTGTGCCGGGCCAGCCGCACCCGCGGTGAACACCAGACAGGCCAGCTTCCATCCTGCAAACGTGCTTTCATTCGGTGGTGTTCCCACAGGGGATATCCACCACCTAGACCTCGGGATTACGACCGTTGAGAAGTAACAGGACCGACCGCAGCTCCCGCTCCCCGCGCCGCGGCGGGTTTGACGATGATTTCATGTCGTCGCCTTCATTTGGTGATCGCGGCGGTGCCCCGCCGCCGCGCCGCTCCTTTGGTGGTGGAGGTGGTGGTCCGCAGATCGTCGCATCCGGCCCGGAAATCAGCGCCACTGTAAAGTGGTTCAACAGCGAAAAGGGTTTCGGCTTCGTCGAGCTGTCCGATGGATCGGGTGACGTGTTCCTGCACGCCAATGCCCTGAATCCCACGGGTCACGCCACGGTCGCGCCGGGAACCACGCTGGTTGTGCAGATTGGCCAGGGCCCCAAGGGTCGCCAGGTCGCAGCCGTCCTTTCAGTCGATGAAAGCACGGCACAGCCCGAGCGCCCGCGCGCGCCTGCAGGCTTTGGTGGCCCGGCTGGTGGTGCCCGTGGTGGCTTCTCCCGTTCCGGTCGTCCTGCCCCCGACCTGTCCCACGCACAGGACATGCGCGGCACGGTGAAGTGGTACAATGCCACCAAGGGCTTTGGTTTCATCACGCCGGAAAATGGTGGCAAGGACATCTTTGTCCATGCATCAGCTCTGGAACGTTCGGGCCTGTCCGGCCTGACGGAAGGCCAGACGGCAAACGTGCAGGTTGTCGAAGGCCAGAAAGGCCCGGAAGCGGCAGCACTGTCGGTAGACTGACCTTTACCTGCCCTGCCCCGGCCATGTCGGGGCAGGAATGGTCAATGGATATAAAAAACAGGGCTGTCCCGATCGGGATAGCCCTGTTTTTTGTTGTCCTGTGCGGCGTGTGAAGTCACCAACAGGGATAATGCGGAACAGACGGACCTAGCCAGCCCTGCCAGTTCGGGCGGGTGGAGTTTAGTCGTCCCGTCCCTTGTTGCGGATCAGGCGGGCCTTGTCGCGTGCCCAGTCACGGTCGGCTATGGCCTGGCGTTTGTCGGCCTTCTTGCGCCCCTCACCCACGCCCAGCGTCAGCTTGGCCAGACCACGACTGTTGAAGTGGATGTCAAGTGGGACAAGGGTCACGCCGTTACGCGCGGTCTCCCCCAGCAGCTTGTCCACCTGCTTCTTGTGCAAAAGCAGTTTGCGCGGGGCACGGGGTTCAAAGCGGGACAGCACGCCACCCTGATATTCGGGGATATAGCTGTTGATCAGCCACAGTTCGCCATTGCGCTCCCCGGCATAGGCCTCGTTAATGGTGGCGCGGCCCATGCGCAGGCTCTTGACTTCCGGCCCTTTCAGCACCAGCCCCGCTTCCACCGTCTCGACAATGGTGTAGTTGAAGCGGCCCTTGCGGTTCTGTGCGGCAATCCCGGTGGAGATCATGCCGCTGCCCTTGTTTTTCGCAGCCATGTGCCTAATCCAGCAGCCCGACCGCGTCGAGTGCGGCCTTGACCTGCGTGCGGCCCGCATCACTCAGCGGGGCGAGCGGCAGGCGACAGGTTTCATCCATCAGACCCAGAACGCTGGCCGCGAATTTGGCGGGCACGGGGTTGCTTTCACAGAACAGGGCATCATGCAGCGGCAGCAGGCGGTCCTGCAGTTCCATGGCGTCCATCACGTTGCCGTCCGTCCAGCTCTGCTGCACCTGCGCGCACAGGGCGGGAGCGATGTTGGCGGTCACACTGATGCAGCCATCGCCACCGGCGGCCAGGAAGGAGACAGCCGTTCCGTCCTCACCCGAAATCTGGTTGAACGGCTTTTTGACCGCGCGGCGCACCTGTAGCGGACGCATGAGGTTGGCGGTGGAATCCTTTACCCCGATGATGTTGGGATGCAGGGCCAGGCGGGCCATGGTCCCGACCGATATGTCGATGACCGAGCGGCCTGGAATATTATACAGGATGATGGGAATGCCGATGGCATCCGCTACCGCCATGAAGTGGCGGTACACCCCTTCCTGTGTCGGCTTGTTGTAATACGGTGTCACCACCAGCACGCCCGATGCGCCGGCCTGCTCGGCCTGCCGGGCCATGGCCACGGCCTCTGCCGTGCTGTTGGAACCCGCACCCGCGATGACCGGTACCCGGCCCGCTACGGACTTGATGGCGAATTCCACCACCTTCGCATGTTCCTCATGTGTCAGGGTCGGGCTTTCACCCGTGGTGCCGACCGGAACCACGGCGGCGGTGCCCTGCTGGATCTGCCAGTCGATGAAGCGGCCCATGGAGGGCAGATCCAGCGATCCATCCTTATTCATGGGGGTAAGAAGGGCGGTAATGGAACCCTTGAACATGGTTGTTTCCACCTGGATCCTGTGTCTTGGCTATGCGGGAGCCGGCAGGCCAGTGGCATCCCGCGCTATTATCATGGCCCTGCCCTGCTGCCCCGGGCATGGGTTGCATGCTACTATACAGGCAATATGCCCCATGGGGCAAAACATGCCATGCCTGTCCGTTGCCGCCCGTTCATGCATGCTGGCGGAAAGGAGATGCGCGATAGACGCCCAGGATTTCCTGCTGTTCCGAAAAAAAGGACAGTTCCCGCAATGCTTCCGCCAGTGGTGGGGCTTCGGGGTGACCTTCCACGTCCAGCAGGAACTGGGTGGCGGAAAATGACCCTTCCAGCATGTAGCTCTCCAGCCGGGTCATGTTTACCCCCGCGGTGGCGAAACCGCCCAGTGCCTTGTACAGCGCGCCCGGATGGTTGCTGACGCGAAAGAGCAGCGTGGTCATGTGGTCCGGCCCCGCGGCGGGTAGTGACGCGGGCCTGCGCGATGCGATGTAGAAACGCGTGGTGTTGTGGGATGCGTCTTCCACGTTGCGGCGCAGGATTTCCAGCCCGTTCAGTTCCGCCGCCAGTGCCGATGCCACGGCCACGTCTTCCCTGCGGCCCCAGTCACGCACCATTTCGGCCGCGCCTGCGGTGTCGAATTCCACCACCGGTTCCAGCCCCAGTTCGCGGATCACACCGCGTATCTGTGCCATGGCCACCGGATGGGTATGCACCCGCCTTGCATCATCCAGCGTGCTGCCCGGTATGCCCATCAGGCAGTGTTCCACGCGCTGGAAATGCTCACCCACGATGAACAGTCCCGCCTGTGGCAGCAGGGCATGGATATCGGGTACCCGGCCGGCCAGGCTGTTCTCGCAGGCCAGCATGGCTTCTTCCGCCAGTCCATCATGCACGGCGGCTATGGCCTGCGCAAAGGTCTGGCATGGCAGCGTGGTCCAGCCAGGCCGCGCGGTGCGGCATGCCAGGTCCGAATACGCGCCGGGACGGCCCTGGAAGGCAATGATGCCCGCCCTACTCACGCCGCCGTACCCATTGCCATGCGCGCGCGCGCCAGGTCGGCCGGAGTGTCCACGCCAAAGGGGGCGGTGGCGATGCGGGCGCAGCCTATGGTCATGCCCGCTTCCAGCGCGCGTAGCTGTTCCAGTTTCTCGCGCTTTTCCAGTCCGCTTTCGGGCAGGCTGACAAAGCGGGCCAGTGCGGCGCGGCGATAGGCATAGATCCCGACATGGTGCCACAGCGGCCCTGCCCCCCACGGTATGGGCAGGCGGGAGAAATACAGCGCGCGCGCCACGTCATCTTCCCTGTCCGGGGCAAAGCTGCATGCGACCTTGACGACCGATGTCGCTTCCGCCTCCGCCGTGTCGCGCACCGGGGCGACAAGGGTCGCGATATCGGTCGCCTCATCGGCCAGCGGGCGCAGCACCACGCGCAGGCATTCCGGGTCTACCCCCGGCAGGTCGCCCTGCAGGTTGATGATGGTGTCGTGCACGCCCGCCGGGTCCAGCCCGCGCAGAGCCTGCCATATCCGGTCGGAACCCGATGGCAGGGCGGGATCGGTCAGGATGGCCGTGGCGCCCGCGCACGTCACCACCTCGGCAATTTCATGTTCCGCCGTGGCGACGGCCACAGGTCCTACGCCTGCGGCCTGCGCGCGCTCGAGCACATGGAGGATCATGGGACGGCCGGCAATGTCGGCAAGCGGCTTGCCCGGCAGCCGGGTCGAGGCCATGCGGGCGGGAATCAGGACAATGGGGTTCATGGGATCTGGGTCTGGGCCATCCGTAATCTGTAGCGGTGGCAGGGGCCGGCCGCCGCGCGCCCCGCATGCTTCACACAGGGCGCGCGGCAGTCTAGGTAAGGAGCGGTTTTCATGCAACCACACGGGAAAGGTGCCGCATTCCATGGATAGCGCAAGGCTTAACCGGCTTGGGGCGGCATGCCTCCTCGCGGTGCTGGCGGTAGGCGCAAGCTGGGGTATTGCCCATACGGCAGTGCCCGAGCCCCTGCCCGCCAGGTCCGGTGTGGCCATTCCCCGCCCGGAAGTCCCGGCTGGTGGCTCCATTGATGAACTGGTGGCCGGTGCCAGCGTGGAGAAAGGCCGCGCCATCGCCGACCGGCAATGCGCGATGTGTCACAGCATGGGCCCCGGTGGCCCGGCCATAATCGGGCCGAACCTGTATGGCGTGGTGGGCACGCATGTGGGCGACATACCGGGCTATGAGTTTTCGGACGCGCTGAAAGCGCACAAGGACGAGACATGGACGAATGCCACCCTTTCCAGATGGCTGGGGGGACCGGCGGATTACGCGCCCGGCACCAAGATGTCGTTTCCCGGCATCGCGTCCGAGACCGACCGGGCGGACGTGATCGCCTACCTGCGCAGCCTGCACCCGGAGAAGCCGGAATGACCACCCTCCCCCACGACTTTCCGCATGACGCGGTGCTGGAGGCCGCCATCGCTGCGGCCGATGTGGCGCGCAGCGTGATCATGCCCTTCTTCCGCCGTGGCGTGCGGGCGGATGACAAAAGTGACGCCAGTCCCGTTACCGTGGCCGACCGCACGGCGGAACGCGCGATTCGGGCTGTCCTGTCCGAACGCCTGCCCGGTTTTGGCCTGATGGGCGAAGAATTCGGGCTGGAAGGGGCCGACAGTCCCTATCGCTGGGTGATCGACCCGATTGACGGCACGCGCGCCTTCATTACCGGCAGACCCACCTTCGGCACGCTGATTGCCCTGCTGCACAATAATGTGCCGCTGCTGGGCGTGATTGACCAGCCGGTCACGGGGGAGCGGTGGATCGGCCTGCGCGGCGCACCCACACGCTACCTGTCCGGCCTGCCCGGGATACCCGCCACGCGCGCCTGCGCCGATGTGGCGGCTGCCGAACTGTCGTGCACGGCGCCGGAAATACTCGACGCCCCCCACCGCCCGGGATTCGATGCGCTGGCCGCTGCCGCCAGGCGCACGAGCTGGGGGGGCGACTGTTACGCCTATGGCCTGCTGGCGCTGGGGCAGATCGACATCATTGCCGAATGCACCATGAAGATATGGGACTGGGCGGCCCTCGTGCCGATAGTCGAAGGGGCTGGCGGACGCATGACCGACTGGTCCGGTCAGCCCCTGCGCGCGGATGGCGACGGTACGGTGCTGGCGGTAGGCGACGCCCGCCTGATGCCCTGCGTGACGGGACTGCTGTCCACGATCGTGACGTAACCGGCACGATGGGGGTGCGGAACGTTCCATCTTCCCCCTAGCGGGCGATCAGGCAATCGGATAGGGACGACGCACCTGACGAGTTTATCAGAAGCGGGAGCACGTGACATGACCAGCCAGCCAAACGGCCACCTTTCCCTTCCCAAGGACAAGATCCGCATCCTGCTGCTTGAGGGCATACATGACAGTGCCATCAGCCTGCTCAGGGATAACGGGTACGAAAACGTAACCCGTCTCAAGACTGCGCTGGAGGGCGAAGCGCTGGAGAAGGCGCTGGAAGGTGTGCATATTGTGGGCATCCGCTCGCGCACGCAACTTACGCGCGAAGTGATCGGGAAGGCTGACCGCCTGATCGCCATCGGCTGCTTCTGCATCGGTACCAACCAGGTTGACCTGGATGCGGCGCGCGAAGTGGGAATTCCGGTCTTCAACGCGCCGTACAGCAACACCCGCTCCGTGGCCGAACTGGTGATGGGCGAGATCGTGATGCTGATGCGGCGCATTTTTCCCAAGTCAAAAGAATGCAATGCCGGTGTCTGGAAGAAATCCGCCACCAACAGCTGGGAAGTGCGTGGCAAGACGCTGGGCATCGTGGGGTATGGCTCCATCGGCTCGCAGCTTTCGGTGCTGGCCGAAGCCTTTGGCATGCGCGTGTTCTACTATGACGTGATCGACAAGCTGGTGCATGGCAACGCCACCCCGGTCGATACACTGGAGCACCTGCTTGCCCAGAGCGACGTGGTGAGCCTGCATGTGCCGCAGACACCCGAGACCGCGGGCATGATCGGTGAAGCCCAGATCCGCGCGATGAAGAAGGGCTCCTTCCTCATCAACAACGCACGCGGCAATGTGGTGGACCTTGATGCGCTGGCCGTGGCGCTCAAGGACGGGCATCTGCTTGGTGCCGCGATCGACGTGTTCCCCAAGGAGCCCAGGCAGGCGGACGAAGCACTGGAAACCCCGCTGCGTGGCCTGGATAACGTGATCCTGACCCCGCATATCGGCGGCTCCACGGCAGAGGCGCAGGAACGCATTGGCGTGGAAGTGGCACGCAAGCTGGTGGAATATTCCGATATCGGCTGCACGTTGGGTGCCGTCAATTTTCCTACGGTGCAGCTGCCCGAAAACCCGCATGGAACGCGTTTCATGCACGTGCACCGCAACGTGCCGGGCATCATGCTGCAGATCAACGAGATATTTTCCTCCGAAGCCAGCAACGTGACCGCGCAGTACCTCCAGACGGCAGGTGAACTGGGCTATGTGGTTGTCGAGGCAGATACCGGCCGTGACGTGGAAAAGGACAATCGCATCCTCGAGCGTCTTCGCGCACTCAAGGGAACGTTGCGCGCCCGCCTGCTGTACAAGCAGCAGTAGGAATTGCGCTCCAGTCATTCATGAAAAAAAGGACATGTCCTGTGGGCATGTCCTTTTTTTCATGCGCCGGTTTCATATGCCTGCCGGGTATGCCGTCCTGTCTTCCGGTGGGTGCCGTCGTGCCCCTGCCTTCCTGTCAACTGTCCTTTCCCTATGGCACGGTCAGGAAAGTCGTCTGTTCCGCCTGCCGCAGGCGGATGTGGCGGTGTGTGTCGGTTTCCATTACGCATGCCATGATCAGGGCGATGACCCAGCCAATCCCGGTCATGCCCAGCGTGCAGTTCACGACCGCCACGACTGCCGTGTTATGCACCCGGCGCTGGCAGGCAATGAAGGTGGGCACCAGGAATACGACCATGCCAAGCCCGCATGCCATGCCCAGCCCCAGCAGAAGTGCCGTGCCGATCTGAAGCCCGGTACCCTGCACGGACTGCCATGCGTGGTAGACCTCGTACGTGGTGGGAACATGGATATTCATGGCGGTTCATGCTATTCCTGAATGCAGGCGTACCGCCATGATGCATGGCGCGCTGGGGTCCGGCGTGCGGCCTGCGTATGCTGGAAGCAGCCAATCTATCAGGATTTTCTACTGTGTGCAGTCCTATCGGCCCTTATCGGGGGGCAACCTGTGATCTGGGGTGATTTCCAGGCGGTGATCCAGCTTTCGGCGGGACTGAATGTTGCCATTCTCAGCTTTGTCGATATCAGCCTGCCTGCCATCAAGGAACGCAGGCGCGTCTTTGCCAAGGCCCGGCAGGAGCTTGAACTGCACCGCAGCGGCACGGACCACCAGTACCCTGATGATGCGGCGGATTACGCGGCCTCCGTGCAGGAAATGGACCGCAAGCTGTTCATGCTGTGGCAGGAATCCTCCACCTTCATCCGCGAGGAGGAATCCCTCATCCGCTCCACCGGGGTGCTGGGTGTGTTTGGTGCGGTACTCAGCCTGGGGCTGCTATGGTATTCGGCCGAGCATTACGGGGGGGCCATATCGCTTATGGGCCGTGTGCTGATCATCCTGTCCTTCTGTTCTTTGCTGGGGGCGTTCCTGATCAATTTCATGACGGCGTCCCAGGCGGCCGTGTTTACCAGAAAATGCAACAGCATCCGTGAGGAAATGCACAAGCGCCTGTAGGCCGGAGGCATGGCGGGCCTCATGGCGGGCGGGCCGAAATGGTGCGCCCCTTCCCTCATCCGGCAGGCGGCGCGGCCTGTTTCGCTGCTACCCGCGGGCGCATGCGCCATATGATCCGTGCGCCCAGCAGAACGGAAACGCAGACAAGTCCGATCCCGTTGCCGCACCACAGTCCCCACGCTCCCAGCCCCTGATGAAAGGCGAGGTACAGCCCGCCGGGAAAGCCGATGCCCCAGTAGCCGGTCACGGCCACCAGCATGGGCACGGTCGTGTCCCCCTGGCCGCGCAGCACGCCGGTGGCAATGGCCTGCAGGGCATCGGGAAGCTGGAAGGCGGCACCGATCAGCAGCACGTCCAGCGCGATCTGGACAGCCTGCGCATTGTCGGGCAGCGCGGTATCAAGATAGAAGCCGATAATGGCATGCCGCCCCAGAGCGAGCAGCAGTGTTGCCGTACCGGCCAGCCCCACGCCCAGTACCATGCCCGCCAGCGCGGCGCGGCGCATCATGGCGGGATCGCCCCGCCCGGTCCAGTATCCTACACGTATGTTGCATGCCTGTCCCAGTGCCAGGTACAGCGTGAAGGACTGCAGGCCGATGCCCAGCATGATCTGGAACGCGGCCAGCGCATTGCTGCCCAAGGTCGCGGCCTCCAGACTGTTGACCTGGAAAAGCGTGACCTCCGCCATCGCGCTTGCCAGCATGGGCAGCCCCGTGCGCAGCAGGACCAGCGTATGCCGCCAGTCATGCCCGCGCGGGCGCAGGCTCCGGCGTAGATCGGGCCTGCGCACCACGAAGCACAGCATGATGAGTGGCATGCACCACAGGGTGATCACGGTAGCGACGGCCGAGCCATGCAGCCCCAGCGCCGGCAGTCCGCACCACCCGTGGATGAGGGCCGCGTTGAGCACGCCATTGACCACCGTGACGAATGGCATGACGCGCATGGGTATGCCCTGCGCCCCCATGACCGGCAGCGCCGTGGTCAGGATGCCCTGCCCCAGCAGCGCGGGTGGTACGGCCCACATCAGGATATGAACGAACGTCACCACCGGGCCACGTATGGCCTCTGGTTCATCCAGCCACGCCAGCAGGTGGTCAATATGGTGCAGGCAGTACAGTTCCGGCACGCACAGCGCCCCCGCCACAACCAGCATGGATGTGATGGTGGTGCCCGGGCTGTCATGGTCATGGCGTCCGCGCGCCTGCGCCAGCATGATGCCCCCGGCTTCGACCATGGCGGCAAGGATGGCGTTGAGCGTGAAGAACGTACCCGTGGCAAGACCACCCACCGCCAGCGCCTGCGCCCCGATACCGCCCAGCAGCATGCTGTCGGTCAGCCCCATCAGCATCTGGGCGAACTGCGACAGGCCCATGGGCACGGCAATGCCGAGAATGGCGCTGAATTCCGGCCTGTATGGTCTGGCTGGACGGGTCATGTCATCCTGTCATCTTCCGTGGCCCGCAGGATCTTGTCCCGCACCCGCCGGGGACGGGCCTGCCGGGGTGTATACGACTTGCCGGCTGGCTGCCAGCATGCGCCCGGACCGGTTGACAGATTCCCCTTTTTGCCGCCACCACGGCTGCATGCATGATCACGACGGCAGGCGGACGGCAGGGAACCGGTGGCCATGCGTGCCGCTGGGCGCGCTGGTGGACTGTCTGGACGCACGGCGTGTGCCGCTCAACCGCGCCCAGCGCGCGTGCCGCCCGGGCAGCGTGCCCTATCATGGTGCCAGTGGCGTGACCGGGTACGTGGACCGCGCGCTGTTTGACGGTCCGCTCATCCTGCTGGGTGAGGATGGCGCTCCCTTCTTCGACCCGGCAAGGGATGTCGCGTTTTTTCATGATGGTCCCCTGTGGGCGGGCAACCATGTGCATGTACTGCGCCCGCGCGCAGGCGTTGACGGGCGATTCGTGGCCCATGCGCTCAATACCGTGGCCTATGGCGCGTATGTGGAGGGGGCGATACGCCCCAAGCTGACGCGTGCGCGCATGAACGGCCTGCCCGTGCCGTGCCCGCCACTGCACTGTCAGCGCCGGGTCGCGGATGAACTGGATGTGGCGCTGGAGCGCGTGGCGCGCCAGCTGCGCACGCTGGCCATGCATGAAGCGCTGGTACGCGAGCAGGCTGACGCCGCGCTGTGGCATGCTGTCCGCCTTGGGGAAGGCGAGTGTACGACCCGGTTGCTGGGCAGCGTGTTCGATATCGTGGGCGGTGGCACGCCCGCCACGACCCAGCCCGCGTACTGGGGCGGGGATGTACCATGGATCACCCCCGCCGACCTGCCGGCGGGACCGCCCGCGTGGCTGCGCCATGGCGCGCGCAGCCTAACCATGGATGGACTGGCCGCCTGCCGGGCCACGCTTGCGTCGCCCGGTGCGCTGGTTGTCTCCACCCGCGCGCCGGTGGGGCGGGTCGGCATGGCGGCGGTGGCGGTATCGGTCAGTCAGGGGTGCAAGGCGCTGCAGCCGCGTGAAGGGGATGTGGACCCGGCGTATGCGGGTCTGCTCCTGCGCGCATACGCACCCGTACTGCGCCAGCGTGCGGGCGGCAGCGTGTTCGCCGAGGTGGATACGCCCGCCCTTGCCTCACTTGAACTGCCCCTGCCTTCCCTGCCCGCCCAGCGCGCGGCGGCCCGCTCGGCATGGGGCATGCTGGACCGTCTGGCGGGGCAGGCCACGGCATGCACGGACATGGTGAGCGTGCTGCACGAATACCGCTTCGCCCTGCGCCACGCGCTGGTGCGCGGGCAGGCACCATAGCCCGGGTCCGCCAGCCGGATACGTCCCACGGGGGCGGTATTCGCGTGCGGCCCTTCATCTGTTGTCAAGGCAGGTATGCCAGAACCCGTAATGGCTGTCGGCTACCAGGGTCAGGACCCCATTATCATCCTTAGCGGGGGCCATGTTTATGTTACATTGCATGACGCGGGTTTGCGGTGGCCCCTCAATCACATTACAGGACAGATCCCACCATATGGATGAAAATCGAAGCCGGACCCAGTATATCGGCACCTTTATATTTGCCTGCACGGTCCTGCTGTTCTCGGCATGGATCGAGCAGTCTTTCCTGTTCGCCTTCGCATGGGGCGGTATCCTGAGCATTACCACCTACCCGCTCTACCGCAGGCTGGTGGAACGCGGCATGGGAAACGGACTGGCGGCGGGACTGATCGCCGCGGGTATTTTCGCGCTGCTTGCCGTGCCGATGATCGCCATGGCGGTACGGGCCGGGATGGAACTGCCATCGCTCATGGCATGGGGGCGCGGGGCATTGCATGATGGCATTCCCCTTTCGCCGCAGGTCGCGGAAATTCCCCGTGTCGGGCCACGTCTGGCCGGGTTGTGGCGGCACTACCTGTCCGACCCCGATGAACTGCGGCACTGGACTGGTGTCGCGTCACGCATGTTCGCCACGGGGGATGGGCGTGAACTGCCGCACCGTCTTATGGAGATGACGGAAACATTCGTCATCGCCACGCTGTCGGTCTATTTCTATCTTGTCGCGTCACGTACGCTGCAGGCGGATATCCGCGCTGTGGGTAGCCGCTTCCTGGGCGCGCGCGGGCGGGACGTGATCCGCAATACCGTGGGCGCCGTGCGTGGCACGGTAGCAGGGCTGGTACTGGTAGGGCTGGGCCAGGGCGTGCTGGTGGGTATCGGCTACTTCATCGCGGGGACGCCGCACCCCGCGCTGCTTACGCTGGTGACGGCGGTGGTCAGCATCATTCCGTTCTGCGGGCCGATCCTGCTCTGCGCCACCGTGCTGATGACATTTGCGGCCAATGGCGTGACGCAGGCGGTGATCGTCGGCGTGATCGGCAGTATCGCCTATGGCGCGGGGGACCATTTTGTCCGTCCCAAGCTGATCAGCGGCAGCACCAGCATCCCGTTCCTCGCGGTGCTGACCGCCATCCTGGGCGGGCTGCACATGTTCGGCCTGCTGGGGCTGTTCATCGGCCCCACGGTCATCGCGGTCGCCCTTTCGCTGTGGCGCACGGCGGCGGCGGAAGAACAGGCGCGTTAAGGCCGGTCCATGTCACGGCCCCTGCTGTCCGCTCCCGCCATCTGGCGCGTGGCCGAACTGCTGCGCGGCGCGGTGCCGCCGGGCGATTACGGGCCGGTCATACTGGCCTTTACCGTACTCCGCAGGCTTGAACTTGCGCGTGGCCGCCCGGTGGCGGCCCTTGCCGCGGTGGCGCGTGCCGCGGACCCGCAGGCCCGGCTGGAAACGCTGCTGGCCCGCCTGCCCGCCCCGGTGCGCGACATGATGGCGCAGATGGACATGGGGCTGCTTGCTACCCGGCTGGCCCGTGCCGGCGTGCTGGGGGCTGTGGCAGCGCATTTCGCGGCGCTTGATCTTTCTCCCGCATTGTATGGCACCCAGGCCATGGCACGACTGTTCGAGGAACTGGTTCATCATTTCGATCATGATCGGAGCACGGGCGCGCATTATACGCCGCCGGAAGTGACCGATCTCATGACCGATCTGGTCTTTGCCCCCGATGCGGCGGGTACCCGGCATGCATTATATGATCCAGCTGCCGGTACGGGGGCGCTTCTGGGCCGCGCGGCCGACCGGCTGGCCGCGCGCGATGTGGCGGTGGACCTGTTTGGGCAGGAAATCAGTCCCCGCGCCAGTGCCATATGCCAGGCGGACATGCTGTTGCGTGGGCAGAAGCCCGCGCGTATCCATTCCGGCAACACGCTGGCGGTGGATCACCATGCGGGCCGTCATTTTGCCCGCATGCTGTCCAACCCGCCCTTCGGGGTGGACTGGCGCGCCATACGCCCCCAGGTCCAGGCCGAGCATGAGGCTGGTCCCGCCGGGCGCTTTGCCCCCGGCCTGCCACGTGTGGCGGACGGGTCGATGCTGTTCATGCTGCACCTGCTGGCCAAGATGCGAAGCCCTGCCCAGGGTGGTGCGCGCATGGGCATGGCCACGCATGGCGCCGCACTGGGCGGCGGGGGCGCGGAATCGGGTGAATCCGCCATCCGCCGCCATCTGGTGGCGCATGACCTGATCGATACCATCATCGCCCTGCCCGGTGACATGTTCGTCAATACCGGCATTGCGACCTATGTGTGGATATTCGACAACAGCAAGCCCGCGCGAAGGCGGGGCATGGTGCGGCTGGTGGACGCCACGGGGCTGTGGCGCCGGTGTGTGCGCAGCAGTGGCGAGAAACGGCGCGAGATGACGCAGGCGCATATCGCGACCGTGAAGCATGCCAGCATGGCGGATACCGACATGGACCTGATCATGCGGCCCGAAGCGGATGGTGGAGCCGCCACGTGGCAGACCGTGGCGTGGGACGCACCCGCCACAACCGGGTGCGACCGGGACCGTGTACCGCTGTCCCGTACCGTGCCGGGGCAGGATTTTCTCTATCGTAGCCTGACGGTGGAACGGACGGCGCGGGAGGCAGGTGCCGCATCCCGCACCACCTTCACCGTGGACATGGCGCAGGACCCGCAGGCATGGTTCACGCGCATGATCCAGCCCTTTGACCCCACGGCCCGGCTGGACATGGCGCGGAGCACCGTGGGCTGCGCCATATCGTTCGCCCGGTATTTCAGCGTGCCCCCCACGCCACGCCCGCTGCGCGTGATCGAGGATGATCTGCGCCGGTCCATGGCGCAACTCGCAGCTCTCATGCCCGGTGCCGGAGGCTAGCGGGTTTCGGGCAGCCCGGTCCTGTCGTGTTCCGCCAGATGGCGGAGGAAATCGGCCATGGTGTGCACGTCTGCCAGATGGTCGAGAACGGAATAGGCAAAGCCCAGAGCGCCCGCGCGGCAGGTAGCACGCTGGCGGGTATCGGCAATGATGTCGAAATCCGCCGTATGGGCGTAGCCTATGATGCGGCGGATGATTTCCACTGCCGCAAAGCCTATGGTGTCGGCCATGATCTCGTCCATGAATCGCTGGCGTGCGACGCGGGCGGCAGGACCATAGGCCAGCGGGCGCAGCGTGCCCGGCGGCGGGGTTTCGGGCGCGGTCCACAACGCCAGGAAGCTTTCATGGAAGCTGTGCCAGAACGCCGCGATATCATGCAGCGTGGCCTGGCGGGCAAGCCTGTCCGGTGTCGCGAAGTAATGCAGCACGAGATTGCCGACAAACATGCCGCAATCGAACCCGATGGGGCCGTAAACCGCGAATTCGCCATCAATCACGCGCGTATCGTCCGCCGTGCTCATGATCGAGCCGGTATGCAGGTCGCCATGCAGCAGCGCCTGTGGCTGTGAAAGGAAGCGACGGCGCAGGTTCTCCACCGCCAGCAGCGTTGCGGCGCTGGAGCGTATGTCCAGCACGATGGGGGTCAGGACCGGGTCATGCCAGTGGTTGCGCGGATGGTCGCGGTAAGGGTCATCCAGCACAAGGTCGAGCGTGATGCGCGTCAGCGCAAGGTTGGCGGCAAAGAGGCGGCGCGCGGTGAACACGTCCTCGAACGGGCGTCCCAGCAGGGAGGTACCGAACGTGGCATGGGCCACGAACGTGCCGATACGTGGGGCAACCCCCGGCCACCGTACCCCCTGCATCAGGGCGGTACGCAGCACGGTATGGCCGGACAGGCTTTCCACGATCAGGACATACAGGTCCGGATCGTAATGCAGGAATTCGGTGGTCAGCCCGCCTGCCAGCGGCTGGATGGCACGCAGCCACTCGGCTTCGAAAAACGTGCGGTCGAGCGGCATTTTCCATGTCGGGTCCACGCGCACATGCGGCAGGGCCTGCTTGAGGCAGACTTCCCCTGCCGTACCGCCAACCAGGAAGACATTGTTCAGATTGCCGTCACTGACCTCACGCACCTGCCACTGCGCGGGGGCGCCCCCCAGGCGTGCGGCAATGGCGGGCAGCCCCGCCATCAGGTCGCATATGGCCGCGGCATCCAGCGTGCGATAGGCGGTGGGGTTCATGCGGCTTTCCTCCTGCTCATGCGCCACGGCTGGCGGGCCTGGCAGGGTCGCGCGCAAAGCGCCGGCGCGCAACGCCTTATATGCCGGCCCGTGCCGATGGCCCGCCCGCAGGACGGGACCCAACACGCCGGGGCCATTCCTATATTCCGTGATGCGTGGGCAGGCCACGTGCCGGCCCGACCCCGGCGCCGGGTTTATTCCACCGGCCGCGCGCTCCCTTCCGTGCCGGGTGCGGCATGCCCATGCAGGGTGATGCGTCGGGTCCGGGCGGTGCGCGGGGCTGCTGGAACGGGTGTGATCCCCTCCTGCCAGGCCAGTATGTCAAGCAGGTCGAGGAATGCGCTTTCCATGAACAGGCATGCACGGTGTAGTGACGGGATGCGCATGGCCATGGCCGATCTCCTGCCGTTCGGGCTACACGCCGCCTGCCTGCCGGAGGGTATTGCCGGGCCACATGACGTGGGCCGTGCCCATATCTGCATTATGCCAGCGCATGGTGGCCAGGCAGCCGGCGCCCACGGGCTGGTGGGCGCTGGCTGACGCGGGCCGGGACTGTGTTCCGACCGGCGTGGTGGTGTGCCTGCGCAGGCGTGTGACTGGCGTCTGGTTCGGTGCGGCGGGCGTATTGCCCCGGCGTGGCAGCCAGTAGCCCGCGCCTGCCATGCAGGCCCCAAGCTGGGTAATGGCGGCGGCGAAGGGGGAGAGAACGTGATGATGGGCAAAAACTGGTCGCAGGGTGCGTCGCACCTCCGCCTCACGCCCTTCCTGCGCTGCCGCGGCGGCAAGGAGAAAGCGGCTTTCCGTGCTGGTCAGGCGGGTTGCGCTGCAGATTGCCACATCCATCGGTTCGCGCTGGCAGGCACGCAGGCGGCCCAGCGCCATATGGAAGGCATCGGCCACGGCGGCGAAATCCGCCCGGAAGCAGGGCAGCGCCAGTCCCGGCATGGACGCCCCCGTATCGCCCCCCCCGCTCAGGCGGCGTACGCACCATACGAGCAGCCGTTCGCTGCACGAAAGATCATTCATGGAAACCGTCGTGTTGATCATCATCCGCCCGCTCCCTGATATGTCGGTAGGGTCGGTATAATGAGAAAGATTATCATTTGCAATTAAAATCGACACGCATGCCCTCTCATGCCTACTGGACCGCAGCGGTCCGTCTGGATTACGTTACGTAACGATGAAAGCGCCGAATTTACCCGATTCTCCCCTGGCGGAGCTATGCCGCCAGCGCGGCCTGAAACTGACAGGCCAGCGCCGGACGATTGCCTTTGTCCTGTCGGACAGTGATGACCACCCGGATGTGGAGGAACTCTATCGCCGTGCGGTGGAGGTGGACCCGCGCATTTCCATCGCCACCGTGTACCGCACCGTACGCCTGTTCGAGGAGAACGGCATTCTCCAGCGCCGTGATTTTGGCGGGGGACGCGCACGGTACGAAGTGGCGGATGGCGATCATGGCGATCACTATCATCTGATCGATGCCGATAGCGGCAACGTGATCGAGTTTGAGAACGCCGAACTGGATTCCCTGCTGGAGGGAATCGTGCACCAGATGGGCTATGATCTGGTGACCACCCGGCTGTCCGTCGTGGGCCGCCCGAAGGGGAAGGCCAAGCCGCGCGGCTGAAGGCTGGTGCGCCTCTATGATGTCGGCCCGGTTTCCGGTGCCAGCCAGTTCGGGTGGCGGCGCTCGATCCATTCCAGCATGCGTGCGCTGGCCCGGCGGAAAAGGGGCACGTCTTCCGATAGCAGGATGACGCCCAGCGGCAGCATCCACAGCCCCAGTACCGGCAGGAAGCTCAGCACACCGCCGATGATCAGCAGGCTGCCCAGTACAAAGCGCAGGGCTGCCCTGCCGGGCTGGAGCAGCCAGCGCATGGCCTGTTCACCGCGCGTGGGCAGGCGCCGGAGCAGTCGCTCAAGCCGCCTGCGGCGCAGGCTTTCGGCGGGG
Organism: Komagataeibacter sp. FNDCF1; assembly: GCF_021295335.1. NCBI lineage: Bacteria > Pseudomonadati > Pseudomonadota > Alphaproteobacteria > Acetobacterales > Acetobacteraceae > Komagataeibacter > Komagataeibacter sp. FNDCF1. The sequence goes on along the minus strand of NZ_JAIWOT010000001.1, from coordinate 844,924 downwards.
TGCGGGGCTGGTGTCGCGGGTGTGGGCGAAATATCCATCTCCGTACGATAGGGATTGCTCCCCCATGTCACAACCCGCGCGCGGGATCGTGATGGTGGCCATAACGAAAAATGGCAGGCCAGCAAAAAAGGTACTGATCTTGATATAGTTCAATGTCACCAGCCTGATCCGCGCGCCAGTGTCCGGGCGTGATGCATTTTTCTTTCTGCTCCGTTGCCCGTTTCCGTGGCCTGTACCGTGGTGTGCCACGGTTTGCGTCTGGACGGTCGATTTTCCGGTCTGTAAGGAAATTTGCTGGAATACGTGCTTTTTCATTATTACATTTCGGGAGCAGTCAATGCCCAGCATAAGCCCGTTTGCCGGTAAGCCGGTCGATCCGGACCGCCTTGTCAATATCGACGCCCTGCTTGATGCGTATTATATCCTCAAGCCAGATCCCGCCATTGCGGCGCAGCGGGTGGCCTTTGGCACGTCGGGGCACCGCGGGTCCTCGCTGAGCACCAGCTTCAATGAAGAGCATATCCTTGCGATCAGCCAGGCGATTGTCGATTACCGCAGGAACGCGGGTATCAACGGCCCGCTGTTCATCGGCATCGACACGCATGCGCTCTCCCGCCCCGCGCTCAAATCCGCGCTGGAAGTGTTTGCCGCGGCCGGGCTGGAAGTGCGTATCGACGCGAAGGACGGTTATACCCCCACCCCCGTCATCTCGCACGCGATCCTGACCTATAACCGCGACCGCAGCACGGAACTGGCCGATGGCGTGGTGATCACGCCATCGCATAATCCGCCGGAAGATGGCGGCTTCAAGTACAACCCCCCCCATGGCGGCCCGGCCGATACCGATATCACCAAGGTGGTGGAAACTGCCGCGAACGAGTATATCAGGAAGAAGATGGAGGGCGTGAACCGCATCTCCTTCGAGGATGCGCTCAAGGCCCCCACCACCCGGCGCTACGATTACATCACCCCGTATGTGGATGACCTTGGCGCCGTGGTGGACATGGAGATCATCCGGCAGTCCGGCATTTCCATCGGCATCGACCCGCTGGGCGGGGCAGCCGTGGATTACTGGCAGCCGATCATTGACAAATACGGCATCAACGCCACCATCGTCAGCAAGGAGGTGGACCCTACCTTCCGCTTCATGACCGCCGACTGGGACGGGCAGATCCGCATGGACTGTTCCTCCCCTTATGCCATGGCGCGGCTGGTCAGCATGAAGGACCGCTTCGACATTGCGTTTGCCAATGATACCGATGCCGACCGTCATGGCATCGTGTCAGGCAAATTCGGGCTGATGAACCCCAACCATTACCTCGCCACTGCCATCGAGTACCTGTTCAACAACCGCGATGCCTGGAACCCGGCTGCCGGTGTGGGCAAGACGGTGGTCAGCAGCAGCATGATCGACCGTGTGGCAAAGGAAATCGGCCGCAGGCTGGTGGAAGTGCCGGTGGGTTTCAAATGGTTCGTTGACGGGCTGTACAACGGCACGCTGGGCTTTGGTGGTGAGGAAAGTGCCGGCGCTTCCTTCCTGCGCCGCGATGGAACGGTATGGAGCACGGACAAGGACGGCATCATCCTTGGCCTGCTGGCAGCCGAGATTACCGCCCGTACCGGCAAGACCCCCGGTGCCGCGTATGAAGCCATGACCCAGCGGCTTGGCACGCCGTACTATGCGCGCATCGATGCCCCGGCCAATCCGGAGCAGAAGGCGCTGCTCAAGGCACTCTCACCCGAGCAGATCGGGATGACCGACCTTGCGGGCGAGCCGATCGAAAGCACGCTGACCAACGCGCCGGGCAACGGGGCGGCCATTGGTGGGCTCAAGGTCTCGGCAAAGGATGGCTGGTTTGCCGCACGCCCCTCCGGCACGGAAAATGTCTACAAGATCTATGCCGAGAGCTTCAAAAGTGCTGCCCATCTGAAGGCCATCCAGACCGAGGCGCAGGACGCGATTTCCGCCCTGTTTGCCCGGGCTGCGGAAAAGGTCGCGGCTGACTGACCTGCCTGCCCTTTTGATGACAGGGTACACGCCGCCTGCTCCCCTGGGGGATGGGCGGCGTTTTTTTATGGGATTGGCGGGATGAAGGGCGGCCTGCGCCCCAGCCCCGCCACCTGCCTGCGCGCACGTACCACCGCCGTATCAAGTGCCGAGAGGAAAGAGGAGCGGTCAGCGCGGGTAAAGCCGCGGCTGCCCTGGGTCATGGCCCCCGTGTCACGCAGGTCGGTCATGAGGTTGCGCATCGCCAGCGCCATGCCGATGGCGTTCTCATCCAGTATGCGTCCGCGCGGGTCGAGCACGCTGGCCCCGCGCGCGACACAGCGCGCGGCCAGCGGAATATCAGCGGAAATCACGATGTCATGCGTCGCCACATGTTCGGCGATCCAGTCATCGGCCACGTCCATGCCCTGTGTGACCACCACGCGTTCGACCAGCGGGGTGTCGGGCACGGCCATCATGCTGTTGGACACGACAAAGGTATGCAGCCCGTAGCGCAGGGCAACGCGATAGGTCTCGTCACGCACGGGGCAGGCATCCGCATCAATAAAAATCCGGGTCAAAGCGCGTGCCCCGCGCCCTGGGTGTCATGTAAGAGCATGCGGGTGTACTAGGTCAGTATGTCCCGGTTTGACAAATTTCGTGCGGTTTTCCGGTCTCGATGGAACCTGCATGCGAACGGGCAGGCATGGGCCGGCAAATGATATTGTTCCTGAAAATATGAAGAACAGGGCCTTCGCAACCTGCGATCCGATTGTGCGTTGCGCGGTCGGGACCATGTCGGGTGGCATGCTGCCCGGCTGGAATCGTGATGGCTGAAAAAGACGTTTTTTCTTCCATCAGGCAGGTGGATACCGCACTATACCGTCTATCCAGCAAGCAGAGGAGGCCGTCATGCGTTACCTCATCTATCATATGCGCGAAGGTTTTGGGGTCGCGCTGCTGCTTGGCATGCTGGCGGTCGAGCGTTTTTTTAGAAAGCAGACCGTCCGTTAAGACCTGGACATGTGACATGGACATCGACCGGATGGAATATCCTTCCTGCCAGCGTCGCTATCGGTGCTGCGGACACATGCATGAAATGGCGCGTGTAACCCTGCTCCTGCAGCGGTGCCCTCTTCTTGCACGCAACCGTGGAGCGGTCAGGCGGTTTAGTCCCCTGCAGGACCAGAATACCTGGAGGAGAGAAAACCGATGCACAACCTTACGCGGATGATGTTTGCCGTAGCCGTTCTGGGCTGCCTTGCCGGGTGTGACAAGCCCAAGCCTGCTGGTGGCGGTTCGGATGGTGGCGGTGGACCGGGTATCAGCACCCATGGTGGTACTGCACCACAGCAATAGGCCGACAGGCCGGGCATGCCCGGATATGGCTGCTATCCCTGACCAGGCGGTTTGTACCACCAGCCTGACCGGGTCCGCCGCAACAGCGGGTGGCAGCCAGACTCCTGCCTGCCCGGTGTTCCTGATTATATTTCCTGTGCCATCACCCCGAAGGGGCCTGACGTTATTATCATGGGGCGCATTTGCCGCATCCGTGGTGAAACGCGTAAGGCATGATCCATGTTCTTTGCGTCGGGTGGCGTGTGCGGTAAGTGCAGCGATCCAACCAGTTGAGGACGATCATGAGCACGGACCCCGAATGCCCCGTATGTGGCTGCACCCATACCTACCCCGATGGCACCCTGTGGACGTGCCCCGAATGCGGGCATGAATGGAACCCCGGAGCGGACGGCGCGACCGATCCTGCGGATGGAACGGATGAAATCCGTGATGCCAACGGCAATGTGTTGGCTGATGGTGATAGCGTAACCGTAATCAAAGATCTCAGGATCAAGGGTGCGTCCTCGGTCATCAAGGGTGGCACCAAGGTCAGGGGTATCAGGCTGATTGATGGCACGGACGGGCATGATATCGCCTGCAGGATCGCAGGCATTGGCGCGATCAACCTGAAATCCGCTTTCGTCCGCAAGGCCTGAACCGCCACGTAGCGCCTGTAGCCCCGCCCCCGCATGGCCCTGCGGGGGCGGGTATGGTCATTCAGTCTCTGGCCAGCCCTTCAAGCAGCCGGGCCACCGCTTCGGCGCCGGGGTCAGGTACGTTACGGACATGTTCGCTTGGCACGTAGGCCGCACGCCCTGCCCGCGCCGTATCCATGGTGGTCGTAGCGTTCGCGCCCGCGCGCGCCGCGCGCGCGGCATCGGCCAGGCTGCCGGTTTCAGCCAGGGCCTTCAGGGCGGGATGGAGTGCGTCAATCATGGTGCGGTCGCCGGGTCTGGCGCCACCGCAGGCCATCATGTGCTCCAGTCCCTCGCACAGTGCCTGCTGCCAGGGTGCGCTGCTCCGTCCCGCCGCCGAGAACATGATGGCGAACAGTACGCCGCTCGACCCGCCCGCGTGCTGGGTCAGGATATTGCTGATCGTTGTCATCAGCTGGTGCGGGTCCGCCATGGGCAGGCGGTCCAGCGCCGCGGTTATTTCCCGCGCGGCCCCGGCAAAGGTGGAACCGGCATCGCCATCCCCGATTTTGCCATCCAGTTCATTAAGCGGCGCCTCGTTCGCGATCAGGATCCGCGCCCCACGTTCCAGCAGCGCCTTTACGGCAGGGTCGGTGCTGGCGGGATGGGGAAAGGCATCGGGCATGGGGGGCATGGGGATGACAGCCGGACTGCCCAGCGGCGCCATGCCCGGCCATGCATGTGGCTGGACCGGGGCTTCCAGCGCATGGGTTATGGCGGTATCCAGTTCGATCAGGGTCAGTGAAAAACCGTTCATGTCCAGCGCGGTCATAAGCGGCGCCGGACCGATCACATGCGAGACACGGCGGGCCAGAGGCGTGTGGCTGAAGGCTTCGAGCAGCAGCGCCATCTCCACCTCCGGCACGCAGCCCAGGTTGTTGAGCAGCACGGCAAAGCGGGTATCACCCGTTGTGGCGGGCAGGCTGGCCTCCAGCGTATCGGTGACTTTGTGCATGAGATCATTGGCCGGGGCCACGGCGATGCGCTGCGCGCCCGGTTCCCCATGGATGCCCAGGCCCAGTTCGGCCTCATTGGTGGCCAGTCGGCTGGTGCGGCCCGTCTCATAGGGGTTGCAGTCTTCCAGCGCCATGCCGATGGTGCGCATGCGCCCCGCCCCGTCGCGCACGAATTCGGCCACACGCGCAAGCGGCCAGCCCTGTGCCGCGGCATGGCCCGCAAGCTTGTGCGCCAGTACCGTGCCCGCGACACCGCGCGGGGTTCTGGATTCCGGCAGGGCGATGTCATCGCCCACGATCACCATTTCCACCTGCTTGCCCAGCGCGCGTGCCCGTTCGGCGGCAAGGCCGAAGTTCAGCCGGTCACCGGTATAGTTCTTGACCACCAGCAGGCAGCCCGCCTCCCCCGTTGTGGCAAGTATGGCGGCCACGATTGCATCCACGCATGGCGATGCGAACAGGGCGCCACATACGGCGGCTGTCAGCATTCCGCGCCCGACGAACCCGGCATGGGCGGGTTCATGCCCCGATCCCCCCCCGGAAATGACCGAAACCAGTCCATGTTCCGGCTCGCGCTGCATGATCACGCAGGTATCGGGATAGCCATCGAGCCGGCACAGGTGCCGACCCGCCGCCGAACGCAGGAACCCGTCCAGCGCTTCGGTTACAATTGTCTCCCGCGTGTTGAAAAAACGCTTCATTATCATGCTTTCTCCCTTGCCGGTTCATGGCTGGCCATGACACCACCGCGACTATTGCCGCGTATGCCGCCCCAGCAGAACAACGGAATATGGCAGAAGTGGGTTGCGCCAGATGCGGGGCACGTAGCCCGACGCCGCTTCAGGCCGGGTCGCCGCCGGGCGGGACGTGGCCGGGGTCATCGGGGTGGTTGAGCTTGCGATGCGGGTCATCCAGCCCCGGCACGCGGCCATGGTGGCCAAAATTGACCAGTCGCGCCTCCAGCAGGTGCAGCTTGCCCAGCAGGTTCATGCGGATGGCCATGACAGCCAGCGACGCCCCGGCAAACGGCCCCACTACATAGATCCACAATCCGGTCCACTGTCCCGCGAACAGCGCGGGCGCCAGCGTGCGGGCAAAATTGACGCTGTTGCCCGACAGCCATGCCGTGATCGGGTTCATGACCAGAAAGAACAGCCCGCCCGACCATGGCGTGATGAACTTCCATTTCGGGTGGGCCGCCAGCCAGTACAGCATGGCGATCAGGGCGGCGGTCACGAACATTTCCGACCACATCGCCCACCAGATCGAAATCTGCCCGTATGGCACCGTCGCCCCATACCGCACGGCCACCGCCATGTTGCCCCACCATGCAATCAGGCGACCTGCCTCATAAACCACGGCCGTGCCAAGGAAGGCGCCGATGACCTGCGCGATCATGTAGTTTAGCGCGTCCACGCCCCCGATCCGCTTGGCCAGCGAGAACGCAAGGGTCACCGACGGATTGATATGCGCCCCGCTGACCTTGCCAAATGGCGTCATGGCCGCGGCGGTGCCCGACAGGCCAAAACACAGACCGCACAGCGCGGTCTGGATATAGGGATGATACAGCAGCGGCGGTGAAAGCGGGCTGCCGGGGGCCGTCAGCAGGATGACCGCGCTCAGGCCAAGGATCATGAGGATGGCGGTGGCGATCGCCTCGCAGAAATACAGCTTCCAGTGGAAGGGATTGTGCGGGTGCGGGTCGCCTGCCAGCGGGCGGTCATGCACGTGGACGTGCAGATAGGGCAGATGCAGGTGCGGCAGGCGCATGGCCGGTTTCCTTGTTTATGCAACATGGGTCCGGCGGAAAAAGGCATTGGGGGGAAGGATTGCCTCCCGGTGCGCGCCGGTGGTCATGGGCGACCATAGCAGCCCCCGCACCGGGCGGGTCCGGTTTTGGCACAATCCAGTCATGCCATCACGAATTCGAAATCCGTCTATGTCCGTTCCTGCGGGATGGAGGCATCAAGCGCGGCCTGCAGTATGTAGGCGGCTGCCATCTGGTCCACCACCGCGCCCCGGCGCTGCCGGGTCATGTCGGCCTCCGAAATCAGGAAGCGGTTCACGGCGGAGGACGACAGCCGTTCATCCCACATCGCCGCCGGCAGCCCGGTCATGTCCGACAGGTTGAGCGTCCAGTCCCGCGCCGCCTGGGCCGCCGGGCCAAAGCTGCCATCAAGTGATAGCGGCAGGCCCACCACCAGTCCGCCTACGTCCTGCGCGCGGGCGATCCTGCCGATTTCCGCTGCATTGACTGACAGTTTCCCGCGCTTCAGTCCCGTATGGGGGGACGCCAGCATCAGCCCGACATCGGATAGGGCCACGCCGATTGTCTTTTTGCCAGGGTCAAGCCCCAGCAGGCGCTGGTCGCGGCGCAGAAGCGCACGGAGATCGGATATGTTGAACAGGGGCATGGTCGGGGGTATGTTCCTTGGCGGTCGTCCTGCGCCGCAGGATATTCTTCCCCTGTTACGATGGAAAGTTATTGCTTCATGTCGCTTGATCCCGCGACCGTCCGCCGCATTGCCAGACTGGCACGGATTGGTATTGACGAGTCTGATGTTCCTGCCCTGCAAGGGGAGCTTAACGGGATCCTCGGCTGGGTCGAGCAGCTGAACGAGGTCGATGTCGAAGGGGTCGCCCCCATGGTCGGCACGGGCCACGCCGCGCTGCGCACGCGTGATGACGTGGTGACCGATGGCAACTGCCGCGACGCCGTGCTGTCCAACGCGCCCGATGCCGTTGGCCCCTTCTACACCGTGCCCAAGGTTGTTGAATAAGATGAGCCTGACCGAACTGACGATTGCCGATGCGGCAGCGGGACTGCGCGCGCGCAAGTTCAGCGCCGTGGAACTGGTGCGTGCGCACACGGACGCCATTGCCGCGCTGAACCCGCGCCTGAACGCGTACATCACCACCACGTCGGACGCGGCGCTGCAGGCCGCGGCCCATGCGGATGAAGCACTGGCGAAGGGCGAGGCAAGGCCCCTGAGCGGTATTCCGCTGGGGATCAAGGACCTGTTCTGCACCAGTGGCGTGCGGACCACGGCGGCCAGCAACATCCTGAAGAACTTCGCCCCCCCCTATGAAAGCACGGTCACGGCCAACCTGCTGCGCGATGGCGCGGTGTTTGTGGGCAAGACCAACCTGGACGAATTCGCCATGGGGTCGGCCAACATCACCTCCGCCTTCGGCCCGGTGGAAAACCCGTGGAAGCGCAAGGGCGATGATGCGGCCCTCGTGCCTGGTGGTTCGTCGGGCGGGTCCGCTGCCGCCGTGGCGGCCGGCCTTGCCATGGGAGCGACCGGCACCGATACCGGCGGGTCCATCCGCCAGCCCGCCGCCTATTGCGGTATTGTCGGGCTGAAGCCGACCTATGGCCGGTGCAGCCGGTTCGGCACCATTGCCTATGCTTCCTCGCTGGATCAGGCCGGTCCCATGGCGCGCAGCGTGCAGGACTGCGCGATCCTGCTGCAGTCCATGGCGGGTTTCGATGTGCGCGACAGTACCAGCGTGAATTGTGATGTGCCGGATTATTCCGCCGCCACTGGCCGCAGCCTGAAGGGGCTGAAGGTGGGCATCCCTGCCGAATACCGTGCCGAGGGCCTGTCCACCGAGATCGAGGCGGCGTGGCAGCAGGGCATCGAGTGGCTGAAGGCGGCGGGGTGTGAGATCGTGGATGTCTCCCTGCCCCACACAAAATATGGCCTGGCCACCTATTATATCGTGGCCCCAGCCGAATGTTCATCCAATCTGGCCCGTTATGACGGCCTGCGTTTTGGCGAACGGGTTCCGGGCGATACGCTGGACGCCATGTACGAAGCCACCCGCCGCGCGGGATTCGGCCCCGAGGTGCGCCGCCGCATCATGATGGGAACCTATGTGCTTTCGGCAGGCTACTATGATGCCTATTACCTGAAGGCGCAGAAGGTCCGCAGCCTGATCCGCCGCGACTTTACCGAAAGCTTCCAGCAGGTTGATTTGCTGCTGACCCCTACGGCCCCCACGCCTGCCTTCGCGCAGGGTGAACAGAGCGATGATCCGGTCCAGATGTACCTGAACGATATCTTTACCGTGCCGGCTTCCATGGCGGGCATGCCTGCCATGTCCGTGCCCGTGGGGCTTGGGGCCACCGGCCTGCCGCTGGGCCTGCAACTGATTGGCCGCCCGTTTGACGAGGAAACGCTTCTGGCTGCGGGCAGCGCGCTGGAAGCGGCGGCAGGTTTCACGCATCGCCCTGCCCTGCGTGCGGAGGTGGCGAAATGAGCTACACACTCGAAGGCCGGACCGGCACGTGGGAAATCGTGGTGGGTCTGGAAGTGCATGCCCAGGTCATCAGCCATTCCAAGCTGTTTTCCGGCGCATCCGCTTCCTACGGTGGTGAGCCCAATACCCATGTGAGCCTGGTCGATGCCGGTTTTCCGGGCATGCTGCCAGTGCTTAACCGGGAATGCGTGGCCCAGGCCATCCGTACGGGTCTTGGCTTGCGCGCGCGGATCAATCTGGAAAGCCGATTTGACCGCAAGAACTATTTTTATGCCGACCTGCCGACCGGCTACCAGATCAGCCAGTTCACCCATCCCATCGTGGGCGAAGGCACGGTCGAGATCGAACTGGCTGATGGTACGGTGCGCCATATCGGCATCACCCGCCTGCATATGGAGCAGGATGCGGGCAAGTCCATGCACGATCAGGACCCGACACGGTCCTTTATCGACCTGAACCGCGCCGGTGTCGCGCTTATGGAAATCGTGAGCGAACCCGACATCCGCAGCCCGGAGGAAGCGGGCGCCTACCTGCGCAAGCTGCGGCAGATCCTGCGCTACCTTGGCACCTGCGATGGCAACATGGAGGAAGGGTCCATGCGCGCCGACGTGAACGTGTCGGTGCGCAAGGCGGGCGAACCGTTCCGCACGCGCTGCGAGATCAAGAACGTCAACTCCATCCGCTACGTCATGCACGCGATCGAGGTCGAGGCCACGCGCCAGATCGAGGTATGGGAGAATGGCAGCGAGGTCGATCAGGAAACCCGCCTGTTCGATCCGTCGCGCAACGAAACCCGTTCGCTGCGCAGCAAGGAAGACGCGCACGATTACCGCTACTTCCCCGACCCCGACCTGCTGCCGCTGGTGGTGGAACAGGCCTGGGTGGATGAATTGGAACGTGCCCTGCCCGAACTGCCCGATGACAAGCGGGACCGCTTCGTCAGGCAGTATGGCATCCCCCGCTATGACGCCAGCGTGCTGGTGGCTGAGCAGGCCATTGCCGATTATTATGAAGAAGTGGCAAAGGGCCGCGATGCGCGCCTTGCCGCCAACTGGGTGACGGGTGACCTGTTTGGCGCACTCAACCGGACTGGCCGCACCATTACCGACAGCCCGATTTCGGCCCAGGCGCTGGGTGGCATGCTGGATCTGGTGTCTGACAAGACCATCAATGGCAAGATTGCCAAGGAGGTTTTTGAGGACATGCTGGAGACTGGTGACAGTGCGGCTGACATTGTGGAACGCAAGGGCCTGAAACAGGTCACCGACACGGGTGCGATTGACGCGGCGGTAGCTGACGTGCTGGCCCGTAATGCGGACAAGGTGGAAGAATACCGTGGTGGCAAGGACCGGCTGTTCGGCTTTTTTGTTGGCCAGGTGATGAAAGCCATGGCGGGCAAGGCCAATCCGGCCATGGTGAACGAGGCTTTGAAAAAAGTTCTATAAAAACGGACGCTAGCGCATTTTAGGGCTTTGCAGGGCTGCGGCTACAGGCTAAAAGCAGCCCTGCAAACGCCGTGTTACTTATAATGCGCGCTCTTCGGCGGAGGGGTGGCCGAGTGGCTGAAGGCGGCGGTTTGCTAAACCGTTATACGATGTCAAGTCGTATCGAGGGTTCGAATCCCTTCCCCTCCGCCAGAACTTCTTGTAAATAAACAAGAAATCGCCAAGCGCCCTCCGGGGCGCTTTGGTCGTTTCTGGACGGTTTTTCAGACTGGTGTGGTAGAAAACGTGGTACCTACCTCAAAAATTTGTTTAGCTTGAAGCCAAAATCACTCCCATTCACCGTGCCTTAGTACCGACTCTCACCAAGATCATTGAGCAACGGTTCCATCTCGTCTGGTGTCAGAGGCCATGTTCTAAGTGCGCGTCGCCCTCGCTCAACGATGTCGAGATAGGCAAGCAGGATGGATGGCTGTGAAAAAAGAGGATTGGAACGCGCAACGCGTTCTTTGATACGATCAATTATGAAGGGTCGTTCTGTCAGCATCTGCTGGACCTGAGCGGAGCAGTCCACGTCAAAGATGTTCCCCTTCTCGTATGCTTCCAGGAGTAGACCCTCAAGCAAGCTTGGCCGGGGCTCTAGGCCTGTGGCTGTGCGATACACCTGTGATAGGCTTTGCGTCATTTCTCTCACGCCGCTCAGGGCAGCTTCAACTTGATCTGCCACATCCTCGAAGTAGTCGTTGGTCGCTTCGAGCAGAGCCATTGCCTTGGCGGCATTACGCTGCATCGCCGTCGTGGCTTTGATCTGCGGCTTATAGATCGTGTCATGGGTGAGCTCGCTGTATGCGTGCTGCAGAATGGTCTTGATCTGGACTTCACAAGGAGTGTTGGCGGGGATCAGGATATCATCAACCGAGATATCTTCGGAAGGTCGAACAACGTAGTGCACCGCCGCATAATCAAACGCGATTGGGTTTCTGCTTTGTTCCTCTTCGTAGTCGCGATCACGGCTCCATGTCCAGCCTTTAATTCGCTCCAACACATTGGCTACCAATTGGATCTCTCGGCCAAGCAGGACGATAAACCGAGTTCCTACTTTATCGGTAATGTCAACATAGGGATCATGATAATTTTTTTTTCGATAGAATGCTTTTTCAACAAGCCTAAGATCCTCCTTAAGCCTAGGAATTGGAGGAGCTTTTAAAAAATGAGAAACCGTTATTGGTGCGATCTGCTGCTCGAGTACAGCAGAAACTTGCTTTGAGATGCATTTCCCCCAAGCAAGGTATGCCTGTTTCTCTTTATGCCAGCGCGAGAGAAAGGCTTGTTCCGGCGTCATTCCTGGCTCTCAATTTCACCTTGTATCGTTAGGCGTGTTTGATGATTTCCCTTCTCGTCCGTGATCGCTTCAACGCTTACCAAGTTGGCTATAGCATCAGCTGGACCAGCCAAGGTAATTCGTCCTCCAAATCGAAATTTGCGAGTACGCAAACGTCCAGCTATCTCGGTAAGATCTTTTTGAATGGCATGATCGGGAAAATTTTTCCGGCGCATGTGGCGTCGATATTTGTCTCCTAAATCTTCATCCATGAAAATTTCAGCAAAGGTGCCAACTTGAATTGTTGGACTACGGTCTAGTTTTAGATATGTGTGAAGGCTGTCGTATAATCCAACTCTTTTTTCTTCATCTACAGGTGCGATTGCAATAAAATCACGGGTGTTTTGGTAGAAGTTCTTTGTTTGTTGCGCACTATTATCTGGAATTCTAAGCCCTAAAAAGCGCTCATGAAAATAAAGGGCTGCTCCATCACGTTGCGTTGCGGTTAGCTGACTGTCATAAACCGTTGCTGTCCAGCCAAGTGGAAGAGGAGCAGGTGGTTGGTCTGCTGCTATGAACAGGCCAATTTTGTATAGTTTCGTTTTGGGTCCAAGAAAAACGCTATCTACAAAAGTAGCTTTCAAATCAGGACTTTTGATGAAAGCCTCGTGTAGTTCGGCTTTCATTACCGCGAAAAATGACTTGGCCGGATAGCCAACAGTACCGGTGAATACGATAACAAGGCCACCGGGATAAGCACGAGAAGTCTGCGCGCCAGCCAGTAGATCAGCAAAGGCCTTTGAGCGATCGACAAACTCTTTATCATTAGAGTTAACTAGTTCTGCTCCTAGCGCAGCGATACTTTCAGTGCCATAGGATTCGATCGCCATCTGCATGCATTTGGCGTCTGTTCTGAAAGCAGAAAGCACTCTACTGGTAAAAACATCTAGAGCACGTGCATCGAGTTCAAGTAATTCATCTCCATAAGTAGGTGAGGCTATGTTACGATCATCATTGCGACGATACACTTCATGAAGACAAACTCGTTCAATTGTTAAATTTTCAAGTGACATATCCCCTCCTGTGAGGGCAGATGACCATAGGCAAGAGCCGAAGTCGATAGCCAGTGCTGCTATGCAATGAAAAGGAGATATGCATTTTTATTTTAAATCGAAAGAATATTAGATCTTAAGAACTTGGTTGCATTAAATACAGTCTGGTTTATGAATATTTTCCTTTCCGATAAGCATTTGTTCAGATTGGAACTGGACTTTTTCCTGTTCCTCCACGGTCAGGAAGCCCAGATAGTTCTGCTCGGTCACCTTCACGGAACTGTGTCCAAGGTGGCGGGACAGGCGATAGATATTCCCCCCTTCTTTCAGCCATCGCACCGCGAAGGCATGCCGCAGGTCATGCACCCCGAAGCGCCGGAACAGTGGATTGTCGCGCTGGATGCGCCGCATGACCTGGGCATGGTTGGATGAGAAATTGGCGAACGGTTTGCCCGTGGTGCCGCTGGTATAGAGAAAGCCGGACGGTGCTCCCTCTTCCAGCACCCTGGTGGCGTTCCCGCCGGGCGTGTGCCAGCTGATGGTGCGTGGCCTGCTGGTCTTGGTTTTGGTCAGCAGGACCTGGCGGCTTTTGCTGTCCACCTGCCAGCGTTCCAGCATCACGGCTTCATTCATGCGCATGCCGGTCTCGGCCAGTATGGTCAGGATACCGGCAATGCCGGGTGGTGCCGCATCTATCGCGGTCTGGATTTCTTTGCGTGTGGGCGGCCGCTTGGGTTCGCGGCGCTCGCGGATGATCGTGCGGTCGAAGGCCTGTACGGGATTGTCCGTACGCCAGCCGATCGAGCAGCAGAAGCTGAGCAGCCGGGACAGTGCTGTCAGGTCGCGCTGGATCGAGGCGTTCGAGATCGCCTTCCCCTCCCCTTGTGCCCTCACGGATCCGGTCCGCTTCCGTTCGCTGATCCAGTCGGCAATGTCCCGCGTGGTGATGGATGCGATTAGCAGCGACCCGAAGCGTTCATCAAACCGGCGGATACTGGACAGGTAGCGGGTACGGACTGATTCCTTTACGCCATCCAGCCCCTCGGTTGACCAGCGCACCACGGCTGCTTTCCAAGATTCCTCGCCGGGCACGTCCAGGGCGGTACGCTCCAGCCGCAGGCGCAGGGCCTTTACGCGCTTTTCCGCTTCCCTTGCATCAACTGTGCGTAGGCTTTCTCGGTATCGTTCACCTCGAATGATGATCTGCGCCCACCACGTATCGCCGCGAAGGAAGCAGTTTTTCGGTGTTTTGCCCGACTGTCTACGCGGCGGCTTTGGCAATTAAGGCTCTCCTGTTCAATGATCCAGGCTTCGATGCGGGCGGGGCTGAATGTCCACCGGCGGCCGATTTTGGCGGCCGGGATTTCCCCGCGCTGGGCGAGTGCAAGAATGGTGCGGTGGGGCACGCCGGTGCGTTCCGCGATGACATGCGCATCAACGCGCTTTTCCATGGTGGAGGGTGGCTGCGTCATCCGCCTTCCCTCCCCGCTTTGGGCCATGCCTGCGTGCCACGTGCGCGGATGATCCTGCGGCCGTTCTCGGTTATGAGCCTGCCGCGAAAGACGATGCGGCACGGGCTGTCATCCTCGCAGGTGATGCCCACGTATTCGCCCCGGCCGTTGCCGTGGATTTCGATGCTGTAGATCTCGCGTCCGAATTCGAGGCCCTGCAGGATCGGGTGGTCAGGCAGGTCGCTCATGCCGCCCCCTGCCCGCGCGTTGCGGCGGATGGCGCGGCATAACCGCACTGGCCCTGACTGGTGGACAGGGCCAGCCTGTTGATTTTCACTGAGAACTGACCCGGGTAGGGCGGAAATTTTCATCGAGATTTGACCCATGCCTTCACACTCCCCGGCAGCATCTGCTGGGGGTTTGAGGAGTGATTGACATGGAGCTTCTGAGTGTGATCCGTCGGTGGCACTGCCGGGATCATCTTCCGATCCGCGAGATCGAACGCCGGACGGGACTGTCACGCAATACGATCCGGAAATATCTCCGGGCACAGAGTATTGAACCGCAGTTCCAGTTACCCGAACGTCCCAGCCGACTGGACCCGTTTGCTGACAGGCTGAGGGGATGGCTGGTCCTGGAAGCCGCCCGCCCCCGCAAGAACCGGCGCACGGCGCGACGACTGCATGAAGACCTTGTGGCACTGGGTTATGATGGATCCTACGGACGGGTGGCCGCTTTCATCCGGCAATGGAAACACGAACAGCACCAGGCACGCCAGACAACGGGTCAGGGTGTTTTCGTGCCCCTGAGCTTCCAGCCCGGGGAAGCCTTCCAGTTCGACTGGGGTGAGGACTGGGCGGTCATTGCCGGCCGTCGCGTCAGGCTGCAGGTTGCCCACACCAAACTGTCCTTCAGCCGGGCCTTCATACTCAGGGCCTATCCCCTGCAGACCCACGAGATGCTTTTTGATGCGCTTGCCGAGGCCTTCCGCGTGCTCGGTGGCGTGCCACGGCGGGGTATTTTTGACAACATGAAGACCGCCGTGGACCGGATTGGCTCTGGCAAGGCACGTCAGGTCAATCTGCGCTTCATGGCCCTGGCCAGCCATTATCTGTTCGAGGCGACCTTCTGCAATCCGGCAGCGGGATGGGAGAAAGGGCAGATCGAGAAGACCGTGCAGGATGCCCGACGCCAGATCTGGCAGGATCTGCCTGCCTTTCCTGATCTGGGGGCGCTGAATGCCTGGCTGGAAGCCCGCTGCCTGGCCTGCTGGGAACGGCTGCAGCATATCGAACTGGCCCGGAGCATCGCCGAGGTCCATGCCAGCGAGCGTCCTCACCTCATGGTGCCGGGGCGTCCCTTTGACGGGTTTATCGAACAGACCAAACGCGTCTCACCAACCTGCCTGATCCAGTTCGAAGGCAACCGCTACAGCGTGCCGGCCTCCTTTGCCAATCGTCCGGTCAGCCTGCGGGTTTATCCCGACAGGCTGCGCATTATCGCCGAAGGGCAGGTTCTGTGCGTGCATGACCGGATCATCACGCGTTCGCATGGTGTGCCAGGCTGCACGGTGTATGACTGGCGGCATTATCTGGCGGTCATCCAGCGCAAACCGGGCGCCCTACGCAATGGCGCGCCGTTTGCCGAATTGCCGGCTGCCTTCCGGACCCTGCAGGATCAACTGCTCAGGCGGCCTGGAGGCGACCGGGAAATGGCTGAAATCCTGGCCCTCGTGCTGCAGCATGATGAGCAGGCTGTCCTCTGCGCGGTTGAACTGGCACTTGAAGACGGCGTGGCGACCAAGACCCATGTTCTCAATACGCTTCATCGCCTGATCGATGCCAGGAGAACCGTGGTTCCCCGGCTCGATGCCCCACAGGCCCTGGTGCTCGAACACGAACCGTGCGCCGATACAGGGCGGTATGACATCCTGCGAAGGGACAGCCGCCATGCGTCATGATCCTGCTGCTGCTTCACTTGTCGTCATGCTCCGTGGATTGCGGATGTATGGCATGTCCCAGGCCACGGCCGACCTCATCGAGCAGGGCGCACCTGCCTTCGAGGCGACTATTCCCATCCTCTCACAACTCCTGAAGGCGGAACTGGCCGAACGCGAAGTGCGCTCCATCGCCTACCAGACAAAGACCGCCCGGTTCCCCGCCTATAAAGACCTGTCCGGGTTCTCCTTTGCCGATACGCAGGTCAACGAGCCCATGATCCGCCAGCTCCATGGCGGGGACTTCATCGAGCGTGCTGAAAATGTCGTGCTGATCGGCGGTCCGGGAACCGGGAAAACCCACCTGGCGACCGCGCTGGCCATCCAGGCGATCACCCATCACCGCAAGAAGGCGCGCTTCTGGTCAACGGTCGACCTGGTCAATGCGCTCGAACAGGAAAAGACCGCCAACCGGGCCGGGCAGATTGCCGACAGGCTGCTCCGCCTGGATCTCGTGATCCTTGATGAACTCGGTTATCTCCCCTTCAGTGCGTCTGGGGGCGCCCTGCTGTTCCATCTGCTCAGCCGCCTCTACGAGCGCACCAGTGTCATCATCACAACCAATCTGAGCTTCAGTGAATGGGGAGACGTCTTTGGTGACCCGAAGATGACAACGGCGCTCCTCGATCGGCTGACCCATCACTGTCATATCCTCGAGACAGGAAATGACAGCTACAGGTTCCGCGCCAGCACCGCCGCGTCAAAAAACAGAAAGGACAGATCCTCTTCTTGACCGCCCGCCCGACTATGCCTGAAATAGCAGCTGGCTGGGTCAATTCCTGATGAAAAACCCGGGTCAGTTCTCAGTGAAAATCAACAGTTTGTCGCCTGTCTGCTCCATTCTTGAAGACGACATAGCTTTACGAGGGAAGCAACCAGTTTGATTCTGGATTGATCATCGCATCAGGTCGTCAGCGAAGCGTCGCAAAAGCGTCTGTAACTGATCGAGGTCGGCATCCGTCCAGTCAACGAGAATGCGGTTCGCCAGCCTCTGGCGGGCCGCATTCAGCAGGTCGACCATTTCCTGTCCCTTTCCAGTCACTGTCGCTTCGCGAACACGCCTGTCCGCGGCAGACGGGTGGCGCTCGATAAGGCCCAGCTCTTCCAGCCTGGTCATCTGTCGGCTGATCGTCGTATGATCACGCCCTGTACGGTCCGCGAGTTCGACAACACCGACAGGACCGTAGCGTCCTACGCGCGCCAGAAGCGGAAACAGGGCGCGATCCAGTGGAATGCCCGCTTCTTCGATCAGTCGATCATCCCGACGCGGCTGGTTGATTTCATCGACCAGATCGATGATCGCGACATGCAGCCCGCGCAGGATATCAGGATCATGTGTATTATTCACGCTTTTTGTTGCCTTGGACGTCGCTCCGAGATACGTGAATATTACACATTGATTCGCGGAGTTGCCAGTGTCCTTCGATACAGACGTCCTGATCTCGGGTGCCGGGGCCGCAGGCCTGACACTTGCGATCGATCTCGCCCGACGCGGGGTTTCGTTCCGACTGATCGAACAGAACACGCAGCCGTTCAGCGGATCGCGCGGGAAAGGCATCCAGCCCCGGACGATGGAGATCTTCGAGGATCTCGGCTTCGTCGACCGCGTGGCGGCAGCAGGCGGCCCCTATCCGCCGCTGTGCCAGTATCGTCCTGATGGAACCCATAAGGTGTCGCTTCTGACAGAGGCGGAAGTCTTCCCCACTCCCGCCGAACCTTACGCCGCGCCGCTGATGCTGCCGCAGTTCGCAACCGAAGCCGTCATGCGGGAGCGGCTTGCCGAGCTTGGGCATCATCCTCGCTTCGGTACACGGCTGACCGGATTTGAACAGGACGCACATGGCGTGACGGCGAGGATGAGAGGGGAAACCGGCGAGCATATGATCCGCGCCCGGTTCCTCGTCGGAACCGACGGCGGCCGCAGCTTCGTGCGCCATGCCCTGGCTATTGATTTTCCGGGAGAAGCACTGGGCGTGCGTGCGATCGTTGCCGATGTGCGGCTGGAAGGTCTTGATCGGTCCGTCTGGCATCGTTTCCAGCTCGGTTCACCGGCGACACAGGTGATGATCTGTCCACTGGCGGGAACCGATCTGTTCCAGATTCAGGCGCCCGTGGCACTGGAGGGAGAGATCGACCTGTCTCCGGCCGGACTGACCGCGCTCATCGGGGGCCGGACCGGCAGAGCGGACATCGCCGTTCGCTCGGTGTCCTGGTCCTCGGTTTATGTGATGAATGCGCGTCTGGCTGATCGCTACCGGGTCGGACGCGTCTTCATTGCGGGGGATGCCGCTCATGTTCACCCGCCAACCGGTGGTCAGGGTCTCAATACCAGCGTTCAGGACGCCTATAATCTCGGCTGGAAGCTCGCCTCCGTGCTCGCGGGTGCGCCGGAAGCGCTGCTCGACACCTACGAGGCGGAGCGCCGACCTATTGCGTCGGACATGCTTCATCTCTCGACGCGGCTGCTTGGTGAAGCAAAGCAGGGCACAATGCGGCGCGATCGCGAAGCGCGTCAACTCGACCTCGGCTATCGCGGCTCATCATTGAGCGCGCCCGGCTTGGTGGGCGGCAGGGTGCAGGCGGGCGATCGCGCACCCGATGCTCCCTGTCGCGGGCAGGCGGGGCAACGGACACGGCTGTTCACGGTTCTTCAAGGGTCTCACTGGACCCTGCTCGGCTACCAGCCGCACGACCGGCCGTCGGCCATCGCGGGCGTCCGTATCGTCACTGTCGGAGTGGGGCATGAACTCGTCGACGAAGATGGCGATATCGCCGCAGCGTACGGGATCGAACCCGGTAAGTGGGTGCTCGTGCGTCCGGACGGTTACATCGCCGGGATCTTTCCCTCTGACGGACTGGGGCCGCAGCTTTCGCGCTACCTCGCGCACGTGCTGCCGTCCTGCCCGGCCGATACGCTCGAAAGGTCATGATGGGGGGAAAGCCAGATGTCGGCTATCGAAAAGTCACATGAATACCCCTCATGATGGTCTCGTGTTGAGGGATGCCCCCCTTTCATCTCTTCCGCGAAGCAACGTATGGTTCGGTGCATACCTTGCCACGCTTTCTGATTGAGGAGATGCCGCGAGGTCTGACCGTAAGCCGGTCGCTCGCG
Organism: Komagataeibacter sp. FNDCF1; assembly: GCF_021295335.1. NCBI lineage: Bacteria > Pseudomonadati > Pseudomonadota > Alphaproteobacteria > Acetobacterales > Acetobacteraceae > Komagataeibacter > Komagataeibacter sp. FNDCF1. Next base: position 825,308 of record NZ_JAIWOT010000001.1, on the reverse strand, counting down.
ACAGGCTGACAACAGGAGAATACTCATGAGCGATAAACAACTGAGCCGCGCGCCGATGCCCGACCGGGCAGAGGACAACGCTTTCTTCCCGTCGGAATATTCCCTGACCCAATACACGTCTTCAAAGACCGATTTTGACGGCATCACCTATCCTGCACCTTACACCGGCGGAAAGTGGAAAATACTGATGATTGGCACTCAGGAGAGATACCTGATGATGAAAGACGGTGAGTTTTTCTCGACGGGCAATCATCCGGTCGAAATGCTTCTGCCCATGTATCATCTGGATGCGGCGGGATTTGAGATCGATATCGCGACCATCTCCGGCGATCCGGTAAAGTTCGAGTGGTGGGCCTTCCCGCATGAAGACGAGGCCGTCAGATCGATCTACAGGAAATACGAAAAGCAGCTCAAAGCGCCGAAGAAACTTGCTGACGTGACAGGCGAAGGCCTCACTGCTGAAGCACCGTATCTTGGTGTGTTCATTCCGGGCGGTCACGGCGTCCTCAATGGTGTGCCATTCAGCAAACAGGTTGGCGATATCCTGCGCTGGGCACAGATCAACGAACGCTTCACGATCTCGCTCTGTCATGGGCCCGCCAGCCTGCTGGCGACAACGGTCGATGGTGGCAGGTTCGCATATGAAGGCTATGAGATGTGCGTCTTTCCAGACAGTCTGGATACCGGGGCCAATATCGAAATTGGCTACATCCCGGGGCCAATGGCGTGGCTGGTCGGTGAAAAACTTCGCGAATACAATGTAAAGATCATCAACACGGGGATTACCGGCCAGGTGCACCGTGATCGCCACCTGCTGACGGGCGATAGCCCGCTGGCATCGAACAATCTTGGCAAGCTGGCAGCTGAAGTCCTGCTTGAAGCTGCCAACAGATAGAACCGGCTATACGGTCGCAGGGAGGTCTCCCCACTTGCAACCGGGGGACACCTCCAGCATGCTTCCGGGGTATCCGCTGTAGAATGCTCTTATAATTTATTCTTAAGACTATATGACGGCTGGGCCGTTTCACTGCGGCGTACAGAGGCGACGGATAATGTCCTCTATCTGCCCACGGTCCAGCCTGGCGTGATCCACCGAGCCATGAATGCCCATGCCCTCGACCAGGGCATCGAGCGCGCGGCAGGTCAGCGGATCGAAGAAGCGCCCCAGCGCCTCCCGGCTGGCCTGCATCCAGTCGCGCATGATGGCCGCGAGTTCGGGCTTTCGGGCGGCAAAAGCATATAATTCGTAACTCAGCAGCAGCGTGCGTGGCGTGGACCAGATGTTTCCGGCAATGATATCGACAATCGCCTCTGTTGCCTCCTCCCTGTTTCCGGCCTCGGCCAGCCGCCCGACAAATGCTGCGGAACTGGCATGGGCCACCTGCGTGAAAGCCAGATGAAGCAGGTCGTCCATGCCGTTGAAATGGTATGTCATCGAGCCAAGCGGCACGCCCGCAGCCTTCGCTACGCGGCGGTGTGTCGTGCCCTGCACGCCGTGTTCCACGATCACGTCTAGAGCAGCATTGATGATGCGCTGCTTGCGGTCGGGGTCAGTGCGACGGATGGCTGAAGGGTTGCTTGACATGAGGAAACAGGTTTAGCCTTGCGTTATGTGTACATTCGTACACAAGATAAATATCTCAATGATGCGGGATGGTAGCAGTGAGCGAGAATACCGAAAAGAACGGTTCCCCCGGCATGACACGGCGCACGGTCATCGCAGCAGGCGCAGTAGCCGGTGGCATGGCCCTGGGCGGCAGGGCGCATGCCAGCGCGCGCGGCCCATGGCGTGGCGGGGTCTGGCTCAACAAACCACACCAGAGCGCGATCAGGGCCGATGCGCTTGAGATGACAACGGACAAAGGCTCCGACTTCTGGCGCGAAACTTTCTACGGCTTCACGCGCGATAGCGGCCATTTCTACGGCATGCATGCCCCTGCCCGCTTTACCGCGCAGCTGCGCATCCGTGCTGAGTATGAGAAGCTGTACGATCAGGCCGGTCTCATGGTGCGCATTGACGAGACGCGTTGGGTCAAGGCTGGCATAGAACTCTCGGATGGCCGCGCCATGCTCAGCAGCGTGCTGACCGATGGCCGCTCGGACTGGGCCACGGCTCCTTATGAGGGCGACCCGAAGGATTTCTGGATGCGCGCAAGCGTGGCCGATGGCGTGCTGCGGCTTCAGGTCTCGGGTGATGGCAGGACCTGGCCGCTTGTGCGTCTGGCCCCCTTCCCCGTGGCTGAGTCCTATCTGGTCGGGCCGATGTGCTGCACGCCGGAGCGCGAAGGCCTGAAGGTGCGTTTTTCTGACTGGAAACTGACCCCGCCGCTTAACAAGGCGCTGCATGACCTGACATGATGCCCCACCGCAGCGAAAAACAGAAAATGCTGGCAGGCGAGCTGTACATAGCCAGCGATCCCGAATTGCAGCGCGATATGGCACAATGTGCCCGGTGGCTTGCCCGATACAACAACGCCAATGCCTCCCTGCCCGAGCGGCTGGGCGCGGTTGGGGAGAGTACCTGCATTCGCCCGCCGTTTCATTGTGATTATGGCTATAATCTCTTTCTGGGGAACAACGTATTCCTCAATTTTAACTGCATCGTGCTTGATGTGGTGCCGGTCAGGATTGGCGATGGCACGCAGATCGGTCCGGGCGTGCAAATCCTTGCCGCCAATCACCCACGCGACCCGGCGCTACGCCAGAAAATGCTGGAATCTGGCCGCCCCGTTACCATTGGCCGCAATGTCTGGATCGGTGGTGGCGCCATCCTCCTACCCGGCATCACGGTCGGGGATCATGCCATTATCGGCGCGGGCAGTGTCGTAACGCGTGATGTGCCTTCGGGCGTAACCGTGGCCGGCAATCCGGCGCGGCCTCTGCATCTCTGATCATAACCCCGGCAAACAGACACACCCATGGCTGAATTCCAGTTTCAACAGATCGATGTATTCTCCGCTGAACCGGCCAAAGGCAATCCGGTTGCTGTAGTGATCGGAGCCGACAACCTGACCACCGAGCAGATGGCCGCTTTTGCCAACTGGACGAACCTGAGTGAAACCACGTTCCTGCTCCAGCCAACCACGCCGAAGGCAGATTACAGGGTGCGTATCTTTACGCCCCGGACCGAACTGCCATTTGCTGGCCACCCTACTCTGGGCAGCTGTCATGCCTGGCTGGCTGCGGGTGGCCAGCCGCGCGGGAACATGATCGTGCAGGAATGTGGTCTGGGCCTTGTGCCGGTGCGCGCGCATAATGGCTGCCTTGCTTTTGCAGCGCCTCCATTGCAGCGATCGGGTTCGGTGGAGCCTGCCCTGCTGTACCGGGTTGCGGATGGGCTGAAGATTCCCGCCTCATCCATCCGGGCTGCGGCATGGACTGATAACGGGCCGGGGTGGCTGTCCATCATGCTGGGGTCACGCCGGGAGGTTCTGGCGCTTGAACCCGATTACGCAGCCCTGTCGGACCTGTGTATCGGCGTTATCGGTCCATGGGATGCCGCACAGGATGGAAAGCAGCCACAGTTCGAGGTGCGTGCCTTCGCCATGGCCTGTGGGGTGAACGAAGATCCCGTCACCGGTAGTCTGAACGCCGGGCTGGCGCAGTGGCTCATAGGCAGCGGGCTTGCGCCCGATCATTACATTGCCAGCCAGGGCACCTGCCTTGGCCGGGCCGGACGCGTGCATGTTGATCTGGAAGATGGAAAAATCTGGGTTGGCGGGGTGACAACAACCCTGATTGCAGGCGTGCTGCGGTTATAATCCTTCTTGCAGGAATTCACTGGACCTTTGCAGGCTTCAATACGGGAGGAGTGTCTGTTTTTGAGATACGTAACACGCATGCATTGTCTGACATGAGGCGACTATCGCCTGTCCGCTTGTTCCATTGTAGCGCGCCAACAGGTTTGGAACTGCGGGACACATGATTTGGAACCCCACAGAATGCTCTTAGAGGGGTATAAGAGGTCGATCAGACCTCTTTTTTTATGCCCTGTGGGTCAGGCATAGGGGCCACAGGTTCGACTGGCGGGGCAGGATAGGATGGGAGCGGTTCAAACTGCCGTGGCGGCCGTCCTTCGCTGGCATCCAGTTCATGCACCAGCAGTCGGGCCGCGATAGCCTGGGCATAGACTTCCTGTATCACGTCATCACGCGCCCATAGCTGGCGCGTCAGCACGTCGATGCGCCGGATGTAGTCTGCAAGCATCTCGCGGGTCTGTGCCACCAGCGCCAGCGCCTGCTGTCCGGCTGATAGCTGTTCCTGCTTCTGGGCCAGCCTGTTCTTGGCCACGTTGCCATACCAGCCACCGACCAGACCCAGCGCAGGCTCGATCAGGCCGGACCAGGCATTCGCCACCTCGAACACATGCCCGATCATGGAGCGGAAACCGTGCCGACCTGCCTGCCATTGGCCAGCAGGTTGCCGTTGGCATCCACCACGACCAGGGCAACACCACCGAAGGCCGCCGCGATCTGCTGGGCACACGGCACCGGCTCCAGGACCGTGCCATCGGACAGGGTGACGGTCAGGTTGCCCACGCCATCAAACGCCACGGACGTGATCGACAGCGGTCTGGTCGCGGCATTGCCGGGCGCGATCTCGACCACCTGCGGCTGGTTGGTCAGGGGCATGAGGGTGGTCATGCGGCATTCTCCGTGGCAGGCAGCGTCACGCCCGCGACGACGGTAACGGCAAACGTATTGCTGGACTGGACGGTGCCATCGGGCCAGACGGTGCGCAGATCGCCCCGGTAGCGCCCGACCGGCCATGCGCCGGTATTGCCGTCATAGGTGACCTGGATGATTCCCGTCCGGCCGGGAACGGCCTGGACAGAAAGATCAGCCAGACTGTTGCCCAGCACGTCGCGCAGCTGGCTGGTGAATGTGCAGCCGGTCAGGTCCAGCGGCCTGCCGTCAAACGTACGGATCAGGGCAGCCAGTCGAAACGTGTTGCCCTGCTTGATGACAAAGCCACTCACGATACCGCTGCGGCCGTATCTGTCGTGGTCGCGCTCACGGTCGGCGTATAGATGCTGCCCGCAGGGTATTTCCCCGCCGTATCCAGCGCATAGGCAAAGCCCGTTGCAGCCCCGGTCGCCTGTTCCGCCGTCAGCTGCATGGCGGCGATTACATAGCCGACCGCCTGCCACCCGGATGCGGCCGTCCGGTACAGGATGTAATTCTGGATGGTGTCAGATGTGGACATGTCTTAGCCTCATTCGGTCGGGATGAAGAAGTAGGACAGTTTGGCGCGCTGGCTCACCCAGCCCGTCGTGGCCGTGTTGGCCGTGTATCGAAGGGTGATGGTATGCGTGCCAGCCCCGACCAGCTGGGGGACGTCCTCATGCGTGGCGCTGCGCACGTTGTCGTCATACACGCTGGTGCCGTCCAGGATCAGGTTGACATCCGATCCCGTATTTGTGGAACTGCCGTTGCTGGGCTGCGCGCTGAACGGGTAGACGCCAGCCGACATCATCAGCAGGCCGCCGGATGCGCAGGTGAACGTCAGGGTAAGGTCCGTGGTGGTGCTGGCGGAAGGCGTCCACACATCCCACGTCTGGCCATACTGCACCCCACCCTTCGGGACATAACCGGAGAGATCGTTATAGGTGGCCAGCCCGATGACCTGCTGGCTGTTGCTGGCATCGTTGTAGAAGACCTGCGGGCGCGCACCGCCGCCGAAAGTCAGGTTGTAGGTCATGCCCAGAACCTGTCCGGCGCCTGTACCGTTGGCCCATACGCCGGATACAAGCTGGGCATCGGCGTTCGCACGTGCCGTCGCTTCGGCGCTATCGCCACTGGCACGTGCCGACTGCTCCGCCGTCACGTCGGAATACAGGGGCAGCGTGCCGCCGGAATACTGGTTGCCGCTATCGTCCTGATAGAAGAACTGCGGGCGGGCTGCACTGATCAGGTAGGTCAGGCCGGTGACCTGATAGGCGGTCGTTCCTTTTGCCCAGATACCGGAAACAAGAACTGCATCCGCATTTGCGCGGGCTGTTGCCTCGGCCGTGTCTCCACTCACACGGGCCGACTGCTCCACTGTGACATCGGAATACAGGGCCAGCGTGCCGCCCGGCTGCTGCGCGCCCGTTGCATCCTGATAGAAATACTGCGGCCGCTGTGCGCTGATCAGGTAGGTCATGCCCAGCACCCGTAACGCCGCCGTGCCCAGTTCCCACTCGCCACTTACCGGGGCAAAGTCCAGCGATCCGTCGACGCCGGGCAGCGCCGCCCTGATCATGGCTTCAACCGCTGCCCAGACCTGACTGTCATCGTTCGGGTTGGGCACGATCTGAACGGCCTGGATCAGATACATCAGCCCGTTCAGGATCGCATTGCGATCCGCGGCCACCAGCGATGTGCCCTTGACCCCATTCAGCAGGTCACGATCCTGATACTGCCTGCGGCCCTGCGCATCAGTGACGTATCCGGTGGCGCTTGTGTAATCCATCAGGCAGCATCCGTATAATTGAAGACCAGCGCCGTATCCGGCGGACAGAACCGCTGGATGGGGCATTCAAGCCCGGTGTTTTTATTGGGCAGGTTGATGATCCAGATCAGGCGATCCGTGTCCTGGCTGCACACATCCACGCCGCAGACCGCTTCACCGCAGATTGCGGGTTCGGGGTAGTCGATGGTGATGGTCACGCCAGCCGCCTGGGCAAGGTCGATGAAGAACTGCTCGGACTGACCACCGCCGCCAACCCAGCGCGAATTCAGCAGCGCCTGCATCTCGGCCGTGGTCAGGTCCAGCAGGTCGCGGCCACATGGGTCAGGCCCCAGCACTTGCGCGTAATCCGCCAGAAGCAGGGTCGATTTCGCCGGGCTGATCTCATTGCGCAGGGCGTCGATATCCGCCTCGAACTGCGCCGCCATGATGGCGAACGGTGTCAGTAGCGCGGCCATGTTGGCCTGCGTGCTTTTCGGCCATGCCCAGCCGCTGGGCATCAACTGGATCAGCAGTTCATCGCGTATTTCGGCAGCCGTGCGGCTCATGATGACGCCTGCCATGTGATGGTGCCCAGTGTGGCAATCTGGTTGCTGGCCAACTGCACATCCGCCGTGGGGGCTGACAGGATGTAGCTGGTCACGGACGTGACGGATGCTATGGCCGCGTCAATCCGCGCCACCAACAGCTTCGCCGCAATGCTGGTGGTCGCGTAATAGGCGGCAATCGCGGTCTGCACCTGGTCGCGGTTCTGCTGGGTATCGGGCGTGATCGAAAGCGTCAGGTTTTGCGGCGCGAGCTGCGCGGGCACGACATACGCATTCGCCCGCACGGGCCTGCGGGTCGGATCATCAATGTATGACTGGATCGCCGCGACCTCGGCCGATGTCGGCACGCTGGGGCCAGTCATGGCCACGATGATGCCGACGGTGCCCAGACCGACCCAGTCGCGCACGATATTGACGTACGCAGCCCCGGCATCCTCGGCCCATCCCTCGTAATCACTCACGCTGCCGCCTGCGGGCGGATTGCGGATTTTCTCGATGATGCGTGCGCGCCAGCTTTCCTGCCCCTCAATGGCGGCACCACCGGCCAGCCCGTCGCTGTCGGTCACAACGGACGTGACGCCCGCAATGGGCGATACCAGCGTCAGCGTGATGCCACCGCCCACATTGCCGGTGGTGCCGGTGGCCGTCGCCTGCACGGGAATGGACCCGGATGCGCCTGCGGCGATATTGCCTTCGGCCGTGGTCGCCCACTGGATGGACCCGTCCACCGTCAGTAGCGTGCCAATGGGAATGACCTCGGCCTGTGAACAGGTCACCACCACGTTGCCGATGGCAGCCGTGGCCGGATTGCGCGGGACACCCCATTCCGTTCCGTGGTCGGGCAGCAGGCCATCCACCGTGGCCGTGGTGACCATCAGTTCCAGCAGCCAGTCGCGCATGTAGCGATACTGTTCAGCGCCCGCCAGACCCGCCACGATGGACAGGACCTGTTCCAGGCTGCCCGGCGCATTGGCGTCCAGCACCACCTGCGTCCCGTCGCTGGCGGTAAAGCTGATCGTAGCCAGGCCGGACGCAAAACGCTGGGCAAGCTGTGCCGGTGTCGGGATCGCGGCGGGCATCAGCTACCCACCACGGTGGCGACGGACGTGGCGCTTTCCTGCGCGGTGATCTGGATGGTGTCATCCGTCAGCCACGCGGCCCCGGTCGTGATGTCGGTGCCATGGTAATCAGCAATCGGCTCCACGCTTTCCGCCGTGTATCCGGCCAGACGGGCGCGGGTTTCTTCCGTGGCCTTGCCGCGTGCTTCCAGCCACGCCCGCGTGCCCAGCCGCTGGCCTTCAGGCAGGCAGACATCGCCCACCCAGCCACGCATCGCCAGCAGCCCGGCCGACTGCGCGGGCAGGCCCGTCACATCATCGGGCAGTGTGTCGTCAGGTTCCGCGCGGCGATCCGTGCCCAGCGCGATCAGCAGCGCCGTGGCCGCCGTGCCGTCAATGGCAATGCGGCCACGACCGTTGCCGGTGGGCTGGATTACCAGATCGCAGGCCATGACACGGGGTGACCAGGCCATGGCGATCTGGGAAAAGGGGATGACTGCTGGCATGCGCGCAGTATCCGCGCGCGCGTGGCATCATATCACGGACGACTTGTCGCCCGTCACTGGAACCCGGTCATTGGGGTTTGCCGGTCGTGCCCGGCGCATCCGTCACCGGATGGTCATGGTTGGTCAGGCTGATGCTACCCGCCTTCACATCGCCCCGGGCTGCAATGTCGCCCGTGGCGGTGATCCCGCCCTTGACCGCCAGCGGCACATTCAGCGTGGCCTGCCTGGCCGTCAGGTCAAGGATCGGGCTGCCGCCTATTGTCACCAGCATTTCCGATGTGCAGTCAAGGCGGACAATCCTGCCATTCTGGATATAGATACGCTGGCCACAGGCGTCATACAGCACGCTGTCGCCTTCACCCAGCTTGCCAAACCGCGCCCTGGACGGATTGGCGGGCGGCAGCGCCATCAGGTCGGCATGGTCGCCACCTACCGCCACAACCGGGGCCACGGCACCATCCAGAGGGGCGTGGGATGCGAAGCCGAAAGGCTGGTGTACCGGCACGCGTGAGCGCACGCGCCCGTAATGGGGCTGGACCGTCAGCATCTGCTCGCCCCCCGTGTCGTCAATGGATCGCACCACGGCACGGACAAACAGGCCACGCACGGCCATGAACAGCCGGTCGATCATCGCGCCATCCCGTCACGGGCCACGATGCGCCCGGCACGCCGCGCGCCATTATGGCCGTGATCCATGTCGCCCGTCAGGTCATAGGCGTCGCGTTCCACCACGGATATGCGGGTCACCTCGCCATCGGGCGCGTCCACATAGGTCACGGCCCCGATCAGCATGTCGCGGTCAATGCCCGCATACAGGTCACGGACATACACCAGGGCGTTGGGCAGCCACATATCCCCCGTTTCACCCCGGTATCCCGGCACGGTATAGACCCGTGCCGTGGCCTGTGCCTTTGTCGAGCGCATGCGCCAGTCGGCCTGGTCCTGCAATCCCCATGGGCTGCCATCCGTGCGCGGCTTCGTGCGCTGGCGTCTCGACCGCCGGGTGCCCGCATGATACGCGGCCGGTGCTGGTCCAGGGTCTGCGGTCAGACCGCTGGCGGCGCTGTCCAGCGGCGGGTTCGTCGTGGCCTGCGTGGAAACTGACCCACCACTCTGGGTGGCGGACAGCCAGACACGGGGCCTGTAGCGCCCGACGCCCGGGTCAACACTGTGCCCATACCGCACGATGGCAGCGGCTTCCGTCTCCGTGGCGCTGGGTGCGCTGGGGGCATCTTCCGGCGTTTCCGAAAGCGGCTCCGCGTCCATGCTCAGGGTGGCATTAGCGGGTCGTAAGAGGCTTCTGAACTGCCCCTTGACCCACACATCCGAATACCGGCCGCGTGCGGATACCCGTGATTCCATGCGGTACACGTTGCCCGGCAATGTCAGCTTCCCCGGCGCGCGCGTGCTGCCCGCCTGCGTCAGGACAATCCCGCCCACGCCATCAGACGTGACCAGAACCCCGCGCTGGCGCGACAGCTTTTCGATGCTGGACATGGCGGGTTCGGCCGGATCGACCGCGACCAGGGTAAATGGATCACCCGTATCCACGTCGGCCGACACTGCCAGCCCGAACGGGCCGGTAAGGTTTCCGATGACATCCACAAGATGAACGGCACGATATTCTCCCGGTCCTGTCGGGTTGGCGGAACAGTCCACCAGATCGCCGGTCCTGTCCCGGCCGGAAATGGTGGCGCGGATTTCGCCGTCCGCCATTTCAAGCTGAATGTCATCCACATGCCCCAGCAGGCGGGTGACGCCATGGATGCGGATTTCCACCGGGTCGTTCTCGCGGATCATGGCCCATTCCGGCAGGTCGCCACCCAGCGCCTGATTGGCCCGCACCACGTCCAGGTATTCGACATGGAACGCCCCGCAGATGTCCGCCAGATCACGCCCGCATTCCGCCATGGTGTAGGTCTTCAGGGTGCGGCCATTCACGATCACGGTCATGCCGCGCGCGGTGACCGTGGCGCTGGTGGTGCCGCTCATGACGATGTTTCCAGAACGTCCACGCTGCCGGGGCCTGCCAGCGCGGGGTGGGTCAGGCCATTGCGGCTGACCAGATCATCCCACACGGCCGCCACGTTCGCGGGTGTGTCCCCCGCCACGGCATAGGCCACCAGCCAGGCACTGATCTGGCGTGGCACCGGCACCGCGACCGCCCTGGGCAAGCGTCCCAGGCGTGACGAAATATCCGCCACCACAGCCGCGCGGGCATCGCGGATCGCGCCCGACATGGCCGCTGTCGGGACTTCCGCCCCGGCAAGGATCACATTGGTCAGGTCGCTGGCCAGCGCATCCAGCGCCGCCGTCATGGCGTCACGGGACGCAATGGCGTCCGACTGGCTGACATGGGTAATGGCCGACTGCGCCGCCATGGCCTGCGCCACGGTCCCGGCACGCGCCACCAGCCCGATCACCAGTACATCAGCCGGGGCAAGCGATTTGACAGACAGCGCCTGTGCCTGCGCGCCGATCTGCGTGGCACCATCCAGCAGCAGCGTCGTCGCCTGCGCCGGGTCCACGGTGGTCTGGCTGCCGTCCGCCACCTGCGTCGCGGGCGCAATGGCGGATGTCGTGCCGGTCGATACCACGCCCGCGATGGCGGCCGGGACATTGACCAGCAGGTCCGTCACCCCGTCGGCATAGGTGGTGTCCGTGTTGCTTGCCGGTGCCACGATGCCGGTCTGCAACGCCGCCAGCGATGCCTGTGTGGCGGACTGGACGGGTTCCGGGGCCGATGCCGTGGCGGCACTCCACACATTGCCTGCCACCGTGACCGTGCTGCTGACGGCACTCGCCAGGGCAAGCGGGATCACGGCAGGCGACAGCAGGCCGCGCATGGCCAGAACGCCCTGGTCAACCAGCGCATCGCCACATTCCAGTACATTGGTCAGGGTGTCGGTGATGTTCGAGAACAGGCCGCTGGACACCGATGCGGGCGGCTTGCGGACAAACGTGGCCTCGAAGCGGGCCAGACGGATTTCATTGTCCGAAAACTCGATCTGCCCGGCCTGCAACAGGTAGCACCGCAGCGCACCCCACCACGGATGCACCAGCGTTGCCGGTCCCTTGGCCAGCAGGGCTGCACGCATCCGGTCGGCGCGCAGGACGTAATCATCGCCCACCAGAATGCCGCGCACCTGTATCGGGCCGTCGAACTGCCCGAAATCCTGCACGCGGAAATCGTCGCGGCCGGGGAAATACATCTGCATGACCCGACGCCCCGCAGCCTCGCGGGAATTGGGCATGTAGAAATTGACGCCGCGCCAGCTTGCCACCGACAGGATGGATGACAGCGGCGATGCCGCAAGCCCACCTGTCAGGCCAAGCTGGCTGCCAAGGAATCCCGCTCCGATGCTCATGGCTGCGCCACCATCCTTCCGCGATCCGGCGTGATGCGCACGGCTCCGCGCGGTCCCGCCGTCTGGCGCGCCTTCAGGGCGGGGTCATGCGTGATATGGACCACGGCCGCGCCGCCATCCTGCGCGGGACGTGCAGGCGGGGCCGCCGGAATCGCGGGCGCGGGTTGTACGCCACGGCCCATCAGCGATTCCACATGCCGCCCCACCCACGAATTGCTGAATGCCTGATCCAGGGCAGCGAACTGCGCCCTGACGTACTGGAACATGGCGACAAGCGGGACACTGAATATCCGCGCCAGCCCCGTGACGATGTTGTGCAGCTTGGTACCGATCCCGCCGCCCCAGCTATCCAGCCATGTGGTGAAGTCGTTGAACACCATCTTCGCCACGTTCCATGTGCCTTTCAGTGCCCCGGTGATCCCGCTGCCGCCCGCATCAAAAGCATGGGAAATCCGCGTCAGGTTGCGCGAGACATACAGCGCCGCCGCCACGACACCGACCGTCAGCGCCGCAAGACCGGCCACCACGCCCAGCGTTGCCAGACTGACGCCGCCCAGCAACGCCCCGACAGGTGCAAGAACAGCCCGGAACAGGGCAAATCCAGCCTTTAACGGCCCCGCCACAGCACCAACCGCGCCCATTGCAGTCGCCAGAGCCAGCATTGCGCCTACAGTGCCGATGATGGCCGTAGTGGCCCCCGGCACATGCTGGTCCAGCCAGTCGAAGCGGGTAGTCAGCCCATGCAGTCCGATAGTGGCAGCCTTCAGGATTGGCACGAACCCATGCCCGATGCGGCGCTCAAGCTGGGACAGGGCCTCCTCAAATGCCTGCAATACGATCTTGGTGGACTCAAGGCCCGTGGTGAAATCCTCATCCACCATGGCGGGATCGGCACCGCCCACCTTTTTCCGGATGGCGAAATAGCCCTGCTGGCCATCAAGGTGATGCAGCAGGGCATTTACGAAGCCACGATCCTGTTCGTTGTTGAACAGCGTTCCTACAGCCCGCAGGTCATTTCCGCCGCGCGTAATCCGGTTGACCTGCTGAAGGACCGCCATCATCGGGTCCACACCGCTGGCGCGGGCGTTTTTGAGCACTCCAAACAGGTCAACACCATATTGCCGGAACCGCTTGGCTGTATGACTGGACGTGATGGTTTGCAGGAAGGCGCGCATATCAGTTACGGCCTCGCCTTCCGTGCCGGTGTTCTTGCGCATGACCGCCAGCGCGGCTGCCATGTCGTTCAGGCCATCACGCCCGTGCACGCCCAGCGCGCCCGCCTGGGCCGCAACCTGCGGGAACAGCGGGGCCAGCTTCTCGAATGGCAGGTCAGCCGACTTCCCGGCTAGCGCCATGGCCGACAGCGCGCCGGGCATCTCTGCGGCAGAAATGCCCAGGTTCTCCTGCATGGCGAATGTGGTTTTCGCCACGCCATCCGGTGCTGCGTTGTAGGCCGTGCCAATACGCGCCACGGTCGGCATGACCGCCCTGATCTGGTCAAGCGTGTAGCCTTCGCGCGAGAAATACCCCGCCGCTGCGGCAAGGTCTGTCCCGCGCTGTCCGGTGTCACGCGCCAGCCGGTCGATGTCGCGGCCGAACGTCGCGGCAAACCGGGTATTGTCCGCGCCATGCAGGTTCAGCCCGATCCCGATATGGGTCAGGTCGTTGTCATATTCCGCCGCCGCCCTGACCGGCATCACGATCCCGAAGCCGGTAGCGGCCGCCCCGAAGGCACTTCCGACACCTTCCTGAATGGACTGCCCGAACCCGCGCACCGCGCCACCGACGTTGCGCGCGTATCCCAGACCACCACTGCCCAGCGCCGACGCCGCCGTCCGGATGCGCCCCAGCGCGGATACGCTGCGCTCGGCGGCTTCCTCAGCTTCGGTGCCGATGCGGTTCATGCCGCCTGCCGCCTCGGCCGCAGCGCCCCTGGTTGCCCCCAGCACATCATCCAGCCCGGTCACGGCAGCGGTCGCGGCCTCGATGCCTGCGGCGGCTTCGCCAATGGTGCCGACAGCTTCCGCCGCTTCCGCACCGACCGCGCCGGTCTCGGACAGGACTTCGTTCAGCCCGGTCACACCCTCGGTCGCGCGGGCGACGGGCTGCTGCATTTCATCGAATGGATTGGCCGCGCGGGCCAGTTCCTTCAGTGATCCATTGACCTCTGAAAGGATCGTGCGCAGCGCCTCAAGCGGCTCTGAACCGACCGTAAAATCGAGACGGAAGGCCGCCGTCATGTTGTTACCGGACAACGGGGCCTCCCTGTCAGTCCATCAGGTCATCTGCTGCTCGATTGCCGCGCGCCGCCGTTCGGCCAGTTGCCCCAGGGCTGCGGACCAGAAGCGGATGCGGTGCAGCGGCATGTCCAGCAGTTCAGCTTCGGAAAAGCTGGTCTCGTGGGCGAGCGCGGCCAGGATTACCGGCCAGTCTTCGCCCCACTCTTCAAAAAAGTGCTGGCGACCTGCGACAGGGTAAGGAAGTCCTCCCCATCCATTTCGCCCAGCAGGGCATCGGCCTTCGGGCCGGTCATGCCTGCGGATGCTTCCAGCATGGCGAGGATGCGGTTGCCTTCGCCCTCGGCATTCAGCATCTCGGTGATGCCGCGCCCCTTCAGCCGGTTAAGCACGATGGTGCTCACCAGATCGGTCTGCACCGTGCCATTGACGCTGGACTTCTGTTCCACCGGATACAGCAACGTCACCTTGACCGACCCATCAGCCTGATATTCCGCACCTTCGGGCAGTTTGGGCCGGTCGGGACGCACAACCGGCGCGCTGGTGGCCGGAGTGGTTGCGGGGGTAGTGGCGCCGTTCACGACGGGAGCGTTCATTACAGCAGTTCCTTGCAGGTGTTCATGTTGAAGGTCAGCGGCATATTGCCGCCGCTATCGGCCAGTTCCGGCGCGTCCATGATGTAGGCGTCGGGGAAAACCCACTGCTGGCCGGTATCAGCCATGACCTGAAGCTCCCCTTCATCGCCCGGCTGGAAGGCTGCAAGGCTCGCGCCACGCGGCAGCACGGGCGTGCAGCGGAACTGCCCGACCTGATACTGCTGGTAGCGAAAGCCGGTGCCGCCCGCTTCCTCGGTCTTGTTCTGGTTTCCGGGCAGGCGCAGCGACGCCCCCGGCTTGATCTCGATCTTCTGGCCCTTCCACCAGGCCCTGAAGATACCAACGGTTGAACCTGCCATGTGCCCTTACGCCTGTAGCTGGATGGAATTGGCCATGACGATCAGCGATCCCATCACACGGATGGGCAGGGCCGCGTCACAGCGGTTACGGTCGGTCGGGTTGATGGTGAACGCCGCCTGCTGCGCCAGCGCGTCGGTGTCCGTAAGCCAGCCCTCGACCGTCTCATACAGTTCGGACTGCGCGGCCCAGCTTCCCTTCAGCGCGCCCGGCGTCACCACGCCTGTTGCGATCCCGACCATGCGCGACGCATCATCGGCCAGCTTGGCGCGGGGATAGGTCGCGCTGATATAAGTGTTCCACTCATAGCGCACGCGGCTGACGGTCTTGGGCACCATGATGTTGCGCCATGCCGTGGTGGGATTTTCTTCCGCGTCGGTCTGGTTGTTCGTCACCATGCGCTCGATGCGCACGGTGCCGTCCTGGTCAACGGTGAAGGTGGACAGGCCCGATTGCAGCAGCACGTTGCGCATCGCATCCGTGAACAGGTCGGCATCATCTGGGGCCAGACCAGTCAGGCCGGTCAGTTCCAGCGCGCGCAGCTGCCGCGACGGGTCATTGTTCAGCGCCTGTGCCGCGATGGCACCGGCAATGCCCGCCATGATCCACGGTGCCCAGCGCGGGTTCTGTGCCGGAACACAGGTCATGAACCGGCTGTTTAGCGTCTCCGCCAGCGCCAGCGCCTGCCCGTAGGTGCCCCGGTAGCCGTAATAGACATGCGTGTCTTTCTTGACCATCGCGCCATACCGGCGTTCGGCTTCCGTCGCCAGCGCGGTCAGGTTGGCCGCGTCATTCAGGCAGGACACGATATCGGTGAACCAGACGTTGGACACCAGCGCGAGTGCTGCCGACAGGTCCACCGTGCCCGCGCCGCCGGTCATGGCCGTAACGGCCACGCTCATGCCCGGCACCAGGTCGGCCGTAAGCGAACTCATGCGCACGTCGATGTCGTTCACGAAGCTGCCGGTTTCCGCACTGGTCAGCGTCAGCACGCCCAGGGCCACCGTGGCGTTAAGGCCGGTCTGTACCGACACGTCAGCGGTGAATGCGGCAGCGGCAGCAGCGGCCATGTCGGTCGCGGCCATGCCGCTGGTCACCACGAACGGCACCCGCACGCCATTGGCTTCAATCGCCGCCGTGCCGTTGGCCGTGGCCGGGCCGGTGAATGTCAGGGTAGCGGCCCCGGCGGTGCCCCCGGTCGGGGCATCCACCATTACCATGTCCACCGCAACATACGGGGCGGCTGCAACCACGGCGGCCACGGTGGCCGCCAGCGCGGATGCAGGGCCCGCCAGGGCAGCCGCCTGCGCGGGCGAGATATTCTGGTAGCGCACCAGCGACGTGCCCGTGCCGCCGCCCCGCTGGCCCAGCACCAGCAGGCGCAGCGGCATGTCGGTCACATCGTTACCGCTGGGGACGGTCGTGACCTCGCCATAGCTGCCCGGAACGGCCCAGCCTGCGGGGATTTCACTGAAGGAGATGGTCTCGCTCACTTCGTGGCACTCCCGCTGGCGGCCTGTGTCGTGGCCGGGGTTGCGGCGGTGGTCGCCTTTGCCGGGGTGGCGGATGCGGCGGCAGCCTGCGCGGGCACGTCACCTGCCGTCAGGTCACCATTGCGCAGCAGCGCGGCCCAGAACGGATCTCGTTCGTTCACGTTAAAGCCCGTATCGGGCAGCCTGCGCGTCCTGTTTCCGGCCGGGATTTTCACCACCCGGCCGGGCGTCACATGCACCAGCGTGGTCATGCGGTTTCTCCTGTTTGGGGTGGGGGCGCGACCAGCGTGTCGCCCTCGGCGTCCTGCCACGTCTCACGCAGGCCCTTGAAGTCATCAAGCTGCTGAGCCAACGCCGAACCATCGAACGACACGTTGGGAACGGTCACTTCCAGCGATATCAGGCCAACATCATCCGCAAGCCAGTCCGCTGTGGGCGGCAGCGCGACCAGGCGAACCATGGGGGTGCCCAGTTCACCTGGCAGCGGGCGTGAATGCAGGAAGGCAGCCGCCGCTCCGGCAGCACCCATCGCCCCCATGCCGCGCAGACTTCCGGGAACACCGACATATAGCCGACCGGGGTCCGTGTGCTGGACGGCGATGAACACGGCAAAAACCAGATCGCCCCGGAATGTTGCGCCACAATCGCCATGCGGCTTCCATGCATTCCATGCCAGCCCGATGGCAGGCTTTGTGGTCAGGAGCCTTTCCCACGTTGCGCGCTTGGCATTGGGCGGCACGATTATGTGCCGGAAAATGTCTGGCGGGAACGCTTCATGCAGGCGCTGGCGCAGCGCCATGAATGCCTCCACGATCGGTCCGCCATGCAGCAGCAGGCGCGGATACTGGTTTTCAGGCAGTTCCATCAGTACAGCTTTCCGGGATAGAAGCTTGGGGCACGCATCTGGATGCGCGAAAAGGTCTCGGTCGTGTTGGCCGGGATCGCGCCATCCAGCGTGGCGTGCTCGTTATTGATGTCCTTCAGCCACGCAATCGCGTCCTTGTAATCGGCACGCATCTGGTCACTGGGATTGCTGTTGCCGCCCGAATGCAGAAGGTAGCGGGCAACCGCGCAGCAATACTGGGTCAGCACCGGCGGCGGATTGGCCACCGGCACCAGGTAACGGCGGCGCAGGTAGCTGTCCATCCGGCTTGATGCCTGATCCAGTGCCGCCTGCACCTTGCCCTGGTCAATCGTGTCCAGTGGCGTGTCCAGGTCGGTGGTGGCGGCGATCAGTTCGGCGTTGCCATACTTCGTCAGCATGTCAGCCAGGGCGGCGTAAGCCATCAGCCGACCCCGATCACTTCCAGCGCGGGTTCACCCGCCATGGCGCGAAGCTGGCCATCGTCCAGTTCGCCCGGCGCGTAGACATGCAGCGGGGGGTGGTTGATGCCGCCGCGTCGCAGGCCGGGGTCACGGCACACCACAATGACGTGACCGGGGGCAACTTCCAGCGGGCCATCCTTTTGAAGAATGAAAGTGCTGCGGGTAAAAGCAGCGCGGGCATCCGCCCTGTCCTTCAGCGCAAGGGTGGTATCGGCACCGCCCTGGTCGGGTTCTTCCGGTTTTTCAGACTTGCGGGTCATTCATCAGCCTCCATTGCTCTGGGACAGGCGCGGGCAGACCATCAGCTTCGCGTCGTTCTTGTAGGGGTTGGACGTGGAGGCCGCTGCCGTGGACCCGGAAATCAGCGTCGGCACAAAATCCGCGTTCAGCAGGTATTTCCCCTGCGTTTCCAGGTTGGACGGCACCAGCAGGTGCGTGGGCACCAGGCCGTAGGGCGCGCCGTCCTTCCGGCGCAGGCTGGCGAACGACGCCTTGACCGCAGCCCAGGTATCCACGTTCAGCGGACGGGTGGAGCGGATGGCGAGCTGCCACAGCCCAAGCCCGGCATTGCACCGCCCGTCCACGCCCCACATGAAGCGGTTCTTGACGAACACGACACCATCCTGAAGCGACGTCTTCGCGGTGATCACGAAGGGGCGGCGCGTCTGGAAAATCATCGGCTTGAGCGGGCGGTCGCATACCAGCGCATACCACGCCGGTCCCGCGCTCTCGCCCTGCTGCGGCGTGTGCAGGTTGGAATAGGACGTGAGCTTCCCGCCCTCGTCATAGTTCCGGTGTTCGGGATCGAAGTAATACTGGTTGTCCCAGCCCTTTTTCGTGGTTCCCGCCTGGAAGGTGTCGAACACCAGTTCATCGGGCAGCGTCGCGGCGTTGTAGCCAAGCTGCTGGATGGCGGGGGTCAGCACATGGAACTGATCGTCCTCAAGGTCTTCGCGCCGGACGGAGAAGGTCTCCTCGAACGTGCGGTTGCGGATTTCAAAGCCGTTGGCTTCGAGTTCATGCACCACACGGTCGCCCACCCATTCCCGGATGCCGGGGATTTCCGCCATGCGGGGATAGACGTTCGAGCCAGCCGACGATGGCACGATGATGGAGAATTCCTGATACATGGGCGGGGCCACGGTCAGAAACTTGTTGAAGGCGGTATTCACGCGCGCGGTCAGCGCGTTCATGTTGCCGATATTGATTTCCATGGGTCTGCCTTACGGGATCAGGACATAGGGGGTGCCGTCGGCCTCAAGGCCCGCCAGCGTGCCAACCTGGAGCCGGTTGACGGGGGCCGCTTCGGTTCCGGCATTTTCGGTCAGGGTCACGGTCTCATCATCGACCGCGTAGACAGGCGCGTTCACGTTCGCCCATGTCGGGGCCACGTCGAACGGCAGCGCCCAGCAGCCTTTCCTGATCCACACGTCGGGCGCGGTATCAATGTCAGGCACCAGTCCTGCCGCGCCGGTATTGTCGTACTGCGCGGTGGCCATGCCGACGATGGCCACCAGTGGCGATGGCGTGTTGGCGCTGCCAGCGGGCACGACCGTGCCATCGGCGCACACGGCGGTGATGGAATTGCGGAACAGGCGGAAGCCCGCCGCCACCATGTGCGGAAACTCCGGCCCCGGCGCGATCTTGCGTTCGGGGATGACGCGATCAGCGGCGAGCATTGGACGCCTCCCACTTCTTCACTTCGTCTTCCGTGACGCCGAGGTCTGCGTCCATGGCGGTGATTTCAGCGGCATTTCCGCCAGCACTGGGCACCGTGCGCGTATGCAGGTTCAGTCCGCTGGTCGGCACATCCTGCAAGCCGGTGATGATGCGCTCGGCCGCCTGCGGGCTGGTCGTGTGCAGCGTGATCAGATCGGCCTTCGTCTCGGCGGAAATGACCTTGGTGCGCGCGGCCTGCTCAATGGCGTGGGTGGACGCCGCCAGCGCACCAGCCGCCTTCAGTTCCGCGATCTGGCCGGTCAGCGCCTCGATCTGCTGCCGGGAATGGGTGCTGACATCGGACAGTTTCGCGCGCAGGCCCGTTACCAGGGCTTCGGGGGAAACGCTGGCGTCCAGTCCCGCCAGCGGGGCAAGCTGGGAGTGCATGCTCATGCACCCCTTCATTTCCTTCAGATGCGCAATGACCTGTTCCTTCGTCGTCGTGGCCGGAAGGCCAAGCGCCTTCAGGACATCTTCAAGCGGCAGCATGGCCGGTTCCTTCTGCGTGGTGTGGAGGGTGTTGATTTTCAGGTTGGGCGCATTGGTCAGGGACGCGCGCGCAATCCGGGTCACGACGCCGCCGGGGGTGGCAAAGGCGGGGGAAATCCCGCGATAGGCGTGGTCGGCAACCATGGCGCGGCCGGATTTGGTCCAGTCCACGCGCCCCCAGATGCCATCCGCACGCGCCTGTAGTTCGATGATCCAGCCCACTGCGGGGGCCGGACCGCCGGATATCAGGGCACGGTCGGTGGCATGGTTTTCGTCGATGGGCAGCTTGCCGCCCTCGGCTTCCATGGAATGGGTGATCAGCGCCGCAGCATCTTCCACCCGGTACGGGCCGCGCCCGTCCACGCCGGAGAACGCACCGACCGGCAGCAGGTGGACCCAGTCCGGCACCTTGCCATTATCTGTCGTCGGCAGTGCGGTGTGGTAATGGAGCGTCGTGTTCATTGCCCGCAGCATGACGGGCTTTCGAACGGGCCGTCACGGACGCCAAGTCGCCCCTATGGCGGGGCAAATGGGGCGATGCGGATTTTTCGCCCTACAGGCGCGTGCGACGATGATGGACGCTCAATCGGACGCGGGACACGCAAAAACGCATCCTACCCCCTCTTAAACCCTCTTACGGGTCTCTTAAAACCAAAAGGCCGATGCGCACTAGCGCCCGCGCATCGCAATGGACAGGAATTCGTCCAGCCGGTCGATGATGACGGCCTCGTCGCCCACGCCCAGACCAAGGTAGGGGCGCGCGGGTATATGCACGTTATCGACGTGGAACAGTTCGCCGCCCATGACGAAGGATAGCTGCAAGGCGCTCCGGGGCTGGATGATGCCACCAAACTGGTGGATGGCACCGTAAATCAGGTTCGTTCCGACCAGTAGGGCATTCCCCTCGACTTCGGGATGGATGCTGTCCCGCAGGTCGCCACTCTCGATCAGGATGTGGTCAGTCTTCTTGTCCAGCTCATAGAGCGGATTAAGCGCCGCGTAACTCTCCCATCGAATGCCATCGGGATCGACACCCTGTTCCATCCGCCGCACGGTTCTGTCGCGCAATTCGCCCCCGATGGCGTCCAGCACGGCCTGCGGGCGCGTGCCGATGGCGGCAATGGCGTCCAGCGCAGACTGGATGGGATCGGTGTTACCGGAGATGGAAATGAACGCCATGGTGGAAATCTTCCTTCAACGCAGCTATATTCAGTCTGCGGCGCGCAGGGACACGGTGTAATTCAGCCTGCCGTAGGGCGGCCTTTCGGGGTCGTACCGCTTGTGGGGTTTGTGGCTGGCCCCATGCTGCGCGCCGTTACTTCTCCTCCACATCCTCGATCCGGCCATGCAGGATATCCAGCTTGAGCAGCGCCTTGTGCGCGGCTTCGGGGTTGGTGCGGTGGAAGGACATCACGTAATTTTCGCTGCCATCCAGCGTGGTCTTGATTGCCGCGCGATACAGCCTGCCCATCCAGTGGAACAGCAGGATGCGCCGGTCGGCCTGGCGCGCCACGACGGTCGGGTTGGCCAGCACTTCGGGCAGAGCAAGGTAATCCTGTGCTGTCAGGTCCGGGTGATGGCTGCGCTGCTTCTCCACCGTCTCGCCAGACAGCAGCACGCCATCTTCCCTGCCACCCAGTTCCAGGCGCACATGATCGGGCAGCGTTCCGGCTTCCACGCTGCCGACCGGTTTGTGCAGCAGCTGTACCACGGCATCCTGCTGCGCCTTCTGGCGCTTCGGAACATCGGGCACGGGTTCGGGTGCAACAGGTTTGGGTGCTGGCGCAACGCCCGGCAGTTCGGGCACCACGACAGGTGCAACGGGGCGCGCCGGGACAGGACGCGCCGGTCCCGCATCCTGCGCGGGCGGCAGCATGGGGCGCAGCTTTGGCGTGGGTTCGGTCACCACCCGCGCGCCTTCGTTCATCAGCCACGCCTTGCCGGGGTTGTAGGCAAAGCCGGGGTCGATGCCGACGGGGACATGCAGGATTTCGCCCGTGTGCGGGTTGCGCCATGGGCGCGTCTCGATCACCGGACTGTCAGATACTTCCCACCCGTTGCGGTCCAGCATGCGCTGCGACACCACTTCCACCGTGCAGTGGCAGCGCCAGCCATTGGGCGGGTAATGGGTGTTCCAGAACGGGTCATCAGCACGCAGGATCATGCCATCCCACGCCACATGCTGCGGGCGCGGATGCTGGCAGGTGTGGTGCCGGTAGCGCCAGTAGGGATATAGCGCCAGTGATTCCGGCGTGGTCATGCGCCGGTAGCGCCCCGCCGCATAGGCCGTGGTGACGTTGGTGTCGTAGATGATGGACGCGCGCCAGCCCGGCGTGCCGGTATGCTCCCAGCCATACCGCTTTACGATGGGATCGAATTCCTTGAGGAACTCGCGCCGCGTGCCGCCCGCCTCCATCGTGCGGATCACGGCATTCTGGAAATCCTGCGCGATGGCTTTTGACGTGGCCCCAGCCACAGCGAACGACACGTCATGCGCCTCATGCCACAAATCGGTCCAGGTCGCAGCGGGCACGGGCACCTTCTGGCGCAGGAAGGCCAGCGCATCACGGGGCGGCAGCTTGGCGGCGCTGACGGCCGTGTCAGCCATTGGCCGCCATTTCGTCCAGCACCATAGCCTCACCAGCCAGTTCCGACACCATCAGCGCCACCTGCATGGCCTGCTGGAACTGGTCATGGGGCAGGTCCATCCCCGCCAGCGTCTTTTCCAGCCCGGCCATGGTGCCCGCCTTTTCCACCTCGGCCCGCACCGCGTCCGTCATCTGCGCAAGGCCCGCTTCCGCATCGCGCGCCAGGCGCTGGGTCATGAGGTTGATGATATGCGTGCCATCGGCGCGCACATGTCGGCTCAACAGCTTTCCCAGCCGGGTATGCAGGGTGATTTCCTGCTGGTCCGCCGCCTGCGGGCTGGCGGGCGTGGGGTTGGGGTCACGCGGGGGCATGACCTGCGCGGGCCTGTCCTGGGCAGGCAGGACGTGCGCGGGCTGCACCGGCTGCGCCTGGGCAACCATGCCGAACACGCTGTCGCCTTCCTGCGGGGCTTCCATGCCCATCCGGTCATAGAAAGGCTGCGCCGGGAACTTCAGGCCCTGCGGCCCCGCAAACTGCACGACCTTGATCAGGGTATCGAGCGGCACCTCGTCCGGCCTGCCGATGCGCAGTTTTGGGTATTCGTCCTGCGGGCCAAAGCTGAAGGCCACCATGCGCGCCACGATCTGCTGGCTTATGGTGGCCGATAGCAGGCTGGCGTCGGCGCGCTCAATGTCTTCCTGCACCTCGCGGTGGATCGCGCCGGATGCGTGGGCACCCTGCTTGCTGTCCGTCGTGCCGGTCTGCCCCAGCACGGCCTTGCTGATCTCGCTGTTCAGGAACTCCGCGCGCAGCATGTGCAGTTCATGGCCGCCCGATGATTTCGGTTCCACCAGTTCGAAATCCATACCCTTGGGCATCATCGCCGCCAACGCGCCGCCAAAGTCGGTCAGCGCCTGGAACATCACGTTGCGGTCTTCTTCGGATGCATCGGGTCCATACCGGCCGATCCGGGCGGGCAGGCCGTAATTCTGCACGAACACGCCCCAGTCGCGCATGGTAAACATCTTGGCCAGCAGTGCCCAGCACACCGCCCGCGTCAGCCCCGCGCGCAGGGTCAGGCCCGACCATGACGGATGGCGGTGGATCACGAACGCATTCGGGTCCAGCGCGGTATAGCCTTCCTGAAGGATGCCGCCAGGTGCTGATGGCGGGGCCGTGCAGCCGGGATCGTCGCGCAGCATGATTGTCTCGCCATCCTGATAGGACACTTCAAAGAACCGGGGCGGACGGAAGGCCAGTTCCTCGGGGTAATAGTTCCCGGCCTCGGCATGCCAGACGATTTCATGGACCGACCAGCCCTTGCCCACCGCGTCCATCATGTCGAACAGGGATTTTTCCAGCACGCCACGGTCCAGCCAGGCGCTGACGAAATCCGCATGCTTCTTGTGCGCATCATCATCGCTGGCCGGGGTTACGGTAATCGGCAACTGTGCAATGGTGCGCTTGCGGGTGTTCAGCACGCCCAGGTAATGCAGATCACGCCGCTCAAGCTCTTCCGCGCATTCCAGCCACGCCAGGCTGTCGCCCGTATCGGCGGCGTTCAGCAGGGCCGCAAGGGTCGCAGGCGTCAGGCCGCCAATGGGCGTGGTGATGATGGCGGGGCGCTGCCCCAGCATCGTCGGCCCGGAAACCTGCCGTGTCAGGTCCGATGTGCGGACCGGCTTCCCATACTGGTCAAGTAGCTGCGCCATTACCGGCACTCCCCATAGATCACGGCATTACGGCAGGCGTCGATTACGTCGCCTACTGTCCGCCAGTCCCCTTCACCTTCCACGAAAGCGCCGGTGGCGTTCTGGCACGCCACCACGATTTCCAGACGGTCCAGCATGTCCAGGCCAAGCCCGTCGTCCAGCAGCACATGCCGCAGCACGGTCTGGCGCGGGCGCATGGCAACCGCCGCCACGATGCGCCGCACCTTGCGTGATGTGCGGCTCATGGCCCGACAGGGGCCGTGCGTGCCTTTGCGAGACATGCCCGGTCCTCATCACGCATGCCCAGCCAGTTACGGACAACATCATGCGTGACCGGCATGTCGGGATGCGCCTTCAGTTCGGCTTCAAGAGCCTTCTCATCACCCGCTGAGTAGGCTTTCAGAGGGATGCAGACCGGGCGCATCGCAGGGTGCGCGCAGCCCGCCAGAGCCAGAACAGCCAGGGCAGAAATCGTAATGGCCAGTATTGCCGCGCCAAGGCGCGGATCACGAGGCGGGCGAGGCTTCTGGAGGCGTGCCAGATCATTGAGCACCAGGTCCGACAGTCTGGGGTAATGGGGCTGGGGATCGGTCATGCCGTCCCCGCATCCAGCCGGGCGTCCAGCGCCCTGTCGGTGGTGGGCGCGTCCGCACCGGCCTGCGCCATGGCGGCCACAACGGTGGTCGTATCCTGCGCGGTGGCGACGGCGCTGCTTTCGTCCGTGCCTTTCTGGGCTTTCTTCGCGTCATTGCGGATCAGCAGGAAGCTGATGAAGGCGATGATGGCAATCACGCCTGCCGCAATCCATGGGGCGTAGGTCATAGCTGCACGCTTCCTCTCAAACCAAAATTGGCCATGCGGATACCGCCGCGATCTGCCGCGATCTCGTCCTCAATGGGCCAGCGGTCGGGGTCAGAAGACAGGCCGCCTGGCGCAAAAGGGGACGGGACGGCGCGGTAGCCGTATTCCTCGGGTTCGGCGCGGCTGGCGGCATAGGCCAGCGCACCGGCCACGGCGGCGTCGCCATGGCGCTTGCTGCCATCCTTGCTGGTCGCACGCTGGTCAGGCACGCGGATCACGCCGCGCACCACCTTCAGGGCGCGGATGTCATCATGGATTTCCCGATCAGCCGGAACGGTAATGCGCGCGTCCTCGAACGCCGCCTTGAAGGCGGGCATGTTGTCGCGGTACCAGCCCTCGGACATCTTCACGGCCTCAATCCGGCTGCCGTATCGCTGGACCGTCACTTCGCCCAGCCACTGTCCATTGCCGGTCGCGTCCATCTTGCCCGCGCGCAGGCGCGGCAGGCGGTCAAGGATGAACCACAGGATCTGTTTCTGCTGCTCGAACGGCACGTTGCGCAGTTCCACGATGAAGGGCGTGCGGCGCAGCAGGGAACGTTCCACCGCCATGGGCCAGATCACCGTCAGGTCACCAGAACGGGCGAAATCCTCGCCAAAGACATGCGGCGTCTTCGGGTCCAGTGCAGCCAGCAGGGGCAGCAGTTCGCTTTCGCAGAACCGCTGGGTTTCACTGGCGCGCACCGCATCGGGGGCAAGGGCAAATTCCGCCTTGCACGACCAGCGGACCACGGGGATGTTCTCCACCGTCCGCGCCTCGATCAGCGCAAGCGGGATGGCGCTGCCGGTGCTGGGTGACGGGATGCAGAACAGTTCTTCCTCGGCGTCATCGCCGTAATACTGGACAATCTCCTGCCGCCACGCCGCCTCTTTCTCCGCGCTCCATTCCTCCCCGGATTTCTGGCATATCTTGCGATACAGGCCGTCGCGCAGGGCGTCATCGAACGTAATGCGCAGCAGGCGGTAAGGATTGCGGCCAGCACGGATGCCCTGGACCAGCGTGTTGAACGGGTTGGTATCGCCGTCATGCGTGCTGATGATCAGCACCTTGCCGCCCCACATCAGCAGCGCCAGGGCGGCCTTCAGCAGTTCGTCCAGGTCATCATGGAAGGCTGCTTCATCAATAATGACCAGCCCCTGCATGCCACGCAGGGCGCGCGGCACGGATGGCAGGGCCAGTATCTTGCTGCCCGATCCCATATCCATGCGGAAAACCTTGATGTCCTTTTCAGGGTTTCCCGGATCACGGAAGAACGATTCATTGACCGAATTGGCGACGACCTGAAGCATCGTCGCGTGCTCCGCGCAGTAATCAATGAACTCGCGGGCCATTTCCAGATTATAGCCCATGTAGAACACATCCATGCCGCCAGCGGCAGGGTCCATGCCCGCCACAAGGTCGGCAATGAACGACGCAGCCCACGACAGGCCGGTGCGGCGGGACTTTTCCACCACCACCACGCGGTTGTTCATGACCGCCTCCATGGTGGCGGACTGGTATTGCAGGAAGATCGGGCTGGTGGTTGCGGTCATTTCTTTACCCCGAATGCACCATCCAGCATCGCGGCCACGCTTTCGGCGGACAGGCCCTGGCGTCTGGCGTTGGCAGTGACGGTCTGTTCCACCTGCCTGCGCAGGCGCGCTTCGTGCTGTTCCTCGATTTTCGCCACGAATTCCGTGTCCGTCTTGCTGGCCTTGGCCAGGTGGTCCAGCGTCTTGGCAAGGAACATCAGCCCTTCGGGATCACCATTCAGGGCTTCGGCACCCTTCTTGCTGGCGGTCCCGTCCGGGCTTTCCGCTGCCAAAAACAGGTTGAGCATGACGCCATGCAGCATCTCGACATTGGCCCGCATGTGGCGCGATACGTTTGCGTCGCCCATCTGGCGCGCAAGGGCTTCGGCCACCATGCGCGACTGGCGCGCCTTGGCACCCAGCTTATCCAGCTTCTGGCAATGGCGGCCCATGGCGGACCGGCTGAAATCCTTGCCGTAGCCTTCACGCAGAAGGGCAAGGATTTCGTCGATCGTCATGCCGTGCGCGCGGGCCTTCGCGATTTCCTCGCGGATTTCCTCGTCTTCGCGCTCGATGGATGAAGGACGCGCCATGGGTCAGAACATCAGGTTGCGGGCGACACCATGCAGGCGCTGCACGCCAGATGCCACGCGCGCGCCCTTGTCGGTCATGTTCACCACCCACAGGTCGCCATGCATGCGGGGCAGCTTCTCGATGGCGACGCAGCCCTGATGCTGAAGGAATGTCAGGTCGGCACGCAGGGTGTCGATGTCGATGGACTGGCCGCTTGCGGCAATCATGCGCACAAGCACGTCCTCGTTCAGGCGGCGGTCCTGCATTTCCTCAAGGGATTTCAGGATGCGCAGGCGGCGGTCTTCAATCAGGGCTTCGGCGGCGCTCATGGTTATTTCCTGCTGGCGGACTCAATGGTTCCGCGAATGATGGTGCGGAGCAATTCCGCGTTGTGTTTCCCGTCCTGGCTGATTTCCAGCAGTTGGGCGGATACCGTGGTCATGGTGGCCTTGAGCGTGCCGACATCCTGCGCCAGCGCCTCGTGGCGGATGGCAAGGTTGCGGTGGCGGGACATGACCAGGACAAAGCCAAGGGTGATGATGACCCCGACGAGCATCAGGACGATCAGCACAGCGGGCGTCATACCTGGCGTGGCCGGGGTCATCATCTGCACGGATCAGGCCGCAGCAGCGGGGGCTGCGGTCGCGACCTGCGCCGGGGTGTCCTGCGGCACCAGAATGCCGGACAGGTCGGCCACGGCGGCCTTTACATGCGTGGTCACGACATCGAGGTCAGGGACCGTGACGCCAAGGCCGCGCAGCAGGCTGACGGTCCCCTTGATGGCTTCCTGCGCCACCGGGTTGGCGTCTTCCCACTTGGTGAACGCGGCCTGAAGGTGGTCAACGCCACCATCCACCTTGGTCACGGCGGACTTGACCGCCGTAACGGCGGCAGCGTTGTAGGTAGCCAGCTTGTTGCCAGCCGCCGCACTGCCGATATTGCCCAGGACCGAAAACAGGCCCGGCAGGATCGCACTCCATTTGATGGACATGGATTTTCCCGAAATTGGCGCTGCGTCCTCGCCGGAATGAAAACGGCCATGCGCGCCCGCATGACCGTATGGAGGGTCACGCGGCGGCAGGCGCTCTCGCGGCTTTCTGCGCCAGGGCATTCGCCAGCGCCTCGCGCCTGATGGTGCGGTCAATCCAGTCCTCGCCAAAGACGTTGAACTGGCGGCAATTGCGGTAATAGGCGGCCTGCATGTCGGTCAGCGTGCCGATCAGGTGCGGACCGGCAGGGCTGCCCATGGCGTCCAGCACGGCGGAAATGGTGGCAGGGCCGATATCGCCATCAAGGGCTGCGCCCTTCATGCCGACCGCAGCCTGCAACTGGCGCGCTGCCACGCGGATGCCTGCGTTAAACCCGAAATCGAACACCATGGCGTCCAGTCCTGCGGGCAGCAGGTCGCAGTTCAGTGGCCGCCAGTAAAAGGCGCGGGCGATGGCCTGGAAGGTCGGCACGTCAATGGACTGCATGACCTTGCCCGTGACCTGACCCGGCTTACCACCCAGCCAGCGCACCATGGTCGCGGCGGATATGCCGCGCATGGTGCCGACAAGGAAGCCGTGCCCTACCGCGCCGCCGGTCCAGTTACCGCTGTCGCTCTTGCAACATTGGTACAGACCCTCTTCGCCAAGGGTGAAATCTGTGATTGTGATGAAGTTGGTCTGCATGTCGGCACGTTACGCGCGACAGGCGAAGGGCTTCACGGGCGACTAAGCGCCCCGCCGGTCAGAGCAGGGGCATCTGCGCCGGATCATTGCGCCACGTAGCACGCTGCGGCGGCGGGATATACGGGCCGTTGGCCAGCACTTTCTTGACCCATGACCGGTCAGCGCCAGCCCGGTGCGCGATATCGTCAATACACAGGCCCATCTTGCGATACAGCAGGATACGCCATGCGCGGCAGATCGGTATCTTGATGTATTCACCGCCATAATGGCTGGACAGGCACCGGGCAATATCTTCCCCGTATGTCATGGCCAGATCGGACCCGCGCCATTCACGCGGCACCCAGATGCGCCGCCCGCACGCACTTTCGACAAAGGACAGCGCCACGTCTTCACCGACATCGGCAACAATCCAGTCAATCTGTGCGGGCGGACGGATATTCATGTCACCTCTTTACCATCATGCTTCGCCAGCAGGGCGACAATATCCAGCATGATCGTGCGTTCACTTGCCGCGATCATCTGGTCCTGAATGCGTGCCGCGTCCTCGCTACTGGCGGCATGCCGTCCGGCAATGACACTCTGCCGGACGATGGAACGGATTTTGCCGCGCAGGGCGTTCAGATCGTCATCAGTAATCATTAAGCGAAATCGTCCCTTTTATAAACAGGCATCCGGCATTGTCTGTAAACGAAAAAACCGCCCCGGATAGGGGCGGCGTCTCTTGGTACGGATATTGTGACGTGTCGAAAGACTATTTCAAACCCTTCTCAAGTCGTGCTTTCCACCGCTTCAGACCCTCAATCACCTTCCGTCCCTGCGTGCCGTCCAGGAATTCGGGAGCGGTGATGCCACCGGGATGGTCTGGCGTCACGGTCTGCCGCTGGACGTAGGCACGCAGGGCTTCGCGCGTGCCGCCGCTGTCCAGCATTGGGCCCATGTCCTTCCAGATCGCATAGATCATGCGGACATGTGGCTTGTCGCTGCTGGACAGGCTGCCTTTCTTCGGCTTCCAACCCAGCGTGCGGAAATGGGCCAGAACCCTCTCCAGCGCAGGCGTTGTGGCCTCTTTCGCGCTGGTATGGCCGGTCATGCGGTACAGGATGTCGCGGTAGGCTTCATCCGGCAGTGCCAGTTCCTTGCGGGCGATGTGCAGCTTGGCATAGATCGCGCCGCGCTGCGGGTCGGTCCTGGTCATGTCACTCGCTCCCTTTTGCTGACTGCGCTACATGCCGCGCCCTGTCCCGGGCGGTCTGCCTGTCGAGGATGCGCAGTTCGCAATCGTGGGGGCTGTGCAGCCCCCCGTATGCAGTTGGCGTAAACGGGGTTGTCGAAATTGGGGTCGTGCAGCAGGCAGAAATGTAGCACGCCCCAGGTCAGGAACAACAGGGCTGCAAACAGCCCGATTATGGGTAAGGCGTTGTTCATGTGGCCGCCTTACGTCCTGTGTGGCGCCGGTTCCAATGTTCTGCGGCTTCTTCGGGAGTTTCTCCCGTTACCATTGGCGATACTTCACATATCAGTTCGTCATTCGCATTCCCGCTACATGACACCATCTGCTTTGTTGGACTGCCCCCATGCCAGCACTCAATTTCCGCCTTACTTCCACAAAAGGGGCACGGTAGCAGTCCCAACCGAGCAATTTCTCTGTCTGTCAGCTTAATCATCGCCCCCTCACAATGCCGAAAATTGCAGGCTGATCGCGCGCCATTTGTCATCCTGCCTGTCGCGCTCATAGAACCGCAGGTATGACTGCGACCCTGTAATGCGGACACTATCCTCAATCGCGGCGCACGCATCCGGCCATTTGGGATGGGGGATATCGACCCTTTTCAGCTTTTGCAGATTCTCCACGTTGATCTTCCCGGTCCGTTCATCCCGGTTGAAGGCGCTGTCCAGCAGGTCACGTATCCACGGATCAATCTGCCCCATCAGATCGTTCAGCACTTCGGCCACCAGCGCCTGGGCTGCGACGACCGCGCCATCGACCGCGCGGTAATCACTGACGGAGAATTCGACCTTCAGCAGGTCGTCATACGAGGTGATGGTAAAGCCTCCCCTGCGTCCTGTCGGGTTGGCGTTGTAGAGTGCCATCATCGACCGGACATACAGCTCGGCATCTTCCGTGAGTTGGCGCTTCTGCTCCGCGACCAGATCGCGCAGCGCACGTGCGCCCTCAACCATCTTCACCGTAATATCGTTCTGCAGAAGGCAGCGCACCGGCACATGCTGGCGCAGGGTTTCGCTGCCGCGTGTGTTGCGGACCATTCCTTCGCGGGAAGGCTGGTACACAGGCCGTACGGCTTCCGGGGTGACGGCAAGTGTGGTGGCGTTCATGAGCGGATTTCCTTGTGGTTCAGGTTGAGCGGCCAGCGGCGCAGGCTGGCGTTGCGGGTCAGGATGGTGGCGGCGAAGGTCTGGACGGCGGTGTAGGCCACATGGTCGCGTTCGCGGCCGGTCACGCCGGGCACGCGGAAGGCGCGGCCCTTGCGGGTGCGTTCGCCCAGTTCCTCGATCTGGAAGGACAGATGCCCACGCGATCCGGTGGCGATGGGCAGGCAGGCATCGGGGAAGTGAAGGCCATCGGCAATGCCGATGACCCCATCCCTGCTGCAATATGCAGTGCAGGTCATATCAATGAACTGCCGACGGCGCAGATTGGTCGGCCACGGCGCACGTTACTGTCGCCAGAAGAAGCGCATATGCCGCTGCACGCATCGTCTGATGACTGTACGCATGAAAATTCCCGGAATTGGCGGCATCCGCAGCGTCAGACAACGCTTTATGGATCGCGTCTATCAGGTCGTTCGGCCCCTTTCCTTCCCACTTTTCATGACCCTTCTCAATAAAGTCGATGGTAACGGCTGCGGTCGTGACCAGATTGCGGCCAGTAATAGCTGTATATCCGTCGCTCATGCCCCGATCTCCCTGCATTCACCCTCGACAACAACGCAGCCCAGGTGCGGCAGGTGCCCGGCCAGGGCTGCGGTGCCGATGGCCCCGTCAATCTCAATGCACTGCCGCAGGAGCCAGTCGCCCAGGTCGTGCAGTTCGGCTGCCGTCAGGGTGCGGTCGCCTTTAATTTCGCGCATGCGGATTGCGGTTTCCCGCATGCTGCCTGTGCTGTGGCGCAGCTGCGCCAGTGGGGTCATGTGAGTCATGCGCGTGTCTCCAGGCCGGTCAGGATTTCACCGGCGGTCAGGTGTGTAGGGGCCAGCAGTTCAAAGAAGCGGGCCATCACGTCGCGGCGTTCTTCGCGGCCCGCGATCTGGTTCATGGGGTGACCCACCACCATCAGGCATTCATCAATGCCCGCATCAGGGTGGAAGCCGTCGAGAAGGTCCATAAGATCACGGTAAAGCGCATCGAACCGGTCGGGCTGGTCCAGTGGCGTGCCGATGGTTACGGCATGCAAGGCGTCCATGACCGTGATGGTGACGGGGATCGGAGCAGCCTGGACGGGGCGCGCGGCTGTGGTTTGTAGGCTCATGGCTCCTTCCCCCAATGGAGGGCAGCCTTTCTGGCTTCATCGACAAGCCTGACAAAGGCGGGATCGGCGTTTGCAATCCCAATTCTGGACAGTTCTTCCGCCAGTTCCAGCGCATGTGCTGCTATTCCATATGCCAGCTTGAGCCGTCCGATTTCTTCTTGATCCGGCCCGCGTATTGCGCAGACAATGCTATCCACGAATTCCCGTGCGCCGGTATCGCTCACGGCCAGCGCATCTACAATGCGCCTAACGCGCAGGCCCCGTGCCCTTATTCTCGCAATCTGTTGTTCAAACTCGTTTTTACTTCCCGACATGCTCACACCCTCCATTCGCTAGCGGCATGTTCGTCAGCAAGCCTGATCGCCAGTTCCGCCAGTTGCGGTGCAGGAAGGTTGCGATTGTCGCAAATCTGCTGGAATGCATCGCGCAAACAATCAATATCTGCCTGCAATACAGCCCGCTGTTTCCTTGCATTCTTGATAAGCGCGACCTGAACTGCGCAGGCATGGTTCATGCTCTCTTCTTCATGAACGGCAGTCCCAATGTCTTCCAGGGCAAGGCGCAGGGAAGTCGCGTTTCCCAGCCCGCCCATCACGCCGCGATAGCCGATCACGCTAAAACGACAGCCCTGTTCCTCTGTGATCGGACTGGCGATGTAGTATCCGATGATATTTTTATTGTCTTTCGACATCAGACAGCCCCCCGAACCTTCGGGAATTCTCCCGTCATGTGCTCCCTGAACGACCGTTCCAGGTCATCTTCCGTGATCTGGTCGCGCCCGCTGGCCCGCGCCATCTTGACCGCGTTCTTGATTACTTTGGTCATGGAGCGCAGACCGCCTTCACGCTTGCCGATGGCCTTGGCGGCATTCCTGACGACTTCATCTTTCACGTCCCACGCATCAAGTAGCGGGCACATATCTCCCTGAATGGGCGATTTTACATTCCGGCGCAGGCCGATGCGGCTGAATAGCTGGGCATATTCCGATGTGCGCCCCAGCCCTTCGATCTTTTCGTTCAATGGTAGGTTACCGAACAGGACAAGGCCGATCCCGGCCACGTCATGGATGGTGCGAAGCTGCTCAATCGCACGGGTGGTCAGGTGCTGCGCCTCATCCACGACAATCAGCCCCTGCGTGCCGGTCAGGCGGCGGATCAGGATGCGGATTTTCCGTCCCCCGCGCTCATGGCACCCCACGACATACATCAGCTCATCCAGCACGGCAGACGGGCTGGTCATGGTCGGATCGGCTGTAATGGCCCACACATTGTTGTTCTGTCCGGCATAAGCCTGAATTGCCATGGTCTTGCCGACCCCAGCATTGCCCGCGACAAGACCCATATCGACCTCATACTGCGCACTTTCCATGATCGCCATGAACCGCTTGGCCGTGCGGGTCATGATGAAGCCCGGAACAATCGGGGTCGCTGCCTGCGTGCGTTCCCGCGCGCCCATGCCTTCAATCCAGCGCGTCATCTTCTCGGCAGTCGCCTGGTTATCGCCGGAATAGGTGTCGTTCAGCCATGCTGACAGGGTGGAATAGGCCACGCCACTGGCATTCGAGACCTGCCGCATGCGCAGATTATGCGCGTCCATCTGCTCACGCACCTGCACACGCAGGGCGTCCATCTGTTCTTTATCCATGATTTCCAGTATTCTTGGCCTGTATTCAGGCCGTTTGAGTTTGGTTATTCAGAACCGCAGCGCGGTTATTCTTCAGTATCGACAATCCGCAGGTGATTGCGCTCGGGTCGCGCCTGCCGATTGGCTTCAATCAGCCAGTCTTCTTCCTCGTCGTTCGGTTCCAGGGTGATGGCGGTATTCCCAGCCGTAACCGTTGGCTTCGGATAGAATGGGCGCACCAGCTTGGTATCCAGAAGGTCTTCTTCCGGTTCCGGCGCGCTCTTGTTCATCAGGTCCGCCAGATCGGATGGCGACAGCTTCCGCTCCGCGTCCAGGATCATCTTGGTAGCCTTCTGAATTTGACGCCCGGCCTGTGCTGTCTGCGCTGCATCCGCCACGCTATTGAACCGGACAGAACCCACCACCGATGCCTTCCCCAGCATGACGTTCGCCAGTGAATAGACGTAAATGTCCTGTGTCAGGTCTTGCGGGTCGTATCGGATCGCCACCTGCTCCCCAAGGTGTTCCGCAAGGAAGGGCGCATAATAGCGGGTGCGCATGAACTGGATGGAGCCATCCTTCTTGTGGGTCGTAACCTTATGCCCCGCACGCAGCCACAAGTGCCGCTGTGCTTCCGTTGCCCGCTTGACCGGGTGGACCGCCACACTTTCCATGAACGCATCCAGAAAGCTCTTTTTCCCGGCGCACACTGCCGTATTCCGGTTAGGGCGTGCATTGTGCTTCTGAATGCCCTCTGAGACGATCTTGAGAAACTCCTCAAGCGGGATCGCCCTGGAGCGGTAGTTCTCCGGCTTGGCCAGCGGGTTCTTGCCCACATATGCACCAGAGAGCCGCACATCCTTGGAAATCCGGCTTTCCATATCCCCGAAGGCGCGTTCAATCGGCTTTGACCGGCCGGAATAGGGCTGGGTCCAGTGTATCTTGATCCCCAGCACGGTCATGATGCCGTTGATCTCGTCTTCCGTGACCTTGAACCGGAACCGCGTCTTTGCACCGCCCGTCAGGCGTTTGGATGCGAAAGCGCGACCGTTATCCAGATACGCCTCGTTCGGGATGCCCCATTTCTCCACCATGTCACCCAGCGCAAGCTGGATCACGTCGGTATTCTCCGACTTGTCGATGCGCCATGACAGGATCAGGTTGGAATACAGATCCTGCCAGCAGGCCATCATGGGGCGTGCGATGGTGCCATCGGGCCACAGAACGAAGATGTCCCACTTGTGGCCATCGGCGTTCACCGCTTCCAGTGCGTGCATGTAGGAACGGTCACGCTCCTGCGCTGGCAGCATCTCTTTCAGGCTCTCCCTGCCGCCACGCGCCAGCGTCACGACCATCGGGTCCAGTTCCTTCATCCAGCGGGCAAAGGTCCGCTGGCTGGGAACGGTCAGCCCCTCGGCTTTCGCGATCTGCTTCAGGTCATCATAGCAGGCCGCAATGGTTGGCTTTTCGGGCCGGAGCCACAGCGACTTGAAGATGTCCAGCGCCCGCGCGTCGCACAAGGCGCGCTTGCCGGGATTGCCCTGGCATTTGCTGACAAGGAACGGAAGCCAGTGGGGGCGCGGCACGCCAGCCACCCGACGACGCCAGTTCATGACCGTGGTGCGTGACAGGTTGGCCGCAAGGCGGACCTCGTGCACCGCTTCCTCGACTGACAGGCCGCTGTCGGTCAGGCGCTCGATGCGATCCAGATAGCCGAGGATCGTCAGCGCCTTCGCCTTCTGCCCTTCATGCTTCTGCTCGAACCAGCGCCATTCCTCGGCATATCGCTGATCGTCGTCAGCAATGCGCGCCCGTTCGTTGGCCTCGGACATATCCTGAAACCGCGTGACCCACGTCAACTGGGCGACGCGATCCAGCACCTGATAGTGGTATTCCACACCACCACCCGAACCCTCGCGCGGACGCCATGAAATGTTGCGCCATTCGGGGCGGTTCCAGCGATGCCCAGTCGCCCGCTTTTGCAGGGCGCTGGCATCCGGTATTCCCGGCAGCCCCAAGTCTGCCATCTCCCGAACGGTTGCCCATTCACGCGTCAGCATCGGATACATCCGCTTCCGGCCACCCGCTGATGCGCATTTCAGCCGTCAGGGTATTGGAAAATTCCTCCCGACGCTCAGGGTTAACCTGCATGGTGAGAATATCGGCAACAGCGTGAGGCGATGCAATCAGGCGCATGACGCGCTGCACAGCCTTTTCATCCGTGGAAATCATGGAAGTCATGGCGAGCGGATTGCGCGCCAGCATCTGCACAACTTCCATCAGCAGGCCGCGGCAACCGCAATAGGCATCGCGCCATACATTTAACTCATCAATCATCGCCTGCATGGACATGGCTTTGCGGGTCGCGTCGGCTTTTTCCTGCGCCTCGTCCTGCACGGCCTTCACAAATGCCCGGCGGTCCGCATGATCCTTTACCGCCGCTGCGTCAGAGCCAAAATCCACCCCGGCGCTAGCGCAAAAATCGGCCGCAAGCGGTTTCATTCCTTGCGGCTCCATACCTTCCGCAAGCCGTTCAATGCTGATATCGGGATAAATGATGCCGATCATTTCCGCCAATGCCCCATGCGCAATCGACAGTTCCGTCACCATTTCATAGGTTGCCGTGGTCAGATGCCCCGTCGTGCAGATTTCCCGCAGGATATCGCTGCAAAGCAGGCTCACCGCTTCCTCCGCCAGTTCCAGCGAGTCGATCTTCCGGCCGCCAAGACTTCCAGCGCCTTCGGGGAGGAAGATTTCACGATGCGGCATCTGCTGCGCGCCCTTTTTCGTCGTATCGTTCATCACCAGCTACCCCCACGCATAGCCTGCCGCCGCAGGGCATTTTCCCGCCGCGTAAGCTCCTTTTTGTGTTCAGAAACCGCCGCCAGTTCGATGGCGGGCAGGTAACGCCGCTCAATCACGGCCCAGCCGAACGGCTCCGCCATGAATTCCAGCAGCCGCCGGTCATGTGTTGCGGAAATCAGCGCATCAAACCGGGGCACGCTGATCTGGTGACCCTCACGCTGCACGCTGGCATACGCATTCAGCATGTTGATGCTGATGGGCCGCTCCAACATCGCAGACATTTCTTCCGCAATCTGCTCCCGCGTCCGTCCGCACGTTTCCAGCGATACGGAAATGGCGCGCGACAGGCGCGACGTGAACTGATTGGCCCGGATCAGGCGCGGGTCAAACCGCACCACGGGATTGGGTGGCACCCAGTCCAGCAGGGAAAGCTGCTGCGGCGCATCGGAATGTCGGGTCATGCCGCACCTTCCATAACAATCTGATCGCGGGTGATGACCTTGGCCTTGACCAGTTCATCCAGCAGGACGCGCCGCGCAGGCATGTCCAGTTTCAGCACGCGGGCCGCTTCTTTCTTGCCCAGCTTGAGCCACATCGCTTCGGTCGGGATAGGCGTGGGGTCAATGGCCAGTTCAGACGGCTTTTTCTCGGCTTCCAGCGCCTTCTTGACGATGGAAACCTGCTCAATCGGGCTTTCGATCTTGCCGATATACAGCAGTTCCGCACGGTCGTCGGCCAGTGCGGTGCCCTGCAACACCTTCACCGTTTCCGGCTGAAGGGCGCGATACAGGGAAATATACCCATGCACAGTGCGTTCGCTCACGCCCATGCGGGCGGCAGCGTCAACCGCGAAGCGGGGAATTGGGCAAGTTGCAACCGTTGCAACTTGATCTGCCTTCCTCATACCGCCGTGCTGCGTTTCCGGGTGTAGCTTAAGATAAAGCTCCTTCCGCTCATACAGGCTCCGCGCCCGCGACAGCACATCCAGTTCCTGCCGCAGTAGGTTTTCATCAATCTCCTTGAGCCGCGCTTCATCGGCATTCAGCTTGCTGATGCTGGCGTTGATGTCAGTCCATTCCGCCAGTTCCGCCGCACGGAAGCGGTGGCCACCGGCAACCAGAATATACTTGGGCGCGCCTTCCTCGCCCGATCCGTGCCGGACCTCAATGGCGGTATCCTGCCCGCGCTCCGCAAAGCTGGCTGCCAGTATCTCGGCATAGCCTTCATTGATCGGACGGATGCGCCCCTCAATCCGGGGATCAATATCCGCCAGCTTGATCTTTTTGACGTTCATGCCGCCACCCCGTTTTGACGCAGACTGGCCGGAATGCGGCGGGTAGGTTTCCGATCAACGACATAAGAAATCGGGGAGCCATCAACATGAAAACGATCAGGGAAAAGCTCATGGGGCTTCATGCCCAGAAGCTGGGCAATGCGCCGCTCCGTCCTGACGGAATAGCCAGGACGGGAAAGGGTCGCGCTGATGGCGTTGGGGTTCAGGCCCAACTGCTGGGAAATGCTGACAAGACTGCCGTACTGCTGGCGCAGTGCGGACTTGATGTCTTCCACGTGCATTCCGCATGGCTTCTGTGCCATACTCATACTCCTAACTCGATTCAGGGCGGCGGCAACCGCCCTTTCTTTTCAACCATCGGTCGGAGACTAATCCGATACCGATAAGCCGGAGTATGACGCAGGTTATTCATTCGTGGAACCAATATTCCTCATTCCGAACCTAAATTTTCTGTAATCTTTCTCGTTCGGGATAACTCGTTGAAATAACACTAGATAAAGTTACCGGCTCCGAGAATATGCTTCATAAAGAGAATTCCGACCCTGAAATCTTGAAACGCCTCATTGAAGAACGCTCCCAGCGCCTCAAGCAGGCAGTAAAAGATGCGGGCGGCAATCGTCGGGTCTCCAACCGATCGGGCATTCCGTTCGGAACGCTCAACGCTTATCTGGCGGGACGTGAGATGAGGGTGAGTGCGCTAGTCTCGTTGGCAAAGGCATGTAATGTGCCTCTGGACTGGCTTGCTGAGGGCAAGGGCAGTCCAGAAACCGGCAACGGCGCTGTAGCCAGTATCCCGGCCGCCAACTCTGCCGATGATTCTTTGGAAGTGAAGTTCTTTGACGCGGAACCATCTGCCGGTCGCGGTAATATTCCAGAAGAATGGGTAGGGTCAGAGAGTTATTCTGTATCCCGGTCATTCCTAAGCTCTGTATTGGGTGTCTTTAGCAGGAAGGTATTCTTTGTCCGCATTCAGGGCGACAGCATGATGCCGTCCCTAAATGCCGGGGATACTATTCTGGTTAATTATGAGACTGAGAATTTTGTTGAAGCCGTGTATGTAATCACCATACAGGGCCTGCTCATGGTGAAGCGCCTTTCCATGAAAGACCCATTCAACATATCCGTCAGCAGCGACAACCCGCGCTACCAGCCTTTCCAGGTTCCTCTGGACCGCGTAGGATGGATGGGCACCGATATGGACGCAGACATGCGCATCATCGGACGTGTGGTAGGGCGCTTCCAACTGAACTTCTAAGAGGTCTTTAAGAGACGTTCAGGACGCCCCTACCAAATTGACAGTCAGGTTCCATTCCTACTGTCTCAATCTGTGGATAACTCGGGACAAGTTCCACTCTGTCTGTCCCCGCAAGTTATCCACATCGCGACCCTTGCAATCGCCGCACCCGGCAGAAATCAGCCGACCCATCCCCCGAAATCCCCGTCTGGCCCAGATAATCCCGGATAACCTCCAAGTTCAGTTCCTACTGTCCGGTGACAGCCTGCATGCCAATACAATGTTCCTGTCCACGTCCGTCATCCATGACGGCACCGCCTTCCAGAACAACCCGGACACCATCAAGATCAAGCGTATCCTCATGGATATCTGTGATCGGACGGTCCTGCTGGTGGATAGTTCAAAGTTCCGCATGGGTGGGCTCTACCGACTGGCAAGTCTCGATACTTTCGATCATGTGCTGACGGATGCACAGATCAGGCCCGCCATACATGAACAACTGAAGGCTGCTGGTATGGCACTGGAAATCTGCCAGTCCGACGACAGGTTTTAGAAGCATGCCCGTAATCAGGCGCATGGGCCGTGCATCAGGTGCCGCCCCCCGTCTGTCCGTTCCGTCAGGGCAGTAAAGCTCCGGCCCAGATATCGAGGCGGCTCCAGCGGATGAAGCGGTCATGCAGCGGCATGTGGGGGGGGCATAGGGCTTTGGCGCCTCTTTTCACCAATCCCGTCAAGGATCAGATGGATAGGCCCGGCCGGAATGCGATGGTCATTCACCC
Source organism: Komagataeibacter sp. FNDCF1 (assembly GCF_021295335.1). NCBI lineage: Bacteria > Pseudomonadati > Pseudomonadota > Alphaproteobacteria > Acetobacterales > Acetobacteraceae > Komagataeibacter > Komagataeibacter sp. FNDCF1. The sequence goes on along the minus strand of NZ_JAIWOT010000001.1, from coordinate 785,020 downwards.
GCGGTATCCGATGCGCCAACGGAAAAAAATGGCGCAAACTACATTATCTGATTTTCAGACAGCAAGAACAGGCAATTGACGGCCTTGCCACCGTACAGGGCCGTCAATTACCAATCGTCGCTCAATTCACTACATGGGCCCTGATCCCGGATGCAGTTACGGCCCGGGCTTCATTGCCGACAAACATATTGCGTGGTTCCACTTTAAGACAGGAATGGGGAATCATATCGGTCATGGTGAAAGTAAAAAACCGCTTTTTTCCTTACATGAGCAGAAACGGAATTGAACGCTTCTTTGTCAGACTGATTCAGGGGTATCGCAACACGCTACGACAGGCTGAAGCCCGCTTTCCCTGCAGGTGTGCGGCACGGTATGGCAACTATCCAAATCAATGGATAATTCGATAAATTTTTTAAATAGAATGCAGTGTTATCCATTGATAAAACATCTCATGCAAGCCAGAAGGCACAACAGTAATAATTTGACATTTTAAAATATTATATAAGTATCTGTCATAAAAAATTCATGCGCATAAAACGGTTTATTCCCCTGGTGTGGCGTTACCGCACCGTCATGAAACCTTCACATGAAATGGCATAAATGCGCCGATAGATGATGACCTGTATTCTAATTCAGGAGACCATCAGGTGCCGACGAAGTTACTGCGTAATGGTCATGTTGCCTTTGGCCTGTTCTGCTCTGCCCTGGCGCTGTCCACAGCCCATGCACAGACGGTCCAGCCTTCCCTCAGGGATAAAAAGCCTGAACGGGCGCCGCATAAAACTGTAGATGGGGCACCAAAAGATAATGCGCGGTCTTCTTCTGCCAATGTCGAGCAGATCATGGCAACCGCCCGTCGCACACGCTCCGAACAGACTGTCAACCGCACCCAGCTGCAGCGCATCCTGCCCGGCATCAACCCGGTCAAGGCACTGGAAATCCTGCCGGGCGTCGTGTTTGAAAATGCTGATCCGTGGGGCAATAACGAACAGAATTCATCACTCTACATTCATGGCTTCAACCAGAACCAGCTTGGCTTTACGCTTGATGGCGTGCCATTGGGCGACCAGTCATACGGTAACTATAACGGTCTCTCCCCCCAGCGTGCGGCCATAAGCGAGAATATCGGTTCCGCTACCGTTGCAACGGGCGCCGGCGCGCTGGGTACGGCCTCGACCAGCAACCTGGGCGGTTCGCTGGAATTCACCACGCAGGACCCGCTGCACAAGGCGGGTGGCCAGCTTTCCCAGACCTTTGGCAGTTGGTCGACCTTCCGCACCTTTGCCCGGGTTGATACAGGCGACTTTGGCCATAACAACTCGGCCTATGTCTCATGGGCGCGGCAGGATGCACGGGCATGGGACTTTGCCGGCCATCAGGGCGGCAATCAGGTCAACGCCAAGTTCGTGCATGACGGGTCGAAAGACAGGATCACGACTTTCTTTGACTTGTCCGACAAGGTTGAACCCAATGAGGACGGGATTGTCGAACCATCGGGGGGCAGCATGTATGTGCGTCCGTTCCTGTATCCCAACCTGAACGAAGCCGTGAATTATTACAAGAATTCGGCCAATATAGCGGGCAACAATTATCGCAATTATTATTCCGACGCCCAGCGTGAGGACTTTCTGGCCTATACGAAGTGGACGCATGATTTTAATTCACACCTCCACTGGACCAACCAGATATACTACCATCATGACATGGGTGAAGGCGTCGTGGCCGGTCCGATCAGCGCGGCCGGTCTGCCTACCCTTTTCGGGGCTTATTTCCCCAATGCGTCCGCATCCGACCTGTCCAACGTATTCGGTGGCTCGGGCATGGCGACACGCACGACCGAATACTGGGATAACCGGGGCGGCCTGATGTCAACCCTGCGGTACGAGGTCGGGCACCACCATATCGAACTGGGTGGCTGGTACGAGCGCAACGACAACACCCAGGCCCGGCGCTGGTATGCCTTTGACATCAACAATCCCACCACGCCCTATGACCGGCAGCAGAATCCGCTGATCCACCAGTACACCAACTATTTCTATACCAATACCTGGACCACGCACCTGCAGGACAGCTGGCAGATTACCAAAAACTTCATGCTGAATGCGGGTTTCAAGTCGGAACTGGTCTATACCAATGGCACCCTGCCGGTTGCGGCCCTGCCAGGATCGCTTTCTCCCAAAACCGCACAGACCATTCCGGGCGGCCGGATTGCAGCGGTCAGGCCCTTCCTGCCTTCCTTTGGCGCATTGTGGAATTTTACGCCGCATGAGCAGTGGTTTGCCAACATTCAGGAAAACATGCGTTCGTTCCAGGATACGGGCTATGGCAATGCCAGCCCCTGGGGCATGACCAGCCAGAGTGCGTTCGAAAACTTCAAGAAAAATGGCAAGCCCGAAACGTCATGGACCTATGAAACCGGTCTGCGTACCAATCGGAGTGTCAGGCTCGGCCCCCTTACCCATATCAGCGGGCAGCTTGAATACTATCACGTCCATTTCTCCAACCGCCTGCTTGCCGTGGCCTCATCGGCTTACAACAGCAACGTTTCCTACATTATCGGGTCATCCACCATCCTGACCAATGTCGGCTCCGTTTCGACCGATGGCATGGATTTTTCGTTTACGGCGCAGTTCGGCCCGCATTTTTCGTTCTATAATGCGCTGTCCTATAACAAATCCGTCTATAACGACGATTATTTCTCGGGCACGACGCGGGTGCAGACCGCTGGCAAGAACGTCGTCGGGTTGCCTGACTGGACCGAGAAATTCGTGGCCTCCACCAACTGGGGCAATTTCTACGGCCAGTTCATCGGCGATGTCATCGGCCGCCGTTATACGACCTATACCAACGATCTTTCGGTCAGATCCTATGCCCTGTTCAGCATCAATGCCGGTTATACCATCAAGGGTATTCCGCATGTGCAGGGACTCAAGGTACAGGGTAACATCACCAACCTGACCAATACCCGCGCCTGGTCCACCCTCAACACATCACAGGCAAGCGGGCAGTACACGGCATATCCGATGGCACCGCGCATGTTCTTCCTGACTGTTGGCGCAAGCTTCTGAAAAGACGGGCCATACGGACCCGTAGACAGGCCATGTCAGGCACGCTGACGGGCATGGCCATGCTGGCAACGCGGCAGGTTTCCGCAGCGCCCCCGCTGGTGGCGCTGCCCCTGCTCATGGCACACCGGGGCATCCGCCCTCCGGCCCGGGCACGCACCTGCTGCCCGGGCCCGTGTCACCCGGCGCGGATTATCGTGGTGGCGGCTGGCGCCTTCGTCATCAGCACGGCGCCTGAACATTACACCAGCGCTGGCGGGAAGCGGGTCCGGGCTCATTTGCGGTAAGCCGGAGCCTCCCGGTCGAGGATGCGTCGAATGCTTTCCAGATGCAACCGGGCACTTTCCGGATCGCCCCTGCGCATCTGCCCGGCCGCAGCAGCGGCGACATCTGGTGAAACAGGCACGAGACGGCGCCCGGTGCTCATGGCTTTAAGCTGCGCCTCGGCAGCGCGCTCAAGATAGTAAAGGTCGTCCCAGGCCTCGACGATATTCGGGGCGCAGACCATGACGCCATGGTGCTTCATGAACAGAATGTCGTTATCGCCAAGGACAGCGGCAATTCTGTCGCCTTCGCGCTCGTCGAGGGCCAGACCGTTGTAATTCTCGTCGACCGCGACACGGCCATAAAATTTCAGCGCCGTCTGGCCCGCCCAGACAAGCGGTTCGCCCTCGATCATGCTGAGCGCGGTGGCATTGGGCATATGTGTGTGGAAGGCCGCTCCGACGCGCGGCGACATTTTGTGCAGTCGTGCGTGGATGAAGAATGCGGTTGCCTCGGGCACGCCATCACCAGCCACCACGTTACCCTCGAAATCGCAGATCAGCAGCGACGAGGCCGTAGCTTCCTGAAAGGCCCAGCCAAGGCGGTTGACAAGAAAGAGATCGGGATGACCGGGAACGACCGCCGAGAAGTGATTGCAGATGCCCTCCTCAAGACCGAGCCTTGCTGCCATACGCAGGGTAGCGGCCAGATCCGCCCGGGCTTTCCTGATCTCGTCCGTATCGAGCGGCAGGTCGCGCGGCACGGTCGGGGCGACCCTGGGAATATTCAGTTCGTGAGCCATATCTCTCTCCGCAATGATCCGTTACATCCAGCCGGCGGCAGCGAGCACGCCGGGTACCCTGTCAAGCGTTGGAACGACTTCGTTGGCGTGGTAGTCATCCAGCGGCCTGCGCCCCGTGCCGCGATCCACCCAGATGCTGCGAAATCCAAGTTCGCGGGCGGCCGCCAGGTCAAGATGCGGGCTGGCGCAGATATGCACGAGCTCGTCCATGCCTATCCCGAGTTCTTTCCAGGCATGGCGGAAAATCTGCGCGGAAGGCTTGTAGGCGCCTGCCTGTTCGGCGCTGATGACACGGTCAACATGGCCGCCGAGCTGGGCAACATTGCCTGAAATGATCGCATCATCGGTGTTGGAGATGATGGCGATGTTAAAACCTGCATTCTTCAGTCGCCCAAGGGTTTCGACGACTTCGGGAAACGGCGGCATCCTGCCGATTGATGAAGTCAGGATCTCGGCATCTTCCGGCCGGAAGGCCAGTCCGCACTCACCCATCGCCTTTTCCAGCGCCAGAGCGCTCACCTGCCTGAATGACCGGTGTGGGCGTTCGTTCTCCAGCGCATGCTCATGGCGGTCGTATATGTCGATGAATGCCCGCTGGTCGATGTTGTCGCCCTTGGTGGACAGGATGCGATCCATTGCCGCGAGCAGCCCTTCGTCCCACTGGATCAATGTTCCGTAGCAGTCAAAGGTCAGCCAGCCCGGCCGGGCGCCCGAAAGTGCCATATTCGTTATCTCCGTTGATGCGGGGATATTGACAAACTGGCAGGTCATTTGGAAATTAAATGTCGAAATAATCTTTATTGGTTTTTAAAATGACGTTCGGTTTCGATCTCGATCTTCTCAGGACATTTGTGGCTGTCGTTGATTCCGGTGGCTTCACCCGGGCGGCAGAACGGGTGCATTTGACCCAGTCAACCGTGAGTCTGCAGATCAAGAAGCTTGAAACCAATATCGGACAGACGCTGTTGCTGCGCGACAGGTCGACAGGGGGTGTCCGGATGACGGAGTCCGGTGAACTTCTGCTTAGCTATGCCCGCAGGCTGCTGTTGACAGCCGAGGAAGCCTCGGAAGCGATGCGCAGGCCGTCAGCGCCAAAGACGGTTCGGCTAGGCGTTCCTGAAGATTTTGCGGGCCGCCGGCTGATTGGCCTGCTCTCGGGCTTTTCCGCAGCCTCTCCCCATCTCCGGCTGGATACGATCAGCGGCTGGAGCGCCGAACTCCGCCGCCTGCTTGACGGCGGCGAGATCGATCTGGCGCTGATCAAGCGCGAGCCGGGAGACGGGGCATGCCTGGCCAGCTGGACGGAAGAGGTGATCTGGGTGGAAGGCGCTGCACGCGCCGTCGAAGCCGATCCGGTCCCCCTCGCGGTCTTCCCGGTGGGATGTATCTATCGTGACCGGGCAATCCGTGCCCTTGAACGCAGTGGAAGGCGCTGGCGCATTGCCTATACAAGCCAGGGATTGATGGGGGTGCAGGCAGCGGTCGCATCGGGTCTCGGGATCAGCCTGCTGCCGTCGGATGCCGTGTTGCCCGAGCACCGTGTACTCAGCGCCGCGCAAGGCTTCGAGCCACAGCCCAGTTCCGAGCTTGCGCTGGTCAAGGGGCAGTCGAAGCTCTCGGCCGAGGCCAGGGCCCTGGGCGCATTCCTGATCGACAGTCTTGCACCCTGAAAACGGACGGGCAAGCGTTGCCGGGGCAGGTACAGCCGAAATCAGGTGCGTAATGACGATGGCCGGACAATACAGGCATGTTCCATAATCTTTCGCGACCGATCAAGATCAGTTCTGATGAAGGTAGAATTCAACCGGAACGGTCAGCGTGATGGGGTCCCCCGGCACGCTGTCGGGCGGGACGGGTAATGGCTGGGCACGTTTGGGCAGTGCGATGGCTTCCTGATCCAGCATGAGGTGGCCGGAACTGCTGGCCAGCCTGACCGAGAGCACACGGCCCGCGCGGTCCATGGAAAATGTCACGGTGGGCACGCCTTCCTGCCGATCGCTCATTGCAGCGATAGGGTAGCGTTTGAATTTTTCCAGCTGCGCCAGCAGCGCGCCCTGCCATGTCAGCGGGTCATGGGCTGCATGGGCTGAAGGGGAACCGGGCGCGGGTGCTGCCTGTGCTGGCGCAAGCCGCGCGTCCGATGATGGCGGCGCGGTCGTGGCCTCGGCCGGTGGTGTCCTGTCCGGAACGGGCTTTTTCAGTTGCGGGACCGGTTTGTGCGGCTTCACCACCTTGCGCGGTTTCTCGGGTCCGGGCACCGGAACCGGCGGGTTGGGCGCGGGCGACGGCGGGGCTGTGATTTTGGGTGGCTCGGCCGGCGCTGGATCGGGAATGGACAGTGTCTGCCTAGGACCGACCGGCGCATCAGTCGACGGTGTGGGGGTGGAAACCGGTTCGGGCGCCATGTCTATCGCGATGGCCGCGGGCGGGGGTTCGGGTACTGCCACGGGCGGCGGGGGCAGGCGCATGACCCATGCCACCGTGCCCCCCGTTACCGCCAGCACCGCAAGAAAAGACAGGCCCCAGCGCATGGTCTCCGCGTGCCGGGCCTGTCGGTGCCGGTTTTCCTGCCAGTGCGTGAAAGAAGGCGTGGCAGGCTCCTGCGCCGCAGCCCGCATGTCGGTCGCGACCGTCACGGTGCGTCCCCTGCCCCGCTGCCGGTCACGCGGGGCGCGCGGTCAGCGCCCGGTACGGTCGCCATGCCCGCGGCGCTGCCTTCCTCCTGCTGCTGCAGGTTGACCAGCGCTACCCTGAGGTATCCGGCGGTACGCAGCCTGTCCATCACGCCCATCAGCGTGCCGTAATCCACCGTTCTGTCGGCGCGCAGGAAAATCCGTTCATCCCTGTTGCCCCTGGTCGCACTCTCCAGCGCGCCCACCAGGCCATCCATGGTGACGTCATCTTCACCGAGTGCCAGACCATGATCGGCCCTGACAGTCAGGAATACCGGGGCATCCGGGCGCGGCGCGGGCTTTTCGGTAGATGATGGCAGGTCTACCGGCACGTTCACCGTGGTCAGCGGGGCGGTGACCATGAAGATCACCAGCAGCACCAGAATCACGTCGATGAATGGTGTTACGTTGATTTCACTGGCTTCATGCGGACTTTCATCAGCGTGGCGGATACGAATGGCCATGATCCGTCTCCTTCCCTCATTCCGCCGCCGCGAGGGCGTTGCGCAACTGCGGGTCCAGCCGCACGACATGGTCCTGCGCCATGACCATCCGCGTCCGGCCCAGATCGCGTGAGACCAGGCGCATCACCAGCGCGGCCAGGTCCGCCACCTGCGCCCGGCATGACGCTGTCTGGCGGGCAAGGTGGTTGTAGATCACCACCGCCGGGATGGCGGCAACCAGGCCAAGGGCGGTTGCCAGCAGGGCCTCGGCAATGCCGGGGGCCACCACGGCCAGGCTGGTCGCCCTGCTGGCCGCAATGCCGGTAAATGACGTCATGATGCCCCACACCGTGCCGAACAGGCCGATGAAGGGCGATGTCGCCCCGATGGTGGCAAGCATGCCGGTGCCACGCAGCAGCCTGCGTCCTTCGGCAGCTTCCAGCCGTTCAAGATGCAGTGCGATGCGTTCTTTCAGCCCCTCGCCATCATCGGGAATGTCGCGCGAACGGCTGCGCTCGGTCTCGGCCGCCATGACCAGAGTGTGGGCGATGGAAGTGTTGGTGCGGGTCCATTCCTCGCCCAGATCAAGGGTATTGGCCTCCTCCAGCGCTTTTTCCGCCTTGCGCAATGTCAGGCGCACGCGCAGCAGTTCGACCGACTTGGCGATGAAGATGGTCCATGTCAGCATGCTGGCGATACCCAGCAGGCTCATCACGCACCGGACGACGGGACCGGCGTTGAGGAACATGTCCCATGGGGCGAACGAAATCGGGGTCATGCACGACCTCCTTTGACAGACGGGTTGCTACGCCATGCCCGGATCAGGCAGGCGACCGTCACGATGGGGGGAATGGCAAGAGCAGCCCCGGGCAGGACGGGCCAGCTGCCGTACTGGCCCGGCAGGGCGGACAGCAGGCCGGGGGCGGTCAATGCGCCCGGTGCGTCCGGCCATGGCCAGATTGCGATACGTGGCACGGCGACGGGCGTGCCGGGTGGCAGAACGTCATGGGTCCGGTCGTCATTCCCGACGGAACTGTTGGAAATCTGCTCGGAAAAAAACATTGGCAATCCGGTTACGCACACGGCCAGAAGGAAGATGGTGAAGACAGGGCCGGTCCACTCATGGACGGTGAACCGGCGGCGGAGGGTATGAAGTGTCATACGGACAAAAGAACAATAATGATTGTGAGAATCAATCGCAAATTAATTCTGCACCATTCCTGTCCGTTCCGTCCCATCGCATGATGCCCCCCTTGACGCGTCGGAAAACGCATGCACACCCCGCCACGGCTGCCGGAACATCCTCTCTATCTGCCAAGACGAACGGGAGGGCTGTTTTTCACACGCTACCGGCTACAGGTTACCGTGCCGTTCACATGGCGGTTCGCGCCGACATGGCAGCCGGCATCCGCACCCGCGCAGCCGGGACAGGACACCGCTGGCCGGGCAGGTTCCGGGCTTTGCCCTGAAACGGCATGCCATTGTGCAGGCCATAATCCCCAGGCCGAAAACGTCTGCCTTGGTACCGCGATCGGGCGTTCCCCGTGGCCGGGGTCATTGCAATCAGGCGCCGGGTCAGACCTTATCCGCCCGGAGATGGAAACGGGTGATTTCAGATGGCCTGCCCAGCCGGAGTGCGAAGCCCGGCCACAGCCCGGTGCCATTGCTGACATAAAGCGTCATGGCCCCCAGATCGTAGCGCCCGGAGACGAACCCGTTATTGCCGCGTGCGACGAGACGGTCGAGACCGAGGATCATCCCGCCATGCGTGTGCCCCGACAGCTGAAGGGAGACGCCACTTCGGGCGGCGGCCCGTGCATCTCCGGGCTGATGGTCCAGCAGTACGACCGGCGCCCCGGCGGGACGGCCTGCAAGGGCTGCGGCCAGATCGGGACCAGCCTGTCCATGCCCGGGTGCCGACCGGTCGGTAACGCCGGCAATGACCAGTCTGGCCCCTGCCCTTGTAATGACCGTATGGCGGTTCAGCAGCATGTGAAGGCCCAGTTCCGACAGGTGACGCATCCAGTCGGTGTAATCAAAGAAATATTCATGGTTTCCCGGGACCGCCAGAACGCCATCCGGTGCATGGAGGTATGCGAGCGGTGCCACGTCTGCCCGGCGCATGGCTACCGAGCCGTCAATAAAATCGCCCGTCACGACAATCAGGTCGGCCCCGGCTGCATTGGTGCGCTCCACAACGGCCCGTGCCCATCTGGCGGGAAACAGTTGGCTGATGTGCATGTCGGTCAGCTGGATCAGCCGATAGCCGTCAAACGCTGGCGACAGGCCGGGAATGGTCACGCTCACGTCCTTGACCGGCGGCACCCGCAGTGCATTGGCGACGCCGATGGCGGAAAGCACCCCGGCAAGACCACCCGCGACCATCCGCGCTGCCAACGGGATATGCACCGGCTGCCACATTACCAGCGCAACCAGCAATGCCTCGAGATCAAGCGCGATCTGGAACAGGGTAAGAAATGCGATCGCCCCGAACGCCCAGTTGAACAGGATGACCACAGGCCGGGGGAATTCCGGCGCAAAGACCGACCCCGAGGAAAGCCGGGACCAGTAGTGGTAAAGTGCGGCTACGACCACCAAGGCGGCTGCAAGCCCCTTCAGGCCCAAAGGCAAAGGTAACGGCCAGAGCCAGTTCAGGATCACGACAAGAAGGGGCAGACTGAAAACAACAAGGCGCATTATGATCGATATCCTTGCATGAAAGCGCAGGGGGTACGCCTTTTGTACCCTACGCCCGGGCATGCAGTATGGCACATACCGGTCAGATGTCTGTCCTTGCATCACAAATGCCCGGGGGAATGTCCGCATCCGGTTTTTTCCAAAGAAACATTGCCATGCACCGGGCTTTGACCACCGGGCGAACAGTGGTGCTGCCATTCATCATGGGCCAGACGCAGGTGGCGGGGCATGCAGGGGCCGACACTTTCAGGAACATCCAAACACATCGGAACCTGTTGGTAAAAGGTCTTTCCAGATTGGTATGGATGTGCTCAAGAATTGACATTTGCGGAGACCAGCGAATGCACGATGACCTGATGGACAGGGCATGGGCAATCATCAGCGACCTGCTGTTGCAGGAACGGCAGGGGTGAAAAATTCGATTTTCGGACTTTCAGCCTGCTCCGTCGCCGCGCGGCACTGCGTGAGCCGATATGATGTCCCGACGGACTGAAAAGCAGAAGATGCTGGCGGGCGACCTGTATGTTGCCAGCGACCCCGAATTGCAGCGCGACATGGCGCACTGTGCCCAATGGCTGGCCCGGTATAACGGACGGGATGGATTTCTGCATGAGCAGCTGGGTGCTGTTGGACGGAACGCTACCGTACGCGCGCCGTTCTGGTGTGATTACGGTTATAACATATTCCTGGGCAATGACGTATTCCTGAACTTCGGCTGCGTGGTGCTTGACGTAGTGCCGGTCAAAATCGGCGACGGCACGCAGATTGGCCCCGGCGTACAGATCCTTGCTGCCGATCATCCCCGGGATCCCGAATTGCGCAAGAAAATGCTGGAATCCGGCCACCCCGTCACCATTGGCAGAAATGTCTGGATCGGTGGGGGTGCCATTATTTTACCCGGCATTACAGTCGGGGATGATGCGATTATCGGGGCGGGCAGCGTCGTCACGCACGATGTCGCCACCGGCGCAAGGGTGGCGGGTAATCCGGCACGGGTGTTACGCGGCTGATGACCCGGCCAGGCAGAAGACTCAGCCCCTGTCGCGCCATGCCAGCAGACAGAGGGCCTGCACGCATACCGCCCCCAGCGGCAGCCAGACAAATCCCGCCGTAATCCATACCGGCAGTTCCGGTGGCTGAATGACCCCGCCCTCAATGTAATGGCCTTGTGACAGGAACTGCGCCAGAACAAAGCCGGTCAGGCCCATCGCCAGCTTGGTGACCCATGTATTGATCGAATACGCCAGTCCTGCCGACCCGGTCGAGGTGCGCGGATCACCATCATCCACCGCCTGTGCCAGCAGGGTATAATACAGCGGGGACATAACCCCCTGCGCCAGCGCCAGAAAACTGACGGACAGGAAAAAACCGGTCATGGACGTGCCCGCCACGGCCATGGCCAGATAGGCCATCCCCTGCACCATCAGGCATGTGATCCCGCTGCGGATATTCCCCAGATGTCTGGCAAGCGGAACGCATGCTGGCACGCCCGCAAACAGCAGGACGGTGATGAAGGTAATGATGTTGGCCCCCAGCTGCTCCGTACCGCCAAGGATGATGCGCGCGTAATACAGGGCAAACCCGAAAAGCGCCGCCTGCCCCACGAAATAGAAGAACGCGAGCAGATTGCTCAGCACCCACTGCCGGTTTCCACACAGATGGCGCAGCGTTACCACCAGATCCTGCCGCACGGGCGCAGGCGGGTGCCGCACGGTGCAGCCACGCGCCACGCACAGCCATAAAACACTGCCCAGAACCGACAGCGTCAGCGCATAAAGCGCCATGCCATGCCGGTGCTGCGCCGCACTGTCGCCCCCACCCAGCCACGTTATGGCGGGAATGGTCAGCAGCGCCACAAACAGCGACCCGGCCTGGCAGCCCATCATGCGGAATGCATTAAGACCGACGCGCTGCGTTGCCGAACGGCTTATCATGACGGCCAGCGCGCCATAGGGCGTGTTGATGCACGAATAGATTGCACCGAATGCGATATAGGTCACTCCCGCCCACAGGATCTTGCCCGCAGGTGGAAACGGCAGGGCCAGAAAGCACATGAAGCCCGTCAGGCCGAAGGGAATGGCAAGGACCCGGATCAGTCGTGGCACGATCCGGCCGCCCAGACGGTCAACAGCGTAGCCGATGGCCGGATCGCAGAAGGCATCGACAACACGGGCCACCAGAAGTATCCACGATACGGCGGCCAGCGGCAGACCATATATGTCCGTATAATAATACATCAGATAGGATGATGTCATGCCCCACATCATGTTGGAGGCGACATCACCACAGCCGTAAGCCATCCTTTCCTTCAGGGGAAGCGCCTGCCTGTCTGCCATTATTAACCTGTTCACGAAATTCCTGATCCGGACGTACGCTATCATGCGCTGGCAAAACGACAAGCCATTCAGCCGGAGCCGGTATGTCTTGAACAGGAGCGGAACTGCCCGCCCGCGGAAACGCAAGGAAGGGTCCGGCCTGCCTGAAAATCATGGCGAACAGGTTTTTTTAAACAGACGATGTAGGCCCGATGTATCAGCCCCCGTGGCATGTTGCCCATCCTGTACGGTGATGATGGCAGGGACCTGCCGCTCACCATTCCTGATCAGGAATGGGCCTGTGACGCCCTTGTCATCGTGTTCGCAGGCAATGCCCGGACCATGAAGGAAAGGATCCAGAACATCCCTGACATGCAAGACCGCGCAGCGTCCGGTTTCCGGCCTGTAGGGACTGATGGTCCTGGCGCACCGGCTGAACAGGATTTTCAGTTGAAAATGGATCGACCATCAGGCGGCGTGCTGGTTTACGCCCGCTTGTGCAAGGCGTGTCAGTGTCTGGTCCGCAGATTTTTCTTCCGCAAGTGTCTGCTCCAGAACCGTCGCGCAGTCCGGCCGACCCAGCTGTCTGGCATAGGCGATCAGGCTGCCATAACGGGTTATTTCATAATGCTCGACAGCCTGGGCAGCCGAGATCATGGCAGCATCACGGACCTCGGGGTCATCGCAGTCGCCAATAATCTCCTTTGCCTCGGCCAGGATTCCATCCATGGCCCTGCATGTAACCCCTTTGACGGGCTGGTCATGCATCTGGAATACCTGCTCCAGCCTGCGTACGTGGCCTTCCGTCTCTGTCAGATGGTGTTGGAAGGCGGCCTTCAGTTCCGGCGCCGCGGCCTTTTCAGCCATGGTGGGCAGGTTCTTGACGATCTGGTTTTCGGCATAATAGATGTCCTGCAGGGTATGCACGAACAGATCATCAAGGGTCTCTATCGGTTTTGAAAACAGGCTCATTGATCTTCTCCATTTCGGGAAACATGCCGTCCGCCTGAATGGCGTAGGGCATTCAGTGTCCGGGGATGGCGGCTGCCGTCATCCCCGGTATCCGGCGTGATGTCAGGTATTCTTGTGGCTCTGCTGGCCCGCTTTGACATGCTGTTCGTGCGTACCGCCCCGGGTGCCGGTCCCGTGCGTATCCGCGCTTTTTTCATCATGCGCGGCGCCGGTGTTCTTGTGGCTCTGCTCCCCGGCCCTGACGTGCTGTTCGTGCGTGCCGCCCCGGGTGCCGGTTCCGTGCGTATCCGCGCTTTTTTCATCATGCGCGGCGCCAGTGTTCTTGTGGCTCTGCTCCCCGGCCCTGACGTGCTGTTCGTGTGTGCCGCCCCGGGTACCGGTGCTGTGGGTGCTTTCGTTCTTTTCGCCATGCGTGGTGCCGGTGTTCTTGTGGCTCTGTTCACCGGCCTTGACGTGTTGTTCATGGCTGCCGCCCTGATTTGCCATCTGTCTATTCCTTTTTTCTGATAGGGAACGGTCGTTCATCCGACCGTCCCATGACAAACCACCCGGCCTGAACCCGGTTTCAAAAAATCAGAGAAAAAGATGATATTTCTGTAAATAAAGAAATTATGGTATATTTAAAATATTTCAATTATAAATTCATGTTAAAGCCGATCGTGGCCTGGATATTGTAATATGCTTGACGATGTAAGTCAGGAGCATTGCAATGCAGATGGATATGTCAGACATCTTCAACGGAAAATGGCAGGGATACTGCCGGTCCGTGGCGTCCGTATCTACCTGTACGGGCCAAACCTATGCCCCTGTACCCGGTAAGGGGTGCTTCCGGCATGGGTGTAATATCATTCCCGAAAAATGGTTTTATATGAAAATTCCGATATTTACCTGACGGATTTCCGTACGGAACCATTCTTCGCGCCATGAATTCCGCATACTGCCGGTTATGGCGGCGGCCGGCAGTCATGTGCCACGCAGGAAAAATTTTATGCATCCGGTTTCGCACATACCGCCGCAACCGCCGCCGCCTGGATTGCTTAAGCCAATACTGATCCGCAAAAACCATATAACCGTTGGAGCGCCCTCCCATGACCGCTGTGCCTGATGCCGTGCCCTGCCGCCTCCAGATCAATGGCCAGCGTTATGATGCCGGTCTGCCGCCATCCGTCACGTTGCTGGACCTGCTGCGGGAACGGCTTGACCTTACCGGCACGAAAAAAGGATGTGATCACGGGCAATGCGGTGCCTGCACCGTGCTGCTGGATGGAAAGCGTGTCAAAAGCTGCCTCATCCTGGCCGTCTCGATTCCGGATGCCATGGTCACGACGATAGAGGGGATCAGCCAGGACGGGCAGTTGCACCCGATGCAGCAGGCTTTCATTGATGCAGATGCCTTCCAGTGCGGCTACTGCACGCCCGGGCAGATCCTGTCGGCCATAGCCCTGCTGGAAGAAGGCCATACCCGTTCCCGCGAGGAAATTCGCGAATTCATGAGCGGTAACCTGTGCCGTTGCGGGGCCTATAACGGCATAATCGACGCCATTGAACGCGTCGTGGCCCGGCAGCATCCCGCCCCGGCCGGAGAGGCGGCATGAGAAGTTTTTCGTACTCCCGTCCCGCCACCCTGCGGGAAGCCTGCCGCGGGATGGAACACACACGCTTCCTTGCGGGCGGGACAAACCTGATTGACCTCATGAAATCGGATGTTGAACGTCCGGTCCATGTAGTCGATATCAAGTCCCTGCCACTGACCCGTATCGAGGCCCGGCCCGATGGCGGCCTACGCCTGGGCGCGCTGGTGAGCAATGCCGATACGGCGGCCCATCCCCTTGTGGTCGAGAGATATCCCCTGCTTGCCTCCGCCATCCTTGCGGGGGCCAGTCCGCAGATCCGCAACATCGCCACCAATGGCGGCAACCTGAACCAGCGGACACGCTGCCATTATTTTTATGATCCCGCCATGGCCTGCAACAAGCGCGCATCCGGCACGGGGTGCGCCGCGCGTGGCGGACGTAACCGGATCATGGCCGTCCTGGGCACGAGCGATGACTGTATCGCCACGTTTCCGTCGGACATGTGCATCGCGCTTGCGGCACTTGACGCCACGGTCAACCTGTATGGTCCGGGGGGTGAACGCACGGTTGGCCTGCGTGACTACCATTGCCTGCCAGGTGATACGCCATGGCGCGACAATATCCTGCAACCCGGTGAAATCGTGACTGCCATCGACCTGCCCCCCGCACCGTTCGGTCCGCATCATACCTATCTCAAGATCCGTGACCGGCTGTCGTTTGCCTTTGCCATCGTCTCGGTGGCCGTGGGCCTGCAGGTGGAAGATGGCCTGATCCGGCGCGGCGGCATTGCACTGGGCGGCGTGGGAACAAAACCGTGGTGCGTGCCGGAAGCCGAGGCACTGCTGAATGGCAGGCCGCCGTCGCATGCGCTGTTCCGCGATGTGGCCGAACTTCTTCTGCGCGGCGCCGTGGCGGACCGTGACAACGCCGCCAAGATCAGGCTGGCCCCACGCGTGGTCGAACGCGCGCTGTGGCAGGCGGCATCCGGCACGCCGCAATCCCAGACAGACAAGACCATCTGCTGAAGGACAGGTTCCATGAATGTCATATCCACGCAAATCGGGCAGCCCGCCTCCCGGGTCGATAGTATTGCAAAAGTTACCGGACAGGCGAAATACGCAGCCGAGCCCCATCCGCCGGGCATGCTGTACGGCGTGGTGGTCAACAGCCCCATCGCGCGCGGACGGATTGAAACCGTTCATGATGCCCAGGCGCGGCTGGTTCCCGGTGTGGTCGAGATCATGACCCACCTCAACCGGCCCCACGCCGCATTGTTCGAAAAATCCTACATGGATGGTCTGGGTGTGCCGGGCAGCCCCTACCGGCCGCTGCATGACGGTGAAATCCACTTCAACGGACAGCCCGTCGCCGTCGTTCTGGCCGAAACATTCGAGGCCGCGCGTGAAGCCGCCATGCTGGTCAGGGTCGATTATGAGCGATGGCCGCATAACGCGGATTTTGAAGTCGCCCTGCACCAGAAATACATGCCGCCGAAGACACGCAGCAATTACGTGCCGCCCAGATCCCGGGGCCATGCCGCCGATGCCTATGCCCTGAGCGCGATAAAGGTCGAGGGGCGCTATCATCTGGCACCCGAACACCACAACCCGATGGAAATGCACGCCACGACCGTCATTGTTGAAGACGATGGCACGTTCACGGTCTGGGACAAGACGCAGGGCCCGCAGGCGGTGCAGGCCTATCTGGTGAGTGCCCTCCCGCTTCCGAAAGACCAGGTACGGGTGCGCAATCCCTATGTGGGCGGGGCGTTCGGTTCGGGTCTGCGGGCGGTGTATAATGTCTTCATCGCCACGCTGGCCGCAAGGATGCTGCACCGCTCGGTGCGCGTGACCCTGACGCGCCCGCAGATGTTTACCCACACCTTCCGCCCCGAAGCCATTATGGACATTGCCCTTGGCGCCAGCCGGGACGGAACGCTGCAGTCCATGATTGTCGAAGGCGTGACCGATACGTCGCGCTTTGAACACAATATGGAAAACATCGTGATCTGGGGGCTGATCAATTACAGATGCCCGAACGCCACGGCTGACTACAGGGTAGCACCCCGTGACACCTATACTTCCAGCGACATGCGTGCACCGGGGGCGGCAACCGGTGTGAACCTGCTGGAAATGGCCATCGATGAAATGGCCCATGCCTGTGGCATGAACCCGCTGGCATTCCGTCTGCACAACTATTCCGATATCGACGCCATGCATGACATGAAGCTGACCAGCAAGGCGCTGCGGGATGCAATGATGCAGGGCGCGCGGCATTTTGGCTGGCATGACCGCCCCATGCCGCCCGGCAGCATGCGCGATGGCCGGGAACTGATCGGCTGGGGTATGGCGACGGGCATATGGGATGCCATGTTTTCCCCAACTTCGGCCCGCGCCCGGCTGGATAGGAGTGGGCGGCTGCATATTGCCACCGCTGCCTCCGACATCGGCACCGGGACCCGTACCATCCTGGCGCAGACCGCGGCGGAAGTTTTTGGCATGCCCCTTGGCCAGATTGATGTCGAACTGGGGGATTCCACCCTGCCGGACTGCCCGACGGAAGGGGGATCGTGGACAGCGGCATCCGCCGGTGCCGCCGTCTGGCTTGCCTGCCACAGCCTGCGTGAAAAGCTGGTCAGGGCGCTTGCCGGAAGTAAAAACGCACCCCCCTGGGTCAATCAGGATACCGTGACACTGGAAGGCGGTGCCCTGCATGGCATGATGGAAAATGGTGCGGTCAGCCTTTCCCTTTCCGATGCCCTGTCCCTGACGGGGCACGACATGCTTGAAGCTGAGGAAACCGCAAAACCGGGACTACGGGGAAAAATCAGCCAGATGCGCAAGGCCCGCTTCACCCATAGCGCGGTCTTCTGTGAAGTACGTGTGGATCAGGAACTGGGCACCGTGCGGGTGACCCGTCTGGTCAATGCTGTTGCCGCCGGTCGGATCATGAACCCGAAAACCGCCGCAAGCCAGATACGCGGCGCAATGGTAATGGCGACCGGCATGGCGCTGCACGAGGACTCCCTGATGGATGAGCGCGTCGGCCGTTTCATGAACCACAATTTTGCCGAGTATCATATTCCTGCCCATGCCGACATTCCGGACATGGACGTACTGTTCGTCCATGAGCAGGACGATGAAGTCAGTCCGCTCGGGGTCAAGGGCGTGGGCGAGATCGGCATGTGCGGGACGGCTGCTGCCATTGCCAATGCCATTTTCCATGCGACCGGCAGGCGGTACCGCAATCTGCCCATCATGCCCGGCGCCTGAAGATGAAGCCCCGATTGCGGAAGACACCGGCGCCATATCTGACAGGAACTGCTGTTCCGCAGGGCGTGCGCCAGCATTCCGGGACCATGCCAGACGACATGATCCGGCCGGAATAACCGGGTCTGTCGATGATGGATGCACCCATCCGGAGCCGCACCGCCCTGCCGGATGGCATCCTACGGGCCGTAAACGGCCATCAGGGGCGGGAGGACGTCCGATCCCCGCCCATACCCTGCCAGGTTTCAGGGCAGGATCGTGAAACCGGGCGCAGTCACGCAGCGTTTCGTGCCGTGACGCCCAGGCGGTAGCCTTCCTTCTGAAGCACCTTGATCGAGGATTCGGAATATTTCGCGACCAGTGCCGACACATCGCCCGGCGCACACCAGAACCCCAGTGTGACCTGAATGTTTGCAGGCTTCGGCAGGAAGGAAACGGACGGTGCCGGGTTCTTGATCACCTGCGCGTCACCTTCCGTAAGGCCGAGCAGCAGCGCGCGCGCCTTGTCCAGATCATCGTTATAATCGATCAGCAGGCTGACCGAACCCACAAGCCGGTCTGATTCCGAACTGTTGATCACGATGTTGTTCGACAATGTCCCGTTGGGGACGTAAATGATCTCGTTATTGGCATCAAGCAGCACGGTACGGAACATCTCGATTGATGTCACCGTGCCTGAACTGCCACCCGCTGTAATCGAATCCCCTACCTTGAACGGACGGAACAGCAGGATCAGCACCCCACCGGCAAAGTTGGCAAGACTGCCCTGCAGTGCCATGCCAACCGCCAGACCCGCAGCACCCAGAACCGCCACGAACGATGTCGTTGCAATGCCGACCATGGATGCCACACTGATCAGCAGCAGGGCTTTCAGAAACAGCCCGATCACGCTCAGCAGGAACCCGCGTAATGTCGGCTCTATATGGCTGGCCTCCATCATGCGGCCTGTCGCCCGCGTAACCGTGTTGACAAGTTTCCAGCCCACGAAAAGAACGATCAGCGCCAGTAAAAACTGCCCCGCATATCCCAACAGAACGGGAAGCAATCCGTCGACCTGCTCCAGAAGTGAATGAACCTGCTTTTCCATGTCTGTCCCTGATCCGTCTTTTGCTTGTACCGTGTGGCGGTATCGTAAGATGTTTTATGCCCGGTCGTCACCACTACGCTCTTACAAGATAATTTCAGAAGGGCTCCTGCCGCAACCGCGAAGCGTATCAACGCTCCGGCCCTGCATTGCAGCCTTTTGTGTTATGGAAGCATCAAGAAGCCGTAACGGCGGCGATGCGACAGGCCACCGCATATGCACAGGCCCGGACAGGCATGGCGTCCCTGAACCGGACGCCCGCCACCGGCTGGCCCATGTGGTGCGGACCATGAATACCTGCTCGGGAAAATCGTGGTGTTCCAGCGGATGCAGGGATTGCGCCCGGCTTTCATGGGCGTCCCCAAGCCCGGGCGCATCGTATCATCCGGTGCCGTTGCATGCGACGGTCATGACGGATCGACAGTAATGACGATGCCGGATGTCGCCATGACGATCAGCCCCTGCCTGGCCCCCGTCATGTCCATATAGGCCCGGACCTGAACCTGATAATGCAGCATCGTCGCGGGGGTTGGACTGACGTCGCTTTTCCAGTCGATGATGACCGCGGGCGTCCCATCCTCCCCGGGTACGACCGCATCGGCAATCCCTGCAATGACGTCCGTGCCCTCCGCGCCGTCACGTGCCATGTAAAGCGGATATTCCGGAACCATCGCGCCGCGCAGCCGTGCGACTTCGGGCGCGTTGAGGGCACGCAGCACGGATTGCGCCAGTTCCCCGGCGTGCGTCCCCTCGCCCGGGTCCTGCACCAGGGGGCAGCCTGCCTCCGCCAGCAGGGCGCACGCACGCGATTGCAGGGCTTCCGGTGTGTCGGGGGTTTCGTGGTTGAGCACTTCCTCCAGCAGCTTGTGCAGCAGGATGCCACGTTCGCTGCTCCCCCGGATGGCGGGAACCCGCGGGGAATAAGACATCTCCTCCGCCCCCTCACCGCCGGGCAGCAGGATGTGTGGAACGGGGGTGGCCGGCACGGGAGAAGCCGCGCCCTCATCCCGGCTGGGTGTTTTCCATGCCAGGCGTGTCGTCGCCTGTGCGATGACTCCCGCTTCCGCCATGAAGACCGCGCGGGTCTGGGCATTTTCCGTCATATCTGCAACGGGTTGATATGGACCGCTCTCATCTGGCAGGGCAATGGGTGGCAGGGTCCCGATATTCAGTTCCAGCAGCGACATCCATGCCCTGTCGGCCAGTGGCAGGTCAAAACGCGGCAGGACCAGCATGTCGCGCGCGCGGGTCACGGCTACGTACCACAGCCGGATCTGTTCGCGCCGCGCTTCCGCCGCTTCCCGCTCGCATGCCGTGTCATGGCCTGCTGGCGCTATGCCCATAAGCGGATAATGCAGGTGTCCCGTCCCGCGTGCGATCACGGCACCGCTGACCGCACGCGTGCCGGACATGGTGTTGAGCGGCACCACAATCGGCCATTCCAGTCCCTTGGCCGCATGTACGGTGTATAGCGCGACGGCTTCCTCCTGTGCATCCGGGCGGGCTTCGGCATCGCGTGCATCATTGGTCCATGCCGTGTTCATGGCATCGGCAAAGGCACGCAGGCCGCGTACATCATAGGCGCGGGCAAAGGTCAGGTACAGGTCCACATTCGCCAGCGCGCGTTCGGCCTGGCGGCCCAGCCGCGCCATCAGCACCGGTCTTATGCGCAACATGTCGATGGCCTGCGCCAGCAGGTCATGCGGTGTGGTGGCGTGCATGCGGCGGCGCAGCGACTGCAATTTTTCAATGACCGTGCGGGCCAGTTCATGCCCGATGCATGCCGTATCCAGCGTGACGCGCAGCACCGGCAGGCGGTCGGGCATATCCGGGTTGCGGGGCTGGGTGTGCACGATGTCCAGCAGGTCCTCATCCGTCAGCCCGACCAGCGGCCCACGCAGCAACGCGCCAAAGGCAAGGGTGTCACGGGCATCCGCCAGCACGCGGGTCAATGCGATCAGGTCCTGTATTTCCTGGCGCTGGAACAGGCCCTTGCCGGCCTGCGTCGCCACGGGAATGCCAAGCTGCTCCAGGGCTTCCTCGTAATGATTCAGCCCGGTGCCGGTGGGGGCCAGAAGGGCGATATCCCCGGGGCGGCAGGGCCGCAGTTCGCCACTTTCGCGGTCACGCACGCTTGCATGCCCGATCAGGCCGCCGCACAGGCGGGCGACGGCACGGGCCTCCGCCTGGCGCATGGCGTCCACGGATGCCCTGCCGTCCGGGCCTGCCACCGGAATATCCAGTGCGACAACACACGTGTCGGCACCGTGCCCCGGAATGACGGCATCCAGTGCGGTAAAGCCCGGCTGCCCGTTACCCGCCGCAAGGGGACGGGCAAAGCAGTCATTGACGTAATCGAGGATCGGCGCGCGGGAGCGGAAATTGGTCGTGATCGACATGACCCCGCGCGTGCCATGCTGGGCATGGAACAGGTCGCGCGCCAGCACGTAAGCCCCCACATCCGCCCCACGGAAACGGTAGATCGCCTGCTTGGGATCCCCGACGAGGAACAGGGCGCCGGGACGGATCTTCCATTCGGTCCATGGGGCATCCGGCGCGCGCGCGGGCGGTTCGCCGCACAGCCTCCAGAATATCTCGGTCTGCACGGGGTCGGTGTCCTGGAATTCATCAACCAGAACGTGGGAAAAACGCTGTCCCAATGCGTGACGGACCGCCGCATGATCACGAAGCAGGGTACGGGCGGTGAAAATCAGGTCATCGAAATCCAGCAGCCCGACCGCCCGTTTATGGTCACGGAACCGACCGATGACAGGACGCAGCAGCCCGAGCAGGTCATCGAGCACATGGGCTGCTACGGCTGCCTGTCCCGCCTGCCATGTTTCGTGGCAGGCCGCGTACAGCGCCGTGGCCTGGGTGTTCAGGTCCTCGCCATATGCCTTTGGCCTAGCGTTCGCGGCGGCAACCGCTATCCACCTGCCTTTTTTGCGGTAGGCTTTCCATCCGCCATTGCCCTTGCGCGCGGCCTCGGGCGGGAGGGTCCGCAGCAGGCGGATGCGGTGGGTGGGGGTGTCCGCATCCCGTACCTGTCGGGCAATCGACGCCAGTGCTGCAAAGCCCGTGCCAAGGGCACATGTTTCGGCCTCTATCCGGCCTTCCTCATTGCAGAAGGCCGTGAAGGCTTCCAGCGCGCGTATGCAGTCGGTCATGGCCGTGGCCAGATCCGCTCCAGGAGGCGTGACAAGGTCGGGCCGGGCGCGCAGGCACTGCAGGATCGTGTTGATGTGGTCCAGTGTGCCTTCGGGGTCTTCAATCGCCATGGCGGCGATCAGGCTGTCATCGTGACCCGACAGGGCATCGCGCAGCCAGTGTTCGGTAATTTCACCAAAGATCAGGCCACCCTCGCCCGGGTCCACCAGTACGGCGCCGGGGTCCATGTCGGCTTCGACCGGATAGGGACCGATCAGGCGCTGGCAGAAAGCGTGAATGGTGCCGCATGTCATGTCATCAATATCGGCCGCTGCGGCCGACAGGGCGGCCTGCTGCGCCGGGTCCAGCCCATGTGGCAGGGCCACGCGCAGTTCGGCGGGCACATCGTCCCGGCATAGCCGGTCTACAAAGGTACGGATGCGCGTGACCAGTTCGCTGGCCGCCAGTTCCGTAAAGGTGACCGCCGCGATATGGCGTGGATGGACCCCGCCCGCCAGCAGCATGACGATCCGGCCCGCCAGCACGGCAGTCTTGCCCGATCCCGCCCCGGCTTCCACAAGGAAAGAGCGGGCAATATCCGCAATCGCCGCCCTGCGGGCGACATCATCCTTCAGCGGCAAGTGCATCTGTCCCATCATGGTGCATCCCAGACTGCAATGGCGTCATCGCCCAGAATCATGTTCGCCCGCGCTTCCTTGCGCTTGCGATAGGCGACAGGCCCCGCCGGCAGGGCAAGGCGCATGTCGTCGTAATCTCCGCCGGTGTCGGGGCCGGCCAGCGCATGACCCGCAAGCATGGTCCGGCGCGCGGCGCGCAGGTAACCGGTCAGGTCCGCCAGGGCCTGCCGTGGGGCATCAAGCCGCAGTATGGTTTCATCACGCAGGTAAAGCAGGGTCGCATCAACCTGCACCCCGGCGCCGAGCAATGCCTGCACGGCAAAGGCATACAGGCAGCGCTGCAGTTCAGCGCCACCCTTCAGCACGGTATCCTCGCCCGCCGCGCGGCCCGTCTTGTAATCGTACACCCAGGCCTGCCGGCCATCGGCGGCGATATCCAGCCGGTCGATATAGCCATTGATGAAAAAGCCCGTATCGGCAACGGGGACTGGCCGTGTCGTATCCCATGCGGCCTGCCTGTCCCGGCTGGCGGAAATGCCGCCAAAGGGCACTTCAGCATAGGACCGGCAGCCAGCGATGTCTTTGCAGGTCATGCGCAGGCCCCATCGCGCCATGGTGCGTACGGTGTCGAGCAGATGGTCCCATAACAGCCCGGGGGGTGTGGCATTTTCTCGCTGCCATTGCGCCGTGGCCTCCGCAAGCGCCTGTTCCGCAATGGCGTTGCGGTCCGGATCGGGCCGTGTTTCCTGCGCCATGAGCACAAGGGCGTGTTCCATCGTGGCGTGGACCAGGTTGCCCACCGCCATGGCGTCGGGCATCAGGCTGTCCTTTCCTTCCTGCGTGGCATTCAGACCCAGCCCGTAGCGCCACATGAAGCCCAGCGGGTTACGCAGCAGCATGCGCAGCGAACTGGCGGACTGCGTGCGCTGCATGATGGCCTGCATGGCCGGATGGTCCGCGCGGACCAGTCCGTCATGCGGCGTGATGTCGGGGCGCAGCCAGTCATGCCAGCACGCCGTGGCGGACCGGGCCTGCGATGTGCGGGCGAATTCGCCCCGGCGTGCCGTCAGCCTGTCCGTTTCGGACCAGGCATGGGCAGGCACGCGGTTGCGGCGCAGGTAGGTCCCGGCCGGGTAATCCTGCAGCAGGGCGCTACGGCCCAGCAGCCGCCCGTCATTGCCGCGCCGTGCGCGCGACAGGACCACATGCGCGCCGGTTGTCGCCATGATCGTGGCAAAGGACTGCCGGTCCGCCATGCCGACCGGCATGGGGTTGAGTTCGGTGGCGGGGATGATGTGGCCGGGCAGCAGCCTGTCCTCACCCGCGTTACGCGGCCAGCGCGCGGAATTGAGGCCCAGCAGCCTGACAAACCGGCGGGGTGACGCCGCCAGCGCGCCCGCTGGCATCCATGCAACCGATGTGCAGGGATCCGTACTGTCATCCAGCCGCATCCCCTCCACCGTCAGGTCAACCGACTGTGCCGGCCCTGCGGCCAGTGCCGCCCGCCAGATCACGCGCGCACGCCCCGCCAGCAGGCGTTCGCCCATCTCGCCCGCGCCCGGGGGGCCACGGTGCAGCAGGTCAACCAGCACCCGCAGGGCGGGGCCGTGGTCCATGCCGTCGGGCCAGTCCCCGGCCGAACGGCCGGACAGCAGCCGCCCCCAGGCATCGGGCGTATCCAGCGGTGCTGTGCCCAGAATACGTATCCAGCCTTCCGGCAGGTCCGTCAGCATCGGAGAATCCGCGCCTGTCAGGCTGACCAGCCGGTGCAGCCGCAGGCGTGACAGGCCACGCGCCACGATATCGGCCAGGGCTGCCGCCGCCTGTCCATCCCGTGTTGCGGTAACGGGCAGGCCGTGCACGAAGTGAAGGGCGAAATCCGCATCGGCCCGCAGGCTGAGAAAACTTGCGTCATGATCACCCGCGCTGGTGGTGGCGATGGCGATTTCTTCGGGCTTCGCCTGACCGGATGCCATAAGCGCGCGTGCCCAGCGCATGGCCTCGATGGCTTCATGATGGGGGGTCGCCGCGCTGCAGCACGTCACATCCGGCGTGGCTGGCCCGGTGGTCACGACCGTTATGCCCGTTCCGTCCAGCCATGCGGGCACCTGGCGCGGCCCGGCGTGCCATTGCACGGGCACGTGCCGCGCCAGGGCCTGCACGGTTGGCCGCCAGCATGGTGAAAGGTCGGGTACGTCCATGATTTCTACAGGCCCGAGCAGCGCAGGTGCATGGGCCAGCCGTGCACAGGCCCGTCGCGCCATTTCGGCCGGGCACAGGCAGCCGGGCGGAAGGGCTGCAAGGACGGCGGCCTCGATCTGCGCCATTTCGGCAATCCGGGGATGGCCCGCGCCGCATGCCGACAGGTCGATACCCGCGCCCCATACCCGCCGCAGGGTCCCGGTTACCGCACTGGCCATGCCCGGCAGGGTGCTGATGCGCGCCAGTTCTGCCAGCCGCACGTCACGCAGGGCCGCCTGTACGGCCTGACGCAATGTTTCCTCGTCCACCTCACGGGCAAAGCCACCGGCCAGCCGGGCAATGACCTGCCCGAATGTCATGACCTGCAGGCCATTCCAGCCCGCGCGCGCGGCCTTCAGCCGCCACTGCCGCATGGCATGACGGTCGTGTACGATAAGGGTCCGTCTTTTCATGCCCCTGGCCGCCGCATCCTGTTCGTACACGCCTTTATGATCCCATCCGGTCGGTTCTGTTCCATGCCGCTTGTGGCATGGACGCATCGTTCCAAAAAGATACCGCCTGCATGGCAGCCCCGCCCGGAGCCGCCATGCAGGGGCAGCCGCCCCTAGCGCGCCGGGGTTGTGGACACCTGCCGCCCGCGTTCATCATGCACATAAATGAAGGCGCCACGGCGCACGCTGACTGTCGTGCCCGTATAGCCCTGAAGCCCGTCCCCCGGCTGGCTGCCTGCGGGAATGGCGGTCAACTGGCGCCCTTTTTCATCATAAACGTAAACGAAATGTCCGCGCTGGACTGCTGTGGCAATGGCCATGGGTCGTGCCTCCTGTATCTTGACGACGGCACGAGCATGGGGGCACGCTACGACAGAAACGGTCATAGCTGGAAAATTCCCGAAAATGCGCCATGAAAAAGCTGCCCTGCTGCTTGACCTCGCCCGGCTTCTGGCGGGCAGCGCCGAGGGCATGACACTGGATGAAATGGCGACCGCCATGCATGTGAACCGCCGCACGGTCGAACGCATGCGGGTGGCGGTGGAGCAGCTTTTTCCCCAGATCGAGGAAATTGTTGATGGCCGGGGCAAGCGCCTGCGCATTTCCGGCGGGCTGGATGGCTTCATGCAGGCGCCGACGGTGGATGAGATGGCCGAGCTGCATACCGCAATCACCACCCTGCATGCCAGGGGGGACATGACGCGCGCCCGGCTGCTGGAAAGCCTGCAGGCCAAGATCCGTGCGGCGTTGCGCCCCACGCTGCGTTCGCGCATGGCGCCGGACCTGAATGCCCTTGTCATGGCCGAAGGCCACGCCATGCAGGCCGGGCCACGCCCGCTGGCGGACCCGGCTGCGCTGGATACGATCCGCACGGCGCTCAAGGCCGGATGCGGCCTGACATTCCGCTATGGCAATGGCGCCAACCATGTCCGGACGGTCAGCCCGTGGGGCCTGCTGTATGGCCGTTCCTATTACCTTGTCGGCCCCAGCGCGGGAAAGGAGCGGCCAGCATTATGGCGGCTGGACCGCATGGAAGACATCACGATGACCGATATGGCTGATCCGCCCCCCGAGGGCTGGAGCATAGCCGACTTCGCATCGCGCTCCTTCGGCGTCTATCAGGATGAGCCACGCGACATCGTGCTACGCTTCAGCCCGGACGCCGCCCATGACGCGGCTCGTTTCCTGTTCCATCCGACCCAGACGCATGAGGAACTGCCCGACGGTTCCCTGGTGGTGCGTTTCCATGCGGGCGGCCTGCGGGAACTGGCCTATCACCTGTTTACGTGGGGCCGGACGGTTCAGGTTCTCTCGCCCCCCGCCCTGCGCGGGGAACTGCATACACTGCTGGCCGAGGCCCTGAAGCATCACGCCATGCCTGCTCCGGAACAGGCGGCGTCGTAACCGACGACCGTTTCTGACGTATCGGCCTGCCATTCCTTCTGTCACGGCGCAGAAAGGAGACGGCAATGGCCTGCATGACCCATGAAACCCATTCATTCCCGCCCCACCCGGACAGACATGGCATCGGGCCAGTGACGACGCATGCCCGCAGGCGCGGGCAGCAGCGTGCCATCCGTCCCGCCATGATCGCCCGCCTGCTCGAACACGGCATCCGCCGCCCCGCGGGCAAGGGGACGGAAATGGTCTACCTGCCGCGCTGGTGCCACGAGGAATTGCTGGCCGATGGCGAGTGCATGCCCGATGAGCGGATGGACACACTCTACGCCATTGTCGGTCGGGAGGACGAACTGATTACCGTCGGCCATCGCTACCGCCGCCGGTGGCGCTAGGCGTCGTTTCCGCCCCTGCCCGCGCTTGTGTGGCGATCTTTCTTTTTCGCATATCCCATTATCCGGAGGTGACAACAGGCATGGCAGGTTATCCACAGACCATCCGATCCCGCAGGAAGCATACGGCGGCGCTGATCCACGGCAAGGCCGTTGATGGCGGATCCGATGACGGTGCCCGCTTCATGCTGGGTGTCCTTGTCCGTGTCCATGGCGCGCTTTCGCGCCATGAGCGCGATGCCGGCGTCCTTGTCGAATGCGTGGTTGAAAATCATGTCCGGCTTGGCCTGCCGGAAAGCATCCTGCCCGCGATTTCCCGGCGTAACGGTGACAGGCCGGTGACTGCCCGGGAATGGACACGGCTTGGAATGGGGCTTGCGGCACCCCGCGCGCAGGATGGTTCCGGCACGGACTATGTCGGTACATGGCTTGTGGCCCTGCGCCGTACTCTGGGACTGAACGAAGATGAAGCCGGGATCATGGGTATTGCCCTGCTCTATCAGGTGGATCATCATTTCGAACAGTTCTGGGACGGGCTGGTGCGCAACCACGGACGCCACATGGGGCTGTGCGACGACGCAACACTGTTCGGGATGATGACCGGTGGCGACAGGTGCCGCATTGCCCGGGCACTCATGCCTGATGGCCGGTTGCAGACAAGCGGCCTTCTGGCGGTGGATGAGGAAGGGGACATCACCCTCCTGCCCCGTCTGGCCGGACTGGTTGCCCGGCACATGCCGGTGGTGGATGACGTGCGGGCCATGCTGCTGGGCAGGCCGCGTCAGGCCCGCCTGCCCTGGCCGGCTTTCGCGCATCTGGGAGAACTGGCGGAAGTGGCCTGCCAGATGCTGCGTCATGCCGTAACGACGCATGAAAAGGGCATCAACATCCTGCTGTATGGGCCACCGGGCACGGGCAAGACCGAATTTGCGGCAACCCTTGCGGCACAGATCGGGGCCATGCTCTATTCCGCAGGTGAGGTGGGGAGCGCGGGGGCCGAACCCGCGGCAGGGGAACGGCTGGCCGACCTGCGCTGCAATCTGCGCCTGCTGAACACCACGCCCTCCGTCGTGCTGTTTGACGAAGCGGAGGACCTGATCGCCGCCAACCGGTTTGGCGTGCGTCAGGGGCGCAGTCGCGTCTATTTCCATCGCCTGCTGGAAACCGCGGAGACACCTGTTATCTGGACGGTCAATGATGTCGGGACACTTGGTCCCGCCATTGCCCGGCGGATGGCATTGTGCGTGGAAATGCGCCAGCCCGGTGCAACCGTGCGCGCCCGGCTGTGGCGGGACATGGCGCGGAGCGAACAGGTTCCGCTGAGTGAGGGCGACGCCGCGACCCTGGCCCGTTCCATTCCGGCGGCCCCCGGTATCTTCCGCAATGCCCTGCGTTCAACCCGGCTGGCGGGTGGAGGGTCGGCTACGGCCAGCCTTGTTGCCACCAGCATTGCGCGCGCGACCAATGGCGGGATCGGGCCACAGGCGGAACAGACGGCGCCTGCGGGGTATGACCCGGATCTGGTCAATGCGGATTGCGACCTGCCTGCACTTGTCGCGCAGTTAAGCCAGCCGGGCTGCCCCCGGGCCATCTCGTTCCTGCTTTCCGGGCCGCCAGGCTCGGGCAAGAGCGCGTGGGTGCGACATGTGGCGCAGGTCATGGACATGCCGGTCGTGCACAAACGCGCATCAGACCTGCTGGGCCAGTATGTGGGCCAGAGCGAATGCCAGATCGCAGCAGCCTTTGCCGAGGCGCGGGAGAGCGGCTCTTTCCTGATATTCGACGAGGTGGACAGCCTGCTGGGGGACCGGCGTAGCGCCGAGCGCGCATGGGAAGTCAGCCAGGTAAACGAGATGCTGACATGGATGGAGCATCATCCCCTGCCCTTTGCCTGCACGACCAATCTGGCCAGCAGGCTTGATCCGGCCTGCCTGCGGCGTTTCCTGTTCAGGGCGCGCTTCGATTACCTGACCGCCAGCCAGGCCGCCATGGCGTTCGAGCGGTTTTTTGGCACCCCGGCCCCCGCAGGGCTGCGGCATGTCGATACCCTGACCCCGTCGGACTTCGCGCTTGTCTGTCGTCGCATGGCGTTCATGAGCGGCCCTCTTTCTGCAGAGCAGCTGGTCAGGCAGCTGGCAGAAGAAACCCGTGGCCGCGACCGGCCGCGCGCCATCGGCTTCTGTGCCTGAAAGCAGGTTTTCATCCTTAGAGCCCGATCCGAAAGTTTTTGAACAATACCAGCCTGTTGTGATTCATCCGTCTTTGCAGAGAGATGGAGTGAATGGTGACATGGACTGGTATTGCCCGGCGCGAGTATAGCCGGGAAAGATTGCGATATCCATCGGACATGACGGACGGGGAGTGGACTTTGATCATGCCATTTGTGCCCCCGGCGAAACGGGGCGGTCGTCCGCGCACGACGGATATGCGCGAGGTGGTCAATGCGATGCTCTACATAGCCTCGGCCGGGTGTGCGTGGCGTCTGCTGCCGAAATGCTTTCCGCCGGTCTCGACCATCAGGCGCTATTTTTACGCCTGGCGTGATGCCGGAGTGTTCGAGGTCATGAATACGGTGCTGGTCATGAGCCTGCGCGAGATCGAGGGACGTGACGCCTCTCCGAGCGCGGGCGTGATTGACAGCCAGTCGGTGAAAACCACGGAAAGCGGCGGGATTTCGGGCTATGACGCGGGGAAGAAGGTCAAGGGCCGCAAGCGCCATATCGTGACGGATACCTGCGGCTTCCTGATCTTTCTCCTCGTTCATGCCGCTGATATCCAGGACCGTGATGGGGCCGTTGATGTTCTGGCAGCGATACGCAGGCGCTTTCCCTGGCTGCGCCACATCTTCGCTGATGGCGGCTATGCTGGCGACAAATTGCGATCCGCGCTCGCCTCCATGGGAAAATGGACCCTCGAAATCATCAGGCGGTCCGATACGGTGAAGGGTTTTCAGATCCTGCCGCGTCGCTGGGTGGTGGAACGGACATTCGCATGGCTGGGACGATGCAGGCGGCTCGCCAAAGATTGGGAACAATCCATTGCTTCCTCAACCGCATGGACATTGATCGCCTCAATCCGAATGCTCACACGACGGACAGCAAGGCATTGTCAGGGTTGAAAAACTTTCGGATCGGGCTCTTATGGATCATCCATAAGATAACGAATATTGAGTGAATTTTAAAGGAATCTGAAAAGGTGCCGAATTATTACCAGAAAAAAGAAGGTGAATCCCATTTCTGTACCAGAATCGACAATGATCCGCGCTCTGTCAGTATCACGCTTGCGGATCTGTTTGACAGAACGAAAGACAGCATTGATGGCAGGCTGAACCTGCCGGTCTATCAGCGGCCATACTGCTGGGGTGAAAAGCAGGTCAGACAGCTGGAAGATGACCTGCGGCAGTATTTCCGGCCAGATCAATCCGACAATGGCATTGCCTTCTACCTTGGCAGCATTGTCCTGCATCAGCATGAGGATGAACACGGGCAGCTGATACTGGACATCATTGATGGCCAGCAACGCCTGACCACCATGGCCATCCTGTGCGCGGTGCTGGAACTGCAGGGTCAGAAATGCCCCGTGCCAGAACTGGAATACCGCGCCCCGGCCAGCCATGAGCAGATCAGGCGCAATTTTGTCCTGCTGGAAGGGCTGCTTCACGATGGACTGGCCGTGAAGCTGGACAGGATCAACGTCAGCGTGATCATAACGCAGGATGAAGATGAGGCCTGGCGCTTTTTCCAGACACTGAATGCCGGCGGTGTGCGCCTGTCGGGTATTGATATTATCAAGGCCCATCACCTGCGGGCCATTACGCCACCGTTAAAGCCGGATCATTATGCGCGCCTGTGGGAAAGCACGGGGGATGTTCTGACACCCGTGGTCAACCGGTTGATACGCGGCCGGTTCTGGACATCCCTGCATTACCGCACGTTTGACAGGGCCGACCCGCGCAACGACATCATTGCCGAATTTGCCGAGCGTACGCAGCGCGGGACGCAGGATAATGCCTATCGGCCGAGCGTGGTCGAGCACCTGCCCACGGGGGGTGTGTCACATACCGTGGCGCATCAGGGGTACGCATTGCGCCAGCCACTGCATGACGGGGTCAATACCATTCATTACCTGCTATATTTCAGTAGGTTGTACCAGAGCCTTTTTCCTGAAAAAAGGCCAGACGGGGATCTGGTGCATGCACTGCATGAAAAAATAGTCAGGCAGTCGGCACAAAGTAACTACCTGCGCGAATTATATGAAACCGCGATACTGCTTTATGCCAGCCGGTTCGGTATGGAAAACCTGCCCGAGGCATGTCTGTGGCTGTTCCGCCTGATCTTCAGCCTGCGTGTGACAAAAAGCCGCGTGACGGAACCCGGCGTCCGGAATTTCTGTAGGGAGCAGGCCATTCTGGACCACATTGCCTACAGCTTCAATCATGTCGAACTGATGCAATACCTGACTGCCTATAAATACAGCGTTGATCACGATGGGCTGGAAGGCGGCAGGACCAAGAAATATTTTGTTGAAAGTGTTTATCAATTATTCGGAAGCACATCTCCTGAAAAAGTAGATGAAATAATACGTACCTACGACAATTTTCTCATGGCGCAGTTCAGGTGCCACGTTTCTCTCCCATCATACCGGGTATCCTGATATGACAAGTGTACAGACAAAAGTAAAAACCGAAATACAGACAGCCAATATCCTAAATCTGGCCCAGGCCCGACTGGAAATACCCTGCTACCAGCGCCCTTATGTATGGCCTGGGGAGGAAGTGAAAAAATTCCTGGAAGATATCCATGCGTCCATGGCGCGGGGGCCTGACGGGCATTATTTCATAGGCACCCTGATTACCGCAAATCATGTTCCGGAAGATGGTACGCCCCCCTGCTATGAACTGATCGATGGCCAGCAGCGCATGACGACGCTGTTTCTCATCGCCCTGGCGTGCACTGCGCTGGAACCGGACAATGTACTGGCGGAATTCGTGCATCTGGCGGGCAGTGATGGTGACATCCGCCTGAACTTCGCCATTCGTGAACAGGTGCGTGATTTTCTGCATTCCTGGCCGCATGACAGGACCGGTCACGCGCTGTCCGTTGAGGATCCTTATCTCAGGCATATGCGCGATGCTCTGGCTACGGCTACGGATTACCTGCTCAAGCTGAAGGATACGGGCAGGGACAAGCTGGAAAAATTTGGCTGGTATCTATTCAATAATGTAAGATGGGTCAACAATATTGTGCCACCGGGAACGGACCTGAACCAGCTTTTTACGGCGCTCAATACAAGCGGAATACAGCTTGAGGCATCCGACATCCTAAAGGCGCGTCTTCTGGAAATGATCCCCGCTGCCCAGCGGATGGATTATGATGCCATCTGGCAGGCCTGTGAAAACATGAACGGTTTTTTTGAAAATAATCTGAAACAGGTCTTTCCCGGCGCTGCGTGGCAGCAATACACCTACCAGGACCTGAAGGTGTATGACGCCACCAGATTCCATCTTGATGAGTCCAGCCCTGAAGCGACACCAGCCCTGAGCCTGCGGCAGATTCTGGCTACCACGGGCCAGCAGCACGGATCGGCCCCATCAACCCGCAGGCAGGAGGATGAGGACCCGGATCATATCCGGCTCGTAAAATCCATCATCACCTTCCCGCAGCTACTGCTCCATGCATTGCGTATCCATAACTGGAAAAAAGCCGAGGGAATTGAGGCCAAGGATATTGCGCATGTCAGCCCCGATCATCTGAACGGAAGTTTCAGACCTTTTTTGGACAATCTGCAAAATGACGACAGGAATGGGGATGCACGGGGCTTTATTGAATGTCTGTGGAGCGTACGCCATCAGTTTGACCAGTGGGTCATGAAAAGAATACCAGAGGCGGATAACAATCTGTACTGCCTGCCGGTGGCAAAAGAAAGCGCGCGTGCACAGGCCAACCTGTACCGGTCAATGCCGGGGAAAAGTGGTACACCCCTTGGCCATACCATATTGGCGCAGTTGCAGAGTGTACGGTATTTTACAACGGAACACAGCACGCAATACTGGCTGACTCCGTTCCTGGGGCGGTTGGTGACAGGTGATTACGAGACGGCAGACCAGGTAACGCGCATGCTGGAAAAAATCGATAACCTGCTTTCCTGCGCCACACACCAGAAGGAAACAAGTTTTGACCTGCTATCTGATGATAATACGTCAGAAATCGAAATGGCAGAAACGGTCATTACAGGACTGATGCAGGCCCAATATCCGGGTATTTCCCATTACTGGTTTCAGAAGCTTGAATATATTCTGTGGAAAGATGCGGCAACGGGACAGTGCCCTGCCTGTCTGGATGAGAAGAAAATCCTATCGTATCGTATTACATCAAAAAATTCGGTCGAACATGTTTTTCCGCAAAACCCCACGTCTTCCACCCGTATTGCCGATGGGGTCGTGCATGGATTTGGCAATCTTGCCCTGATCAATGCAGGTGCCAACAGCGCCTACAGCAATCGGAGTGTAATAGAAAAAAGAGAACAGTTTCTTGAAAAAGAGAAATATGATTCAATAAAGCTTGCCTATCTGTTTTCCCTCGTGAAAGAAAAAATGTCTCTTTACCTTGAAGTGGAAGATATCGACAGCCACAAGCGTAAAATGGAATTTTTCATCAGAAGGCATTACGGGACAGGCGGGTGATACGTCTGGAAGAACAGGCGGGACTGGCCGGGCTCTGACTGGCTTCCCGCACTGCGGGATGCGGGACGGTAAAGAATGGCATTTCATTCTTTACTGTCACCATCAATCGTGCGGCCTGGCAGGATCAGGCCAGGCCGTGACGACCCGGATTGCCGGGAGTTGTCAGTAAAACATGCATCTTCATCCATTGACGGGGATTGTCAGTACCGCGCCAGGATTCTTGGTGGTTTTTGACAGTTCCATCAGGATCTGAAGCATTGTAAAACCCAGTTTGCTGGAAAAATCTGTATCGGATATATAATAAAACTTGTTATTATATTTTATCTCTACAAAAGAAAAACGGGGCCGCTCATTGCTTACATGAACAAAAACCGTTGGCTTCGTATTGCGTCCAATCAGGATGATTTTGGGAAGTGTACGTCCGGAATCAATATCTTCCTGTGGGACGTCAATCTGATAGGCAATCTGCCCCAGAACGCCAAGCATTGTGCGTGTCAGAAGCCTGATCTGGCCATGTTGCGGCCTTCCGGCTCCATATATGACCTCTACGCGCTCATCTTTTGGGCCCATTTCAAAGAAACGACGCGTGGCTTTCACGACTTCGGCCAGAATGGGATCATTGGATGACGATACCGTAAGGAATACCCGATCAAAAGCTGGCGTTTTCCCCGGTATTTCTTCGCTATGTTCAAGCTGTATGCCTAAAAGCCCCGCGATTTGCAATCGACGGAGATCGTAGATCAGTTCAAAAAATTCGGGCGATCCCCTGCCTACATCACCGCCTATCGCCCCTGCGTTATTGATGAGATTGACTGACTGGACCGACAGCCGGAACAGGATATCTATGGGCAGGCCACCCATGGCCAGCGGCAGAAGGCTGCCGGGGGGAAGCGGGCGCAGGAAACTCTGCGCATATGCGTCGCCCGTAACTGGCTGGAATGTAAAAGTCGGGCTTTCCTGTATTTGCGCCCCGATCGCCCCCGCAGGCCGGATCGGGTTGGAATCGGACCCCACCCCGATGGAAATATTGCGTTGCAACTGATAGCCAGAGATCAACTGGGTTGTGTCCAGAAAACCCGGGGTGTCGGCATACCTCAGGCGAACGACATTCAGAAGCGTCTGCTGCTTGGAAGAACCGATCAGCGCCTGGGAATAATCAAGCTGATCACGGTCCAGTCTCTGGGAACCGACGCCATAGCATCCACTCAATAAAAAAACGAGTGGAATAACCTTGAGTTTTTTCATAAATATATAGCTCTGCATCTTCTGGTATGGCGTGCTGTTTCGTAGTCTGACTATCTTTATCGTTAGTGGCTGAACCGTCGGTTCCCTGGACTGATCTGATCACTCCATGTCATGATAGCATGCGGTTTGGTTAAATTGTATCGACATTGATTTTTATCCGGCAACAGATGATGGCCGAAAATGGCGACCGCCCCGGTGATCTGATGTTTTTCGGTAATGATACGCAAGGCATATCGCGTTGCACATACTCTGATGGAAAAGACCCTGTTTTTGTCCCCTATCTGATTTTACTGCGTGGGCATACCGGGCAATCCACGGAAAATGTTCAGCAGGCCGCAATGTGGTGCAAAGACGAAATGGCCGCCGCCCGATACTCCCTGTCCTGCTCCCGCAAAAAGGCAGGTTGCGTGCAGGTACCTGAGTCAATGGCTGCGGGTGTCTCATGCCGCAAAATGCCAAGATAGGCGTCCGGCATGCGCCATTTTCTGCATGTGGTCATTGCGGGGAGCCGTGCCTGGATTCCTGTTCTGGCCGTGCCGCGCCTTCCATACGCGTGCGCGGCGCATGAACGGAATTTACGTTGAAAATGTGCAATCATGGAATAGTATATCGACTGGCGGGCGTGGGTTCACCATATCCTGTGCAGACGAAAAAAATTGAACTATTAAATGGGATTGTGAGTCTGTCCCGCTTTCCCGTAAGGTATCTCGCACTATGAGAAAAAGTTTTCTTGCCCTTGTTCCGGTGCTACTGATGGCCGGCCACGCATATGCGACCGACGTAAAGCTGCCGGATGGTACTCCCGCGAGTGTGACCACCCAGACACCCTGCACCAGTGATAGCTATAAGGAATACGAAGCGTGTATTTCCGTTATCCTGAGCATTCCCTCCAACCGCGGGGGTGATGTTGATATCAGGGCGATCGAAAGCCTGTTACCCAAGGATATTCAGAAAGCGGCGATTATAAGCGGAATCACGGCAACACCTGTTGTGCCGATGACCGTGTCGCTCAAGCATTATGATGACAAGAATATTACGTGGCCCGCAACGGATACGCCGATTGACCATATCATCATCCCCAATAACGGAACATATCAGGTTGTGATGACAACCGCTGATGGTGGGAAAAGCTGGATCATGAGAATTATTATCGAACAGCCGGGATCGGTAGACCAATAAAAAATAAAAATGTCTGTTCATTAATTGATTGATAAAAATATTTTAAAACCATGTATTGCGAATTTATAATGCTGATGTGAATGTAGCAGGGTAATGCATATTTTCTTTATTTAAATATAAAATTCTAATATTAACGGTAAAATTTTGCCGCATGAGTTTTATGTGATCCCGGAATCGGAATGACGGAGCAGAATGATCCGTCCCCTCCGCATCCAGTGCCAGCGCATCTTTTATGCATGCGCACAATAAAAGATGACCCTGTTATACTAAAAAGTCTATAAATACTTGGTATTATTATAAGATCGTATGAAATCATGCATATTCCTGTCTTCCCCAATGCAACCGGGGCGGGAAACAGGTGTCACTGTTCCACTACACGATCATGAACATTATTTAATTTTAATTTCTGTTTGGGGTGTGTATAAGAAAAACTGGTCTTCTTATTTAGACGATCTTTCCTTGGAAAGCGTCAGTGCGATGGCGGAATGCTGTCAGGAATGTGAAGGGACCATAATCTCCATTCACGCACCTTGAGGAATCGCCCATGGCAGATAACAGCCATAACCCAGACGATATGAAGGCATCCATCCCGAACAGCGGCCACGACTATCCGTTTTTTGACATTGATGCGCTCGCGCTCGACTTTGGAACAGAAAGTGCGGAGCAAAATGAAGACGAAATCCGGGCCGATACGTACGGCATACACATTGCTCCCCTGGCAGGAAGTGAGGGCTTTTACGATAATGAACGGCTGAGGGAGCGCTATCTGTATCTGCTTGATGCGCTGCCGGGGCGGCCGGTCGTCAATACCCCGGAATTCATATACGAAACCCTGATCGCGGAATTCCCCAATTTTGGGGAAGCCATTGACTATATATGCTCGTTCGTGTGCCTCAGCCGCCGCGGGGCCGTGCCGTTCTACTTCCCACCCCTGCTTCTGGACGGGCCGCCGGGAATAGGCAAGACGCGCTTTGCCCTGCGGGTTGCAGGTCTGTGCAACGCCGGGTTCGACATGCTGTCATGCAGCGGCATGAGCGGCAACATGGCCCTGCTGGGTTCGGAACAGGGCTATTCCGAATCCCGCCCAGGGTTTTACGCCGATACGTTCAAGAAGAACAGGGTTATCAATAACCTCGTCCTTCTTGACGAAGTAGAGAAGATGGGGGTCGACCACCGTGGTGCGGATCCGTATGCGGCACTCCTGCCGCTGCTGGAACGTGAAACGGCATCCGTGCACAAGGATAACTGCCTGCAAGAAAGCATCAACCTGGGCTACCTGTCCTATATCATGACATGCAACAGCGTGCACACCATACCTGAACCGATGATGACACGTGTGAGAATGCTGACAGTACAGGCGCCCGACAGTGATCAGCTGGACAGGATCGTGCCCCATGTCATCCGGGATGTGACATCGCGCTATAATCTTGACTGCTTTACGTTCGTGCCTGACATGGACGAGATCAGGCGCGTTTATGAAGCGAACCACAATATTCGTGAACTGAAAGCGGTGATCGAATACCAGATCCGTGCAGCCCTGTGGCAACCGCGAAGCGGGCGGATTTCCTTTACCCGTGCCGTGGAGAAGGCATCCATCGGCTTCAGGCGTTAGGGCCGACCTGCCCTGCCTCCTGCCGCATACGGGAAATATGGGCAAGGGGGCGACGCATTGCAGCCCTCGTCAACATGGCCCGGTACGCCTGACCTGCTGCTGCCGGGGTGCGTCCTGTCAGGCGTACGGGGGATGTTGACGGCCGTCGCGCATGGCTCAGGCGGGTACGGGGGCCGCTATTGCCGCTACGGGATGCAGGACTGGCGGTGCCTGCCAGCGTCCCGCGTCGACATTTTCGATCTCCCGGTCAATTTCCCCGATGACCTGCCGCGAAAACGGACCGAGATGCAGATAGAGCGCGCTGGTCATCACCACGTAAGGCAGCGCCTTCGGATTATGCACCGCGCAGTCCAGCATCATGCGCCAGAATTGCCTGGCCGTCCCCGGGCCAGCCCGGTGAATGCGGAAAAGAAGCCGGACGAAGCTGCGCAGGTCCCCCTTCACCATCCGATGCGCCCGTTTGCGCCCGAGCATCCGGCCAAGCCTGCGTACACGGCCGAAATAGGCGACCGGGTCATAGATCGCCGCCAGCACCGTCCTGTAATCGCTCAGTACGTCGCGACGGGGGCGCTTTGTCTCGAAATTCAGCCGGCAGTGCACTGGTCACCCGATTGTGTCTCCCCGCTTCCCGAAAAGAGACGGCCTTCGGCCAGCAGGCGGCGCGTCAGTTGGGTTGTGGGCAGGGCATACAGCAGGCCGACCATGCAGACCGGAATTGCCGTATCCTCGATACAGTCGATCATACCTTTGGCAACACTGCCCTTTTCGCTGTCGAATCCCACGATGAAGCCCGCGTTGACAAAAATCCCGGCCTTGTGAATCGTATCGATGCTCTGCTGCAGGCTGCGCCTTGTGTTCTGCTTTTTCTGCATAAGCACCAGGGAGTCCGTGTCCGGGCTTTCGATGCCTACGAATATGGCGAAGAAATTCGTCTCCGACAGGCTGCGCAGGAGGTCGGCATCATCGGCAAGGTTGATTGATGCCTCGGTCGAGAATTCGAAGGGGAAGTTCTTTTCCTTCTGCCAGCGCTTCAGGTCAGGCAGGAATTTCTTGAGTGCCTTCTTGTTGCCAATCAGGTTGTCATCGACAAAATCGACATGCCCGCGATAGCCGAGCGCGTACAGGGCATCAAGTTCCGCCATGACCTCGCCGTTCGTCTTGGTGCGCGGCACCCGGCCATAAAGTTCGATAATGTCGCAGAATTCACAGCTGAACGGACATCCGCGTGAAAACTGGATGCCTACATGCAGATACTGGTCGAGCTTCAGCAGGTCGAAACGGGGCTGCGGGCTGCGGGTCACGTCCGTCTTGCCCATCGGGGCTTCGAACACGCCCTGCCTCGCCCCGCCCCGCCAGGCCGCAATGAAATCATCCATGATTTCCTCGGCTTCGCCCAGAACCTGAAAATTTGCGGCACTGTACAGGGCGGGGCTTGATGTGACATCGGGACCGCCAACCACCACGGGCCTGCCAAGGGCATGGCATATCCCGATAATGTTCAGGGTATCGTTGCGCTGCGGCAGCATGCCGCCGGTCATCACGATGTCGGCCCAGCCGAAATCCTCATCCGTCAGTTCTTCGGTATTGCGATTGACCAGCCGCACTTCCCAGTGTCCGGGAAGCAGGGCCGCGACGGTAATCAGGCCAAGGGGTGCCGCCGGGTAGCGCGCACCGGCCAGGTCACAGGCCTCCTTGTAGTTCCAGAATGAATGGGCGTTGAAAAGCGGGAAGATCATCAGGACTTTGCAGGGATCGGTCATTATGATGAAGTCCCCTGACCTGCCTCCTCTTCATGATTGCAACGGCCTCCCCGGCCTGCTCTGGGGCCCATGCGGACGGACTGATCCATCTCTGGTGAAATGGCATTATTCCGGCGAACGGTCGTCATATGGATCTTCCATGTGGATGAAAGAACATTTCTACACGTCCTGTCCCACAATAGCGATAAAAAGGCATTTACAATGAAGGATACTCTTCTTGCAAAATGTTACGGGAATACGGGGCGCTGCGGTTTTGTGGTGCTGAAGCTGCCGTGGCCTGAAGGTCCGGACGCCATGCGCGCCGTCGCGCGGCGTGATCCTGGCGCACCATCTGAAGACAGGTAGCGGACACGATGCGAAGCACCGGAACCACGAAAACTTTTTCCGCCATCCGGCATTGTCATCACAGGTGGTCTTTACATTCCTCACGCGGATGAAGGCCATGCCGGATGCAGGAAACGGGAGCATGGATCATGCCACGTGGTGACAAATCCGCCTATACGGACAGGCAGAAGCGACAGGCCGGACATATCGAGGAAAGCTACGAACAGCGTGGCGTCAGCCAGGATGAGGCCGAGCGCCGTGCCTGGGCCACCGTCAACAAGGAAACGGGTGGCGGCAGGAAGAGCGGCGCAGGCAGAGGCCACGGGGTTACGCACGAACCTGCCAGCAGGGGTGGAAAGGCTGGTGCCGCCGCCCGCCGGTCAGCGGAAGCACCCGCCGGCTCGGCACGGAAGGCCGGCGCAACCCGCGGCAACAGCGATGCGGAATAGAATGAACCGCCCCGAACTGACCGGAGCGTAGCGGGTTCAGCGATCAGGCTGCGGGACCCAACCCGTCCGTATGATCCTTCACGAAAATCAGATAGCCAAACCACAGGCGGCATCGGGAACCGGGCGCGCCGGAGCCGTGGGCTACGGATGAAGCCTGCCGTGCCTGTTCCCTGTGACGGCTGGATTTTTGCTGTCCTGTATGAATGAATGGATTACTCCATGCATGGGTATGGCGCACGGATTTTTCTGATAATTAAAAATATCACTATAAAATATTGCACAATGTGATATATTAGTATGGTAATTCACGGACCGTATTGAGATTAAGGCATATGAACACTCAACCGGGAACAGTCGCTTCCGATGCACCAGTCCGCGGTTTCATGCCCGCAGCATATACGGCCCCTGCCCCGGATCGGGTCACCGCAGCCGGGCATGGGGATGGTGTCCAGCCTCCTGTATTGCCGCTTTCCGGTGCGTCACGGTCTGCACGCCCCTGCAAGCTCCCTGATGATCAGCATGCTGGCATGGAGGCCGAACTGGCCTATGCCCTTGCCGGGTTCG
This sequence comes from Komagataeibacter sp. FNDCF1, assembly GCF_021295335.1. Taxonomy (NCBI): domain Bacteria; kingdom Pseudomonadati; phylum Pseudomonadota; class Alphaproteobacteria; order Acetobacterales; family Acetobacteraceae; genus Komagataeibacter; species Komagataeibacter sp. FNDCF1. The sequence goes on along the minus strand of NZ_JAIWOT010000001.1, from coordinate 743,780 downwards.
ATGTCGTTATTGTACCTGGCCTGGACGGTTCGCCACCTGTCCACTGGCAGTCACGGTGGGAGACTGTTCTGCGGGCTCGCGGTGTGAATGTGCACCGCGCGGTCCAGCATGACTGGGCGCGCCCGCATTACCCTGACTGGAAACATGGCCTGTTACGCACCATGCGGCATGCCGCCCGGCCTGTCATCATGGTGGCCCACAGCCTCGGTGCCGTTCTTGTTGCCCGGCTGGCGCAGGATCAGGAACTGGCAGGCGTGGCCGGTGCCTTTCTGGTTGCGCCAGCCGATATCGACCACCATGACGGTCCCGATGTCGCCCGCATAACCGGATTTTCACCCCTTCCCACAGCCCCGCTTTTCTTTCCTGCCATGCTGGTTGCAAGCCGTAATGATGAATGGCTTGGCGTTGACCGGGCGCATGCCCTCGCCCGGCAATGGAACGCAACGGTCGTGGATGCCGGTAGTCTGGGACATATCGGAAATACCTCGAATGTCGGCCCGTGGCATGCGGGCATGGCGGCACTGGCCGGTTTTGCACGTACCCTTCCCCGCCGATAACGCTCCCCTGCATCCGGTGCCGTGACCTGCCGGAACCGTCGGCAGACTGCCTGCGCTCAGGCTTCTGCCTGATCTTCCCGACATGGACCATGGTGCCCGGCGGCGCCCTGCTGCCGGGCCACAAAGGACGTCCGGCATACGGACTGATACTGTCTGCTAGTACGACCGGACGGAGCGATCTGTTTCGGGATGCCATGAGCCGGCTGGGGGCACCGTTTACAGTCATCACCCCCAATGGTCCCGCCGGGCAGCACGGCCTGACGGTACCGGCCATTACCCGCGTCAGCGATGATCCATCTACGGTGCTGGTCTGTCTGAACCGCTCCAAGCGTTCGCATGCGGCTTTTTTGTGCGTAGGGGTGTCTCATAGGGATCAGGCTGCTGGCACAGGGGCAGGAAACTATCGCCGGTATCGTTGCCAGCGGCCGCCGAAGCACGGAAAAAATTCACGGCCGCTACAACATGGCGCACGGGCATGACCGGCGCGCCATTGTTGCTTTATGCACCCGCTATACCGGGTTACCGCATTGCTGCCGTCCCTGTATCGGGTCGGCACGATGTCCTGCGCCGTGCAGGCCATTTGGATTCACATGCGGGAAAAAACCGGGCTGGCATGGTTCAACCGGTGCTTTCATGGTTTTTGGCCGCCGTGAATACCCGATAGCATCAGGGCCAGCGCATCGTTTCACTGTCCTGTCTGGCCAGCACGGGGGGATTGCCCGTGCTGGCCGCTGGCGTGCCCCGCTTCCGCCGGGACGGTCCGGCTCAACTGGCGTCGCGTGCATCCGGATCAGTAACCAGCCGGCTCCTGCGCCCATCCACGCTGACAGGCACGTCGCCTTCTACCGTGATGCGACGCAGTTCCCGAGGGTGGCTGTCAAAATCAGCCGGGGCATAATGCTGGGTCGCACGGTTGTCCCATATGGCGACATCGCCCGGCTTCCAGTTCCAGCTGACGGTATTTTCAATCTGCGTTATGTAATCCTGCAGGATATCGACAATCCGGTTTGCCTCCCGGGTCGGGAAACCCTTCAGCCCGGTTATGAAGTGCCCCAGGACAAGCGAACGTTCGCCACTCTCGGGGTGGACGCGCACCACGGGGTGTTCCGTGCGGTATATCCTGGAAATGAATTCGGCGCGGAAGTCGGCTATTTCCTCCTTGCGGGAATCAAACTTGTAATAATTGGTGTCGTAATCATTGCAGTGAATACCCCATGCCGTGTCTGCCAGCCGCTTCAGTGCTTCGGGCAGGTCATCATAGGCGGTGGCGGTATTTGCCCATAATGTAGCCCCGCCATAAGGGGGAATTTCAATGGCGCGCAGTATGGATGCCTTCGGATAATTGGGGACGAAGGTGACATCCGTATGCCATGAATCCGTCGAACGGCCATTACGGGACCTGAGTTCGAACGTATATTTCGTGCCCGGCGGGGCCGATATGGTGGGGTGCAGGATCGGTGTGCCAAAAACACGGCTTAGCCGTTCATGCTGCTCGTCATCCAGAAACTGGTCGCGCAGGAAAATGACCTTGTGCCTGACCAGCGCATCAAGCAGGAACGCCTGCTTGTGCGGGGGAATGACCTGTGTCGCGTCAAGGCCGTGTATGACCGCGCCCAGGCGCGCGCCTGCCTTTTCCACCCTGAGATCGTGGGTAGCCGGAATGGAAGACATTCCTGTTCTCCTCTGTCCAATGAATGAAGATCTGTGTTCAGGCACGCAGCCTGACGGTCGACACGTTCCGTGGCGCAATGGTGTTCAGGGCGGGCACCCTGATCCATGAAACCAGCAGGCCGCTTAAAAAGAACAGCCCGGAATAGATGTAGATGACCCCCGCTACGCCAAGGCTGGGCTGGAATACATAGACCACCAGCGGCCCCAGCCAGACACTGCAGCCCGCGCCAAAGTTCAGGAAGGACATGGCCAGCCCCGGACTGGCGGGCAGCAGCGATGGCGCCATGGCGGAAAGCGGCACGTAACCCGCCAGTGCCAGCCCGAACAGGGCACCGGTCAGATAGACATAAAAGGGGGATGCATGACCGTACAGATGCGGCACCCAGTACAGCAGCAGGCAGGTCACGCCACTGCCCACGCCCCCTACCCAGATGACCGTCCGCGTCCAGGAAATGAGGTCGCTCAACGCGCCGAATACAACATTGAAGACAATATTGCTGACAAAGATGACCTCAAGGAACAGCATCCACTGGTTCTTCGTCATGCCCGCGTCATTGATGAAATACAGGGGCATGAAAACGATTATGCCATGCGTCGCACTGGAATTGATGGCACGTGCCACGCATGTCAGCACAAGGGAGGGATGGCCGATGACAAGACGCGCGATCTGTTCCCCCTTTATTGCGCTGCCCCTGCGGCTGGCTGGCGGGCGCGGACTTTCCACAAGCGAGACCAGCGCCAGTGCGCCACCGGCCAGTACCGCCCCGAACGCCAGCCAGAGCGTACGGTATTCACCCAGCAAGGGCAGCGACAGCTGTGCAATGATCGTGCCCATGGTGGGTAGCCCGCATGTAAAGCAGAACCAGAACAGGCCGGATGCGAAGCCGCGCCGTTCCTGCCTGACCTCCTTCATGATCAGGGTCAGGATTCCATAGGCCAGCAGCGGATAGCCCGCGCCACGTATGCCGTAGCTCAGCAGGATGGACGCCGCATCGCGGTGGGGAATGGCATAGGCCAGGAAAACGCCCTGCGGTACGATCCACAGCACGATACCGGCCACGATGACACGCCTGCTGCCAAATATATCGCACAGCACGCCCGACGCCCACGCCGCCATGGCGGCCGTAAGCCCGTAGACCGTGAACAGCAGGGCGACATGATGTTCGTTCACCCCCAGGCTGACGAGATAGGGGGAAAGATAGCCGACCTCCACCCCGTCCCCGATCATGAACAGCAGCAGGCCCGCATACTGAAATCCGAAATCCAGCGGGGTGCGTCCCGCTTCGTGCCGTATGGCTTCCATGGCATGTATCCTGTTGGGCAGCGGCCGGTGCTTCAGAAGGCGTAACGTGCCGCCGGATGGTCCCTGCCCGGCCGGGCTGAACCGTTATGGGGAAATATCTTTTCCCGCAGTGACAGGCCGGAACGGGGGCGGACACGCCCGCGGCTGCGGAGTTCGGGAATGATCAGTTCCCCGAAATCCCGGTAGCTGGCCGGATTCACAAGCTGGATCAGGTTGATGCCATCGGTTTCGGAATCCTCCAGCCACTGTTCGATCTCGTCCGTGACCTGCGTGGGGGCGCCGACAAACGTGCGCGCGCGGCCAAAGCCGTTTTGCGGGTTGGCGGCTTCCGCCAGTGTCCACTCACGCCCGCTTACGGCAGGATCGAACTGCCTGAGCACGGACTGGCTGGCCTGTGTCGGCTGGTAGCGCAGCACTTCATCATGCAGCGTGCGGGAAAAATCGACACCCGTCATGGATGAATAATGGATGATCGAGCCAACCGGATCATAATACCGCATGTATTCCGCCAGCCTGGCCCGTGCGGCCTGTTCCGTTGTATCGGTCACCACGGCCACGGCCGTCACGAATTTGATGTTCGCCGGGTCACGCCCGTAACCGGCCGCAAGGTCCCTGATCCGGCGCACGTTGTCGCGCACGCCCTGCGCGCCCGCGCCCACGACAAACACCACCTCCGCATGGCGGGCCGCGAATTCGGATCCGCGCGGGGATGTACCGGCCTGCAGCACCAGCGGTACGCGCTGGCGGCTGGGTTGTGCCACATGGCCGTCGGGCACATGGTAATACCGCCCTTCATGCCCGATGGCATGGACCTTTTCGGGGCGGGTATAGATGCTGTCCACGCCCGGGCCGGACTGCCGTATGACGGCATCATCCTCCCACGATCCCTGCCAGAGCTTGTAGACCACGTCCATGAACTCCTCGGCCCTGGCGTAGCGTTCGCCGTGGGGGACCTGCTGCTCCAGCCCCAGCAGGTTGCGTGCGGCACTTTCCTGCTGGGATGTCACGACATTCCAGCCAATGCGCCCCCGTGTCAGGTGGTCCAGTGTCGTGAATTTCCGCGCTGCGAGATAAGGGTGCTCGTACGTCGTGGAGAGCGTTATGCCAAACCCCAGCGTACGTGTGGCCGCCGCCATGGCGGACACCAGCAGCAGCGGGTCAATCAGCGGCGACTGGATGCCATGACGCAGCGAGGCATCCGGGCTGTGTCCGTAAACATCGATCAGCCCCAGTGCATCGGCAATGAACAGGCAGTCAAACCCGGCCTCATCCAGTGAGCGTGCCAGTTCGACCCAGTACTCAATTTCGGTATAGCGATAGGTCTGGTCATCCGGATGGCGCCATAATCCGTAATTCAGGTGCGAAACCGTCGCCATTGTAAAGGCATTCAGTATTATATGATTATTTTCCGGCGAAATGCTGGGCATTGTAACCCCCTACCCTTTTTCTGGTATTTCTGCTTGATCGGGCCGGTTCAGACCGTGCCGACCCGCCACTGTTCGGGCGGGAGCGTGCCGTTTACCGCATAGTCGCCCACCACGCGGGTGCGATAGACACGCGGGTTATGGCAGGCAATGGTGCGGATGTTGCGCCAGAACCGGTCCAGCGCGGTACGGCGCAGGGTTGCGGTGCCCCCCAGCGTATCGAACAGCAGCGTGGTTGCTTCCAGCGTAAGGGGAAAGATGATTTCCTGCGCCTGCCAGACTTCCAGTTCCGCCCTGATGACGGCGGGACCACGCTCGGGCTCGCCGCTTTCATAAGCGGCCTGCAGGGCACGGGCCGCCTGCCGGACAATGGCCGTTGCGGCAAAGGCCGCCGAGGATACCTTGCCAACAATTTCCAGTATCTGCGGGTCTGTTGCCGGTGTTTCACTGTTACCGTGCGTAAAACCGCGTTTGCGCTGTCTTACGGCGTCCGCCACGCTGCGTGCGGCCGCCTGGGCAATGCCTGCTGCGGTTGCAAGATGGTAGAGCTGGAAGAACGCCTGCGAATACGGGAATTCGGTATTGCCGAAATGATATTCGTTATCCTGTGCCTTCACGTTGGTGAAATGTGCCGTGCCGCTTGCCGTCAGGCGCTGGCCGATTCCGTCCCAGTCATCCACTATTTCGAGCCCCGGGTCATGGCGCGATGCAATGCATTTGGCCGTGCGGCCATCCGCCGTCGTGGCGGTGACGGTCAGCCAGTCAGCGTAGAGTGAGCCGGTGGTAAAGAATTTGGTGCCATTGATGCGCCACAGGCCATCGTGCTCGGTCAGGCTGGTCTCGAACCGGTCGCGGCTGGCATGAGGGGCCTCGGCCGCGGCGGCACCCGCGATTTCGCCCCGGCCCAGCCGGGTGAACCAGCGGGTGGCGTAATCGCCCTCCGGCACGCAAAGCAGGTGTTCCACCAGCCCGAAATGGGCCCGCAGCGCCTGGGCTATGTTGGAATCCGCTGCTGCGAGGTCGATGACGAATTCAAACAGATCGACCAGTGACAGTCCCAGACCGCCAAACCGCACGGGAATGCGGATGGCGGTGAAACCGGCGTTTTTCAGCAGGGTAATGGCTTCGAACGGCAGTTTCCGCTCGGTTTCCGCCTGTACGGCAGCCTGGCGGATGCTATCCAGGATGGGGGCGAACCTTTCCTGTGCCACCTGGAATGCCGGCTGCGCGTCGTCGCCCCACAGGGTTCTGGAGCGTGCGGGATAAAATGTCTGGACCGCTGTAACCACAATCTGACTCCTGAATTGGAAAGGATGGGCCGTGCCTGACGGGCGGAAACCCCGCCCGGACAGGGTACGATCCATCCAAAACAACGATTATTTATAGTTGTTTTCTCCATTCACGTTGGCAGTACCATCGTGATTTAACAACCATTAAATTTCACACCGATCGTATAATTAAAATTACAACGATATTGACTCGTTCATAAATCTGGTGATTCGTATGTAAGCGACGAATCTGAGTGATGCGTTGCATATATCCACTATTAAAAATAGTTATATCCCGCCAGAGGCCCCGCTCCCTTTCGGGTCTTGAGGAGTGTATCGTGAAAAAAACCAGAGTACCGTCCAGTTCCGGCCCCGTTGCCCTTACGATCTGCTTTGTGGTTTTTGGATGCGCACCGGCCTGGGCGGCGGATGTTCAGGACAGCGCCGTTACGCGCGACCCCGCAGCCAGCCGGCGGCCAGCCACCGCAAGGGCGGCATCGCGCACCCCCGCGCACGCGGGCACGGAATATGTGGATGTGCGCAGCCGCAGGCAGGCCAACTGGGTCGTAACGCCGGTTACTTCAGCCACCATTGCCGATTTCGTGCCCGGTACGACCGCGCTCAAGGCCCTGACGGTCCTGCCCGGCGTCATGTACAATTCGGCCGATCCGCAGGGGGTCAATACCTGGGCCACGTCATTCCTGATGCACGGATTCAACCAGAACCAGATTGGCATGACGATGGACGGCATGCCGCTGGGTGACCAGCAATGGTCCAATTCCAACGGACTGAGCCCGGCTTCGGCCATTTCTTCCGAAAATATCAGCCGGATGGATGTATCCGCCTCGGCCGGGTCGGAAGGGGCGGCCAGCATCAGCAACCTGGGGGGGACGGTGCAGTTCGTATCGCGTGATCCGTCGCACAAGGCTGGCGGCACCGTGGCGCAGACCTTTGGCAGCAACGCGATGTACCATACCTTCGTACGGGCTGACAGCGGTGACCTCAACCGCTCTGGCACGCGATTCTGGGTATCGTACATGCGCAATGACACCCGGAAATGGCGCGGTGGCCAGGATCAGTTCATGGAACAGGTGAACAGCAAGTTTGTCCAGCCCATCGGTCAGGATAGCAGGATTTCTGCCTTCTTTGATTACAGTAACGAGCAGATGCAGAACTATCAGGACTACAGCATGAACATGTTCAACAGCGGCAATTACGGCATAGACAACCTCGAAGGCACGCCCAACGGCTATGCCACGGCCTATCGTCTTGCCCTGGCCGCCAATGGCAGGCCCGGCGGGGCGGTACCGGCGGCGTATGGCAGGCTGTCCTCTCCCTACACGGCATCCTATTATGATGGCGCGGGCATGGAGCGGGAATATTTTGGTGGCGTCACTGCGGATCTGGCCCTGACCGACAGGGTGCGCTGGAACACCACCTTCTACGGGCACCGTTCCTACAAGGTTGGTACCGTTACCAGCCCGCTGATTGAATCGACCACCGGCGCACCCTTTGTGGAACAGGCGACCATTCCCGATACCAACCGTTTTGGCGTGCTGTCTTCCGTGTCTTACGAGGTTGCAAAAAACGCGATCAATGGTGGTGTATGGTTTGAAAACACCAGATACACCCAGAACAAGAACGCCTATGACGAACCCCTGCTGTCGGACGTCGAGAATGGCACGGCCACCCCGGTGGATGGCCTGCATCTCGACAACAGATATTACCGCAAGGAATATGAGCAGATATTCAATACCAATACCTTCATGGCCTATGTGCAGGATACGTATCACCCGACATCAAACCTTGCGTTTCACTTCGGTTTCCGCTCGGTTTTGAATACGACACGTGTCAGTGCCCCCGCCAACTGGGAAACCTATACCCGCACCACCGCCATTGCGGGTGGTGACGGGCTGACCACGGCCAAGCCTTTCCTGCCGCATATCAGCGGGCAATGGTCCTTTCTGCCGGGGCACCAGCTTTACTTTGACGTGGCGGAAAACGTGAAGGTCCTGCCCGTTTCGGCCTATAACAGCGGCGCATCGCCATTTGCGACCACACAGGCCGCCTATCAGGCTTCCCGCGGCAGTATCCAGTCTGAAACCGACTGGAATTATGCTGTAGGCTACCGCTACACGTCCAGACTGATTTCCGGTTCGGTCTATGCCTATCACACCGATTTTTCAAACCGCCTGCAGCAGATCTCTACCGGTAGTCCCAACAACCCCTATACGGTGATCAAGAATGTCGGCGCCGTTACGATGAACGGGGTGGATGCCGGTTTTTCGGTACGCCCGGTTGCGGGCCTGGAGGTGGCCAGCAGCATCAGCTACGACCATGCCACCTATTCCGATAATGTTGCAGAAACCACCAGTTCTGGCGTTACGACCTATAATGTAAAAGGCCAGCAGGTCGTGGCCTATCCCCGGCTGATGTACAAGGGCCAGCTTTCATATCACTGGCACGATGCGCAGATCCACGCGGACGTGCAGTATATCGGCAGGCGGAACCTGAGCTATACGGGGGATGAGAAGGTGCCGTCATACTGGCTGACCAATGTCGGGGTTCAGTATGACCTGACCCATTTTGTCAATCACCGGACGGATTCATCGATCCTGCACCGGCTGACGCTTGATCTGAATATCTATAATATAACCAATGCGCACTACATTTCGACCATGGGGCAGAACGGCTTTCCCATGAGTGGTGATTACCAGTCCGTCGCACTGGGCGCGCCACGTCAGTTTTTTGGGTCCATCAAGGCCGATTTCTAACATGATGGCCGTGCTGGCAGCCATCAGCCTTCAAAAGATCGGGCCTGTCATCAACGCTGGCAGGCCCACTCGCCCTGCGTGGTCACAACGCCGCCAGTGCTGTGAATGGGCGGCAGGCATGGAAAGATCAATCGCAAACAACCGGCTGCCCGATCCCGCGCACCCCATAGGCCCAGCGTTCCCGGCCAGAGACACGATGGCCGTCGCCTGCATGGTCAGGACTTCGGGCGTGGGGCGGTCCGGTTGGTCATATTCGTGTAGAACGTGCCGGATCGCAGCGCGCTTTCGATCTCTTCCAGCGTGGTTCCGGCGGTTTCCGGCACGTATTTCCATACAAAGACAAAGGCCGCGACATTGATGAAACCGAACAGCCAGAAGGTACCTGTCGTGCCCAGTGCCTCAACCAGTGATAATGTGACAAGGGAGACAAGCGTGTCGGACAGCCATACCGTGGCGCTCGCCATGCCCATGGCCTTGCTGCGAACGAACAGGGGAAAGACTTCAGCGGCCACAAGCCAGACCGCCACGGAGAGCGAGCCGAAATTGAAAAATATGTAACCCAGCAGGGATGCGACCATAAGGACCAGACGAACCCCGGCAAGAGGCGCGGAACTGAGGAACACGGCCCCCAGCACGAACAGCGACAGGGCCGCTACCGGCAGCATGTACAGCATCATGCGGCGGCGGCCGATCCGGTCTATCAGTGCAATGCCCATGGCCGTCGTGATCGTGGATGTGACGCCGACGGAAACGGACGTCAGCAGCGCTGCCGAATGGCCAAGCCCGGCCTGTGACAGGATGATGGGCGCGTAATAGACAATGACATTGGGGCCGGACAACTGGGAAAATGCCGCGATGCCCAGTGCGGCCACCAGAGCCGGGCGGATCCAGCGCTGTTTCAGGCCCGTCCCGTGGGTGCCGGGTATTTCCGCCGCATCTACCGTCAGGACATCATCCAGTTCCTGACGGACAATATCCGTATGTCCGCGCAATTTGTACAGGATCGAGACGGCGCGCTGCTCATGGTCATGATGCAGCAGCCAGCGCGGGCTTTCGGGCAGGAAAAGCATGCCAAGCGCAAGCAGGATTGCCGGAATGGCCCCCAGCATGAACATCACCCGCCATGACTGGGCACCGCCGGACAGTTCATATCCCACCAGGAAAGCCAGCAGCAGGCCAAGCGAAAAGACAAGCTGGAACAGTGACACCAGCCCCCCGCGCCGTGACGCCGGGGCCAGTTCCGCCACATAGACCGGCACGATCTGCGTGGTCGCGCCAATCGCAACACCCAGCCACAGGCGCGCGGCAATCAGGACACCGACATCAGGCGCAAGCCCGCACCCCATTGATGCGGCGACGAAAACGCCAGCCGCTGCCATGATGGCCGGACGTCGCCCCCACCGGTCCGATACCGGGCCGCTGAGCAGGGCTCCAAAAATCGCCCCGATGTTCAGGGCCGCTGCAACCCATTCCTGCCCTGCTGTCGAGAGTGAGAATGTCTGTGTCACAAAAATCAGGGCGGATGCGATGATTCCGGTATCATATCCGAACAGGAGGCCACCCACGGCGGCAACGGCGGCGGCGATGGATACATACCGGCGCGCCGACAGCGTCTGGTCCCCCCGATGCACCAGATCCGCCAGCGCGGACAGGGCGCGTCTGTGCGCGTGATGGCGGGAGATATGCTGGATGTCCGGGGTGGAAGACATGCCGGGATTTCCTTTTCACAATGTCAGGAATGCCGTCTTTCAGCCTGCGTCCGAGGCGCCAAAAATATCGCGCAGGGTCTGTTTCATCACGCCTGCATCCACGGTTCTGCCCAGCCAGAATTCCACGCCGATCACGCCCTGATTGACCAGCATGCCCAGACCATCAAGCGTGGTGCAGCCCCGTGTACGGGCCTCGCGCAGGAAACGGGTCAGGGGCGGATTGGGGATGACATCTGCCACGACCTGCCCCTTTGCCAGCGTGTCAAGGTCGATTTCAGGCATGGCCCGCGCGTCCCCCAGGCCGACAGATGTTGCGTTGATGACAATATCGGTGCCTGCGGGGATGCGGGCCTTGCCCGCCCATGGCCTGCCGGTTGCGTCGCTTCCGGTATTGTCGCGCACCACGGCTGCAATGGTTTCGGCTTTGGCCGCATCACGATTGGCGACCGTTATGTGCGCGGCGCCAGCCAATCCCAGTTCCACCGCAATGGCCCGGGCCGCTCCACCCGCGCCAAGCATGAAGACCTTTCTGCCGGCCGGATCAACCACGTCCCTGAGTGAGGCAAGAAAACCCTTGCCATCCGTATTGGTGCCAACCAGCCGGCCATCGCGTATGGCGACACAGTTCACGGCACCAATGATCCGTGCGGCTTCGGTCAGTTCATCCAGATATTCGATAACGGCCACCTTATGCGGCAGCGAGCAGTTGAAGCCCGCCCATTCCATGGCAACGGCGCCTTTTACCGCCGCAGCCAGATGCGCGGCCTTGACGTCACAGTTGATGTAGCGCGCATCGATGCCATCGTGGCGGTAAGCCGCCTCTATCATGGCGACGGTGGGATTGTCGGCACAGGGGGTGGAAAACGAACCGGTCAGAATGCTGCGGAAATTCTGGGTGCTCATGCGGTGTTCCTAGCAGATGGGTGTTGCGTTGCATAGCTATGCAAGACAACACGCTTTTCATGTCCGGGCGCAAGCCCCAATCAGTCAGCCAGTGCGGGCCGTGCTGTTGCGTTCGATCAACTGCGCGTCAACGACACATGTGCGTGAAAAGGGGCTGTCTTTTTTTTCCAGGGCTTCATCCAGCAGTTCCATGGCGCGCGTGACCATCCGCCCCGTGCGCTGGTCGAAGGATGTCAGGCCATAGCTGCGCCATGCCGCCTGCGGAATGTTGTCATATCCCATGATGATCACGTCATCGGGGCAGTGCAGGCCCATTTCTTCGCGCAGGGCATCGATTGCACCGCAGGCCATCATGTCGTTGCTGGAAAAAATACCCTCTGGCCGGATGCCCCGTTCTTGCAGCCGGCGCATGGCTTCGTACCCGCTGTCGTATGTATCGTTACCCTGTAGCCGGATACGTTCGGTTTCAGGAATTCCCGCTTCCTGCAGCTCCATGCGGAACCCTTCGCCACGTGCGCGGGAGGCCGCGTTCTTGGTGGGACCAGCCAGCCAGACCGGGCGCGTCACGTCCCGTTCCACCATCAGGCGTGCGGCGATACGCCCTGCCCCGTGGTTGTTGGAATTGACCGTTGAAATCCACGGCCCCACCAGCGATGAATTGAAGCAGACAACCGGAATGCGAAGCGCGCACAGCGCCTGTGCCACGGCTTCCGACCCGATTGCAAGTGAGGTCACGACCGCATCGATCCGGTAACTGACCAACTGGTCAAGCGCGCTGTCAAGCGTAAGGGCATCATCCACATGCATGAGCAGCACCTGCAGGCCACTTTCACGCAGGGCGGTCGCCAGGCGTTCAATGGCCGTGGCATAGAACGGATTTTCCAGTCCGCCGATGACCACGCCAACCATGTATGACCGCCCCGAGAGCATGATGGCCGGAATGCGGTTGGGCCGGTAACCAAGACTGGCCGCCGCTTCCAGCACCTTCCGCCTGGTTTCGGGCGAGATGCTGGCACCGGGAGAAAACGCGCGGGACACAGCTGACTGCGATACCCCGGCAACCCGGGCGACATCAATGGACGTAATGGTGCGAATGGCGGTCTGCTCCTGCCCTATATGGCTGGGATCAAGTTTATCCCCACCCCCGCGTCAGCGCCATGCCGCGGGTCCGGTCCGTGTCTTTTTTCCCGTTTTTCGCCCCCAGTCCCCGCAGGACACGATGCGGGCGGAACACAGATATCAGGCCGTACCCGTTCACGAATTCCGGGAACTGGTTCTGGTGAAGATGGAATTCGACCGGGACGTTCACGGTGGTTAGCGGGGCCGGGACCATAAAGGGCATCAGCAACATCACGTGTCGATGAAGAGCATGACCGTGATCTCGCTCGCCTCATGTCCGCTGCTTGTGCCGGACGGCAGGCATCCATGCCCTCCGGCCAGTACGCCGACGGGTGGTGGGAAAACTCGTACGATGTCCGCCGGTATTCCGGGTTATGTCGATTTTTTCCGATACAGCGGTCTGCCGCGCATGGCAGTCCCGCATTCACACCATTTTTATGGCATGGATGTTCCAATATAGGTACTGCCGTATGATGGACTGGACATGACCGGCGTGTTCGTCTGTGCGTGCCAGTCTGCCTGACGTCATGGGCCGGTTCGTCATGTTACTGCCGGACATGGCGCTGGGGCGTCCGTTCTGCCATTACGGCGTATATGATGGATGATCCGGACAGATGACAATGGCGGGAAATACCCACACCCGCCGTATGGAGAGACAACCATGGTCATGACAGCCCTGATCACGGCAGACCAGCTTGAGGATATCAACCTGACCCCACGGCAGTACATGATACTGCATGAGTTCAAGGAAGATGAAGTCCTGCAGGGAATATGGGAACGGATGGGGCGTGTACGCGCCCGTATGGGGGCAAGACTGCCTGATCTATGGATAGAGATTGATACCGGTCGGGACAGTGTGAAAGGTGTGCTGCTGTTCTGTCCGATGCACGCAAATGCATCCGGGCAGATGACGTATGACCTGGGCCACGTCCTGCTCATTCTGGATCATCATGGTGAGATTCACACCATTCCCGGCTGGATCGCGGAAGAACGTCAGGTCAACCGCATCAACCCACTGGCCCTGCAGGAACAGACCTGGCCGGATGATGTCGTATATGACTGAGATACGGTAAGCGTCTTTTTGTATTACCGTCTTGCCATGACCGGATACGGCATGCAGGCGGGACGGTAAAGCACGGGCTATGACGGGCGTGGCAGGATAATCATCCCAACCTGAGATAAAAAAATGCAGGTATGGCATGACCATGACCTGCATTTCAGTGTCCGGGCTCCTTTACGGCATGCAGGCATGAAGATCCTTTGCGGACAGCTTCACGCAACACAGCCTTCCCCGGAAAGGGGATGTCCCGGGATTTTCGTCATTTCTGGTTCCTGATGCCTGTCGGGAACCTTATGGGCGCGGCAATCCACCATAATAGGTATCGATCTGGCTGCCGTAGGTGCTGTTGCTCCAGTCCGGCGATGTATTTTCGGTATAGGCGGGTGCGGCTTCAAGCTGTTCGTGTGTAAGGGCGACAACATAGCCACCACGGTTGCGGTCATAATTGAGGGATTTCCATGGCAAGGGATGATAGCTGTTTCCCATGCCCATGAACCCGCCAAAACTCATGACGACATAGGCAACCTCGCCTGTGATCTTATCGACCATGAAATACCTTACCGTACCAAGCTTTTCGCCTGCCGGGGAATAGACGGCCGTGCCTTCGACCTGATCGGAGGAGATCAGGTCATGCTTGTCGCCCAGTCCATTTGTCATTGTCTCGGACATGATGTTTCTCCATTGCTTTTCATACTGGCCGTTCCGCGCGTACCACCCGCCATGGCTGGGGCTGCCGACCCATCGACCTGTCATCAGGCGTATGTGCCGGTTCATGCACGCTTGCGCGAACGGATGATGCGTTCCTGAAGGCGGGCGGCAGGACCGTGTTACGGCTACTGCCCCACCAGAATCATTCATGTCTTGCCATGACTGCGCTGGCCGCCCTTGCGCCCGGCTTCTGCCGCGCGCTTCGGATCATCGGCAAAGTTGCCCGAACCGTGCGTGCCCTTCGCGTGGCTGGCTTCCTTCGTTTTTTCCGGTGTGTGGCCTGTGCCGCCGTGACTGTGCTGCCCCCCCTTGTGCCCCGCTTCGGCGGCACGGGCCGGGTCATTGGCAAAGTTGCCGGGATTGTGGGCGGCCCCACCACCCCCGCGGCTGTCAGCCGGGGCCATTGCGGGCAGGCCGGTACGGTCATGCAGGGAGATATGATAGCTCATGATCTTCACCTTTCCATATCGCAGCGGCTACAGGGGACCCTTGTTTTTCCTTGCGCTCCAGCAGGTTGGCAAGAAAGCGATCCCGAAAATGCACGCTGTGGGAGGCTCAACGGCACATCCCATTCATGGTTGCGGATAATCGTGGAAACAATATAAAAATATGAATTCCATATTATATTTCGAAACCGGCCCTATTGTGAAATATAATTAGACTGAATTATTCATAATTATTGTCTATAACCATACCTCTGCCCTGTTCCGGCATCGGTGGCAGGGCGTGCAGGCGGGGTATGCCCCGTATCCGGCCTGATCGCACGCCTGCCGCGCATCCATTCTGTCAAATACGTCAGGCTGGTGCGGTCAGCCGGATGGAACATGTGGTGTCAGGGAATGTAACGCCCGGCGCGCAGTCGTTCGAACAGGTCGAAAAAAGAGTCCGGTGTGTACCGGTAGTCGGTAAAGCCAAGCCTGCGGCTCAGGCTCATATCGGTCACGCATTCAATGGGACGACCCAGATCGGCATCGGTGTGCCATGCCGATGCCAGCCGGTCGAATGCACTTTCCCGCAGGTCATGTCGGCGTGCGATATCCGCCCAGGCAGCCCCCTGCCCCGCCAGCAGCTGTTCCAGTGATGTGGCATGGCCGGGATAATCCGCTGCCCGGATGCCAAACCACGCAGCCAGTTCGGACCACAGCCATTTCCAGCGGAACACGTCGCCATTGACGACATTGAAAGCCATGTTGCGCCCGGCGGGGCTGGTGGCCGCCCACAGGATCTGGCTGGCAAGCTGGCGGGCATCCGTCACGTCCGTCAGACCACCCCACTGCGCGGGTGAGCCGGGAAAGACGAATGGCAGCCCCGTCTCGCGGCACAGTGTCGCATAGACGGCCAGTGTCGTGCCCATGTTCATGAGATTACCGATCGCATACCCGATGACCGTGTGCGGACGGTGGACCGTCCATGCAAAGCCAAGTCTTCGGGCTGCCTCGAACAGTACGTCTTCCTGACTGTAATAGAAATTTTCCACGTCCAGCCGCGGCATGCTCTCACGGAAAGGAGTCTGTGGAGGCGCGCCCTGTGCATAAGCCTCGAACGGACCAAGATAGTGCTTCAGCCCGGTGACAAGACTGCCATGAACAAGGGCGCCCGGCTCCGGCAGTGCGTCCAGGACATTGCGGACCATCGCGCTGTTGGCGATGCAGTTCTCCCGCTCCGTCGCGCGGCGGGTCCATGTGGTGAAAAAGACGTGCGTGGGAACGGTCCCCGCCAGTGCGGTCCGCAGGGAAGCCGGGTCGAGCGCGTCAGCCGCGACCGGAATGATGGTACCAGGCAGGTGTTCGACATGCCTTGCAAGACCATGGACACTCCAGCCCTCGGCAACAAGCCGGTTGGCAAGGTTCTGGCCGACAATGCCCGTCGCACCAATAACAAGAGCCGTATGGGCCATCTGCCCCTCCCTGAATGAAACGTGGATTTCACACGCTGTCGGGAAACGCTGCAAATGACAATCCGGCACATTTTCGTGCCCCGGTTGCCACGAAATTTCCGGAAATTGCCCAATGGATTCCGCACACCTGACCGATATGCACCGTCAGGCACCCATTGCGGAAGACCACCCACCAAAAGATGCCTGCCGTGCCCGGATCACAATGCGCGCACGGCATCAGGCCAGCCCGGCGGTTCATCCCGAAAATGGGGAAAAACGTGGCAACCGGACCAGTCTGCCCGAAAGATGCCCAATGCGGCCAGACGGGCATCAGTCAGGCCGACCTATCGCAATGCGTCCTCGACCAGCGCTTCCAGCGACATGGACTGTCCTTCAAGGCTTGGCAGGGCATCAAGCTGGCCATCTATCGCCAGCACGGCAAGACCGTGTACCCTGCCCCACAAAGCCGCCCGCGTCCCGGCCCGTGTCCGGGCGGCATGGGGCCCGGGCAGACTGCCGATCAACTGGGTCAGCATGGCGGATGTTCGTGCGGATGCGTGGACAAGACCGGGTTCCGTGCGGTCAATGGCATCACTACGGAACATGAGGGTAAACAGGCCGGGATTATCCATGGCGAAACGTATGTAAGCCATGCCCGCCGCCTGCTGTGTGCCCTGGCCCAGCGTGGGGGCAAGGGCATGGGCCAGTTCCTCATACCCGATGGTTGCAAGCACGCTGAGCAGTCCGGCAAGGTTGCCGAAATGCGGTATGGCCGCTGCAGCCGATACACCCGCATGCCGCGTGATCGCGCGCAGGCCAAGGGCGGTGATTCCCTTTTTTTCCAGCAGGTCACGGGCCGAATGCAGCAGGGCCGCGCGCAGATTGCCGTGGTGGTAGGTTTTCCGGACTGGCTGGCCGGAGGGTGCTGACGGCGCCATGCGGGCACAGACAGTGTCATCGGTACTTGACATCCGCATTCCCTGACGATCATTCTTTACAGTGTAAAGTTTAAACCTGCACGATGATCATGTGCAAGCCCGGCCATTCCAGGAAGGATATCGCGTGCGTTTCTCCCGCTCCGTTTACCTCGCCACCCGTCTGCTGATGGGGTTCTGTCTTGTGGCGCCGGGTATCCATGCCCGTGCGGCGTCTGTTCCCGGCCAGGCCCATGCGGGCATGCTTACGGCTTCCACCCCCCTGCCGGCAGCGTTCAGCCTGCCCGATGCGGGGCAGGCGCTGCGCATCACCTATCTTTCCACCAACGGTGTAACGGGCACGGGTCTTGTGCCCGTCACGGCAGAAGTCATCCTGCCGCCGGGCAAGCCGCCTGCTGGCGGCTGGCCTATCGTGGCGTGGGCACATGGTACCGTGGGTGTCGCGGATCATTGCGCTCCGTCCGGCAACCCTTGGAGTGAACGCAACCGGCAGTACCTGTCCGCATGGATGAAACGCGGCTTTGCGGTGGTCGGCACCGACTATCAGGGACTGGGCACACCCGGTGGCCATGCCTATCTGGATACGCGGGTGGAGGCCTACAGCCTGCTTGATGGCGTTCGTGCGGCACTGGCATCAGTGCCGGGACTGCAGGACAGGATCATGATCGTGGGCCAGTCACAGGGTGGCGGCGCGGCTTTTGCGTCCGCCGCCTTTGCCCCGACCTACGCGCCGGAACTGAATATCCGGGGCACCGTGGCCACGGGTGCACCATACATTACCCCTGCCCTGATGCAGCAGATCATGGCGGCCCCCACACCGGGCGCGTCGTATAACCCGGTCATGGTCTATACGCTGTACCTGGCGCAGGGACTGGCGGGTCATGACCATGCCTTCAGGCCAGAAGACGCCTTTACCCCCAAGGCCATGCCCGCCTACCGTGATGCGGCGAAGCTGTGCGTCTACCAGCTGACCGACCGGGTGAAGGAAGACGGCCTGACCTTTGGCAATTCGTTGCAGCCAGGCTTTGCCAAAGCTCTTGCCCCGGCGCTGGCGGCCATGGAATACCCGACGCTCAGACTGACCCGGCCGCTGTTTATCGGCACGGGGGAACTAGACCGCGACGTGCCGCCACCGTTGCAATATGGCTTGGTGAAGGCCGCCTGTGCTGCGGGAACGGTGGTTCAGGCACATGTCTACAAGGGACTCAGCCATGACCAGACGGTCAATGCCTCGCTGCCTGATTCCGCTGCCTTCACGCAGGCCGTCATGTCAGACCAAGCCGTAACGCCGCAATGCAGCCCTGTCCCTGAATGACCGGACCACAGGCACGGCGGCATTTCCGCGCCTGTGTATCGACATGAACCGGCGCGGCTCATGGATGTGCGGATTGGCGCACCCATAGGTGGGCTGCCCTATCCCTCTGCCGGCATGCCGGGCTGCATTGCATAGGCGGTTTCAACCATGGCAAAGCGCTTTCCCAGGTTTTCATCGGATTTCCTGGTCCATGCCGCATCCATCTGCTGACGCTGCATTTCCGCATTCTGTCGCGGTTCCACATTGCGGTAGCTGTTTATCGTGCCTTCGATTACACCCACCGTCGTCTCCACAACCGGTTCAATGCCAAACTGCCTGTAGGGATAGGCAATGCGCGTGTAATCGAACAGGTTGCGTGCCGGATCGGTTTCCCAGCTTTTCCATGAATCGAAGATGCGGTCATTGAATCCGGTCAGGAACGGGCCGGGGTTAATTGTGGCCACCGCCACACCAAATTCCTGCAGTTCCTTACCCAGCGCTTCCGCAATAGCCTCGATCGCATGTTTCGATGCGGAATACGCGCCGGTAAACGGATCTGATGTCAGCCCCGCGCAGGACGACATGAAAACAATCCTGCCCGCCCGGCGTGCCGCCATGCGTCTGGCAATCATCTGCGTAAGCTGCACCGGGCCAATCACATTGACTTCGAACTGCCGGCGTAAATTCTCCTCGGGTATGTCGACCATTGATCCGCCTTCGCCAATACCCGCGTTATTGAGCAGGACATCGACATCCAGCGTGCTGAACCGTTCACGGTCAGCGGGATCGGTCACGTCGAGCTTTTCAACCTGCAGTCCCACGCCGTGATGTGCGGCTTCCTGCTCCAGCTGGAATATCTGCGACGGAATTTCCACCCCCGCGATGACCTTCCAGTTCCGTGCAGCCAGCTGCAGGGCCACCGCCCTGCCAAAGCCCGACCCCGCTCCGGTGATGAGAACAGTCCTGCCCATGCCGTCTTTCTCCATTTCATGTCCTGGCGTGGCAGCCCGATACGGGCCGCCCGTCCGTGCATGGCGCGACCCTGATGGCCGCGTGCAGGAGGCTTAATGATCCAGCGCGCGGATGGTTTGATAAAAAGCGGGTGGAGGCGGCCATCTGGCAGATGCAGCACAACCAGTCGAACTTTACATGCATCAAAGCTTTATCCTACGTGTACTGACGCAGAAAGCAGCCGTCATATTCAGGCCCATGGCACCCGGAACCGCGCGCCGTGCGCCAGAGATGTCCGCTGTTGCCTGTAACGGACCGAACGGGTCGCAGGCATCCTGTTAAAAGATTTTGCAAGGATATGAGATATGGACAACCCGCTGGAAACCTCTGCCAAGACACAAGCGCGCATTACCACCAAGGCGAAGGAAATGTGGGTAGCGGATGGCAAGCCCGGTTGTGGACCGGAAGCCTATACGGAGGCGGCATCCGAACTGATCGGGATGGAAAGCAATCCCGATGCGGGGCAGATTCCTGTTGAGTCGCCTGTTCCCCTTGATGAGAACGGCCAGCCGGTGGAACAGGCATGGGTGGAGGAAAATCTGGGCAATTCCGGCGGTAGCCAGGATGAACTCGATGACCGGCGTGAGGTACCGTTTGCAGACCGGAAAGAAGAGGCGGAAGCCCTCCGGAATCAGTAAGGATGGAAAGAGGCGGCATCAACATGATGTCGCTCCTCTGCCAGCCATCGAGTTGGCAGGTCCGGTTTACCCGCGCCATGCGGATGCCGATGGAATGGACGTGAGCAGGAAGCCATTGGTGGACATGGATTAAAGCCCTGAGGCCCACCAGATCTGACATAGCCGATGATAACCGCGTTTCTTCATACGTGAAGGCATGGTTGCCTGCTACAGGCGGCCGTATGCCTGTGTGGGCACGGGAGTACCAGCAGGGCTGGGCATGATGGAAGGGGGAGTATGTAGAAATGAGCGACGACCCCGATTTTCAGGAAGGCAGGGATATGTTCGGCCGATGGCTGAAGCGTGGCCTCCATGACCGGTTCGGGTCGGTCCTGCATGAACAGTTGCCCGACAGCCTGCTGCAGATGCTTGATTCGGATGGTGAACCGGAAGACAGGCAATCGGGACAAGGCATCTCCTGACACCCCTTCCCGAAGCCCGGGATATCCGGTTGATGAAACATGTCGCCTACCGTGTGTATCCGGTGTGAAGCACGGGAGCGGTTGGAGCGACCCCGGTCTATGCGTGGTCGTTTCCATCCAGCGGATCATATACCGCAAGCGATGGGGACAGCCCCACTCCTTCAGGATGGATGGTCGATCAGGAGCGGGGCTGCCATCGCGACGATCATGTATTTTCGTCGCGATGGAAAGGGCTTATGGAAAATATTCCTAAAAATCATATAATAGTTCAAGAAAAATAGATTTTAGGCTCGTATGATCTCAGTGCATGGCACAGGTCAGATCGTGTCCAGCACACCACCATCGACCCGCACTGCCGCCCCGGTTGTGGCAGAAGCCTGTGGAGATGACAGGTAGACCACCATGTTCGCCACTTCCTCCACCGTGGCGGCGCGGCGGATAATGGAACCGGGGCGGTGCTCCATGGTGAATGCCGCTGCAAGCTGCTCCAGGGAATGGCCGGTTTTTTCCTGTTCGGGCTTCAGCATTTCCGCCTGCCCTTCCGACAGGGTTGGTCCCGGCAGCACGGAATTGACCGTAACCCTCGTGCCCGCCATGCGCTTGGCAAGCCCCCGTGCAATGGCAACCTGTGCTGTCTTGCTGAAGCCGTAATGAATCATTTCCACCGGGATGTTGAATGCCGATTCGGAGGAGATGAACACCACCCGGCCCCATCCTGTTTTTTCCATACCGGGAAGATACGCACGCGACAGTCGCACGCCGGACATGACATTGACCTCAAAGAACCGGGTCCAGTCCGTGTCGGGGGTTTCAAAAAAATCACCGGGTTCATAAATACCCAGGTTGTTGATCAGGATATCGCAGGAAGGGTATGCCGCTACCAGCGCCGCACAGCCTTCCGCCGTGCCCAGATCCCCCGTAAAGCCCATGGCCTGCCCTGTACCCGATGCCGCCACGGCACGGACCGCCTTTTCCACCGCAGGCGCGCGCCTGCCATTGACCACAACCTGCGCCCCGCTTTCGGCAAGCCCTTTGGCAATGGCCAGTCCTATCCCCCCGGTCGAACCCGTTACAATGGCTGTGCGGCCCGTCAGGTCGATCTGCATGGTTTCTCTTTCCATAAATAAAAAATCCGGGGGCCAGAAACCGGCGGCATTGTACGCCCCCCCTGTCGGCAGACAGCCGCGCGTCCTGACCCATCACCCGACCGGGCGAATTACAGGAAAACGGGAAGAACACCGTAAAAGTCGGTCCGCAGCGCCAGAAATCCATTCAAAGCCATGTGATGACGGCGGCATGAACCCACCAGAACATGGCCATGGACCAGCACGGGACCATGAAACTGGCGGCAGGATCAGCGCATGAGGTCGGATAGCGCATCCAGCTTGTCTGCTATCATGGATACCTGTGTACGCAACGCATTGGTAATCGGTCCGTTATCCTCCAGCATGGTGCCAAGTTTTTCCATATCGGAGCGTATTTCACCCATCAGTACCCCCTGCTCCGTCAGGATACCATCTTCGTCGTCCCTGATCATGTTGCCCCTCTCCTTTCCTGCATGCTGGCCTTACCAGAGGAGCAGCCTAATGTGCACTGCCGGTGGTAGCCACCGGAAATTTGCACGGGGGAGCATTACAGTCTGAAATGGCCTGCTTTATTTCGTCACATTTATAAACACTATGACCAGATTTGCCGCGTGATTAATATAGCATGCAAACCATGTTACAGCCTGTTCTTCGTGTAAAAATGTCCAGTGACGTGCATGAACGGCTGGCGGAACTGCATATTCCCTATCCGCCAGGCCCCAAGCGGCTGCGCCGGATGAAGCAGGTGCGCAGGGCTGGCGTGCTGTTCATTCATATTCCCAAGAACGCGGGCACATCGCTGACGCGTGCCCTCTATGACATGGATGTGGGGCATGAGACCATACGCTATTTCAACCGCCGCATGCCGCAGCTTGCGGGTCTGCCATCCTTTGCCATATTGCGTGACCCCGTGCAGCGCTTCCTGTCAGCCTACCGTTATGCGCGTGCCGGGGGTAGCGCGCTGCGCAGCGTCTCACGCGGCTTTCGAAGCACCTATATGAATTTTGGTGGTGTTGACGAAGCACTAGACCATATTGCCCGTGCCCTCCTGCCTTACGAGGTCGACCATATCTTCCGCCCACAGGCGTGGTATGTAACCGACCGGCATGGTCAACAGGCTGTTAACCATCTGTTCATGCTTGATGACATGATGGGCATAGAGGCCTTTGTCCGCCGTTACACGCCGAATCCTGTCGGACATATCAACGGGGGAACCAAGGCGGATGACATAACCACGCTGCGCCTCGACCAGATTGCGCGGCTTCGCCAGATCTATCATATGGATTATGCGTTGATCGCATCCTGCATGGCAGGCTCCGCCACGCCGTTACCGTCCCGGGCCTGACAGCCGTATCTGGCCAGCCGGGTTACCCGCAAGGTTCCATCGGTACGCATGGAACAGAAAAAAGGCCCGGAACCAGCCGGGCCTTGATCCTGTCAGGCAGTATCAGTTGGAATTGTTGTTCCAGCCACCGCGACCGCCATGTTCGCTGCCGCCATGGCCGCCCCAGCCACCGCCGTTCTGGCCTTCACCACCACGGCCACCGCGCTCACCGCCGCCATTCTGGTTGTCGCCACCACGGCCACCCCAGCCACCGCCGTTCTGGCCTTCACCGCCATGGCCACCGCGCTCACCGCCGCCATTCTGGTTGTCGCCACCACGGCCACCCCAGCCACCGCCGTTCTGGCCTTCACCGCCACGGCCACCGCGCTCGCCGCCGCCATTCTGGTTGTCGCCGCCACGACCGCCCCAGCCGCCGCCATTCTGCTCACCGCCGCCATGATGGCCGTGGCCGCCCTGATTGTTGTCAAAGGACTGTGCGTGCGCTGCAAGCGGCATGGAAGCGCCAAGCGCCAGTGCAAACAGGATTGAACGTTTCATGATGTCTCCTTGGGTTCGACTTCATGAATCTTGCCCTTCATGACCAAAAATGTAAGCCCCAACATTGTTACAAACAGGAACAGCCATGCACAAATAATGAACCTGCCATACGAAATAGTTGAGAAAAGTGGAATACGATCATCAATATACTGCACGATGAAAGTTCAGTTCCGGAATTAGGTATTTATTCCTTTCCCGTGTCACTATCCTGTCTGGCTCAATTTAGGGCGACAGAGATTCATACAATCATCACACTTGTATGGAAGGGTATTTGTTAAGAATGCGTGCCTGCGTTTGTGCGGGCTTTTTAAGAGGTTTCCGGATCATGAATGTCACATCCGATTCCACCCCCAAACCCCGTAAAGAGCCGCATGAGGAATGGCGCGAAGCGTTGATTCATGCGTGGAGAAACAGGCGTGGCTACGCCCGTCCGCATGATGCGGTCTACGCCATACCCGATGATGCCTTTCGCCATGATGAAACCTGAGACGGATGCCTGGGTCGGGCATCTGTGCCACGCACAGGTATTGCCGCATGGACAGTCCTGTGATGCATTCTGTTACAAATGAAATTTTGGCAAAGCCTTTTCTCGTGTCAGGTAAACATTATATACAGGTTAGCCTGATTTGAGAAAATCAGCTGATAAAGAGGAAATGAATTACATGAAAAAAGCACTTCTTTTTGCTGCTGCTCTTGGCCTGTCCCTGCCGGTCGTTGCCCACGCTGAAGACAATAATGGCGAACAGCGTCACGGCGAACATGGCCGCCACCACGGTGGTCATGGCCGGCATGACGGTAACGAACATGGCGGGGAACGCGGTGAGGAACATGGTGAGCACCATGAAGAACACGGCGAACATGGCGATGAGCACGGCGATCACCATGAAGATCATGGCCAGCAGTAATCTGCTGCCAGCATAAAAAGGGGGCGCCTCTGCCGGGGCGCCCCTTTTTTTGTTACGGTATGACGGGTTGAGTCAGAACAGGATCAGGTCAATGCCGATACCCAGCCCCATCATGCTCCATAGCGTGATCAGGATCGCACGCCGCCAGATCAGGTTGCGTGTAAGTAGGGTAATAAGCGGATCGGTCACAAACGCCCGTTCGCCTATCGTCAGTTCACGATATGTGCCACCATTTTCGGTTACACCCACGGCGCTCATCAACGTGTTGCGGAAGCTGCGCAGTTCTTCCTCGGTATAGACTGTCTGGCGGTTGATGGTAATGGCTTTCGGCCCGCAGCGTAGCCATTTCATGATGCGCAGATGGAACGGGCGGATACCAAGATAGGCCGATGCCTCCGGGGGGGAGAAAATATTCCTGCGTGGGAAATGCAGGACCGCCGGTCCGGTGTTGTCGTTATCGGGGCGCATCGCAATGCAAAGCCTTATTCTCTGTCTGGCCCGCGCGCACGCGGTGTGGAAAAGGGACTCTCTTTTCATCAAGGTGACGCGTCACGCCGACAAAGACCAGCCCATAATTGCTCTTGCCCTGTCCCGACCATGAGAAAGTCCCCTCCTCGCTCCCCATGATGGCGTTAAAGCGGTAGCATGTGGCGGCCGTCAGCCGTCACGGCTGCTTTTCGTTCCGGCTTGATTTCAGGTAAGGCTTCATGCGCCGTATAGTCTGTCATGCTCTCCATTGGAGCATCTGTGTGGCTTATGACCAAAATCATGCCCATAGGGCTACTGACGGATCTTGCCGCCAGATTATATGTCTTTTTTTCCGGTTGCGTCAGCCTGATGGTTACAGGGTATGCACGGCCGTTCCACATATCCTGCTGATATCGGGCATGGACCAGCGCGTTGCTCATGGCTGGTCTGTCAGAGCTGCATTGGCACACGGCTTAATCTGTGCCCACAGAGTTATGCGATCAAACACGCTCTGCATGGGCCACCGCTTTGCCCGTCCTGTTCGCGCCAGAAGGTTGGAAAGTCATGTAGGGCTCGCCTATGCTTGCCATGCAAACAGAACAGGACACGCCAAGCATGACCGAACATATCGCCTACAAAATCCTGAGTGCGGATGAATATGGGGATCTTCTCCATGCAGGTACATTTACCGGCTCTCCCGCCGATGTAGCGGACGGATTCATTCACCTTTCAACGGGTGAGCAGGTGATGGGCACGCTGGATCGGCATTTTGCGGGGCGCGAGGGGCTTATGCTGGTTGCGGTGGATCTGGACCTGCTGGCCCCTGCGCTGGTACGGTGGGAGCCGTCACGCGGTGGACAGCTTTTTCCCCATCTGTATGCCACCCTGCCCATGAAGGCGGTGGTCGCCGCCTGTCCTGTCGTGCGTACCGAGACGGACGGATTACGATTGCCGGTTTCGGGTAATATCTCAGGTCTTGCAAGCTGAAAGGGACAGACCTTCGGACCCAGCATGCTTCTGGCGGGTTCACTCGGGGTCGTTATCCGGCTCGTCCGTCTCCACGCCGGCAACACCGTCAATGGCTGACAGGACCGCTACCAGGTGGGAGATGGGCCGTCTGCCCCGCACCTTTATGAACAGCGTGACCATGCCTGCGGCTGCGGGATCCGGGGGCTGGGCGGTGGTGTTGTGGTGTCGGTCACGCAGGTCGGCCAGCACGTCGTCATCAATGTTGGTGGCTGGCTGCTCTACCTTCACACGGTGAATGGTAAAGCGTAGTTTCGTGCAGCGGCTCAGGATGGTGCGTAACAGGCCATGGCCATCAGGATAGGTTATGAAGACCCCTACCGCACGTGCGGCATGGGCACGCGGCACCAGATGACTCAGACGCGGAAAGCCGAGCATGATAATGAAATGCCCAACGGTTGTGGCGACTGCCAGCGCGATCAGCCCGGCCCCACATGCCATGCCCAATGCTGCCGTAAGCCATACGGAGGCCGCCGTGGTCAGTCCCCGCACCACGTCGCGCCGCATGAAAATCACGCCACCGCCAATAAACCCGATACCCGACACGACCTGTGCCGCAATGCGCGAGGGATCGAGTACTACCTGCCCGGCCTCCAGTACATTGTTGAACCCGTATTTGGACACCAGCATGAACAGCGCGGACGCCACCCCCACCAGTGTATAGGTGCGCAGGCCGGCACTTTTCTGCCGGAACTCCCGTTCCAGCCCCACCAGTGCCGATAGCACGAAGGCCAGCGCCAGTTCCCCTAGCTGGAGCCATCCCTCGCCCATGGCGGGATGTGTAAATTCTGGCGGTGCGGTCATGCATACCAGAACAGTACAGTGTCCGTACGGTTGCGTGTACAGACCAGCGGTATCCGTCTGCATGTGCAACAGGGACGTGATTGTTGTTACATGATCTCCATGCAATTGCCACAAAGTGGGTTATAATACTCAGGGCAGCCCCGGTCGCGATCGGCCATCCACCAGGCACCGGGGTTGCAGTCCTGCCCGAAAAGGCAATGTTCCCATGTGGAATGTCGATGGTGGCTACGTCAGCACAGGCCTCTGTCGTGTTGCCGCGTGGCAAGCAGCCACGCCCGTAGCCGGAGCGGAATGATCACCAGCAGGCCGATCAGTACAACCATACCCCCGGCGCCAGCCAGCATACCCTGTAAAAAGGTATTCATGGCATGGTGGTCACGAATACGGCAATCTGCCCGATGGCCGCATCCGGGTCTACGGGTGCAGCACTGCGCAGGCGCAGGCCGGATACATCCACCATGGCCTTGAGCAGATCAATCAGCGTTGCTGCCGCCCCTGCCGCTGTCTTGGCTTCGGATACGACGTTGCTGGACAGGCGGGTCGCCGTGCCGGTGATGGTGGAAATGATCAGCGTGTCCACTTTCTCAATATCCGCCAGGATGCTGTCGAACGCCGTCTTGACGCTGGCGCTGTCGTAGCTGACGGACGTGCTGGATCCTGCGGCTGACTGGAACGCGGTCAGGGCGGACTTAAGCGAGGCAATGACCGTGTTAGCCAGCGCCAGATTGGCCGTGCCCATGGCCGATGCCACGAATGACACGTTGATGGCCGTGCTGGAGAAGGACAGGATGGCGTTGCCGTAATCCACGACCTCGGCCACGTTCAGGGTGATCGTGGTCGTGGTGCCGCTTTTGGTGGTCGTGCAGGCTGCCAGCAGGCCAGCCGCCAGCGTTCCGGCCCCGGCGCGCAGCAGGGACCGGCGGGAAAGGTTCGGGTTCATGATGTGGCTCCAATAAAAAAAACCGCCTCGCGGGCGGTTACCTTGGGTTGCAATTCAGGACATATTATCGCCCTAAAGTTGCGTATGATTGATCATGCAGCCCCGGATTGCATCGGCCATCCACCCAAGCGCTGGGGCTGTCTTCCCTATTTCGATGGCGCCTCGGGCTGACCCTTCCTGTTCAGGACCGGAATGCCGGCCGCCGAAACCGCCGCCTTGGCTGCGGGCTTGTCCGCAACTGGCACGCGCACCCCCGACTGCCCCGGCTTGAAGTGGTTTTCCGCCCAGCCGATGTTCAGGCCGATGGTGGTCATGACCTGATAGGCCACGGCCCACCGGCTTCCCGTGTGGGGCGGCGGGACAAGCGCCGTAGCCGCCGCGCATACGATGATGAACAGCGCGACATAAAGCGCATACTGTTCCGGCACTTCGGTCAGCAGCAGCCCGATGGCGGCCCCGAGACCGCCCAGTTTTGCGGTGGTGTTCATGTATCCCCTCCCCCAAGCGCCTGCCTGATCTGTACCGGACTGATATGCCCCGGCCCGTTTTCCATGGTGGCGATGCCCTCGATCAGCCCCAGCATGGTGGCCGGATCGCGCAGGTCCAGCACGGCATCGGCCTGCACGCCCATCTGGCGGCACAGGCCGGCGATATAGGCGCTGGTCACGTTCTCGGTGGCAGGCGCATAGACCGAGATGATGGAGGCAATCGTGGTCAGGCCGCGCTCGGCATAGCGCAGCAACTGGTCACGCAGGGCGCGGATGCCGTCTGCCATGGTCGGAAAAGCCGCGAAGCGCGGTTCCGCCACGCCGGTTTCCAGATGCGCGCCCGCCTGACCCACGTAATCAAGGTTGCCCGGATTGTTGTTGCGGATGCCGCGGGGAATGTATGCGCTCATGACGCATACCCGAACGCGCGTTTGCAGAACGACCACGCGGCATCGCCAATCTGCCCCCAGCCCAGCAGGCCGGTGGCCAGCACGATGAAGGTCATGGTGACCCATGAGGTCAGCTTCAGGCCGCCCTCGATGCGCGCCAGCCTGCCTGATATTTCGTTGTTACGCTCGGTGGCGGTGTCGGTCATGTCGTCCACGCGCTCCATGATCTCGCGCCGGGTCTGGGCGGCGTTGTCGGATACGGATTGCGTCAGGTCGCGCCTGAGGTCGGTAAACTGCTGGGACAGCGTGCTCAGCCCGTCGCGCAGGTTGTCGTGGCCGCCCTCGACCTTGGCCAGCCGCTCACGCACGCGGGCCAGATCCTCGATCGTGGCGCAGCGCTGGGGCATGACCGGGCCGCCTTGGGTCAGTGTAGTGGTTTCGCTCATTCGTCTTCTCATGAAAAAACCGCCTCGCGGGCGGTCTGGCAGGCGCGGATCGTGGGGGCGGTCAGGTTGTGGCAGCCGCCGCGCCGACGGTGATGGCAAGAGCCGACGGGTTGGTCAGGCCGACACTGTTCGTGGCGCTGATGGTGACGCTGCCCGCCGCCTTCGGCGTGTAGGTCACGGTCTGGGCGGTCTTTACGCCCGCGCCGAATGTGACCGTGGCGGATGAGAATGTGCCGCCCGCGCCACCATCGGAAAGCGTCACCGCCGTTGCCGTGTCCGGGCCGTAATTGTCGGGCGTCAGGGTCAGCGTCAGGGCCGTTCCAGCCGTTGCCGTGGATGGCCCGGTGAGCGCATACCCCGTGGAGGGTACCGGATAGAGGCTTCCAGCCGGATATTTGCCCGCCGCGTCCAGCACGTAGGCCAGACCCGTCCCCGCCCCGGTCGCCTGTTCCGCCGTAAGCTGCATGGCGGCAATGACATAGCCGACCGCCTGCCACCCGGATGCGGCCGTCCGGTACAGGATGTAATTCTGGATGGTATCAGATGTGGACATGGCGCGGCCTCATTCGGTCGGGATGAAGAAGTAGGACAGTTTCGCGCGCTGGCTCACCCATCCCGACGTGGCGGTGTTGGCCGTATACTGCAGGGTGATGGTATGCGTGCCCGCGCCCACCAGTTGCGGCACGTCCTCATGCGTGGCGCTGCGCACGTTGTCGTCATACACGCTGGTGCCGTCCAGGATCAGGTTGACATCCGATCCCGTATTTGAGGAACCGCCATTGCTGGGCTGTGCGCTGAACGGATAAACGCCGGCCGACATCATCAGCAGCCCGCCGGATGCGCATGTGAATGTCAGGGTCAGGTTCGTGACCTGATTGGCGGAAGGCGTCCACACATCCCACGTTTGGCCGTACTGCACACCACCCTTCGGGACATAGCCGGAGAGATCGTTATAGGTGGCCAGCCCGATGACCTGCTGGTTGTCGCTGGCGTCGTTGTAGAAGACCTGCGGGCGCGCACCGCCGACGAAAGTCAGGTTGTAGGTCATGCCCAGAACCTGCCCCGGCCCCGTACCGTTGGCCCACACGCCGGATACAAGCTGGGCATCGGCGTTCGCGCGTGCCGTGGCCTCAGCACTAATGGCGCTAGCTCGCGCTGCCTGTTCGGCCGTCACGTCGGAATAAAGAGCAATCAGGCCTCCCGAGTACTGGTTGCCGCTATCGTCCTGATAGAAGAACTGCGGGCGGGCGGAACTGATCAGGTAGGTCAGGCCGGTGATCTGATAGGCAGAAGTTCCTTTTGCCCAGATACCGGAAACAAGACCGGACTCCACATCTTCGGCACGCTCGGTCTCGCTTGTAACATCCGAATACAGGGCCAGAGCGCCACCCGCATGCTGCGCCCCCGTTGCGTCCTGATAGAAATACTGCGGCCGCTGCGCGCTGATCAGGTAGGTCAGGCCAAGCACCTGATACGCAGTCGTTCCCAGCGCCCACTGGCCATTCACGGGCACAAACCCAAGGGCATCCTGCTTGGCGGCCTGCAACTGGGGAATGGTGTCGTAAAACGGTGCGCCACCGGCCTGCGCGATCATGTCTGCCGTGATGGCCGTGGCACCGGCCGGGACCGTGACGGTCCATAGCGGATACGCGCCATCGGGCACGGATGTGCCAACGCCGATCTGCGCCACGTCCTGCCGCACGGTGGGTGCTGTCTTTCCGCTGTTATCGGCCCCGGCATAGGTCACGGACGGATCGGCGGCGTTGTAGAACGGCAGGACGGTGTCATCCGCGTCCACCGTGGCGGGCGTGACATATACGGTGCAGGTGGCCCCTGCCCCCGGCACATCCAGTGTGACGGGATCGCGGCTGATATACTGCCGCACAAGCGCGCTGCCTACGGCCGTCAGCGTGCCATAGGCCGCGCCATCCACTACGCCGGGCGCCAGCAGCGACCCCGGCGCGATGGTCACGACCAGCCCGCTGCCCGGCGTGCAGGCAAAGCCGCTGGCGGAAACCGTGGCCCACCCGTAAGCCATGGCCGCAAGCTGGCCGATGCCCACATAGGCGTTGCGCTGGGCGTTCAACTGGTCACTGTCCAGCGGAATCTGGGCGGGGTAGACGATCTGCCTGTCCATCAGTCTGGGTTCTCCACGTCCTGAACCCATGCGATGGTGCCTGCGGGCATCACATCGGCAATGCGGTCCAGTGTCTGTGTTGCGGGCGGGTTCGTGTCGCCGGTCGGCAACTGTGCAAAAAGCTGGAAAGGGGCTGCGCGCGAGCCATAGCGCAGGGCCGCCACGCCATAGCCGTAGCCACCGCCAGTGGCGGGCGCAGACAGACTGCCCAGCCCCTTGCAGTCGGTGGCGTTGCGCGGTTCGATCACGCGCCCGGCCTGCCCCACTTCATCGGCAATGGTGTTGACCACATCGGGCCGGGTGCCCAGCGAGGGGAACAGCGCTTCCTCGATACGGGTGCGGAAGGCGTCATCACTCTCGCCCGGGTTGCGGGTCAGCATGGTGCCGAAGAAATCGGCGGCGAACATGTCCAAGAAGGCGCCGGACATGGTGGCCAGGCGGGTCTGGTCCGCCGTTCCCGCCAGCAGGCCCCATATCCATGCGAACACGCTGCCAAAGCCCTGCAGCAGCGCATTGAGCACCGGGGCCTGTTCCGCGGTGCCTGTCGCGGGTGGCGGTAGAAACCACCCGGTCGGCAGCAGGCGCCGGATGCGCAGGGCGAACCCGTTTTGCGATATGTCAGCCAAACGCCACCGCCCCGGCCCGGTAGGCCGTGCCGATGGTTGCGGGCAGGTCCACCACCCCGCCGGCCAGGGTCACGCCGGTCACATTGGTGACGGACGTGCTGGCGGCATAGGCGATCTGGATCAGGCGCGAATAGCTGGCCGCGGTGCCAATGGCCAACCCGTTCAGGTAGGTTGCGACATTGGTGCTGATCGTGGCCTGCACCGTGGCAAGGTCGCCCGTGGCGTCCACGCTGACGGTCATGGCCACGGCGGGCCGCACCACATCCGGGCGCACCACCTGAATGGACACCGCCGCCGGGCGCACCGCATCAACGGCCGTATAGACCGCATCGATCACGCTGTCGGACACGTCGCCCGACCCGTCATCGACAAACAGCACCACGTTGCCGGGCAGCGCGGCGCCGGACGTGTCCACGTTCTCCACCACCTGGTAGATCAGGTCGGCGGAAACATCGGTCACCGCGTTTTCCATGGCGGCAATCGTGGCCTTGGACCGGCTGTTGATGTAGGCCACGAACCGCGCACGCAGGGCAGCGTCCGTCTCGCCATCGCTGCCATTGGTCAGGGCCGCGGTGTTGGTGACCGTATCGATGCCGGATATGGCCGTGCCCAGCAGGCAGATCGCGCCCGCCGCCACGTTGCCTGTGGTGCCGGTTGCCTCGCATTGCACCGGCACCGTGACGGATGCCGTGCCCGCCGGGCGGACATAGGCGCTGTCGGCTGCCGACCATGCAGCGTTCGTGCTGTCCTCTACCACATCATAGATCAGGTTTGATGCGGTCTTGGCCGTGGTGCCCACGGCAATCGTGGCCGACTGGCTGGCGGGTGTGAAGGATGTGAAGGTGACGGTGCCGGTGGCGGCCGTACCCGGTTCGCGCGTGAGGCCGAAATCCTCCACGAAGCTGTCCACGTCCGACCCGATGGACGTGGCAAGCCGGGTGCGCGAGAGGACCTGCAGCGCAATGAACTGGAACCACAGCCCCAGCCCCGCCAC
Source organism: Komagataeibacter sp. FNDCF1 (assembly GCF_021295335.1). Lineage (NCBI taxonomy): Bacteria > Pseudomonadati > Pseudomonadota > Alphaproteobacteria > Acetobacterales > Acetobacteraceae > Komagataeibacter > Komagataeibacter sp. FNDCF1. The sequence goes on along the minus strand of NZ_JAIWOT010000001.1, from coordinate 710,879 downwards.
CGCTTCGAGCATGGCGCGGCCGGGGGAGCCGACATTGAGGTCCAGCAGCGACGGGCACGCACCCTGTGCGCTTGCGACCATGTTGCCCAGCGTGGTCCTGAATGACTGGAAGGTGATGGCCAAGCGGGCCTCCAATAAAAAAAGGCGGCTCCGGAGAACCGCCTGTCAGGTGCTCAATGTCAGTTCCTGCACCGCCCCGGTGGCGGCATCCGTGTAGGAAATGGCCAGCAGGTAGGCCCCGACCTTGGGGCTGGTTACCGTGACTGTGACGGGCTGGGTCTGGTTCACCCCGGCCTCGGCCTGCATCTGTTCCAGCACCAGTGCGCGGATACCCGCTTCGTCCATCACGCTCCCCACACGCGCGGGCAGGCCCGCACCGTAATTGGGTTGCCAGATATAGGTTCCCGCATTGGTGCACAGGCGGCGCAGCAGGGCCTGTCGGGTCTGTTCGGCACCACTCACTACAGCCACGCCGCCCGTGCCGGACAGGTCAAGGTCGCCGCCCATGGTGTGGGACAGGGCGCTCATGACGGCTCCATCGCGTTTGGCAAGCCGTGCGGCTCCCGCGTGGTGGCCGTTGCCATGCTACGACAGGTCACGATGCCCTCCTTCCTCCTGACCGCATGTTCAGGACAGGCGGGCATGGCCAACGGGTCAGGTGGCCGGTCGGGAAACATGACCCGACAGAATGGAATGACGTCGTGATTCATTGTGGTGCCTCCGTAGCGCCAGGGACCGTAGTAACGGGATGGATATGACTCTTGCCGGAAATACCGGCGGCTTTTACATCGGTCTGACCCGTAACCGTGCCCTGTGCGGTGATGTTCCCGTCGGTAATGATGGGCCCCCCGGTAACGGTCAGACCGTTCGTGTCCAGCGTCATTGTGACACCATCTACCTTCCACGCCCTGGAGCCATTGGTCAGGGTCTCGGTCGTATTCCCTGCCCCGCTATAGATCGTATCTCTGGTCAAGTGCCACCATGGCGCGTTCCGGGAAACAGCACCCGGCGTCGTATCGTCACCCGTCGGGGGGGCACCGCATCCCGCCACCACCAGCAGTTCCCCCGGCTGGGCCACATGGCCGGTGGCAGGGGATACAGGGGGCAAGATCACGGCATCATAGACGGGACAGGCGCAGACCGCGTGTTCTCCATCGCCTTCAAGCCGGACCAGCAGCACATGCGTGCCAATGTCGGGCACACAGGCGATACGCAGGGTACCGACCTGCATGGCGGCATAGGGTATCCAGCCGGTTTCCACCCCCGCGGGCTGGGCCGTGACCTTTACGGCGTGATTGAGCGGGTCAACGGCACTGACCAGCCCGAGGCCGGGCTGCGCCTGCGCATTGGCCATGTTGGCGGCAAGCATGCGGGTATCAACCATTATCGTCTTCTTCCGTAATGGTGTCACGGCGGCGCAGCGTGACGTGCTGGCTGAAGCCACCCTGGTATGAAAAGCTGCTGGTCACGCTATCGACATCCAGCGTACCGTCCCACGTCGTGCCAGTGCCCCTGACCTGCATGAACTGCCGTGGGGCAAGCGTGATGCACCCGGGAATGGTTCCGGTGATGGTGCGCGCATGCGCCATAATCTGGTTGTAGCGTGTCCGGGCATATTCCCTGAGCGTATCCAGCCGTGCGCCGGGCATGCTGAAGCTGTGCACGGTGCCCGTGCTTGCCGGGGGCAGGCTCGTGCCCCCGGCGGCGGACCAGTAATAATCCACCTTCGTGCGCTGGCGGCTGTCCCAGCTCATTACATGCACGCTCACGCCCCTGGTAATCTGGTAGTCACGGGCAAAGCGCAGATTGCTCGCACCCATGATGATGGGAGCCGTGGGGCTGGTATCGACATAATCCAGAACGTGCGTGTTGCTGGCGCTGGCTGCGGGATAGGGCGTGCAGCCAAGGGTCTTGCCGTCGGCATACAGGTCGCACCCGGCCTGTATGGCAAGGGCACTGGCAAGGTCGAATGCGGTCTGGAACCGCCCGTGGCTTGCTGCCGCCATGCGCTTGTGCTCTACCTGCCAGAACTGGCCAACCATGCCGTCTGACATCACAACATTGGGCGTAAGTCCCGCCGCCGTGCCCATGGCCCTGACCACATCGGCACCGGTCATGTTCATCCAGCCATCCAGCACCCGCATATCCAGCAGTCTTGCCAGATAGTCGCGGCACTGGATGTGTACCGACGTTTCCGCCGGGTTCCATTCCACGTGGTCCACAATGCCCTGGAACATGGTGGTCCACGGTGTACCGGCCTGTGCCGCGTCACGCATCTGGAGCTGGATGTCGATATCGGGCAGCGTCATGCCATTGCCGGCAGAAGCCACGTCAAACCACAGGCCGGCACCGGCTTGCGTGCGGTCCAGCGCCAGCGTCATCTCCAGCGTGTCGGCGCGACTGTAGCGGGTGCGGGTAAGCGTGAACCGCTCCAGCCCGGTCTGTGTGCTCTCGGCCCCGTTTACCAGCAGTCGGGCGCGGGGGGCGCGCCATGTGGCGGGACGCGTCGCGGTGATGGTCATGTCCGTGCTCATGAGGTCACCCCCGGCACGCCGCTGCCAAGGGATGCATCAGCCGCTGGCAGCACGAGACCCACCGGCATTGCAAAGCCCGACAGGTCGGGATCCACCATGCCATTGAGCTGGGCAATGCGCCACCACTGTGCTGCATCCCCCAGCCATCGTGCCGCTACGTGATAGAGTGATATGTCTGCTGCCGTAACCCTGATCGTGGTTGCCATGCCTGTTTCCTATCTTGCCGTTACCAGCGGGCCGTCCTGCACGCTGCCAGTGGCCGAGAGCGTGTTGGCATAGGCACGGTTGACCAGCGCCCCGGATGTGACGGACGCGCTGTGCACAGACGCGTTCTGGGTCAGGGTGGATAGTTCCGTCGCATTGCCGGGGCTTATGGAATCAAGATTCATGCCGGTTTCGCTGATAGCGGTATTCAGCCCGGTACCAGCGGATTCCAGCCCTGATACCATGCTGGCCGCACTTTCGGGCGCAGAGGCCAGATTGACCCCCGCTCCCGACAGGCCGCCCACCGCGGCCAGATTGTCCTGCACGCCAGCCAGCACGCCACCCGCCCCGGCCATGTCGGCAATGGGTGTTACCTGTCCCACCACCGTTGACAGCTGGCCTGTGATATTGTCAGCAATGGTCGAGACATCGCTTATCGCAGCGGTAATGCCGGACAGGGCGGAGGCTGCGTCCGTTCCCACCAGCGCTGACAGCCCGGATGCAAGAGTGCCTGCGGCAGGAGCCAGGGCTGGCTGCTCCAGTACCAGTCGATAGGGAATGACGACGCCCTTCTGCCGGTAGTCATAGGCATACTGGACAATCCTGACCATAAGCGACAGTCCGGCCCCGCTGAAGGCTACCGGCAGGCCCGCGATCCGCATCTGCTTGAGTGCACGCGCCCGTGCCAGGGCGGTCGGGCCGACAAAGGTGCCGCTCAGTTCCAGCCGGTCGGGGTCGTTGCCCACGGCATCAACGATTTTATTGCCGCCAGGCAGACGGTGAACAGCTACCTGCTGGGTGCCGCCATCGCGTATGAACTGGGGCACTTCCATACCGGTCAGGGTCAGCCCGCCAATAGTAACGGGTGCGGACGCCCATAGCCGTCCGATCGATCCGATGGCGGTCTCGGCATTCATGAGTGTGAGGGACATGGTGATTCCCGGCATAATGAAAAAAAGCCGCACATGGCGGCGGCATACGGGATGAAGCCGTTACCCTCCCCAAGGCCCCGTAGAATTTCCGGGCATTCCTGCCCTACGCCCCTATGGAGCGGCCAGGCAGCTGCGTGTGACGCAGGACATCAGGCGCGGTGCCGGTGGCGCGATGTTCGTGCAGGGCACGACTGGTGTCGATCCGGGCCATGGCATGGGCCAGCACATGCTGGTCCAGCGTAAGAGCCCGATCCGAAAGTTTTTGAACAATACCAGCCTGTTGTGATTCATCCGTCTTTGCGAAGAGATGGAGTGAATGGTGACATGGACTGGTATTGCCCGGCGCGAGTATAGCCGGGAAGGCTTGCGATATCCATCGGACATGACGGACGGGGAGTGGACTTTGATCATGCCATTTGTGCCCCCTGCGAAACGGGGCGGTCGTCCGCGCACGACGGATATGCGCGAGGTGGTCAACGCGATGCTCTACATAGCCTCGGCCGGGTGCGCGTGGCGTCTGCTGCCGAAATGCTTTCCGCCGGTCTCGACCGTCAGGCGCTATTTTTACGCCTGGCGTGATGCCGGAGTATTCGAGGCCATGAATACGGTGCTGGTCATGAGCCTGCGCGAGATCGAGGGGCGTGACGCCTCTCCGAGCGCAGGCGTGATTGACAGCCAGTCGGTGAAAACCACGGAAAGTGGCGGGATTTCAGGCTATGACGCGGGGAAAAAGGTCAAGGGCCGCAAGCGCCATATCGTGACGGATACCTGCGGCTTCCTGATCTTTCTCCTCGTTCATGCCGCCGACATCCAGGACCGTGATGGGGCCGTTGATGTCCTGGCAGCGATACGCAGGCGCTTTCCCTGGCTGCGCCACATCTTTGCTGATGGCGGTTATGCTGGCGACAAATTGCGAAACGCGCTCGCCGCCATGGGAAAATGGACCCTCGAAATCATCAGGCGGTCCGATACGACGAAGGGCTTTCAGATCCTGCCGCGTCGCTGGGTGGTGGAACGGACATTCGCATGGCTGGGACGGTGCAGGCGGCTCGCCAAAGATTGGGAACAATCCATTGCTTCCTCAACCGCATGGACATTGATCGCCTCGATCCGAATGCTCACACGACGGACAGCAAGGCATTGTCAGGGTTGAAAAACTTTCGGATCGGGCTCTAAGAGGAATGGTAACCTGCAATACCGCCCCACCTCCTTCACCATTTACCGATGGAAGGGGGATGTTATCCCCGCCTCCGGCAGGTCCGGGGTGGATGAAGGGAGGCCTGCCTGCCGGCTGCCCCTTTGGCAGTCCTGTTCCCCGAGGCGGCAGGAATGGCCGGGGCAGGATGCAACGTCTTTCGTTCACAGCTGGAAGACGTGACCTGCTGTCCATTCCCTGTATGGTCCGGGCCTGCATGGCGACCATGGACACGGCCCCTGTCGTGATGCCACGTGGCACCTCCACCCTGCCGTAACCCTGAGGCACGGGCGACAGGCCATCAGCTTTGCGACTGTTCCGGGCGCGGTCCTGGATGGACCTGGTGGACGCCCTCATCCTGCTCTGCTGAAATATGTGAGGACGTTTGCCCGTCACATTCGCCTGCAGGGCTGCGTAATGCGGTGGATGAACGGGCTGCCCGGTTCGTGTCTCCTGCCGCCGGTCTGGCAGGATAAAAGTGGTCAAGGCGGTGGGATGGTTCAGTCCGGGCGGGCTTGTTGATGACATGTCAGTCTGTTGTGCTGGTCCGGGAGCGGACGTACATGATCCATCCTGCCGTGCCGTAGCAGGCATGGACATGTCCATCATTCCACGTTCCATCGGTGGCGGCACGGGCCATGTGGGCAGGCCGGATGCCGATGCGCGTTGCCCCGCTGCCATCTGGTCCGAAGCGGGCATGGCAGGTAGTGGATACGGCACCAGAATGGGGCTGGACCGTGCATTCCGGTTTGTCCAGCTGGTAACAAGAGGCAGGGCCTGCCTTTTTAGCCTGTCTGTAACGGTAATGCCCGGCGACGGCAGCGGTGTGGCCATCACCCCGCCAGCGCCTGTGGTCATGCCCACCGGTTGCATCGCAGGCGGTATGACCGACATGGAGGCCGATGGTGCGGGTGGCAGGGCAGGCATGGATGAAGAACGCGGCATATCCCTGTTCGGTACGGGCATGCGCACGGTCATCCGTTCGTGCGGCAGGAGCGCGGAAACCGGGCCGGGCCTGTATATTGGCAGGCATGCACGTACACCCTGCTTCCATATCCGACCCAGTGCCGCGATGGCCTCCGTCCCCCTGCTGCCGCCGGGTGGTGTGAATACCCTCCCGCCCTGCATGATCGGTCCGCCGCGCAGGCAGGTGGCAAGGTGTATCAGTGCCCGGTAGCGATCAGCTATCGGGTTCTTCCCATCGTTGCGCATTCCAGTCATATCGCCCGCCTGCCAGTTCCCCGAAGGCTACAAAAAAAGCCATGCGCCGCATGCGCGGCATGTCCATGGCAACACTCCACGGCACCCCGTTCCTGACCAGGGCCGCGACCTCGATCACAACGGGATGCCGACTCAGTTTTTTGCCGCCATCTCCTCCGCCCGTGCCGCTTCCGCCCCATCCGTGCCGAACAGTGCGGCGGACAGTGCGCCAATACCGGCATTGCCGATCTGGTTGGCAAGCTGTTCAAGCTGGACGCGCGAGGCGGGACGGATCACGGGCACGCCATCAATCGCTTCCACCGAACTGATCATCAGCGCGTATTCCATCCATGCCGTGGTGGGATTGGCAGGACCGAATTCCAGCAATGCCAGCACGTCGCCCGGCCCCCGCTCGCGCCAGGTGAGCGTGCGGCCATCAGCGGTCTTTATGGTCTGTTCCGTCATGCATTCAGGCCCCTGCTCAGGATACACGGTTGCGCGCACGCGCGGTAAACGTGATGGTCTGTGTCACCAGTGTTTCGGACTGGTAGCGCCCGGCATCCGACAGTTGCAGGGATGCGCCGATGAACTCATATGTGCTCAGCGTGCCATCGCATTCGGTCACGTACTGGTAGATGCTGCCCAGCACCACCGTGCCGGCTGACCAGAAGCCGCTTTCAATCGCGGCAAACAGGTCATCCGCCCCCGCACTGTCGCGCTGGAAAGTGAACTGCCCGCCCCAGCCCCCCGGCACGTCATAGAACAGCGGCATGTCGTTGAGCGGGTTGGAGGTCAGCTGGTGGGTGCGCTGCTGGGCGTTGAAGCCTGTAACCGTGGGCAAATCGATGCGGCTGCCGTCATAAACCAGCACCACGCGGCAGTCGCGGCCGATATTGAAGGGTTTGGTAGACATTCATCGCTCCATCAGGAAAAAAAAACGGGGCCGCGCAGGCAGGGCGCGGCCCGCAAGGGGGTGGGCGTGGTCTAGCTGGCGGTGGCGGTGCTGAGTGTCATGCTTGCCCCACCCTGCAGGTTGACCACGAAGAAGCGGTTGATGCCCTGGTAGCGCACCTGCACATCGGCGCGTACGTAGCCCAGCGCGGTCTCGGCCTGCGGGTTGTTGGTGGCGTCACACACCACTGACCATGATGCGCTGGCCAGAATGCCGTTGCCTGCCATGTTGGACAGCGTGCCCAGCAGCACTGCGCGTATATCGCCAAACAGCGTGGTGCTGATCACCTCGCCCACAAACGCGCCCATGCCCGCGTTCAGTGTTTCGGCAATGTAGTTGGTCAGGCGGGTGTAGCTGTCATCATCGGTCACATCATCGCTGGAGGTATTGATGCCACCGCGCACCGCCCAGTAGCTGCCGCCGGGGGCCGGGTTGCAGATCACATCGATGCCTGCGGCAAACAGGGCCGAAAGTTCAGCGGTGGAATAGGTCTGGCTTGTCCCGCCCGAGACCAGCCCCGCCTTCTGGCTGCCCACTACGCCGTACAGTTCCTTGTTCAGGCTGGAGCGCTCGGGCGACAGCCCACCCAGCAGGCCCGCGACAAAGGCCTGCGGCGGTACGAGCATCGTGCCGTTGGTGTCATCATCCCACCACAGCCAGTCACCAAACATCAACTTGACGGCGTAGCTGTCCAGCCCGGCGGCAGCCCTGGCAGCCACCGCCGTGGCAATGCCGTCGCCTGCGGGGCCGCAGGCGATCATGTAAACTCCTTCCCCCAGGCCAAAGGTGGCCTGTGTGGTCCAGCTTGTGCTGTCGCTCACCCCCATCAGCAGGCCCAGCGCGCAGCCCTGCCCGCGCAGGGCATACAGGCCGGTACGGGTCACGCCATCAGTTCCGACAAAGGCCGCAGTGGTGGGTGTTGCACCATCCGTGCCCCCCGCCAGTGTAACCGACCCGGCAGCAGGGACCGGCACGGTAGAAGGCAGGCCAATGCGCACAAGCGCCGTGCTGTCCCCCGCTATGGCTGCTGCCAGCACTGTCCATGTGGTCCCGCGGTAGCTGCGGCTGCCCAGGGTGGCGTGGCTGATGGTCAGGGTGTAGTTCGTGGTGATGATGGGGTCGGGTGCCAGTGCAGCATTGACTGCATTGCCCGCGCTGCCGGTGTGGACCGCCGTAAATGTAACGCCGTCAAGCGTGCCGGTGGCGGCCACATCCGTGCCATCGCTCACGCGCACGCAGCGGAAGTCCGATGCACCCTGCATGATGGCAATGCTGACCGCCGTGCCGATATCGCTGGCCAGCGCCTGCTTGGGGCCGAAGGCGGACAGGCAGTCCCCCATCGTGCTTACGATGACCGGCGTGTCCACCGGCCCCCATGTGGCGGTGCCCACCAGGCCAATCCGCCCGGTCGAGACGCCGTTGAGCGCAATGCTCTGCGGTTTGAGGATCTGTACATACAGGTCAGGCACATTCAGGCTGTTGGTGTTCAGCTGGCCGGACTGGTAGATGGTCATGCGGGTCTTTCCCCTGTAGGGCGCGGATGCGCGTATTGAGCGAAACGGGTCAGGCGGATGTTCAGGGATCGTCTGATCAGTTGGTCTGGAAAACGGGCTGCAACTGTCAGGAGAGTTTTGGTGAAGCCTTTTTTCGGAAAGGCACCAGCCGAAAACTCCTGTTTTTATTTATCAAGCAGCACGTCGCCCGCCACGACTGCGGGGCCAATGCCCACACCGCCCGCCAGCATGACGGGGGTGGTGTGGGTCAGGTCGGTATCAAACGTGACAAGATAGCGTGCGGGGCGGGAGAACAGGCCCCGGTTCATGGCCGTGTCGTCGTTGCTGGTGGCGCGGGCCTCCATGCGGAAGGTGGAGCCGTGTGCATCGGTCAGCCAGTCAGTCAGGGCCAGCGCATCACTTATGGCCTGTCCCAGTATGTCACGCGCTTCGGGCAGGGCCGACCATGCGGTTATGACAAACATCTGCTGCTGCCTGCGTGCCACACACCGTGCCGCCCGCGTGTCGGCATTGATGGCCTGCACGGTGGTTCCGGCGGGCAGTATCAGGCTGGTCCCGGTTACCAGGGCGCCCGGCAGGCCTACGGCCAGCAGGGCCGCAATACCGGAAGCCGTATCACCTGCCACCGCCACATGCAGGCTGCACGCCGTGCCCGCCATTCCTGCCAGTCCGCCCACACGCAGCCCCACCGTGCCTGATGGCGTAGTGCCGCTGGCAACGGATACGGTGGCGGTGGTGCCGGTTACGCTGATGGTAGCGGTGGCGGGGGTCTGACTGTCCGGCCGCCAGGGGCGACCCAGCGGTTCATCCAGCCGGGTCCAGCTTTCCGGCAGGTCGGCTACGCCGATGAAGTCGCATCCCTGCTGCAGGGTGTGGGCGGCATTGCCCAGATCAGCCTGTGTCAGCCCACCCCGGCGGATGATAAGCGGCCGCCCGGTTATGGCCCCGCTGGCGGTACCATCGGGGCACAGGGTGGTTGCCAGCGCCGTGGCGATGGCAGTGGAGATTGTGGCGATATCGGCCATTCTGGTCGGGTTCCTGTGCTGATGACCCGGCGGGGAAGTATTCAGAAAAGAACAGAAGTTCTGGCGACTGTTTTTTCAAAAAGGCGGCATCCGGAAAATTCTTTACGATTTGGTATTGGCTCAGACCTGCTGGCGGCCCAGTTGGCAGCGCATGCCCCATGGGCTGACACGTGCCCCGCCAATGGTGTAGCGACTGCCTGCCCCGTCACTGACCCACATGGCGGGCTGCAGGGTTAGGGTGGGGATGGCAGGCAGGAACATCTCGTAGCCACCTGTATGGATGGTACCAGGCTGTACCGGCCCCGGTACCCCTGCCCCGCTGCCTGGGCGGATCATTGCTGGCCAGCCCGAGGCGATTGTGGTCTGCGCCGATACATCGCCAGATGTAGCGTAACCACCCGGACTGGCCACATCCGCCACGACGGCCGTGGTGGTGCTGATGGCCACCACCGCGTTGCATAACACGCATAAAGGCGGACGGAACGGTTCGGCCCGCGCGATGAAATACGTGTCTGCGCCACATATCACGATGTCACCCGCCAGTACATCTGCCGTGTCCAGCAGTGCAAAGACAAAGGGCACATCCCACAGTGCAGGCCCGGCAAAGCCGAAAGCGCGGTCATTGCTGAAGGCCGCCATGACCTGTGCATGAGGTGTGGCGCAGGGGCTTGCGGGCGTGACGGGGCGGTACTGTATGGCAGGGGCGCCAATGCGGCTGGCCGCGCGGGCAAATCCCCTTGCCGCCAGATGGCACAGGGTGGTCTGGTCCATCAGATGATGATCTCCCCCGCCCCGCGTAGTCCCGGCCCTGGTGGCACGCCCAGAAAGTTGCACAGTTGCACCCGCCAGCGCGTATATAGTGTGAACCGGTCGGTTACTTCCGTGCGGTTGCGGGTCCATACAGCAGCGCGGTCGGTATCCAGACTGGCGGTGGCGGCCATGATTGCGCCTTCCAATATCTGGCACTGGGCAATGAAGGCACGGGCCTGCGCGCACTCGGTGGGGGCCAGATTGCGCAGCCGCCATTCATTGAAGCCATAGACACGGAAAAACCGCCAGGACTGCATGCCGCTATCCTGTCCGCCCAGCGCAGGGTAGCCCATGTAGCGCCGTGCCTGTGCCAGTTCGCCCTCCATCAGTGCCGTATCGGCCATGGTGGCGGCGGTGGGCAGTGCGGGAACGGTGCTCCCGGCTGTAGCGCCAACCGTTGCCGTGCCTGTGGTATTCGTGCCTGTCGTGCTGCTTCCTGTCGCACCGGCTGCTGCCGTGACAATGGTTGTGCCGGCGGTTGCCGGGCTGCTGGTGCCGGGCGTGCCTGCATCTGCGGTCGTGATCCCTGCCGTATCCGTGGACAGGGTGGTGGTATCGGTCATGTCTGCCCCCGCTGTGCATGCTGGTCCACTGTGGCGGGGGCAGCCTGTAGCGCCCCCACCCCGGTATTGCGCGCGGGTGTTACGCGCCCGCGCCCAGGCTTTCGATCACCACGCCGCGCTTGAGGTAGCTGTTGGTGGCGGTCGGAATGACCGTCGTGTTGGCGGTAAGGTCGGTCGGCAGTGCAAAACCGCCGATCCACGACCAGGACTGCGCGATGATCTGCGCCAGCCGGTCCAGTGCCGGCCGGGTGATCATGCAAACGCCTTCCACATCCGTAAGCTCGCCGCCATCAAGCAGCGGGGCGTAATGGGTGCCGATATTGGCGTAATCGCCCTCGATCAGTGCGCCCTGCCCGCAGATGATCGCGCGGTGGATTGCGCCTGCCCCAAGGCTTGCCTGCTGCGGGGCCTCGGTAGTGGGAATGAAGCGCACGCCAAGCAGGTCAAAGATCTGGCCGGTCTGGTACGTGTCGGACCCGTACTGCCCACGATAGAGCAGCTTGAAGTCCGCGTCGCGGAACAGTCCCAGAAGCTGCGCATTGTCCAGATAGCAGTGGTACACCCCACCATCTGGTGTGGGCACGTTGTTGTCGCGCAGCGTGGCCAGTGCGGACAGGATGGTCTGCACTGTCAGCAGGTCACCCGATACAAGTGCCGCGGTGGTGGCGCGGCTGGCGGGGCGCAGCACCAGCGGGGCGGTGGCCGCCACCACCGCGTTGCCCGCTGTGCCATCCGGCACCGAAACATTGCCCGAAAGCGTGAGCGTGCCCGAAACCCCGTCAGGCGCGGTGGAGATATTGGTGGCGTCAGGCGTGGTGCCCACCAGCGTGTACGACCCGGCCCCGATGGTCACCGTCATGCCGTTGCTGGTGCCGACTGAAATCACCTGCCCTTCGTCAGAAAGGATATTCTGGAATCCACGGATATCATCCACCGCAACCACGCTGCCCGCTGCGCCCAGCGTGGTGGTAACACGCGTATTGCCGCCCAGATAGCCGCCCACCCCGTTCTGCGCGCCACCAAACAGTGCGTTGCGTGCCAGGCGATCCAGCGTCTGCCGGGCATTGATGCCAAGGCGTGAGGCATTGGCCAGGAACTGGTTGGCAATGCCCACGCCCTCGGTCACCTGGTTGAGGTCCATCGTGTTGCCGTACTGGTTGATGGTGAGCGTGTACTGCTCCACCGACCACTGTGCAGGAGTCATGCCGTTATCGAAGCTGGTATTGGCGGTGGGGTTGAGGGGTGTGGTTGCTGGCGGCAGCAGGCCTGCGCGGGTATCGGTAATGGTCTGGCCGATGCGGGCGGGGAATTCCATCTGGTCCGCAATGGAGCGGAAGCCCAGCCGCGACTGCAGCGCATCCTGAAACGCGCGCGAGAGGAACCCCTGCTGGATGACCGGCTGCAGGGCGGCGGGGAAATTGGCAATGGCCATGAAGTTCATTTCCTTTGAAAGAACGCAAAAAAGCCGCCATGCAGGACTGCACTGGCGGCGGCAGGGGCGGCCATGGCGGACTGTGCCATGAAGGAGCCGGGTGAAGGAATCAGGGGGTGCGGCGCGTCTGGTCGCCCGCAGGCCCCTTACCTGTTCCGCGTGGCATGACGGACGCGGAACGGGCAAAGGGCGGCCTATGAGGCGTGGGGCCTGTCGGCCTCACGGGTCCACCTTGCAATCATAAGCAAGTTACTGGTTCAGAACGCTCCAAAGAACGCCGCCTTTTTGAAAAAAGGCGGCACCCAAAAAATTCTATCATTTTTTATTCTGGTACAGTTCCACGACTGCTCTGGTTTTCAAACATACTTGCTGTCCCATTATTCATCCACGTACTGACAGATTTCAGCATCATGAATAAAAAGCGGCAACCTCGGCGGGGCAAGCCTCTCCCATTATGGCGCCTGCCGGGCAGGTAAATATTGCGACTGTCAGTATTTGCGTTATTGCACAACTGCAATCAGGAAGCGGGTCTTCGGTGCCCGCATCGACCTGAAAGATTTTCCAGCCACCCTGTGCGCGTTGTAACCGGACGTATAGCGCGTATGGCGTCCCCGCGTTTTCTGACATGACCTGCTTACTACCGGACGATGGAAAGATTTCCTGCTTCCCTGATCGCGCCGAGGTGGGACGTCTTGCCGCCACCATTCAGGATGCGACGGACGAGAGCGTTGAACTGGCCTATGTCGATCAGGAATATACCGGCGAGAAACCTGCCGGGGCAACACGCTGTCGTAGGCTCGTCAAAGATTACGAGCGTTACGCTTCAACACTCGCAAGTCTCCATGCCATTGCGTTCGCGTGCTTCATGCCTAGAAATGCAGCTATGCTCACCCAAGGTGCATAACCCCCTCTAGGTTGCGACCGGCCAGCGCAGGCCCGCCGCGCTGGCGGCGGCTTTCACATCGCGCGCACCCGCCGTGCGGGCATCGAACGCGACGGGGTCGCCTGCCCGCGGTGCGGGGCCGGATGCGGTGGTACCGGTGTCGGCACCCGATGCTGGCCGGGGCGGGGTGAACAGGTAGGCGCGGCTTTCACGCGCGGCCTCCATTATGGTGTCCAGCCCCTGCGGCGTGCCGTCCTCGGTCAGGGTCACGGCAGAAAGATCGACAAGCCGCACCACATCGGCCGGTTCCACCGCCCCCATGCGGGCGGCCATGGCGCGGGCTTCGGCACGGATCACGGCGCGGCTGGCGCGGGTGCGGGCGGTGCTGGCCTGCTCGGTGGCACGCGCAAGATCGGCCTCCAGCGCGGTGCGGGTGGCAAGGGCTTCATCACGCTCGGCACGCAGGGCGTCCATCTCGCGGCGCAGGGTTTCGGGATTGGGGGACTGAGGCACGCTTGCGGTCATGTTGTTACTCCGTAATAAAGAATAAAGTCAGTCCGGACTGCCGTTACCGATGCGCGCCCATTCGGCGTGCGGCCCGGGCACGCCTGCGCGCGCGGCAAACAGGGCGCAGGCACTCTGCCGCGACAGGAAGCCACCCTGCACGGCCGCCCCCAGCCCTTGGGCCAACTGGGCAATCTCGCCCTCGGTCCCGGGGAAGTAGGGCGGCCATTGCAGCGCAAGCCCGGCACAGTCCAACCCCACGTAATCCTGCCCGCCCACGCTCAGCCCGCCGGCCAGCACGTGCGAGAAACGGCAGGCCATGCGGTACAGCGCCAGCAGTCCGTATTCCCCGTAACAGAGCCGCATGCGGTCGGTCAGCCACAAGAGCGGCTGGTAGAGCATTTCCATCGCACGGCCCGATGTCGGGGCGGCCAGGCTGTCGGCCTGCGCGCGGTTGCCGTGGATCTGTTCCATCACGCTGGCGCGCAATTCGCGGTAATGATCGCGCATGGCCCCTGCGGCATCGCCATTGATTTCCAGCAGTTTGGCGTCGCCATCCAGCGGGAGGGTCAGCGCGGTGGCGGCCCCGCCACTGCTGGCGGGCGTGCCATCCGCGTATGGATCAGGCCCGGCGCGGATGACCAGGCGGGGGTCGGCACTGTATTTCAGCCCCCGCCCAGATTGGGAGAGCAGATAATCGCACTCGATTACCGTATCAATGGCCGGGGCAAATGTGCACGGGCCATCCACCACGCCCGGGGCGGCCAGATTGGCCATCCATACCCAGGGTACAAAGCCCAGACCGTGATGGGTGCTACGGGTCGCATCAATGCGCCCGGGCAGGCCAGCATCCACGCGCTGGGGCACGTAAACATGGCAGTTTGCCCGGTCCCATACGCGCAGCCACCAGAACACACTGATGGCATCATCCGCACCAATGGGCCAGCCTTGTACCGCCAGCATGGCGCCGGTCACCTTGTAGCACTCCGTCACACTGGCCAGTTCGCCAGTACTGTCCCACACCGGGGTCAGGTAGCGGGTATCGTGCACCTGCAGGCGCAGGCGGCGGTCCACTGCCTCTGCCAGCACGGCGGCAGAACCGATGGAGCCGCGGGTTGCAGCCTCCATCATCAGCGCCGGGAGTGCCGTTTCGGTCGCGAACTGGGCCAGTATGGTGGGTAGCTGCACATCAGTTGCCACAAGGCCGGGCCAGTGCGAGGCCCCGAACAGGAGCGAGACCGCATCATCCACCACCGCGCGGCACATATTGGTGCGCACCGATGGCCTGCGGTTGGAAAGCGGAATATATTCTCCCGCTCCATTGTATTCCCGGCCAAAAGGGTTGGGAATGGCATCGTACTGCGTACCATCAAGCACGCGGCCCAAGGCTGCCAGGCGGCAGGCGCGTGCGGGCAGGTCCGGGTCGCGCGGGTAGGTATGGCTGAGTTCCTGCCAGTCCATGATGGAATGCTCCGGTGTTGTGGCAAGGGGCGCGCCGCTGCATGGCATGCTGTTTTACAGGTGAAAAAATGCCAGTAATGGTCTAGACAGGCTGCCGCCCGTTAACTGGAGTCTGATCCTTATGCACTGCACGTACGCCCCATGCTGATGGGTGTTGCGGAAGTTATGGTGGGTCTGCTGCTGCTGGGCTGGGGGGCTTATGGCGTACTGCATGCCCCTGCCCCTGCGGCACCGCGTCCCGTCCGCCGGGCCGCGCGGCTAGAGCCCCGTACCCAACCTGCCCGTGCTCCAATGCCCGAAGCGGCGCGGGAGATGGAACCCGAAGTGCCGGACGTGGTGGATGCCGGTTTCAGCGTGCCGGTTTCCATGGCGGATTACAGCTGGGCGGTACGATTATACCAGCCCCGCCCACTACTGAGTGCATGGGAATGCCGGGTACTGCGCCATCTGCTGACGCAGGTGGCCACGGGCTATCTTGTCTGCCCGCAGGTCAGGCTTGCGGACCTGATCGTACCACGCGGGCCCGACATGCAGGCAAATCGGCAGGCGTTTTACAAGATAGCCTCCAAATCAGTGGATTTTGTAGTGATCCGTGCGAGTGATGGCCATGTGGTTCTGGGCCTGGAACTGGATGACAGTACCCACGACCGCCCGGAACGTCAGTACCGTGACGGACTGGTCAGCGCCGCATTTGCCCAGGTTGGCATAACACTGTTGCACGTTGCACCAGGGCAGCGGGTGGATGTGACGGGATATTTCACGGATATGCCTGCCGAAACCGCCGTGCAAAATAAAAAGGAATAAAATTTCAGGTACCGCCATTATTTTGAAATAACAGCGTTTTTAAGCTTTTTTCAAAAAGCTTTACCAGACACTTTTCCATCTTAGCGCCCCATACTGAACCGTGTCGGCACCCATCGCGCCGGTGCCGGTGGTGGGGCCGACAGCATGAGCGCGCTTAGCGCCCACACCAGTGCATCCGCCCGGTCGGGGGATTGCGCGCCGTGATAACCACTGGCGGAGAACTGGCATAACTGCGCTTCCAGCGCCGCAAACACACCATGATGCGTTACCCGTCCCTGTTCGTATAATGCGGCCACCGGCTCGGCCCGGGCGGCCTTGCCCCGGCTGGCGCTGACCATGGTCAGTGGTGCGTTGGGGTTAAGGCCACGCAGGGTCGCCTCCACCAGCGCGCCGCCAAAATTATGCTCGGCCACAATCCGCTCCGCCCCCCAGTTCACCTGCGCCTGCAATGCCGCGCGCGCCCAGCCCGCCGGGCTGTCACGGCGTGACAGGTCAGCCAGCACATGGCCGGTCCCCGCATGGTCCACACCACAGACCACAATGCCGATTTCATCCGACCGGGCATCCTCCGGCCCCGAACAGCCAGACGGGTCCACCGCAACCACAATGCGTTGCATGGAAACTGCCACACTGGCCTGCGTGGCAGGCGTAATGGCGGTCGTGCGGGTAAAATCCTCGATCCTCCACAATGCACCTTCCACCGCGTGCTGATATTCCCCCCACAGGAAGCGCCTGCGCTCGCGCTCGGGCAGGGCCTCAAGCTGGGCCAGGTATTCAGCCGAGAGGTTGGCGCGGTTACCCGCGGGGTTGAGTTGCATGGTGGCGTAACGCGCGCGCTCCAGCGGGGCGCCCGATGTGGGCTCCACCCCTTCCTCAAACACGCGGTACAGCCAGTGGCTGGTGGTTGGGGGATTGGCGTCGATATACTCCTTCAGCGCCAGCGGTGATTTCTGCGCAAGGCGCGTGAGCAGCATGTTACGCGCGCCGTAGGTGATCTGGCTGGCTTCGTTCAGGTAGACGGTGGCGAATTCCAGCCCCAGTATCTTTTCGGTGCGTTCCTCATCATCCAGACCGCCAAATACGATGGTGGAGCCATTGGGGAGGTCCACTGTCCAGTCAGTCCGTGACAGCGCCCACGGCACGGTGGGAAAACATGCGCGCATGACGGCGGGAAACGTATCGGCCACTACCGTTGCCCGCAATGCATTGAGCCGATGGCGAAAAATGCCATGTCGCGTCCCTGCGGCCCTGAGCGCGCGGATGATAGTGGCACGCACCAGCACGAATGTCTTCCCCGATCGCGCGCCGCCACGCAGCAGGATGTGGGTGGCGTGACCGCCCAGCAGGCGGTTGGCAAGACGCTGGTCGGGGGTCAGGCTAAAGGGATGTATCATCAGGTGTAATGGCAATGGTTATGCCCGGTGTCGTATCACCGCGCTTTTCAGGGACGGCACGCAGGCGGGTTGCAACCCACATCCGGGCCTCCATGCGCAGTTTTATGGCGGGTACGTCGTCCCGTCCGGTAGCACGGTCGGCGATGGCTATGATTTCCTCTGCCAGGGTGTCCGCCGCAGCTTCTCGTGCGGTCGTGTACAACACGCGAAAATCCGGATTGGCGTGCAGCCAGCGCAGCACCGTGGCACGGTGCGGCATGGTGGGGTCTGCGCAGATGGCGCGCAGGCTGTGGCCATCGGCCAGACGGGTACAGATTTCATCGGCCAGCCTGCGACTGTAAGCGCCACGTCGGGCAGCCGTGCCTGCGGGTTCTGACATGGAAGCTCTCCGGGTAGTACGAACGCGGACCCTGTTCCGGACTGGAAAGGGATTTATTCCATAACTAAAAATAAAAATTTTATAATTAAAGTAGTATAGAGAGGTGCTCATTTAATGGGACAATATTTTGTCCTACCCCATGGTGGCTGCACCTGTATCATTATGATGGGATTATGCCCACGAACCACGCAGGCAGCAAAGAGTATCGTTATGCATCTGTGTGAATGCCGGATAAAGGATAGCAGGACCCAGACCTGTTCTCCGGCGGATACATCTCTTTCATTATGTTGGCTTTATACGCATAAACCGTGCAGGCGGGAACGATAATCGGCAACCGTAGTACGGTAATTCCGGAACGGAAGTATGGTAACGTTACCGTCCACCAGCCACCGGGTGCACCTGTCTCATCATGACAAGGTCATGGCCGGTAATCATGCAGGCGGCAAGTTACAGTCAGCATGATCATCCGGGCATCCGCCACGGATGGAGGCAAAACCGTTTCCCGATCCTACGCGGTCGATGCAATATTGCGTATCTTGTTGAATATCACCGGTCCATGTTCATAATCCTGCTGGCAATACCGAAACCCGGTCAGTGCCCGGACCAGTTCCACAGGTATGTCAAAGTAGAAATCAATCATGCCAGGTGAATAACCGCTCTGGGCTTCTTCCATTTTCATGGCTGCAACAACCTCATCCAGTATGACGGGTGGCGTACCGCTTGTATGCAGGTCATGCGGGCCGGTCTGCCCGGTGTGGGATACATCCCATATCCGCGCGCCATCGTGGTAGCCGGTGGCGGCGCTGTAATAGCCGGGTTCGTCAATGTAACTGGCAATTATGGTGGCATCGGTGGAACAGGGGCCCGACATTGCGGCAAAGCGTCGGGTCTGGACTTCATCATTGCACCACAGTGCCGTCCACCCACCAGGCAGGCTGGCAATGGCGGCGGGCGCGGGGCATGCGTCCTCCGCCATTCCGGTATCCTCCTGCCCGAAGCGGCACAGCGCCGTGGCACGGTCGATCCCGTGCATAAGGAACACGCCTACCCTGTAGCCAACCGGGCGCGCAGGACAGCTTTCGCGTATGTAGGGACGCAGGCGGATGGGGGGGAAGATGTCGCGCGTGCCTTCGGTCGTAATGGCGGACCCGAAGGTCACGCTCCCGTTGGTGATGGTGTAGGGATGAACGATATGCTCCGCCGTGCCATCGCGATGCGCGCACATGATGATGGCAGCCTGCGAGGGGTCCGTTCTGCCGGGCAGGATGACGGTGCAGTTTGCAACGATTGCAGCAGCCCGCTGGGGCTGTGCCGCCAGTACCCGGCCCAGGGCGGCGCGCGCCTGCTCCAGTTGCACGTCGCTTGCCGCGCGGGCTGGTGGGGCCAGCAGGTTTACCTTTGCAATATAAGGTGCAAGCGGGACGGTCGCGCCAAAGGGGGCGAATACGCCATCACGTGCAAGCAGATCCTCGATATGGGGCAGGATGACCGCTACAAGGGCCGCAAAGTCCTGCTGTGGCGTGCTCAGCCAGTATGGCAGGTCCGCCGTGTTCCAGTTCTCGTACAGATCCATTGCGCCATCCCTGTTCCTTGGCGCGGTCAGGCTACGTTCGGGCTGCCGGACGTGTCAATGCGGGCATGGACGCAGGCTTTACGTCTGGGCCGCATGGGTGTGCCCGGGTGCATGGGGGGCATCATGATCGTGGCCGTCATGTCCATCGCAGTGGTCATGGCTGTGGCGGTGATGCAGATCGGGATAATGAGGGTGGCTGTGCACCAGACGGGTATGCACATGGCGGTGGGTGTGCGGTTCGCCCGGCGGATCGTCATGCGCGTGGCGGTGCTGGTGATGTTCATCATGCACGTGGCGATGGACATGCTCCATTTCCTCATGCACATGTTCGTGGTCGTGGCGTTCGCTCAGGTGCAGCCACAGGCCGATGCCCATGAATATGCCCGCCACCACAAGACGGCCCGGATCCTGCACGCCAAACACAATAAGTGAAACGACAGCCCCCACATATGGCGCCATGGCAAAATACGCCCCCGTGCGCGCGGCACCAAGATGGCGCAGCCCGAGCATGAAGGCCACAAGGCTTATTCCATATCCGGCAAAGCCGACCGTCATGGCGCCTGCCATCAACGCTGGTGCCGGCAGCCCCGCGTGCTGGAAAACAAGGGCAAGTCCCATGTTCACGCCGCCTGCCACCAGCCCCTTGAGCATGGCAATGCGCACCGGGTCCACTGCCGAGAGCCGTCCGCTCAGGTTGTTGTCGATGCCCCAGCACAGGCATGCGCCCACGATATACAGAGCACCGGGCGAGAGGACCGCCCGACCCTGCCATGACAGCACACCGGCACCCAGTATGATGCATACGGCCCCGACCAGAAGCCTGCGGTCCACATTTTCACGAAAAATCACCCATGCGATAAGCAGGGTGGCGATGCTTTCCACATTCAGCAGCAGTGACGCGCTGGCCGCATCCGTGCGCGCAAGGCCAAGCATGAGCAGAAGCGGGCCGCCAATACCCCCCGTGGCAACAACCCCCAGCAGCCATGGCAGGTCACGCCGCGTCAGCGGCGCTTCATCGTGCATGGGCAGCCTGAACATGGTACGTGCGCCAAGCACTGCCGCAAGTCCGAAGCCGGAACCAAGATAGAGCAGCCCCGCCGCCATCTGGGGCGACATGCCGCCCAATAGCAGCTTGGCAAAAGGCGTGCTGACACCAAACAGCACGGCGGAGAGCAGCGCGAGGCCCAGACCGGTCTTGTTCATGCCACATCCTTACCACACGCGCAGGACGGGGTGCCATTGCATTTCCCCTGCCCTGTCATGGCAGTCTGGCTCACCACCTTTCATGCAGCAGGTCCAGCGCATGATGCAGGGTGCGGATGCTGGTGCCGGGATGTTCGTCCATGCCGCACACCGCACACACCACCCTTGCGCGCGCGGGGGTGAGCAGTGCCAGCGCCTGATCGACCGCATGACGGGCGTGTACGCTGGCTTCGGTCTCTTCCATGCTGCCGGCGCTGCCGTTGCCGGTATGGGGAGTGTAGCGCTGCACCAGCCGGCCACCACGCGTGGCCCGTCGCCACGCGGCACGGAAACGCATTCCCGCAGCATGCTGCGCGGGCGTAAGGGCGGCATTCGCGCGGTAGAACAGACGGTCCAGCTCGCAGGTATCATTTGTCCGGCGTACCGTATGCGGACGGGTGCCGGGAGCAAGTTCAATGGATGCGGTTTCCACCCTGCGCATGGCGGCGGCGGGACCATCGGCTCCCCTATCCGGCTTCAGCCCGGCGGCAATGTCGCGCGCCAGCAGGCGGGCACGGCGATCGGCGCGCAGTATGGCCGCCACGCGGGCGCGCTCGCTGAAGTCATTGCGTGCCGGAGTATGGGAAGCTGATCGGGACATGAACCGCCTTGCATGATTTTGTGTGAAAAAATCATACTATCGCCAAACCATGCAGGCGGGAGCGTTACCTTTACGGTAGGGGAAAATGGAACAGGCCCCAGTGATCCACCCTGCGTGCACAGGGAACAATATTGCAATGCCCGTTTGACCTGGGGAGATCCTGTGCCGATGCGCCTCATGCATCCACTGCTTCCCAGCATTTTCCTGCAGATAAGATGATCGCATCATAATGATGCCTTTCATGCCGTACGGTCCCCGGCTGCATGGTTTGCGGAACAGAAGGACAGAAATACACAAAGCGCACGCAATCCGGGCATATGTCGCGGAACCGGCACGCGCGCATACTGGTCCTGAATGTTCTGACGTAGTCGTGATGCAGGGCGGGAAATCCTGCTTACATTCCGGGCGTTGCCACCGCCGGGTTCATCCGTTCCGCACTGAACAACGGCAACCTGTCTCCGCTGTCCTGCCCCGGACATCGGTCCATCGTCTTTAATGCGCTACTCATGTCGATGAGTGGCATGCGCTCCTTTATTTAAAAACAAAGTATAAGATAAAAAGATGTTCGCGAATCGCATTTTAATAGAGAATTAATAATTAATTTACTGTATGTAACAATCACGATTTACTTGGTCGTGAGGCAAGTCATGCTAAAAAATGATGTAATGGTTGAAACTTCCATTGATGCCCCTCCTCTCTCCCAGGATGCTGCATATCCTCCCGCCGTGGCGGCTCCCTTCGTCCGGCCTATCATTCCCGCACTGACCGGCATTCGCGGGGTTGCGGCAGCATGGGTGGCGATACACCATCTGCTACCACCCTTATGTGCCAGTATCGGCCTGCACGCGCTGGATCATTCCAGCGTGGTGGTGAATGGCTTTCGCGCAGTGGACCTGTTTTTCATCCTGTCGGGGCTGATCCTCATGCTTACTCATGGCAATGACTTTGCCACGCGTGACATGATGATGGTGCGGCGCTTTCTGATCCTGCGTCTGGTACGCGTCGTGCCGCTGCATGTGCTGATCATGCTGGCCATTGTGCCCTTCGTACTGATGCAGCCGGATTTCGTGCGATGGTCGCGGGTCTATACGTCACCGGAATATGCCTACAGGCAGTATGACTTTTCATGGCCTGGATTCATTCAGAGCCTGTTCCTGCTACAGGCGCTTACGGTGGCCAAACTGGGCATGTGGAATGGACCATCATGGTCGCTCAGCGCGGAAGTTCTTGGTTATTTCCTGTTTCCCGCCCTGACATGGAGCCTCTCCGGCATACACCGCAGGTCCCTGCTGCACCTGCTGGCCGCCGTGGCGCTGGCAGCGGAATGTGGCGTACTTGCCGCAGCCCATCATGCCTATAATGGTCCAAGCGGCCCCATGGGCAGCATACGCATGCTGGGCGGGTTCGTGGCAGGTATGGCGCTGGGCCGCGTGGTGATGTTAGGGGGCGGGTCCGCACGGGCTGCCATCATCATGACATCGGGCGGGGCCCTGCTCGTAATGCTGACACTGATCGTGCCAGTGCTCTCGCCCATCATGGTCTTTGGCTTTGCATGGCTTCTGTGCGGGCTTGCCTGCCGCACCGGCGTACTGGCCAGATTGCTGGGCTGCCGCCCGGCGCTGTGGCTGGGAGCAATCTCGTTCCCGTTCTATATGGTGCATTTCTTTCTGTTCAAGGTATTCGAGTGGCATTTCGCTCCCCGCTTTGCGCAGATGGGCAGTATTGCCACCCTGACGGCCTGGGCTGTGCTGATCGGTATCATGCTTGCACTGGGGGTGACGCTGCACAAATGGGTGGAGCGGCCCTGCCACAGGCTGGCGCGCAGGCTGGTGGCAGGGCGTGTCGCACCCATCATGCCGCCGCCAGTGCTGCCCGCCTGAGCAGCCTCATCCCCCTATAGGTGCAGAAAGCGGGGTAGCGGTGGACAGGGCGGGTTCGTCATCTTCATGCACGACATGACGGGGAAAGGCGCTACGGCTGGCCATGACCAGCAGCAGGCAGAATGCGCCGATCCCGATGGCCACGGGGGCCAGCACGCCCTGCCCCTGCGTGGCCAGCAGACCGCCGCCCACGGCCGAGCCGAGCAGAATGCCAACATTGCTGGTGCTGTTGACCGCCGCTCCCGCAATATCCGCCGTGGTGGCCTGCGTACGGATCGCGCCAGACATGAAGAATGGAATGGCCCCGGCATAGCCCGCGCACCAGATGGCTCCGGCGGCAATCGCCCCGACCCCGCTTACGGCATGGCCCACCAGCAGCCCCAGCCCCACCAGCAGCAACGCCCCCGCCCCCAGCATGCCCGCGCGCGGATTGGTATCCACCAGATGGCCCGCGCCCCACAGTCCTGCAAGGCTGCATACACCGATGGCCAGCAGGTCAACGCTGATGGAAGACTCGGGCAGGCCATGAGCGAGCAGCACCGGAGCGATATAGGTATAGACAAGGTTATGCGCGAAAAAGAATCCGGCGGTTACGCCCATGATCAATCCGAAATTCCGCACGGCCCGGCTGTTGCCGCGCAGCGTGAAGCCACTGCCGCGCGCGGGTGTTGCGACACTGGGCAGCGCCACCACCACCACCGCCGCGAGTATCGCGGCCAGCCCCCCTGCCGTAAGCAGCGCCACCCGCCAGCCAAGGAACTGACCGATGGCCGCCGCGGCCGGCACACCCGCCACCGCGCCAAACGACGCGCCGCAGAATACGAACGAAATCGCCCGCCCCGTAACCCGGCGTGGCACAAGCTGGGCGGCATAGGCCGATATGATGGACATGAGCAGCGCGTGCGCTGCCCCGCCAATGGCACGCCCCACGCAGAGCAGCCAGAAAGTAGGCGCGAGCGCCCCGACCATGTTTGACACCGCATATCCGGCAAGGGCTGCCAGCAGCAGGCGCTTGCGCTCGATACGTGCGGTCAGGATGGTCAGCGGCACGGCCATCAGTGCCACGATCAGCGCATAGGCACTGACCGCCATGCCCACCTGCCCGGAATTGATGTGAAAGGACTGGCCCATTTCCAGCAGCAGACCCACGGGGGCGAGTTCGCTTGTAATAGCAGTAAACGTGGTGGCGCACAGCACGCAGAGGCCGATCTTGGCCGAACGGGACAGGGTGGAGAACATGGCTGATGTCTCAAGCGTTATTATGTTTGCGCCATAGCCACATAATGCCGCTTCGGGAAGTGATTTTCGTACCTTTTATCCGTGCGCAATCCGTAAACCTGATATGCACTAATCAGCTGGTCCCGTGTCGTCTGGTTCATGATCGCTTCATGGCCATGATTCTCCGTGTATCGTGCAAGGGCCGACATGAAATCGGGTGCCTTCAGCCTGCCTGCGATCATGCCTGATCCGGTACTGTCAACCGTCTGCCGCGTATCTGAAAATCTTCCCACACCGCAACGCTGGCGCGACGTGGTGCGTGGCCCTGCCAGTAACGCGACCAGCCAGGAATTCCTGTGCAACACGATCCGTCACATCGGGGCGGTGTGCGGCCAGGCGGGCCCTTTGTGCGATAATTCCTGCATTTTTTATGCAGGAATGGGATATTCCCCCTACCTTGGCGGACGGATTTATGGGACAGTTCCCATTATGGATACACGCTCCCCTGCCGCAGCCGAGATCGAGCGCCGTATGGCGCTGCTCGGGCTCAACAAGAAACGGCTGGCCGAACTGGCGGGCCTGAACGAAACATATGTGCATGACATCCTGCGCGGCAAATCGCGCAACCCCGGCGGTGACCGGCTGGAAAAGGTGGCGGCCGTACTGGGCTGCACCGCCAGTGACCTACTGCGCGCGCCCGGTGCGAACACACCCAGTTCCGCCGCCCACCGACTGAAGGCGCTGCGTGAGCGTGCAGGCTACACGGTGCGCGGCCTGGCGCGTGATCTTGGCATGGGCGACAGGTTTTCAAGTTATGCGTTTTACGAAAACAAGTTGAAGAAGGACTTCATTCCGGTCGATCTTGTACGCAAACTTGTCGCACTGTTGCCCGACCGGGGTGACCCCCCCATTGCCGCAAGCGAGGTCTGGGCACTGTGCGGTATCGTGCCCGGTGCGACCGATCTGAACGAAAGCATAAGCCGTGCCGAGCGCGCCAGCATGCCCCTGCATGGTGATGACGGTGCAATTACGGTGCATGAATATGACATATCGCCACAGGCGGGTGCTGGCGCAATCGTGGACCATACGGCCTGTGGCGAGGGCGAGGGTCATCCCACCCTGGATTCATGGCGCATACCGCGTGACTTCATCCGCAACTATCTGCCCGATACCGGGGGGCTTGCCATCATCCGCGTCACAGGCAATTCCATGGAGCCTGAATTCCTTGCAGGTGACCGTGTGCTGGTTGATACGGGCCATCGCGTCCCTTCACCCGATGGCGTGTACGTCTTGTGGAACGGCATGGGTGTCGTGATAAAGCAGCTCATGCTCGTGCCGAATTCCCGCCCGCCACGCATCCGCATCATAAGCGTGAATCCCACCTATCCCGCTGATGAAGTCGATGTGTCCGACCTTGTGATCAATGGCCGTGTCGTAGGCAAATGGGTCTGGAAGTAACGCGTTCCCCACCCCGTGCAGGCAGGACCGATCCTGCGGATCCATATTTCTTGTTCTGTGGCTTTCGCCCTACTGGCGCCGCATTCGGCTCGTAGGCAGGGGGTGATCGCATGTCGGTCATCTCCATCTGCCCGGACCCGCCATGCTTGCACAACCCCCTGCGGCGCCATGCGTTAACCCAGCATGAGTGATACAGACCCCATCCTTCATCGTGGTGGCCTTTGGGCTGCACTGCTGCTCAGCCTCGCCCCTGTGGCCCTGCCGTCCGCCGCCCGTGCCGGGAGCCAGCATCTGGTCCTGACCCCCGCCAATACAAGCGTGCTGCTGCATGCCGACAGTATCGTCGGGGCCATGGACGGGCAGTTCGGCAAAGTATCCGGCACGCTGGACTATGACCTGTCGCGCCAGACCTGCCATGTGGACCTGACCATGGACGCCACCACCGTGCACATGAACACCATGGTTGAACGCCAGGCAGCAAAGTCCGGCAACATGCTGGACAGTGACCGCTGGCCCACCGCCCGCTACGTGGGTGACTGCAGCCCCCGCGTGGTCAGGGGGCAGGTTCAGTCACGCATGGCGGGACATATGACCATGCGCGGCCAGACCCATCCCATGACCCTGCTGACCCAGATGGTCTTTACCGCCAACACGCTGACCCTGCTGGACAGTACAGGTACGTTTGATGGCCGCCAGTGGGGTATGTCCACCATGCTGCATACCGTAAAGCCACGCATGCGCACGGAAACGCGCATCACCCTGCCCAATCCCCCCAGCTAATCCAGACCGGAAGCCCGACCGCATGATTGAACGCCTGCCATCCCCCCGTCCCCTGTCCGAAATCGCAAGCTATCACGCCCATGTCTATTTTGATGGCACGCGGGCGCGTGACATGGCGGCCCAGCTGCGCGAGCAGATTGCGGCCCGCTTTGCCGTAAGGCTGGGAAGGTGGCATGAAACCGCGGTCGGGCCACATGTCGCTCCCATGTACCAGATCGCCTTTGGGCGCGATATATTCGCCCGGCTCGTCCCATGGCTCATGCTCAACCATGCGGGGCTGAGCATTCTCATCCATCCATCCACCACCAATCCCCGGCGCGATCACCTGCGCGACGGCCTGTGGATTGGCCGTCCCCGCGCCCTGCTGGCCGATCGCCTGCCCGATCATACGGATGAACCCGACCAGGCAGGGGAAGTGAACACCCAGCCCGAGGACACCGCGATCATCTGAAAGAACGCGGCACGCCCGTTCCTGCCATGCAGGCTTCTTGCCATACGGGAGGAAGGCTGCAAGGTAAGGGCATGATCCAGCTCCGCACAGCCTGGAACCGGCATATCCGGTTTCTTGTCTCGTCACCCGCCGGGGGCGCGCTGGCGCTGCTTCTGGCTTCACTGGCCGGGTTTGTCATGGCCAACGGGCCATGGGCCGGAACCTACCGGGCCATGGTAACATTACCGATGCGGCTTGCCATGCTGGGGGCACACGGGCCCACAACCCTGAATGGATGGGTATCGGACGGCCTGATGGCACTGTTCTTTCTGCTGGTCATTCTTGAAATCAGAAAGGAAATGGCGGACGGACACCTGTCATCTCCCCGACTTGTGGCCCTGCCACTTGTTGGTGCCGTGGGGGGAATGATCATGCCCGCGCTGATCTATCTGGGCGTGACATGGGGCCACGGACCGGCAATGCGGGGCTGGGCCATCCCGGTTGCGACCGATGCCGCCTTTACCCTGCCGATCATTCTTGCCCTTGGTGCGCGCGTATCCGCGGCGGCGAGAACATGGCTCATGACGCTGGCCATTTTTGATGATGTGCTTGGCATTATCGTGATTGCCCTGTTCTATGGTTCCGCGCCTTACTGGCCCGCCGTGCTGGCGGCCATCCTTGTCACGGCGGCGCTGGTTGCAGCCAGCCGGGCGGGAACACGTGTCCTGCGGGTTTATGTGCCAGGCTGGATCATCCTGTGGGGCGCGCTACTGGGTTCGGGCCTGCAGCCGACGCTTGCGGGCGTGATTGCCGGAGCCTGCCTGCCTGCCACCGCACGGTCCGGCCACCGCTCCCCCTCCGAGCGGGTGACACGTGCACTGGCCCCGTTCGTTACATGGCTGGTACTGCCGCTGTTCGGGTTCATGAATGTCGGGGTTTCACTGGCCGGTACGCGGCCCGGACTGCTGCTGGCTCCCGTGCCATTGGGGATCATGCTCGGACTGGTGGTGGGCAAGCCCGTGGGCGTCTTTGGCGCAACCCTGCTTGCCGCCCGGCTGAAGCTTGCCAGCCTGCCGGCTACCATGCCCATGGGCATGCTGTCCGGACTGTGCATGCTGTGCGGCATTGGCTTTACCATCAGCCTGTTCATCGCAGGTCAGGCATTCGCCGCACCGGAAATGCTCATGACCGCGAAGGCAGGAATATTCGCAGGCTCTGTCCTGTCCGCGCTGGGGGGCTGGGTCTGGCTGCGCTTCGTGCTTTATCCATCCCGTGCCGGAACCATGGCGGGGCGGCCGTAAATGGCAGCAGGCCCCTCTTCATTCCGTGCCTGATGGTTACCCCGGGCAATCCCCTGATGGGATGATTATGTCACTACCGGATTTGACGCGATCCAGGGCGATAAGGGTGCGGTAGCTCTCCACGGATTCATTTTGTGCAAAAAGGCGGCGTGTCGTTTTTTCATATGATGTCATGTCCTGCGAGACGATAATCAGCATGAAGCTGATGCCGCCTGTTACATAATAACATTGCTGTACTTCCGGCGCGGCCCGAAACAGGGTCTTGGCATTGTCAACCGTCTGCAGGCGTTCGTCCGTCAGATGCACCTCGACAATCGCGGTAATGTTCATCCGGACCGCATTGACATCCACGACTGCACTGTTACTGACGATAATCCCTGCTTTTTCCATCATGGCAATGCGGCGCTGTACGGCGGCAGCGGAAAGGTTTACCTGCGCGGCAATCTGCCGCTGTGGCATTTTATTGTCGTGCTGGATGATCCGCAGGATGGCGCGGTCAAACGTATCCAGGGTGCGTGGAGGGGGATTTTTTTTCATGAGTGATTTTTTGTTGCATTTGGAGTATGAATCAAGAGCACAAAACTCACTTTTCCGATGATATGTTTCTCCAGGCAGGGAGAATCACATTATGACAGCGGCGGAAACAACAGACCAGCCCGGTTCTGTCCATAATATTCCGTTGGGGATGATGTGGGGCGCTGGCGCAGGCGCCCTGTGGGGCCTGATCATGCTGGCTCCCGAACTGGTCCGGGCGTTTACACCGCTACAGCTCTCTACCGGTCGGTACCTGGCTTACGGCGTCATTGCCGCCGTACTTGCCGCGCCGCGCTGGCGCAGACTTGTTTCCGGTCTGGATCGACACGACTGGTTTGCCCTGTTCTGGCTGTCCCTGCTTGGAAACACGCTGTACTACATCCTGCTGTCCATGGCAGTGCGAACCGGTGGCATTGCCCTGACATCACTTGTCATGGGTTTTCTGCCCGTCGTCGTAACCATTGTCGGCAGCCGGGACAGGGGGGCGGTTTCACTGGCTGCCCTTGCGCCTTCGCTGCTTCTGTGCGCGGGCGGTGCGATCTGCATCGGGTGGCAGGCCGTGGCCTCGCCGGGGGCAACCGGCCAGTCCGTCACTGGCCTTGTGTTTGCCGTTATGGCACTGGCGTCATGGACGAGCTATACCGTGGGCAACAGCCGCTGCCTTATGCGCCTGTCAGATATTTCCGTTGATGACTGGAACCTGCTGACAGGCCTGATGACCGGGGCGCAGGCCGTTCTTCTGGTACCGGCTGCATTCCTGATCCATGGCAGCCATCACGATCCTGGCGAATGGGAATGGTTTGCACTGGTTGCAATCACGCTTGCCATCACGGCCTCGATTTTTGGCAATGCCTTCTGGAACCGGATGAGCCGCCTTGTCCCCCTTACCATGACAGGGCAGATGATCCTGTTCGAGACCCTGTTTGCACTGATCTATGGGTGCCTGTGGGAAGATCGCTGGCCACGCCCGCTTGAGATGGCGGCCTTTGTCCTGATTGTTCTGAGTGTCCTGACATGCGTTTCCGTTCACCACAGACGCGTGTCCGGACGCCGTAACACTTCCGAATCCCTGGCAGAAAATGGAGTATAGAAAAAGAATGGACACGATTTCCATTGATGACTTTACCAAGGTTGACATCCGTGTTGGTACGATCACGGACGTGCAGCCCTTTCCGCAGGCACGCAAACCTGCGTGGAAACTGACCATTGATCTTGGACCACAGATTGGCAGCAAGCGGTCCAGCGCCCAGATTACCGATCTGTATGACGCAGAAACGCTGATGGGCCGGCAGGTTGCCTGTGTCGTCAATCTTGCGCCGCGCCAGATCGGCCCTTTCATTTCAGAAGTACTGACCCTTGGCTTTGCCGATGAGCACAGGCATGTCGTGCTGGTCAGTCCGGAAAGAAGAGTTCCCGACGGAAGCCGCTTATTCTAGGTAAGGAATATCTGCCTAGCGAAGATCACGACCGGAACGATCCCTGACCTCCCATGGGCTGCCACAGGGCAGGACCCGGCAGCCCATGGGGTTCGGATCGGGTTCAGTCTCCCGCTTCACCCAGCGTGGGATAGTCGATATATCCTTCGGCCCCATGGGTATAGAACGTGGTGGGATCAGGCGGCGTCAGTTCAGCACCCGCGCGCAGGCGTTCGGGCAGGTCGGGGTTGGCTATGAAGGCCTGGCCGAACGCTATTGCATCCGCCCTGCCCTCTTCCACCGCTTTCTCGGCTGCGGCCGGGGTGAATTTTTCATTGGCAATATATACGCCGCCAAACTGTTTTTTAAGCTGCGGGCCAAGGCTGTCCGGTCCCTCGGCCTCACGCGCACAGATGAAGGCAATGCCGCGTCTGCCCAGTTCCCCCGCCACATAGCCAAATGTGGCGGCAGGGTTGGAATCCCCCATGTCATGCAGGTCACAACGTGGCGAAAGGTGCATGCCCACCCGGTCCGCCCCCCACACGTCAATCGCGGCATCGGTGACTTCCAGCATCAGCCGGGCGCGGTTTTCGATCGTACCGCCATA
This sequence comes from Komagataeibacter sp. FNDCF1, assembly GCF_021295335.1. Classification (NCBI taxonomy): domain Bacteria; kingdom Pseudomonadati; phylum Pseudomonadota; class Alphaproteobacteria; order Acetobacterales; family Acetobacteraceae; genus Komagataeibacter; species Komagataeibacter sp. FNDCF1. The sequence continues at coordinate 680,054 of NZ_JAIWOT010000001.1, read as the reverse complement.
CTGATCGGTGCGGTGGTTGGTTGAATCCTGCAGGAACTGGTCCAGCAGGTAGCCATTGGCGCCATGGATTTCGACACCATCGAAATTCGCGACCTTCGCCAGTTCGGCTCCACGGCGGAAGGCTGCCACGATACCTGCGATTTCGGCGGTTTCCAGCGCGCGGGGGGTGACATAGTCACGCTTGGGGCGCAGTAAGCTGACATGCCCCTTCGCTGCAATGGCGCTGGGGGCGACGGGCGCTTCCCCATTCAGGAAATACGGATCCGAAATCCGCCCCACATGCCATAGCTGGAGGAAGATGCGTCCGCCGACGTCATGCACGGCGGATGTAACCTTTTTCCACCCTTCCGCCTGTTCGGTCGTCCAGATGCCGGGCACGTCCTCATAACCGATGCCCTGCGGCGTGACGGGGGTCGCTTCCGATAGGATCAGCCCAGCCAGCGCGCGCTGGGCGTAATAGGTAGCCATCAGGTCGTTGGGAATGTGGGTACTGCCCGAACGCAGGCGGGTCAGCAGCGCCATGATAACGCGATTTGGCAGCGTGAGCGCACCGACCTTGAGCGGGGTGAACAGGGTTGGCATGGGTGTTCTCTCCACAGATATTATTGCGAAGATGATGACCCTATTCCAGCCCTGCCGCAAGCCACGCCCCAAGGGCGCCCATGGAAGCGCGGCCGGAGAGCTTAAAGTCCCTGGTGGCTCTTGACGGCGGAAGAGGACAGGGTGTGATGCCAGACGACATCCTTGTTGAAGATGATGGTCAGGCTTTTCTGCTGCCCGTGCGACCCGCTGGAGAACGCGCCATAATACGGGATGAAATTCGTGCCGTTGGCGTGCGATGTCACAAAATCATATTTCCAGATCTCGTGGCCACTATCGGTGAAGCTGGTGTTCAGCGGGTCACCGAACATGGTCCGGACCTGCTCTTTGGTGGTCTGGTCATCATGAATTTTCTGGTCGATGCTTTCACTTGTCTCGTGCCGGATGGAGGTATTTCCGGACGATGCACAGCCCGACACCAGAAGTACCGCACCAAGGCAGGCTGCAATTGAAATTCTGTTCATAATCAATACTCCGATATTCGGTATAATATGAATGTATATAAATATGATTTTTATTTATATTACCGATCTGGAGATATATTCCATCGTGTCGAAAATCCAGTCCAAAATTCCCGCACTGTAATTTTTTCTTACAAACCCGGAATTGTCGTGACGCACCATAAGATGCATTCGTTATTAATCTTTAAAAATTCTTTTATATAACAAGGAATGTTGTCAAACTGGCAGTTCCGTTCCGATCGGGATGTGTGGTATTGTGTGATATTTATACAACACTCATTGCAATAGGCATCACGGCGCACCCGGCCCCTCTGGCGCAGGCAGATGCAGGCGTATGGCGGTGGAATAATCCATCCCGATCACGGCATCGGGCGGGCGGTTGATGCGGCTTGCGGCATGCAGCGCGTCATAAGTCGGATAGCGGGTGGGGTCGTACGGGCCGAGCAGGCCCATGTCATAGGCCAGGTCGGCGGTATGGCCGCTCAGAATCACGCGCCAGTCAAACCGGTAGCGCAGTCTGGCCCCGGCGCGGGCCAGGATGCCGGTCGTGCAGTTATCGGTCAGGGTATTGTACCAGACCGGATGGCGCGTGATGTCATGAATGGCGGACACATAACTCAGGAACAGTCGTGTGCGTACGTCGGGCTGCAGGTCCAGCCGGTACAGGTAGACACGTTCATGACGGACATCGGTACGCACGCCAATCAGGTCACGTTCATCGGCCGTAACATAGAACAGTTCGTAATGATGGAAAAAGCCCGCGATGGTGGAATAGGGAAAACGCGCCTGCCGGCGTGTCTCGATGGAAATGGCGAGATGCTGCCCATCGCTGAAGCCGAAGCTCAGGAATACGTGGGCAATGTTCTCTCCCGCCCAGTAGGAGGTAACAAGATCAACGCTGTCCAGCCCGTTCAGGTCATAGGTGGCATCGTACCACGCAGGCAGGTAATCGCTGGTCGTGCGGTAACGGAAATTGCGTACGTCATGGACGTGGACCATATTGCCCTCCCGCCACGTATCGGCGGGGACTGCATATTCCTGCGCCCAGATACGGTCGTTGCGTGGCGGGTCGGTTACGTACCATGCTCCCACCGCTGCCGTCATTACAGCACGCACGCCATGGCGTGCCCATGCGGGTCGCAGCCACCCTGCTGCGGCAATACAGGCAGGAAAAGCGATGGACAGCCCCACGCGCAGCATGTCGGGCAGGATTGTAGAATAATACAGCGCCGCCGTGCCCAATGCCGTGCCAATGGCGGTCACGACCCGTCCGGCCCATAATCCCGCATGGCCGGAATGGTGCGGCCTCATCGTCCCGTTGGCCGTATGGATGTGGTGGATGGTGCCGGGTTGGCAGCAAGCTGTTCCAGCAGGATGCGTTCCACCTCGGCTATGGTTACAGGGTTGGACTGGGTGGAATGTTCCGAATTGCGGACAACCAGTTCGGATTCAACACCGGGTATGTGCGCACTTTCATATGAAACCACGCCGTCATTGGCATGAGCGAGATCATGCGGGTCGCCGCATACCGGTATGATGGAATGGGTATGCACGTCCGGCACGATGGGAATGGTGGGCAGCGTGCGCATGAACGCGCTGCGGGGCGACATGGCATATACACTGCCCAGCCGGGGAATCCGGTTGCGCAGGTGGGTGCTGTCCCCAGCCGGGCTGGTGACCAGTTCGCGTGCCGTCTCGGTCACGCTGAACGGCAGGCTGGCCATGCTGCCGATCAGGCGCGCGACCGACAGGCCCGCAAGATAGCTGCCATGCTGGGGGGTGGATATGAAGACCACGCGCTGGATCTCGGGCATGGCGGTGGGAAACATCGTCTTTTCCACCAGTGCGCGCGTATCGGCATTGAGATGGAAGGACGAAAGCGGGCGGCCCGCCGTGCCTTCCCACAGCCTCTCACCCGGGTCGATCACCAGCATGCGCGCCAGCAGGCCGCCCTGACTGTGGCCAACCAGCGTGATGTGCCCCAGCGCCGGATCGGCCGATACGCCACCCAGCCGTGCCACCGCCTGGGTGATCGCATGCCTTAGCTGCCAAGCGGAATATGGTATGGGATTTGATGTGGCGTAGGAAAAAAACCAGAAGTCGAAATGGTCGCGTATGGCCGGTTCTTCCAGCAGGTCATTGACCATGTTGGCCCAGCGATATGGGCTGGACGCCGTGCCATGCACGAATATGACCGGCATGCTGCCCCGCCGGTGCGGATTCATGGCAACCAGGCGCGGATGTGTTCCGTCAAAGGTCGTGCCATCAAAGAATCCACGATATTCCTTGGTCCCCAGTGCGGTATCGACCAGGCTGAGCGCCCGCGCCGTGGTCTGGTCATATGCGGTGGGCACCTGCGCCGTGCCGATGGGTGTGGTACTGGTGTCCTGGTCCATGACACGCAGCACCAGCCGTCCATGCAGCTGCGTGCCCAGCACCTGCATACGCGGATTGTCCAGTTCCAACAGCAGGCTGGCAGGCAGGCGCAGTTTTGGGGCCACGCTGAAGCTGCCATCAGGTGTTGCTTCCGGGTCGTCCCGTGCCGGTGTGGGTGTAGTGGCTGGTAGCGCGGGGCTGGCCTGCGCGGTCAGCGCCTCTCCCAGGCCTGGGGTGCGATAGATATTGTTGATCCCCTCCACCCCCATCGTGGCGGTGGGCCGGATGTTATCCAGTACGCGGTCATGCCAGCGCAGTTGTGCGCGGTCGGCAACCACGTCGATCGTACCAAAGGGCAGTGCAAGGGTCTGGTCCGCAATTGTGACCGGGGCGCCAAAGGTAGCGGTCAGTCCCAGATTGTACAGGTCGCAGGCCTGGCGAAAACGCGGGTCATACATGCCTGGGGTCCCCCCCTGCCCGGGCTGCAGGTAGGCATAGGCATAAAGTGCCGCGGCAAGGAAATCCTGCCTGTGATGATGCCGCAGGCCCTGCCTGTAGCTGAGTTCGGCCAGCGCGAACAGCACGTCCGCCGTGTCATCATGGCCTGTGGCCTGCATGCGCAGGGTGGCAATGGCCTGGTCCGGTTGCCTGCGCCACTGGCCAAGCAGCGCATGACGGCGCAGCACGATCAGCGTATTGTCGCTGGGGGCGCCCCCCTGCAGCGCGGTGCGCGTACTCACACGGTAGCTGTGCACCAGCGAGACCTGCCTTACCGTAACCGGCCCGGCGCACCCCGCCAGTCCCGCCATCGCCACAAGGGTGGCGATGCGTGCGGCACGGCCCATGCGGGCAGTGATGACAAGGCGTGTGCCCGTTTCGGTCCATTTCATGCTGGCAGGTTAAGCATCTGTTTGCGTCATAGGGAAGATGGTGTTGACATATGGCCATCAATGCCGGGCATGATATGCAACCATGCATACACCCTTTACCTGCGCCAATGCCCGCTATCGTACCGATACAGCACAGGGCCATCCCCATGGCGCGGGCCATGTGCGTGGCAGCGTACTGACAGCGCCCCTGGTCACCCGCCCCGATACGGGAGATACGCTATGGCTGGAATATGTAGCCGGACCGGAGGGCACCATGTTCTGGATCATGTGGTACGATGCCAACGGCCAGCCGCGCCTGACCCACAGCGCGGTGATGGACCGCGTCAACCTCGACATCATGCTGCACAGGCTGGGCTACGATGTGGCGCTGCAGAATGCGCTGGATGATCCCGCGATCCCGGCCCCAACCGTATCGGGAATGCCTCATCACGAACCGGATGGCATCTTTCCCCGCATGCCCCGGCACGGGTCCGGATAACCCCATCGTGTTGTCTGCCCCGCCAGCCGGCAGGACAGGAATCACGGTTGCTGATATACCCCGGCAATCCCGCCCGCTATGGCGGCAGGCGTGAATTGCTGTTACCTGTCGGGCACATGGCAGCTACGGACAATGCAGGTAAGATGACATGAGCTTTTTTCCCCGTTTCACGCCGCGTGCAGAGCATGGCCTGCAGATCATCGGCCTTGCCCTGTCCGTCATGCTGGGGGCATGCGGACCTGCGCGGCACACCCCCGCCAGCCCGAAGCCGGGTCCGGCGCAGTCCGACACGCGGCGCATCGGCATGGCCAATCCTGCATCGGTTTACTGCCAGCAGCGCGGCGGTACGCTAGAGATGCGCCGCACGGAACAGGGCGTGACCGGCTGGTGCCACCTGCCTGACGGTACGGTGGTGGAGGAATGGTCGCTGTTCCGCAGCAGCCATTCCGCGCCCACCCCGTAACGCACCATGACCCGTGACCGGACCTGCAGGCCATGGGTGATGGTGTTTGTGCTCATGTCGCCAGTCCTTGGCGGCTGCACGGATACCCTGATGGCCCGCGACCTGCCACCACGGCAGGATTGCGCCCGACGCGGCGGGGCGTGGCAGGTAAGCGACAATGGCCGTGTCGGCACATGCCGCCTGCCACCGGGCAGCCATGTGGCGGGATGGCTTATCGTGCCGCGTCACCATGCGGATGTCGGTACAATGCGGTGACGTCTCCCTGTTCATGCTGGCGGGACAGGTAACCGGAATATAGCGGGTATGACCGCCGTTCCATCCTGTCCGCATGGCGCCTTTACGTGCTGTGCCTGTTATGCACAATGGTGGCGTGCACTGGTGCACCTAGGCCAGAGAGCCCGGATTGCGGCGGATTGCCGGGATGTCGCGATCTTGCGTCTGACGCGAAATGCAACCCGGCCCCAGGCTGCCCGTTTCGTGGGCATATCAGATGGAGGAAGACGTGCCGCCCCTGTTCATGCCCCGCCAGCCTGCAGTCATCCTGCCCGTACATATCCGCCTCGCTGTTCTTGCGCTGTCCGCAGGTATTGCACTGTCCCTTTCCGCATGTAGCGGCAAGATCGGGGAAGATGCCTGCATTTCCTGCTCTGCCGAGAAAACGGCGGCCAGCACCGACCACACTCCTGATCGTACCGCCAGCGCCACATCCCCTGCCCGCACCCCCACGGGACAGGGCTCCGTACCCCGGTAGACCGTACGGAAGCAGGCCATCGACAGCATACCGGGCCTGTGCGCACCGTCACGACAATGTGTTCAGACATCGGCAGAGGGTGGTAAACCGGCAGGCAGCAGGCCGCGTTGGACCGCTGCCACCCGCCCGCATGCCGGAACACCATGCGGGTCATAAAGCCCCGGGATCGTGTTCCGTCGTCATCACATATTCCGCTATTGTTACAGGAGGCTCGACATGGCCATTTCGCGTAATATAGCCCACATCACCACCCGTATCGGTGATTTCCTGACCGGTGCACAGGGTGACCGTTCCGGCGCGCTGTCGGTCCTGAATGACATACTTGGCCCCCTGCCCGCCCCCGAGCATCCTAGCATGCTTGAAAACCGTGCTGAAGATGCCGGCATGCTTCCCGTCATACGCGCGTGGCAGGAGCACGACCAGAACCCGCCCACCGATGAAAGCACGATCCATGCGCTGTTCAGGCCCGCGGAGATCGAGCGGTTTTCCACCCAGACCGGACTGTCGGAACCCGCTGCAATGAACATCCTGCGTGAAATGCTGCCCATGGCCATACGGCATCGGGCCGTGACCGCGCAGGCAAGCAGGTCCGCGCAACAGGTTCAGTAGGGCGTAACCCCAGCCCCACCCGGGTATGTAAACGGTCATCATGGATCAGACCTGGCCTGTCTGTCCGCACGGGGTTCCACCCGTCGGGCGGCGGGCTTTTTTTTCGTGGGGCTACCATCCAGAGTGACGCGCACATGGTTTTTTCGGTCAGGACAATATTTTCCGTACCGTTCGAATTTCATTCAGATCATCATGATCAGGCCTTTATGCCTCAATGCATATGAAGCCATGCGACCTTTCCCTTACCGCGGCATGGTCCGGCTTCAGCTGGAAGGATGGCAGAAACAGCCCGGTTCATGGTCATGCACCATGCCTGCCGCCTGCATCCATGCATAGGCAATGACTGGCCCCACAAACCGGAACCCCCGTGCGCGCAGGGCTGCCGCCATGACAGCGGACAGGGCCGAAGATGCTAGCACGCGCCCCGACAGGTTGCGCACCGGCGCATCCGGCACCATGTCCCAGGCAAAGGTGGCAAAGTCCTCGCCCCCGTCGCGCATGGTCACATAGGCGCGGGCATTGCCTATGGTGGCGCGGATCTTGGCGCGGGCACGGATGATACGCGGGTCGGCCATCAGGCGGGCTTCATCGGTTTCATCAAAACGGGCCACGCGGTCGGGGTCAAAACCGGCAAAGGCGGCGCGCAGCCCTTCGCGCCGCCGCAGCACCGTGCGCCATGACAACCCGGCCTGAAAGCTTTCCAGCACCAGCATTTCCCACAGTAATCGGCTGTCATGCACGGGCTGGCCCCATTCATAATCATGATAGGCCATCATCATCGCATCCGCCTGCGCCCAGGCGCAGCGCGGGCGGGTGGGGTCAGGTGCGGGAGTAATGGCCATGTAATAATCCATAATAAAAAGAATAAAAGTTTTTGGTGAAGCTTTTTCCAAAAAGCTTCAGAGAACGCCGCCTTTTTGAAAAAAGGCGGCATCCAAAAACTTTTATACGTTTTTCATACGCACAAAAAAACCGGGGCCGCATGATACGGCCCCGGTTCCCTAATCCCGCAGGGGGATCGGATCAGTTCACGTTATCCAGCGCATAGACCACAAGGTCATCCGTCACCGGGGTCATCATGAAGTGGTGGCCACCGGCCATGATGGCGACATACTGCTTGCCCTTGTACTCATACGTCATGGGCGTGGCCTGGCCGCCACCGGGCAGCACGTCGTTCCACACTTCCTTGCCGGTATGGATATCGAAGGCATGGATCATGTTGTCGGTCGTGGCCGCAACAAAGATCAGACCACCGGCCGTAATGACCGGGCCGCCATTGTTGGGCGTGCCAATGGTCAGCGGCAGGTGTGTCGGCAGGCCGAACGGACCGTTGGCGCGCGCACTGCCCAGCGGATGCTGCCACAGCACTTTCTGCGTATGCATGTCGATGGCGGTGATCATGCCATAGGGCGGGCGGTTGCACATCATGCCCGTATATTCATCCCAGAATGGCGAGACCACGATGCCATATGGCGTCTCGGCCATGGCGCCTGCACCCTCGGCACCGCCGCCGCCGGGCTTGTAGTTGGGGTCGTCCACCGGCATCAGGCCCAGCGTGTCGGCCTTCTTGCGGCTGACCAGCTGGTCATACATCGGCGTATTGTTCCAGTTGGCGATCAGGATGCCGGTCTTTTCATCATAGGCAACGCTGCCCCAGTCGGACCCGCCGTTATAGCCGGGATATTCCAGCCAGGGCTTGTCGATGCTCGGCGGCGTGAACTCACCCACGTAATGTGCGCGACGGTATTTCAGACGGCAGTACAGCTGATCGATGGGGGACATACCCCACATGTCGGATTCCTTGAGCGGGGCAAAACCCAGTCGCGGCATGCCAACCGACCACGGCTGCGTGGGCGAGCGTGTATCGCCCGGCACCATGCCCGGCGAGGGCGCGGGCCGTTCTTCCACCGGCAGCACCGGCTCACCCGTGCGGCGGTCGAGAACGAAGGTCTGGCCACGCTTGGTGGGCATGATCAGTGCCGGAACACTGCTGCCATCAGGCTTGGTGAAGTCCATCAGCGTGGGCTGGGAACCGATGTCGTAGTCCCACACATCCTTGTGCACGGTCTGGAACACCCAGCGCGGCTCGCCCGTTTTAACGTCGATGGCGACAACGGCGGAGGAGACCTTGTTTTCTTCCGGTGAACGCATCGCGCTGTAATAATCGGCGGCGGAGTTGCCGGTGGGCACGTAAACCAGCCCCAGTGCATTGTCACCAATCATCGCGGCCCAGGAATTGGGGGTGCCACGGCTGTAATGCTCGCCTTCCTTTGGCTCGCCATGTTCATGCGGGCGGTTGACGTCCCATGCCCACAGGAAGCGCCCGGTTTCGGCATCATAACCACGGATCACGCCCGACGGTGCCCAGCGGCGCTGGCCATCGAGGATTTCCTGGTTGGTGATGATGGCACCATTGACGATTGGCGGCGGCGCGGTCTCGGCCACGAAACCGGGCACGGACTCACCCATCCCCTTCATCAGGTTGACCATGCCGTGCCAGCCAAAGCCCTCGCACACCTTGCCGTCCTCGCTGTCCACCTCGATCAGACGTTCATCAAGCGTGGCCTCAAGGATGCGGTGGTGGCAGTGCTCGCCTTCGGGCACGGTGGAGGACGTGTAATACACAACTGCCTTGCACGCCGCCGTATAGGGAATGCTCTCGTATTTCTCGTTGGCGTGGAAGTGCCAGATTTCCTTGCCCGTGGCGGGGTCGATGCGCATCATGTCATTCAGCGCGGAACACATGTACATCCCGTCGCCAACCTTGATGGGCGTGGTTTCGGCCGCCCACTTGTTCACCTGCCCCGGCCCCGGCTTGCTGCCGGTGTGATAGATGAACGCACGCTTGAGGTGGCTGATATTGGCCGGTGTGATCTGGTCCAGCGGGGAGTAGCGCGTAGCCCTGTCATCACGCGCATAGCCGGGCCAGTCATCATGGGCGGGGTTGGTCACGACCTGCTCGACCATGGGCGTGGCCTCGCTGGGTTCGGCAGGCGGCCCGTCAGGGATGTTGGCGGCATTGACACCCGGCGCCTGCGGGGCATTGGGGGACGGTGCCGAAAATGCATCAGTCGGCGGCGTGGGCTGGCTGGGTGGCACGGTTGCATTGCCATTCCCGGGTGGCTGGTCGGCAGGTGGAACCTGGGCGTAAGCCGCGGCACAGGAAAGACTGGTGATTATTGTTGCACCCAGCAGCAGGCTGCGTAGCATCGGAGTCCGGGACATTACGCGACCTTCCGCACAAGGGTTGAACGCGCGGCTTCCGCGCGCCGGAGAACGGGCAGGCACAGCGCCACGCCAATGGCCAGCAGGGTGGGACCGAACACGCGGGGCAGCAGGCCCCAGCCGTCAAAGCCCACTTCCCACAGTGCCCACAGCCAGGTAAAGGCCACTGCGGCAAGGTAGAGCAGACCACCCGCCACCCGGCCCATGGCCATGAGAATGCCCGCCGCCGTTACGGCAAGACCGACAATGACGTAGTACCAGGACCCGCCAATAAAAGCGAGTTCCGCACCCATGTACAACAGGGGCAGACCCAGCAGGATGACAATGACCGCAAGACCCAGTGTCGCCCATCCGGCGGGGGTCTGTGGCGTTACGAAAGCAGACATGATGGATGTTCCTCCAGTATCATGTTGCGGAGGCTAGTCCCGCCCCCACTAAGAGCCCGATCCGAAAGTTTTTCAACCCTGACAATGCCTTGCTGTCCGTCGTGTGAGCATTCGGATTGAGGCGATCAATGTCCATGCGGTTGAGGAAGCAATGGATTGTTCCCAATCTTTGGCGAGCCGCCTGCATCGTCCCAGCCATGCGAATGTCCGTTCCACCACCCAGCGACGCGGCAGGATCTGAAAACCCTTCACCGTATCGGACCGCCTGATGATTTCGAGGGTCCATTTTCCCATGGAGGCGAGCGCGGATCGCAATTTGTCGCCAGCATAGCCGCCATCAGCGAAGATGTGGCGCAGCCAGGGAAAGCGCCTGCGTATCGCTGCCAGAACATCAACGGCCCCATCACGGTCCTGGATATCAGCGGCATGAACGAGGAGAAAGATCAGGAAGCCGCAGGTATCCGTCACGATATGGCGCTTGCGGCCCTTGACCTTCTTCCCCGCGTCATAGCCCGAAATCCCGCCGCTTTCCGTGGTTTTCACCGACTGGCTGTCAATCACGCCCGCGCTCGGAGAGGCGTCACGTCCCTCGATCTCGCGCAGGCTCATGACCAGCACCGTATTCATGACCTCGAACACTCCGGCATCACGCCAGGCGTAAAAATAGCGCCTGATGGTCGAGACCGGCGGAAAGCATTTCGGCAGCAGACGCCACGCACACCCGGCCGAGGCTATGTAGAGCATCGCATTGACCACCTCGCGCATATCCGTCGTGCGCGGACGACCGCCCCGTTTCGCCGGGGGCACAAATGGCATGATCAAAGTCCACTCCCCGTCCGTCATGTCCGATGGATATCGCAATCTTTCCCGGCTATACTCGCGCCGGGCAATACCAGTCCATGTCACCATTCACTCCATCTCTCTGCAAAGACGGATGAATCACAACAGGCTGGTATTGTTCAAAAACTTTCGGATCGGGCTCTAAACGTGAAAAAACGAAACCGTGAGATCGGTAACGACTTTATGAGTATTGTTACGCCGTCATCAGTATTCCGCCAAAAAATAGCATGAAGCATTCCGCATTCAGTCGCCAGATCTGCAATTGATGCACATTAAAACATTAATTTTTACATCAGATGCATGATGTGGAAACCGTTTCGTTTATGCAATATGATGAAGGGTGCTCCAGCCTGTCTGTCCACGCTATAGGTCCGGGAAGACTGCGGCTGAACACACATGACACCTTGGACCGGCATGGCTGGATAGCCGGGACATTCCGGGCATTGCCCAAGAATAGGGCATGGTAATCATTGCGCCTGCATTGGTAGTGAAACCGGGCCGCGCGTGGGGAAAATATTGTTTCCATCGCCCTGCCATGCAGGCAGATGCGGGATGTCCGGCATGGACCGGCAGAAGCCCGATTTCATTATGCTATGTCATCGTGGGTCACCGTTGTGCCAGAATTACAGCGCATGGCCATTGCGGGTCTGAACCGTACGCCCATGTCTGTATATGTGCGTATACAGACATGGGCGTACGGTTTCCCCGTTCAACGCCATTAGGGCTAGACTTTATGCTCAGGCAGGATGTCGTGCAATGTTGTCTCGTCCAGCACCTGCAAAAACGCATGCATCGATCGTGCCAGCAGGTGACGCAGCCGACAGATATCAGCCAGCAGGCAGTGCTGGCCATTTTCGGGCTGGCACATCACAACGGAATCCATGTCCGTTTCCATCAGGCGTACGATATCGCCAATAATGATTTCATTTGGCTGGCGCGGTAACTGCAATCCACCCGACCGGCCCCTGCGTGCATGTATCACACCGCTGTTGGACAGGCGATTGACCACCTTGACCAGATGGTTGTGGGAAATACCGTGGCTACCCGAAATTTCGTGTACGGACACCCTTCTTTCGGGGTTACGCGCCAGATAGACCAGAACACGGATGGCATAATCTGTATGAAGGGTCAGGCGCATGATGGCTTGTTGGTAGCCTCCGTACCGTGTCCATTCATTGCAACCGCCGACATGACGGCTGCAAACAGAGGTCTGTACTGTTGAATCAAGGGCATCGGGTTCCTGCTATTAGGGTCTCGAGACAGAAAAAGCATAAGATAGGAATTTTATAGATAGTATGACAGGAATTTAGACGCTGTAGCAACATATTTATTTCATATAGTATATTTATTGCCTAATTTTTGAGCATATTATTCATTTAAAATCGGAATATAGGGAATCAACAAAAAAAAAAGCCAGAATTATTATTCCGGCTTTTTCTGTCACGTTACCCGGAATGCGTGATCATGTTTTTTTATGGTCATGCAATATATCAAGTAAGGTAACGCGATCCAGCACCGCCATGAAGGCGCCCATGGACTTGGAAAACAGTTTCCGCAGCCGGCAGGCATCGGCCAGTATGCAGGCCTGGCCACCTCCTGGCACACAGGACGCGATGGCCGACAGGTCTGACTCCATCAGTCTTACGATATCACCGATAATGATCTGCTGCGGCGCAACAGCCAGTTGTACACCCCCGTTACGGCCACGACGCGCCAGAATCACGCCGTTGGCCGACAGGCGATTGATAACCTTCACCAGGTGATTTTGTGACACCTGATGCGTATCCGCAATTTCCTGGATCGCGACCCGCCGGCCCGGGTTCTGTCCCAGGTAAATCAGGGCGCGAATGGAATAATCGGTATAGAGTGTAAGGCGCATGGCCCCTCATGAGGCCTGTAACGTGATTTCGGTATGATCTGGCGCAAAGATATGCTCCGCCAGCACAAGATTCGCAGCAGAAATGGGCGGTGAAATATAAAAGCCCTGAATCCGGTCCACCCCGATCGTGCGCAGGACGTCCATCTGCCCCTTGGTCTCGACCCCGCTTACGGTCACACTCAGCCCGAAGGCATGGGCAAGACCGCACAGATGGGCAATCACATTACGTGCCTGCATGTCATGCTCGATCGCGCCAACCAGCCGACGCGAAATCTTCGCCTGTGTGAAACGGATTTCACGCAGGGCGGAAATCGGCAGCGTCGCCAGACCGAAATCATCCAGCGTAAGCTGAAAACCCATGGCCGCAAGTTCCTGAAGGCGTAGCAGCACGCGGTCCGACCGGCGTCCCGCCAGCACGCTTTCGGATACTTCCAGCACGTAATCCGACGCCTTGCTCCCCTGTCGCCGGATCTCCGCTTCCAGATCATTCTGGAATCCGATATTGAGCAGGTCCAGCCGGGAAAGATTGATGGTCAGGTTGGGATACGTATCCAGCGTGGTGTTCCACAGCCGCATGTCGTTCTGGAACGCCTTGACCAGCCGGGGGCTCATGGCCTGGGCCAGCGCCGCATCAAGAAACACATCGTGGAAGCTTTCCGCCGCCAGCAACCCACGCTGCGGGTGATGCCAGCGCAGCAGCGCTTCGATCTGGTCACATTTGCCCGTGGCAAGGTTGAGGATCGGCTGGTAATAAAGTTCAAACTGATCCTTTTCCACCCCTGTGCGGGCATCGGTCAGGATCTGGGCGCGCTCCAGTGCGTGCTGGTGCAGGGCGATATCAAACATCCGCGCCTGGTGGCCACCCGCCCGCTTGGCGGCATAAAGCGCGATATCCGCGTTTTTCTGCAGTGATTCCGCACTTTCCTGGCTTGCGACAGGACTGACCCCTATGCTGCCGGACACGTTGACCATGGTGTTCCCGACCTCGATCGGGGCCTCGAGTTCGGCCAGAAGCTGGTCAAGTATGGTCTGTAGCGGTTTTTTGGACAGGGTATGGTTCAGGATCAGCGCGAACTCGTCTCCACCCAGACGGCATACCGCGTCTTCGGGGCTGACAAGCGACATCAGCCGGCTGGAAATCACCTTGAGCACCACGTCCCCCGCATGGTGACCGTGGATGTCATTGATCTGCTTGAATCCATCCAGATCGAACATCACCAGCATGATTTCACGGGTGATGTTCTGCGCTTTCTGCTCCACCGCCGTCTGCAGCACGTTGTTGAAGCCGCCGCGGTTGAACAGCCCTGTCAACGGATCGGTCGCGGCAAGGGACTTGAGGCGGTCGCGGGTGTTCATGAGCTCCGTTATTTCGAAGCGCGTTGCCACATACCCCTCGATGGCGCCAAGCGAATTGTGCTTGGGCATGATGGTGGTCGCAACCCAGTACAGCGTTCCGTCCTTGGCGCGATTGCAGATATTGCCGCGCCAGACCTCACCCATGCGGATGGTGCGGTACATCTGCCGGAAGAAGCTTGCGTCATGATATCCGGAATTAACGATCCGGTGCGTGGACCCCAGCAGTTCCTCACGCGGGTAGCGGCTGATTTCGCAAAAGCGGTCGTTCACGTAGGTGATCACGCCGCGCACGTCGGTAATGGCCACAATCAGCACATTATCCACCACATCGGCCCAGAAATCGGAATCCTTGTGGGTTAGAGCGCGCAGGCGGTCATCGTGTTTGAGTGACATGGCTTATGGCTCCCTCTGTCGCCTTGAAGGGTCAGGATTTGCTGGGGGTTGCAGATGCCACTGCGGCGGTCGACGCATCTTTTTTTCCGGTTTCCGCAGCCGGTTCCCCGGACGCCGGGGCAGTCTGGGGTGCCGGAGCAGCCTTGGGTGCCGCAGCGGTGGGAGCGGCCTTGCCACCCCGTGCGGCCTCGATCTGACGGATCACGGTGGGTGCACCGCCACGACGGACCCATTCTTCCAGATCATGGGGCGCCAGTGGCTTGGCGAACAGGTAGCCCTGCATCACGTCACAGTTCAGTTTTTCCAGCAGGTCACGCTGCTGCTCGGTCTCGACGCCTTCGGTCACCACGGTCATGCCCAGACGCGATCCGATGCCGATCACGGCCATCGTCACGGCCTGGGCATTGGTGTCGTATTCAAAGTCGTTGATGAAGCTGCGGTCGATCTTGATCTCGGTCAGTGGCAGCCGCGTGAGGCGCGAAAGTGAGGAATAGCCGGTGCCGAAATCATCCATCGACAGCCCGCAGCCCAGGTTGCGGATGGACTGGAGCACTTCCTCGGTATCGCGGCTGTTGTCCATCATCACGCTTTCGGTGATTTCCACCGTAAGGCGCGCGGGCTTGAGATCGTGGTCCTTGAGCAGGGCCGCGATATGCTCGGGCAGCGCGCGGTTGCGGAAATGCACGGCGGAGAGGTTGACGGCCACGGTAGGCACGTATACCCCCTCGCTATCCCATTTCACGATCTGGCGACACGCTTCAAGCAGCGACCAGCGGCCGATGGCCTCGATCTGCCCGGTTTCTTCCGCCACGGCAATGAAGCGCGAGGGATAGATGTTGCCCAGCGTGGGATGGTGCCAGCGCGACAGTGCCTCCACCCCGCTCAGTTCCAGCGTATAGGTGCGGACCTGCGGCTGGTAGTGCAACTGCAGCATGCCCTGTGCCAGTGAATCACGCAGTGCCGAACCCAGCACCAGCCGGTCCTGCGCCACCTGGTTCTTTTCCAGATTGGCGAAGCGGAATGTGCCGCGCCCGTCTTCCTTGGCCTGGCGCATGGCCGTGTCGGCGTAGCTCAGCAGCGATTCACTGTCCGGCCCGTTGGCGGGGAACGTGCTGATGCCGATGCTGCACGAGATTGAAAGCGTGTTCTGCCCGATCTGGAGCGGGTGGCCGATGGTCTCAAGCAGGCTGCGCGCGATTTCCTCGATACGCGCGCCTTCGCAATCGGGCACCACCATCACGAATTCATCACCACCCGAGCGGCTGAGAACATAATCCTCCTTGGCAATCGAGCGGATACGGGCAGCAATCTCGACCAGGAACTGGTCGGCATAGACATGGCCAAGCGCGTCATTGATATCGCGGAAGCGGTCGATATCAAGCATGAAGATCGCCAGCGTCTGGTTGCCGGGCTGGGCAATCATGTCTTCCATCACACGGTGCAGCGCACCACGGTTGAGCAGGCCGGTAAGCGAATCAAAGCGGGCCAACTGGCTCATATGGGTTTTGGTTGCATGCTGCTCCAGCGCCAGCGCGCAGAATGGCAGGCACGCACCGACAAGCCGCTGGGGCCAGGCGCCCAACTGGTTGTTCTCCCGCAGGTACAGGGAAAAAATGCCCGTCACCCGCCCGTCACCCGCCAGTAAGGGCGCCGCATAGCACGACTGCAACCCCAGCGAGCGGCACATGGACTGGTAATTGTCCCACACAAGCCGCCCGGTATAGGACGGATTGGCCTGCAGCTTCTCCACATCGGATGGGGAGGGTACGGTAGTTTCCAGCGCATGGCGGATGCGCGGCGGCAGGGCTGGCGTGCAGATCACGCGCCAGGGCTGGGAATCATCCAGCACCAGCAGGGCGGCGACCGCATTGGGCACGAAGGCTTCGACCTTGCGGCAGATCAGTTCGCCGATATCCTGGATCAGCATGTCGCTGGCCAGTGCCTGCAGCACGTCATTCTGCAGGATCAGTATCTTGCGGCGCTGGCTTTCCTCCGTGACGTTCTTCATCACGCCCATGTAGTAGATCTGCCGCTTGCTCCCTTCCCCGATCTGCACCTTGGACAGGGAAAGCACGCCACATATGTACTCCCCATCCGCGCGGGTGAACTCCACTTCACGCGATGTACCGACAATTCGGTTGTGGCCGCTCTCGCGGTTGCGGTCGATATAGCGGTCATGCTCGTGGCGCAGACGGGTCGGCACCAGGCAGTCCACGTTGCGTCCCAGCACTTCCTCGCGCGGAATACCCCACAGGGCCTCGGCGGCCTGATTGTAGAATATGATCTCGTTATCCTGCCCGATGATGACGGTGGCGTCGATCGCCTGCTCAAGGGCAGGCAGCAGGATTTCGGTCGTGAGCGCTGTGATCTGGGGCATCTGGGTCGTGTCTTTCCTGGGTATCATTCCGGGGTGGCTACGATCGCGCGCAGGCGGTCCGGGTCGAGAATGTGGATGGCGCGGCGCTCACGGGAAATGAGCTTCTCGCGGTGGAAGGTGCTGAGCAGACGGCTTACGGTTTCGGTTGTCAGACCAAGGAAATCGGCTATGTCGGCACGTGAAAGGGCGGGATCGACGGGCCAGAGCTCGGTCGTGCCCATGCGCGTGCCCTGCCCGATCAGGAAAGCGGCCAGGCGTTCACGTGCGGTCTGCCGCCCCAGCATGAGCAGGCGGGTATGCATGCCGACCAGCAGGTCGCGTGCGCTCCTTAGCGATGCAGCGCAGGCACCGGGCGACGTGTCATGCAGATGGTGCAGCACCGAGGCGGGCACGCAGGTAACCTGCACGCCACGCATGGCCTCGGCGCTATAGGGGTAACGGTTACAGGGATAGGCAGGCAGCACATCACCCTTATGGGCAAAACCGATGATCTGCCGCCGCCCGTCGGGCAGGGATTTGAAAAGGCGCGCACCGCCGCTGACAACGTGAAAATGCACGTTGGCGGGTGTATCTTCCGTCATGAATTCCTGACGTTCCGAGAAACTGCGTTTCAGTCCATCGGTAGGAATGGGAAGTTGCGAGAAAGACATTAATTTATTTCTGGCTTCCAACAGGATTGCGACCGTTTGCTACTCATGACACATTTTTGCCATAAGTTAATTTGTAAAATATATGCAGCATAAGTACGCCGTATTGTTATATTTTACGCATACTTTATTCTTTCTTTTAATTATAAACGGCACGCAGGGCACCCGGCCTTACGGCCACGGCAGCCAGGAAGTCTGTCAGACGCATGTGATTCCGGAAAAGAAACAATAACTGCTGTTTTCCCGGAAGTATTTCCGCGCGGCGGCCAGGCGTGAATATTTTCCACATTCCGCAGCACGGCGCATTGACATAAATCGGGGCCGGCCCGCGCGGTCTGCAGCGCTTGTTCGGTTCGGGGCCGTCCTGTTTCGTCTCCTCCGCGCCGGATGGGTGTGTGCCCTGTCCGGCCTGCGTGTCCGTTGCGTTGCCTCGCCTGTTACCACCGGACCCATGGGCCCGGGGCAGCCTGTCTGCCCCCGTTTGTGTGCCCGTGGCACGACAGGGGCGGCGCCGTATGCCCGCGTGGTCAGCATACAGGCCTTCATGGTTCAGTATTGTACAGTAATGGGCTTCCGGATTTGAAAAACCATCTTTCCGTTACTGGACCGAATTTGCTGTGCATCCGGCCTTCGGGGTCGCATGCGATACGGAAAGCGGGGCATTCATACCGACTTCAGTTACTGACCATGAGCCGTAAATATCGGACAAACAGTTTAAGATTTCATGAAAGCTTCATGGAATTGAGGGAGAACACAAAATCGTAAATACGGCTTTATGCTCAGTATGATAGGACCCACCCGGGCCGGAAAGTCCTTTCCTGCATGCCCGATCCGTGGTGCTACGACGCAGCAGGTTTCCTGTCATGGCGTGCAGCTGCTTCCTATTCCCGTCCCCTGCCCTGCCCGTCCGTATGGAGGCCGGTCAGGATCATGGCGGTGGCAGGGCGGGTTGCAGCCACGTACAGCAGCTGCTGGGCTTCCAGCACGTTGCTGGCGGCTCGCCGCGCAATGTCCCCCACATCCACGAATACGCGCCCGAAAGTGCTGCCCTGCGCGGTATGCACTGTCATGGCATAGACGGCCTGCAGCTGGCCGATGCCGCGACGAAACACGAAGCGGTGCTGCCAGCGCGCACGTTCGCTCGCGGCCTCGTTTTTCAGGCGGCGCTCGATGGCAGCCATGTCGGCGCCGGGGCGCAGGATGGGCACGGGTGTCTCATCACCCGCCAGAGTACGCAGCACAACGTCATAAACCGGCAGTTCCGTGGTCCACCCCGCTACCTTTGATGTAGCCGGAAAGGCATGGCGCAGGACGGATGGACGGATGTCGGCTATTTCCGCTTCCTCATTGGTGGCCACCATTACGCGGCGGCCTTCCACATCCAGTACCGGGACGCGGGTGATCACGCGCTCACCTGGCATGAAGGGCGTGGGCGTGTCGCCACCATGCACCCAGCGCCGCACGGTGCGGTTGACCGCCTCCACCCGCGCATTGGTCCAGCACAGATAGCGGAACGCATCGCTGCTGGCGCGGAATTCATCGGATGTGAAGGCACGCTGCATCCACGCATCGGGCGTGCGCGGTACGAACAGCCCCGCGCCATCATGATGGCTGGCGCGACACCATGACCAGTCCATCGGGCCACCCTGGCTTTCGCGTATGCTGGTCGCCGCCGCGACAAGCGGGTTTCCCGCCGCCTGCCGTACCACGGTTTCCAGATGCGAGGCGGATCGGATGGCAAAGGACGGGCTGATCGTCTCGCCCACCGGCGGAAGCTGCGCCGGGTCGCCCACGAACAGTACGAAACGGTCGGGCACCAGTTCGCGCACCCAGCGCATGAGGCCCGCGCCAACCATGCTGCATTCATCTATGATGATGACATCCGCCGTGATCGGCTCGGGCCGATCGGCACGCTGGAGCACCTCGCGCCCCTCCTGCGCCGAGGGCTGGAGCGAGAGCACGTTATGAATGGTGCGGCATGGCGCCAGGTTGCCCACCCGCGCCTTGAGCACCGCCGTGGCCTTGTGGGTGGCGGCGGTAAACACCACTTCTGCCCCCTGCCTGCGCAAGGCGCGGGCGACCTGCTGCATGAGCGTGGTCTTGCCCGTGCCCGCATAGCCGGTCAGCAGATGTGTTGCGCAGGTGCTGCGTGCGGCCAGTATTTCCGCCAGTGCACGCTCCTGGCAGGGGGTCAGGACCGTGCGGGACATAAGGCAGCCGGACAGGGGTAATGGACGGGTTCGGGGGCCATGGGGCCAGGTGGTTTCCTTGGATCCGTGCAAAGAGTTGGGCAACCTGTTTAGGCTGCCTCGCGCGTCCGGGCCAGTACAAATACATGGCCAGGCTTGACGGGTGGCCTGATACCAAGGCAACCTTTACAGGTGTTCCTCCGATGGTCCACAAAGGCTGCGTCCATGGCAGGCAGTTCTCCTTCCCGCCCGTCTTTTCCCCGGTGGGCGCCACCAGTTGGTTCAGGCGCCGGACAGATGGCGGGTCTTCCTTTGGGCATTTCATGACCATGTGGTTGCAACGGGCGCGTGTGGGCTGTCTGGCTCATGTCATCGCCCTGTGGTCGCCCAAAAGCGGGAGCCACACCCCTGCCAGCACGGAACTGGAACCGATCCCGCACTGAAACCGGAGTCCTCATGCCCATCACTGCCCTCGAATCCCGTACTGCCCTGGTCCTTGTTGACCTGCAGAAGGGCATTACCGCCTTTGGCAGCGCCCGTGAGCCCGTGCGGGTGGAAGATGTGCAGACCCATGCCGCCCCGCTGGTTACGGCCTTCCGTGCCCATGGGCTGCCGGTTGTGCCGGGAAAGCCGCCCGGACGGATGGAGAAAGGTTTCCCTCTGCGTGACCTGCCGCCGGACCGGGCGGAAACCGATCCCGCCCATGCCCCCCGGTCGGGTGACCATCGTGTTGCCAAACGGACCCCTGATGCATTTACCGATACCACGCTGGAGGGACAGCTGCGCGCGCGGCAGGGCACGCAACTTGTCCCGGGAGGCATTTCCACCAGTATGGGAGTGGAGGCCACACGCCGGCAGGATTACGAACTGGGCTTCGGCACGACCTTCGCCACCAATGCCATGACCGATATGGACGCGGTATCGCACAAAAATGCGATGACCCGCATTTTCCCCGTAACAGGCCAGACGGGTTCGAGCACCGGCATTCTGGCCCATCTGCCGCCACTGTGGGGCTGACCGGTCTTGCCCCTGTCCTTTCCCTATGGTGCGCGGGTTGTCCGCTCGCTGCGCCAGCGCAATTACGCGATCTGGGCGACGGGCGCGGTTGTATCCAATATTGGTACATGGATGCAGCGCACCGCGCAGGACTGGCTGGTCCTGACCCAGCTTACCGCGCATGACGCAACGGCCATGGGCATGACCATGGCATTCCAGATGGCGCCGCAGCTTGTGCTGCTGCCATGGACCGGCCACGCCGCCGACCGCTTTGACCGCCGCGCGCTGCTTATGCTCACACAGGGCCTGATGGGCGTACTGGCGCTGGGGCTGGGCGCGCTGACCATAAGTGGGGCCGCGCGGATGTGGGAAGTCTACCTGTTCGCCTTCACCTTTGGCTCCGTCGCCGCATTTGACGGGCCGGTGCGGCAGACCTTTGTATCCGAACTTGTGCCTGAAGCCGACCTGCCCAACGCGGTGGCACTCAATTCCGTGTCTTTCAACGCCGGGCGCATGCTGGGTCCGGTGGCGGCGGGGGCATGCATTGCCGCCATTGGCACGGGGTGGGCATTCGTGCTCAACGGACTGTCATTCATTGCCGTGCTGGCCTCTCTGGCCATGCTGCGTGACCGGGTGGTGCCCGTGCGGGCGAAGGGCGGCGGGCGTGAGATCATGGCCGGGTTCCGCTATGTATGGACGCAGCATGACCTGCGGACCATCGTGCTGGTGTTGCTGCTGATCGGCATGTTCGGGCTGAACTTCCCCATCTTCATTTCCACCATGGCGGTCGGCGT
Organism: Komagataeibacter sp. FNDCF1; assembly: GCF_021295335.1. Lineage (NCBI taxonomy): Bacteria > Pseudomonadati > Pseudomonadota > Alphaproteobacteria > Acetobacterales > Acetobacteraceae > Komagataeibacter > Komagataeibacter sp. FNDCF1. Next base: position 658,344 of record NZ_JAIWOT010000001.1, on the reverse strand, counting down.
GTTCCATGTTGGTGCGGGTGGTTACGGGCTGCTGACCGCCATCATGGCCACGGGTACCATGGCGGGGGCCGTGGTGGCGGCGGGGCGCGAGAAGGTCACGCTCGGTACCGTATGCACGGGCGCGCTGTTTTTCGGGGGAGGCTGCCTGATGGCAGCCCTCGCGCCGGGTTACCTGCCGTTCGGCGCGGCACTGGCCGTGGTGGGCATGGCCAGCCTTACGCTTACAACCAGCACCAACAGCTTCATGCAGCTTGCAGCCGCACCCGGAATGCGGGGGCGGGTCATGGCCATCCGGCTGGCGGTTGTCATGGGTGGCACGCCGGTGGGTGCGCCGATCATGGGCTGGGTGGCCAATCATTTCGGCCCGCGCTGGGCGCTGGGGCTGGGGGCCGCATCCGGCTTTGCCGCCGCACTGGTGGTGATGGCGCGCAGGCGACGGCGCGCATAGGAGCCCTTCCCGCTGCCTGTTGCACGGCTGCACTGCCATCATCGGGCGGGACGTCGACCGGCGCTAGGCGCGGCGCTGGCCTTCAACCCAGACCTCCTGCACCATCAGGTCGGGGCCAAGCACCACCATGTCCGCCCGGCGCCCGGGCAGCAGCGCGCCGCGGTCGTGCAGACCCAGCCAGTTGGCGGCATGCGTGCTGACAAGAGCTGCGGCCTGCGGCAGCGAGGCACCGGCCTGAAGGGCATTGCGCAGTGCCTGGTCCAGTGTCAGTACGCTGCCCGCCAGCGTGCCATCGGCCAGTCGCGCCACGCCATCGGCCACCATCACCTCCTGCCCGCCCAGCGAGCTGGGCCCTTCGCCTGCCCCCGTGGCACGCATGGAATCCGTCACGAACACCAGGCGGTTGCCCATGACCCGATGGGCAAGACGGAACAGCGCGGGATGGACATGATGGGTATCGAACACCATTTCAGCATATGTCACGTCGTTACACATCAGCGCCGTGGCGGGACCGGGAGCGCGTGCGGCAATGGGCGGCATGGCATTGAACAGATGGGTGCCGCCTGCCGTGCCTCCAGGGCCGCATATCAGGCATATCGCCCGTTCCGTCTGCTCATGATCGGCCAGTGTATGGCCGATGTTGACCCGGATTCCTGCCTGAACAAAGGCCTGGATGGCGCTTTCCGCATGTTCGATCTCGGGCGCCAGCGTAACCACCCTGACAGCCCCCGTGCGGAGCACGGCAGTCATACGCGCAAGACCGGGTACCTGCGTGAAAGGTGGCTGGGCCCCCAGCTTGTGAGGGTTGATGAACGGCCCCTCCAGATGTGCGCCGGGAATGGAGGGACCGCCATGGATGCCGGTGCGCATGACATCAGCCACACAATGCAGCGCATCCATGATATCGGACCACGGTGCGGTCATGGTGGTGGGCAGGAGCGTGGTCGTGCCCTGCGCCATGTGGAACATGGCCATGTGGCGGATTGCGTCCACCCCGTCCATGGTATCCGCCCCGCCACCGCCATGGACGTGGCCATCAATGAAGCCCGGCAGTATGTAGCGGTCGGGTACGTGCACCAGGGGTCTTACATCGGCAATTGCTGTGTCGAACATGATGCGGCCGGGCATGACCCGGTCAGGCAGTACGAGGTGGCCATCAATGTTCACGTAGCGGCGTTCCCTGTTCTGGCGGGTGAATGCGTGACCAACGTGTTAAACCACCATGGCCTGCAACGCCATACCGTAGATGCAATGGAAAGGCTGGCGTTGGCACGATGCCATGCGGCCCGGCATGCGACCATGACAAGGGCGCATGCTGCAGGGACCAGCCTGTAAACGTGATTTCCTCTTCCCCGTTATCCGCCTGTGCATGCCGTGCGTGGTCGGGGCAGACGGCCTGAACGCGGCCGGCACTTCCCTACCAGCCTTGCCCCGATGGCGGGCCCCTGCTGGCGGGCAATCATCCACATCGGTTCATGGTCCGGCCGGGCAATATGCGCAGCGCCGGTACCATGCTCCGATGGCCCGTGCCGGTTATACGGTCATGCCGCTTGGCTGGTATGCCGCGAACCAGGCGGCCAGTTCTTCCGCCGGAAGCGGCTTGGAGAACATGTAGCCCTGCAGCACGTCGCAATCCATTTCGGCCAGCAGGCGGCGCTGTTCCTCGTGCTCCACCCCCTCGGCCACCACGGTCATGCCCAGGCTCTGGCCAATGCGCACCACCGCCATCACCACGGCGCGCACCTTTTCTATGCTTTCCAGCCCGGTCATGAAGCTGCGGTCGATCTTCACCTCGTTCACCGGCAGACCCGCAAGGTTGGACAGGCTGGAGAAGCCGGTGCCGAAATCATCCATCGACATGCCAACCCCCATTTCACGCAGGCGCTGGGCCACGCGGATGGTGCGGTCGTAATTGTCAATCATGGTGCTTTCGGTAATCTCTATGGTCAGGCTGTGCGGCGGAATGGCGGTTTCAGCCAGCAGTTCGCTTACGAACTGGGGCAGGGTCTCGTCACGGAAATGCAGCGGCGAAAGGTTGACCGAAACCACCGGCACCTCCACCCCGTCGCGTATCCATTGCGCCATCTGCCGGCATGCCGCCCGCAGCGACCATTTGCCGATTGCCTCGATCTGTCCCGTCTCCTCTGCTACGGCAATGAAGCGCGCGGGCGAGACAAAGCCCAGTGACGGGTCAATCCAGCGGGAAAGCGCTTCCACCCCGTACAGCTGCCCGCTGCACGCATGCACCTGCGGCTGGTAGAACAGGCGCAGCCGGTCATGGGCGATCGCATCACGCAGGGCGGCCGCCAGGATCAGCCGGTCACTGGCCTGCTGGTTCATGCGTGGGCTGAAGAAGCAGCAGTGCCCGCCGCCATTGGCCTTGGGCTGGAACATGGCGGTCTCGGCGTTCTTGAGCAGGGTGTCGCCGTCCTCGCCGTTTTCGGGATGAACGGCAACGCCCAGACTGGCCGAAAGGCTTACCGGCACATCGCCGATATGAGTGGGCACCGCCAGCCCGCGCAGGATGGCGGCACTGAGGGTGGAGGCATGCTGCTGTTCGCCGTTGGTCACGATGGTGAACTGGTCGCCGCCGCTGCGCACCAGCGTGTCATCGATCGAGATGGCCTCCCGCAGCTTGCCCCCGATCTGGGTAATCAGCTCATCGCCCGCCGTGTGGCCGAACACGTCATTGATATGCTTGAAGTTGTCCACGCCCACGGTCAGCAGCATGATGTTGCCCCGCACGGCGCGGCGCAGGATGCGGGCCATGTTCTGGCGCAGCCAACGACGGTTGGGCAGGCTGGTCAGCAGGTCGAAATCCGACAGGCGGTTGATGTGCTCCTTCGCCTCGTGCCGTTCTATGGCCAGCGTGCACAGGTGCAGGCTGGTGGCCACGGCCTTCTGGCAGGCGGCGTCGGGTAGCAGGTCAGTGCGCGAATAGCAGGTAAACACGCCCGCCACCCGGTTGTCACGCAGTATGATGGGGGTGGCGCGGGCGGCGCGGATGCCGTTATGCAGCGTCTGTTCGCGCAGGTGGTGCCAGCGCGGGTCATGGGCAATATCGGGACTTTCGGCCACGGTACCGGTGCTGGCGGCAATGCCTGAACACGCGGCCTCCGGCCCGATGGGCAGCGTGTCGTACAGCTTGACCAGCGAGAGCGGCAGGCTGGCACGGCCCTTGCATTTCAGCCGGTCATCCTTTTCCACCAGATAGATGGCGGGCATGACATCGGGAATGTAGTGCTCGATGCGGCGGCAGATGAAGTCCAGTACCTCATGCAGGCCCAGATCGCTTGATATTGCCTCCAGCGTGTCGCGCTGCAGGCTGTCAAGGAAGTGCTGTTCGGTAATGTCGGTCAGCACGACCACGATGTTCTCGATGTCGCCTTCATTGTTGAAGACCGGGTTCATCGCGGCCGAGACCCAGATATCACGCCCGCTGGCATGGCGGGCACGGATGTCCAGCGTGAAGCCGCGTGCGTTGCGCGCACCTTCATGCAACTGGTTGAGAATGCCGATATCCGTCGTATCGCCTGCCAGGATGACCGAAAGCCCGTGCCCCGTCACCCGCTCCGGGCCGAAGCCGAACATGTCGCTGAACGCGCGGTTGACATAGATGATGCGGAATTCCGGGTCCAGAATGGCAACGCCACGATCCGTCTCGCGCACGACCAGCGAAAGCAGGCGGATCTTCTCGCGGTCATCCACTTCCTGCGATATGTCACGGATCAGCGCCATGTAGCCGATCTTGCCATCCACCGCGATGCGCGAGAGCGAAAGATTGGCCCAGAAGGTCGTGCCATCAAACCGTTCGACCAGCACTTCGCGGCTGGTGCCAACGATCTTGTTGATCCCGGTCTCGCGGTTGTGGCGGATCAGGTCATCATGCGTGGAACGGATGTTGCGTGGCACGAGGATGTTGACGTTGCGGCCGATCACATCCTGGCGCACGCAGTGCCACAGGCCTTCCGCCGCCTTGTTGAAAAAGGTGACGGTGTTGTTTTCATCAATCAGGACAACGCCAAGAATGGTCTGTTCCAGCGCGGGCAGGACCGTAACCTGCATGTCGTCTATCATGTCGCGGGGCATTTGACTGTTGGTCTCCTGCTGGCTGAAAGCGAACGGGGGGAGGAAGCTGAAATGTGACACCTGATTCAAGTGTGTTCCGGGTCACTGTAATGAGTGACAGCCAGCATGATGTTTCATGCACCCATGGGCGTTAACAAAGCGTGTATGGCTGCATGCCGGAAATAATGTATCTCATGCGCATGTATGCGGCCACGCAACGGATGGCCGCAGGCCCCGCCACCACGGGCCGAATGCGGCACATAAAAGTGATCTGTGCGCCCGCGCCCGGGCGGAGTATGGTGGCGGGTCTGCCCAGCCGCGCGGTCGTGCATGCGCGGGTGGCATAATGCCGGTAGCGTGCCTGTCCCGCCACCGGCCTGCGTGGGAGCCTGCATGGCACGAGTTTGGGCATATCGCACATGGTGTACCGTGTGCACGATGACGGGGCCGCCGCATGCCTGATCGCGGAATCCAGCCACATGGCTGGCTGCTGGCATGTGATGCCCGACTGGAGCACGTCGTGCGCTGGTCAGCCAACGCACCCGGCCACCTTGGTCGCCCGGACCTGCAGTCCGGCCAGTGCCTGTCCGACCTTATCGGGCGCGAGGCGACCCATAACATCCGCAATGCCCTCGCCACCCATGGGGAGGCCCATCGTCGCCCTGCCCTGGTCTTTGGCCAGAAGCTGCCGGGCGGGGGCTGCCATGACGTGGCGATCCATACGGCAGGCCGCGAGATCATGCTGGAATGGGAACCCGCCGTCGGCATGGACCGCGACGGGGACTATCTTTCACACCTTCGGACCATGATCGACCGCATCCGCGAGATAACGGATTTCGACCGTCTGTTCCGCACCGTGGTCCGGCTGGTGGCTGGCGTGCTACGTTATGACCGGGTCATGCTCTACCGCTTTGCCGAGGACGGGTCAGGCCGGGTGGAAGCCGAATACCATGTCCCCACGCTGGAAAGCTTCCTGGGCCAGCACTTTCCGGCCGGGGGCATGCCCGACCCCCTGCGCAGGCTGTACAGCACCAATCTCATTCGCGTGATTGGCGATGTTGATGCCCGGTCCGTTCCCCTTGTCTCTCCCGCCGGGATGGAGGCGGCCGACCTGTCGCATACCCACCTGCGCAGCGGCACGGCGGCCCACTGCACCTATCTGCGTGGTGCGGGTGTCGGGGCGTGCGTGTCCGTATCGCTCATGGTGGACGGGCGGCTGTGGGGCATGATCGCGGCTCATCATCACGGCCCGCGCGTGCTCAACATGAGCGAACGCATCATCGCGCGCATGTTTGGTGAATTCCTGTCGCTCCAGATCACCAACCTGCTGCGTACCAAGCGGCTGCTCATGACGCGCCAGACCCATGCACTGATCGAGAATTTCCTGAAAGGCGCGGCCCCCGTGGCGGACATGCCCGCCTATCTCATGGCGCACCTGCCTGCCATGCTGACCTTTACGCAATGCGATGGCGCGGCACTATGGGTGGCCGGGCAATGGACCTATCATGGCGCGCATCCCCCGGTTGATGCCATGCCTGCCATGCTGGAACTGGCCCGGACCCGCGCGGGTACCCAGATCTGGCATACGGCCAGGCTCTGCGCGCAGGTACCGGATGCCTCCCGTTACGCAGCGCAGGCGGCGGGGGTGATGATCGTCCCCATTTCATCCCAGCCGGGAGACTATCTGCTGGTCTTCCGTAACGAGGTGGTGCGGACCCTGAAATGGAGCGCCGACCCGGGCGCCCCGCCACACAGGGAAGCGGATGACGTGTATTTCGGCCCGCGCAACGGTTTCGAGATATGGACCCAGCAGGTCACGCAGGAATGCCTGCCATGGTCGGGTGATGACCTGGAGGCTGCGGGGCTGGTCCGTTCCGCACTGATTGAGGTGATGGGCGCATACCACCAGCTGCAACTACGCGAGCGCGCCACCGCCGACCTGCGCCAGCGCATGCTGAACGAGGAACTGAACCACCGGGTCAAGAATATCCTGTCCGTCGTGCAGTCGCTGGTCAGTCAGCCCATCGAGCCGGACAGTACCCCTGCCGAGCATGTGGGCCGTCTGCGCGGGCGCATACACGCGCTGGGTCTTGCCCATGATCAGGCGGTGCGCAGCGAGGGCGGCGGCCTGCTTGATGCCCTGCTCGATGCGGAACTTGCCCCGTATCGTGAGCGTTGCTTCGTCACATGCAGCGGGCCGCGCATCTGGCTGACCGGTCAGGCGCTGTCCGTACTGGCGCTGGTGGTGCATGAAATGGCCACCAATGCCGTCAAATACGGTGCACTCAGTCACGCGCGCGGGCGGGTGGACATCATGTGGTCATTTGATGCGACCCGTGATGCATGGTGCATCCACTGGCGTGAAAGCGGCGGCCCGGCGGTGGTTCCGCGGATGCGGCGCGGCTTCGGTTCCGTCCTGATCGAACGCGGCTTCCCGCATGAACTGGGGGGCACGACGGATGTCGACTACGGACCTGGTGGCGTGTCGGTCACGCTAAACCTGCCCGCCCGCCATGTCCGGACCGCCCCGGCCACTCCGCCGGAACCCGATACGGCCATTCCCGCCATTGCGCCGCAGAGAAAGGAGACCACAGTGCTTGATGCCGACATTCTGCTGGTGGAGGATCAGTTCCTGATCGCGATGGAAGCCGAGGGGGCGATAGAGGAAATGAATATCGGGCAGGTCCGTACCGTAGCCTCGGTCTATGAAGCGCTGAGCGCAATCCGGGCGCGCCTGCCCGATGTGGCGATACTGGACGTGAACCTTGGCGGTGAAAGTTCGGTGGAGATCGCAAGGACGCTGCGTGACCGTGGGGTACCCTTCATATTCGCCACCGGCTATGCCGACCGCACCATGATCCCGCCTGAACTGCGTGACGTGCCGGTGGAGCGCAAGCCCTATTCCGCCATGGCCCTGGCGGAGCGGATCCGCCAGATCATATCCTGACCGGCCTGTTTCCGATCATCGCAACGGAGAACCGTTCATGACCTCTCTGCGTGTCGCCTGCGCCATGCTGGGCCTGTGCATGCCTGCCTTGGCCCATGCCGCCCCGCATATGGATCAGCTACGGGTCCCCCCGGGGTTTACCATAAGCCTGGTGTCCGACCATGTGCCCAACGCCCGTGCAATGGCGCGGGGCGCGCGGGGCACGATTTTCGTGGGGACCAGGGCGGCAGGCGTGGTGTATGCACTGACCGGTGTTGATGGGGGTGGTCCGGTCAGGGTACGTACCATTGCCCATGGCCTGGATATGCCGGTTGGTGTCGCTTACCATGATGGCGACCTGTACGTGTCCGACACGAAACGGATCGTGGTGCTGCGCGCGATCGAGGATCATCTTGACACGCCACCGAAACCGGAGGTGGTGGTCAGCGGCCTGCCCTATCGCGATGGTGACCATTCATGGAAGTTCATTGCCTTCGGTCCGGATAACCGGCTGTATGTGCCCATAGGCGCACCGTGCAACATCTGCGACGTGGGACATGAATATGGCCGCCTGATCAGCATGGCCCCCGACGGTACGGACCGGCGTGACGTGGCGTTCGGAATCCGCAATACGGTCGGTTTCACGTGGCAGCCGGGCACGGACACGCTGTGGTTTACCGATAACGGGCGGGACATGATGGGCGATGATGTGCCATCTGACGAACTGAACCGGCTGGATACATCTGGTCAGTCCTTTGGCTATCCCTACTGCCACCAGGGTAACATACCCGATCCTGAATTCGGCAGTCGGCATGCGTGTAGCGAATTCACGCCCCCTGCCCTGCTGCTGGGCGCGCATGTGGCTGCACTTGGCCTGCGGTTCTATGAAGGCAGTGCCTTTCCGGCCGCCTATCACGGCAATCTCATGATCGCCGAACACGGATCATGGAACCGCAGCCAGCTTTCGGGCTATCAGGTGGTGAGCGTGCATTTCGGACCAGACAACACACCCCAGGCACCTACGGTGCTGGTAAGCGGTTTTCGTCAGGGTCAGACCGCATGGGGTCGCCCGGCCGATGTCCTGCCCCTGCCCGACGGGTCAATGCTGATAAGCGATGATCTGTTGGGGGCGGTCTATCGCCTGCGCTACGGTCCTTCTGGCGCGCGGTAGCGCGAGACCCGCTTCCGCCTGTCGTCTTTTCAACAAGCCTGAGGAGAATGTCATGCGCCTGTGCATGTCCATCCTGCCCGTGGCCTGCATCATGGCCATGTTGTCCGCCCCTGCCGCGCACGCGACCGTACCTCCGGCGGAGCCCAGGCCCGCCGCCCTGCCTGATACCACCCAGCCGGCGCCACCCCAGCGGCTGTACCGGCATTTATGGACGGATGACAGAGGGATCAGCCATATCGCGACCTGCCCGATTCATGATTTCTTCCTGAAAAGCATGTCGCCCCCCGCCGGCCCCCAATGGCAGGACCCCATGGCGCCACAGGTGGCCACTGTCATGATAACCGTGCAGCCCGCCCACTGGAACGGCATGTGGCACCCGGACCCCCGGCCGCAATGGATCGTACCCCTGCAGGGGCGGTGGTACGTCCGTGCCATGGACGGTACCCGTGTCGAGATGGGACCGGGCGATATCCTGTTTGGCGAAGACCAGAATGTCCACCCCATGGCAACCGGCCCCTATCGTGGGCGGAAGGGCCACGATGCCGGCAATATCGGTGATGGACCGGTTACGCTCATGGTGATCCAGTCCGCCAGCGCACCGATTGCCAACCAGCCCTGCCGCTACCATTGACGCAGGAATCCGGGTTCTCAAAATCATGGGCACGGATATCTTATCCACAGATTCCGGGGATATTCAGAAAGATAACCCTGTGGACAAAAAATGAAGATCCGGATTTATCCCGTCTGTTCAACAGGTTATGGTGACAGTGTGCAGTCTGGTGCCTCAATGCCATGCCGCGACGACAGTCTGCGGATCAAACCATGCGCCCATGATGGAAACGGTCCATGACCGGCATGACCACCAAGTCTGGCCGGGTCACGTACCCGGCATGATATGACTGCACGGGAATGGCCCATGGTCCATGATCATCGAGGCAGGATCGCCCGCAGGCGGACCATCCCCCGGCACAACCCGCCCCCGGCGGATGGTCGCAGTCGCGTCAGTCCAGGTTCTGTATGCGCCTTGCCTGCCGGGCATGCTGGCGCAGCGTCTCTGCCAGGCCAGCCTGCAGGGGCTGGCCATTTTCCACCAGTACCTTGCCGTTTACGATGGTCGTGCCCGCTACTACCGGCCCGCAGCGCAGCCACGCCTCGACCGGATCGGTCATCGCACCTGCCATGGCAACCTCCGTCGCCTGCCATATCACCAGATCCGCACAGGCACCCGGCCGGAGGTGACCGATCTCATCCTCCCATCCCAGGCAGGTGGCGCCGCCACGGGTCGCCATGTCCAGTGCGTCACGCGCACCCATGGAGGCCGGCCCGTTGCGGATGCGCCCCAGCAGCATCGCATTGCGTGCTTCCATCCACATGGAGGCATGGTCCGTCGTGGCCGAACCGTTCGTACCAAGCCCGACCTGCATGCCCTGCTCGCGCAGGTGCATCGCATCGGCGCTGCCATTGCCGATCATCATGTTTGAACTGGGGCACTGCACCATGCTCACCCCGGCACGGGCAAGACGGGTGACCTCGGATGAGGACGGGTAGATGTAATGTGCCACCCATGCGCGCGGCGTAGCCCAGCCCACCCGTTCGAAATGTTCGGTAGGGGTGCAGCCATATACACTCAGGCTGTAATCATCCTCCTCCATATCTTCCGCAAGGTGAGTATGAAGGCGCAGGTCATCACGCTCCGCCATGGTCAGGCAGTCGCGCATGATCTGTTCCGATGCGGAAAAAAGCGAGACCGGACCAAGCGCCAGCCGCCCCATTGCCCCGGGCGCGGGATCATGGAACGCACTGACCAGCCGTTCGCAGTCGGCCATGATCGTATCCTCGTCCTGCACCAGATCTGCGGGGGGCAGGCCTCCGTTTTCCTCCGAGCGGGTCATGCAGCCCCGCGTGGCATAAAAGCGGAAACCGATCTCGCGCGCGGCACGGAACTGGGCATCGATCAGTCGTGGACGCGGATGCACGTACATATGGTCCATGGACGTCGTGCACCCGCCCAGCAGCAGTTCCACCATGGAGATGTAGGTGGACAGGTACGTCGCTTCCTCATCCAGTCGGGCCCATAGCGGGTACAGCATTTCCAGCCATGCAAACAGCTTGCTGCGCGTAACGGGAGCATAGGCACGCGTCAGGTTCTGGAACATGTGGTGATGGGCATTGACCAGTCCCGGCGTGACCAGACGACCGCGCGCGTTTATGACCCGCGCGGCATCAGGACGTGGCTGTTCCGGGCCACCAACGGAATGGATGCGGTTCTTTTCGATCGCGATCCAGCCGTTGGCAATTTCCCAGTCACGGTCAAGGTATAGATGGGCATCACAGATCAGAATATCTATCATTACTTAACCAGGTTACTCCAGTCCTCTCGCAGGGGGCCTGCGTCTGTCTTCCCCCTGCTGCTCCGGTTGCCGGAGATATGAACGTCAAACATCACTTAAGTAATTTATGTATGTATTTTTTCGGAACATGCCATCATCACGGCAGCATGTCCATATGTATAGACAAGAATATTTTTTGGAATACAGGACAAGACAACCCCGGATTGTAAAAAGTTAAAGAAATGCAGTACGGAAATTGTCTGTTCTGCTGTTCATATTATGAACATTTAATAAAGCCGACACATAATTCACTCATCATCAGGCACCATGTGATCGTCATGAACGGGATCAATCAAGGAATTGTTTAATTTGGACTTAACAGGCCATAAACTTTATACGACATGGATGGCGATATTCAGCCATTCCCTGACTATTTCCACGCCCTTCTTAGGCATTATTTCCTATACCATAAGTCCAGCAATACAGTACATATCCGGTCTGGATGAAAAACCCTTCGCAAACCCGACCGGGGTATTTTAACGTAAAGGTTTTCTGTAACTGTTATATTAACGATGATGGAAAATTACCTGTTTCCCTTCACTTCTTTTATTGGGAAATATTTCATGAATGTGTTTGAAATCAGGCATACGGCCATTAAAGCATGAAATGCGGACCGCTCCCGCTTTGAACAGGACGAATATAGTCTCGTATAATCAACAGACTGATAATAAATATTCACTGTTCTTCTCCTACTGGCTACTTGTGGTTGCAATTCCGATCCAAAAAATCACCACTTCGCTGTTATGTGATCGCAATCTCCCTGGCCTGCACCTCTGGGGCTCCCATCCTGCGGCCGGGCCGGTTGCGGCTATTGCATGGCACGGAGTGCTATTTTATCCTGGCTGGCACATTTTGCAGGCAGGTCCGCAATCAGGCGGCGGGAGACCCGACATGACGGAACAGACCAGTGCAACGCGGTTTCTTGCCAGCCATGGCGTACCGTTTTCGGTGCATGACTATGAATATGCACCTGGCGGCGGGCTGATCGGCATGCAGGCGGCATCCTCCATCGGGGTGGACCCGGCCTGTGTGCTCAAGACACTGGTGGTGGAAGTGGACCGCACCATCCCCGTCTGCCTTGTGGTGCCCGCCGACCACAAGGTCAATTTCAAGAAAGTGGCGGCCCTGTTCGGCGGTCGTAACGCACGCATGATGGCACCGGAAAAATCCGCTGCGCTGACCGGCTTCCGCTCCGGTGGCACCAGCCCGTTCGGACAGGCGACGCCCCTGCCCGTCGTGCTGTCCGATATCGCGATGGACCAGCCCCATGTCTATATAAATGCAGGCGACCGGGGGCTGGTGGTACGCATCACCCCCGTCGATGCGCAGAAGGTGGTGGACGCAAAGGTAGCCGACATTTCAGCCCCACCTGCCCCTGCGGCAGGATAGACACTTCCGGCCCCGAATGCATACTTGGCTGCCTGCGCGTTCCGTGTCGCGTCAAGCCGATATCCCGCCGCCTGGATTGCTGCTATGCGACGGGCATGAACACGACTCTGTCCGCCCGTCTCCTGCCTCTTGCCGTGACGACGGCCATCCTGTCCTGGGCCAGTGCCTATCCCGTGGTGCGGATCGCGCTGCGTGACATGCCGCCCGTACCGCTGGCGTCCATACGCTATGCCCTGGCGGCAATCATTGCCATTGCCTGGCTGGCATACAGGCGTGCCTCCCTTCCCGCAGCGCGGGATGTTCCCCGGCTCGTGGCATGTGCGGGTATTGGCATTTCGCTATACAACAGCCTGTTCAATGCGGGCGAGGTGACCGTATCGGCCGGGGCGTGCAGCCTGCTTATTGCATCCGCCCCGCTCATGACCGCGCTGATCGCCATGCCGGTGCTGGGGGAGCGGCTGACCGGCTGGGGCTGGATCGGTTCCCTGCTCAGCTTTTCCGGGGTGGGCGTGATCGCGGCGGGACAGGCCGGGGGTATCGCATTCGGCTCCGGCGCGATGCTGGTGCTGGCTGCGGCACTGTGCTCGGCCACATACATCATCCTGCTCCGCCAGCTCCTGCATCGTTATGACGGATTGACCTGCATGGCCTACATCCTTGTCATCGGTGCGGCGCTGCTGCTGCCCTGGCTGCCACGGGCATGCGCAGCCATGGCCCATGCGTCATGGTCGTGCAGGGGGGCGGTGTTCGAACTGGCCATCTTTCCCGCGGCCCTTGGCTACGGGGCATGGACGTTCGTGATCGGGCAGATGGGGGCGGCGCGCGGGTCGGCGCTGCTGTACACGCTGCCACCGCTTGCCATGGTGCTGGCCTTCATGCTGACGGACGAGGTGCCGAGCCTGCGGACCCTGTGCGGCGGCATGATCGTGATGGCGGGGGTTCTGGTCATGAATACATGGGGGCACCCCACACGCGGGCGGGCGGCACCAATCAAAAATTAATATCTGTGCCACATAAACCCTGTCCATGACTGATGACAGGGATGCATGATGGCTGTTTCCTCCACCAATGCGGAAATGGCTGCCCGATGGGCCGTGTTCGACCCCGCCTGGTACTGCGCGCGCTATGCCCCGGTGCTGGACATGATGGGGGTGGACGCCGCGTCCGCGCATGAGTTCTATGACACGCATGGCGCGACGCTGGGCCATTCGCCCAATGCGTTCTTTGATGAAATTTGGTATTGCGCCACTTATCCCGAAGTGGCCGATGGCATAACGCAGGGCGCATGGCGCAGCGGATTTGCGCATTACCTGCAGGTCGGGTTGCGGACCCACAGCCCGCACTGGCTGTTTGATGAACAGGCCTATCGCGCCACCTATCCCGATGTCACGCTGGCCATGATGGACAGCCAGGGCTACCGCAACGGCTATGACCATTACCTGCGCGCGGGTGATGGCGAAATGCGTACCGGATCCTGCTTTTTCGATCCGGCAGCCTATCTTGCCCTCGTGCCTGGAAGCGGGCGGGATGCCGCGGCCCACCCATTCGTGGATTACATGCTGCGTGGCATGCCCACCGTCATGGACAAGGCGGTATCGGTGTATTTCGACGCGGAATGGTATGTCCAGACCTATCCCGGCGTACAGGCGGAAATGGAGCGGGGAGAATGGCAGAGCGCCCTGCACCACTATCTGTGCAATACAACCCCCGTTGCGTTTGACCCGGGGCCATTCTTTTCGGAATCCTTCTACGGTGCCGTCAATCCGGATGTGCTGGCTGCGGTGGAATGCGGTGAACTGCGCAATGGCTACGCCCATTTCCTGGCTGACGGGGTGTTTGAACAGCGCAAGCCATGCTCCATGTTCGATCTGGCGGAATATATGCGCATTCCCGCGGTCCAGGCGGACATAGCAGCCGGACGGGCACGCGACGGGTTTGGCCACTATCTTGTCACCCGCCCGGACCTACGTCCGCCCCCGCCCCCCCCGGTGACGGAGGAGCAGGCGCGCGCCCTGTTCCGCCACATGTGCGCGGTGCGCCTGCCGCTGCTGCTGGGTGGGCGGATCGACTTCAGCAGCGATGCGCCGCCGGAACTGAGCGTGATCATCATCGCCCACAACCAGTTCGCCATGACCATGTCCACCCTTGCCTCCCTGCGGGCGAACCATCACGGCCCCATGCAGGTACTGGTGGTGGATTCCGGTTCACGTGATGGCGTGGCCAGCATCGAGCAGCATGTAAGAGGGATCGAGGTCCTGCGCTTTGCGGGCAATATCGGCTTCCTGCGCGGATGCAACGCGGCGCTGGCACGGGTGCGCGCGCCAGCGACCCTGTACCTGAACAATGACGTGGACCTGCAGTTCGGCGCGATTGCCAACGCGCTGGCCCGTCTCGGGGCGGATGACACGACGGGCGCCGTGGGTGCGCGGGTGGTCCGCACCCATGGCATGCTGCAGGAAGCGGGCAGCATCATATGGCGCGACGGCTCCGTACAGGGCTACATGCGCGATGCCCATCCCGCCGTGCCGGAGGCCGGGTTCGTGCGCGCGGTGGATTTCTGTTCCGGCGTGTTCCTCATGGTGCGGACGGATGTGCTCAGGGTGCTGGAGGGCTTTGATGAAGGCTATGCCCCCGCCTATTTTGAGGAAACGGACCTGTGCGTAAGGATACGCATGCTGGGCTACACCATAATGTACGACCCTGCCGTCTGCCTGGTGCATTATGAATGCGGCACGTCGGATTCCACCAGTGCCGCCAGGCTGATCGCCCGCAACAGTGCACTGTTCACCCGCACCCATGCCCGCCCCCTGCGGCGCAAGCTGCTGCGCCATGACGCGCTACAGGCCCGTGCGCGTCATGCCGATGGTGGCCAGCGGCACATCCTGTTTATTGAGGACAGGCTGCCCCTGCGCCACCTAGGCTCCGGGTTCACCCGCTCTAACGATATCATCGCCACGCTGGCTGAACTGGGCTATCAGGTCACGGTCTATCCGATCTTCCGCCCCATAGAGGACGCAGCGACACTTGCCGCATCGTTCCCGCCCGGCGTGGAAATCATCCATGACCGCGAACTGCCCGATCTGCCCGATTTCCTGAATGCGCGGGCAGGGTGCTTTGACGCGATCTGGATCGCACGCACGCACAATGCCGCGCGTGTGGCCAGCATCCTCAACAATGCCGCAGCCTTCCTTCCAGACGCATCATCGTGGATACCGAAGCCATAGCCGCCTGCCGGGATGAGGAACAGGCCCGCCTGCACAACCTGACCCCTGCCCAGCCATTCGCCCAGCGACTGGAGGCGGAACTGCGGCCACTGTTCCTGGCCAGCCGGGTCGTGGCCGTGACCGGGGCCGAGGCAGACCTGCTGCATGAGGCCGGGTTCGATAATGTATCGGTGCTCGGGCACATGCAGGTGCCCCGCGCCACCGGGCCGGGATGGGCCGCGCGGCGTGATATCCTGTTCCTGGGTGCCGTGCATGACCGGGCCGCGCCCAACCTGGACTCCCTTGCCTGGTTCAGTGGTGAGGTACTGCCCCTGCTGCTGGCATCGCTTGGACCGGATATACGCCTTGGCGTGTGTGGCCACGTAAACCCGCGCGTGGATCTGGGGCCCCTGCGCCGCCATCGCCACGTCAACCTGCTGGGGCAGGTTGCCGATACCGCGCCTGTTTACGACCATCATCGCGTATTTGTGGCCCCTACCCGCTTTGCAGCCGGTATTGCCTACAAACTGCATGAGGCGGCGGCAAATGGCCTGCCTGTGGTCGGCTCGCACCTGCTGTGCCGACAGGCAGGCTGGCAGGACGGGCAGGACATGCTCTGCGCTGACGTGACAGACCCCGCCGCCTTTGCACAACAGGTCGTCCGGCTCTATCAGGATCACGAACTGTGGGATACGGTGCGTGACAACGCGCTCAGGCGCATTGCCACGGAACACACACCGCAGGACTATCGCGCCCGCATGGCCGAAATCATGGAGGCGGTGTTCACGCAGCACGGCTGAAGGCACAGGCCGCGCAGGGAGACCCCATGGACCCGACATGTGATATTTCCTTTGCCCCCGGCATGGACCCGGCCATGCATGCCCGCGTGCTGGCCGCCCCCCATTTTCGCCGCTGGCATGAAGGCATGCGCGCCCGCTTCACGCTGCGCCATGTCATGGTGCGCGATGCAGTGGCCTTTGGCCCCACCCGCATGGGCTTCATACTGGTCGAGGCCGACGCCCTGCATGATGGCCAGCCCGTACCCGGTCTCGCACTACTGCGCGGGGATTCCGTATCCGTCCTGCTGGTGCTGAAATGCCCCGGTTACCCTGACCGCACCATACTGACCTGCGAGGCCCGTGTTCCCATTGCCCGGCCTGACCTGCTGGCGCTGCCGGCCGGCATGCTTGATGGTGGTGCGTTCGAAAGCACCGCCCTGCGCGAACTGTCGGAAGAAGTTGGCGCCGACCTGCGGGTGCATGAGCGTGATCTTGTGGCGCTGACGCAGGTCTGGCTTTCACCCGGCGGGTGTGACGAGGCGATCGGCCTTTATTTCGCTGAACTGCATATTGATGAGCCCCTGGCCCGTCGGCTCGCTAACCGCCAGACCGGCCTTGCCAGCGAACATGAGCACATCCGGCTGCATGTGATCGACCTTGACCATTTGCCCCATATCGGCATGACGGATGCCAAGACCCTGCTCTCATGGCATCTGTACCATGCGCGACAATAGATCATCGCTTTTTCTTGTTGACACAACCCCGTGAGGAATAGCATAAGGGTAGGAAGCAGACTGTCTAGTACACCTGCTTCTTGGACGTTTCCTCCCTAAACTCAGCGGTGCATATGCACCGCTTTTTTTTATCCTTTTTTTATAGAGATTTCACATAACTGTACATCATGTAGTATAGTCCTTCATTAGTTGTAACGAGAGACGGGAAAAAAGCACGATGAGCGGTATCTTCAATGACGTCATGGGCAAGCTGAGCGATCTGGCTGATTCGACAGGCCTGTCGCAGCAGGTGCATTCCTACCTGTCGCAACTGCTGACCCCGGCGACCATCACCTCCCTGATGACCCAGGCGGATCAGGCCGGACTTGGGGACAAGGTCCGCTCATGGATCGGTGATGGCCACAACCTGCCCATCTCGACCGATGAACTGCGCAGCCTGCTGAGCAACCAGCAGGTGCAGGCCATGGTGGACAAGACCGGCCTGCCCGCGGCAACCATCCTGCCGGTTCTGGCCCACCTGCTGCCGGAAGCCGTCAATACCCAGACCCCGGCGGGCGAGCCCCCCAAAACGGCATGACCAGCCAGCGGGACCGCGCCCCGGCCGGTCCCGCACCGTTCATTCCGCCGCCTGCTGCGTGGCCATCATCCCGCCATGCCGCACAATGCTGGTCACGACATCCATCAGCACGGTCTGGAGCGATGTGAAGCCGGCATGCGGCTGCAGGGTCGTCTGGTCCATGTACAGGGCACGGCTGATTTCAAGCTGCAGCGCCTGTACGCCGCGGCGCGGCCGACCATAATGACGGGTGACATACCCCCCTGCAAACGGCACGTTGCGCGCCACCGCATAACCGTGGCTGGTCAACGTGTGTTCCACGATACCGGTCAGTTGCGGCGTGCATGCCGTGCCCCATGCATTACCCAGCACGAAATCAGACTGCCTCCCCCGCCCCGGTGCTACGGGCATGGAATGGGCGTCAAGCACGATACAGCGGCCATGATGCGCCAGCCTGTCATGTACAAGGTGCGCCAGCGCATCATGATAGGGCTGCCAGCAGGTACGGATACGGGCCTCGGCTTCACTGAAGGGGAGCGCGCGGGGATAGATCGGCCCATCACGCGAGACAATCCGCGCGATGGTGCCAAAACCGGCACGCACCTTGTGACTGGTGGTGTTGCACCAGTCGGGCAGCGGATCACGGAACATGGTGGGATCCAGTTCCCATGCTTCGCGGTTGGCATCGCAATAGGCACGGGGAAAGGTTGCATGCAGCAGGGTCGCTCCCTGCCGGGGGGCGCCTTCGAACAACTGCTCCACATAACAGTCCTCGCTCCGGCGCAGGGCGTGGGCGCCAAGCCGGGACATGCGTAGAAACGCGTCGGTGTAATTCCGTCCCGAATGTGCCGATGCGACAATAAGCGGTGCCTGGGCCCCGTCTGGCTCCACGATATGGAACGGAGGAATGGCGCATTCGCTCATGCGGTCCACCCCATGCCCTGGCGGACAGGCAGCCACATGCGGAACGGGCAGGACCATGGTGAAAAAGCAGGACGGCACATGGCTGCCATAGGGACAGCAGGCTGCTTTTTGGTCAATGTGATTTTTTTCAAAATGGGGGTTGCATGCCCCTGAAGGGATGAGTAAAAGCCTGTTCACCGATGCTGCTGGTGGGCGCATAGCTCAGCGGTAGAGCACTACCTTGACATGGTAGGGGTCACAGGTTCAATCCCTGTTGCGCCCACCAACAGCATCCGTGAAACAGCCAAAAACCGATGGTATGCGCGATAATCCCTTGGAGGGGTTATCCATTTGTGTCTATTCCTGTCTACGGAAATTTGTCCCGATCTGTGGAAAATCCGTGGAGTATTTTTGGCTTGTACCCACGGCGCATCCCCTTATAAAACCCAACCCACGACATCTGACATGGCATTAGAGTGTACGTTCCCACGTACATGCCGATGCGGGAAATGCCATCCGTGTCAGTGTACCGGGGGATGTTTCCAGTAACCGGAACAGGCGGCATTACAGAGTGGGCACATGAAGCCGGTGCGGTATCGCTCCATTGGGCTGGAATGCGCCGCATGCAGACGCCAGACGGCTGGTGTGGTGCATGCGGTCGAAGGTAGCCTTGTGCTTTTTGCTTCCATCTCCTTTTTCCTTTTGCACGCGTATCCTGTAAGGCAGCCGGGTTAAATTCCCCTCAGCGCTGTGCCGTTGCCCAGTCGGGGGCGATATGGACCGGCACATCGGTCAACGCTGGCAGCGGCGCGCGGCCACGAATCATGTCACTTGCCTTTTCGGCCATCATGATCGTTGGTGCGTTCGTATTGCCACTGACAATCTCGGGCATGACCGACGCATCGACCACCCACAGACCCGCAAGGCCATGTACCCGGCACGATCCGTCCACAACCGATGATCCATCGGCCCGGGGCCCCATGCGGCAGGTACCGACCGGATGATAACACGTCTCGATGCCCTGACGGACCCAGGCATCGATTTCCGCATCGGTCTGGACCGATGGTCCGGGCTCAAGTTCCGCACCACGATAGGGGGCAAGCGCAGGCTGGGCCAGAATCTCCCGCAGCAGCCGCACCGACTGGCGCAGGTCATCCCGGTCACGTGGGTCCTGAAGGTAATTGAACACGATAGAGGGCGGCATGGCCGGGTCCGCTGAGCAAATACGGACATGGCCCCGGCTTTTTGGCCGCATCAGGTCGATATGGACCTGATAGGAGTGCTCCCCCACATCATCAACCGAGCCCGGACGGATTGCAATCGGCATGAACGTGACCTGCAGGTCCGGAAATTCCACCCCGGCGCGCGAACGCAGGAAGCCCCCGATCTCGAAATGGTTCGATCCGGCATTGCCCTGGCCGCCCAGAAACCAGCACAGACCGGTTGCGATCTTTCGTATTCCGTGACTGGCGCCATAAAGCGATACCGGGCGAAGGCAGCGATGCTGGATCACGATATCCGGATGGTCATTCAGGTTCGCGCCTACAGCCGGCAGTTCATGCCGTACCGCCACCCCTGCACGATGGAGGTCATCCGGCGCGCCGATGCCCGAAAGCTGGAGGAGCTGGGGCGATCCGATCGCACCGCCCGACACGATCACGCCGTGCCGTGCCTGCGCCACGACGGACTGGCCGCCCCGGACATACAACACCCCGGTGGCACGACCGCCCTGGATATTGACGCGACTGACCTGCGCACCGGTCAGCACCGTCAGGTTCGGTCGCGCCATGGCGGGATGCAGATAGGCCCGGGCGGCACTCCACCGCCGCCCCCGGCGCGTGGTCCGATCGATCCGGCCAAAGCCTTCCTGCCGTTCCCCGTTGACATCGCTGCTCAGCGGATAGCCGGCCTCTGCCGCTGCCTGAAGAAAGGCCGAACCCAGCACGGTAGCAGCCGGATCGGGCGCCTGTACGGCCAGTGGGCCATCCCCCCCATGCCATGGGTCCGGTCCGTGCATATGCCCCTCCGCCCGCCGGAAATAGGGCAGCACGTCCGCATAACTCCAGCCACGGAGACCACCCTGCGCCCACAGGTCGTAATCACGGGCATGGCCACGGATATAGACCATGCCATTGATGGACGAGGAACCACCCAGCACCCGCCCCCGCGGATGCGAAAGGCGGCGTCCGTCCAGATAGGGTTCCGGATCGGAGACATACGCCCAGTTGAAACGATCGGAGGACAGCAGGCTGCCCATCGCTGCCGGCATATGGATGCGCCAACTCCGGTCCGCAGGGCCTGCCTCAAGCAGCAGTACCGTGCAGGCTTCATCCTCGGTCAGCCGCGCGGCAAGCACGCAGCCCGCCGATCCACCGCCGATGATGACATAGTCGTAGCTGGCCTCACGCACCGGAAGAACCATTGATCGCGCGGTGGCACAGGTGGTGGAAATGCCGCACGAGCAGTTCGCTGCGGTTCGTGACGCCATCACCGATAAGGTAGACACCATGCTGGTAGCCCAGTGAACGCAGCCCCTTCTGGGTGGTGACGTTCAGCCTTATGTCCTCTGGCCCCAGATCCTCGTTCATCCAGCGCACGCAGGCCTTTGTCACCTCGGACTGCGCGCGCCCCTTCGGGCCGTAATAGCCAAAGCGCAGGGTGGACGTCTCGGGGCCGGTCGGTGTCATGATGAACGTGCCGACCATGTCCGCATACGGGAATACATAGAGCGTGGCATTTGGCCACAGACCGAAATTGAAGAACCCGTCCGTCTGCCATGTCGCGCCTTCCAGCGGTACGCCATAGGCCTCCGTGGTGCCTGGCTTCGGCGGTCCGATATAGGTCCACCACTCGCCATGCGGGGTCAGCCGATATCCGGAAAAGTCGATCAGCTTCGCCAGCTGCTTGTGCTCGGGTCCCGAATATTCGAAATGATAGCCTTCGATCGAGTTCTCCTGGATCACCTTCCAGTTCGCGGCGACGGGAACATCCACCTCCTCGATCAGTTCCAGCGTGTCCAGATCCGGCATGTGGGAACGGATCAGCACTTCCGCTCCGGGCGCCATTTCCGTGATCGGTTTCGCCCCGTCGTCGAGATTGACGAAGATGAAGGATGCAAAGACCTCGACCCGAACGGGCACGAGTCCGAAGCACGACCGGTCGAATCCCGGTATCGCATCGGTCTTGGGTGCGCCCCGCAATGCGCCGTCGGTGCCATATGTCCATGCGTGATATCCGCAGACAAAGGCGCTGCTCACGCCACGTCGTTCTTCCGTCAGGCGGTTGCCGCGATGGCGGCATACATTATGGAACGCCCGGATCACGCCATCGGCACCACGGACGACAATCACGCTCTGGTCAATGATGTCGAGTGTGACGAACGCCCCCGGCCCGTCCAGTTCATTGATATGCGCGACAAGCTGCCACGATTTGTAGAAGATGTCCGTACATTCGCGTTCGAAGATGTCGCGGTCATAAAAAAAGCGTGCCGGCAGGGAAAACCCCGCCTTCTGCGCCCCGGCATCCCATGTCAGATCCGCACCGTCCATGCCTGCTTCTCCCGTGCTGTCGTGATCGTGTGCCGGTCCCGTCATGTGTCCGGCTTATGTTGAGAGTGACGTGCGTCATTGACCGATCCGTGCAATATTGCGTCATTCCGATGTCGAAATATGGTACGGTGAGATTTTCTTACGGAAGATGCCCATGCGGAACGTATCGGTGATCCTGCTGCCCGGCTTTTCCCATCTCGGCCTTGCGGCGGTAACCGAACCCATGTTCGTCGCAAACTGGCTGAGCGGTCGCGACGTGGTGAAATGGACCCTTGCCTCGCTTTATGGCCAGCCCGCCATGGCAAGTTCCGGATCAGTGGTGGCCGTGACCAGCGGGCTGCCGCTGCATGACCGGTCCGACAGCATCTTCGTCCTTGCCAGCTTCGACGCCCACCGTCCGGGATGTGACCGGCGCGTTCTTGATGTTCTGCGGCGTGGGGCGCGGTTTGGCGCCGAACTGATAGGCATCGAGAACGGTACCGTGGCCCTGGCCGAAGCCGGTGTGCTGGCCGGACGCAGGGCCGCCGTGCACTGGGACAATCTTTTCGGATTTCGTGAGGCCTATCCCGCACTCAGCCCGGTCGATACCCCGTGGCTGCGCGACGGATCATGCGTGACCTGTGCGGGCGGTGGCGCTATCCTGGACATGATGACCGCATGGCTTGGCTGGCATCTTGGCGATACGATAGCAGGCGAAGTTGCCGATCACCTGCTGCCCGGGCGCAGGCAGGCGGTGTCCGCCCCTTCTCCGGCAGGGGACCCGGTCATTACCGGCGCGCGGGCACTCATGCGCGCGCACCTTGACGATCCTCTCACTTGCGCTGCAATCGCGCAGGCGCTTGGCCTGTCGCTACGCCAGCTTGAACGGCGGTTCCTGCGCCATACCGGGCGCACACCGGTGCAGGACTATCTGCTGATACGGCTGGAATGCGCGCACCAGCTTCTCCAGCAGACAGGTGTTTCGGTTACAGCGGCCGCAATCGCAAGCGGGTTTTCATCGGCTGCCTATTTTTCCCGGGTCTACCGCGCAACATTCGGGTGCGCGCCAAGCCATGACCGGCAGCAGAGTGTGAACGCCCCCGTCCTGCGCCGATACCCCGCACGGGGATGACAGGGGCAATAACCGCCAACTGGCGGAATGCGGAAGAAATGCCCGGGGAATGCCAGCAGGTCGCGCGCGCCGTACCAACCGGCCGGACGCAGTATATCACGATGGCCCGGATTGCGGGGCCGGGCCGGACGTGGGTATCGGAAGTCCCGCCCCGATGCCCGCGACACACTGCGCGAACCGGTCGCCCGCAACCCGCAGGTCGGGTGTGGCCATGGGCAGGATCTGGCGCGCGCACCGGCCATCGACCGAAACAGGCACATCGCCTGCAATGGTCACCCGCCGCACGATGCGCGGCTGGTTCCCGTAATCGTCAATGGCGTAATGCTGCGTGGCCCGGTTGTCCCATACTGCCACGTCCCCTTCACGCCAGCGCCAGCGCACCGTGTTTTCAGCCCGTGTTACATGCGCCTGGAAAATATCGAACAGATGACGTGATTCAGTGGAGCCAAGCCCCGAGAACCGGCTGAAGAATCCGCCAAGGACAAGCGCGCGTTCACCCGTGACCGGATGGACGCGGACCAAAGGCTGTTCCGCCTCATACACGGATGAGACGAATGCGGCATGATAGGCATCCACACCGGCATCCGGTTCGGTCTGGTTGGCGGCATAATCGTAGTCGTTGCTGTGAATGCCCCACAATGTGTCGGCCAGCACCCTGAGCGGCGGCGGGAGCCGGGCATAGGCCTCGACAGTGTTCGCCCACATCGTATCGCCTCCCGCTGGCGGGATCAGGACCGCACGCAGGATCGACGCGGATGGATAACTGGCCAGAAAAGTCATGTCCGTATGCCAGATATTCGCCTTGCCACCATGACGGGAGTCGAGTTCCAGCAGCGATTCACCCGACTGCGCGGGGGCCGTCGGGTGGTTGACCGGCATCCCCCACAGGCGCGCGAAGGTCTGGTGCGCGGCATCATCGAATGCGCTCTGGCCCCGAAAGAACAGTACTTTGTGACGGCCAAGCGCGTCATGCAGCGCGGGCAGGATGGCGCGCGCCCGTTCTCCGTCACGCGGCAGGTCGGCAAGTGCCACGCCCTGTACTTCCGCCCCGATCCGCCCCGCGACCGGGGTGATCGAAAGCGTGGCAACCGCGTCGATGCCGCCTGATGTATCCTGTATGGAACCGGCCATGTCTCACTCCTGCCTGTTTGTCATGATGTCGCGCTTTTCGTGCGCGGCGCATCGATATGACGTGGGAAATGGAACACTGTTTTACTGTCACGACATCGAAATGAAACGGGATGCTTCCTGATGCTGCGGGATATCGTGGAACCCGCCTCTTGCCTCCACGGTCAGGGCATGTCGATGTAGCTGTATCTGGCAACTGAAAAGGGAGATCGTGTTCCTGTCAAGCAGCATCGACACCCATCGCGATCCGCGATCATGCGCAGGGAAACGCATATGACAGAACCGGATACGACAGGCACGCCGAGACGCAGGCCAATACTGTCCCTGCCGTGGCCGGCCCTGGCTGGTATCGGGGCTGCCACGGCTGCAGCCCATATCGGCAACAATTTCACGACCTTCCTCATCGGCCGCCTGATCGACCGATACGGTTTCACTCCGGTGCAGATGGGTGTGTGGAGCATGACTGAAACCCTTTCCTATGCTGTCGCGATGTTCGTTGCCGCCCCACGCGCGGCGGCACTCAGCCCACGGATCCTGATGGGGGTGGCCGGCCTGCTGGTTGTGTCGGCGCAGTTCCTGTCCGCCACCACCGGTCTGTTCATGGCCCTTCTTCCGGGGCGAATCGTGACGGGACTGGGTTACGGTCTTGCCAATGTCGCGCTCAACCTTGCCGCCGGCCGCACCGGCCATCCCGCGCGCGCGCTTTCGGCCGGTATCGCCCTGCAGACCGCGCTCTATACCTTCGTCAATCTCACATTGCCCCTGATTGGCGTGCGGTTCGGGGTTACGGGCATGTTCGCGGCCCTTGCCGCCCTTTCCGCCTGCCTGTGCGCGGCCGCGCCCTGCCTGCCCGGTGGCCGGGCACCCACGGCACCCGATGCCACACGGATACGGTATCCACGCAGGATCTCACCGGCAGGATGGCGCATGCTTGTCGCCATGGCGCTTTTCACCTTCGGCTCCCTTGCGATCTGGCCATTCATGGAACGTACCGCCCATGCAATCGGCCTGTCCGCCTTCTATTACGGCTGCTGCCAGAGCATCGCGACGCTGGGCTGTGCCGTGGGCAACATCGTACTCGCGACACGGACCGGCCATGACAGGGGGAGCGGTCCGGTGCTGCTGTCGCTGGTCATCTGCGCCGTGTCATGCGCGGCACTGACGACCGTGTCCAGCGGCATTGCCTTTGCGCTTGCCCTTGTCATCTTCAATGTCAGCTGGTTCTTCGCCTATCCCCTCATGCTTGGAACCGCCTTTGCGGTTGAACCGGATGGGCGGCTTGCGGTCCTGTGCTCTGGCGTCTGGCTGCTCATGATGTCACTTGGTTCGCTCACTACCGGGGTCATGGCGTGGGCAATGGGCGGATATGGCGCGGTCGGACCTGCCGGAATGGTCATCTGTCTGGCTGCGGCCTTCACCCTTCGCCCACTGGTCCGCAAACTGGCCAGTACGCCCCCGGCGATATGAGCAGGTGCCATCAAGGTTCAGTATCCGGCAATTCCGCCACCATCCATCGGTAGTGCCACACCGTTCACGAAACCCGCCGCGTCCGAGGCAAGATAGAGAATGGCCGCGGCCACCTCCTCCGGCGTGCCGATCCGGCGCATTGGCGAATGGGCGCGCGCAGCTTCCACATACGCTTCGAAATCGCCGCTTGCCCGAGCCGCCCGCTCCACCATCTCGGTCCAGATGAAGCCGGGGCAGACGCAGTTTACGCGCACACGCTGCGCAAGTGCCACAGCCATGGCCCGCGTCATGTTCACGACTGCCCCCTTGGACGCGGCATAGGCCACCGCATTCGATGCACCGACCAGACCGGCATCCGAACCAAGGTTGACAATGCAGCCCTGTCGCGCCTCCAGCGCGGGCAAGGCTGCCTGCATGCAGAAAAACGTCCCGCCGACATTGACCGCCATGGTCTCGTCCCAATGCGCCTGTCCGATATCGTCAATTGCGATTTCGTCATACACACCAGCCGAATTGACCAGGACATCGAGACCGCCCAGCATCTCCACCGCCTGTGCCACGACCGCCGCACACGATGCCTGGTCGGAAACCGCCCCGATTGCAGGAACGTAGCCGTCCGCTCCCCAGGTTTGCGTAAAAGCGGTGAACGATGCCATGCTGCGTGCCCCGACCGCTACCCGTGCGCCGGCGGCACGGAACGCC
The DNA here is from genome assembly GCF_021295335.1 of Komagataeibacter sp. FNDCF1. Classification (NCBI taxonomy): domain Bacteria; kingdom Pseudomonadati; phylum Pseudomonadota; class Alphaproteobacteria; order Acetobacterales; family Acetobacteraceae; genus Komagataeibacter; species Komagataeibacter sp. FNDCF1. The sequence continues at coordinate 631,821 of NZ_JAIWOT010000001.1, read as the reverse complement.
CGGCACGTCGCGGCCCCGATGCCGCGTGCGCCACCCGTTACCAGGATACGCTGTCCGGTAAAATCATATGCCGGGCTGGCGCCCGCACCGGATCGCGACTGTAGCTGACTGATCATGTGACCCCTCTCCCCTCATCCACCGTCCGTGGCATCCTACAGACCGCACGGGCAGGATGTCATCCATGGGCGAAGGATCGTGGAACCGCCCCCGATGCACGCCGCAGGTTGATGACCATGGCGCCGGTACCGGGCATGCGGGGGCGGCCCCTCCTCCCCTATTGCACGGCGTTGTCATGCAGCATGAAGATACGGGCCGATGCCACGGCGGCAGGGCTGGGATGGCGGCATCATTCCTGTTACTGAAATACGATACTGTCTGGTCGAGGGCCTATGAAAAGATCGGTTTCCAGCGTCTCTCTTGATGAATTCGACCGTGCGATACTGCGCATCCTGCAGGTCAACAACCGCACCCTGCAGCGCACGATCGGCGAGCAGGTCCACCTTTCGGCTGCCGCCGTGCAGCGCCGTATCGCCAGGATGGGGGCCAGTGGCATCATTGCCGCCAATGTCGCGATTGTCGCGGCGGATGCCTTCATGCCCTCCATCAAGATCGTGGTCGAGGTCCATCTGAAAAGCGATGGCTCCGCCATGGTCGAGGCGACGAAGTCACTGTTCAGGACCATACCGGAAATCCAGCACTGCTATTACGTGACCGGGAATGGCGGTTTCATCCTGATCATGATCGTGCAAGACATGCCACGTTATGAAAAACTGGCCCGCGCCCTGTTTGCCGATAACGCGACCGTTGACACCTATCGCACCCTGGTGGTGCTGGACAGCGTCAAGACCAGCACCATGGTCGACATTCCCGAACTCGACTGACCGCTGCCGGTCAGGGGCGTTTCTCCTGTCCCGTATCCGGCATGGTCGGGGTAAAGAGGGAGAAGGCATCGTCATGCAGGGGTTCGACAAGCTCCTCGGTAAACGGTGTCGGGGTCTCGACAACCCTGGTGTCGGTGCCCCGGGGCCAGCACAGGGTATGGGCAATGCCCAGCCTGACCGGATCAAAGACAGGCTCGCGTGACCTGGCTTTCTGCGTATAGAAATCATTCAGGGCAAGAAGGGCCGGTCTTGCCAGAAAAACCAGGCACAGCATGTTGGTCCAGGCGAGGCACGCATAGCCAAAATCGCCCATGGCCCAGATCAGCGCGGATGGCCTGATGGTTCCGTTGAGCACGCTCAGGCACGTCACGATGCGCAGGACCTGCACGGCGAGCCTGTTTCGGCCATTGCACAGATAGGACAGATTTGTCTCGGCAATGTAATAGAAGGCAATCATCGTCATGAAGGCAAAGGCCGAGATCGCGAAGGTCACGGCTGGCGCGCCAAGACCACCGAACACGGAATTGACGGCAGCCTGCGCGAATGCGGGACCAGCCTCGACACCCGGCAGGTGGACCGTGATGGGGGTACCGCCGCCAAGAACATTATACTGCCCGGTGATGATGATCATCACACCCGTCGCCATGCATACGAACAGCGTGTCGATATAAATGGAAAAACACTGGACCAGCCCCTGCTGCGCGGGATGCGCGACATCGGCGGCGGCCGAACCGAACGTACCTTCCCCCACCCCTGCAACATTGGCGAACAGGGCCCGGCGGACCCCCCACATGATTGCCGACCCCACGATTCCGCCATAGACGGCATTCAACCCGAACGCACTGGACAGGATAAGGTGGATGGCACCGGGCAGCCTGCCCGCATTCGCGCCGATAATGACAAGCGCCATGAGGATATAGGCCCCGGCGATGAAGGGCACCATGTATTCGACAAAATGGATCAGCCGCCTGCGGTGACCGAATATGATAAAGGCCAGAAGCGATACGACAACCGCGCCGGTATAGATGGGATTGATCCCGAACGACGCAGCAACGGCCAGTCCGATATTGTTGGACTGGATGCCGGGCGCGAAAACCGCATACAGGCACAGCGCGATGAAGGCGGCAAACAGCGCCAGCCGTCGCACCCCCAGCCCCCTTTCGATATACCATGGAATCCCGCCGCAATAGGTACCGTTGACCCTGGCCTTGTAGATCTGCGCCAGCGTGGATTCCACATAGGCGGTTGCACCACCCAGTATCGCCATCGTCGCCATCCAGAACAGCGCGCCGGGACCACCCGCCGCAATGGCGGTGGCAACGCCCGCAATGCTTCCCACGCCCACCCGGCTTGATAGCGTGAGTGCAAGCGCCTGGAAGGAAGAAATACCCGCATCACCGGATTCACGGCTGGTGATGAGCCGTAGCATGTCCGGCAGCCCGCGCACCTGCAGGCCCCGTGTCCTAATGGTGAGGTACAGCCCGAACCCCAGCACGAAAAATACGAGCGGAGTCCAAAGGATTTCGTTGATGCGCGACAGCATTTCCATCACGGTGTACTCCCTGTCCGGGCTGCCGGTTCTTGCTGGCGGATGGCGGCATCACGGGTCCGTCCGTGGTTTGCGGGGGCAGGAACGGGTCGTGCGGCCTGATGGGCTCCACCCCTGCGGAACCTGTCAATGCCATAGGGTGAAAGATCGATTGCCGTCGGCCTGTCATCAAGCAGGTCGCCAATCAGTTCACCGGTAATGGCCGACTGTGTCAGGCCCAGATGACCATGCCCGAAGGCATAGAGCACGCGGGGACTATGGGGCGAGCGACCTATGACCGGCAGTGAGTCCGGTGTCGCGGGGCGGTGGCCCATCCATTTGTGGTTGTCGCGCTCGTCAAGGCTGGTGATATAGCGCCGCGACAGCGCCAGCAGCGCATCGCTGCGCCTGTAGTTGGCAGGGGCCTGCAGCCCCGCGAATTCCGCAGCGCCACCAATCCGCAAACCGACCGAAAGCGGGGTCGCCACGAACATTGCCTCCGCAAACAGGACCTCACGGCTGAGCCGGTGCGCACTGTGCGGCAGGGTCGTGTTATAACCCCGTTCACTTTCAAGCAGCGCCACATCACCCACCGTGCGGGCAAGCCGCGCGGCCCACGCGCCCGCGGCAACGAGAACCCGGTCGCCCCGCACCACCGTACCATCGGCAAGCCGGGCGCCGGCACCCCCGTCCTCTGCCATGACCAGTGCCGTGGCCTCGCCTGTGACCAAACGGGCGCCATGTCCGGCCAGATAATGGCGCAACCGGTCGACGATCCGGCGGGGATCATCGATATGGGCCCAGTCCTCAATCATGATGGCGCGCGCGAAAACCGGGGCCAGGCCAGGTTCCAGCGCGTGCAGTTCCTCCCGCCCCACTTCCCGCCACCGGACACCGCGCTCACGCCTGAACTGCCACGATGGCTGGTCACGCAGGAAGGCCCCGTCGGTTTCATAAACGCTCAGCGCGCCATTGCGGTGCAGGTCGCCCGACAGCCCCAGTTCGGCCAGCATCGCCATGAACGGGTCCAGCGCATGCTGGTTTAGCGCGGCCAGCGCATCCCCGATCCGCGCGAAGTTACCCTTCTGGCTGATCTTCCTCAACGCACGGTACCACGGCAGCAGCCGGGGGGCATGGGCGGGCCGGATGGCCAGCGGCCCAAGCGGGTCGACAAGCCAGCGCAGCGGCCGCAGGCCGAGCCCGGCAAGGCTGAGCGGAACACATTCGGAAACGGCAAGCCCACCGGCATTGCCATGGGATGCCCGATCTCCCTCGAAATCACGATCGATCAGGGTGACACGCCATCCGCGACGCTGGGCGGATAGCGCGCAGTTCAACCCGACAATGCCAGCACCAATTACAACCAGATGTGACATATTCTGCTCCAGATCGCTGTTGTTCCGCCCGTCATCGTCAGTCGAGAAGCGCCTTGACCTCGTGATACAGATCGAGCGGTATCGGCACCCCTTCTTTCAGGCTGCGTTCGCGCGCCGCGAACCGCCGCTGCGAGGGCAGCCTGGCCCCCTGGTCGACAATGGCGTCGAACAGCCGTTCGGCACGCTGGGTGTCACCCTGCGTATCGCCCAGGCCCAGCAGGGCGGGACTGAATGCGATCACGAGTTCACCATGGAACGGAGTACCCCCCGCCCCGCCGTCGCGTTCAAGTGAATCCAGGCTGGTCAGGTCACCGATCAGCGGACCCGCCAGCAGTTCGATCATTGTCGACAGTGCCGATCCCTTGTGTCCGCCAAACGTCAGCATCGATCCGCCATTGATCACGGCATCCGGGTCTGTTGTCGGATGCCCGGCGTGGTCGACACCCCAGCCCGGCGGGATCGGTCTGCCCGCGCGGCGGTGCAGTTCGATCTCGCCACGTGCCGCGGCACTGGTGGCAAAATCGAACACATACGGGAACCGGTCCGGTCGCGGCCACCCGAAGGCCATGGGGTTGGTCCCGAATGTCGGCCGCGTGCCACCGCCAAAGGGCGTGACCCAGGCGTGGCTGGGTGTCATCGCCATGGCGGCCAGGCCCTGCGCGGTCAGGGTTTCAATTTCGGGCCACAGGGCGGAAAAATGGTAGCAGTTATTGATCGCAAGTGCCGCGATGCCAACCGTGCGCGCCTTTTCAGCCAGGTGCCTGCTGCCCACCTCGAAGGCCAGCGGCGAGAAGGCGGAGCACGCATCCACCGCCACCACCGCAGGCGTGCGGTCATGCACGACGGGCGTTGCCGTGCCCGATACCGTGCCCTGCCGCAGCGTGTGGGTAATGATGAGCAGCCGGTACAGACCATGGGACTGGCAGTCATCACGTTGCCCGGCCGTTACAACATCCGCAATGGCACGGGCGTGGGGTTCCGACATGCCGGCGTGCCGCAGCACCCGGAACGCCAGGTCATGCACGGCTTCGACCGGCAGGCGGACGCAGCCAGATTCATCTGTCATCATATTTTCCCATGGCTGGCGGCAGGCCTGCCAGTGTTCCTGCCCTGGCGACGGGCAGCAACGGGGCCTGCCGGATCATGCAACTGGTTTCATCAGTATCCCAGCGCCTTGAGATCAGCCAGCGTCTTCTCGACGATTGCGATGGTGCGGTCGCGCTCGGCCCCTTCAAGGTCAAGGCGCGGCGGCTTTACGGTCTCGGCCGAGCCGGTGATGATCCGCTCGGCCAGCTTGATGTGCTGGACCAGCTTCACCACCGTATCGAGATGGTACAGCGGCGTCAGGACGGTGTAGAGCCTGCGCGCCTTCTCGAAATCACCCGCAATGGCCAGTGAAAGCAGTTCAACGGATTCACGTGGCAGCGCGTTGGCCATGCCCGACACCCAGGCCCGCACACCCAGCGCCGCACTTTCCAGCACCAGATCATCCACGCCGCAGACCACGTCAAGGCGGTCACCAAAACGCGAGATGAGGTCGGTCACCCGCGTGGTGTCATAGGATTCCTCCTTGATCGCCACGATGGTCGGCGCTTCCAGCAGCTGCGCGACCACGTCCGGCGTCAGGTCAACGCCATACCCGCGCGGGTTGTTGTAAAGCAGGATATCCAGCCCCGACGCATCCGCCACGGCCCGGTAGAACGCAATCGTTTCACGGTCGTCGGACCTGTATGTCAGGCCGGGAAAGACCATCAGCCCGTCAACACCGATACGCTCGGCCTCACGCGCATATTCCACGGCCTTTGCCGTGCTGGTCTCGGCCAGACCGGAAATGATCGGCACGCGGCCGGCCACCGCTTCGCGCGCCGTCCGCAGGACCGTCAGCTTCTCCTCGGGGGAAAGCTGCGCGTTTTCCCCCACCATGCCCATCATCACGACACCGCTGACCCCGTTGTCGATCAGCCGTTCAACCCCGGCATGGATCGCCCCGGTATCCAGCGAGAAATCAGGCTTCAGCTTGGTCGTAACCGCCGGGAATACACCCTGCCACCGAATGGCCATATAACGCTCCTGTCCAATGCCATGTTTCTCGTTCATGCCAGCCTGTGCTCGGGACCTGGCCCGCGACAGGCAACGTCACCCGCTGGTGGCCGCCACCATTGCCGTGCGTGCGGAGGCTGAAAACCGCCATGCCCCGCCAGCCGCCAGCCCCCTGCATCATCACCGCGCCGGCATGTTCCTTTCGTAATCGAGACAATTTATCCAACCCTGTACGGGTTGGGCACGCATTTTTGCATCCGGAAATGCAACAGCGCCCCACGGTGGCGGGCATTGTCGGGATTCCGCCCCGCCGCTCCCCCGGCATGCCGGATCATGCACGCGGTATTCCGGGCCGTGACAGGAGTGCGGCGGTCAGCCGCCGTAGAAGACTTTCTCGCCCAGATCCTTCATCTGCAGGACCGCTTCATCAGGGCGCCCCGTAATTTCCCGGTTCAGGTGCACGTCCGTGACCTCGGCCACGAAGGTATGATGGTCCCCCAGTTCCACGACATGGCGCACCTTCAGTTCCACTGCTGCCGGAACCCCGGTCAGGATGGGTGCGCCATTCGCGGCCCAGCGGATGTCCTGCCCGCCCAGCCTGCCATCGGCGTATTCGGCTGGCTTGAAGAAGGCGAAGGCCAGACCGCCCTGCCCCTGCCCCAGGATGTTGAGCACCAGGTCACCGCTTTCCCGCGCGGCGGCATGAACGGCGGAATCCGTCTTGATGCCAAGGGCCAGAAGCGGTGGGGCAAAGCTGGTCTGGGTCACCCAGTTGATCGTGGCGGAAGCAATGGCGGTATCTTTCGTTCCGGCCGTCAGTACATAGAGCCCATACGGGATCATCCGCAGCGCGGTTTTCCTGTTCTGTTCGTCCATGATACGATCTCCTCTGCATTGGATGGGTCCACACAATGGCGTGCCGCAACGGGAAATGTCCAGAAGCCGGCCCGGCGCGCTGGTCCCTGCATGGCCGTGCGGGCACCACGGGCGACTGCCACGGCAGGCCATGGATGATGCTGATTCCTTTGCATGCAATGCACCGGGCGCTCGTGACCGGCACGCCGCGTGGGCATGCCGGCAGGCTTCAGCGCCGTACCTGGATGAAGGCCAGCCCCAGCGCCGTCACGACCCCTGCAAGGGAAAGCGTGCCAAACCAGTACAGCACACCGATCGCCGCATCGGCCGCAACACACAGCGCAAGTCCCGCCAGCGGTGCAGGCAGCAGGAGCAGCGTGATCATGCCAGCCCCGCCACCGCTCCCGTCATCATGCCCGATCAGTCGACGGATCCTGGGCTGGCGCAGCGCATGAGCACACAGCGCCATGACCCATGAGGCAAAGGCCCAGAATGGTGCGGCATCCATGAAAAGGACGGACATGACCCCTCTCATGCGGGGCAACGCGGGGCCAGACGCCGGCTTATGATCATGGCAGCGGCACCAACCCCGAGTGCACAGCCATCCACGGCGCAAAAAACATTGTTGCCCAACACGCCTGCCCAACCGGGACGTGTCAGGATGTCCATGACCGGCAGGGCCATGCCAAGGAGCACGACGCCCCGCAACTGCCACCGCCACGCGCCCACTGGCCGCCGGGCAAGGGCTTCGGCACAGGCATGCAACATGGAGGCCAGCCAGATGCCCACGAAGATGTCACCCTCCCACGCCAGTCGGGTGGGCAGCGTTGCAGGCAGCAGCCTGTTGGCCCAGAACAGCCCGAGCGTTGCAACCGGAAAGCCGACGATGACCGCCGTCGCCACGGCTTCCGCCATGCGGAAGCCGATTGTATCCCCATGCCGGCGGCGATGGCGCATCAGGAAAAGAACGAGACCGCTTGCAATGAGCACAGTTCCGCCAAGCCCCGACAGGAAATAGAGCCACCGCAATCCCGGCGGGGTCCATCGGGCATAATGAAATCCCCTGATCCCCTGGGCCACGATTTCCATAGCGCGATCATGGCGGAGGGTGCGCAGGAACATCCCGTCGTCATAACGGAATTCCGCCTCGTCCCGGGTCAGGCGAAAACCCGCGCCATCGGAACGGGCAGCACTGATATAATTGGGGTTAAACAGGAAAAAGCCTGTCTGCCCGGTTCCGAATTCCTGCGCCGCACGGTTCAGGATGGGGGCCAGGGGCGGCAGGGCCACCGCTGCCTTCACATCGGCCCGCGCGGCGGGAGGGCGCCGATGGGCAGGTGCGCCATCAGGCAGGATTGCCGCCGAATGGATGACAACCCCTGTATAGGCCATGCCCACGATGAACGGCAGGAAGAAAACACCGATCACGACATGCACGTCCAGCCACGCCCGTGCGCGCGACGCAAATGGCCGGAACACTACAAGGTCGGGCAGCAATGCGCGCAGATGGATGATCACGCCGGACAGCGTGGCCACGATCATGGCCAGACCAAGCCCGTCAACCACCCGGCGCCCCCAGTCGTGACCCAGCCATAAGGTGAAATGAAGGTTGTAGAACAGCTGTCCGCCAACCGTCTGCCTTACCGCCACGGCCTGCCCGTCCAGCGGGTCAAGCGCCGGACCGATGAATTCATGCCCATCGTAATGCAGCAGCCGGAGCATCGGATCACGTGCGGAAGGCAGGGACAGGAAAGGAAACTCGCCCCCGGCGCGCAGGGCTTCCAGATCATGGCGCGCGGCTTCCAGCGCTGTGGGCGTGGGCTGCGTATTGCCGGGCAGGCGCAGGTTTTCCGGCTGCATCCAGCGGGTTATTTCCGTATCGAATACCGCAAGCGTCCCGCCCGCGAAGACCACCAGCAGGAGTATTCCCGCCATGAACCCGACCCAGGCATGAAGCCAGCCCATCCGCAGGCGCAGCGTGTCCCGCATCATCGCACCCAGCCGGCCAGATCCGCCAGCACGGTAAGACCGGCCAGGAACAGCAGGCCATGGCGCCGCCACCCGAAACCGGCCACGATCAGCATGGGAATCACTGCGCAGGCCGCTATCTGGCCCATGACATAGGCGCCCTCCCCCCCCTCGGGCACATGGACGGCAACCGCGCTTACGATGGCCCGTCCACAGCACCATGCCAGCCCCATGCATACGACAAGGCGGATGGTGCGACCCGGCGGGGAAGAACTGATCCCTGACATAATGTTGCGATTCATTCGCATGTTAATACGATGGAACCGGAACGCGGTAAAGTTACCCTGCGTATCGAATGTAACGGGTGCGTGCAGATATGGCGGGTCGCGTCGGTATCTCACCCCGACAGGTTCCCGGATATGCTGGCACGCCATGCGATCATGCCAAACTGGCGGACTGGCGGACTGGCGGACGCCATGCGATCGATAGCGGGCCTGATGTGGGTTTATTTACGGGATTTGCGGGTGGGGCAAAGCGGCGGCCCCCCGGTACTGGCGGGGTGCGAACATCTCCCGCCATGGTTATCCGTTCGGCCCGGGCTCAGGGTATCCCGGCCCCGTGCAGGGCCTGCGTGCAGGCAAACGGAATCCCCTCAGGTATTGAGCCCGGGTAGCGGCAGGGCTGATTCCGCCTTGACCTGCTCCATGACGGTATAGGTATGGGTCTGGCGCACGCCGGGCAGGCGTGTCAGGGTACGACCCAGGAAAAGACGGTAGGCATTCATGTCCCGCACACGAGCCTTGAGCAGATAATCAAACCCGCCCGCAACCATATGGCATTCGGTGACCTGCGGTATGTCGCGCACGGTGCGGGAAAACATCTCGAACAGGTCGGGACTGCTGCGGTCCAGTGTCACCTGAATGAAAACCAGCAGCCCCAGATTAAGGGATTCAGGATTGAGGCGGGCCATGTAGCCCAGGATGGCATTCGACTGCTCCAGCTTGCGCACGCGCTCAAGCGTTGCGGCGGGGCTGAGATGGACCAGACGGGACAGTTCGAGATTCGTCATGCGCCCGTCACGCTGCAGATGACTGAGAATTCTGCGGTCCAGATCATCCATGGCAGCCAATCGCTCCGAATAATATTTTCCATTTGACGGTATGACTGAATATAATATTTAATATTCCTGTAACTTCAATACCAAATTCGGCCCGTAAGCCCATACGAATGATTCTACGTCATAACGAATAGTGGACATCATGACCGCCCCTTTCATGTCTCTTTCTTCCGCCGTTCCCGACCGTTCCCCGCTGCGTCGCACCATCACGGCGCAGACATGTCCGCCCGAGATCGAACGTGTCCAGGCGCTGGCACGTGAGGCCACGCTTCCCGAAGATCTGACCCCGCTGGTACGCCAGACCGCCCGCCGCCTGGTGGAAGTGCTGCGGGAAAATGGCACCACGGGCATCGTGCAGGGACTGGTGCGCGAATACGACCTGTCCACCCATGAGGGTGTGGCGCTGATGTGCCTGGCCGAAGCGCTGCTGCGCATTCCCGATGCCGCCACGCGTGATGCCCTGATCCGTGACAAGATCGGACAGGGGAACTGGCGCAGCCATCTGGGGGGTGAATCCTCCCTGTTCATCAACGCCGCGACGTGGGGACTGGTGGTGTCCGGTGGCCTGCTTGCCCCGGTAAAGAAAGCCACTTTGGCAGGCAGCCTGACCGCGCTGATCGCCCGGTGTGGTGAACCGGTGATCCGCCGCGGCGTGGATCTGGCCATGCGGCTGATGGGCGAGCAGTTCGTTACCGGACAGAGCATTGACGAAGCGCTGAAGAACAGCCAGCCGCTGGTCGAAAAAGGATTCCGCTACTCGTACGACATGCTTGGCGAAGCCGCGATGACGGATGCCGACGCTGATCGGTACTACCGTGATTACGAGACGGCAATCCACGCCATCGGCCGGGCCTCGGCCGGGGTGGGCGTATATGCGGGACCGGGCATTTCGGTAAAACTGTCGGCCCTTCATCCCCGCTATTCACGCCTGCAGCGTGAGCGGGTCATGACGGAACTCCTGCCGCGCCTGACCACGCTGGCCCGTCTGGCCGCGCGTTATGACATCGGCTTCAACATCGATGCCGAGGAAGCCGACCGGCTTGAAATCTCGCTCGACCTGCTCGAAGCGCTATGCCAGGACCCCTCGCTTGCCGGGTGGAAGGGCATCGGCTTCGTGGTGCAGGCCTACCAGAAGCGGGCGCCGTTCGTCCTGGACTGGATCATCGATCTTGCACGGCGCACGAACCACCGCGTGATGGTACGCCTTGTAAAGGGTGCATACTGGGATAGCGAGATCAAGCACGCGCAGGTGGAGGGATACAAGGACTTCCCGGTTTTCACCAACAAGGTGCATACCGATATTGCCTACATCGCCTGCGCGCGCAAACTGCTGGGCGCGCCGGACTGCATCTTCCCGCAGTTCGCCACCCACAATGCCCAGACACTGGCCAGCATCTACGCACTGGCCGGCCCGGACTTCACGATCGAGCGGTTCGAATTCCAGTGCCTGCATGGCATGGGTGAAGCGCTGTACAAGGAAGTGGTCGGCCCGGACAAGCTGAACCGCCCGGTACGGGTATACGCGCCCGTCGGCACGCATGAGACACTGCTGGCCTATCTGGTCCGCCGCCTGCTGGAAAACGGGGCGAATTCATCCTTCGTCAACCGCATCCAGGATGAAAGCGTCACCATTGACGAACTGATCGCGGACCCGGTCAGCGAATTCAATCCTGCGGCCCCCAGCCGCATTCGCCTGCCCGGCGCGCTGTTTGCCCCGGAACGGGCCAATTCCGCCGGCATGAACCTGACGGATGAGGACGTACTGCGCGGCCTGGCACAGTCCCTGGCGCCTGAAACCCCGCTGTTTGGCGAAGATGGACAGGCCGTGGTCAATCCCGCCGACCAGCGTGACGTTGTCGGCCATGTCGCATATGCAACGGCGGAGGAAGTTGACGGGGCCGTTGCCGCAACCCAGGCGGCATTCCCTGCATGGAGCGGCCTGCCCCCGGCCCAGCGGGCCAAATGCCTGATGGCGGCGGCCGACCGGCTGGAAGCAGAGACCCCGCGCCTGCTTGGCCTGATCATACGCGAGGCCGGCAAGACCTTTTCCAACGCTGTGGCCGAAATCCGTGAAGCCGTGGACTTCCTGCGTTATTACGCAGTCCGGATTACGGAGGAATTCGATCCGGCCAGCTACGTGCCGCTGGGTCCGGTGACCTGCATCAGCCCATGGAATTTCCCACTGGCCATCTTCATGGGCCAGGTTTCGGCGGCGCTGGCCGCCGGTAATACGGTGCTGGCCAAGCCGGCTGAGGAAACACCGCTGATCGCGCGTGAGGCGGTACGCATTCTCCATGAATCGGGTGTTCCGGCGGATGCGGTGCGTCTTGTGGTCGGTGCGGGCGATACCGGTGCGCGTCTGGTGGGGGATGCCCGCGTGTGTGGCGTCCTGTTTACCGGTTCGACCGAGGTGGCGGGCCTGATCAACAGGCAGCTTTCACAGCGCGTGAACGCAAACGGCCAGCCCGTTCCCCTGATTGCCGAAACAGGGGGCCAGAACGCACTGGTCGTGGACAGTTCCGCCCTGGCGGAACAGGTCGTGGGGGATGTCCTGGCGTCCGCCTTCGACAGTGCGGGCCAGCGCTGCAGCGCGCTGCGTCTGCTCTGCCTGCAGGAGGAATGCGCCGAGCATACCCTGACCATGCTCAAGGGTGGCATGGATGAACTGCGCACCGGCCTGCCGGCCCTGCTGGAGACCGATATCGGCCCCGTCATCTCCGTCGAGGCACAGGGCATCATCAACCGCCATATCGAGGACATGCGCGCAAAGGGCTACCGCATCCATCAGGTTCCCCTGCCCGATACCTGCGCCCATGGCACGTTCGTCCCGCCCACGCTGATCGAGATTGATGACATAAGTGACCTGAAGCGCGAGGTGTTCGGCCCCGTGCTGCATGTCGTGCGCTACCGGCGCAGGGACATGGACAGGGTCATGGATGCGATCAACGCAACCGGCTATGCCCTGACCTTCGGGCTGCATACCCGCATTGACGAGACTGTGGCGCATTGCACCGCACGGGCCAATGCGGGCAATATCTATGTCAACCGCAACATCGTGGGCGCGGTCGTGGGCGTCCAACCTTTTGGTGGTCATGGCCTGTCCGGCACGGGACCCAAGGCAGGTGGCCCGCTTTACCTGCGCCGCCTGCTGGCCGCCGTCCCGCCCGTGGGGCAGCCTTTCAGCCGGGCGCTGAGCGATACGGCACGCAGCTACCGCGCGTGGCTTGAACTGGTGCGGCCCGGTTTTGCCCCCCTGTTCAGCGCCACGCCACTGGGCACGGAACTGCATCTGTCCGGCCCCGTGGGTGAAGATAACATCTACCGCCTGCACCCGCGTGGCACGGTCCTGTGCCTGGGGCCCAGCACCGATGCCCTGCTTGAGCAGATGGATGCGGCACTTGCCACCGGCAACCGTGTCATGGCGCCACAGGCGCTGCTGCGGACCCTGCCCCCCGTTCCGGCGGAACTGGCCGGGCTCGTCTCGGCCTTTGAGGACGGCAGCAGCGTTGACGTTGCCCTGATCGCGGGCACGGCGGAGCAGCGGCTTGAGCAGGCCGGTCGCCTTGCCGCGCGTGGCGGTCCCATCGTGACATTGCATGCGCCGCGCCCCGATGGGCGGTACCCGCTGGAGTGGCTGGTGCATGAAGTCTCGGTCAGCATCAATACGACGGCAGCAGGCGGAAACGCGGCACTCATGACAATGAAGTAAAACAGGCAGGGTGCCGCAAACGGACCGGCTGCAGCCTGCCCGGCAGCCGGTCCGTGGCGTGGAATTACGGTACCTGGGGGTTGGCCCGAACTGCCGGGCCGGTCCATTCCCCATGACCGGCATGCGGGCGACCTGCCCTGTTCATGGCATGCAGCCAGGCCGCATAATCATGTTTCGACCGTCATCACGGGCGGAATGCGTGAGCCGTTACGTCGCCGGGTAATAATATTATATAATATTATCAGGCAATAGGACGGAATGGCCAGACCCGCGAATGCAGCCTGTACCCCTGTGAAGGGCGCGATCTGGATAAACACCCGCGGTATGACCGCACCGCCGCAAAAGGCCATGACTAGCAGGGCGGTTGCCTGCGCGCGCCGTTCCTTTACACCGGAAATGATGATGGGGAACAGGGCAGGCATGATCATTGCATTTGCAAAGCCGCACAATGCCACGCACAGCACCGATACATAGCCCTGCGTAAGCCACCCCAGCGCGCACAGCATCAGCCCGCAGGCTGCCGAAAGACCAAGATAGCGTTCCTGTGAGAAAACGCGCGGCACCAGCAGCATGCCCACGACATATCCCGCCAGCATGGCCGCCAGGGTCAGCGATGTCAGGAATTTTGCCTGATCAAGGGGAATACCCAGGCTGTTTCCATAGACGCCAATGGCATCGCCCGCCATGACTTCCGTCCCGACATAGGCAAACATGCACAGCACGCCAAACCACAGGTGGAATGGACCGGGCGGACGGGCACCTGTCCGTTCGGGTGCGGGAACCGGGGCGATGCCGGACATGTCGATCTGTGGAAGGGCGGAACGCCCCAGCCCGACTGCCAGCACCAGCAACCCGGCCGCCATGACAAGATAGGGAGCCTGCACCGCATGGGCGAACTGGCTCAGGATACGCTCCCGCGTGGCCATGTCAGGCGCGGCCCCGACCCGCATGGCCAGATCATCCAGATGGCGCATGACCAGCAGCGAGAGAATGATGGGCGCCATGATGCCTGCCAGCTTGTTCGCAATGCCCATTATGGCAATGCGCCGGGCCGCTTCCTGCGGTGGTCCCAGCAGGGTGACATAGGGATTTACCGTAACCTGCAGCAGCGACAGGGCCGCCCCCATGGTAAACAGCCCGCCCAGGGCGCCGGAATAGATACGCAGGCTGACACATTCACCAAAAATGGCGACCCCGGCAGATAGCAGGACAAGTGCCGCGACAATCCCCCCTTTCAGCCCTGTCACGCGGATCAGCAGGGTCGCGGGCAGGGGAAAGAACAGATAGGAGAGATAGAAACACATCGGCACGAGAAATGCGTCGACCGTATTCAGGCTGAACGCAACCTGGACAAAGGTGATCAGCGGGCCATTCAGCCACGTGACAAACCCGATGACAAAAAACAGGCAGGCGAGCAGGATGACAGGGCGCCAGCCATGCCGGCCCGCCGGGCAGTGGGGGAATAAGCCGGGCAATGCTCCCTCCTTTTTTATTTCCAGATCATGAATGCGCCACCAGATCCATCCGGAAGGCCATGACCGGACAGAACGGCCCGTATACCGTCAGCATGACAGGGCCATCGGGCCGCCCTGCCGGGCCGGAATGCTCATTCCCGCTTTTTCAGAACGGTCCGTAAAGTCAGGCTGCAGGTGGACATCAGGATCACGCCCAGCGGCACCAGCCATGCAAAGGCGACCATGTGCCCATCAGGCCGCCAGAACACCATGATGCCGCATACCATGACGAGCGTGGCGAGAAAGGCAGGTAGTACCTCACGCATGCGCGCACGCCTGCTGAACATGGCAAGGACGAAAGCCCCCAGCATGGCACCGTAGGAGCATGAAGCCACCGACAGGCCGAATATGACCGCAGGCCCACGGCCATGCGCAAACCCCAGCGCGGCAAGCACCAGCACAATGGCCCACAGCACAGTGACCAGCCGCGCGAAGGCCAGCGAGGACAGCCCCGCCCTGCGTGCCATTGCCCCGCACGGGGTGGCAAAATCCAGCAGGGTCGCACTGGTCATGGCATTGAGCGTGGCGGACAGCGAGCCCATCGTGGCGCTCAGCAGGCCGGCGACCAGCAGTCCCGCCAGCCCCGGTGGCAGGTCGTGGACAATAAAGCCGGGGAACAGGGCATCCGACGCCTGCACCCCGATCGCGGCCAGCGGCCGCCCGTCATTGCGTGCCCACAGCAGCATTCCCACCAGCGACAGCATGGCAAACAGGCAGCCGACCAGCACACCGCTGCCAACCAGCGCCGCCCTGGCGTCACGCAGAGTGCGGGCCGCCAGTACGCGCTGCACCATAAGCTGGTCGGTCCCGTGCGAGGCCATGGACATGATGGCTCCGCCAATCATGGCGGCGCAGGGCGTATAGGGATCAAGAAAATACAGCGTGGATTTATGGAACAGGTGGAACCGGTTGGAATGGCGCAGCATATGGATCTGCATGGCTGTAGCATGATGGAACAGAAGCGCCACGCACGCAGCGGTACCCGTGACATAGATGGCCAGTTGCATCGCATCGGACCAGACTACGGCACGCAGGCCACCATACATCGTGTACAGCAGCGTCAGTCCCACCACGACCAGCATGGCCGCCCATTGGGGGAGCGGAAAATTCAGGGCAGCCAGTATGGCCGCGACCGGCAGCATCCCCGCGAAAAGCCTGATCCCTTCGGCCAGCACGCGCGTCAGCAGGAAGGTGGTGGAGACGGTACGCTCCATCGCCCGCCCGAAACGACGGCCCAGATACTGGTAGACGCTGCCCCCCTGCCCTGAAAAATAACGCGGCAGGAACAGCCACGCGACAAGCATGCGGCCAATGACATACCCGACCGCAAGCCCCACGAACACCATGCCGCTGCCATAGGCGATGCCGGGTATGCTGATGATGGTCAGGGTCGAGGTTTCCGTCGCGACAAGGGAGAGGCAGATCCCCCACCAAGGCAGGTCATGCCGCCCCCCGACATAGGTGGAAACGCTATCCTGTCGCCCCGACAGGGCGGACGCGACACATGGCAGGGCCAGACAACAGATGCAGATGATCAAGAGATCGGGTGTGGACATACCGCTTCCATCACGTCACAGAGGGAAACCATATGACCAGATAATTCCCCCGATAAAAGCTGAAAAACGGTCTCCTGCCGCAACAGGCATCCGTTCTGTTCCTGTCACGAACATGCGGGCGGGACAACCGCCATGGCCCGCCCGGATAACTGTTCCAATATCGCCTGCAGGGCGCGGCCATCCCGCCGCCACCGGAACGGAGCGTTGTCATGGGATGCGGATGGCGGTATGGCTGCGGGATCAGGCATCCGGCATGCCGTCTTTGTAACGGATCGTTTGCACCATGCATGTTCTTCCGGTCGTGCCCTGGCTGAAGCGCCGCCATGTCCTGATGCTGGCTGGCGCGACCACGATTGCGGCATGCGCGCCCCGTGCGCATGGCACGCTGTCCGGCGGTTCCGGCATGCGCGCCGTGGACCGCAGGCTACGGCAGGCGGTAACCCTGCATGAAGCGCCCGGTGTCGTATGCGCCATCGGCCATGACCAGCAGGTCGTGCATCGGGCCGTATACGGCCAGCGCGCCGTAACGCCCGTGGCCGAGGCGATGACATGGGACACGGTGTTCGACATGGCATCACTGACCAAGCCGGTCATCTCCGCCCCCTGTGTCATGCAGCTGTGGGAACAGGGCCTGTTCCAGCTTGATGATCCCGTGTGCCATTATCTGCCGCAGTTCGCCGCCGCCGGCAAAGCCCCCGTTACCATCCGGCACCTGCTTACCCATTATTCCGGCCTGCCGCCCGATCTGGACCTGACCCGGCCATGGCAGGGCCGCGATGAAGCCTTCCGCCGCACAATGGGGAGTGCACCATCCCGGCCGCCGGGCACGGCGTTCATCTACAGTGACATCAATTTTCTCACGCTGGGCTTCCTGATCGAGAAACTGTCCGGCATGACGCTGGATGCGTATGCCACGCGCTTTGTCCTGACACCGCTGGGCATGCGCCAGTCCCGCTTCCTGCCGCCCGATACATGGCGCCCCCGCATCGCCCCGACCCAGCCGGACGAACAGGGTCATATGCTGCGCGGGCAGGTACATGACCCGTCATCGCGCCGCATGGGCGGGGTTGCGGGACATGCGGGCCTGTTTTCCGATGCCGCCGATATGTGCCTCTATGCGCAGGCCCTGCTTGACCGCCGGGCGGGAAGGCAGTCCACCTTTCCCCTGCGGCAGCAGACCGTGCTGCTCATGACCACACCGCAGCAGCCACCGGGCATGTCGGACCTGCGGGGCCTGGGGTGGGATATTTCCACGCATTATTCCTCCGTGCGGGGGGACAGGTTCCCGGTCGGCTCCTTTGGGCATACCGGCTTTACCGGGACGTCGGTCTGGCTTGATCCCGGCAGTGACAGCTATGTCGTGATCCTGACCAGCCGCCTGCATCCTGACGGGCATGGCAATGTCGTGCGCCTGCGCCACGATGTGGCGACGGCTGCCGCCCTTGCCCTCGTCCCGTAACGGGCCGGAACGTTTTTTCCCTCACTCCCGGAGCATATGGCCCATGGCCCTGAACAGCAGCGTCCCGCCCCCACCCATTGCCACGGAGGGACAGGACCCCCGTTATGCGGATGTGGATACCTGGCCCGTTGCTTCCGTGCTGGACGCGCTGGTGGAATCCCAGATGAGCGCCATCGCCGCCGTTCGCGCCGCATCGGCAGAACTGGAGCGCGCCGTGGATGCCGCCCTGCCACGCCTGCTGGCAGGCGGGCGGCTGTTCTACGTCGGCGCAGGCACATCGGGCCGGATCGGCATGCAGGATGGGGTGGAACTCCTGCCCACCTTCGGCTGGTCGCCAGAACGGCTGGTACTGCTGCTGGCAGGCGGGACTGACGCCATCCATCAGGCGGCGGAAGGCGCCGAGGACCGTGAGGATGCGGCACGAGCGGACATCCTGGCGCATGCCCCCGGCCCCGATGATGTAGTGCTGGGCATCGCCGCCAGCGGCTCCACGCCCTATACCTGTGCCGCGATTACGGCCGCGCGCGCGGCCGGCAGCCTGACCATCGGCATCGCCTGCAATCCGGATGGCAGGCTTCTGGATGTGGCAGAGCTGGGCATTGCCATCGTGACGGGGCCGGAAGTCATTTCCGGTTCCACCCGGCTCAAGGCCGGTACGGCGCAGAAAGCGACGCTGAACCTGATCTCCACCACGCTCATGATCCGCATGGGCCATGCCTACCGGGGGCAGATGGTGGACATGCGCGTGGTCAATGCCAAGCTGCAGCAGCGTGCGTGCCGCATGGTCCGCAACCTGACCGGTAGCACGCAGCAGCAGGCGCTTGATGCGCTTGAGATGACACGGTTCAATGTCAAGCGCGCCGTCATGATCCGTTCGGGCATTCCCCCTGCGCAGGTCGAGCCGCTGCTCCGTCTCCATCATGGCAACCTGCGCACGATCCTTGCCAGTGTGGAGACGCCGCAGCCCCGCACATCCGGCACGCCATGACCGGACCCTCCCCCCATGATCAGCGGATACAGGATGGATGGCATGACAGGGGATGGCAAAAGTCCCGGCCCGTTGCATGATGGAGGAATGCGGGCAGCCACGTCCACATCCCGGCGTGCCAGCCTGCGTGATTGCGAAATGAACGGGGCGCAGGCATGGACCGGGTAATGAATGTCATCGGTCTCATGAGCGGTACGTCGCTTGACGGAGTGGATGCCGCGGTTATTCAGACAGATGGGGAACGGATTGCCGGGTACGGGCCTGACATCAGCCTGCCCTACCCCGCGATGTTACGCCAGCGCGCCCGGAAAATTCTCGATCGCGCACCCGGACTGTCCCACGATGATCCGGAACTGAAGGCCGTGGAGCATGAAATCACCCGCCATCATGTTGCGGCAGTGCGCCAGTTGCAGGCGTGCGTGCCGGATATCGACCTGATCGGCTTCCATGGCCAGACCATCCTGCATGCCCCGGACCGGCACAGGACATGGCAGATTGGCGATGCGGCACTGCTCTCACACGAGAGCGGGCTTGCCGTGGTCCATGATTTCCGGAGTGCCGACGTGGCGGCAGGCGGTGAAGGCGCGCCGCTGGTGCCATGGTACCACGCCGCCCTGCTGCACGATGCACCGCTGCCGGTTGCGGTGCTGAATATCGGGGGGGTGGCGAATGTCACGCTGATCGATGCGGACAGGACCATCCATGCCTGCGATACCGGGCCGGGCAATGCCCTGCTGGATGACTGGGCCTTTCGCCATACCGGCACGGCCTGTGACATTGATGGCCGTCTGGCCAGCAGGGGCACGGTCAACCGGACAGTCCTGGAACATCTGCTGTCCGACCCCTATTTTACGCGTCCCGCCCCGAAATCGCTGGACCGGCAGACATTCGCATCCGCCCTGGAGCGTGTGTCCGCCTGCACGCCCGCCGATGGTGCGGCGACCCTTGCCGCCTTTACCATCGAAGCCATCCGCCGCACGCCGCTCCCCGCCACCCCGGCGCGGTGGTATGTCTGTGGTGGCGGGCGGCATAATCCCGTTCTGATGCACGGGTTGCAGGCAGCGCTGGGCGTGCCGGTCGCGCCGGTGGACGGTCTTGGCTGGAATGGTGATGCGCTGGAGGCGCAGTGTTTCGGCTTCCTTGCCGTGCGCAGCATCCGTGGGCTACCGCTCTCCGCACCCACGATTACAGGGGCACCGGGCGGTCTGTCCGGCGGTCGCCTGACCTGTGCGGGTCTCATGCCCGTTCCGGCATGGATCCATAAAACCGGCGGGACATCTTCATGAACGCGGCCCTTTCCCCCGGCGTCCTGTACCGCTCACTTTATCGGTAATTGCGAGCCAGTCGTAATTGCGGCAAGGTAACGGGAATTCGGGATGCATCGTGCCGGCATTCATGGCTTCTGCAGGCATGGCGCCCCTGTCTCCCGTGTCGTCATAAAAGGAAACGCCTCATGCCTGTCTCCTCCTTCAGAGTATCAGCCGCCCTTGTTGCGGGACTGGCCGCGCTGCCCGTGATGGCTCATGCCGCCGATACCGCATCGGCCCATCTGGTCGGGACGGACGGAACGGATCGTGGCACCGCCAGCATTACGGAAGCACCCAAGGGGGTGATCTTACGTGTTGAGGCCAAGGGGCTGACACCGGGCTGGCATGGCATTCATTTCCATGAAAAGGGCGATTGCGGGCCCCCGAAATTCACCAGCGCCGGATCGCATGTGCATGCGGCCACCCCTGTTGTCCATGGCCTGCTGAACCCGAATGCAAATGATGCGGGGGACCTGCCAAATCTTTTCGTCAGTCAGGACGGAACCGGAACGGCGGAATTCTATTCCACGCTGGTCTCGCTCAACGGAAAGGACGGGCGTCCCGCCCTGCTAGACGCCGATGGCGCGTCACTGGTCATCCATGCCAATCCGGATGACTATAAAACCCAGCCGATCGGCGGCGCGGGAGATCGTCTGATCTGCGGGGTGATCCGCTAGTTCTGGCATCCATGGCAAAAGGCTGCCCTGTCCGCAGGGTGGTCCGTGCCCGGTCCTGCAAGGGCATATCCGGATTTATGGTACGGGACCGGATGCATGCCGATCCACCGTGAAATCAAGGCGGTAGGATGACTGGTCGGCCGACCGCCACTGGCGCCCTGCATGAATGTCCGGGTCATGGGGGAGCAGTGTATTGACCAGGTAAACCCTGTCATGCCCCATGGCATGACTGGTGCAGGCCAGCCGGTATGGACCCGGGCCCAAGGCAACCCCGATATCGAAGCGGAGGGTGATCACGCCATCCCCCGCCCGCATGGCCGCGACGGAGGGAAATGCTGCCTCCCCCACCTTCAGCGCAACCTGATGGCCATTGAGGGAAAACGACAGTTCGCGTGCAACCTGCCCCGCGTAATCCTGCTGCTCCCGTGGGGACAGGACACCATCGCCATTGGTGTCAATCTGGTGGATCACATTGGGCGCCACCTCAATGCCGGGCGTCAGGCGCACGGCAAGGGTGATATGCTGCCGGGTAACATCAATCACCGTAGCCTGCAGGTATTCATCCAGCCGGTGCGCATGGGCGGGCGCGGCCAGCGCCACCAGCCCGATGGCCGCCAGCACCGGCGCCATGGCCCGCCCGCCGTTCATGGCATCGTATACCGGCTGCCATAGCTGTCGGTAGGGTCACGATAGACCGTATGCACATGCATGGTCGGATCATCACCCACCCCCTGCGGGGAGAATTCGATCAGCAGCCGTGGCCCCTGAATACGGTAATAGGATGACCCGTTATGCCCCGGCACATGGGTGACGGGGCCACTCCATGCGAACCATGTCCGGTCCAGATCATCCCGGATTTCCTTCAGGCGCGGAATGGCATACGCATCGTTGATGATCCCGGCCCATTCCGTGATCACACCCATCAGCAGGTCCTTCTGGACATCCGTCAGGTCAGCCCCCTTTATCCCTTCGGGTATAAGGGTCTCACCGTCATGGCCCGGCCCCTGCACCAGATCCTCCACCCTGTAGGGCAGGATGGCCTGCTTGCGCTGCCGTGCATCCAGTGCGTCCAGCAGGGCGAAGGCGCGGTCATTCTCATCCGCGAGCACGCGCACCGTCTTTCCGCCCGACCGGTAGATCGCGGGCTGGGCCCCCGTCAGCGTTGGCGTCATGACACCGTGCACGCCATCAATGACGATATTGAGGCCAAGATGATGGCCGCCGAACTGGATCATCCAGGGTTTTGTCTCCCCCGGTTCCCCAAGGATCGCGATGGTATAGACTGACCGGCCGGAGGCAAATGGCGTGCCACTGTCAGCCAGCGCCTGGTCCGCCCCCATGATGTCCAGCACCTTCTGGTAGCCCCGCGCGCTCAGCACCGTTTGGAGCAGATGCATCGCGGCGGTGCGCTGGCCTGCGCTCAGCTGGCCCATCTGCAGGCCAGGCCGGGGCACGTCACTTACGGGAAAATTCGACCAGACCGCCGTACCGTAGCGCTCGCCCATGAAACCGCCTGGCGGCCCCATGCCCGGCCCGCGCGGGGCGGGCGCTGTGGCCTGCGCATCCGTTACCGGCTGGACGGGCTGGTCCGGCGCGCTCCGGCGGAAGCGGGCCAGCGTGCCTGATTTCTGTGTAACAAAGGGAAACTGCACCCGGGCGCGACCAGCCGCGTCAAATGTTGCCACAAAATCCCGCGCGGCGCCTGCAACCATCGCTGTCCGGCTGGCGGGCATATCTTCTCCTGCACCGACCGGGGCCGCGGCACGGGTGGGAACAGTCATCATCATGCCCGGCAGAATGCCCAGAAACAGCCCGCCCGTTACAAGAGAAATCTTTCGCATCAGTCCTCTGACCCACCCCACGACGGCACGTGGTTCCTGTTACCGTGCGGACTGTGCATGCGTCCGACCATGGGATCAAGGGCTTTCTCCCCCGCACTTTTTGCGTCCACAATAGGCCCTGCCATCATGCAGCGGCGCGGCACTGACAACCCGCCGCATGACAGCCCACACCGTGCAACCCACCCGTCAGGAAATCATCATGTCCCTGCCCGAGCGTCCGTCCACACCCGGCCTGCCATGGCTTTTCTCCCTGCTGGTGGCGGGCACTGCCCTTGCCACGCCGGGCGTGGCAAGGGCCCATGGCACCAGCTGTGCCGATCTGGCCCGCCATGCCCTGCCGGATGCGACCTTTACCACGGTCGAGACCGTGGCGGCGGGAAGCTGGCACACCCCGCAGGACCAGCTGAGCCATATCATGTCCGCTCCCGGCATGAACCTGGCCGGACATCCGGCGCAGGCTCCCAATCCTGCTTTCTGTCGTGTGGCCATCACGCTCCATCCGTCCGCCGATTCAAAAATCCGCACGGAAATCTGGCTGCCGCTTGCAGGCTGGAACGGCAGGCTGCTGGGGGTCGGCAATTTCGGCTGGGCCGGGTCGCTCATGTATGATGGAATGGCAACCGGCGTGGGCGAAGGTTACGCCGTGGCCAGCACCGATACGGGGCATGACAGTTCCACCCCCGAAGGCCAGGGGGGCCGGTTTACGCTTGGCCACCCCGAAAAGATGATCGATTACGCCTATCGTGCCGATCACCTGATGACGGTCGCGGCCAGGATGCTGGTCAGGACGTTCTATGGCAGGAAGGCCACACATGCCTACTGGATCGGCTGCTCGCTGGGCGGGCTGGAAGGACTGATCGAAGCCAGGCGCTACCCCACGGATTATGACGGGATCGTGGCGGGGGCACCCCCCAATCCGATCGTGAATTTCAACGCCGAACAGCTATGGGCCGGCTGGATGAGCTATCATGATCCGGCGTTGCGGGTATCACACGACAAATTCCACCTGCTGAATATGGCGGTCATGAATGCCTGTGCCTCCCCCGTCGGGAAAAAGCAGGGCTTTCTGGACGAACCGGATACATGCACCTTCACGCCCGCGCAGATCCGGTGCAGCGGGAAGAACACCGCAAAATGCCTGACCGCCGATGAGGTGCAGGCGGCCCAGAACATCTATCAGGGCCCGCTTGACCCCCAGACGCATCAGGTCATCTTCCCCGGCCCGGCCAAAGGCAGCGAGGATGGTTTTTCAGCCGATGGCAAGGCATTTCCAGTGGCCCTTGACCTGTTCAGTTACGCGGCCTTCCAGAACCCGGACTGGGACTGGACAACCCTGAAATGGGACACCGACGTGCAGGAAGCCACCCGCAGGATTGGCCCGCTCCTGCATGTGGATGACAACCTGACCCCCTTCTTTCGCCATGGCGGCAGGCTGCTCATGTATATCGGCTGGAACGATGGCCATAATCCGGAACAGCTGGCAGGATACTACCAGTCGGTCCGGCGCAATGCAGGCCGCGCTGGTACGGATGCCGTGCGGCTCATCACCATTCCCGGCATGGGCCACTGTTATGGGGGGGCGGGCTGCGATACGTTCAGCAAACTGGGGGCGATCGATAACTGGGTCAGCCATGGACAGGCACCCGCGCAGATCATCGCAGCGCGCGTGGATAACGGGCGGGTCGTCCGGACCCGGCCGCTCTGCGCATGGCCGAAGGTGGCCCGGTACGATGGCCATGGAAACATGGAGGACGCCAGCAGCTTCGCCTGCGCTGACCCCACGCCCCGCTGATCACGCATGAAATGGCCGGCCCTGACGGGACCGGCCCGGGTCACGGGTTGTCTGGTCCTGAAACTGGTGCGGTTTCATTACATTCATGTGCGATAACAGCATGGCCATATGATATTCTGGCCTGCCCCTGCCCCTGTTCCGGCAGGGGGTTGCCCATCCATTCCCTGATATGGTTGGCCCGATCCCCAGTAATTTCGCGTTTTTGCAGGAAACGGGCATGACTACCGTCCCATTTCCTGAGCGGGTGGAGAATGCGTTCCGGCGTGGTTCTGATATCGGTCAGTTGACAGTCCACGCAGACAGATGCCGGGCCAGTGCCGGGATGGCTAGTCAGGGGGGTCGAAGCGACTGACCTCGATACCCGTGCCCACGGGCAGTATTACGCTGGACATGCCCGGCAGCGCACGGATGGCGCGACCATAGCGTTTCACATCCTCCGTCCCCGGTCGGATCATGTTGTCCGCCACAATAATGGCGCCGGGATCAAGACGGGAATGGAAAGCTTCCAGACACGGCACATAGAGATCTTTCCGCAGGTCAACGAATACGAAATCAACCCTGTCCGTCAGTTCACCGATCATTCGCACGGCGTCCCCCACGCGGAAGTCGATCCAGTCGGCCAGTCCGGCCTGTCGGGCCATCTGCCGGGCATGGTCGGATTTGCACCCATGCAGTTCCATGGTGACCACCGTGCCATCCGTCGCGCGCGCGGCCTCGGCCAGCCACAGGGTGGAATAGCCAAATGATGTGCCCGGTTCGAGAATGCGCGGGCGCTTCAGGCTGCGGGCGAGAATAGTGAGCAACTGCCCGGTTTCCGGCCCGATGGCACGCATGCGCTGGTCATGCCCGCCATCGCGGCCGCCCGGCGGCTCCACGCGTGGCTGGCTGCGCTCGGCATGCATGCGGTCATGATAGCGTTCGGGAACTGCCGTAATCCTGTCATCCATGCCTGCATTCCCTGCCGTCGGGTGTGTCAGCCTGTATCTGCCCGACCGCGCGGGCCGTAGTGCTGTCGGGTGCCTGGAAACCCCACATGGCCTTCGGAGGGAAAAGTCCGGTGGCCGTGACCGTCTGCGTGTCTCTTCCTGTGCTTCATAATATCGATATAATTCCCGATACATCTTGATTCAGGACATATCCGGATGTGCTTCCTGCCGGCCTGTATGAACGGCCCCGGCGCAGCCCTGCCGTCCCTGCTCGGCCCCATATCGTACGCATGCGTTACGCAGCCACATCCACCAGCAGCACGACCGCGTTTTCCCGCGCCATGACGGTCAGGTCCGTGGTATCAGCCAGGTCCGCCGCATCGCCTCCGTTCAGGACACTTCCCGCAATGCTGACGGAGCCTGAAACCACGACAAGACAGAGATCCCGCCCGCTGGTGGTACCATAGGCCGCGCCCTCCCCCGCCGGGATTGTGGCATGGGCCAGTCGCGCCCGCGCGCTGAGCGCCACGGGCGCGCCGTCGCTCACGTTTCCGCTTTCCTTGGGGTCATCCTCCGGAAAGCCGGAGGCGAGTATATGAAAACCGCCATCCCCTTCCAGCGTGGATACCGCGCGCATTTCCTGCGCGGGGGTGGTTCCTTCGATATCGGCCAGCAGCCAGAACTGCACGAACGTGGCGCCTTGCGGCCCCGCTGCCCATTGCAGGGTCGCGCATCCGCTGCCCGTGCTGGCCAGATGCACGTCACCCGCGCCAAGCCGCGCTGGCGCAAACCCGTCCATATGCGCGCACAGGCTGCCCGCATGCAGCCATGTCACGATATCGACGCTGGCTTCCGGCCCCAGGTGATACGTCTCCGCCGGTCCCATCGTGCCAAGGTTGAGGGCACGTAGGCGGCCCTCATGCGCATGCGCGGGGTCGGTGTAATCGGCAAATGCGAAGTGGCATCGCAGCACCAGGCCGCCCGAATGCGCGGTACCAAGCGTATCCGCCCGTCTTATGTCCATCATTTTGCCATCTCAGCCATGCTTTCCTGCCTTCCTTTTCTTCTGTTCCGGGTAAAGATCCTGCCATCCACCGCCCACCGCACGGTAGAGACGGGTCACGGAATCCGCGACATGCGCCGTGGCATCCGCCAGTGCCGCCTGGGATGACAGCAGCGCGTTCTGCAGGGTCAGCACATTCAGGAAATCGGATGAACCCTGAACATACTGCGCCTTGGCCGTCTCCACCGCGATCCCGTTCTCGTGCACGGCTTCGGCCAGTTCGTCGCGCCGCTTCTGCGCTGCCGTAAAGTCGGCCATGGCGTCATCGATTTCCTGCCATGCCTTGAGTACGGTGCGCTGGAACATCGTCGCCGCCTCCTTCTGCTGGGCGCGGCGCAGGTGCAACTGCCCGGTCAGGCGGCCGCCTTCGAATATGGGCAGTGTCGCCGTGGGACCAAAACCGTACTGGCGCGATGCCCATGACCCCAGCCCGCTGAACTGCAGGGCCTGCACGTCCAGACTACCCGAAAGCGTGATGCGCGGAAAGAAATCGGCAATGGCAACACCAATGCTGGCTGTTGCCGCATGCAGCCGGTCCGCCGCCATGCGGATATCGGGGCGGCGTTCGGCCAGTTCGGATGGCAGGCCGACCGGAATGGTGGGAGGCACCACCGGAATGGGGGCCGATGGACCAAGTTCGGCATCCAGTGCGCCGGGCTCACGCGCTACAAGGAAGCTCAGTGCATTGAGCAGGTGCGTGGCCTGTGCCTTCAGCGGTGCAAGGCGGGAGGTGAAGGTGTGCAGCTGCCCCGTCGCCTCCGCCACATCCAGCCTTGTGGCGGCCCCCTGCTGCAGGCGCATCGTGGTCAGGCGGACGCTGTTGGTGGCGATGTCGATGTTATGTTCAAGAATGCCGATCTGGGTCTGGGTCGCACGCAGGTCGATATAGTCCTGCGCGGTTTCCGCCATGAGCGAGACCAGGATGTCGCGCCGCATTTCCTCGGTGGCGTGCATGGCCGCCGTTGCCGCTTCCACCTGCCGGCGCACATGGCCCCACAGGTCCACTTCCCATGATGCATTCATGCCGTATTGCGGCAGGTTGAACGACGGATTGCCCACGCTGCCCGGCAGCGCGGTGGGGCCAAAGCCCTGCGTGCCCGATGCGACGGAGCCCGCGCCTTCACGTTCCATCGTGCCCAGCAGCCCCAGTATGCCATTGGTGCTGGCCCGTTCACGCGCGTAGGACGCATTGGCCTCGGCATGCGGGAACTGTGCGGCGCTGGCGATCCGCCTTTCCGCCTGGCTCTGCATAAGCCGCAGGCTGGCGGCTTTCAGATCAAGGTTGCTGGCCGCCACTTCGTTTTCCAGCCGGGTCAGCAGCGGGTCGTTGAACAGCTTCCACCACTGCGGGTCGGTCGATGCGGTGCTGACCGTGCTTTCGGCGGGCGGCTGGGTATCACGCCATGTGGCGGGCGCCTTGACCTGGGGCTTGTGGTAGGTCGGACCGACCGTGCAGCCCGCCAGCGCCGACAGCCCGACAAGGAGGAAACGCTTCATGGCCTTACTGCCAGACATAGCGGGCATCACCGGCATGCGGGCCTTCGGGTCTGGAGGACGTATCGATATTCACTTCCACCGACATGCCGACGCGCACACGGTCCGCAAGCGGCTGGCCGGGGTCGAATGTCAGCTTGACCGGAATGCGCTGCACCACCTTGGTAAAGTTGCCGGTGGCGTTATCGGGCTGGATGGGGGCGAAGGCAACGCCCGTAGCGGGGGCCAGCGAATCCACATGCGCTTTCAGCGGGTGGCCGGGGAAGGTATCGACCCATATGGTCGCGGCCTGCCCGGTCTGCACCTTTGTCAGCTGCGTTTCCTGAAAATTGGCCAGCACGTAGGCTTCATGCGTTGGTACCACCGCCAGGATGCCGGTGCCCGCATGCACGTAGTTACCCACGCGCACGCCACGCTCGCCCACCACGCCATCCATGGGGGCGGGAATGGTGCAGTAGGACAGGTTCAGTTCGGCCTGCTTCTCATCCCCCTGCGCGCGCAGCAGCATGCCACGGGCGCGCTCAAGCTGGCCCCTGAGCACATCCACCTGCCTTGTGGCGGCATCCACGCCAGCGCTCTCGCGCGCAATTGCGGCCTGCGCTTCTTTTTCCTGTGCCTCGGAATGCTGCTTCTGCTCGATCGTGCCTGCCCCGCCCGATGACAGGTTGCGGTACCGCGCAGCGTTAAGATGCGCGAACGCCAGGTCCGCCTCATCGGACTGCACGGCGGCGCGCGCGCCCGCGATGACCGCATCCTGCCGGGCCAGTTCGGCCTCGAGGTTGCTCACGTCACCCTGCGCCGCCTGCCGGTTGCCGCGCGCCACGTCCAGAGCGGCGCGGTAGTCGTCATCCTCGATATGGGCCAGTTCCTCACCCGCATGGACCTGCTCGTTATCCTGCGCGATCACGCGGTCTATGCGGCCCGATACCTTTGGGGCGACGGTGGGGAAGTCGGCGATAACATAGGCATCATTGGTGTACTGGCTGATGCCATCGCCATTGACCAGACGCGCGCCCCCCCAGGCGACAAGGGCCAGCACGACGGCGGTGCAGCCTGCGTAAAGCAGCGGTTTCCTGTAGATCATGATCGGTAATTCCGGGTTAGCGGGCTGGAGCAGCGGGTGAAGGCGCCTGCGGTGGATAGACACGGCGCGGCAGGACAAGATTCATGACGGCATAGAAAAGACAGACCCAGATCAGGATGTAGTAGATATCGTTCAGCGCCAGCACGAGCGCCTGCTCATGCACGTAGGTGTGGAATACCTGCAGCGCGTTGCGCGCCACATGCGCACTGTCGGGCGATGTGGGGGCAAGCTGCTGGCTGATCGGGTTGCCCATGCCCTGCAGGGCAAGCTGGTGGGTGCCGTGGTGGTCAAGCAGCATGGTGGAGTGGTACTGCTCGCGCCGCCGGGTCAGCGCGCCGAATATGGCAAATGCCACCGCATTGGCCAGCCCCTTGAGCATGTTCACCATGCCGGAGATGAACGGCCCGTCGGCCGGACCCATGGCCATGGTGGCCAGCATGAGCGTGGGGATGACGGTCATGGGCTGACCAAAGACCTGCAGCACCTGCAGAAGGTAGAAATTGTCGCGCACCCAGTCCACCGTCAGCCACGTACCCAGCCACGCTGATGCCGCAAGGCACAGCATGCCCCCCGCCAGCACGAAGCGGCAGTCCACCCGGCGGCTGTTGCATATGGCGGCAATGAGCGGCAGCATGACCAGCTGCGGCAGCGCCACCACCAGTGACACCGGGGCCGCCTGTATGGGGCGGTAGCCGCGCACGCCCTCCAGATACACGGCCGGGATGTCCCCCATCATCGCGCAGATGGCCAGAATGCCCACCAGCGAGAGCAGCGATGCCTGGATATTGCGTGAACGCCAGTACTGGATACGGAAATACGGGCTGGGATGATACGCCTCGTTGATGACGAACACGATGAAAGCCGCCCCACCCCAGAAGGCAAGGTCGGTAATGACCGGGGAGCGGAACCAGTCCAGCCGGTCACCCTGGTACAGCACGATGACCAGCGAACAGATCGCGGGCAGCCCCACAAGGATGCCCAGCCAGTTGAACTTCTCGAAGCGTTCGAAATGCATCGGGTCACGCGGCAGGCCGTAGGCCATCATGGCGATGGCAAGGGCGGCTGTCGGAATGATCTCCCAGTACAGCCAGTGCCAGCCTGCGTGCTCGAACCAGAAGGCTTCCAGCGGCAGGCCCAGATTGGGGCCGAAGGTGGCACTCATGGCATAGCCGCCAATGCCGAACACGCGGATCTGCGGTGGCAGGTATTTGAGCATGACGGTCATGAGCACCGGCGGCAGGCACCCCCCGGCCAGCCCCTGGAAGGCACGCAGGATGCACAATGATGCCACATCGGGCATGAAGGGTGCCGGGATGGACAGCAGCGCCAGCATCGCCGTCATGAAAATCGAGAAACGGTAGATCGAGAACGTCATGTAGAACCACGGCGTGAACGCCATGGCGGCAATGTTGAACGCCTCGTATATCGCGATGACCCACGTGCCTTCATCGTGGCCGATGTGCATCGCGCCACGGATATCGGACAGGCCGATCTCGGTCACGTGCTCGTTGAAGCCCGCCACATGGACCGCCAGCAGCATGCCAAGGCAGCCGATGACCGTCCGCACGCCAAAAGGCGGGATATAGGACGGCCTTGGCGGTGCGGCATGGATGACTGGCCCATCAGCCGCGGATGCGGAAGCGACGTTGTTCATGCCCGCACTTGATCCCGACCCCGCAGCCGCCGACAACCCCCATTTATGTCAGGCGACGATTTCGATTTTCGGAAGGGCGGGATCGTGGCGGGACGGCAGGTACCGGTCAGCCGGTCCGTGCATCCCGCCATCCGGTACCATCATGACGGGATGGGCCGTCAGCCTGCCGCCTTGAGCAGGCGCGATGCCCGGCTGAGCGCCATGACGGGGAAGAACTGCCGGTACAGATCATAACGCAGCATGAATGCACGCGAGAGTTCCGCCCCCTGCTGCAGCCGCTTTGACAGGGCCGGGTCATCAAGCCGGATGTTCTGGCCAACCCCGTAGCCGGGGAAGCCGGTGCCGGTGAACTCCTTCTCATCCCAGCTGCCATCGGGCCGCTGCAGGTCGATCAGGAAGCGGCACCCGCGTGCAATCGCTTCATGGTCCTGCGTGCGATTGGCGGCGATCAGCCCCATCAGCGCCCATGCGGTCTGTGACGGGGTGGCCTGACCATGCCCTATGGACGCGATGTCCATGTAGGATGCACAGCTTTCACCCCATCCGCCATTGTCCTGCTGGCGGCTGCGCAGCCAGTCACAGGCCCGGGCGATGTAGGGCTGGGTCATGTCCTCGCCTATCGCGGCAAGGGCAGGCAGCACGGCGCCCGTGCCATACAGGTAATTGACCCCCCAGCGGCCGAACCATGCGCCGTCCGCCGCCTGCTCCGCACGGATATAGGCCAGCCCGCGCCGGATTGCCGGCATGTCGCGCGGCAGGCCAAGCAGGCCGAAGGCTTCCAGCACATGGGCCGTCACGTCAACGGATGGCGGGTCGAGGGCCTCACCAAAATCACAGAACGGAATTTTTGCCAGCAGCGCCCGGTTGTTGTCCTTGTCGAACGCGCCCCAGCCACCGCTTGTGCTCTGCATGGCGACAAGCCAGTTCACCCCGCGGGTAATGGCTTCCCCGACACCACGCGCCTGCCATTCCGGACGGTGGCGGCACGATGAGAGCGCGATCAGCGCCACCGCCGTGTCATCCGTGTCAGGATAGCGGTCATTCGCGTATTCGAACGCCCAGCCGCCCGGTTCCACATCCGGCAGCTTGATCGACCAGTCGCCCTTTACCCGGACCTGATGGTCGAGCAGCCAGCCCAGCGCCTTGTCCATCTCGGGGGTGAAGCGGTCCTCCGCCCGTGCATCATGCAGTGCCATCAGCGCAAGCATGGTGTCCCATACCGGGCTGTTCGTCGCCTGGATCCAGCTTGCATCGCCCCTGTCATGGCGCCAGCCGGGATCATCCAGCGCCGACAGGGCCTTGGCCATGACGGGATGGTGGAACTGGTAGTCCTCCCCATGCAGCGCCATCAGGCCGTAAACCCATGGTGGCTGGATGCCACCCCAGCCACCATCAGCGTCCTGATGGCGGATGATCCATTCCAGCATGTGCCGGATCGCGGCTTCACGCATGGTGTTGCGCTTGAGAAAGCGGGACTGGAGCCAGTGCAGGCCACGATCCGTCGTGCGGAAGAAACTGGCCCACAGGTCCCGCCCCCCACGCCGGGGCAGTTCGTAGTCAAAGCGTTCACGCCCACCGGGGAAGAGCGCATCCAGCCGGTCCTGCGGGCGCAGGGGGCGTGCGGGGCGGCGGGCGGAGAGGATGGCCAGCGGCACCAGTGTCGCACGCGCCCACTGCGCGAAATTGTAGATGGAAAAAACGAAACTGTTGGGAAACCAGATGACTTCCGGCGGCAGGTTGGGTGTCTTTTCCCACGGCCATTCCCCGATCAGGGCAAGCCAGTAGCGCGTGAACACACGGATGTTCTTCAGCCCGCCCTTGCTGGCAATCCATGCGGCGGCCCTGCTCAGTTCGGGTTGATCCGCCGCATAACCCAGTGAGCGCAGGGCGGCGTAGGATTCGACCGTGGCGTTGATGTCCCCGTTGCCCGAACCGTAATAGATGCCCCAGGACCCGTCCTCACGCTGCATTTCCAGCAGGGCGCGGCCCAGGCGGGGGCGCAGCGGATGATCCTCGAGGCCAAGGAACCACAGCGCCAGACACCATTCCGCCTCCATGGAGGCATTGGACGCCACCGGCCCCACCCAGTGGCCATCGGGTTTCTGCTGGCCGATCATCCATTCGCTGGCGGCGGAAATCGTATGGGCCAGGCTGTTGTCGAGCGAGCGGAAAAGCCCGGCCGTAGCCTGATCGGGCACGGCGCCATTCGCGGGCGCGTGACCGGGGGCGGAGGATGCGGTGTCAGAACCTGAAGCCTTCGGGGGGAAAGGGCGGCTTTCCTTGTTCATTTTTTCCATACCTGTGCGAAATGTCATGGAGGGTCTGAAGAATATCGGTTGCTGTGATCAGGGTGACCGGCTGCCTATGAAGCCAGCTTCTGGAAATCGGCGAAGACGTTTTGCCATTCCGCTTCATCCATTTCAATAAAGCCCAGGCTCCGCAGGAAAAACGCCCCTTCCGCCGCAAAAATCGCGGTACGGGCCCGGCGCCCCGCATCCGAATCAGGCGTGCAGTCATGGAACCAGCCCGCATACCACGCCCGCATGCGCTGCAGGTAGCGGGGTGACTGAAGCAGGGTGACAAGCATGCCGACCATCCGCGCATGCCCGGCCGCGTCATACTGGCCACAGGCCGCGACATAGGCCGCCACACGCCCGGCAATCGTCGGGCTAGCACCGGCGTTGCGGGCCACCTGCGCATCGAATCCCGCGATCCAGCGGTCAATCAGGGCGGTAACCAGGTCATCCTTGCTGCCAAAGCAGTACTGCAGGCCACCCTTGGTAATGCCGGCTTCCTTTGCCACGGCGTCCAGCGTCAGAGCGGCGGCGCCCCTGCGCTGGACAAGCTGTTCGGCACAGTCCAGCACATTGTCGCGGTCTATGGTCCTGGGGCGCGCCATGCGGTACCTCGGCAGTTTCATTCCATCTGGATGGAATTAAACCACCTGCGGGCGGATCGTGCAACCCCACGGGCATGCCCCGGGCGCTGCTTGACGGCGCGGGCGATACTGTTACGCTATGTCAACCATAGGGTCGGAAGACATCATTCCCCCGCTTCTGCCCGAAGGGTTGCTTCATGCATGTCCGTGGTTTTTTCGGCGTCGTGTCATTGATATGCATCGGCATCGTCTTCTCCACGGAGCGCAGGCACATCAGCGCGCGCGTCATCGTTCCGTGCCTGCTGCTTCAGGCGGGCATCGGGGTTCTCGTGCTGCGTGTACCTGCGGGGCAGGCCGCGTTGCGGGCAGTGGCGGACATGGTGACCGGCATCCTGTCCTATGGCAGCGCAGGATCACGTTTCCTGTTCGGCGCGCTTGCCGGCCCCCGCATGGCGGCGGTCTTTCCCGACGCGCCCTATGTCTTTGCCTTTCAGGTCCTGCCTTCGCTTGTCTATGTCAGTGCGCTGATTGCCGTTCTGTACCATTTCGGGATCATGCAGGCCTTCGCACGGGTGCTGGGGCGTGGGGTGCAGGGGCTGCTCGGCACGTCACCCGTTGAGTCCTTTGGCGCGATCATCACCATCTTCGTGGGGCAGAGCGAACTGCCGGTAGCGCTCGGCCCCTATCTGGCCACCATGAGCGGGACGGAACTGTTCAGCGCCATGTGCAGCGGCACGGCCTCCATCTCCGGCGCGACCCTTATCGGCTATTTCGGGCTTGGCATCCCGGCGGAATATCTTGTTGCCGCTTCCTTCATGGCCATTCCGGGCGGGTTGCTGTTTGGCAAGCTGCTGGAGCCCCGCCTGCCGGATGGCCCGGTCAGCCCGGTCAATGCGGCAGGCCGCGCCCGTCATCGCGCCTTTTTCGAAGCCCTGATGGAAGGCGCACTGAAGGGGACGCATACCGCCGTGGCGGTGGCGGCCATGCTTGTCGCCTGTATCGGGTTGATTGCGCTGGTCAACGGGGGACTGCAGGCGGCGGGGAGCCATGTCGGCCTGCCTGCGCTGTCACTGGAATACCTGATGGGATTTATGTTCGCTCCCCTCGCCTGGCTGCTGGGCGTGCCCGGGCCGGAATGTGGCATGGTCGGGTCGGTACTGGGGCTGAAGGTGGTGCTGAACGAATTCGTAGCCTACATGCGCCTCGGGCCGGACATACAGGCGGGGCGGCTGTCGCAGCGGGCGGCGGCAATCGCGTCCTTTGCCCTGTGCGGGTTCGCCAACCTCAGTTCGCTGGGGCTGCTTGTTGCGGCCTTTGGCAGCCAGTGCCCCGACCGGCGGGAAGAAGTCGCCCGCAAAAGCGCGCGCGCCGTGCTGGCGGGCATGCTGTCCAACCTGATGAGCGCCGCCATTGCGGGCATCATCATTCCATAGGCAAAGCTGGCGGCCCCCATGCCGGCCCGCCGGTTTGCCGCGCGGTGGCATGGCGACGGTTTTCGGGAACAGTACACGCCGGTCATGCTCCGATCCGTCAGGGCTGGCGTGCCGTTTCATGCACCCGCGCTGAAAGTGGCATCGGCCCTGATTACAGCCCGGAGCAGCACGTCCGCGCCAGCGGTCGCATCGTGTTCGGTAATGCTTTCGGCCTCGTTATGGCTCAGGCCATCCCTGCATGGCACGAAAATCATGGCCGTAGGCGCGACACGCGCCATGTAGGCGGCGTCATGCCCCGGCCCGGATACGATGCGCCGGGCGTCATGGCCGCTTTCCGCCGCGGCCACCTCCACCATGCGGATGCAGTCGGGGTCGAAATGCACGGCGGGCGCATCCCATACCTTAACGATTTCAAATTCCACGTTACTGCGCCGGGCGATTTCGGGTAGCTGGCCGTACAGTTCCGCTTCCATCCGTTCCACCACCGCATCGTCGGGATCACGGATATCGATGGTGAAAAACACCTCGCCCGGTACCACGTTGCTGCTGTTGGGGTGGCTTTCAATCAGCCCCACTGTGCCAACGGCGGTCGGCGCGTGCCTGCACGCGACCTGGCTTACGGCCTCGATCATCCGTGCGGCTCCAAGCAGCGCATCATGGCG
Source organism: Komagataeibacter sp. FNDCF1 (assembly GCF_021295335.1). NCBI lineage: Bacteria > Pseudomonadati > Pseudomonadota > Alphaproteobacteria > Acetobacterales > Acetobacteraceae > Komagataeibacter > Komagataeibacter sp. FNDCF1. The sequence continues at coordinate 596,019 of NZ_JAIWOT010000001.1, read as the reverse complement.
CAGGGGCATGGGGGTGGAACCGGCATGGGCGTCCCTGCCCCTTACCGTAACCTCGTACCACCGTGCGCCCTGCACGCCGGTTACGATGCCGATGGTCCTGCTCTCGGCCTCAAGGATCGGTCCCTGCTCGATATGCAGTTCGAAATAGGCCGTGACCGGGTGCTGGCCACACGGCTCGTCGCCCCGGTAGCCAATGGCCTCCAGTTCATCACCAAAGCGGATGCCCGCGCGGTCACGCTTGTCCAGTACCGCCTGCTCGGCAAACACACCGGCAAACACGCCGGAGCACATCATGGGGGGTGTGAAGCGGGCACCTTCCTCGTTCGTCCAGTTGATCACCTCGATCGGGTGGCGGGTCACGTAACCCGCGCGGTTCAGCGCGCGCAGCACGGACAGGCCGGCCATAACCCCAAGAATGCCATCATATCTGCCACCCGTCGGCTGTGTATCGAGATGGCTGCCAATGGTGATGGGTGGCAGACTGTCATCCTGCCCCGGACGGCGGGCGAACTGGTTGCCCATGGAATCATGCGTAACCGTGCAGCCAAGGGCCCTGCAGGTACGTGCAAACCAGTCGCGCACCTGCCTGTCTTCCGCCGTCAGGGTCAGGCGGCGCACGCCCCCCTTCGGGGTTCCGCCATACCGGGCGGTTTCCATCAGGTCCGACCACAGGGCCTGTCCATCAATGCCCATGTTGCTGCCATGCGGGGCGGGATCTTGCTGTGTCATGGGCTTCCTTCCATGCCGGACCGGCATCCATGCGCCATCCGCCAGCCGGTTGCGTGGCAGCATGTCGATGCGGATGAGTTGACCTTCCTCCCGCCATCATGCACGCATTTATGTCCATACGGGATTTAGGTCAGGCGGACACGGGCGCATGAACCGCACGGGCATGCGTGAACGGTGGACAGGCATCGGTAAGATTACGGGCGATTTCGCTATTGGCAAGGCGACCGGGCACCATATCAGGACCACGCGGCATGACGGCTCCAGCCCTTCGTGCGGCTGCCAGCATATGGGAACCCGACAACCGGTCGCAATGTTTTTTCTGGCTGTCTGGTCAGGCTTGTCTTGCAGGTCCATGCCGGTTCCCTCCCCTGATGGCACGAACCCCGCACAGCGGAGCGTTCAGGCCTTTGCATCCCGCTTGCCTGTCAGAAACAGGGCACGGCCATTGCCGAAACTCCGATGTGCATCACCATTTTCCACTCCGGACACCATAAGGGGCCGGACAGCACGAGCCCGACGCGGGCCCGCAGCCGTCCCGGCCAGTATCCGGTAGAAGGCGGCCATCCGGTCTTTGCCACGCGGGCGGGAGCGATACGGTCATGCAACTGGCCCCATCCCTCCCTGGCATGTCTCCCCCCGGCCGGATGGGCACACGGAATGCGGACCTGCCCGCGCAACGCCGGGCGTGGGATATGCGCGGGTGATTCCCACCACCACCGGCAGCGTGACCGGACCGGAACGGCGCGCCACTGGCGCGAAAGAAGAATTTCAGGAACGTGGCCTGACCACCTTGTCCAGCCCGTTTCCATCCGCCATGAGCCGTGACAGCACGACATGGCCGCCCACCGCGCAGGCAAAACCGACAAACCATGAAAGATTGCGCACCGGTGCGAATACGGGGCCGAAAACCAGCACCAGCCCGCACAGCACGGACAGCAGCAGCGCCACCATGGCAATGACATTGATCCCGCCGCTGTACCAGTAGGCTGCCCGCGGGTCCGCCGTATACAGGGCCGCCATATCCATGCGCCCCCTGCGCACGATATAGTAATCCGCCAGCAGCACACCCGTCAGCGGCCCGATGAACGTGCCCAGCATGTCCAGCGTCAGATGGATCACGTCCGGCCGGGCATACAGGTTCCATGGCATGACCACGATCGCGCCCGCCGCCGCGATCAGTCCCCCCCTGCGCCAGTTGATGACATGCGGCGCGATGTTGGAAAAATCAAACGCCGCCGAGACGAAGTTCGCCGCGATATTGATCCCCGCCGTGGCGGTGACAAAGGTCAGCACCCCCAGGGCTACCGCCGTCGGACTGTCGATCTGGGCCACCACTTCCACAGGGTCCACCATCAGCCGGCCGAACACGGGCCGCGTCAGCACGATGGTGACAAGCGTCAGCACCGAAAACCCCATGAAGTTGACCGGCAGCCCCCAGAAGTTGCCGCGCCGGATATCCCGCATGCTGACACCGTAACGCGAAAAATCCCCGAAATTCAGGGCAATGGGGGAAAAATAGGCCACGATCAGCGCAGTGGCGTTGATGATGCCCAGTATGCGCCACCCCATGCCCCGGGCAGCAGGGGCAAGCACGTCCAGCGGGATATGCCCGTCTCCCCGCCACAGCAGCCACCCGTCCAGCGCGATCATGGCCACATAGATCACGGGACCGGCCCAGTCGACAAAGCGCCGGATCGTTTCCATTCCGCGCCAGAATACCGCGCCCTGCACCGCCCACAGCAACACGAAGCACCCCCATCCCAGCATGGACAGTCCCAGCAGGCCGTGCAGCCGCACATCCGCCCACGGTGCAAGCCCCGGCCACTGCCGCAACAGCAGGATCACGACCGCGTTGGAGGCAAGCCATGTCTGGATCCCGTACCAGCCCAGCGCGATGATGCCGCGCACCAGTGCGGGAATGATCGCGCCCCGCACCCCGAAGGCCATGCGCGCCATGACGGGATAGGGCGCGCCGGATTCAAAGCTGGGCCGGGCCACCAGATTGCATATGGCCTGTATGATCACGATACCTGCCACCAGGGCAATGAATATGTCACCCGCCGGCAGGCCCAGCGTGAACAGGGTGCCTGCGGTGATGTAGCCCCCTATGCTGTGTACGTTGGACATCCATAACGAGACGTAGTCGAACCACCTCCAGCTTCGCGCGCGCACCGGCGCCAGGTCCGCGTTTACCAGATGGCCGTCCATGTGATGCGCCGTGTCCGGCATGGCTATTCCCTTTGTCGAGACCATTCCGGTCAGGACATGATCCTGAGCGTAAAGTCAGGATGACAATACGATTCCGATATGGAATGGCAAGACCGTTTCAGGTGCGTGCCCCGGCAGCAGGTAAAGCCGGTCATGCTCCATGCAGAAGGCGGCACGCCAGCAATCCCCCCACGCCCGATCCGGGCGTTACAGCCGCGACAGGCGCTCGACAATCAGGTCATATACCCCTTCAGCATCCACCTCACGCATGAACAGGGCATTCTTTTTCCGCTCACTGACGCCCCACCAGTCAACCACGCTCATGCCCATCGTAAGCGGGCTGCCGGTTTCAATTTCCACATTGACCTGCCGCCCACGGTACAGGTCTGGCTTCAGCAGCCATATCACCGTGTTGGGGTCATGCAGGGGGCCACCATCGGTGCCGTATTTCGTGGCCTCGAAGCGTTTTTCAAACCGCAGCCATGATGCCACCACGGGGCCGACACGGTTCGGAATACGCTCGATCCGCGCCAGGCGTGCGGCACTGGTATGAAGCTGATGGGTTACATCCAGCGGAAATACGACCAGTTTCACGCCGGATCCGAACACCATCGCTGCAGCATGGGGGTCGACATGAATATTGAACTCACCGGCGGGCGTGATGTTGCCCACTTCGGAAAACGCGCAGCCCATCATCACGATCTGGCCGATCCGCGTGCGCAGGGCCGGTTCACGCGCCAGTGCCAGGGCAATATTGGTCAGTGGCCCGATGGTGCACAGCGTGACCGAACCGGGCGCGTTATCCATGACGCTACGAATGATGAAATCAACCGCGTGCCCCGGCGTGGCGGCCCGGCTGGGAGGCGGCAGGTCCACCCCTTCAAGGCCCGTGCGGCCATGCACGTGGGTTGCGTTAATGGCGGGGCGAAGCAGGGGGCGGTCGGCACCGGCATGGACGGGTATGTTCGTCCGGCCGACCAGATCAAGGGTCCTGAGCGCGTTCGCGGTCGTCTGCGCCACCGATACATTGCCCGCGACCGTGGTCACGCCCAGCAGTTCGATCTCGGGGCTGGCAAGGGCCAGCAGAATGGTCAGCGCATCATCCTGCCCCGGATCCGTATCGATAATGATCTTCATGCATGCTCCATGGAAAAAATGGCCGGCCACCCTTGCGGCCGCCACGTATCACACCCGATTAGACCATCCGTACGGGAAAAAGGCGATACAGCCGGACGGGAACCGACCACCCTTGCCTTCAGGCACGACAAGACCGGAACCAGCATGAATATCCCGCCCCTGACCACGCGCGCGGCACGTGTCTGCCTTGCCGGGGATACGGTCTTCCGCCCCGATGCCGGGGAACGGTTCGGGCCATGAAGGCCATCTGCACCGGCGCCTGCCCGGATAACGCGGCAGGACTGGCCGTGACGCGCGCATGGACCTGCATGCCCCAAATGGAACCAATCACCTGATTGCACCATGTCCTGTCTTGCCGTTAAGCTAAAGGAATGATGACCTGACCCATGCAGTTTGCGGAGTATCCATGCCAGAATGCACCATGACAGGCCGCCCGCGCCCAGTGCACCGCAGCGGAAGGCGGCTGTTTGCCCTGGGTGCGCTGGCCGGCACGCTCCTGACCGGCATGCCGGTGCATGCCCCGCGTGCCGCCGCCCCGAAGGGCATGGACAGGATCGAGACCGTGGTGGTCATCTTTGCCGAAAACCGCTCCTTCGATAACCTGTATAACGGTTTTCCGGGTGCTGACACGTTTGCTGGCAAACCGGACGCCCTTGCCGCCCAGCGTGACCGGGATGGCTCCATCCTGCGTGAACTGCCACCGGTATGGGGCGGGCTGACCGGCCGGGGCGTGCCGCATGCGGTCACGCAGGCCATGAGTGCGCACCTGCCCAACCAGCCTTTCCGCGTGGATGACCCGCAGGGGTTCAATGTGCCATCCACCACGCTGACCCGTGACCTGTGGCACCTCTTCTATGAAAACCAGATGCAGATTGATGGTGGCCGGAACGACATGTTCGTGGCCTGGGCGGATTCCGGCGCCATGCCCATGAGCTACTGGAACGGTTCAGGCATGCGCATGTGGGATATCGCACGCAGGTACACGCTTGCGGACCATTTCTTCATGGGGGCTTTTGGCGGGTCGTTCCTCAATCACCAGTGGCTGGCCTGCGCCTGCGCGCCCTATTATCCGCATGCCGATACCAGCCCCGCGCATCCGGTCATCGCCGCGGTGGATGCTTCGGGGAAGGCCCTGCTTGTTGCCCCCAACTCGCCACGTTCAGCGCTGGACGGCGTTCCGAAATTCGTGCGCGATGGCAACCTTGCGCCGGACTTTCACGCCGTCAATACGATGCAGCCCCCCTACCAGCCCAGCCAGAATCCACCCGCCGCGGGCCAGGACCCGCGTCTGGCCGACCCCGCCATTCCCACCACCCTGCCGCCACAGACCGAACCCACCATTGGTGACCGGTTGGGGGAGCGTCACGTGACATGGGCATGGTATTCGGGTGCATGGCAGGATGTGCTGGACCACGGCAATCATTATCCCGCGCCGGACTTCCAGTATCATCACCAGCCCTACAACTATTACCTCAACTTTGCGCCGGGCACGCCGGCACGGCAGGCGCATCTGCTTGACGGTGGCCTGGCCGGCGCACGGTTCATCGAGGCGATTGACCAGGGCAGGCTGCCACAGGTCTCGTTTTACAAGCCCCAGGGCAACCTGAATGAACATTCGGGTTATGCCGATATCCAGTCGGGCGACCGGCACATAGCCGACCTGGTCAGCCATCTGGAGAAAAGCCCCCAGTGGCCACACATGCTCGTGGTCGTGACATACGATGAAAATGGTGGCCTGTGGGACCACGTCGCCCCGCCCGCGGGGGACAGATGGGGGCCGGGTTCACGCATTCCCGCCATTATCATCTCCCCCTATGCCCGGCGCGGTTACGTGGATCATGCGGTGCAGGATACGACCTCGATCCTGAAATTCCTGACAGAACGTTTCCATCTGCGTCCACTTGCCGGGCTGAAGGTACGTGACCACGCCATAAAGGTGACCACCGGCAGACCGCTCGGTGACCTGACAGGCGCGCTGGACCTGTCTTCGGGCGGAAAATAATCCCGCACTGCATGCCATGATGCCGCACCATCCCGTTCCACGGGCCGTGCAGCGGTCCATGACGCCGGGTACGATGGAAAATTCGAAAGCACACAGGGGGCCGGCCGCGACATGAACCCTGTGGCCAGTGTCAGCCAGGTTCCGGTTCGTGCTCGATCGCCCGAAGTACTTCCGCGCCGCATTCGGTTACCTGACCACGCCAGACAACCGGGGATGACCGTCCCGCCCGCGTTCATGTGCCCGCATGCCCGTGCAACCCGGTACGGGGCCGGACGTTTAACGCTCTCCTGTTGAACAGGTGATGCATGCTTCCCCTCAGGCTTCCTGTCCCCCTCGCCGTCGTCGCCATTCCCGTGCGCAATGAGGCGCAGCGTATTGCCGCCTGCCTTCATGGCCTTGCCGCCCAGCACGATGCCCGCGTTGGCCATGTCGTGCTGCTGCTGAACAACTGCACCGATACGACGGGCGAAGTGGTCCGGACGCTGGCGGGGCGGCTGCCCTTTGGCCTGTCGCTGATCCAGCGCGCCTATCCCCCCGCCACGGCCCATGCGGGTACGGCGCGACGTGAAGCCATGGAAATCGCGGCCGAGATTGCAGGACCCGAAGGCATCGTAATCACGACCGATGCCGATGGCGTCGTTGCCCCCGACTGGCTGGCCAATACCCTTGCCGCTTTTGAGGAAGGGGCCGACGCCGTGTGTGGCCGCGCCGTGATCGACCCGGTCGAGGCCCGGCTGATCCCGCACCACCTGCATGAAGATGACCGGGCGGAAATCGGATATGCCATGCTGCTGGACCGTATTCATGACCTGGTGGACCCGGACCCGCACGATCCATGGCCACGCCATACGGAACATTCGGGCGCAAGCATTGCCGTAAGGGTCCCGGCATGGGAACGCGCGGGCGGCATGCCCGCCCTGCCCCTGGGTGAGGACCGGGGATTCCTGCAGGCCCTGCGCCAGGTGGATGCCGCCATCCGCCATGCGCCCGATGTGACGGTAAGCGTATCGGGGCGCATTGATGGTCGTGCGCGTGGCGGCATGGCCGACACAATGGCACGCCGTCTTGTCCGGCAGGACGAGATGCTGGATGAAAACCTTGAACCACCCATGATCTGCCTGCTCCGCGCGCAGGCCCGCGCGGCATTGCGCAGGCTGCGCGCCCTGCCACCCACGGGCCTGACATGGCGGCAGGATGTGGAAAGCCTGGCCCATCAGCTGAACATCCCCGCCAGCCGTGTCGACCTGCTGGCGCAGATGCCGTTTTTTGGCATGGCATGGAGCCATCTGGAAACCTGCAGCCCGGAACTCGGGCGCATACCAATCCGGCGCGCAGACCTGTCTTTCCACCACCGGCGCGCCAGACGGGTGGTACGCCAGCTGCTGGCAAGGCGTTCCGGCGCGCGCATGGCACCCGCGCATGCGGCACTGTCATCCGCTACGGGGCTGCGGCATCCGTAAGCACATCCACACGGTAGCGCAAATGCCGGCAGGTCTGGGTCACGCGTAATCCGGCGGCGATACACCGGGTCATGAAATGGCGGGCCGCCGTGTTGCCGGTGCTGGGCGTGTCGGTCGGGCCGGTCCAGTTGACCAGCACGATCAGGCCACCGGGCTGCCGTACCCGCAGGCAGTGGCGGGCAAGACGGCCAATATCCACCGGCGAGAGAAAATACAGCAGTTCCGAAATCACGATCAGGTCACAGGTTTCGGGTAGCAGGGCGGGAAACCCACCGGGCAGTTGCCCCCGGTGAAACGAAACCCCCGGCAGGCCCGCGCAGCGATGCCGCGCACGCAGCAGGGCAGCCTGCGCCACGTCCACCGCCAGAACATGGTCGGCCTGCCGCGCAAGCCGGGCGGTCATGACCCCGATTGAACATCCCAGCTCCAGCACAAAGCGGAAGTGACGCCCCGCCAGCACCGCCATCGTCTGGTTGTATTTGTCGCGCTCATATGCCCGCGTGCCCACGCCCCAGGGGTCGGCACGCTGCATGTGCAGGCGTTCGAACACGGCACGGGGCCAGGTTGCGCCGCTCATGACCGGATAAAGACCTCAAAATCGGTGATGATGACCGCCAGCAGCTCCGCAGGCAGGCTGAAACCATCCGGAGCATCGGTAATCAGGCCACCATACTGGCTGGCATGCAGCCCCACCGCCCGTGCCTTTGCCGCGCGATAGCGCGAGATGTCGAGCCGCAGCCCAACGGGGGGGCCGTGGTCAAGTTCCCTGTCAGCAGGGATCAGCCAGCCCCATACCGGATAGGCCCACAGCACAAGCCCGCAACGCTGGCGCAGGGCCATACCCATCTTCCATGTCGCTTCGTGGTCGCAATGCGGGTCCAGCCGCCATGGGGCAAAAACCGCGGTGCAACCATAATCTGTGGCCAGCGCCGCCAGTCGCGCCACGGCATGGTCAAAGTCCGGACCGTGATGCGGGGCTGCCGCATCGGGTAGGTCAAGAAAGACCACGCGCCCGGCGGGCAGGCCGAGACTGCCCGTGGCATCCAGCGCTTCCCTCTGCCGCTGCATGCGTAATCGCGCGGCCGGCCAGGCACGTGAATTGGGGTGGGAGGCCGTACCATCGGTCACGATCACGACCAGTGGCGGATTTCCAGCAGCACAGCAGGCGGCCACAAGGCCGCCGCAACCCAGGCTTTCATCATCCGGGTGCGGGGCAAGCACCATGACCGTCCCGCCCGCAACAGCAGATAGCGGGGCAACAGGCAGGGCGCGCAGGGCATCGTGCAGGCAGGCGGCCTTCATGGGGTGTCCTCCGGCTGGGGCAGGTTGCGCTGGATGAACCAGCAGGCGGCCTCGCACAATGTCTCGTCCGGGGCGGGCTGGCGCAGATAGGTGGCAAGATCCCGGATCACACGTTCGACCACGTTGCTCCTGACAAAAGCGGCCAGCCCCAGTCCGCGCTGGACCAGTTCGATGACATCCAGCCCCGCCCGCTCCACCGCCATCCGGGCCAGATTGACCGTGGCGGCAATATCCTGCGCCCCGTAGCGCTCATGCAGGCACGCGACCATGGCGGCCTTGCGGGTCCATAACAGCGCGGTTTCGGCCGCGATCAGCGCCATGCCCATGCGGGCCTGCTGGGCCGGACTGTCCGTGCGCCCCCGCCCGGCCAGCTGGTCGCGCAAAAGGGTGCCCAGCCGTTCGATCCCGCCCAGCGCCACGGCCATGCCGCGCCATGCCCCGGCTGAAAATTCGGGCTGGCGCACGTAATCCCCCGCCTGGCCGATCAGGCAGCCGGCAGGCAGCGTCGTGCCGCTGAAATCACACCGCCCCGTAACCGCCCCCCGCATGCCCGCCAGCCCACCGATGGAGGCATGGACGACATGGGCTCCATCCAGTGCCACCAGCAGCATGCGTGTCATGCCCTCCGGCGTGGCGGCCGTGACCAGGGCATGTGTGACGTGACCCACGCCGGATGCAAATGCCTTTTCACCCTGCAGCACGATGCCGTCCCCCGCGGGGGACATGCGCAGCGCAGGCGCGCCGTCCGTCACCCACACGCCCAGCAGCGCGCCATCCTGGATGGCGGTGGCGACGTGAACAAGCTGGCCCACCGTGCCATAACACGCGATCAGCCGGATGGCATTGACGTGCCCTTCCACAATGCGCCCGAGGGCAAGGCTGCCCTGCCCCACAAGCCGCAGGAGATGCAGCAGCCCCTGCGCGCCATCCGGCTCGGTGCCGAACCCGTGGCCACCCAGCGCGCAGGGCAACGCGGCCGACAGCGCGCCAAGCTGGCGCAGGCGCTCAAGCCCGTATGCGGGAAAGGCGGCGGGCGCATCATTGGCCGAGGCTTCTTCCTCCAGCTCCGCACGACAGGCTGCCAGGGCGTCGAAAGGAAAGGTCATGGATCAGGCCATCCGTGTCGGCAGGCGTGGAGATCAGGCGGACTGGGGCACGATGCCGATCATCTCATTCACTTCCGGTTCCCTGACGGGTGCAAATGTCATGATCTGGTCGGGCAGCGCCACACGTGCGGGCGGTATGGGATCGAGCTTCTGCGGCTGACCGGTCTGGAGCGCGCGCTCGATCGCGGCAAGGACGCGCACGTCACGCAGGCCCTCATCCCCATCGGGTTCCGGATCGTGACCATGGAGGATACAGTCGGAAAAATAGAAGATCTCGCCACCAAACTGCTCGACAGGGTCATGGCGGCGTGTTTCCTGCCGGCCATCAATGGTCGTGGTGTAGGTGATGCCAATGGTCGGGCCAAACGTATAGCACGGCGTTGCCATGACGCTGCCCCTGTCGCCCACAAGGGTAAGGTTCTCGACCGGGGCGCAGGCATAGCTGACCAGGAAATGTGCCAGCCTGCCCTCGGCAAAGCGGAGTATGACGGAAACCGTATCGTCAAAATCGAAATGTCTTCCCGGCGTGCGGCTGCCGGTTGCATGGACTTCAACCGGTTCCCGCGCAAAGAGATTACGCACCGCATTCAGGGGATAGGTTCCCATGTCCGGCACCGGACCGGACCAGTAACCGCCATGGCCCCGGTGGTTGGCCTCGGCAATGTTCTGCCCGAACGTGGAACTGAACGCCATGAGATGACCGAAATCACCATTGCGGCAGCGTGAGATCAGTTCCACCGTACCCGGTTCGCAATGCAGGCGGTAGGCGACCATGAGCCTGCCGCCGCCGCGTCGCTGCGCCTCGATCAGGGCCTCGCAGTCCGCCACACTGGTCGCCATGGGTTTTTCCAGCAGCAGGTGCAGCCCCGCCTCCAGTACCGGCACCCCGTAGCGCCGGTGCAGCGCGTTGGGGGTGGCAAGATAGACCGCATCGATATCGCCTGAACGGAGCAGTTCCGGCAGGTCATCATAATGATAGGCCGGAATACCGTATCGCGCAGCCAGCTTCCGCGCTTTTTGCGGATCACCCGTTACCAGCGCGGACAGGACCGAATTCGTTGCCCGCGCCATCCCGGGCATGAAGGCCTGCTGTGAGATCTGGCCAACGCCCACAACGGCATAACGGATTTTCGGGGTGTCGATCGTCTGGATCATCGCGCACTTCCGGACAGGTGCAGGGATGCCATGATGAACGTGAACCATCATCACGAGTTGCCATGACCGCAAACGGGACGTGCTGCACGATTATATCCCGGCCCAGGCAACCTGACGGACCGGGCGTACGTTCACGCGCCGGACACCGCGCGCATCCACCCCGGAGGACAGCCCGGCAACCACCAGCCACCAGCACAACACAAAGCGCGGGAGAAACCGGGTATGGAGGAAAAAACCGACAGCACGCCCCCGCCTGCGGCAGCGCATGCCGTACCGGCGTGGCGCCCCTTCATCTATGCCATTCATGCAGCGTCCATTGCCCGGCGCGGGGATCCCGAACGCCTGTTCGGCCTGTGTCATGACCTTGGCTTCAGCACCATCCTGCTCAGCGGGGTCTTTTCCAGCGGGGAGGACACGTTTCTTGTCTCGTCCCATCATCATGCCAGCGCCACGCTGGCATGGGCGTCACTCCTGCCTGACAGCCTGCGCAGGCTGGTGGACGCGGCGTGCCGCCACGGTCTGGGCATCATGCTCGACCTGCCGCTGGACCGCATTGCGCGCGATGGCGTGCTTGCGGCCCGCAAACCGCACTGGTGCCTGCCCGATGGGGGCGAAAGACTGGCCGCAAGACTGAACTATCACGACCATGGCGCGGAAATCCTTGCTTACTGGAGGGATGTCACCGCCATGCTGCTGGATGCCGGCATAGCGGGCCTGCGTTGTGATGCACCCCAGCGCCTGCCCCCCGCCTGCCTGCAGGGCATCATCCATGACACCCGGCTGATCCGCCCCGATTGCAGGTGGATCGGATGGACCGCCGGGCTGGACCATGCCGGCATGCTGGCCGTTGCCGCCACCGGCGTGGACATGGTTACCTCATCCATCGCGTGGTGGGACCGCCATTCGGACTGGCTGCTGGCGGAACGGCAGGACCTGCCCGCCGGTACCGGGCTTCTGGCCTGCCCTGTTCCCCTTCCCGGCCCGGCGGGCATGAATGAGGCCCGTGCCGTCATGGCCCTGCGCCTGGCTGCGGCCATGGGGGATGGCGTGCTCATACCGGCAGGATTTGAATGCGCGTCCGGTACTCCCGTTCCATCCGGTAGCGGGCCGGATGATCCGCGGTTTTACCCACCCACACCCCGGATGCAGACGGCACTCAGGCAGGCGCGTCGTCTCATCACGTCAGGCACGCCTTTTGCGCGTTCGGCACGGGACAGGCTGCTCGGGACAGACGGGGCGGCTACCGTCATAATCCGTGAGGGACAGGCCGGCAGGCGGCGTGCCAGCAGGCCGCGCCGTATGCCCCTGCGCCTGATCCTTGCAAACCCGTCGGTGCGGGAGGCCACGCAGGTCCGGCTGTCGGGCATGCTGGCCGGGTCGGGAACATCCTTTGCCTGTTTTCATGCCGTGGATGGCGCGCCGGATTACGTGTCCTCTCCCACGGGCGAAATCACGCTTGCCCCCGATGAGGTCCGCGTACTGCAGACCGGTCCAGGCACGCCCATATACCGCAATGCGCCCCCCGCCACGCAGGCGCTGCGTTTGCTGCCGCGTATCGTGATTGAATCCGTGACACCGTGCGTTGAATCCGGCCGTTTTCCCGCCAGGGCCATTGTGGGGGACAGCGTCGGGGTGGAAGCGGATATTTTCATGGATGGCCACGACCTGCTGCAAGCGCGTCTGCTCTGGCGCCCCGCAGGGGATACGGCATGGCGCAGCGCCCCCATGGCCCCCATCGGGAACAGCCGCTGGCGCAGCTACATGCCGCTGGACCGGATGGGAATGTGGGAGTTCACGATCGAGGCATGGGAGGACCATTTCGGCACCTACATCCGTGACCTGCGGCGCAGGCGGGACGCAGGCACGATGGAACAGGCCGACATTGCCGACGGGTGCCTGCTGCTGGCACAGGCCTGCACCACCATGACCACCGATGCAGGCCGCCCCCTGTCCAGCCTGCTGGAACGCATCAGCGCCACGACAGCGGATCACGCGGCCGATCTCCTGCTTTCCCCCCATGCGGCGGACATCATGGCGCGCGCGGACCCGCGCGCCGGCCAGACGGGCCTGCCGGCACCGCTGTCCATCATGGTGGACCGCGAGGCCGGGCGCTTTGGCAGCTGGTACGAACTTTTTCCCCGCTCTCTGGATGGCGCGGGGCGGCATGGCACGCTGCGTGATGTGATCGACCGCCTGCCCGCCATCCGGGCCATGGGCTTCAGTGTCCTTTACCTGCCGCCCATCCACCCCATCGGCCATGTCAACCGCAAGGGGCCGAACAACGCCCTGCATGCCGGCGCGGATGATCCCGGCAGCCCCTATGCGATCGGAAGTGCGGCGGGGGGCCATGACACCATTCACCCCGAACTGGGCACGATCGCGGATTTCCATGCCCTGGTTGAAACAGCGCAGGCACAGGGCATGGAACTGGCGCTGGACCTTGCCATCCAGTGCGCGCCGGACCACCCATGGGTGCGCACCCACCCTGAATGGTTTGCCCACCGGGCGGACGGGTCGATCCGGCATGCGGAAAACCCGCCAAAGAAATATGAAGATATCGTCAATCTGGATTTTTACGCCCCCGGCGCCATACCGGGATTATGGGAAGCGCTGCGCGATATCGTGCTGGCATGGGTTGGCCACGGGGTAAGGATTTTCCGCGTGGACAACCCGCACACCAAACCCCTGCCCTTCTGGGAATGGATGATGGACCAGGTACGGGCCCGCCATCCCGATGTCCTGTTCCTGGCAGAAGCCTTTACCACGCCCGGAATGATGTACCGGCTGGCAATGGCCGGTTTTTCCCAGTCCTATACCTATTTTACATGGCGTACGACAAAGGCGGAACTGACCGAATACATGACTGAACTGACCACGCCGCCGGTCAGCGATTTCTTCCGGCCCCATTTCTTTGTCAACACACCCGATATCAATCCCTTCTTTCTCCAGACATCCGGACGGGCGGGGCACCTGATCCGCGCGGCGCTGGCCTGCACGCTGTCGGGCCTGTGGGGCATGTATTCAGGCTTCGAACTGTGCGAGGCACGCGCCCTGCCGGGGCGGGAAGAATACCAGGATTCGGAAAAATACCAGATCCGGCAATGGGACTGGGCCCGTCCGGGCAACATCATTGCCGAGATCACGGCCCTGAACGCACTGCGCCAGCGCCACCCGGCCCTGCAAAGCCATATGGGCCTGCGGTTCTTCCGCGCCTTCAATGACCAGATCCTGTATTTCGGCAGGATGACCGACGGCATGACCGATGTCATCCTTGTCGCGGTCAGCCTGGACCCGATGAACGCGCAGGAGGCGGATTTTGAAATTCCCCTGTGGGAATGGAAACTTTCGGACAATGCCTCCCTTGTGTCCCATGACCTGCTGCGCGACCGGCACGAAACCTGGACCGGCAAGATACAGCACATGCGCCTTGATCCGGGCGAGATGCCGTTCACGATCTGGCAGGTCAGCCCGGCAGGAAAGACAACATGATGAAACGTGCTGCCAGCCAGCTGTCCAGCGACCCGCTATGGTACAAGGATGCTGTCATCTACCAGATCCATATCAAGTCCTTTTTTGATTCCAACAATGATGGCATCGGTGACTTCCGCGGCCTGACCGCCAGGCTGGACTATATTGCCGACCTGGGGGTCAATACGGTCTGGCTGCTGCCATTCTACCCATCGCCCCGGCGCGATGACGGCTATGACATATCAGCCTACCGGGAAGTACACCCCGACTACGGAACACTGGCCGATGTCCGCCATTTCGTGCAGGCAGCGCATGCGCGCAACATCCGCGTCATTACCGAACTGGTGATCAACCATACATCGGACCAGCATCCGTGGTTCCAGCGTGCAAGGCGGGCGAAGGCAGGATCGGTCGCGCGCAATTTCTATGTCTGGTCGGATACTGCCACCGAATATGCGCATACGCGTGTCATCTTCTGTGATGCCGAAACTTCGAACTGGACCTACGACCCCGTGGCGGGCGCATTTTACTGGCACAGGTTCTATGCCCACCAGCCGGACCTGAACTTTGACAACCCGCATGTGCTTGCCGCCATACTGGGGGTGATGTCCTTCTGGCTGGAACTGGGCATTGACGGGCTGCGGCTTGACGCCATTCCCTATCTGGTGGAACGCGAGGGCACGTCCAACGAGAACCTGCCCGAAACCCATGCCATACTGCGCCGCCTGCGCGCGGCGCTGGATGCGCGCTTTCCCAACCGCATGCTGCTGGCCGAAGCCAACCAGTGGCCGGAAGATACCAGCGAGTATTTCGGCAATGGCGACGAATGCCACATGGCCTTCCACTTCCCGCTCATGCCGCGCATGTACCTGGCCATGGCGCGTGAGGACCGCTTCCCCATTACCGACATCATGCGCCAGACGCCGGACATACCACCAGCCTGCCAGTGGGCCATCTTCCTGCGCAATCATGATGAACTGACACTGGAAATGGTGACCGACGCCGAGCGCGACGACATGTGGAACACCTATGCCACCGACCGGCGCGCGCGGCTCAACCTGGGGATAAGGCGCAGGCTGTCTCCCCTGCTGGAACGTGACCGCAGGCGTATCGAACTGCTGGACAGCCTGCTTCTGTCCATGCCCGGTACCCCGGTGCTGTACTATGGTGACGAGATCGGTATGGGGGACAACATCCAGCTGGGTGACCGCGATGGCGTGCGCACCCCCATGCAGTGGTCCCCCGACCGCAATGGCGGTTTTTCGCGCGCCGACCCCGAACGCCTCGTCCTACCGGTCATCATGGACCCGCTATACGGGTATGAGGCCGTCAATGCTGAAACCCAGCGCCGTGACCCCTATTCGCTGCTGAACTGGATGCGGCGCATGCTGGCGGTACGGGCGCGATCGCATGCTTTCGGGCGCGGCACGCTGACCTTCCTGACCCCCGGCAACCGCAGGGTGCTGGCCTATCTGCGACAGCATGGGGACGAGACCATTCTGTGTGTCGCAAACCTTGCACGCTCGGCACAGGCGGTGGAGCTGGACCTGTCTGTCTTTGCGGGGCGGGTACCGGTCGAGATGATTGCCCAGAGCGCCTTTCCCCCCATCGGTCAACTGCCCTATCTGCTCACGCTCCAGCCCTATGGCTTCATATGGTTCCGCCTGTGCACCCTGACCGAGAGCCCCACATGGCATATCCCCGCGCCCGAGCCGTTGCCCGAACTGCGCACGCTCGTACTGCGTCAGGGGATCAGGGATATCTTCACGCCGGCCGCGCGCGTGGTGATGGAAAAGGAAATCCTGCCAGCCTACCTGCCCGTGCGCCGCTGGGCCGCCGCGCGGGAGCAGGCCGTCAGTGCGGTGCGCGTCACCCTGGTCGCGCCACTGGGCACGCAGCTGCTGCTGACGGAAATCAGTGCGATGGTGGGGGACCAGCCCGCCTGTTACTTCCTGCCGCTTGGCATAATGTGGGAAAATGGAACACTGCCCGCCCTGCCGCAGCAGCTTGCGCTCTCCCACGTGCGGCACGGGCGCAGGATGGGCTACCTGACCGATGGCTTCGCCCTGCCCGAACTGGCGCGTGAGTTCATCACGGGACTGGCCAGCGCGACCCGGCTTGCAACCGATGATGGGGAGATCGTCTTTACCGCGTCACCTGCCTTTCACGCCCTGTCCATTCCGGCCGATGCCGCGATCCACTGGCTGTCCGCCGAGCAGAGCAACAGTTCACTGGTCATGGCCGACATGATCGTCATCAAGCTGCTGCGCCATCTGCATCCCGGCATCCACCCCGAGGCCGAGATGACCGCCTTCCTGACCCGCCATGGTGCGACGGGCATCGCGCCCTATCTGGGGGATGTCACGCATGTCGATGCCGCGGGCGTGCCGCATGTCCTGGCCATTGCGGAAGGGTTCATCCCCAACCAGGGTGATGCATGGAACTGGACCGTGAACGACCTGCGCGCCACCGCCACCGACCTGACACTGAGCAGCGATGAACCGGTAGATGGCCGTGCCGACCATATCGCCTTTTTCCACCGGCTGGGCCTGCGGCTGGGTGCCATGCACGCGATCCTGGCAAAGCCGGGGCCGGACGAGGCCTTCACCCCTGAAACCGCCGGCCCGGCGGTAGTGCAGGCATGGACCGGGCATATCCAGGCCGAAATCACGGCGGCGCTGGATATGGTGGAGCACGGCCACGCGCAGTCCCCCCAACCTGAAACACAGGCGCTGGCGGCGCGGCTGTGCGGCCAGCGTGACCTGCTGCTCCGCCAGGTCGAGACACTGGCGCAGCACGCACGGGGCACGCTCATGACCCGTATCCATGGTGATTTCCATCTGGGGCAGGTGCTGGTCGTGGAAAATGACGTGGTCATCATAGATTTCGAGGGACAGCCCATGGTCCCGCTGGCGGAACGCCGCCACCGCCACAGCCCGCTGCGCGATGTGGCGGGACTGCTGCGCTCGATTGCCTATGCGGTCGATACCGCGCGCCTGGGCGGGGGCGAGACCGGCAGCCATCCCGGCGCCGGGCAGTCCGCCGCGCGTGCCAGCGCGTACCTTGCCGCGTTTGAACACGAAGCGGGCAGCACCTTCCTTGCAGGATGGGCCGAGGGCATGGGCGATGCCATCACCGCGATTGGCACGGCGGATGCACGGGCGGCACTTCTCCAGCTTTTCCTTATGGAAAAGGCCGCCTATGAAATCCGTTACGAAGCGGCAAACCGCCCGGCATGGATCGTAACCCCCATGGCCGGGCTTGCGGCCCTTGCGGATATGAAAACCGGGCCTGATCCGGGCGGGCAGCCGTAACCATCCCCGTCCGGGCCGCCTGCCATCACGGCACAGGCATGCGGGCCGGGATTTTTTCCGCCAGCCTTCAGGCAAAGGGCACGCGACCGCGTGCCCCACACCGTGCGGGTCATGACACGGCAGGCACGCTGTCGGGCAGAAGTTCGAACAGCAGGAAGGAACGGTCGGCCATGGGATAGACTGCATTGGGCCGGAAGTGGCGGACATCATCCGCACTCCCGCCGTCTTCCACGCCGGTATCGACCAGAAGCGCCCAATGCTGGTCGGATACGGATGGCAGCGTGAAATCGACCCCATCGCTCCGTGCATTGAAGACCATGAGCAGCGTGGCATCGGCGCCCCGGCGGCGGATGCCGCTGGGCTGGGCACGACCGTCCAGCACCAGGCCGAAGCACTGCGCGCCGTCCCAGTCCTGCGGGGTCATTTCCATCCCGTCAGGCTGGATCCATGTCAGTTCCTTTATATCCAGTTCCTCGTTATAGGCTGCGGTCAGGAAACGCCCGCGGCGCAATATCGGCAGACGCCTGCGCAGCGCGTTCAGCCGTGTCACGAAGTTGACAAGGGCCTGCCCGCGCGCCCCGAAATCCCAGTTGATCCATGAAATTTCATTATCCTGGCAATAGGCGTTGTTGTTGCCGCCCTGCGTGCGGCCAAATTCATCACCCGCCAGCAGCATGGGCGTGCCCTGTGACATGAGCAGCGTCGCCAGCATGTTGCGGACCTGCCGCCCGCGCAGCTTCACGACTGCGGGATCCCCGCTCGGCCCCTCCACCCCGTAATTGCATGAGGCATTCTGTTCCGCCCCGTCCCGCCCGTCCTCCCCGTTCGCTTCGTTATGCTTTTCATCATAGGTCACGCAGTCTTCAAGCGTAAAACCGTCATGCGCGGTCAGGAAGTTGACGCAGGCCCATGGCTTGCGCCCCTGGTGATCAAACTGGTCGGGGCTGGCCAGAAGGCGCGGGGCAAGACCACCGGCCCCTTCCTTTCCCCGCCAGTAATTTCGCACCACATCACGGAAGCGGTCATTCCATTCCGCCCAGCCGGGCGGGAAGCCGCCGACCTGGTAGCCACCGGGGCCGCAGTCCCATGGTTCGGCAATCAGCTTGACGGTCTCCAGCGTCGGGTCCTGCGAGCAGGCTTTCAGGAAGCCGGACTGGTTATCGAACCCGTTGGGCTCGCGCGCCAGAATGGTGCCCAGGTCGAAGCGGAAGCCGTCCACGTGCATCTCCTCCGCCCAGTAGCGCAGGCTGTCGGTCACCATCTGGATCACACGGCGGTGCGACAGGTTGACCGTATTGCCCGTGCCCGTGTCATTGACGTAGTAGCGCGGCTGGTCCCTGAGCAGACGGTAATAGGAAACATTGTCGATGCCGCGGAACGAAAGCGTGGGTCCGCACTCGTTGCCTTCCGCCGTATGGTTGTAGACAACATCCAGAATGACCTCCAGCCCGGCCGCATGGATGGCGGAGACCATTTCCTTGAACTCCCGCAGGGATTCCGCGCGGTCGGCGGCATAGCGTGGATCGGGGGCGAAGAACCCGATCGTGTTGTAGCCCCAGTAATTGCTCAGGCCCTTTTCCAGCAGGTGCTGGTCATTGACAAAGCTGTGCACGGGCAGCAGTTCAAGCGATGTGGCGCCCAGCTTGCGGATGTAGTCCAGCACATCGCGCGTCGCCAGTCCCGCATAGGTGCCGCGCAGTGCTTCGGGCACATGCGGGTGCAGCCGGGTCAGTCCCTTGACATGGGCTTCGTACAGCACGGTCTGGTCCCATGGCAGCGGGTTGCGCCCGGACTGGCCATGCCAGTCGAAACCGGGGTCGATCACCACGCATTTGGGCATGAAACGCGCGCTGTCGCGGGTATCGAAGCTTAGATCCGCATCCGCATGGCCGATCGTGTAGCCAAACAGGGCCGGGTCCCATTGCAGGTCCCCCATATGGGCCCGGGCATAGGGATCAAGCAGCAGCTTGTTGGGGTTGAAGCGGTGGCCCGCATCGGGTTCGTACGGACCGTGCACCCGGTAGCCGTAAAACTGGCCGGGACCGATGTCGGGCACCCAGCCATGAAAGATCTGGTCGGTATATTCCGGCAGGGTGATCCGCTCGATTTCGGTCATGCCGTCACGGTCGAACAGGCAGACTTCCACCTTGTGCGCATGTGCTGAAAAAAGGGAGAAATTGACCCCTTCCCCATCCCATGTTGCTCCACGTGGATAGGGATGTCCTTCACGAAGGCGATCTTTGAGCATACGGGCCAAGGCATCATGTTCCCTGTCTGTGGGGCGGCATTCCCTTGTGCAACGCTGGCGGGGGTGAACGGTTTGGTCATGCGGCCCACGCCATGACAGGACAGGGCGGGGCGCTGGCATGTTGCGGGTGGCGTGCCATGCAACCCGCACCGCGCAGGGCCGTTGCAGCCACACCCGGTAGCGGAGAAGTATCATGCTCAGGATATACGCAGCAGGCAGGCCCGGCATGCCCGATCCGCCAGCGCCTGTCCCACCCGTCCCCATGCGGGACCCGGCCTATGACCCGGATGAAAATGACCCGACGGACGACGACCCGCTGGACTTCCCGCCACGCCCGACCCCCGGCTATGACGAGGACGCCCCCATCGACCCCGACAAGGACGGGCTGCTCGAACCGCTGGAACCTGATGAGGAAGATGAAGGCCCGGTGGCCGACTGAACGGCGGTAGCCCTGATGCCCGATCCCCTGGACCTGCAACGCTTTGTTACCGCCCAGCAGCCGGTCATGGATGCCGTGCGCCGGGAACTGGCGGCGGGTGACAAGCAGACACACTGGATGTGGTTCGTGTTCCCGCAGGTAGTCGGGCTGGGCCACAGTCCCGTGGCACGACGCTACGCGCTACGCTCCCTTGAGGAAGCAGAGACATTTCTCCGCCATCGCGTGCTTGGTCCACGGCTGCTTGAATGCACCGCCCTGGTCAACGCGGTCAGCGGGCGCACCGTTCATCAGATTTTCGGCACGCCTGATGACCTGAAATTCCATTCTTCCATGACCCTGTTCCACCGGGCCGGACCGCATGAACGCGCGTTCAGCCTCGCGCTCGAACGCTATTTCAGGGGTGGGGAAGATATGGCGACACTCAGGCTGCTGGGGCTTTCCTCCTGAATGGATTCCTCCCCGGAATGGATTCAGGCCGGGGCTTCAAAGCTGCCGGGGCTCCGGTCACTCGCCGTCCATTGTGCCGTGCGTTTCGGGCTGGCCTGCGCCAGCAGCTGCCGCGTGGCCGCCGCATCCCTGTCCGCACAGTAAACCGGCGTGCCCGGCTGCTGGCGCCATGATTCCGCCAGCGTACCCGTATCCACCGGGTCGAAGCCAAGTTCATCGACCAGCTTCATGACAGTTTTCCTGGCTGCCACGTCGTCACCTGCCACGGGCAGTGCAATCCGGCCGGGTGTTCCCGCCGGCATGCCCTTTTCCAGCAGATGCCGGGCATAGATGTTGTTGAAGGCCTTGATGACCGGGCGGCCGATCTGCCCCGACATCCATACGCTCTCCGGCATGCCATTTTCTATGGCGGCAATACGGCCGTCGCGCTCACGCGGGTAATAGTTGCCTGTATCCACGATCACTACATCCGCCGGAACATGCACGAATGGCTTCGGGCCCAGCGCAGGAATGTTCTTTTCAGGAATCGTGACAATGATCAGGTCTGCATCCTTTACCGCGTCCGCCACCGTGCTGGCCGTGGCGCCGCTTTCCTTCGCCAGTTCGGCCAGTGTCTGCGGACCGCGTGAATTGGCGATCCTGACCGCATGACCCAGCGTGACAAGCCTGCGCGCCAGCGTGCCACCAATCTGGCCTGCACCGATGATTCCGATCTTCATTCTGTCTGCTCCCACTGTTTGCGGACATGTTCATGGCGCTGGTGCCCTGCCGCGCCGGTCCTGCTGCGCTCGGCCTGCAAAACGTAAGGCCCGGCGGATGTAACCGGCCATTCACGAATTGCCCTGTCATGAAAGACCATCCGTGATGGCGGGCGGCATGTCATGGCTCCTTCCGCATCCCCCTTACCTGACGGCAATCCTGCCCGTTTTCACCGCCTGGCAGAAAGCACTCCAGTCCGCCTTTGTCTGATCGGCGTAATGGACGGAAAAGCTGCCTATGGCATCCGAAAAACGATGCCCCTTGCCCACGTAGCCGCTGATCAGCGCGCAGTCGCCCGAACGCGCATGGGCGCGTGCCAGCACCCGGCCATACAGGCGCGCATGGTCGGGCAGCCCCCCGGGCGTGACATCCGACCCGATGGCGGCCAGACGCGCATCTTTCAGGCGGCGCACGTAGAACTGCCGCCCCACCCCGGAAAAGTCGGACATGTCGCATGCCGGACCATTGCGGTCCGCGCTATGCGTCCAGCCAAGGAATATGTCGCTCTGTGCCTGCATGATCCGCTGCCCCGTCACCACGCGCCTGCCTTGGTTATGGGAAAGCGATGGACCGGCAGAAGGTGCGAGCACCGACTGCCCTGCTTCCTTGATCTGCAGAAGCAGCATTTCGCCATCCGTCGTGGCAAACAGCCCGATGGCGCAGAATGTCCCGACGCTGCCGATACCCACCACCTTGAATATGACGTCGCGCAGCACGTAACGGTCCAGCAGCACGGCAAGTTCCGCAGGCTGTGTGGCGACATAGCGGGCAAATGCCTTCCTGATCGTCTCCTCATGCGCGGGCAGGCGCATGACCAGTGGCGGATGTTCACGCAACGCGGGCATGCCCGCGCCATTGGCGACAAGACCATAATGGCGACTGGCGCTCTCCATCCGTTCCGCCAGCAGGAGCCGGGCCTGCCTGCGTGCGTGCCTGTCCGAAAATCCGGCAATGGCGCTGGAAAGGTCTATGGGATTTGACCAGACTTCCAGCGGCGACAACCTTGCAAGTCTTTTTATTTCCGTAACATAAGTCTGGACCATCGAAACGGCGAGACTTCGTGCCCTGCTGTCGGACAATCCGTTTTCCCGCCCGGACAGGACCAGTGACGTGCCAAGACGTTTGATGTCCCATTCAAAGGGCGCGGGCAGCGTCTCGTCAAAATCATTGATATCGAAGACCGGGGTGCCCTCAGGCGAAGCATAGCTGCCAAAATTGGCCAGGTGGCAGTCACCGCAGCTCTGCACCCGGGGGCCGGCGGCAGCGGTATGGGCCAGGTCCCCGGCCATGATCGCCGCTGCCCCACGGAGGAATGCAAAGGGGGAGGCGATCATGCGCGCATAACGGACCGGGAGCAGATCCTGTATCCGCTCCCTGCCCTACCCGATGAGTACCTCAACCGGGTCGGGACGTGCCGGAGGAGCATGCCAGTCGGCATGACGGGCGCGCGGCGTATTCCCGCGCAGGGCAACGCCACGCGCGTAGCGTGCCCTGCGGCTCAGGCCATCCGGCAACATGGACGGCGGGGCGGTATGTTCCGGTTCCATCAGGCAAGAATAACTTTCTTGACATAACATGTCATCCCGGCGTGTCGCCCGGTTCATACGCCCGCATCACCCTTCGCCGGCATGACTGGACACATTGTGAGGCAACGCACGACCCACCCGTCGCGCTATGGCAAGACATCTCCCCATGCCAAGGACCGCCAGCATGTCTCCTACCGACACGGATGTGGAAAAGACCGCCCGGCAACTGTTTGAAGAAGAAGCCGGTCGCCCATGGGAGGTTGCCTGCGGCCCCCGTGGCCCTTCATCCGCTTCCCCCCTGCCCGCCGCCACGGAAGCCGAGAAGGAAAGCTACCGCCAGCGGGCCAGGGAAAACCTGGATGCGGGCGGCAGCAGGTGAATCCGGTCTGCCCCATGGCCTGAAAAATGCAGCCCGCGCCCCGGACTGGACGCGGTGCAGGTTGATATAACCATCGCGTCCATCTGCCATTATTACTTTACCAACCGCCATGCGGGCTTGGTCATGTTCAGCCGGAATTTCTGTTCTGCCAAAGCCCTGCGGGAGCGACCGGATTTCAATATAGAAACCATTCTCCATCTGATCTGCCTGGACAGGACCACCGCGGCAACCTGATACCGTGGTATTGGGGCGTGACGTAAATTACAGATGGTGGTCGGATCGGGCGTCTATTTTCCCCGGTCAAGATTCCTGCGAATATCCTGCACGAAACGCGAGTACCGCACACCCAGGAAAAAGATGTTCATAAGCAGCCGTGCAGGCCACTGGCACGGCCGCCTGACCTGCAGAAGCAGGACGTACCGGTCCTGATCCGTATTGTTCCACACTTCATGGTTATACGTATCGTCAAACAGGAGGGATTGACCATCCGTCCATGGGCGGACATGCAGGTGCGTGCCTTCCTCAATCTGGATCCAGCAGTTTTCCCGCTCGGCAGGAACACGCAACGCAAGATGATAGGTCAGCATCCCCTTGGTCATGCCGCGATGGCGCGGGATATGGCACCCGGCTTCCAGCACGGAGAAGCTGGCGGTGCATAACGCGGGAATACGGTCGATCAGTGCGGCGGTAACCGGAACGCGGGCACGGTTTTCCTGCCGTTTGTAGCCGTACCCTTCCATAAAGAAGGAACGCCAGCGCCGGTCCGCCGCGATCCGCCCATGGTCGGGGGATATGTCACCAAGGGAGGGAATGGTGTCCGCGCGCAGCGTCAGGGCTTC
Organism: Komagataeibacter sp. FNDCF1; assembly: GCF_021295335.1. Taxonomy (NCBI): domain Bacteria; kingdom Pseudomonadati; phylum Pseudomonadota; class Alphaproteobacteria; order Acetobacterales; family Acetobacteraceae; genus Komagataeibacter; species Komagataeibacter sp. FNDCF1. The sequence continues at coordinate 571,501 of NZ_JAIWOT010000001.1, read as the reverse complement.
ATCACGGATCCTCTCCCAGTTCTGCTCCAGCATCCTGACCCATGGCATGATGTGAGGATCAAAGACAGCCTGATCGGGCAGAAGCGAATAGCGCATGATGAAGGCATCAACCCTGTCACGCAGCCCTTTGGTAAAGTGATAAATGGTCTTCTGTTTCGCCATCTCATATTCCCTGATATCGCGATATCACTAGAATACGTTACGAAAAGAAACAATATCGCGCACAGGCAATATTAAAAATATGCACAATGCCCTGCGCATGATTAAATCCAGCCATGCATAAATATCAATGTTGCATTCGTGTCTGTACTGCATATCTCTTTTCATGTATTCCATTTGACACATATCTGTGGGGACTTGGGGCACAGCTCCTGTTCCCGTTTCAGGCATCAGACTACATGACCGTCCACGCACGGCAGGATCTCCGCAACCCTGTCCTGTCTGCCCGCAGGCAGGACGCATACGGAATGCGGGAGTTGCCGTGACATTTTATTGAACCGGATCAGCCTGCCGGTGCCCTTGCCACGCCCTGCTCCGGAATGCCTGCCGAACATGCTGGAAATCCAGAAAAAACCGCAGCATGTGCCACGAAACCGACAGACGGGCTTCTGTCAGGCGCGCATGACCGTGATGGCATATCCGTTCAGATGACGGATAAGGGACGTGTGGCGTGATCGACGCCATATGACTCGTGGCATGGATACAGGACGCGTGACGTGGCCCGGGTCGCGCAGGGATGGCTCCTGCGGTGGACGTGGCAATACACATGACTGCGGGGACGTACCACCCCGCGCAACTGGTCGATAACCTTGCCGCGATGATGATCACATTGTTGCCAGAACGGCCTGTCACCCTTGACCGGGTCCACACCCTGCCCCCCGAATACCCGTAATGGATGACCGGACGCCAGGATACCTGCAGCACGATACCCGGGCGCGCGGCACCCGAACCCGCCTGAACGGCAGCGAACAAGGATTGGAATATGTTTTCATGCGTTGGTTACGCCGCAACCGCGGCCGATACACCGCTCAAGCCCTTTGCCTTTGACCGGCGCGACACCGGCCCCGATGACGTGCGCATCGACATTTTGTACTGTGGCGTGTGCCATTCCGACCTGCACCAGGCGCGCAATGAATGGCACAATACGATCTACCCCTGTGTGCCAGGCCATGAAATCGTGGGCCGGGTGGCGGAAACGGGGGCGTCTGTCACCCGGTTCAAGGTCGGTGACATGGTGGGCGTAGGCTGTCTGGTTGATTCGTGCCGCGAATGCGCCAGCTGCCGCGACGGGCTGGAGCAGTATTGCGAGACCGGTTTTGTCGGCACGTATAATGGCGAGGACCGACATGGTCGCGGCATCACCTTTGGCGGCTATTCCCGTGCGGTGGTGGTTGACCAGTCCTTCGTGCTGCGTGTGCCCGACACGCTGGACCCGGCTGCGGCCAGCCCCCTGCTGTGCGCGGGCATTACCACATGGTCGCCGCTGCGCCACTGGAAGGTGGGGCCGGGACAGCGGGTCGGGATCGTGGGTCTGGGCGGGCTGGGCCATATGGGGGTCAAGTTCGCCCGTGCGCTGGGGGCGGACGTGGTGCTGTTCACCACATCACCGGGCAAGGTTGCTGATGGCCTGCGACTGGGCGCACATGAAGTCGTACTGTCAAAAGATGCGGATGCAATGGCCAAGGAGCGCGGACGGTTCGATTTCATTCTCGATGCCGTGGCGGCGGACCACGATATCAATGCCTATCTGGAGCTGCTCAGGCGCGACGGGACGATGGTGCAGGTTGGCGCACCGGAAAAGCCGCTGCCGGTATCCGTGTTCAGCCTGCTCATGAAGCGCCGCAGCTTTGCCGGGTCCCTGATTGGTGGCCTGCCTGAAACCCAGGAAATGCTGGATTTCTGTGGCCTTCACAACATCACTGCGGATATCGAGATGATCCGCATGGATGAGATCGAGACCGCCTACGAACGCATGCTGCGTTCGGATGTGAAGTACCGCTTCGTGATCGACATGGCGACCATGCCGCAGGCCGCGTGATCCGGCCGGCCTGAAAAAAGTCTTCCTGCCCCTGTTACCACGCCCTGTTCCGTACGTTCATGCAAGCATGGATGACAGGACCGGATAACGGGGGCAGCGGAATGAAGATAGGGTTTGTAGGGCTGGGGGCCATGGGCCACCCCATGGCGCGACGCCTGCTGGTGGCGGGACATACGCTGTGCGTATACAACCGGACCACCAGCAGGGCGGATGACCTGCTGGCCATGGGCGCTACGCTGGCCCCCACCCCGGCAGAAGCGGCGCGGGGGGCGGAAATCGTTTTTTCCATGCTGTTTGATGACGCAGCGACACAGGCCCTGACCTTTGGGCCCGATGGCATTGCCACCGCACTTTCCCCCGACGCCATCCATGCCTGCTGCGGCACGCTGTCGCTTGAACAGGCACGCGCGCTGCGCGATGGCCATGGCAGGCTTGGACAATCCTACGCCAGCGCCAATGTACTGGGCCGGCCACCTGCGGCGGCCAGCGGCACACTCTGCGTCATTCTGGGTGGGGAAGCAGGAATTCTGGCCCGGCTTGAACCGGTAGTCAGGGCATTTGGTTCCCGGCTGTTCACGGCGGGACATGACCCGGTGCAGGCCAATCTGGTCAAGCTGTCGCTCAACTTCATGATCATGTCCACCATCGAACAGATGGCCGAGGTCTTTACCCTTAATGAAAAGGCGGGGATCGACCCCCATACCGTGTTTGACATCATGACCGGCAGCTTTTTTGACGCACCCGTACACCGTAATTACGGGAAACTGATGGTCGAGGGCGCCTATGACCCGCCCGGCGCCCCCGTGACGCTGGGGCTGAAGGATACCGAGATGTTCCTTGCGGCGGGACATGATTACCATGTGCCCCTGCCCTATGCCTCCATTGCGCGTGACCGCTTCCTGTCAGCCATGGCAATGGGGGATGGGGGGCGTGATTTTGTCATTCTGCTTGAACGTGTCCGCCACGACGCCGGCCTGTGCCAGCCCCCCGAAGCACCGGACGCGTAGATGCGGCAAGGACCGGGGGCGTCCGGACTGCTGCACGGGCTGTCCGGAGCATTTTCTGGTCCTGCATGTCAAAATACTGCTTCAGCGCAACGTATTGCAGGAAATGAACCAGGTTTGCCATCTGCCCCTCCTTGTAATTGCTGGATTGCCTACAGAATAACAAACGGGACGGAAATGGACAAGTTTCATATTCCATTCATGATGACTGTATCGTGTATTGCATGATCTGAATCAATATTGCCCCATATCATTATGACGCCTGCATGTGGCATGGACTTCGTGATGCCTTATTTCCCTGCTTCACTTCCTGTGTGTACGCCGCATGAAGGATAGGGAAAGGCAGGCCATGATGGCGCATGTGCACATTACCCCGGCATGCCGCACCCGGTTGCATGACCATTTCAGGCGTGCGGATACGGCATGTTTCCTGTAGGCTTGCCAGCAGTGATGATACGGGAAACATGCCGGGTCCAGTACTGAATATGATGATATTTGTGAGAAAGACCTTATGAAAATAGCCCAGTGGATGAAGCAGTCAGGCGTCGCGTTCGGAACCAGCGGCGCGCGCGGCCTTGTCACCGCCATGACGGATGCCGTCTGCTTTGCCTATACGGTCGGGTACCTGAAACACCTTTCCCGTCTTGGTGAGTTCGCGCCCGGCATTTCCGTTGCCGTGGCGGGGGACCTGCGGCCCAGCACGCCGCGCATCCTTCGTGCCTGTATCGCGGCCATTACCCATATGGGCGGGCGTCCGGTCTTCTGCGGTTTCGTGCCGACACCGGCACTGTGCCTGTATGCTTTCGGGCATGGCATTCCCTCGCTCATGGTCACGGGCAGCCATATTCCGGCGGACCGCAATGGCATCAAGTTCAACCGTGCGCATGGCGAGTTCCTGAAATCCGATGAAGCCGCCATGCGGGAGGAAGAAGTTACCCTGCCCGATGGGTGGTTTGATGGGGGTGGCATGATCGTCACACCCCCCGTCCTGCCCCCCGTGACGGATGTCATACCCGGATTCGTGGCACGCTACCGCGATTTTTTCGGCCCCGATGCCCTGTCTGGCCTGAATCTGGGCATCTACCAGCATTCCGCCGTCGGGCGTGATGTACTGGTGCGGATTGTCGAAGCCCTGGGGGGGCATGCCGTGCCGCTTGGCCGGATGGAGGATTTCATTCCCGTCGATACCGAAGCCGTGCGCCCCGAAGATGCCGCCCTGGCGCGGGAATGGGCGGCGGATGGCGGGCTTGACGCCATCCTGACGACCGATGGCGATTCAGACCGTCCGCTGCTGGCTGACCGCGCGGGTGACTGGCTGCGTGGCGATGTACTGGGCATTCTGGCCGCCCGCTTTCTGGGCGCGGCGGCCGTAACCACACCGGTCAGCAGCAACACGGCGCTGGAGCTTTCGGGCTTTGCAAAAGACGTGCGGCGCACCCGCATCGGCTCCCCCTTTGTCGTGGCCGCCATGACAGAGGCGGCACAGGCGGGAAACGTACCCTCGGTCGGGTATGAGGCGAATGGCGGCTTCCTGCTGGCCAGTGACGTTAAACGGGCAGGCCGCACCCTGGCCGCACTTCCCACCCGGGATTCCGTACTGCCCATGATCTGCGCGCTGGTGGCCGCACGCAGCGAAGGCATGGATCTGGCTGACCTGGTACGCACCCTGCCCCCGCGCTTTACACTCAGTGACCGGCTAGTTGAAATGCCAACCGAACAAAGCAGGGCCCAGATCGCCCGCCTGGCGGAAAATCCCATACAGGGCGCGGCGGCACTTGGCCTGACTCAGGCCTGCGGCCCGCTGGCCGCCGTGGATGAAACCGATGGCCTGCGCATGACGTTCGAGGACGGCGACGTCGTTCACCTGCGCCCGTCCGGCAACGCGCCGGAACTGCGTGTGTATGTAGAGGCCAGTACACCTGAACGGGCGCAGACCCTGCTCGCAACCGGGATCCGTGCGGTCAGCCCGTGGCGCGAACAGGCCTGATACCAAGGGCTATTGTCTCTGACTCATCTGTGAAGTGACGCGAAGGGCCTGTTCTGATTCTGTTGTGAGAGGGAGGATCGGGAATGGCTGGTGCGATTGCTTTACGGACGGATTATACGGCTTCTGCGTTACGACGTCTGGCTTCTCGTACGCGGGATGCGAATGTTGCACGGCGCCTTTTGTCTCTGGCTGCGGTGCGCGATGGTGCCAGCCGTGGCGAAGCGGCGCGGATCGGCGGCATGGACCGGCAAACCCTGCGGGACTGGGTGCACCGGTTCAATGCTACGGGGCCGGATGGTTTGCGGGACCAATGGCGCAACGGGTCGGTCTGCCGCCTGACAGCGGACCAACTGGCAGAATTATCGGCGCTGGTCACGACAGGGCCTGACCGTGCCCGGGACGGTGTGGTGCGCTGGCGTCGGGTCGATCTTCAGCGGGTCATCGAAGAGCGTTTTGGCGTCTCCTATCACGAACGCCATGTCTCCACCCTGCTGAAGCGGCTTGGGTTCAGCCACGTCAGCGCGCGTCCGCGTCACCCCGGACAGGATCCATCCGTCATGGACGCGTTTAAAAAAACTTCCCCACGATCCTGAGCGCCCACACCGGACATCTGCCCAAGGGCAGGCGGATTGAACTCTGGTTTCAGGACGAGGCCCGCATCGGGCAGAAGAACGGCCTTGTCCGACAATGGGCGCGGCGTGGCACCCGACCACGCCAGCCGGCCGACCAGCGCTACGAGAATGCCTGGCTGTTCGGGGCGATCTGCCCGGCACTTGGCAAGGCGGCAGGCCTGGTGCTGCCGTTTACCGGCACGGCCAGCATGCAACTGCATATCGAGGAAATCTCACGCTGCGTCGCACGCGGCGCCCATGCCGTCGTCCTGCTCGATCGTGCCGGCTGGCATACGACACCCAAACTCAGACTGCCGCGCAACGTCAGCCTGGTCTTCCTGCCGTCCCGCGCGCCCGAACTGAACCCGGTCGAGAATATCTGGCAGTTCCTCCGCGCCAACTGGCTGTCCAACACCGTGTTCAGTGGCATCGAACACATCATCGAAGCCGCATGCACCGCATGGAACAACCTCACCGCCCTGCCACAGACCATCCGATCCATCGGTCTCAGAAACTGGGCTCATATAGGTCAAAGGTGATAGCCCTTGGTATGAGTGGCCGCCCCAGCAACAAACAGCCATTACGGGGACGGGCATATTTTCATCCGTCCCCGCTTCCCCCGGCCATAACGCATGGAACGTAACCGTACCCTCCGGGCAGTAACGGCCTGTGCGGCCAGTCCGCAGGGCGGCCGGGCGCAGGCCACCTGATGCAGCACAGCCTGCCTGTGCGTCCCGCTAAAAAAAAGAGACAGGACCGGACGAACGGCAGACCCGGATGAACCGGTCCGCATCGACGCCGGGCGCCAACCGGTACCGGCATGGCTGGCCGGTAGCCGGATATCAGTTCCGGCCTTAGATGCGAACAGAAATCAAAAACCGGATTATCCAGCCCGTCACAGCCATCGCATCCGGTAGGTCTGCCCGCACCTCTGCCGTTCATATATAACGGTTTTATAAATTGAATACCTATTCATCCTACCAATAATTACATAATGTTTCGCGTTTTTTACATATTTATGCTTGCATGAGACGTGTGTCCGCAATGCAACACTTTCCAGTTTGTTTGATTAATATAATGCGAGTCATTTGCATTTGTAATTAAGAACGATTATTAACACTCCGTTTCCTTCATATCGTTAGACGGCGCGCGGTTGAACGACCCGCCAGGAGTGGTGAATTGAGCAAGGCAGAATTATCCCCCACCGGGCCGCAGGGGCGCGGATTACGCTTGGCTGTTGCCATGGGCATGTCGGTCGGTTTTGGCGCCAATGCAGGCAAGGCCAGTGCGGAGGATGTAACCCCGCCCCCCCAGCCCGAGGCCACGGACGGTGCCATCCGGCTTTCCGCCGTGCGTGTTGGCGGCCATGTCGATACGGACGATGCCGGTTACGCGGCAGGCAACACCAACAGCGAGACCCTGCACATCTCGCGCATGCCCGCCACCGTGCGCGACACACCGCAGACCATTACCGTCGTCCCGCAGGAACTGATCAGGCAGCAGCGCGCCTTTACGCTGGACCAGGCACTGGCCAACGTGCCGGGCATCACCCTTTCCACCGGTGAAGGGGCGGGCGGCCTGAACGGTGACCAGTTCCGCATCCGCGGACTGCAGGCGCGGCAGGACATCTATACTGATGGCTTACGGGATTTCGGGACCTATACGCGTGATACGTTCAATACCGAGAGCGTGGAGGTAATAAAGGGGCCATCGGGCGAATATTTCGGCGCGGGCAACGTGGGCGGCGTGATCAACCAGAGCCAGAAGCACGCCCATGCCGGCACCAGCTACAGCTACGACCAGACCTTTGGCAGCGGCCCGCTCTACCGCGGGGCGGGTGACATCAACTACCAGATCAATGATGACATGGCCATCCGCATCAATGGTATGTACAACAAACAGGATGTGGTTGACCGCAACAATGTATCATCGAACCGCTATGGCGCGGCGGTGGATTTTGGCGTGGGGCTGCGCAGCAGGACCTCATGGCACCTGACGTGGCAATGGCTGAACAGCGACAGCAAGCCTGATTACGGTGTCAGCATGATTCAGGTGGGTGGCATCTATCGCCCCATTACCGAATACGGTGTTGCGCGCAATACCAGCTATACGCGTAATTTCGACTTTGATCGCTCCAATATCCACACGCTTACATCCGCGCTGAAATCCGACATCACGCGATGGTTTACCCTGACCAACGACACGCGGCTGAGCCTGTACCAGCGTGACTATACCGCCACCACGCCCGCCGCGTGCTCGGGCGCGTGCGCGGCCGCCATCCTAGGTGGCGGGAATTATGCCCTGCCTTATGGCGCGGGCGGGGGCGCGGCCTACCGGCAGGAAGGCTGGGGCGTGCAGAACGTGATCATGGGGCGCGCGCGCTTCAATACCGGTTTCGTGCACCATGACCTCAAGGCCGGGGTGGATATCAATTATGCCAGTGATTCCCGCTGGCCGGGCAGCTTTGCCAACCGCACCAACAACCAGACCATCCGCAACCCGCAATATGCCTATCCGGGCACGTCCCTCACCTTCCCCGACAGTGGGTATGGCAACGCCAATGCGCGTGACCTGGGGCTGTTCCTGGCCGACCGCATCCAGCTGACCAGGCAGCTTTCCCTGTTCGGTACCGCACGGTGGGATTCATTCAGCAGTACGTATTACAAACGCTCCACCGCCAGCGATGGCCGGGCGGAACAGAAGTCCGACCGCTGGAGCCCGTCGGGCAGCATCATGTATTCCCCGCTGAAGAATACATCCTTCTACTTCACTTTCGCACGGTCGTACAAGCCAGTGGGCACCGATGTGTCGTCGCTGGTCACCGTCAAGCCGCAGGCGGGTGACGTGGCGCAGAAGGGCGTCAACCTTGCCCCCCAGCGCAGCGACCTGTTTGAAGTCGGCAACAAGTCCGACTTCTTCCACAAACGCCTGGGCACCACAGTGGCCTTCTTCCAGATCAGCGAGAACAATTCGCGCTATTATGACGTCAATGGCGACATGGAAACCGGCTTTGCCGATTCAGGCAGCGGGCGGCGCATCCGTGGCGTGGAACTGAGTGCCAATGGCAGGATCACACGTGACTGGCAGGTCTTTGCCTCCTATTCCTACATGGATGGGCGCGTCACCCACAGCAACACCGGTGACGATGGAAAGGTGGCGCCACAGGTCCCGCACAACAACATGTCGGTCTGGAGTTCGTATGACCTGTCGCACCTGCTGCTGCGACCCGACTGGGGCAGCCTGAAGGTCGGTGGCGGCGCCCAGTACTCCTCGGGTTACTGGGCCGGGCCGGATACGACCAACACCGCGCGCATGCCCTACACCTTCAACCTCAACGGCATGGTGTCGTGGGATTACAGGCACTACCGGGTGTCGTTCAACGCCAACAACATCACCAACCGGCTGAACTACGCGTCCTCCTTCTCCGGTTCGCGCGCCGTGCCCTCGCCGGGGCGGTACTTCATGGGCAATATCGGTGTCACGTTCTGAGCGCGCCCCGAACGCACGGGGCAATGCAGCGGATGCCTGCCCGCCCCGTGGCGATGCGTGCACCCGGCCCCATGGTCCGGGTGCCGCCGCCATCTCCATGGTGGAGACACAGCTCATGCTGGGACAGATCCACCTGGATCACGCCCGCATGGATGAAGCCTTCATCATGTTCGAAGCCGCCGCCCGCAGCCATGACCCGCGTGCACTCAACATGCTTGGCCGCGTGTACGAACGTGGCTGGGGCACCGCCCGCAATCCGGCACTGGCGGCGCAGTATTTTGCAGGGGCCGCAAGCCGTGGCTATGGCTGGGCCGCCTTCAACCTGGCCGATCTGTACATGGCCGGCCGTGGCGTACGGGCGGACCGGGCCAGGGCGTGCGAACTTTACGCGCGCGCGGCACGCGGTGGTGTGGCCAAGGCGCTGACCATGCTGGGGCTGCTGGCGGAAGACGGCGTGATCAGTACTTCCGAACCCGACATCGCCGCCACGTTCTTCCATGCCGCCGCCATGGGGGGTGACTGCTGGGGCGGCCTCAACCTTGGCCGTGTGCATCTGGCCCGCGGCAATGTTGCTGCTGCCCTGCCATGGCTGGCCATGGCGCTTGAGCATGGTTTTGACGATGTATTCCGCGCACTTGCGCACCTTGTGACAGGGCAGGCAGACCCGCGTCTGCGCCATCTGGCGCGACTGGCCATGGCCAGGCTGCAGGTCCCGTCACAGGCCTGAACCACACCTTGATAAAGATCATATTGCAGATGAATGTCTTCATAAAAAAATATTCCACCCCGTTCATCACGGGGCTTTTCGTGGTTTCGGCCATATCGGGCACGGCGCTGTTCTTCCACTGGATGCCCGGCATGTTCCATTCCATGCACACGTGGCTGAGCATGGTGCTGCTGCTGCCCTTCGTGCTGCATGTGTGGCGCAACTGGGCGCAGTTCGTGTTGTATTTCCGCAATCCGTCCATGCTGGTGGCGTGCATGGCATCACTTGCGGCGGCGGCAGGCTTCATGGTCGTGACGGGACATGCGGGCGGCAACCCGGCCCAGCGCGTCTTCCCGCTGCTGACCCACGCACCAATCACCACCCTGGCCCCGCTGTTCCACGCCACCCCCGATGAACTGGCCGCGCGCCTGGCCCATGCGGGATACAGCGTGCGCTCCACCGACGAGACGCTAGAAGAACTGGCGACAGATGCGGGCCAGCGCCCCAATGACGTGCTGATCAAACTCCTGCCACAGCACGCAGGCCACAGGCACTGAACCGATGCTGATCCATATCCCCGCCATACTGAGCGCACAGGAAGTCACCCATTGCCGCGCGGTGCTGGAACGCTCGCAATGGGTTGATGGCCGGGTCACGGCAGGTGACCAGTCGGCCAAGGCCAAGTTCAACCTGCAGATCCCGCATGACAGCGCGGAAGGCGCCGAACTGGCCGACCTGGTCCTGCAGGCGCTGGGGCGCAACCCGCTGTTCAACAGCGCCGCCCTGCCGCTGCGGGTCTTCCCGCCGCTGTTCAACCGCTACGATGCGGGCATGCGCTTTGACACCCATGTGGACAACGCCATCCGCCCGCTACCGGGCACCGGGTTCCGCATCCGCACCGATGTGTCCTCCACCCTGTTCCTGAGCGAACCGGACGAATATGATGGCGGCGAACTGCTCATTCAGGATACGTATGGCATCCAGCGCATCCGGGTGCCCGCGGGTGACATGGTGCTCTACCCCGCCACCAGCCTGCACAGCGTGCGCGAGGTGACACGCGGCAGCCGGTGGGCCGCGTTCTTCTGGTCGCAATCCATGATCCGTAACGACGTGCAGCGTACCCTGCTCTATCAGTTTGACCGCTCGATCATCGAAACCCGCAGGGCGCTGCCCGATGACCATCCCGGCGTGCTCGGGCTTACGGCAACCTACCACAACCTGCTGCGCCAGTGGGCCGAACTGTAGACCACGCCCCAAATATCGGAAACGCTAGGTTTCCGTCTTTGGAATGGCGGCATGATCGGGGCGCTGTATTGTCGGAACATTCACAGGCCTGCTTCTGAAAACAGTCCTGACATTACGGGAGAATACGAAATGCCCAAGGTCCTTGTACTTTATTATTCCACTTATGGCCATGTCGAAACCATGGCCCATGCCGTTGCCGAAGGGGGCCGCGCGGAAGGACTGGAAGCCGATATCAGGCGCGTGCCCGAACTGGTGCCCGAAGACGTGGCAAAGGCCCACCACTTCAAGACCGAACAGGCCGCCCCCATCGCCACAACCGCCGAACTGGCGGACTATGATGCAATCATCGTGGGCGCACCGACCCGTTTTGGCCGCATGCCCTCGCAGATGGCCAATTTCTGGGACCAGACAGGCGGGCTGTGGCTCAGGGGCGCGCTGGTGGGCAAGGTGGGGGCGGCGTTTACCTCCACCGCCAGCCAGCATGGAGGGCAGGAGACGACGCTGTTCTCCATCCTGACCAACCTGATCCACCACGGCATGGTCATTACCGGCCTGCCCTACAGCTTTCAGGGGCAGCTGAAGCTGGATGAAGTGACCGGCGGCGCGCCGTACGGCGCGACAACCATCGCCGCGGGCGACGGATCCCGCCAGCCCAGCGCGAACGAACTGGACGGGGCCAGATTCCTTGGCCGCCACGTGGCAGGCCTGGCCCGCAGGCTGGCCTGAATTACCCCATTCCCACGTCTGTCACATGCCCCCGGCTGCAGGGCCGGGGGCTTTTTTCATGGCGTGCCGGTCGCGGGGGCCGGATCTTCGCGCCCCCATGGCGGATGGTCGAAGGCACGCACCAGATAATCAATGAATGTATTGACCCGGACGGGGCGCAGCGCGCTGGCGGGGGTGACAAGATAGAGCGCAACAGGCGCTGCCTCCCACTGCGGAAGCAGGCGTACGAAGCGGCCGGATTTCAGCCCGTCCCATACCATGAATTCCGGGAACAGCCCGAAACCCAGCCCCGCTTCGAGCGCGGGCAGGAAGGCCTCCGCATTGTCGGAGCGCAGCCGCGATGCCTGCGACAGCACGAACTCCCGGCCATCGGGCACGTGATGCAGGCGGATCATGCCGGGGGCGGAGGTATTGGTGTAGACAAAGCTTTTATGGCCGTCCAGCGCACGCGGGTCGTCGGGGTGCCCAAGCCGCGCCACGTAATCGGGGGCCGCGACAAGCACCAGCCGCACGCCGCACAGCCGCCGCGCCCGCAGCGCCGAGTCCGCCAGTGCGGCGATCCTGAGCGCCACGTCATATCCCCCCGCCACCAGATCCACCAGCGCATCGCTGTAATCGATGGCCATGTCGATCTGGGGATACTGCTGCAGGAAATCGGGCAGCAGCGGCGAGAGATGCCGTACGCCGAATGTCATGGGTGCCGCAACCCGGATCGGGCCGGATGGCACGAGCGTGCCGCCACGGGCCTGCGTCTCGGCGGCCTCGGCTTCGGCAAGGATCCGGCTGGCATGGCCCAGCAGTGCGCGGCCGGTCTCCGTCAGTGACATCTGGCGGGAATTGCGGTTGAGGAGCGCGACCCCCAGCGCATGCTCGAGCCTGCTTATGGCCTTGGACACCGTTGGCTTGGAAAGCTGGATTTCCTCTGCCGCGCGGGCGAAGGAACCACGTTCCGCCACCTTTGCAAAAATGGCCCAGGCTTCAAGATCCGGCAGTCTCATCATGCAACCCCAAGCAATGCGCCCCATTCCTGGTTTCCATAACTGACAATGCCGCCGGTGTCTGCATTGCCATATGCATTAAATGGAAATGATAGGTTTCCATCATTTCCATATGGATCAGCGTGCATGGACGTTATCATCCCGGTCAGGACATAAAACATGGAGTACGTCAGATGATTGAAATCCGTCCCTTTGACAGGCTGGGCCACGCCGACCATGGCTGGCTGGATGCCCGGCATCATTTTTCCTTCGCCAGTTACCACGACCCCGCGCGCATGCACTGGGGCGCGCTCAGGGTCTGGAATGATGACATGATTGCCCCCGGCACAGGGTTTGGCACCCACCCGCACCGTGACATGGAAATCATCACCTATGTGCGCGAAGGCGCCATCACCCATCAGGACAGCCTGGGCAATACGGGCCGCACCGAAGCGGGGGACGTGCAGGTCATGTCCGCCGGAACCGGCATCCGCCATAGCGAGCACAACCGTGACGGGGTGCCGACCCGGCTGTTCCAGATCTGGATCATGCCTGATCGCACGGGGCATGCGCCATCATGGGGTACGCGTGCCTTCCCGAAGGGGGACCGCGCGGGCCGGTTTGTCGTCCTGGCATCCGGTGACGGGAAGGATGGCGATGCCCTGCCCATCAACACCGATGCCCGCGTGCTGGGCGCAACGCTGCACAAGGGGGAGGTCGTGCAGTACCCGCTGGGCGCCAGCCGGCTTGGCTATCTGGTTCCGGCGCGTGGCGCGGTCGAGATCGAGGGCGTGCGCGTGGGCGAGCGTGATGGCGCCGCCATTTCCGCCACGGACGTGCTGAGCGTGCGCGCGCTGGAGGATGCCGAGATCGTGCTGGTCGACACGGCTCCGTAATCCGCCGCCACGGACCCGGGCGGCCCATGCCGGGCCGCCCGAACTCCGCGCCACATCGGGCGTTCAGCCCCCATGTTACAGGAGGTATCGATGCGCCATACCATGAAGTTCATGGCCGCCCTTGTCATGGCGGCCTCGCTTGCTGGCTGTTACGGGCCGCGCCACCATCATCATGACCGGGGCTGGAATGATGGATATTATCGTGATGGCTATGACCGCCGTGGCGGCAGGCCATACCGGGGCGGCCCCATGGGGGCGGGCAGCGGGCGCTGGTAGCGCACCCGCCGGTCGGGCCGGGGTATGGCTGCCATGCCCGCACCGGCTCGCACCGGGCGGGTGTTTACGCTACGGTATTGGGCGATTTGCCGTGGAGGACAGCGCGTGGACCCCAAAGCCGTAGCGGAAGCCTATTTCAATCTTTGCACCCGGATCGAGGAAAGCCAGGCCCGTGTCAGTGACGCGGCGGAAGCACTGATTCCCCTTGTAAAAAAAGACGATGAAAATGCCCGCACGGCGCTGGACAGCCTACGGCGCGCAGCGGTTTCCATGCAGGCGGAGCGGACACGGGCCCAGTATCTGTGGGATCTGGCATCCGGCCGGAACCCGCCCGTCCCTGCGGATGACAGCCCCGGCCCACAGCAGGACACAGCTTCCCGGCCCCACACCTTTCTCGACAGCCTGCTTGCCGACCTGATGGGCTCGGGTCCGGCCGCCTGACTTAATGATCATATCCGGCTGACGACACCTGCGCCCTGCCCTCGCGACCGGCCCGCGCACTGCATCACGGGAACGGTTCCGGCGGCGCTTTTTCAAACGGCATCGGGAATTCCCGCCTTTTTTCCAGAAATGGCGGGCACGTCCGTCAGGTGCATGGCCGGATACCGGCCGGGACGCGGGGATATTGTCTTGCCAGCGCCTTTGCGGCATGAGGGGGCAATCGGATTTCCACCCCAGCCCACCGCAGGTTCCCATATGCCCCAACACACCCCCATTGGTCTTGATAATGGAACAGCCTCCATCACGGCCGTGACCCATTCGGGGAATTTCCACCTTGATGAAACGCTGGGCTATGTCGTCCTTCACTACGCCCTGGCCCCGCAGGGCGACCTGGCCGGTCGTGTCATGGCCAATACGCCCGGTGACCGGCTGCAGTTTACCCGCACCCGCGCACCCGAACGCATCAGGGCAGCCGATATCGTGTTTGATGTAGGCGGTGTGTACGACCCCGCCACGGGCCGATACGACCACCATATGAAGGACAAGCCCCTGCGCGAAGACGGCACGCCCTACAGTGCCGCGGGCCTGCTGTGGAAGGATTACGGCATTGCCGCCATCCGCAACCTGCTGGCTACCCCGGCGGATGAAGCGGAACTGACCGCGATCTGGCAGGCGATTGACCGGTCGCTTGTCCTGCCAATCGATCAGGATGACAACGGCGTGGTCAAGATGGGCAAGCTCTCGCTGGCAGATATCGTGGCGGCCTGCCGCCCCGCATGGGACACCGCCGAACTGTACGGCGTGGATCAGGCCCGCGCGCGTGAAACGGCAGGATTTGCCGAAGCTGCGACCACGGTCGCGGGTTATCTGGTCAATGCCGTGGACCGCGTCCGGGCCAGTCTCAAGGCCACGAACCGTGTGCTGGAAGCCTATGAAGCGGCACAGGACAAGCGCATTCTGGTCATGGATACAGGCATGCCGACCGAAAAAGTGATTTTCGAGCATGACCTGCCGGTGGTCTATGTCGTCTCCCCTGCCGGGGCCGACAGATGGAACGTGAAGGCGGTTCCCCCCACACGCGGAGATTTTGGCCAGCGTGTCTCCCTGCCCGAAGCATGGCGTGGGCTGGAGGGTGAAAACCTTGCCCGTGTATCGGGCGTGCCTGATGCGGTCTTTGCCCATCCCGCCCGCTTCATCTGCGGGGCGGCAAGCAGGGCGGGCGCGGTCAGGATGGCCTGCCTGGCGCTGGAAATCGACGCGGCGGCCCAGGCCACGGCCTGACCCCCGCGCACGCGCCGCCCGGCCGCCGGCTGTCATGCCATGCAGGTCTGGCGGCGTGGCAGGCGGTATGATGCCGTGGGGATGGCCACTGCCCTGCACGGCCCATGCCCTGTCATGCACGATGCATAGCGACCGCCAGCAAGCGGGCACGTGCGGCAGGTCACACCCCGATGGGCGTCTGACCCGCGGTACCGGCGGCGGGCAACACGAAATGCCGCATGGTACCGCCGTGCATGCGGCAGCCCGGACACGCCGGGCAGTAATTCGCAGAAATGGGACAGGTAAATAATAACATAATATTTCCCATTACCGTTGTTAACTGTATTTTTACACTTGTCCCCAGCATGTAATAATAAGGATGAAACATATCCCGCTCCCATGGCGTTGGGCTGTCATGTGTGGTTCCACGCCCGGGATCACCCCAGTTTCAACAGCCATGCCGGAGAAACCATGACCCAGACCATTCCGCCACAGAGCCAGCCGCACCAGCCCGGTATCGAGCGGCTGATGGACCCGCAGGCCGAGCATATCCGTGCGGATTACAGGGGAAGCGGCAAGCTGGAAGGCCGCAGGGCGCTTGTCACGGGCGGTGACAGCGGCATCGGACGTGCCGCCGCCCTGCATTTTGCACGTGAGGGCGCGGATGTCGCCATCCTCTACCTTGAAGAGGATGAAGATGCGCAGGAGACCGTCCGCCTGATGGAAGCCGAGGGCGTGCGCGGCCTGGCCATTCGTGGTGACGTATCGGACAGCGCCGTGTGCAACGATGCGGTAAAGCGTACCGTGGAAACATTCGGCGGCCTTGATATCGTGGTGAACAATGCCGGGGTGCAGTATGTCAGCAATGACCTGACCGACATTACCGACGCCCAGTGGCAGCGCCATATGGACGTGAACATCAACGGCTACTTCTACATCACCCGCGCGGCCCTGCCCCATCTGGGGCAGGACAGCGTGATCATCAACACATCTTCCATCAATGCCTTTGCAGGCAACCGGTCGCTGGTGGCCTATACCACCACCAAGGCTGCGGAAATGGGCTTTACCCGCGCCCTGGCATTGCAGCTTGCCCCGAAGGGGATACGGGTCAACGCCGTAGCACCCGGCCCTGTCTGGACGCCGCTGCAGCCCGCAAGCTGGGGGCCGGTGGACCCGCAGGCGGTGGCCGATATGGGCGAAAAGACGCCAATGGGCCGCGTGGGCCAGCCAAGCGAACTGGGGCCGGCCTATGTCTATCTGGCGGCACGGGATTCATCGTATGTCACGGGGCAGACGATCCACGTCAATGGCGGGATGATCATCAATGGCTGAAGCCCTGCCGGCGCTTATGCTGCCGGTTGCCTCGTGGCTCCGCCTCGGGCCACATCGCCGCTGGCTGGACATGCAGGGCCGCCGGCTGCTGGATTTTTCCAAGCCATCGCGCGTGCCCCACGGCTTTGCCGCCCTTGGCGATGACGGGCGGCTGCAGCCGGGGGCCGGGGCTGACGCCACGCTTACCGCGCGCATGACCCATGTCTATGCCGTGGCCATGGGCCGGGGCCTGCCCGGCTGCGCACCACTGGCAGCCCACGGCGTGGCCAGCCTGCGCGGCGCCCTGCACGATCATGCCCACGGTGGCTGGTACCTGACCCCGGCCGTGGATGGCAGACCGCCTGCGGATTCCCGCAAGCAGGCATACCTGCATGCCTTTGTGGCGCTGGCCGCGTCATCGGCCTGCATTGCCGGGGTGGCGGGCGCGCGGGAACTGCTCGATACGGCACTGGACATATGGGAGCAGCATTTCTGGAGCGAGACGGAAGGCGTATTCCGCGAGAGCTTTGCTACGGACTGGTCGGATGAGGAAGACTATCGTGGCGCAAACGCGAACATGCATTCCGTCGAGGCCTGCATGGCGGTGGCCGATGTAACCGGCAACGCGGTGTGGCGGCACCGGGCGCTCCGTGTGGCTGAACGCTTCATTCATACCTACGCGCGGGACGCGGGCTACTGCCTGCCTGAACACTACAGCCGCGACTGGGAGGTGCTTGAATCCTACAACCGGGACCGGCCCGCCGATGCCCTGCGCCCCTATGGCATGACGCCGGGGCATTTTGTGGAATGGTCACACCTGCTGCTCAAGCTGGAAGCCGCCCTGCTGCGTACGGAAGGCCATGCCCCTTCATGGTTGCTGGAAGATGCGGTCGAACTGTTCCACAGCGGCATGAACAACGGCTGGCAGCGTGATGGCGCGCCCGGCCTGCTTTATACAATGGACTGGGCGCGCCGTCCGGTCGTGCACAACCGCCCCCACTGGTGCCAGGCGGAAGCTCTTACCGCTGCGGCCGCCCTGCTCAAGCGGACCGGCCATTCACGCTACGAGCACTGGTACCGCACGATCTGGGATTACATCGATATGTACATGATCGACCGCAGGCAGGGTGGCTGGATACAGGAACTGGACGCACATAATCATCCCTCCGCCACCGTTTATGCCGGCAAGGCGGACCTGTATCACGCATGGCAGGCCACCATATCGCCGCTGCTGCCCCTTGCACCCAGCTTTGCCACCGCCGTTGCCCTGCTGGACGGCTAGCCGCGGGCGTGGGGCATGACCCCCTGCATGCTTTCTCCTGCATGTCCCGATTGACCGCAGGCCCGCAAACCGGCGTGAATACATGTGAACATCAGGGCACGTTCGCCAGATACCGCCCGCCACCACGCAGCGGAACACCGGCGCGCTGAAATGCGCGCCATACGCCGGATTTTCCGGCACCCGGCGTCATGCCACCGATCATGCGCCACAAGCCCGAGATGGCAGGAATGGTGGTCAGATCAATGCGCGCCCATGCCGTAACCCGGAACATACCGGTCACGAAACAATCTCCCGGAACCCCGACCTGCGGGGCACCGGTATAGAATTATTTTAAACAGATCTAAAAAAAATCAATACCCGAACGAATTGCATCAGGCGTATTTAACGCCTTTCTGCATGAATGAAATTATGCTTTATGGTCCAGTCAAAACGGTATTTTCAAGGTTGCTGAATTTATGTCCAAGGGGTTGACGCTCCCAATTATTGTCGGTGTATCGGGTCATCGTGATATTCATCCTGAGGCCATGCCGGCCGTACGTGCCCGTGTCCGCGACCTGCTATCCGCACTGTCAGGACTGTATCATGACAATTTATGCGTCCTGTCCGCCCTTGCCGAAGGCGCGGACCAGATGGTGGCCAGCACGGCGCTGGAACTCGGCATTCCCCTTGTCTGCGCGCTGCCGATGGAACGGAACGCCTATCGCGCCACCATGATGGATGACGCTGCGCGCAAGCAGATGGACGCACTCTACGATCATCCCCGGACGGCAGTCCGCTTTGCCCTTCCGCGCGTGGAAACCCCCGGCCAGACGCCAGACCAGGCGGAGGTCCTGCAATATGAACAGCTGGGCGTGTTCCTGGCCCGCCAGAGCCACATTCTCCTCGCCCTGTGGGACGGCACGGACGCCGACCCCCGTTCCCGGCGCAATGGCCGCCCGCGCAGGGAGAAACGTGGCGGAACGGCCCATGTCGTCAGCATCCGGACCAGCGGCGAATTCGGTGATGTCGGGGTGGACCTGTTCCGGGCAAGCAGGATCTTCTCTTCCCGCCTGCCCCGCCTCGAACTTGCGCGCTGCGGGCCGATCCTCCAGATCGAAACCCCGCGCGTGGCCGCAATGCCCGATGCCGTGGCACAGGCCGGAAACGTACGATGGTGGAGCGACCTCAGCACGGAGGGGACGAAAGGCAGGCTTCCGGATCTTCAGGCCAACCCTTTGTGGGAACCCCTGGATGTCCGTTCACCGGACCGGGCATGGGTTGATGTCCTGCGCACACGGATGCCGCCCGATTTCCGTTTTATCTGCGAAGCGCGTACCGCCCTGCTGAAAACACAGGCGACCGAACCCCGGCTCTGCCTGGAAAGTGCCAGCTACCTTGTGACCCCCCCGAAGAATTCTGCCGCTTCCGGACCGAATGCGACGTCCGGCATCAATGCGACCGATCCGGTGGCGCAGGATCCGGACCTCGGGCAGATCCGGAACATCTTTGCCGCGGCCGATACCCTCTCATCACAGGCGCAGCAGTTCCTGCTGGGCGACTGGGCACCCGGCCTGCCGTGGAAGCGCCGCGCGCCCGGCCGCACACGCCTTGGCAGCCTGTTCTGGTTTGCCGCCGCGGTTCCCCTTTCGGCAATGTGTTTTGAAGGATACTGCGAATTTGGCAAAAACCCGGCCCTGCTGGCGGGATATGCAGGGATTCTGGCCATGGCGACGGCCTTCTACTGGCTGCGGGTACGCCGCCGGCAGTGGCAGAACCTGTACCAGGATCAGCGCGCCCTGGCCGAAGCACTGCGGGTGCAGTTCTTCTGGGGCCTGTCGGGCATACCGGTCTCGGTATCGGATAACTACATGCGTCAGCATGAGGGTGAACTGGGATGGATCCGGCTGGCCCTGCGCGGGCCGTCCCTTCTGGCAATGGCATCGGCGCTCCGCCGGGAAACCGTGCCACGTCTGACCGTCCGACAGTCCTGGATCGAGGACCAGAGGGCATATTTCGATGGCCGGGTCACGCAGTACAAAAATGCCCTGCGGTTCTCGCAGTTGGCCGTCCGCCTGCTTGTCGGCGCGCTGGTTGCTGTCGTGATCGGGCTGCTGGCGGCACAGATGATCCTGGGCCGGGAACTGTCGGAAGCGTGGCCGGAATGGATGCGGGAAATGCCATCCGTCATCATTGGCGTCCTTCCCGCCCTTGCGGCGTTTTTCCTTGCCTTCACGGAATTGCGGCTGTTTGAGGAACACCTGCACGCCTACGGGCAGGCGGCCAGTGTATTTGACCATGCAAGACGGCAGGCGAAGGTGCTGGAAGAAATCCTGCATCACAATCCCGATGACGCATTCGTGGAAGAGGAATGGCGCGACCTGATGATCGTTCTGGGCAAGGAATCGCTTGCGGAAAACGCGGCCTGGATCCAGACGCACCGTGCGCACCCGGTTACGGCAAAGCTGGGATGATGCGCGTCGGGGCGGTCAGTCTTTCCTTATTTGATGCAGTGACGATTTGAGAAACAGGGATATTAGATGTCACAAGAACAGGGTCTGGTTTTCATCAGCTTTTCGTCCAAGGACGGGGAATTTGCACGCAAGCTGATTACCGACATTGAAAAGCGCGACATTCCATGCTGGATCAGTTCCCGCAACGTGGAACCCGGCGCTGACTACCAGGACGCCATCATCGATGCGATGAACCGCTGCTCCGTCATCCTGCTCCTGTTCAGCGAGAACGCGAACAGTTCAAAGGAAATTGCCAAGGAACTGGCCATTGCCAGCAAACGCAGCAAGCCGATCATTCCCGCGCGCATCGAAGATATCATGCCGTCCGGGTCGCTTGAGTACCAGCTTACCACCGCCCAGTTCATTGATCTGTTCAATGATTATGGTGCGACGCTCAACCGCCTGTGTACAGCGCTGAAACGCGAGATTGCCATTGCGGGCGGGGCCGACCTGCCCCCCAGTACGGCCGCGACCTATGCCAAGCCTGTCGGGGGCATGCGCAAGAAACTGCTCGCGGGTGGGACGGTTGCGGCGCTGGGTATCCTTGGTGCGGGTGCTGCGGTTTTCATGCACGGCTCCAGCCATGAACCGGCGCACGATGTGGCGGCCCCGACGCCAGCACCGGCCATCCAGCAGGCCGCGCCCACGCCAGAGGCCCCTGCCCGCCCCGCTGCGGCACCTTCCACGCCAGCACCGGTCGCTCCCGCGCCGGTTCAGGCTCCGGCCCCCGTGGTACAGGAACAGCCACCCGCCGCGCAGCCCCAGCCGCCCGCGCCGGCCGCCGCCCCGGCACCCATGCCGGAAACAGCCAGCCCGTCCTCTGCCGCGGTTGAGCCGATCGTGGCGCGTCTTGCACGAATGGAGCCGGGCAACAGGCTGTCGGCAATGTCCAACCACGCCCTGGGGGATGAGGACACCCAGCTTTCCTACCAGCAGGCCAGTCGCCTGCTTCAGGATGAAACGAATGGTGCGCGCAACCAGATCATCCAGTATCTTCTTCCCCATCTGCCCCGGCCCATTCCCGTATCCGTGGCAAAGTTCTTCCTGGGGTCTACGGACAGTTACCGGGGCGATACCATCAGGGAACTGGTGTCCTCCCTGCCTGAAGAGATAAGTGCTGACGAGGCCATTTCGCTGCTGGGCGACATGACGGATGGAAGCCGCAGCCAGGCCATCGCCACGCTGATGCACCGTTGCGCAGGAGACATCACCCCGGACCAGGCCCTGAAGCTCCTGAGTGATACGAATAGCTACTGGGTCGATACCCTGCGTACCATCGTACCCAAGATGCGACGCCCTGTTTCCGGCCCCGACCTTGTCCGGCTTCTGGGTATGACAAGTGACGGGATGCGTGAGACCGCCATCGGGCACCTGCAGCCTGTCATGCCCCAGACGCTGCTGCCCGCGGATGCCGTCCACCTTCTTGCCGAAACCGGCACTTATCGGGTGGATGGCATCCGCCTGATCGCGTCCCGCCTTCCTGCCGGGATGGAGGTTGGTGACGTGGTCGCGCTGCTGAACGGTACCGAAAACGGAATGCGCAAGACCGGGATCGACATACTTGCCCCCCATCTGAAGCATGACCTGAGTGGCCAGGATGTGGTTCCGGTTCTGACACAGACCGAGAGTTACTGGTCCGACGCCGTTACATCCCTCCAGCCGGTCCTTGCCCGTCCACAGACAGTGCCGGATATTCTGGCACTTCTGGGTGACAGACAGTACGGCCAGCGTCTGACGGTCCTGCGGACAATCCACGGCATGCTGCCGTCGGGAATCACCGTGCAGCAGGCACAGGGTATCCTTGACGGCCTGTTTTCCTCATACGGAGAGGGCCTTGAAATCCTGATGTCGCATCTGGCGGCCCCACTGTCCGCAGCGGATATCCAGACGCTTGTCGGCCCCATTGACAATTCGCTGGTGGAGACAATGACGGTCAACAAGCTGCGCCGCCTGCGCTGACCATCAGGCCTGTCCCGCTTGCTGCCCGTCCGGTGCACACTGGTGCGCAGTTGTCGCACCGGGGCGACATCAACATGCGGGATGGCCATTGACGGACCCGGCATGCGGCATCTGCAGCGTGCGTCATATGGTCGCATCGGGCACGAACGCCGGATGGCCTGTTTTCCCTTACGTATCCGGCGGCTCCCGGGTTCTGCCGGTGCTGGCGACAAAGCTGGGATTTCCGGGTACCGCCTTATTTCAGAACAGGCGGCACCCGGAAACTTTTCTTAAAAAAAGTCCTGTCAAAACTGTTCCGCAGCGGCTTGCGCCCTTACTGGCGCAGGCCGGGCGTAAGGACAGGCCCGGTCAGGTCATCATCTCCGTCCGGCCCATGGCTGTGTGGAGCGGGCACATCGCCCGCTGGCCGCGCGTTATGCAGGCCGGAATACTGCAGCGGGTCAACCGAGAACAGGCTGTTGGGCGCGGGCAGCTGGCTTGCATCCCATCCGCCGCCACATGCGCGGATCAGCCCGATGCGGGCCTGCAGGTAACGTGTCTGGACCTCGGCCTGCTGAATGCGGGCATCAAGTGTGCTGACCTGGGCGATCAGCACGTCCAGATAGGTGGCAAGACCGCCTTTGTACAGATTCATGGTAATATCCTGTGTCTGGCTGGCAGCTCCCACGGCGGCGCGCAGGCGGTCGTTCTCGCCATCGAGCCGTCTTGTGCGTGACAGGCCATCTTCCACATCGCGGAAGGCGTTGAGGATGGTGACACGGTAGTGGTCACGGGTTTCACGGTAGGCGGACCAGCTCTGCTGCAGTTGCGCGCGGCGCAGGCCCCCTTCGAACACCGGCATGGTCACGGTTGCACCATAGGACCACATGGAATTGGCAAGGTTGGCAAGGTTGAAACCATTGTCATCAAACCCGCCATTCATCTGGAAGGAGACATGCGGATAGAATGCTGCGCGTGCGATGCCGATGGCGCGGTTGGCCTGCGCCATCTGGCGTTCGGCCACGGCAATGTCGGGCCTGCGCTGCAAAAGATCCGACGGCATGGGGGCGGCCAGCGTGAAGCGGGTGGCGTTGAGATGCGCATCCGCTGCGATATGGAAGGATGACGGGGCAACGTTGACCAGCACGGCCAGCGCATGTTCCATCACCTCGCGCTGGGCCTGAATGTCCAGCAGGCGGGCCTGGGTAGTGTAAAGCTGGTTTTGCGCGCGCGCCACATCCAGCCGTGAATCCGCCTGGTCCAGCAGCCGCGTCTGGGTCACGCGCAGGGATTCTTCATAATACCGGATCGACTGGGTATAGATCGCCGCCTGCGCATCCAGCCCGCGCAGGGTGAAGTAATCGCTGGCAAGTTCCGCCTGCAGGCTGAGCCGTGCGGACGCATACTGTGCCGCCGCTTCCTGCGCGTAATCCTTCTGCAGCCGCACACGGTTGCGGATGGAGGACCAGAAATCCGGCTCCCATGAGGCCATGCCGCCATAGAATTCATCGGAATCCGTAATCGGCCCCTTGTAGCGGAACAGCCGCTCGGCGGAGCTTTTGTTATTGCTGCCCCCAAAGGCCAGCCCGAAATGGGGCAGCAGGTCGGCACGCGCCTCGCTTACGATCGCGCGCGCCTGCAGGAAGCGCTCGCTGGCCGCCTGCAGGTCCCCATTATGGGCTGCGGCCAGTGCTTCAAGATCATCAAGCCGCGGGTCGGCAAAACCGGCCCACCAGCCGGCGGGAATACGGTCATCCATCGGCCGGGCCACGGCAAAGGGGGCCTGTCCTTCCCATGTGGCGGGAATGACGTAATGCGGCGTATGGTAGACGGGAGCCAGATCGCACCCTGCCAGAGAAACCAGCGCAAGGATGCAGATACCACCCCTGCACAGCGGACGGTGCATGCGGCGGGTCATCATTCATCGTCCTTTTCATCGGTGTCATTGCTGTATCCGGCTGCGGGCTGGACCACACGTACCTTTTCGCCCTCCAGCAGGTCGGCGGGCGGATTGTCGATGATCCGGTCATCAGGTGACACGCCGGACAGCACCTGCGTCGCGCCATCCCCCATGCGGCCCACGGTTATGGTGTGGAAATGCGCATGGTTCTGCCCGTCCACCACGGCTACCTGCATGCCGTGTTCCTGAAACACCAGCGCGCCGGTGGGAATGGTCTGGTGGGCGGCCTGTTCGGGCGCGGTCAGGGTGACGGCGGCAAAGGTTCCGGGCCACAGGGCATGGTCGGTGTTGTCGATTACAAACTCGCTTACGCTGGTGCGGGTATCGGGGTCGTAGCCGCCCGATACGGTCAGGAACTTCGCCTCGAACCGCCGGTCGGGGAACTGCGGCACCTGCACGCTGGCCTGCAGGCCGGGCTGGAGGATGTAGGACATGTTCTCAGGGATCGAGACAAACAGCCGCATCTGGTGCGTGTCGGCCACGCTGAACAGTTCACTGGCCGCACCCGTGGCATTCAGGTTGCCACCGCCTTCATGCACGTAGTCGCCCACGTTGATGTCGCGTTCCGTCACCACGCCGTCAAACGGGGCGACAATGACCTTGAAGCGTTCAAGGGCAGCGTAGCGGTCAAGGTTATGCCGCGCGGCCTCCAGATCGGCGGCGGCGGATTTTTCGTTCGCATCCTGCACCGATACCGACTGGCCCGATACCGCCTGTGACCTGCCCATAAGCCGCCAGCGCTGGGCGGTTACCACCGCAAGGTCGTATTTCGCCTGCGATGACTGCAGGTCCGCCTGTGCCTGCGCGAACTGGGCATCAAGGCCGGGGGTGTTGATTTCCGCCAGCACGTCACCTGCTGCCACCCGTGCGCCGTAATCCTTGTACCACATGCGCACGTAACCCGATGCCTGCGGATAGATGGGGGCCTGGTACCAGGCTTCCACCGTACCGGGCAGGTCGAGGCTGACATGACGCGCCTCGTGGCGTGGCGAGATGACCATGACATCGGGCACGGAGGCAATGGCAGCCTCCCGCCGCAGGGCCGCGGCATGCTGCACGCGCCCGACCAGCAGGTACCCGCACCACCCCACGACAACGGCGGCACCGGCGAGCATGATGATTTTTCTGTTGTTCTGGGTGGGCATCACTTCATTTCCTCCCGGACACGGGACGGACGGTTGTGCAGGATTGCGTAAACACACGGCACGAACAAAAGCGTGGAGACAGTGGCCACCAGCAGCCCGCCAATGACGGCGCGGCCAAGCGGCGCGTTCTGGGAATTGCTCATGGCCATGGGCACCATGCCGATCACCATGGCGAGTGCCGTCATCAGTACCGGGCGGATGCGGCCGTAGCCTGCCTCAAGTGCTGCCCGCAGCGCGTCGCCATGTTCCTCGATCCGTTCACGGGCGAAGGAGACGACAAGGATGGAATTGGCCGTGGCCGTGCCCATGCACATGATCGCCCCGGTCAGCGCCGGCACCGACAGCCGCGTATGCGTCAGGAACAGCGCCCACGCGATCCCCGCCAGCGCGCCGGGCAGCGCCGTGATGATGATGAACGGGTCCAGCCACGACTGGAAATTGACCACGATCAGCAGGTAGATCAGCAGCACCGACACCACCAGCCCGAACACCAGTTCGACATAGGCATGGCGCATGGTTTCGGTCTGGCCGCGCACCACCACGGCGGCGGTGGCGGGCACCTGCCCCCGCGTCTGGTCCAGCACGCGCTGCACGCCGGTTGTCACCTGCCCCAGATCCGCGCCCTCGGCCGAGACATAGATGTCCACCTCGGGCATGGAATTGAAGTGCGAGACCTGCCCCGGCGTGCCCGTGGCGCTGACATTGCTGATACCGCCCAGCAACTGCATGTGCCGCCCCTGCGGGTCGCCGTCGCCCTTGTCCACCGGAATGGTCATGAGGTTGTTGAAATGCGTCAGCTGGTCCTGTGACACATACACGTTCAGCGGAAAGGTGATGCCCGTGGCCGGGTCCAGCCAGTATTGCGGGTCCACCGTCTGGCTGCCCGAAAGGGTCATGAGTTCGTTGTTGGCCAGATCGGCTTCCGTCATGCCTGTGGCCTGGCCAAAGGTGCGGTTGCCCTGCACGAACAGGGTCGGGGTTTTCATGGTCTGCTGGATCACGACATCCGCTGCCCCCGGCACGCCGCGCAGGCGGTTGACCAGCAGGCGGGCGTAATCATAATTGTCGCGCAGGTCCGGCCCCGAAATCTGGATGTCGATGGGCGCGGGTGATCCGAAGTTCAGGATCTTCGCGGTCAGGTCGGCAGGCTGAAAGGTAAACACCGTGCCGGGAAACCGCGCCGACAGGTCATGGCGCAGGATCACGCGGTCATCCCAGACGGGCGTTTCCTCGTCCTTTAGCGCAATGGTGATGTCGCAGTCCTGCGTGCCGATGGTGGGGGTGGGAATGAAGGCCTGGTTATGGGCACCTTCGGGCAGGCCGCAGTTTTCGATCATGCTGTCCACCCTGCCGGGGAACAGGGCGTTGATCCGGTCTTCCACCAGAGATGCCTCGCGGCCCGCCACCTCGATCCGGGTGCCCAGTGGTGCGCGCATGTGCATCTGGATGGTGCCGGATTTGGTTTCGGGGAAGAAATCCCGCCCCGCGATCAGGTACAGCCCCAGCGAACAGACCGAGACGCCAAGGAACACCCCCACGAACCGCCTGCGTCCCGCAATCGCGCGCTTGAGCACGCCCGCATAGCTTTCGCGGAAATTGTTGAACCCGCGCTCAAACGCCTGCTGGAAGCGTTCGGGCAGGCGCTTGGGATATTGCAGGTTGTGGACCTGCGGTTCGCAATGGTGGGAATCCCCGTGTCCCGCCACGCTATGACCGGCCAGCAGGTATTTGGCCATGGTCGGTACCAGCGTGCGCGACAGGATGAAGGAGGCGATCATGGCGAAGATGATGGCTTCCGCCATGGGCATGAACAGCCAGCCCGCGACCCCGCTCAGGCCAAACAGCGGCAGCCAGACAATGCAGATGCAGGTGGTGGCGACAAAGGTGGGGATGACGATCTGGTTGGCGGCATCGATGATCGCGGGTTCCAGCGATTTGCCCATTTCCAGATGCGCGTCGATGTTCTCGATCATCACCGTGGCGTCATCCACCAGGATGCCCACCGCCAGCGCAAGCCCGCCCAGCGTCATGACATTGATCGTCTGCCCCGCCCAGTTCAGTCCGATGATCGCACACAGGATGGCCAGCGGGATGGAGGTGGCGATGATGACCGTGGGCCGCCACGACCCCAGGAACAGCAGCACCACCATGCCGGTCAGGGCGGCCGCCGTCAGCATTTCGCGCACGACGTCGAAAATCGAATCCTTAACAAAGATCGAGGCATCACCCAGGATGCTGACCTTGACATCCGGCGGCAGCAGTTTCTGGATGCGTGGCAGCAGCGCCTTGGCCCCCGCCACGACATCCAGCGTCGAGGCATCGCCGCTTTTCATCACGACGATTTCCACCCCCTGCTGGCCTTTTACCAGCACGAGGTTGGTCTGCGGGTGCCCGCCGCGATACACTTCGGCCACGTCATGGACATAGATCACGGCGTTACCCACGCGCTTGACCGGGATATCACCCAGTTCCTTCATGGATCGCGGGGTGGCGTTGGTCTGCACCATCCAGTCGGTGGCCGAGATTTTCTGGTCGCCAGCCGGCAGCACGATATTCTGCCCGCGCAGGGCATTCTGCACGTCCATGGCCGACAGGTGGTGCGCCTGTAGCTGCTGCTGGTTCAGCGCCACCATGACAAAGCTGTCCATGCCGCCATAGGCCTGTGGCACCACGGCACCCGGCACGGTCACCAGCAGCGGGCGCACACGGATCATGGCCAGCTTGAACAGGTCGGATGGCGTCTGCCTGTCGGACGTGACCTGAAGCGTCAGCACCGGCACGGATGAGGCGTCGAGGCTCATCACCATGGGTGATGGAATGTTTTCGGGAAGCTGTTTTATGACCGTCTGCGATATGGCGGTGACTTCCGCTTCCGCCTTGCCGATATCGGTGCCGGGCTGGAAGTATATGTTGACGATGCCGCGCCCGTAATACGAACTGCTTTCCATATGTTCGATGCCCTCGACGGTCGAGGTCACCATCAGTTCGTAATTGTAGATGATACGGCCCGCGAATTCCTCCGGCAGCATGCCGCCATAGGTCCAGACGACGGACACGACCGGTATTTTTATATTCGGGAACACATCCGTCGGCGTACGCAATACCGACATGATGCCAAAGACCACAATCAGGATCGACAGCACCACAAAGGTATAGGGCCGACGTAGTGCGGTGACTACGATGGCATTCATGGGTCAGGAAATTCCCTGTATTGTAAAAAATGCTGCCTGCTGCAGCCGATGGCCCGCAATACGCGCGCATATGGTTTTTTATTGTATCTGTAGGCAGCGCGTCGCCAGCCAGGCCGGCCACGCGCCTTACGGCATGGGGAGCGTAGTGATGGGACTGGGCATGACGGGGTACTCCGGCAGGGTCGGTCTGTGGCGGGCCGGCATGGATTCATGCGGCATCTGCCTGGATCGACAGATACATGTTTTTTACAAAGTATGTATGATTAATATTTAAAATAAGTTTTCATTAATCAATCTGTTCTTTATCATTACTTTATTTTCATGAAGGGCTTTTTAATGAAACCGCCTGCCCCGCCGCCAGCCCTCACACCCGGCACCATGGCAAAACCGTTTGGTCGCGCCTGCGCATCGGTATAGGCTGGGTTTCATGACGGATGCATCTTCTCCCCGCCCCGGCCACCGCGCCGCCCTGCCCTGCCCTGGCGCACCACTGCCCCGGCAGGCACCCGACCACATGCGGACGGACAGGCCCGATGCATCCCATTCCTCCCCCGCCGACCAGCCCGGCGACATGCCCCGCCCCGTAATGAAAACGGAAGATGACATGGCCTACCGGCCCACGATCCATTTCACGCCCACCACGGGCTTCATGAACGATCCGAACGGGCTGGTTTTCGATGGCACGCGCTATCACCTGTATTACCAGTACGATCCCTTCGCCCCCTATGCGGGCAATGTGCACTGGGGGCATGCCACCAGCCCCGACCTGCTGCACTGGACGGACCAGCCCATCGCACTGGATGAAACCGGGGCGGGAGAAGCCTTTACCGGCTGCGCGGTCATGGATTGCCGCAATGCAAGCGGCCTGTTCGGGACGCCACGGGGCGGCATGGCGGTGCTGTACACCCGTGCCAGCCCGCATGCCCAGGCACAGTATCTGGCCATCAGTCACGACAGTGGACAGACCTTTGAGGAACATGCCTGTAATCCGGTACTCGATATCGGCAGCAATTCCTTCCGTGACCCGCAGGTGTGCTTCCATAGACCGACGGGACAGTGGGTGATGGTGGTGGCGAAATCACGGCTGCACCAGATCGCTTTCTACGCTTCCACCGACCTGATCCACTGGGTGCATCTGAGCGATTTCGGCCCATCGGGCCTGTATGGCGTGGATTACGAGTGTCCCAACCTGATCGAGGTGCCGGTGGAAGGCGGTGGCACGCGCTGGGTGCTGTTCGTGTCGCTCAATCCCGGTGCCCCGTCCGGCGGCAGCGTCACGCAGTATTTTGTTGGCCGGTTCGATGGCACGCGCTTCATCCCCGATGATACCGTGATCGGCCTGACCGACTTTGCCAAGGATGCCTACGCGCTGCAGGTCTACAGCAACATGCCCGATGCGGAGGCGGTATCCATCGCCTGGCTGGGCAACTGGCAGTATGCGCAGGAACTGCCCACGCAGAGCTGGCGCGGTGCGATGACCCTGCCACGCACGATGGTGCTCAGGCGCGACTTTTCCGGCTGGCTGCGCCTGGCCCAGAGCCCGCGCGGGCTGGACAGTCTGCGCGATACGCCCGTCGCCTTCCCCGCCGGCAGGCTTGCTGCGGGCGAGAGCCGTCAGGTGGCCCTGCCGCAGGGCCGCGCACTGGACCTGTGCATGAGTGTGACCGTGGATGAGCGCCCCCACGGCCTGCCGCTGGGTGACAAAGGGCGCACGGGGCGCTTCATCATCACATTCGGCAATGAGGGCGGCGAGAAGCTGAGCATCGGCTTCGATGCGTTCTCGGGCCAGCTATGGCTGGACCGCAGCAACCTTGCGGGCTTTGCCCAGCCGTTCTTCACCGGCCAGTTCTCAGCCGCGTTGGACCCCGATGACCGGCATTTCGATATCCGCATCGTGCTGGATGCCTGCACGCTGGAAATCTTTGCCAATGGCGGCCTGGCCGTGGGCACGGCGCTGGTCTTTCCCGCAAGCCCGCTTGAATTCCTGCGCCTTGAGGCCAGTGGCGCGGGGGCCACGATCGGCAGCCTGGACCTGTACCCGCTGCGCAAGACCATGCCGCGCGGGACGGCTGGCACCTGAATGCCAGCGCCCCCCCATCCAGCACCCGGGCCATGGCGGCAGGCGGCCATGGCCCTTGCGCGCAACGTCCCCGCCATGGTGGCGCTGGTGGTGCTGGGGCTGGTGGTGCTGGCCAGTCTCCTTGCCCCGCTTTATGCCCATTATGTGGCGCATACCGACCCGTTTGCCTCCAACGTGGCGGGTACCCTCATGCTGGACGGGCGGGAGGTGGACATCATGCAGCCCAACGACAACCCGCTGCACCTTGGCCTGAGCCCCATCGGGCCGACGGGGCGGGCAGCCTACCTGCTGGGTGCTGACAGCCAGGGGCGCGATGTTGCGGCAAGGCTGCTTTATGGCGGGCGCAATTCGCTGCTCATCTCGGCCGGGGCGGCGGTACTGTGCCTGCTGCTGGCGGGGATAGCGGGAATTGCCGCCGGTTTTCTGGGCGGAATGGTGGATACGCTCATCTCCCGGCTCATGGATATCATGTGGGCGGTGCCGGTCTATCTTTTCGCCATTTCGCTTTCCATCGTCATGGTCAGCCAGAGCATGCGGCTGGGGCCATTCGTGGTGCATGCGGACAGCCTGCTGATCCCGGTCTTCATCATCGCACTGGTTTACGCGCCCTATGCCGCCCGCCCCATACGTGGCCGCGTGATGGCGCTGCGACAGGCGGAGTTCGTTACCGCGGCACGCGGGCTGGGCGTGCCGGTGTGGCGGATCATGCTGCGCGATATCCTGCCCAACCTGGCCACCACGCTGGTCATGCTTGGCCCGCTGGTCATGGCGCTGGCGCTGCTGGCGGAAAGCGCGCTGTCTTTCCTGTCGCTGGGGGTGCAGGCCCCGCAGGCTTCATGGGGCACCATCATTCAGGATGGCGAGGGCCTGATCTATACCCGCCCCATGGTGGCGGTGGCACCGGGGCTTGCCATCGTGGTCGTGGTGCTCGCACTCAACATACTGGGCGATGGGCTGCGCGATGCACTGGACGTGCGCGACAGCGGGCGGCGCGCGCCATGATGGCTGCCGTGCTGCGCCGGGCAGGCCAGACGGCCCTTGTCCTGCTTGGCGTGTCCATTCTGGTGTTTGGCGTGTTTTTCGCCACCCCCGGCGCCGACCCCACCGCACGCATTGCCGGACGCGGCGCATCGCCACAGACCATGGAGAAAGTGCGCCACGAATATGGCTTCGACCGCCCGCTGCCAATCCAGTACGCCATCATGATGAAGAAGCTGTTCATCACCCGCGACCTTGCATCCTACGCCAATCGCGGCCAGGCCGTGGTGCCCGAAATCATGCAGGCCGCCCCGGTCACGGCGTGCCTGGTATGCGGGGCGGCGGTGATATGGGTTACGGTTTCCATTGCCATGGGCACGCTGGCGGCAGCCATGAAGGATACATGGGTGGACCGCGGGTTGATGGTGCTGGGGCTGGTGGGCATTTCCATACCCGTATTCTGGCTGGGGCAGGTGACCAATCTGGTCACGCAAAGCCGCTATCATGACACATGGCTGTTCTCATGGGTGCCGGGGCTGGGCTACGTGCCCTTTACACAGGACCCGCTGGGGTGGTTCCGGGCGCTGGTCATTCCGTGGGTTGTGCTGGCGGTCATGTTCATTGGCATATACAGCCGCGTGCTGCGCTACGACCTCGTAGCGCTGGCGGGCGAGGACTTCATGCGCACCGCGCGCGCCAAGGGACTTTCCCCCGCGCGGGTGCTGCTGCGCCACGGGCTGCGTACGTCCATGGTCACGTTCGTCTCCCTGTTCGGGCTGGATTTTGCCCAGCTTGCCGGTGGCGGCGCGCTGCTGACCGAAGTGGTGTTCGGCCTGCCCGGCGTGGGCAGGCTGACCTATCGCGCCCTGACCACGCTCGACCTGCCCGTCATCATGGCCACGGTCATGTATTCCGCCATTTTCGTGGTGCTGGCCAATGCGGTGGTGGATATTGTCTACCTGTTCCTTGACCCCAGGGTGCGTGATGCAGGCTGATCCCGCTGCCCCACCCCTTCTGGCGGTGCGTGACCTGTGTGTCAGCTTTCCCGCGCGCGGGCGCATGATCCCGATCGTGGAACATGTCTCCTTCAGCGTGCAGGCAGGCGAGATCGTCGGGCTGGTGGGGGAATCCGGATCGGGCAAGTCGGTGACCGCCATGGCGCTGATGGGACTGATCGACAGCCCCGGCGTGCAGGTAACGGGGTCCGCCCTGTTTCGCGGGCGTGAACTGGTGGGCATGAAGCAAAAGCACCTGCGCCGCCTGCGCGGGCGGGACATCGCCATGATCTTCCAGGACCCGATGACGGCCTTCACCCCGGTCTACACCATAGGCTGGCAGATCGACGAGCAGATCCGCGCCCATGAAAAAATCTCCCGCAGCAATGCCCGCGCCCGCACCGTGCGGCTTCTGGGCGACATGGGCGTGCCCGACCCAGCCCGCATGGCGGACCACTACCCGCACCAGCTTTCGGGCGGGCTGCGCCAGCGCGCGATGATTGCCATGGCACTGTCGTGCAATCCCGGCCTGCTTGTTGCCGATGAACCGACAACCGCCCTGGATGTAACCGTGCAGGCCCAGATTCTGGACCTGCTGCGTTCGCTGCGCGGCAGGCATGGGTCATCCATCCTGCTGATTACCCATGACATGGGGGTTGTGGCCCAGACCTGTGACAGCACGCTCGTGCTCTATTCCGGCCACATGGCGGAAACGGGGCCGACCGCGCGCGTGTTCAGTCAGCCCGGCCACCCCTATACCGCCGGGCTGCTGGATTCCATCCCGCCCCTGCGCGGCCCCCGCCCCGACCGCCTGCCCGCCATAGCCGGTGCGCCCCCACCACCCGGCGCGCGCCCCACCGGCTGCGCGTTCGCCCCGCGCTGCGGCTACGCGCATGCCGCCTGCACCCCCGCACCGCCAGCGCTGGTGGCGGTGGGTCATGGCCAGCAGGCGGCCTGCGTGCTTCCGGTTGAGGGACATCCCCTGCCGCCGCGCGCGCCCGTGACGGATTACCGCGCATGACCGCAACGCCCCCCGCGCCGCTGCTGGAGCTACGCAGCCTGCACAAGACCTACCATCTGCCGCATGGGCGCATGCTCAGGGCGGTGGATGGCATCTCGCTTCGTGTGATGCCCGGCGAGACGCTGGGACTGGTGGGGGAATCCGGCTGTGGCAAGTCCACGCTAGGGCGATGCATGCTGCGGCTTGCCGATGTATCCTCCGGCCAGATCCTGTTCGAAGGACACGATATCACCACCCTGCCCGAGCGCAGGCTGCGCGCGCTGCGGCCACGCATGCAGATGGTGTTCCAGGATTCCAGCGCCTCTCTCAACCCGCGCCGCCGCATTGGCGACCTGCTGGCCGAGCCACTGCGCGTCCACCGTGGCCCCGATGGCCGCAGGCGCCCGGCTGCCACCATTACCGCGCGGCTGCATGAACTCATGGACCTTGTGGGCCTGCCTGTTCAGGCATTGGCGCGGTATCCGCACGAATTCTCGGGCGGGCAGCGTCAGCGCATCAACATTGCCCGCGCACTGGCGCTGTCGCCCCGGCTGGTGGTGGCGGATGAACCGGTCTCGGCGCTGGATGTGTCGGTGCAGGCGCAGATCGTCAATCTGTTTGCCGACCTGCGGCGCGAACTGGGGCTGACCTATGTGTTCATCGCCCATGATCTTGCGGTGGTGCGGCAGATTTCCAGCATGGTGGCGGTCATGTATCTTGGCGCCATCGTGGAACTGGGGCAGACGGACGCCGTGCTGCACCATCCGGCCCATCCCTATACCGCGGCGCTGATGGCCGCCGTGCCGCAGCCCGTGGTAGGGGCCACACGCGCCCTTGAACTGCGTGGCGATGCCCCAAGCCCCACCGCCGCGCGTACGGGCTGCCGTTTCCATGCACGCTGCCCGGTCGCGCAGGCGCGGTGCGCGCGGGAAGACCCGGTGCTGCACACATTGCGGCCCGGCCATGAAGTCGCCTGCCATTTTCCGCTGCCACCGGATCATGCGCCCTGAATCCGGCCCTCAATCCTGCCATGCGCCCCGCGCGCCATGGACCCGGCATGGGGGCGAAGCATACCGGAAGCATGGCACCATGGCCGAAGGTATGCCAACGTATCGCCCTGACCTGCCAGCGGGAAACACTGCCATATGCCCACATCTTCCATACCTACCCTGACCGAACTGTTCCTTGCGGTAAGACGGGGACAGGTCCCGCCGCCCGCCACGATCGATCCGGCCCTTGTACCCCGTGACGTGGCCGGTGCCTGTGCGGTGCAGGATGCGGTTGGCGGCTTCCTGGGGCCGATTGGCGGGTGGAAAGTCGGGGCTGACGGGCCACAGGCCGAACCCGGTGCGGCACCCATCCATACCGCCACCATGTTCACCACCGGCGCCACGGTACCCCCTGACCTGTGCCGCCACCTCGGGGTGGAAGGCGAGATCGGCTACCGCTTCGCCCATGCCCTGCCTGCACGGCCCGAAGGGTATACGCGCGCGGAAGTGCTGGCGGCCATCGGCACGATCCATCCCGTCATCGAGATCATCGATACCCGGTTTGAAGAACCCGGCTCCCAGCACAGGCTGTTGCACATGGCTGACCAGCAGAGCCATGGCGCGCTGATCGTGGGCCTTGGCCAGCCGGCATGGGAGAGGGTCAACCCGGCTGAAGAACGGGTGGTGCTGACAGTCGATGACAGGACCGTGGCCGACCATGTGGGCGGCAATGCCGCAGGTGACCCGCTGCGCCTGCTGGTCTGGCTGGCCAACCATGCGTCACAGCGGGGGCTGGGCATGGCCGCAGGCTGTCTTGTCACCACGGGTTCGGCCACGGGCACGGTTTTTGTGGGCCATGGCACCGATGTCAAGGCCAGCTTTCCCTCCATCGGTCAGGTCACGGCCCATCTGGCCTGAATGCGCGGCAACGCGGCAGACGGGCCGATATTACCGTAACCATGCTCCCGCCGGCGGGATATGACGGTTTGCGGCCGATGCGATGATATGGCGGCCTTCAGGCCATACCTGCCGCCAGTCCGTCGCGCAGGGTCATGGCCAGTTCGAGTGAGCGCCGCCGCAGCGCATGGTCGTACACCGGCAGCGCCAGCAGCAGTTCATCAGGCTGATGGCGGCTGATGAACGCCGCCAGCCGCCGCGTGATCGTATCGGCCGAGCCCGCAAGGGTGCAGGCCAGCGCATGGTCCAGCATGGCCTGCTCCCCTGCCGACCACAGGCCGGTGGTATCGGCAACCGGCGGCGGAAAGGCAATGGGCCGCCCGCGGCGGAGTGCGATGAAATACTGCTGGAGCGATGTGGCGAGATGCCCGGCTTCCTCCACGCTGTCAGCCGCGATCATGTTCACGCCCAGCATGACATGGGGTTTCGGGCAGCGTGCGGATGGGGTGAAGCGGTGGCGGTAGAGGGTGATCGCCTCCTCCATCCGGGCTGGCGCGAAATGGGAAGCGAAGGCGTAGGGCAGACCCAGTTGTGCTGCCAGAACGGCGGAAAATAGCGAAGACCCCAGCAGCCAGACCGGCACCTGCAGCCCCGCGCCGGGAATGGCGCGGACCAGATGGGTATCCTGCTCGCTGGCGGGTTCAAAATAATGGAGCAGTTCTTCCACATCGTGGGCAAAACGCTCCGGCGCGTGCGGGTCACGCCGCAGGGCGTGCGCGGTGCGCTGGTCCGAACCCGGCGCGCGGCCAAGCCCAAGGTCGATCCGGCCCGGAAAAAGGCTTTCAAGCGTGCCGAACTGCTCGGCTATGACCAGCGGGGAATGATTGGGCAGCATGATCCCGCCGGCACCCACGCGGATATGGCGTGTCGCCGCCGCCACCTGCCCGATCAGGATACCCGTTGCGGCGGAGGCAATGCCCGGCATGCCATGATGTTCAGCCAGCCAGTAGCGTGCGCAGCCAAGGCTTTCGGCCAGCCGTGCAAGGTCCAGCGTATTGCGGAAGGCATCCGCCGGGCCATGCCCGCGTGTGATGAGCGACAGGTCAAGAACGGAGAACGGGATCATCGGCATATCTCGGCATGACGGAAGGCGGATACGGGGCATATGGGAACCGGAGGGTCGAAATCCAGCCTGCACCGGATCGCATGCCATGGCGACGGGCAACCATCATGACCGGGCCACGTTGGGTGGACAGGCATTTTGTGGAGTTTTCCCATGCTGACCCTTCTCATCATCATCCTGCTCATCTTCGCCATCGGGGGTGGGGGCTATGGCTTCCGTTCCGGCTGGTATGGAGGCCCCAGGAGCACGGGCTTCAATGGCCTGGGCCTGCTGCCCATCGTCCTGATCATCATCGTGCTGTTCCTGCTGTTCTACCCGCCCGGTACGGCGCCCACGCCCTGAACCTCGCGCCCTGCGTGACCGGATTGCCCGTGGCTTCAGGCAGGGTCCCGGCCACGCAAGGGACGGCCCGCCCATAGTGCTGCCAGCGCCGAGCCCGATATGTTGTGCCATACGGAGAACACGGCGCCCGGCAGGGCCGCAAGCGGCGAGAAATAAAGCCGTCCCAGCGTGGCCGCCAGGCCGGAATTCTGCATGCCGACCTCCAGCGCCAGGGTGCGGCAGACGGACTCGTCAAACCCCAGCAGGCGGCCGCCCCAGTACCCGCCCAGCAGGCCGGTCGCGTTATGCAGCACCACCCCCACCAGCACGAGCGGGCCGACCGTGCCAAGCGCTGGCGCCACACCGCCGACAATGCTGCCGATGATGGCCATGATCGACACCATGGCAACCAGCGGCAGGACCGGTTCCACCCTGCGGACCAGATGCGCGCATGTCGCGTTCACCATCACCCCGCCCATGACCGGCAGGGCCACGATTTCCACAATACTACGGAACAGCCCCCAGCTATCGACACTGACCCCGGCGGATACATAGAATCGGGTCAGCACCGGTGTCGCCACGATGCCCACCAGCGTGGACAGCATGCTGATGCTGACCGACAGCGCCACATCGCCGCGTGACAGGTAGATCATGACATTGGACGCCGTGCCGCTGGACACGCACCCCACCAGTACCATGCCGGTCGCCAGCATGGGCGGCATGTGCATGAGCCGCGCGATAACCCATGCCGCCAGCGGCATGACCAGGTAATGCAGCGCCACGCCCGCCAGAACCGGGGCCGGACGGCGCGCAATCCGCACGAAATCCCCTACTCCCAGCGTTACCCCCATGGTAAACATGATGAACGCCAGCAACGGGGTGATGCAGGGGGTCAGCGCAACAAAGGGTGCCGGACGCAGCACGGCCACAACCGAGACGAGCACGGCCCATAGCGGGAAAAGCCGCGTCAGCGCCGCCATGGGTAATCCGGATAACAGGATGCGATCACCATTCCCTCCTCTCGCATGCAGGGGCGGAGGCTTAACAGACAGCACGCCCGCCATCAAACCACCCGTACCCCGGCATGGTTTTGCGCGCGCCGCGCCACCATCGCGGAACCACCGCCGGTTCCTGATGTTGTATGCATGGGGCACAACCTGTTGCCACCGCCATCAGGAAGCCACGATTCTCCCGCCCTGCCCTGTCCGTCATAACCCCTGTATGGAGGCCCGTGTGCCCGATACCGTCTACCGAAACGCCCTTCTGTTCGATGGCACCGGATGCAATCCCGTCATTTCGGATGTTGCCGTATCCGGCGGCAGGATTTCCGCAATGGGCCCGGCGCTGGAGGTGGAGGGCGACACGACAGAGATAGACTGTACGGGCCTGTGGCTCCTGCCCGGCATGCTGGATATTCATACCCATCTGGACCTGGAAGTGGAAATCGCCCCCGAACTGCCGGAAGTAGTGCGCCATGGCACGACCACGGTTGTGATCGGAAACTGTTCGATCGGGGTCACCTACGGCAACCAGCGCCGCGACGGGGAAGACCCGATCGTGGACTGCTTCGCCCGCGTGGAGAACATGCCCAAGACCGTGCTGGGCAAGGTGGCCAATACCTGTACATGGTCGGATTCACAGGGCTATCTTGACCATCTTTCCAGCCTGTCGCTGGGTCCGAACATCGTTCCGCTCATTCCGCATTCCATGCTCCGTATCGAGGTGATGGGCCTGCAGCAGTCCATAAGCCGCAGCCCCACGCGGCGTGAGCGCGGGCGCATGGAACGGCTGCTGGATGCGGGCATGGCGCAGGGATATGCCGGTTTTTCCACCGATGCGCTGCCCTTTCACTTCCTGGCCAACGATCCGCACAAGAAGCGCAAGATCCCCACGCAGTACGCAGGCTACAGGGAACTGAAGCAGTTGACCGGCGTGGTGCGCCGCTACGGTCGCGTGTGGCAGGCAACACCGCCCAAGGATGACATCATCGAGGCCGTGCGCGCCTTCCTGCTGACCAGCGGGCGGCTGTTCGGACGCCCGCTCAGGACAACCGTGCTTGCTGCCATCGACCTGCAGACCAACCGCGCTGCGGTCGGCATGTGCCTGATGCTGTCCGCCATCCTCAATTCCAGGGTCCTGAAGGGAATTTTCCGCTTTCAGGTGCTGTCCGGCTCCTTCAGGGTATGGAGTGACGGGGCGATCAATCCCCTTGCCGACGAGATTCCCGCACTGCGGGGCCTGAACGAACGCGAACTGGATGACCGTGAAGGGCGCGCGCGCATCATGGATGATCCACAGTGGATCGCATCCTTCCGCGAGATGTGGATGAAGGGAAAGACAGGCTGGTCACTGGCGCGGCTGCGCAGGCTGGTGCGGCAGGAGGAAACGGTGCTGACCCGCAACCTTGCGGACATGAAGGTCGCCGAATGCCCGCTGTCGCAGTGGGATGGCCAGACCCTGCAGGGTCCCTATGACCGTCTGCGGCGCTGGCAGAAGACACGGGGCCGACATGGGGCCGCCGACCAGGCGGAAGCCCGGTTCTTTGCCACCTTCCCCGACCCGGTGGGCGATGACGCCACATTCATCCTCCATCTGCTGCGGCAGTGGGATACCGCCCTGCGGTGGGAGACGACCTTTGCCAACCGTAACCCGGATATCCTGAAAAAACTGCTGTTCAACCCGCAGACCCTGCCGGGCTTCAATGACAGTGGCGCCCATCTGGCCAATATCGGTTTTTATGATGGCAACCTGCGCTTTCTCAAGATCGCGCAGGAAGATGGCATGCACGCCGTGACCTCCGCCGTGCACAGGCTGACCGGACTGCCGGCCGCCTTCTTCAACCTCAATGCCGGGACCATAAAGGTCGGCGCGCAGGCGGATCTGTGCGTGATCGACCCCCTGGCGCTGCATGCCTGGAACCCGGAGGAAACCTACGCCTTCACCTATCGCGCCCAGTTCGGGTGCAGGCAGGTGATCAACCGCCCCACGGGGGTCGTACGCCATGTGATGATTGGCGGCACGACAGCATGGACAGGCACCGATTACGCCAGCGGCTTCGGCCAGCAGGCCTATGGCCGGGTGATGCGCTCCAGGGAGCATCCGCTTGAGCGGGCGTATCGCTGACCGGCCCCGGCCATCCGCATTGCCCGCATGATAACGGTGGCGGCAGGAACCTGAACATTTTCGTGGCATCGTGCCATGACACACGCGATGATGCCGCGCAGCCTATGGCCCACGCCGGGAGGGTATCCGCATGGAACAGCAATCCGCCATCCAGCCGGTCCTGTTCCTGCCCCACGGGGGCGGGCCGTGCTTCTTCATGGACTGGCCCGATACGTGGGACCGCATGGCCGCCCACCTGCGCGGCATTGCCGCCACCCTGCCCCGGCGGCCTGACGGGATTGTCGTCATGTCAGGCCATTGGGAAACCGGCGTGCCCACCGTGACATCCAGCCCCCACCCGCCCCTGATTTATGATTATCACGGCTTTCCAGCCCATACCTACCGGTTGCGCTACCCCGCCCCCGGATCACCCACGCTTGCGACACAGGTCCGTCACCTGCTGGAAGGGGCGGGCATGGCCACAGCGGAAGACCCTGCACGCGGCCTTGATCACGGGGTGTTCATCCCGTTCATGCTTGCCTTCGGGCAGGCGGATATTCCCGTGGTGGAACTGTCGCTGCAACGTGACCTGAGCGCGGCCATGGAACTGCGGACCGGCGCGGCACTCCGGCCGCTACGCGCGC
The DNA here is from genome assembly GCF_021295335.1 of Komagataeibacter sp. FNDCF1. NCBI lineage: Bacteria > Pseudomonadati > Pseudomonadota > Alphaproteobacteria > Acetobacterales > Acetobacteraceae > Komagataeibacter > Komagataeibacter sp. FNDCF1. The sequence continues at coordinate 530,400 of NZ_JAIWOT010000001.1, read as the reverse complement.
AGAACGTACTGATCGTGGGCACGGGCATGACCTATCACAACCTGCATCATTTCATGGGCGGCAATCCGCAGTCCAATGAGGTATCGCACGCTTTCGACACGTGGCTTGCCCGCGCGGTGGAAGCCGCACCCGATATCCGCAACGACGCCCTGACCCACTGGGAGCACGCACCGGGCGCCCATATCTGCCACCCCCGCCCCGAACATCTGCTGCCGCTCATGTTCGCCGCCGGGGCCGCGGGGCAGGACCGTGGCGTGCGTGACTACAGCGATACCGTGATGGGCAAGGCCCTGTCGGGCTTCCGTTTCGGCTGACAGATCGTGACAGGGCGGGTTTTCACCCGTTCCTAGCGCACGCCATAGTCGGCTGTCTCCATGCAACCGTTACACTTTGCAATTCAACTCCTGACGCCAGAGCCCTGTGGGGATCTTGCCTTCCGCGCCGATCTGAATTCATAAAGACAGGGCATAACGGGCAGGAGACTGGGCTTTGCGACCTCGTATGACGGGGGGCCATGCGGGTGTTTTCATATCGGCCCTGATCTATTGCACATCGCTGTGCGGCACACCCGCGCCTGCCGCCGAACAGCCGGTCACATCCGGGGTCACCGCCACCCTGCCTGCGGCCCACGCCGCCAGTCCCGCCGACATGGCCATGATCAGTGACCTGGAACGCCGGACCTTCCAGTGGTTCTGGGATTCAGCCGATCCCGGGACCGGGCTTGTGCCGGACCGCTACCCCGCCGCCCAGACCTTCAGCAGTGTCGCCTCCATCGGTTTCGGCCTGACGGCATATGGCATTGGCGCCACGCGCGGCTACATTACCCGCGCACAGGCGGCCACCCGTACGCTGGCCACGCTGCGCTACCTGATGGACGGGCCGCAGAACGACAGCCCCGACGGGGCCATGGGTTACAGGGGGTTCTATTACCATTTCCTGAACAGGGGGAACGGGCAGCGCTACAGCCATGACATAGAACTCTCCAGCATCGACACCGCACTGCTGATGGAGGGCGTGCTGTTCGCCCAGTCCTTCTATGACCGCGATACCCCGCTCGAAGCCGGGATCCGTGATCTGGCCGACCGGCTTTACAGGCGTGTGGACTGGCAGTGGATGAAACGCCCCGACAACCGGCTGAGCATGGGCTGGAGTCCCGAGCACCAGTTTATTCCAAGCTACTGGGAAGGCTACAGCGAGGGCATGATGGCCTATATCCTTGGACTGGGTTCGCCCACGCACGGGCTGGAGCCGACGTCATGGCAGGCGTGGCTTGCCACCAACAACCAGCGCTGGGGGGATTATTACGGGCAGACCTTCCTCAACTTCGCGCCCCTGTTCGGCCATCAGTACAGCCATGCCTGGATCGACTTCCGTGGCGTGCGCGATGAATGGGCGCGCGGCAAGCAGATCGACTATTTCGAGAACAGTCGCCGCGCCGTCTATGCCCAGCAGGCCTATGCCGTGGCCAATCCCGGAAAATGGCAGGGCTACAGCGCCACCACATGGGGCCTGACCGCCTGTGACGGACCGGGCGAGATCACACAGAAGCTGGATGGGCAGGACCGGCATTTCCTGTCCTATTCCGCCCGTGGCGCGGGCCGCGATTACACGCAGGACGATGGCACCATCGCTCCCACCGCCGCCGCCGGTTCCATTGCCTTCGCCCCCGAGATCGTGCTGCCCACCCTGCGTGACATGAAGAACCGCTACGGCCGGAAAATCTATGGCCGCTATGGTTTTGTCGATGCGTTCAACCCCAGTTTCCACAGCGGCCGGTCCTACTGGACCGACAGCGAATATCTGGGCATTGACCAGGGGCCGATCCTGCTCATGATCGAGAACTGGCGCACCGGGCTGGTATGGAACGTAATGAAGCGCAATCCCTATATCCGCGCGGGGCTGGAGCGCGCGGGGTTCGAGGGCGGCTGGCTTCCGGCGGCACCCGCCATGGCGGCGGGCAGGGACACCCGCACCACGCAGCTTGCTCCCTCCCCCACCCCGGCGGACGGCACGCGGGGCAGTGCTCCTGCTGGCAGTGCAGTGCCCGCCCATCCATCCTGAATCCGTGCCGGCATGGACCTGCCATCACGGCCATGGCGGATCAGGGTGTTGCATCTATGGGCACGACATCGATCAGCTTCTTGTTGACGAACTCCTGTATGCCCATGGATGACAGTTCGCGGCCAAAACCTGAACGCTTGACCCCGCCAAAAGGCAGGTCGGACGTGGTCCATGTCGGGTGGTTGATATAGACCATGCCGGTCTCGATCTGTTCGGCCACGCGCACGCCGCGCGCGGTGTCACTGGTAAAGACCGAGCCGCCCAGGCCATACGGGTTGTCATTGGCCAGCCTTATGGCCGCCTCGTCATCCTTCACGCGGAAGAACATGGCCACGGGGCCAAACAGTTCCTGATGGAACACGGGATTGTCCGGTTCCACATTGGTCAGGATGGTCGTCTGCACGAATGCGCCCGTGTTGGGTGGCGTGGGGCCCACGCGCATGGCGATGGCGCCGTGCCTGACCGCCTGCTCCACCTGGTCATTGAGCTGGTCGGCCGCGGCCTGTGATGACAGGGGCGGCACGCCGCTTTTTTCATCCATCGGGTTGCCCGGCACCAGCTTTCCAAGTTCTTCGGAAAACCGGTCCAGAAAGGCATCGGCAATCGGCTCGGCCACGATGATGCGCTTGGCGGCCACACAGCACTGCCCGCCATTGTTCATGCGGCCCCATACCGCCCATCTGACTGATTTTTCCAGATCCGCGTCATCCAGCACGATAAAGGCGTCGCTGCCGCCCAGTTCCATCGTGGTTTTCTTGAGCGCCCTGCCCGCCTGGGATGCCACGATGGCCCCTGCACCCTCGCTGCCGGTCAGCGCCACACCAATCACACGGTCATCGGCAATGATGGTGCCAAGCTGGTCGCGGGTGGCATACAGGTTGGTATAAAGCCCCTCTGGCGCACCGGCATCGGCAAACAGCTGCTCGAAGGCGGCAGCCGACTGCGGCACGTTGGAGGCATGCTTGACCACCACCACGTTGCCCGCCATGAACTGCGGCCCCACCACGCGGGCCAGCTGGTAGTAGGGGAAATTCCACGGCTCGATGGCGAACACGATACCAAGCGGCTGGCTGACCACCATCGCCTGATCGCCCCGGCCGCTCTTTTCGGTCAGTTTCTGCGGGGCAAGGAATTTCTCGGCATTATCGGCGTAATACTGCAGAATATCGGCGGAAAGTTCGACTTCCGCCAGGCTCTCGCGGTACAGCTTGCCCATTTCCAGTGTCAGGTAGCGGGCGTATTCGTCCTTGTGCGCGCGCAGCAGTTCAGCCGCCCTGCCCACGACTGCCGCACGCCGGGCAAAGGACAGCCGGGACCATTCCCTGTAGGTTTCCTGCGCGCGGTCCAGCTTGTAGGCCAGTTCCGCATCCGTCAGGTCCGGGAAGGTTGCCACGGTTTCGTTGGTAAAGGGATTGACTGTCTTGTACGCCATTGGTCTGCCTCCGTACACAGTGTACCAGGCATGTTCCATGCGGCCGGAACCCGATCGGCTCCACGGCACGGGATGTGCGCTCCGCAGGTTGCCTGTCCATGCGCAACGGCATGCAGCCACAAGGGTTGCGTGGCCATTACGGGGCTGGATGCCGCAACCCGGAACGAAAACACGCCCATGCGGGGCACGGGCGTGTCAGGTCTGGCAGAAGGTGGCTGAGCCCTCAGGCCGGAACGGGCTGAGGGGCGGGAGCCGGTACGCGGATCAGGTAGTCAAAGGCCGAGAGGGCCGCCGTTGCGCCATCACCAATGGCAATGACGATCTGCTTGTAGGGCGTTGTCGTCGCATCGCCTGCGGCGAACACACCGGGCACGGAGGTGGCGCCATGGTCATTGACCATGATCTCACCAAAATCGTTGAGCCTGAGCGTATTCTTCAGCCAGCCCGTGTTGGGCAGCAGGCCGATCTGCACGAACACGCCTTCCAGATCCACGTGATGATCCGCCCCGTCGCCGCCACGATAGGTCAGGCCGGTCACGTTCCTGCCGTTGCCTTCAATGCGCGTGGTCAGGGCCTCGGTCAGGACAGTCACGTTGGGCAGGGTGTGCAGCTTGTCCTGCAGCACCTTGTCGGCTTTCAGGTGCGAACCGCGCTGCAGGAGCGTTACATGCGCCACGATACCTGCCAGGTCGATCGCGGCTTCCACCCCGCTATTGCCGCCGCCCGCCACGGCAACACGCTTGCCCTTATAGAAGGGACCGTCGCAGTGCGGGCAGTAGGCGACACCTTTGTTACGGTATTCCTCCTCACCCGGCACACCCAGATGCCGCCAGTGGGCACCGGTGGCCAGTACGACCGTGCGGGCGTGCAGGATAGCCCCGCTTTCCAGCGCCACGCCGTGCAGGCCACCGGGCCGGGGGGCGGGAAAGAGTTCCTTCGCGCGCTGGGCGTTTATGATCTCCACGTCATAGGCGCGCACATGCGCCTCCAGCGCCGCCGCGAGTTTTGGCCCGTCGGTTTCGGGCACGGAGATGAAATTCTCGATCCCAGCCGTATCCATGACCTGCCCACCAAAGCGCTCGGCCACCAGCCCGGTGCGCAGGCCCTTGCGCGCGGCATAGACCGCAGCGGACGCACCGGCCGGGCCGCCACCGATGATCAGCACGTCAAACGGGGCAGTATCCTTCAGCTTTTCCGCAGCCCGGCGGGGGGCATCGGCGTCCAGCTTTGCCAGGAGCTGCCCGATATCGGCACGCCCGGTCTCGAACGGTTCACCATTCAGGTAGACCTGCGGCACGGACATGATGTTCCTTGCCGTGACTTCGTCCTGGAACAGCGCCCCGTCAATCGTGACATTGCTGATATTGGGGTTGAGCACGCTCATGGCGTTGAGCGCCTGCACCACATCGGGGCAGTTCTGGCACGACAGCGAGACATAGGTCTCGAAATGATATGGCCCCGGCAGCGCCTTTATCTGCGCGATTTCATCATCGGACAGTTTTGGCGGGTGCCCCGCCACCTGCAGCAGCGCCAGCACGAAGGAGGTGAATTCGTGCCCCATGGGAATGGCGGCAAAGGTCACGCCCGTCCGCCCGCCTTCGCGCTTTATGGCAAAGGACGGCCGTCGCGTGGCCTGCCCCGCCTCCGATACCTGCACCCTGTCGGAAAGGGCGGCGACCTCATGCAGGAGTTCATGCATCTCACGCGATTGCGGGCTGTCATCCAGCGAGGCCTCGAGCACGATCGGGTGCGCGAGCCCTGCCAGATACCCCTTGAGCTGCGTCTTGATGGGATCTTGCAACATGGGAAAACTCTCCGCTCTTTGCCGAAAAGGGGGCACGATGGCCCGGCCCCGAAGGGCCAGGCCGTGACCGCAGGGCTCAGATCTTGCCCACGAGGTCCAGCGACGGGGTCAGTGTGGCGCCGCCTTCCTTCCACTTTGCCGGGCAGACTTCACCGGGGTGGGAGGCGACGTACTGGGCGGCCTGTATCTTGTCGAGCAGTTCGGCGGCACTGCGGCCGATGCTGCCGGCGGTGACTTCCATGTACTGGATCTTGCCTTCGGGGTCGATCAGGAAAGTGCCACGGTCGGCCAGGCCCGCTTCCTCGATATACACATCAAAATTGCGTGCGATGTGACCGGTCGGGTCGCCCAGCATGACATACTTGATCTTGCTGATGGCGGGCGAGGTGTCATGCCATGCCTTGTGGGTGAAGTGCTTGTCGGTCGAGACGGAGTAGATCTCCACACCCAGCTTCTGGAAGGTCTCGTAGTTGTCGGCAAGATCTTCAAGTTCCGTCGGGCAGACAAACGTGAAATCCGCCGGATAGAAGAAGAATACGGACCACTTTCCCTTCACGTCGGCATCGCTCACCTTGATGAACTTGCCATTATGGAAGGCATCGGTCTCGAACGGCTTCAAGGACGAATTGATGCGTGCCATGTCGAATGCTCCTTGCTTTCGCTTGTCAGGTGTTGACGGGCTTCTTGTCCCACAGACACGAAATGCGGTGAAACTGTTTCTGTCAATGGCTGTAATCGGTAAAACCTTTTTACAAATCCGTCCATATCGGTCCTATCTATAGCCATGACCTATGTTCCCCTTTCCGGCCTGTCGCTGCGCGATATCGAATATGTCGTGGCGGTGGATGACCTGCGCAACTTCTCCCGCGCGGCGGAACGCTGCGGTGTGAGCCAGGGCGGCCTGTCCGAGCAGGTGCGCAAGCTGGAGGGGCTGCTGGGCGTCATCCTGTTCGAACGTTCGCGCCGCCACGTGGCCCCGACCCCCGATGGCGCGCGCCTGATCGCGCTGGGCCGTGATGTCCTGGCCGCGGCACGGACCATGATCGAGGCCGCACGTGTGCAGACGGGCCCGCTGGAAGGCGTGCTGCGCATGGGGGTGATCGCGACCCTTGGCCCCTATTACGTACCCGACCTGCTGCCGCTGCTGCGCCGGACCTACCCCCAGCTCCGCCCGCAGCTGACCGACAGCCTGACCGATACCATGCTGGCCATGCTGCGCCATGACGCGCTGGATGTGGTCCTTGCGGCCCTTCCGCTCAGCGCGGATGGCGTGCAGTGCGCCGCACTGTTTGACGAACCGTTCATGGCCGCCTTTCCCGCCGACCATCCGCTGGCGCGCCGCCAGCCGCTTGCCATGCCGGACCTGACGGGCCCGGACCTGCTGCTGCTGGAGGACGGGCACTGCCTGCGTGACCAGGCGCTGGCCCTGTGCGGCACGTCCGCCGGGCATGCCCGCCAGCGTCTGGCCACCAGCCTGGAAATGCTGTGGCACATGATCGGCGCGGGCGAAGGGTATTCGCTCATACCCCGCCTGGCGCTGCGCAACAGAGATGCGTGGCGGGATCTGGTCACGCTTGCACCCGTACCCGGCGCCAGCCGCACCATCGGGCTTGTCTGGCGCGCATCCGACCCGCGTGGCCCGGCCTTTGCCGATTTCGCCCGCTTCCTGCGCGAAAACATACCCGAGGGCTGTACCCCCGCCAGTACCCGGCCCATGCCGGGCGGGACGGAAGCGGCATAGGGACTTTTATTTCGTGGTCATGGGGAAACGGGACATATAGGGTGACTGTCATCATATTTCAGACCCATGGACCTGTTCACGCAATGAGCCGGAATGACCCCGCCAGTTCCTTCAATACCAGAAACACGATTTTAAAGATCATACACGATGTGCCCGGACACGGCACGCCAGCCAGCCATTCCCTGTCCCTGCTGACCCATGCCGATCATGGACATGATAACGCGCGGCGGGTCACCGGTCAGTTGCCAGCCCATGTCCTGGATGCGGGCGATATGCGCGCCATCCCCTTTCAGGGGCGTGAAAGCGAACTTGCCACCGTGGCGAAATGGCTGGACGATGGTACGCCTGCCCCATCCGTGCAGGTCATTACCGGCAGGGCAGGACAGGGCAAGACCCGGCTGGGCATGGAAATTGCGGCCCGCGCCCACAAACAGGGCTGGCTGGCGGGATTCCTGCCCGCCTGTGATGCCGGGCTTTTTCCTGCCTCCGGCTTTAAGACGGTATGGAACCAGCCCACGCTGGTCATGATTGACAACGCGGCCACCCGGACACCGTTGATCAGGGCATGGCTGAAAGCGGTGCTCCGGCAGCCGCCCGGCACCCATCCGCTGCGCTTCCTGCTCTTTGAACGCACGGGGCTGGACAGCCTGTGGCTGGACCAGATTTTCGGGGTGGACGATGCGGACAGCGCCCCCCTTGCCACCGCGCTGCCAGCCATGCGCTGGCCCGCGCTTGGCCCGCTTGCCGGGGCACAGGCGCAGTTTGCCGTCTTCGCCTCGGCTTACCGTGCGGCAGGTGGCGGCACGCTGCCTGCCGATGCCACCCGCCAGCTTGGCCCGAAGCTCAAGGCGCTCAGTGTGGAGAATGCGACCGTGTTCCCTGCCCTGCTCGGGCTTGTGGCCGCGCATGACGGACTGCTTGAGGCACGCCGCCTTGCGCCCTCCACCCTGCTTGCACGCGTGGCGGCCATTCAGGTCGCAGGTCTGGAGCGGCAGTGGCGGTCCACTTTATCCACGCCGGAGGCCCTGCGCCCGGCAGTCCCGTATCTTGCCGCGGTGGACCATCTGTGTGGCGGGCTGAAAGCCGACATGCTCCGCCCGGTCCTTCAGGCTGGCGCATCCGCTACCGGGTACGATCTTCAGGCGATCCGCCAGATCGGGGATACGGCCCTGCACGCATTCCATGCCACCCTGCATGGCGGGATGGATGCCACGATGACAGGCATGCCGGGCATGGTGCGGGAAGCCGTGGGGCTTCATCTCGCAGCCGCCCTGCCCGACGGACAATGGACGGACGCGCTCGATGCGCTGCTGGCACATGCATCCGTGCGCGGGCGGCTGGTCACGGGCATTGCCATTGCCTGCCAGAATCTGGGCCTGCTGCCTGCGGGCACGCAGGCTCATGACCTGTTGCACACGGGGCTGGAGCATGTTCTGCGCACCTGTTGCACGGACCCCGCCCTACTGCTGCGCCTTGCACTCAACCTGCCCACGCAGCCCGCCGCGATAAAGCCGGTCGCGCTGGACGTGGTGCGGACACTGGTTTCGTGCCTGCGGGATGACGCATCATCGCCCCCGGCCGCCATGCTGGCATGGGGGCTTGCCGCGCTATGCCGCCGCAATGCCGCCCTGTTTCACGATACCGCTGCCCTGCACTGCGCACGGGAAGCCGTGACGATCCATGCGGCACTGGCCGATACCGACCCCGCGACATTCAATCCCGCGCTGGCGGCAGGTCTTCATACGCTGGCGGGCCAGTACAACACGATCTGCGATTACGCCAGTGGCCAGGCCGCTGCGGCGCAGGCCGTGGCGCTGTACACCGAACTGGCAGCACGGTCGGATTTCTACCTGCCACAGCGTGCACGCAGCCTGTGCAGGCTGGCCATGAGCCATAACAGGCTGGAAGAATACAGGGCCGCCGAACAGGCCGTGTGCGAGGCCATCGGGATCCAGGCACAGCTGACCGGCACGGAGGAAACAGGCCGCAGCGCCGATCTTGCGGAAAGCTTCCTGGTCATGGCCACCTATCAGGACGGCCTGGAACAGCATGCGGAAGCGGTGGAAACCGCGATGGAAGCGGTTATCCTGTACACCCGGCTGGCCCATGACGATCCTGATACCTGCCTGCCCCGCCTTGCCCGGGGACTGCACAGGCTCTCCGCCCTGCAGGGTTTCAACGCGCAGCATGCCGACGCGCTGCAATCCATCGAAGAAAGCTTTTCCATCTATACAACGCTGGAAGAGCGCGGTGCGGATGACTATCGCCCCGAGATCGGCACCACGCTCGAGACCCTTTCCCTGTGCCAGAATGCGCTGAAGCGGTATGAGGACTCGCTGCGTTCCATCAAGGACGCCGTGGCCTGCTACCGGTCCCTGGCCGCTGAACATCCCGAAGCCTTCCGCTCCGGGCTGGTTGACCTGCTCCTGCGGCTGGGCAGGCGCTACAGCACGCTCAGCCCGCCCCGTCATACCGAAAGCGTGGCCGCCACGCGTGAAGCCGTGGACCTGCTGACCCTGATGGCTACGGAGGGCCACGGCTATTTCAGGACACGGCCGGCCGCCAGAACCCTGGACATACTTCAGCAGCAACTGAAGACCAATGGCGAGACACAGGTGGCAACCAGCGTCCACACGGCCGTGATCGGCCTGCTTGCATTACTGACGCGGCAGGATCCCGACACGTTTCATCCCCGCCTGCTGGAAGCGGTGCAGGACCTTGAAAAAATAGTGGAACACAGCGGCCGGATGGCGGAACTGCTTGAAGCATTGCAGATCATGCTCCCGGTGCAGAGGGAGATCGTCGCCCGCAATCCCGATGCAGCGGACCAGCGCGAGATACTGGCCTCCGTGCTGTGCGCGTATGCCATCATCTCGCTGCAGGATGGCCGGAATGACGCGCAGGTCCGGGATTACTATACCGAAAGTCTGGGCATGCTGGGCGAATTCGCATCCGCTGATCCCGATACCTTCTGCCCGCCCCTGCTTGACACCCTGACCCGACTGTCCGGACTGCACACCCGCCCCGAACAGCAGGCGGACCGCATTGCCCTGTGCAGGATGGGCGTGAGCCTGCTTGAACCCCTTGCCGCACGCGACCCGCAGGCATTTAGCAGGCCGCTTGTCCTCCAGATGGAACAGCTTGGCCGGGTGCTGGTGGATTGCGGACAGGCGGGGGATGCGCTGGCGGTGATCGAACAGGCCATGGCTGTCCACACCGCCTGCCCCGATGCGCGCGATTATGACGATGCGCCGACACCAAGCGTACCTGCCATGCTGACGGACTTACAGGCCCGTGCGTATGAAGCGCTTGGACGCGACGGGGATGCGCTGGCGGCCATCAGGCACGTGATCGCCCTTCATGCCGCACTGGTGGACGAAGGCATGGTTTTCCATCGTTTGCCCATGGCCCGTCACATCACCCGGCTTGCCGCCTGCCAGATGCGGCTGGGCGCACGGGATGCCGCGCTCCGGTCATGCCAGAAATCGGTCGCCCTGTTCCGCGCCATCCTAGGCATGCCACATGAAGACCATCAGGAAGCCATTGCTGATATCGAGGCCGATCTTGCCAGCGCCCTGCTGGAACAGGCACGGGCGCAGGGCATGTTTGCATGCCATGCCGCGGCGCGGGAATCCGTCATGGAAGCAGCCATGCTGCTCAGGGACCTGACCGCACGCGATCCCACGGCCCATCGCCATGCACTGGCGCAGGCACTGGCCATGCTGATATCCCTCCCGCTTCCGGCCACGGCGCATGATGACGGGGGTGTGGCCACCATGGCGCATATCGTGGCCCTGTACCGTGAACTGGATGACCGGCATCCCGGCCTTTTCATGCCGGAGCTGGCACAGGCCCTTGCCACATCGTGCGGGGGCGGGTTGCGGGCGCAGCCTGTTGCCTGGGCTGACGCACTGGACAGCGGAACGGAGGCCACCGCCCTTTATGCCAGCCTGTATGACACGGAGCCTGACCTGTATCGCGCGCCGCTGGCCGACAGCCAGTACAGGCTGTTCATATGCCATAACGGGCTTGAACAGATCGACCGCGCCATGGAAAGCCTGAAGGCGGCACTTACGCAGTACCGCCATCTTGCCGCCCGCAGGCCGGAGGAATTCCGCGCGCCGCTGGCACGCTGCCTGCTTGATCTGGCCCGCTACCGCGTGACCTACAAGCAGTATGAGGCCGCCCTGCAGACAGCCCATGAAGCCAGTGCCCTCTATACCGATCTGGCCCAGTCGGAGCGCGGGACCTATCAGCCCGTACTGAAGGAAATCCGAGACCTGCAGGCCCTGATCACCCGGAAGCTCCGCCGCTGAAGGGACATGCGGCCCATGCCCGCCGGAGCGCAGGCGCCATGACCGTTACCGCTGCCCGAGCCGGGTAACCAGCAGCTGGTTGATGCGGAAGCCTTCAACATCCACCACTTCAAGGCGGAAGCCATCGGTATCCACCCGGTCCGCCTTGCGCGCCATGCGGCGCAGGCGGTGCATGACAAAGCCGCCGATCGTATCGAACGGGCCATTTTCATCAAGGTCTATGGCGTCAAGTTCACGCCTCACGTCACCGATGGAGGCAGCCCCGTCGATCAGCCATGAATGGGCATCGCGGCGTACGATAAGCTGTTCCTCGAACGGGTTGGCAAGGCCGCCCATCAATGCGCCCATGATATCCTTGAATGTGATCAGCCCCACAACCAGCCCGTATTCGTTCACCACCAGCGCGAAGCCCACGCCGTGGGTATCGAACTGGGCCAGTGTATCCCACAGGTTGATCGTCTCGGGCACGGACAGCACATCACGCCGCATGCGGAAGATGGCCCGGCCGCTGGGTTGCCCGCCATCCGGCTGACCGGCGGGGGCTGCGGGCTGCCCGGGGTCGACCACGGCGGCCAGCACGTCTTCCGCGCGGATGGAGCCGATAACGGTATCCAGGCCGCCATTGCACAGCGGGTAGCGGGAATAGGGCTTGGCGCGTACCTTGGTTTTCTGCACCTCCATGCTTTCCTGCACATCCAGAAACACGATTTCATCGCGTGGGGTCATGGCGGACGTAATGGAACGGTCCTGCAGGCCCAGCACGTTCTGGATCATCTGGTGCTCCTGCTCCAGCAGCACGCCCGAAGCCGTACCGGCGGCCAGGATGGCGCGCAGGTCTTCCGGTGTTACGGGTTCCACTGCTGCCGCGGCCGGAATTTTCAGTGCCCGCAATATCGCATCCGACAGCCGGGAAAAAACCCAGACAATGGGATAGAGCGCCCTGAGGGCAGCGGCAGGAAACCACCCGACCGAAAGGGCAACCTTGTCGGGCGCATTCATGGCGACACGTTTGGGCAGCAGGTCGGCAAAAAGCACGAACATGCCGGTTACCAGCACGAAACCGAAAATGGAGGCCAGGGTCCGGGCGGTCGTGTCCGGCAGATGCCAGCCCATCAGGCCATCAGCGATGGAAGGAGCCAGCATTTCCGAACTGATCATGCCGCCCAGAACGCCCACGCCGTTCAGGCAGATCTGCAGCACCGTCACGACCTGCCCGCTGTTGCGGCGCAGCCGGAGGAAAGCGGTGGCCCGTTCGTCACCCGCTTCCGCGCGGGCGCGCAGGCGCACATCCCGCGCGGCGGCAAAGGATATTTCAGACAGGGAGATAAAGATGTTGAGCGCAACCAGAAGCACCAGCGCCATCAGGCCAGAGAGAAACAGGATCACCGGGACACCTAAAAAACAGTCGTGCCGTTTTATATCAGGTCAATTTACAAATTCGTATAAATATATCAGGCTGCACGACACTCATCTTGCTCCGCTACATTGCAGTTTATTAACAATAAGCGGTCTGCATTACTGAAACCACGTAGCGCGCCACCGCATCGTGCATGCACGGGGTGGACGCCTGCGCATGGAACATGCCGACATGACGGGTGTAAACAGACCGTTACCAACAGGGTCGTGTGCGATAATATTTATTCTCGCCGCGTGCAGGCGTGCGTACCCGCCCCCTTACCCGTGCCGGTTCATGAACGGAAAAAATTATCTTTTTTAAAGATTACGGAACGCATGTTCCCAGCGTTATGGAGACTGTCTACGATTGGCCCGGTTAATAATATAAAGGTTAGGCCACCAATGAAAACCAGATCCCTTATTGCCATCAGCGCGGCCTGCCTGATGGGCTTCGCTCCCCTTTCCCATGCACAGTCCTTCGGACCTCAGGGTGGTCCCGGACAGGGGCCGCAGCGGGGTCCGGGCGGGGCAGGCCCGATGGGTGCTCCGGGACCGGGACATGAGCCGGGCAACATGGGCAACCGGGGGCCCGGCGGCATGCATGGCCGCCCGATGGGTGGCCATCCCACCGCCCGACGTGATGACCGCTGGCGGGACAACAACCCCGACATGAACCGTACATGGCGCGCGGGCGAACGCTATGACGGCCCGCGCAACAGCCGCTGGGTGGTCAATGACTGGCAGCGCTATCGCGGCCTTTCCGCACCGCCGGCGGGGTACGAGTGGATGCGCTACGGTAACCAGTACCTGCTGACCGCGCTGACCACCGGCGTGATCGCTGGGGTTGTCAGCGCCACCGTCGCATCCCAGATGCGCTGATCATCCGCCTGCCCCATGACCATGAAGGTCCTGCCGCAAGGCGGAGCCACCCTCATGGCATGAGGATCATCTTCCCCCGGCCCATGAACATGGCCGGGGGCGTCCTGCCTGAGCTTTGACAGGTGGGGCTGGCGGCATACGCCCTGGGCCTTCCTGCTTCCCGATCCATCGGGAACCTGCCTGCCAATGCGGGGAAGCCGGTCTGCCGCGTAAAATATCCGCTAACGTGCTCTGTGTTGCCTGTATCCCGGATAAAGATTGGGCCATGCCCGCCTGTATGGCACAGGCTGACAAGATTTTCTTATGCAATTTAATATAGCATATTGCATATTTTATGACGATGGGATTGACTGATCTCATGATGCCACCCGAACCGCCTTCCGCTTCCGCCCCCCGCACCGCATGGCGCTTTGCCAGCCCGGCGGAAACACCACGCGACAGCCTGCCGGAAGTATTCTCGACGGTACGGGTGCCGGGCCCCGGCGCTTCGTGGCTGCGGCGGTTCCTTGCCTTCGTGGGGCCAGGCTACATGATATCGGTCGGCTACATGGACCCCGGCAACTGGGCGACGGACCTGCAGGGCGGCGCGCAGTTCGGCTACACGCTGCTGGCCGTGATCATGCTGTCCAACTTTATGGCCATGCTTCTGCAGGCCCTTTCCGCCCGGCTGGGCATTGCCACGGGCCGAGACCTTGCACAGGCCTGCCGCGACCATTTTCCGCCTGCGCTCAACATGGTCCTGTGGCTGGCGTGCGAACTGGCCATCATTGCCTGTGACCTGGCCGAAGTGATCGGCACGGCAGTCGCCCTTCATCTCCTGTTCGGCATTCCCCTGCTGGCTGGTGCCCTGATTTCGGTGCTGGATGCGTTTCTCGTGCTGCTGCTCATGAACCGGGGCTTCCGGTATCTGGAAGCCTTCGTCATCGGCCTGCTTACGGTCATTGCCGCCTGCTTTGCCGTTCAGGTCGTGGCGGCGCAGCCACCCATCGCGGCCATCCTGCGGGGTTTCCTTCCCTCCCCCGGGATCATTACCAACAGCCAGATGCTCTATATAGCCATTGGCATTATCGGGGCGACCGTCATGCCCCATAACCTGTATCTGCATTCCTCCATCGTACAGACACGCGCCTATGACCGTACCGTGCCGGGACGGCGCGAAGCGATCCGCTGGGCGACATGGGACAGTTCCATCGCCCTTGTGCTGGCACTTGTCATCAATGCCGCCATCCTGATCGTGGCCGCTGCCGCCTTCCATGGCAGCGGCCACGAAGGTGTTGCGGAAATCGAGGATGCCTACCGCCTGCTGTCCCCCGTTCTGGGGCTGGGTATTGCCTCTACCCTTTTCGCGCTTGCCCTGCTTGCGGCGGGCACCAATTCCACCATTACCGGCACGCTGGCCGGGCAGATCATCATGGAAGGCTTCCTGCGCCTGCAGATACCGCACTGGGCACGGCGGTTGCTGACGCGCGGGCTGGCCATTGTGCCCGTCATCATCGTAACGGCCCTTTATGGCAGCAGGGGTGTAGGCGAACTGCTCCTGGCCAGCCAGATCATCCTGTCCATGCAACTGCCCTTTGCCGTTGTGCCGCTGGTGCTGTTCGTGTCCGACCGGCGCAAGATGGGAACATTTGTCATTTCCCGGTCCATGGCCATGCTGTCATGGCTGGTCGCCCTTGCCATCGTGCTGCTGAACTTCAAGCTGCTGTACGACACGGTATCCTGACGCCCCGGCCCTTTGCCCGCCGGGTCATGCACCTGGCCTTCGTTGTGGCATGTCGTGTTCTTGCACGGGTCCCCGCGGGTAGCGCCTTTCCCCATCCTCCAGCAACGCTTTGACGCACGGCAGTATTGCAGCAACAACCCGGCTGAAAGGGTTCTTTCTCCATGCATGCAGGCTATAACAGGCATAATCCGTTATAACACACGGCAATTCCTTTTACTTTGCATGGGAAATCAATCATGTCAGTTGCAAATACACTTCGGGAAGCCATCGAGAAAAAAATGGTCGTCGGCTTTACCTTCAATGGCAAGAACTACGTCGGTTCCCCCCATGCCCTGGGCGAAAGTGATGGCGTGCCGCAGGTCCTGATCTACCGTGGGGAAGATTCACACGAAAAGCGCGTCCCCCCCACGGGCGAATGGAGCACACTGCCCCTGTCGGCCATGACCGGCATGAAGCTGCTGCCGGGGGAAGCCTTCCATACCGGCCACCCCGATGCGCATGCCGCCAAGGGACTGCACAAGGTAGATGTACGCGTAGCCTGATCCACATCCCGCCCGGCCCATGGCATGCACCGGACGCAGGCCATGGGCCGGGAAAGACGTCCCCTTACGCCTGTGGCGCAGGGGGCTGCGCACCTTCGAGGGCTACCTTCAGCCCGCCGTCACCATCCGGGTTACCCAGCAGGTTGAGCGTGCTGGGAACGGGGAATTTGATCCCTTCCCGATTCATGCGCACGGCCAGCCTGCTGTAATAGGCCCGGTAGACCGTCCATTTGGCGCCGGGTGACGTGCGGACCGAGCCAAGGAAGCGCGCACCATTGCCATCCGCCTGCTCGATCCCCAGAAACTTGAAGTCCGACAGGACAAGATGGGCAAAACGCGGTTCCTTGCGCATGGCCTCCAGTTCTTCATGCAATATCGTGGTCAGCTGCTGCGTGTCCTGACCCAGGTCGATCATGAAGTCGACCACGACAAGATTGTAGTCACGCGATGTATTGGCAATGGACGAGACTTCAGAAAACGGAATGATATGCAGGTCCCCATTGATCGAACGCAGCCGCAGCGTGCGGATGGACAGGTGCTCCACCGTACCCGCAACGCCGCCCGCCGTAACCCAGTCCCCGACCTGAATGGCATTTTCGACCAGCATGAAGAAGCCGGTAATGAAGTCCTTGACCAGACTTTGTGCACCAAAGGCGATGGCCGCACCCATGATCCCGGCGCCCGTCAGCAGCGGGGCGACATTGATCCCGATCTGCGACAGGGTGGTAACGGCCACGATAATGATGATCAGCGCCAGCAGCACGGTCTTGATGATGGGCAGTACGGTGCGCAACCGGCTGGCACGCCCCGCCTGTGACGAGTTTTCAAACCGTGTGATCTGTCCCTGCAGGCCGGCATTCGCTGCCTCCCACGTAATGATCGCCACCGTATATGCCACCAGCACGGACCCGATCACCCCGATGATCTTCTGCCCGAGCCTGCCGTGAAACAGGAAGTGGATGGCAGGCAGCCCCAGCGCCTGCATGAACAGGACCCCGGTGGCAAAGAACATGAGAAAGGACAGGATCTTGCGTGAAATCGGGTAATAATAATCCACGCGCGCCTGCAGGCCGGGATAGCGGGCCTCCAGCGCGGGCGATATATGGAACAGCCGGTTCTGCAGGTTGTAGACCAGAACCGAGACAAGACGTGACAGCACGACCACCGCCGTTGTCAGGATGACCGTACGGATGATCCATGCATAGCCGCCATTGATATGGGTGGCCCAGATCAGCCACAGCGCAAAATTGAAGAACATGGCGGGCACCCACCACAGATGGACCAGCCGCCCGACAAACATCCAGAAAGGCTGCGCAAGCAGGCGGGCCGGGGGTTGCAGGGCCGATGCCACATGCGCGCGCACGCGCCATGTGAAGATGGCCACAAGCACATGCTCGATCAGCACCACGCTGCGGATGATCGCCTCGGTGCCGCGTGCGGGCATGTCAAACACACCCCCAAGCGTGGACAGACACACCACGACGGATGGGGCGGCGACAAGAAAGTTGAGCCAGTGCGTGACCATGAAGGCGGTCTGGTTACTGGCGCTGCACAGGCGGATGGCGGGCGAGCGCGGGACGAACAGCGTCTCCATAAGCAGGTAGACCACGCGTGCGACCACATAGGCATTGGTCAGCGTGATCGTGACCGCACGCGCCTGCTGGGTTGTTGTCAGCAGGTAGGCGAAGGAGGTGCCCAGTGCAAAAAACAGCGCGACCGGCAGCAGCTTGATCAGCAGGTGCAGCAGCGAATACGGAATGCGGGCCAGCAGGCGCAGGGTCGCGTGCTGGGCCTGCATGTCATCCTGCCGGGCCAGGGTTGTATCGGCCTCGGCGTCCGACTGCGCGGCGGTGGTGGCGGCAGGGTCAGGCCGTGGGGATGAAGCCGTGGCAGGAGGCAGGTTCAGACGCTGCTCGGTTGCGATGGCCCGTGCCGTGACCTTGAGTACCAGCCCGCGCAGCAGCAGCGAAAACCCGTGTTCCGCCGCCAGCGCCAGCAGGAGAATAAGGGTGGCGCGCCCCACCGCGTCCAGCAGGATGATGCGGGAGTCCGGATCGGCAAAGATGGTATGCGTCCAGTGTACGACAAATACAAGGTCACCAAACAGCGCCACGAAATGCTGCGCCTGGATGATCAGCTTGCCACGCAGGGACGTGGCATCCTGCACGATATCGCTGCCAAGGCTGTCGGGCCGGACGGATACCGCCTGCGCGGCCGGAGCGTGAGCCGGGGCAGATGCCGGGGCGGCGAGAGGTGCCGATGGAAGCTGTGATGCTATGGCGGCAAGCGTATTTTCGAATTCGGCCCGCTTTGCGGGGTCATTGATCACGTCCAGAACCTGCCGGGCCTGTTCACGTGTCATGCCCGTGGCGGCTTCGTCCGCCGCACGAGCACCGCCGGGTCCGGCCAGCGCCAGCAGCACCAGCAGCATTGCTGCAATATGGCGCCAGATGCCCGCGCAGCCCCCCTGCCGGGCTGGCTGCGCCGTTGCGGATGCACGACCGCGCCCCATGCCGTGGTGGCAGGTATCCGTAAGGTATCGCATCTTTCCCGTTCCGTCCCGACTGCTCAGTTCTGGCTATCTGCAAGGTAAATGCCGCAGGAACATTCGCCATTTCAGACAGGTCGGCGGATTTATTGCAGAGATGGATATGCAAGCGCAGATGCGGCAGAGCCGGGCAGATATGCAATAAATTGCACTACCCTTCCGCTTCATGGGTTTCATTGACTATTATTTACTTGCGATGCTTAATTTTTATCCAAATAATATATATAACTTAAATTTATATCATTTTATCTTATATTTATTACGCGAATGAATTTTCGGCAATCATGCCCCGCCCCTCGTTACATCGAGGGGCGTTCCGGGTCCTGGCTGGCTGGGTGGGCAGGCGCTCCACCGTGCCTGTACCGGTCTTTTCCACCCTGTCCCGCCACGATGCAGAATGCACGTGGAACATATACCGGGCGGGATGGTGGCAGGGGCATGGGGCCGCTTCAGCGCGGCACGTCGTAGCTCAGGTGGCTTTCCCTTATATGACGCAGGATTTCGGTATTGCGGAACAGGTCGTGCCTGTCGGGATGCAGCGCATGGCGGGACAGGAAGGCACGCGCTTCCGCCATGGCTTCCCGCCGGGAATAGTCCTGTCCCGCCGGTTTCAGGTGCTCTATGGCGGTATAGTCAACGATGCCGACATTATGGTTGTTCTTGTGCGCTTCGTTGCAGAACAGGATATCGGTCGCCCATGCCCACCGCAGTTCCGGAAACGGGAAGGTATAGGCGATGGCATCCCGATGGAATGCCGTCACGGGACCATCTTCCACATAGCGTGTCACGCGGCCAAGGCTGTTCCACTTACGGTAATTGAAAGTGAAGGAAGCATAAGAGTGGTACCGGTGCGCAGGCTGCGATATCTTGAGATCCATGACTTCGCACAACGGTATGAATGTATCCAGGAAACGGGGCGGCAGGGCAACGTCATCATCCGTGATCACAACCCAGTCGTACTGCTTCAGGTTGACCCGTGACAGTGCGGTATTGATATTGCCAAACTTGCCCCTGTTGCCCATCTCCGCAGCCAGGAAATCGACTTTATGCCGGGTATTGTTCAGGCGGTTGAAGACCGTACGCAGCTTCCGGCTTCTTTTTGGTACCTGCACGGATGTAACAAGAATCCGCCGGACCGGCTGTTTTCTTGTAATACTTTGTACCTGTCTGTCGAATTTCCGGTTATGAATGTCAAACAGCATGTCGGTCAGGACGGAAACCCGACGCTTTTGCCAGAAATTCTTGTGCTGGCAGAAATCGGAATCAAAAAAATCCGCTTTCTCCCGTTTCATGGCTGCATCATTCATGATGTCGCTCCTGTTGCCGATATGACCTGCCCCCTGTTGCGGCAGGACGTGCGGGGTACACACACGAAACGGCAGTACCGGCCTGTCATCAGGGGTGCCTGTTCACCTTTTCCCGCATCGGGCAGCCAGAAGTGCTGCCTTCCGGGACAAAAGACAGACATTCAACATGATACTGCTTATGAAGTTTCAAAATATTGCTGCATGGATCACATGCGTTTTATTATTCCATGCCTACAATAGAAGCAGATGAGCAGGCTGGCCGGAACTGTTTACAGCATTGCGCGATAAAGGTTGCGGGAATAACGGTCCGGCCATTACACGCTCCCGTCCGCCCGCCCCATACGGCATGAACCCGGCGGTATTCCCGCGCTGTCTGTGCATAATCCAGCAAGGATGAAAAATCATGCGTTCCTTTACCGCACGGGTCCTGCTCGGCCTGGCTGTCGTGGTCAGTACGCCCGCGATGGCACAGAAGCATCCACACGACAGAAGCGTGGACCTGCCGGGAGATAACTCCCCTTCCGCCATCGAGCGCGCCCACCCTTACGCGCGCAAGACCGTCCCCCTGCCGGAAAAGACGGAATCCTCGCCCCCCGACCAGCCGCTGACCCGCCCCCCTGCGGCAAACGCAGGCCCGGGCACGCCGGGCATGTCCGACAGGCACCAGACCATACGCAGCCCATCCAGCCTACAGCCATGAAACAGGCGGGGCGGGGCCTGTAAACAGCCCCGCCCCGCCATATGGTAATGAATTCTGATTGCAAAAAAGAGCGCCCTGCCCTCTAGCGGCAGTTGTTTTCCTGCGCCAGCGTCATGGCATGGGAGGCAAGAAAACGGAACTGCTCCTGCTCCTCGGGGAAGGCGGGGATGCCCTGCATCGGGTGCGCCGTCTTGTGATAACGGTGCAGGTTGCTCAGCCGCCGCCATGGCCGGTCTGGGTGCTGCTTGCTCCACAGGCTGATGGCCCGCAGTTCAAGTTCCTGATTGTTCAGTTGTGTGTCTGACTTCGTCATGTCCATCTCCCTTGCATGAGCATGGTGGGCACTGGAACTGTTACGAGGCGTGTCGGAATGTGGTGGTACCCTGCCACCTGCACCCAACGGTTCATGTTAACACAAGTTCAGGCGGAGCGTTACGTTTTCCCGATAGCGTGATGGGAAAAATCCGCGATGTTCCCGCCCTGATACTGGACAGCGTGATAGGGACAGACGGAATCATATTATTACATTTATTAATGAACAGCCTGCCGGGCAGTCCCTAAACTCCTCTGGCATGACTACTGTATTGTGCACACCGCATGTATTGCGTGCCTACTGGCGCTTTTGCTTGCTGTCCTGGCTTCCGGTCACGGTCATTTGCAGCATGGTGCTGCTGGCGGGATGCGCGCCCCGTCACCGTGTGCCACTGGATGACGACGGACTGCCGGTGACCACAGCGGCTGATGACAACCCGCCCCGCTCAGACCCGGATCATGGCCCGGGCGGTGGCCATGGCCTGTGGCCGGAAATGCTGCACACGGCCATGCGGGCAGGCATGGGCATGATCCACCACTAATTTAATTCCAGCCCCCGCGCAGGCCGGTCACCGCCCGGCATGGGTTCAGGCGGAACGGGCATCATGCACAAGGCAGGCAATGGGCAGTTGCCCCTGCATGAAAGGCATGGCAACACAATCGGGCACATCGCCAAGCAGGCTATGCCACGGCCCGGGCAGCGGGGGCAGCCGGAGCGAAAGATCCGTCCCCCGCGTCAGCGCCAGCGTATCGTCATCCACCCCCAGCCCAAATGGCAGGCGCGGGGCAACCACCAGCAGGCTCATCCCGTCATGCTGGCGCAGGAAGGCGATGGCATGGGCATGGTCCCGCCCGTCAATGCCGACAGGCGCATGCGCCCCCACGGCAAACAGGTCGGGATAGTGCCGGCGAAAGGACAGGACGCGACGGATCATGTCCTGCTTGACCCGCCCCGTGCGCCATGTGGCGGCGGCGTTGCCAAAGCTGGTGGCGGATTCAAGCAGGGCATCACGATGGGCAAAATCCACCGGGCTGCGGTTGTCGGGGTCCACAAGGCTGAAATCCCACAGGTCACGGCCCTGATACAGATCGGGCACGCCGGGCACGCACAGCCGCAGCAGGGTCTGCGCCAGCCCGTTCAGCGCGCCCGCGGGGGCGATGCGGGCAACAAACCCCTCAAGCTGTTGCAAGAAGGGCCCGGCCCGCGCCGGGTCAAGCAGGCGTTCGGCAAAGCGGGCGTAGGCGTCCTCATACTCCCCGTTGGGCCGGGTCCAGGATGTATGGCGCTTGGCTTCCCGCAGGGCCTTGGTCTGCCACTGGATGATGCGCTGGCAGAAACGTGTCCGCGCCGCGCCGTCATTCCCGAACGGAACCAGCGGCCATGCCCCCACCAGTGTCTGATAGAGCATGATTTCATCAATACGGTCGGGCCCGGCGCCCTGCCCCGCATCATTATGGGCAAACCAGCCCTGCACAAGCGCTTCCCATTCACCGGCGGCCTCGCTCAGCACCGCAAGGCGCGCGCGCGCGTCCTCCCCGCGTTTATGGTCATGCGTGGCCGTGGCCAGCAGTGCATGGGGGTAACGGGCCGCCCGCGCGCCACAGGCTTCATGAAACGCGTGAACCGGCAGGGCCATCCGGCCGGGGTCCGACCCGACCTCGTTACGCGACAGCAGGCGACCGTAACGGTAGAAGGCCGTATCCTCCAGTGACTTGGCGGCCAGCGGCGCGGTCAGGTGCTCGAAGGCAAGCTGGGCCCTGCGCACAACGACAGGCGGGGCCTGTTCGGGACAGGATTCCAGCAGCCGTACCATACGCGCCGTCATCGCGCACTGACCCGTGGCCAGAAAGACGGCTGCATCCCGCTGCGCCTGGCTGAGTGCCGCACGATCCGCCGTATGGTCCTGTATCACCTCATCACCAAAATAGGTGCGGTAGGGATGGAACTGCACCAGCAGGTTACGCAGGGCATCATGCATCTCCTGCGTGGCGCAGGCTTCGGACACGCCGCAAAGGGCCCGGTCCAGCAGAAAGGCAAGATGCCCGAACTCGGCGCCAAAGGTATGTTCAAGCAACTGGGCGCGCGCGGTCTTCACGATCGGATCAAGGGCCTGCGCATCCGGACCGCATGCGGCCCATAGCCGGTCCAGCGCCGGGACACCCGCTCCATCATGCAGCACCGCGCTGACCTGATCCATGAAGTCATAGCCGGTCGTGCCATCCACCGGCCATGCGTCGGGCAGGCTCTCCCCCGCCACCAGGATTTTTTCAACATGGACCGCACCTCCGGGCAGGGCATGTTCGGGGCGGAGCGGGGTCAGGGTATCCAGCCGTTCACGCAGGCGCTGGCAATAGGCGGCAGGGGCATCCAGCCCGTCGATATGGTCCACACGCACCCCGTCCACCACCCCGCGCTGGTAAAGTGAAAAGACAAGGGCATGTACGGCCTCGAACACCTCCTCGCGCTCCACGCACACGCCAATCAGGCCGGTAATGTCAAAAAAACGCCGCCAGTTGATACGCGTAGACGCATCCCGCCAGCAGGCCAGCCGCCATGCCTGCGCCGCCAGAACCCGCTCCAGCCGCGCACGACCGGACAGATTGGTTGCATCATGGATCATGGCAAGGCGGTTCATCGCCCTTTCCCCTGCTTCCGTCGCCCCCCAGGCGCGCAGGGCCGCCAGTGCCGCATCCGCTTCCGCGCACGGACCGGCGCGCAGCGCGACACGCGTCCATGCCGCCAGCAGCGGCCCCGGTGCATCGACACAGGCCAGCATGGCGGCATAACCCGTCGGGCATAAAGGGAAACGCTGGTCATGATGATGGATGAAAAACAGTCCGCTGCCGCCATCATGGCGCAGGACCAGCAGGCCTGCCGCCATGGCTTCCGCCACCGGCCGGTCCAGGAATGGCAGCAGGATGCGGCCATGCAGGTCCGGGTCCGGCGCATGCCAGTCGATATCGAACCAGCGCGCATATCCCGACGCACGCCCCCATGCCAGTACGTCCAGCCACCATGGGTTGCCTGCGTCCACCGCCATATGGTTGGGCACGATATCCATGACCAGACCCATGCCATGCGCGTGCAGCCGGTCCGTCAGCCGGATCAGCGCCGCCTCACCACCCAGTGCGGGGTCGATCCGGTCATAGGCCAGCGTGTCATAGCCATGGGTGGAACCGGGACGGGCCATGAACAGGGGCGAGGCGTACAGATGGCTTATGCCCAGCCGGGCAAACTGCGGGATCAGTCCGCATGCCCTGTCCAGCGTCATGCCATCACGGAACTGCAGGCGCAGCGTCGCCCGCATGGACCGTGCGCCCGCACGGCTATTCATGGCCGCGCCCCGCACGCAGGCGGTTGAGCCGCCTGCGCATGTCCGGACCGGACAGTATGGTCGCCGCCGTACCCGGATAGCGCCTGCGCCAGTTGGGGTGGCCCGTGATGGTGCCCGGCAGGTTTGGCTGTTCGGCCAGGCCAAGCAGGTCCTCCAGCGCAATGACCACCAGCGGGCATGGCGTACGGGCGACGAACCCTATCGCCTCATCCACCACAATGGCGGCCCCGGCCGTGGTTACGGGGGGCTTTTCACGCAGCCGCCCCTGCCGCGGGCTGCGCGCGGGGCGGGCGCTGGCGGTGGCAAGGGCGGCCCACAGCGCGGCGCGGTCGTTTTCACGCTCGTCACGCAGGCTGGGCACGTCCGTGCCCGCGGCCAGTTGGCCCAGCCTGGCCCGCCAGTCCATGTCGACCCCCTGCCACCAGCCTGCCACCGTGGGCAGGTCATGCGTGGTGGTCATGGCCGTGGCGTTGCGCGACCAGCTGGCGGGCTGTTTGAACGCACCCTGCGCCGTCCGTTCGAAAAACAGTACGTTCATGCCCATTATGCCCTGTTTTTCCGCCGCCTTGCGGAAGGTGGTGGTGACCGTGCCCAGATCCTCGCCAATCACGACCGCATTGGCCCGTGTCGCCTCCAGCGCCACAAGCCGCATGAGGTCACGCACGGGAAAGGCAAGGTATGCCCCGTCGGTCGAGGCACCGCCCGGCGGTATGACCCACAACCGCTCCAGCGCCATGACATGGTCGATGCGCAGCCCCCCGCCATGGGCAAAGCCCGCGCGCAGGGTCTCGACAAAGGCGCGGTAGCCGTTCGCCTGCAACCCGCGGGGGGAGAAGGTGGTCAGCCCCCAGTCCTGCCCCACCGGGCTGAGCGCATCCGGTGGTGCGCCAATGGAGGCACCGACAAGGAATTCGTCCTGTCGTGCCCAGCACTCGCTGCCCGTCGGGTCCACGCCCACCGCCATGTCGGCGATAAGGCCGATCCGCATGCCAGCACTTCGCGCGGCATCGCGTGCCTGCGCCATGCTGCGGGCGGCAAGCCACTGCAAAAAAACATGGAATTCCACGTCATGCGCAAACTCCGCGCCAAAACGCGCGACCTCGGGGCTGGCGGGCTGGCGCATGGCCACGGGCCAGCAGCGCCAGTCCCCGCCGCGCGCGCCACGGGTGGTGAAATAGGCATGCAGGGTTTCGAACAGGGCATGCCGCTCCAGCGCCATGCCACCGGCATGGCGGAAGGCATGCAGGTCATCCGGGGGGGCGGGTGCGATCCGCTCGTCATAAAGCTGCCGCAGCAGCCGGTAGCGCTGGCGGGTGGCTTCCTCCCATTCAATCAGGGGGGCATTTTCCAGTGCGCGCAGGGTGTCGACATGGGTGCTGCCGTTGCGCAGGGATGCGTTCTGGAGTGTCGCGGTATCGAACACGGCATGCGGATCGGCCAGCAGGGGGTTGAGAAACAGCCGCGATGACGGGGAATACGGGCTGTACTGCCCCGGCCGCGCCGCGAACATGGCATGGACCGGGCTTATGGCCAGCGCATCCGCCCCCTTTGCCGCCGCCAGTCGCGCAAGGTTTGCCACCGCGCCAAAATGGCCTATCCCTCCATCCCCCGGCGTGCGCAGGCCATATATCTGCGCACCCACGCCCCATGGCCGCGCCGGGCCGCGTGCAGTCCGCGCCGCAACCGTGGGGCACGTGGCAGGTGTGAGGGCAAGCGTGGTTTCCGCCCCGCCCATCTGCAGCCTGTGGTAGCCAGGGCTGGTCATGGCGGGCAGAACCGTCCGGCCACGCACCTGCCGCAGCGGGCCCTCGACCACGCCACCTTCCTCCAGCACCAGGCGGAAGGTGGTGGGGGCAGGCCCGTCGGTATGCGGCAACGCCGTCGCCTGTCCCGCCACCGCCACGATCATCGCGGGCAGGGCGCCATGGCCGCGCTCCACGCGCCCATGGTTTTCCAGCACGCCCAGCAGGCGGCGGATGCTTTCATTGGAAACACGGTGGATCTGGCCCCCGGCGTCGCGCCAGCGCATGCTCAGCCCGGCCCGGCGGGCACGGTCGGCCAAGTCGCGGTTATTCATCCTCCGCCTCCGCCAGACAGACCACGACGCTGCCGGGCGGCAGGGTGGCGCAGGACGGATCCGCCCCCTGCGGCAGTACGGCATGCAGGCAGCGCCCGCGCAGTGTATCGGGCAATGTTACGGGGGATGGGCCGAGGTTGAGCGCGATGCCAAGCCGTGTTCCGTCCCCCATGCGCCACTGCCCGCATACGGCCTTCGCGCCAATGACCTGCGCCCCGATGGCGCGCGCGCCGGGCAGGCGGGGCACGATCTCCGCGTGGCGCAGGACAAGCAGGTCGTGGATCATGGCCATCCACAGGGCATGGGGTGCCGCTTCGCGCTCCGCCACGCGCAATTGCGAGGCGGCGAAGGTTTCCGGCGCGTTCGGATCAGGGATCAGGTGACGCTTTTCCTCCGATGCGAAATGCGAAAAACCGGCAAACTCCCTGCGCCGCCCGTCGCGTACGATGTGGCCCAGTTCGGGCGTGTGGCTGGTGAAGAACAGGAAGGGCTGGCGCGACCCCCATTCCTCCCCCATGAACATGAGCGGGATCTGCGGGCACAGCAGCACAAGCCCGTAGGCCGCGCGCAATGCCTGCGGGTCAGCCAGCAGGTTCAGCCGTTCCCCCAGTGCGCGATTGCCGATCTGGTCATGGTTCTGCAGGAAGATGATGAAGTGCTCGGGCGCCAGGTCCGCACTGGGGCTGCCCCGTGGCCTGTGGGTCACGGGCGAGACCTCACCCTGGAAGGCAAAGCCTTCGGCCAGCACGCGCGCCAGCGCACCCGCCGGGTCATCGGAAAAATTGCCGTAATAGCTTTCATCCTCCCCCGTCAGCAGCACGTGCAGGGCGTTATGGGCATCGTCATTCCACTGGGCACGGTAGCCCGCGCGCAGCAGCCCGGCGTCATTGTTCTCGTTTTCCACGATCAGATGGACATGCCGCCCCGGTTCCACATGGGCGCGGATGCGCGCGGGCAGTTCGATAAGCCATGCACGCTCGGTTATCGCCTGCACCGCATCCAGCCGCAGCCCGTCGAAACGGAATTCCATGAGCCAGTACAGCGCATTGTCCACAAAGAACGTCCGCACCGCATCACGCCGGAAATCGATGGCCGCCCCCCATGGTGTCGGCTGGTCGGGGCGGAAGAACGGGGCGGCATAAGCGGCAAGATAATTCCCGTCGGGGCCGAAATGGTTGTACACCACATCCAGGAACACCATGAGCCCGAGCCCGTGCGCCCGGTCGATCAGGGCCTTGAGTTCATCAGGATGGCCATGACTGGATTCCGGCGCGTAGGGCAGCACGCCGTCATACCCCCAGTTGCGCCCCCCCGGTATTTCGGACAACGGCATGAGTTCGATCGCCGTGACACCCAGCGCCGCAAGACGTGGCAGTTCACGCGCTACGCCACCATACCCGCCCATCAGGCCCACATGCACTTCGTATATAACCGTCTCGTGCCAGGGGCGACCGGACCAGCGGGGGTACTGCCAGTCATATTCGGCCGGGTCCAGCACCTCGCTCGGGCCGTGCACGTCCTGCGGCTGGTAGCATGATGCCGGGTCCGGCACCGCAAGGTCGGGCCGGACCCGGTAGCGGTACTGCGTGCCGGCGCCACAGGGATAGACGCATTCGAACCATCCCCCCTTGCGCGCCGCCATGGGCACCGGCGCGTGGCCCGCGACTTCAAGCGCGACCCCGGCGCATGAAGGCGCCCACAGGCGGAAACGGGTATGCCCGCCATCGACCAGCGTGGCGCCCGCATGGCGGTTATAGCGGAAATGCGTGCTCATGCGTTCCCCTCTCCTGTCGTGGAAGCCTGCGCCACGGTGGCGAACAGCAGCAGGCCATGCGCGGGCACGATCATGTCGCGCACACCATGCTCCACTGTCATTTCCGGCTGTTCGGGGCGGGTGGTATCAAGCAGCAACGTCCATTTTCCATTCGGGAGGGGCAGTGTTGCGGCAAGGTCCTCCGCCGTTGCATTGAGCACGGTATAGGTCACGTCCACCGTGCCATCGTCACGCGCACAGGCACGGCGCACCCCCAGGAAATGAAAGGACCCGTCCCCCCACTGCGCAGCCCCCATCACGCTGCCATCGGGGCAGAACCAGCTTATGTCGGGCAGGTCGGCCACGGGCCTGTGGCGGCCATGCATGTAGCGCGCCGCGCGCAGGGAGGGATGGCTGGCGCGCAGTGCCGCAAGGCGTACCACAAAGCCGGTCATGACCCGGCCCGCCGCCGTGGCCGCCTGCGTCCAGTCCAGCCAGGCCGTGGTGTTGTCCTGGCAGTAGGCGTTGTTGTTGCCGTGCTGGGTCTGGCCGAATTCATCGCCCGCCAGCAGCATTGGCGTGCCGTGGGAGAACATGAGCGTTGCCATCATGGCGCGCTGCACCCGCCCGCGCACGTTAAGGATGGCGGGGTTGGCTGTCGGGCCTTCCACGCCCCAGTTGGCGCTGCAGTTTTCGGGCGTGCCGTCCTCGCCCCCTTCCCCGTTGGGGTCATTGTGGCGCGTGGCGTAGCTGACAACGTCTTCCAGCGTGAAACCGTCATGCGTGGTCAGGATGTTGATCGAACTCCACGGCCTGCGGCCACGGCTGTCCAGCAGGTCGCCCGAACCCGCGATGCGTGCGGCCATGTCACCCTGCTGCAGGCCGTCACCACGCCAGAAGCGGCGCGTGGTATCACGGAAGCGGTCGTTCCATTCGGCAAAGCCGGGCGGGAAATTGCCGAGCTGGTAGCCGCCCGGCCCCGGATCCCACGGTTCGGCAATCAGCTTGCGCGTGGACAGGACGGGGTCCTGGATGATGGCGTCAAAGAAACCCGCCCCCTGGTCGAAGCCATAGGGTTCGCGCCCCAGAACAGGGGCAAGATCGAAACGGAAGCCGTCGACATGGAATTCTTCCGCCCAGTAGCGCAGCGAATCAAGCACCATCTGCAGCACGCGCGGGTGGGACAGGTTGAGCGTGTTGCCACAGCCGGTATCATTGATGAGATGCCGCTCGTTACCGGGTACGAGCCGGTAATAGGTGGCGTTGTCCAGCCCGCGGTAGCACAGTGTCGGCCCCAGTTCGCTGCCTTCGCAGGTATGGTTGTAGACCACGTCCATCACGACCTCGATCCCGGCTTTGTGCAGCCTGCGGATGGCGGCGCGCAGTTCATGGGGCGACCCGTTGGCCAGATAGCCCGCATGCGGCACGAAAAAGGCCAGCGTGTTGTACCCCCAGTAATTGGTCAGCCCGCGCTCGAGCAGGTAGCGCTCGGGCATGAAGCACTGGATGGGCAGCAGTTCGATTGTGGTCACGCCCAGCCGCTTCAGATGCGCGATCAGGGGCGGCGCGCACAGCGCCTGAAACGTGCCGGGCCGGGCCTGCCCCATGTCGCGCCGCATGGTCAGCCCCTTTACATGGGCTTCCATGATGACGGTGTGCTCCCACGGCACGCGGGGCAGGACATCGTCCTCCCATTCATACGCATCGTGCACCACCACGCACCGGGGCATGCCGGGCGCACTGTCACGCCGGTCGAAGGACAGGTCGGCGCGCGGGGAATGCAGGCGGTAGCCGAACTGCGTGTCCGACCACGAAAGCGGGCCGGCCAGGCCACGGGCATAGGGGTCAAGCAGCAGCTTGTGGGGATTGAAGCGGTGGCCGCTGGCCGGATCATACGGGCCAAAGGCACGAAAGCCGTACAGCAGGCCCGGTTCGGCATCGGGCAGGTAGCCATGCCAGATCTCGCTGGTGTATTCGGGCAGGCGGAAACGCCTGACCTCACGCCGGTCACGCGGGTCGAAAATACACACATCCACCTGCTGGGCATTGGCGGAAAATACAGCAAAATTGACCCCCAGCCCATCCCAGTGCGCCCCCAGCCGCGTGGGCGTGCCGGGGGAAAGTGCTGGCGGGAAGCGCATCATGCCGCCTCTCCCGCCGGATGAAGGTAAAGTGCCGCCAGCGGGGGCAGCGTCAGCACGCATGAACAGGGCTGGCCATGGGCGGGTTCGTCCGTCGCCATGACAGACCCACCGTTACCCAGGCCCGCGCCGCCGTAAGCATCGGCATCGGAATTGAGACATTCCCGCCACAGCCCGCCCACCGGCACGCCCACCCGGTAATCATGCCGCGGGACAGGGGTCAGGTTGAGCACGACAAGCACCGGTGCTGCCGGTGGGGCCAGGCGCAGCCACGCCAGTACCGTATTGGTCGTGTCATCCCCGACAATCCATGCAAATCCCGCCGGGTCACTGTCACGCGCGTGGAGGGCCGGCATGGCGCGGTAGGTCCGGTTCAGGTCGGCCACGAGGGTTGCAAGCCCGGCCTTGAGCGGACTGTCGAGGCGGTACCATTCCAGCGCGCCATCATGCGACCACTCGGCTTCCTGACCGAATTCGGCGCCCATGAAAATGAGCTTGCGCCCCGGATGCGCCCACATGAAGGCAAAGAACAGCCGCATGTTGGCATGGCGCTGCCAGTCATCACCGGGCATGCGCGACAGCAGCGATCCCTTGCCGTGTGTCACTTCATCATGTGACAGGCACAGGATGAAATGTTCACTGAACGCATAGTGCAGGCCGAACAGGATTTCCGCCAGGTGGAAGCCGCGCCACAGCGGGTCGCGCGCGAAGAAGCGCAGGCTGTCATGCATCCAGCCCATGTTCCATTTATAGGAAAACCCCAGCCCCCCATACGCCACGGGATGGGTCACGCCGGGCCAGGCGGTTGATTCCTCCGCGATCATGATGCCATCTGGCACGGTGGCGTGCACCGTCTCGTTCAGCTGGCGCAGGAAGGCCACGGCCTCCAGGTTTTCACGCCCGCCATGGATGTTGGGTATCCACTCCCCTTCCCCGCGGCTGTAGTCGCGGTACAGCATGGAGGCCACGGCATCCACCCGCAGGCCATCCACATGGTAGCGTTCCAGCCACATGAGCGCGCTGGCGATCAGGAAGCCGCGCACCTCATGCCGCCCGAGATTGTAGATATGGGTGTTCCAGTCCCTGTGCACGCCTTCGCGCGGGTCCTGATGTTCGTACAGCGCGCAGCCGTCGAAACAGACCAGCCCGTGCACGTCATTGGGAAAGTGGGCGGGCACCCAGTCCAGTATCACGCCGATGCCGGCGATGTGGCAGGCATTGATGAAGGCCGCGAAATCGGCAGGCGTTCCATGCCGGGCGGAAGGCGCGAACAGTCCCAGTGGCTGGTAGCCCCATGACCCGCCAAACGGATATTCCATGACCGGCATGAGTTCCACATGCGTAAAACCGGCACCGCGCACATATGGTATCAGTTCCCGCGCCAGTTCCTGCCATGAAATGATGCGCTCGGGGTCACCCTGTGGCCTGCGCCACGACGGGACATGCAGTTCGTATATGGACAGCGGCGCATCGGGTGCCTGCAATGCGCCACGGCGGTCCATCCATTCCCCGTCATTCCATGCAAAAGGCCCTGCCGGGGCGATGACGGATGCCGTGGCGGGCGGACGTTCGGCAGAGCGGGCGAAGGGGTCGGCTTTCTGCGGCAGGATATGTCCGTCCCGGGTCATGATCTCGAATTTGTATCGCTCACCCGGGACCAGACCGGGAATGAACAGTTCCCACACCCCGGCCTCATGGCGCAGGCGCATGGGGTGGCGCCTGCCATCCCAGAAATTGAAATCACCCGTGACCGAAACCCGCCGCGCATTGGGCGCCCAGACCGCAAAGCGCACGCCGGGCATGCCATCCACCACCATGGGCTGCGCGCCCATGACACGGTCCAGCGCCGTATGCCGCCCTTCGGAAAACAGGCGCAGCGTCTCCCCGTCCAGCAGCAGACCGAAAGAATACGGGTCTCCCGTTTCTTCCACCGCATCCGCCCATACGATTTTCAGGTGATAGCGTGCGCCTGCCGCAATGGTGCCGACATGTAGCCCGGTATCGCCCATGCGCCGCATCGGGCGCTCCACATTCCCCCCGCGCGGCCGTTCGACCACCAGGCGCACGCGCGCCGCGTCATGGTACATGACGCGGATGACATCGACCTTGCCCATGTTATGGCGGCCAAGAATGGAAAACGGATCGGAACCCCGGCCATGCACAAGATCGTCAACGCCCGGGGGCAACTGGTAATGGGCTTCATCCTGTCTGATCCTCATGCCGTGGCCTTCATACCGTTATGTTCATATGTACTTCCGTGCCTGTCTGCCCGGTGGCGGGCATGCCCGGCGGGGATGCGTGGTCAGTGCGGCGCAGCCAGCGGGCGGGACAGGCGCGGCGGCCTGCGCGCGATCTGCCGCCTGCGGCCTTCACGTAGGCCGCTGGTGGCCGCACGCCCCGCAGGCAGGCTGATCACGTTGGACAGTCCGGGCGCGGACAGGTCCACCCCCAGCACATCGGCAAACAGCATCACGTAATGCGCGGCCTTGTCGTTCCACGATACGTCATAGCCCGCGCCATTGAGCTGGAGCCTGCGCCAGATCGGGCGGTGGCGGCGGTAGAGCAGGCGTGCGCGATTGACGGCAGCCACCAGCGTTTCCTCATCCACCGGGGAAAACAGGAAGCCCGTGCCCCCGCCACGCGCCAGCGCGGCGGGATTGGCATCCACAATGGTATCGGCCAGACCGCCCACGCGCGATGCGATGGGTACCGCGCCATACCGCAGCGCGCCAAGCTGCGTCAGTCCGCAGGGCTCGAAGCGTGAGGGGACAAGCAGTGCATCGACCGCTGACGGCACGCGGTGGCCCAGTTCCTCGCTATAGCCGATATGGCAGGCGAAACGGCCGGGGAAACGGCGCTGCAGCGCGACCAGGCCGCGTTCGATTTCCCGGTCCCCTTCCCCCACCACGATCACCTGCGTATTGGCCACCAGCATGCGTGGCATGACGCTGTCCAGCAGGTCGATGCCCTTCTGCGCGGTCAGCCTGCTGACAATACCGATGACGAAGGCATCCGGGTCCGCCGCCAGGCCGAATTCCGCCTGCAGGTCCCGCTTGTTAGGCCCGCGGCCTGTGGTGTCGCCCACCATGTATGGAAAATGTACCGCCGGGTCGCTGGCGGGGTTCCACGTATCGGTACTGATGCCGTTCAGTATCCCCTCCAGCCGGTCGCCACGGTGGCGCAGCAGGCCGTCCAGTCCCATGCCGCCCTCGGGCGTCTGGATTTCGCGTGCATAGCTGGGGGAGACAGTGGTGATCCGGTCGGCATGATACAGCCCTGCCTTCAGGAAGCTGATCGCGCCATAGCACTCGCATCCCTCGACCGAATATGCCTCCGGCGGCAGGCCGAACGCCGCAAGGCAATCCGCGGAAAAGCGCCCCTGGAAGGCAAGGTTGTGAATGGTTTGTATTACCGGCACGACCGGCCCGGACGTGCCATGCAGCCTGCGGTCATGATGCATGTAGGCCGCGGTCAGTCCGGCCTGCCAGTCATGTGTCTGTACCACGTCGGGGCGGTAGGCCGCGATCCTGCCCAGTGCTATGTCGGCCGCCATGCGTGACAGGGCGGCGAAACGGATGCCGTTATCGGCCCAGTCCTGCCCGTCGGGGCACATGTAGGGATTGCCGGGGCGGTCAAACAGGGTGGGTGCGTCGAACACCAGCAGGGCCAGGCCGTTCGCATGCCCCGACCACAGCGTGGCCGCATGCCCCAGCACATCGGGCAGATATGCAACCTGCACCCGGTCACGCAGTGCCGCCATGACGGCGGGATAGCCGGGCAGGAGTGTCGTGACCTCGACCCCATAGGGGGCAAGCGCCATGGGCAGTGAGCCGGTTACATCACCCAGCCCCCCGGTCTTGACAAAGGGAAACATCTCGCCCGCAACAGAAAGCAGCCGGACAGGGAAAAGGAAGGTGTTCGCCGCGCGGACCATGGGCCGGTTTCCTTGCGATAGGAGGATGGCGTCAGATTTTCTGGTTCCGCAGCCGATAACGGATCACCCTGCGCATGGTGTCACGGACACGCTTAAGTGATCGTGCTGTGAGACATCATTACTTTTGAACGCTTTTAAAAAAGCCATCCCTGTTGAAAAAAGGCAATTTCATGTCCAGAAATTTCAGTATCAGCGCCGCATCATTATTGCGGGGCATCATTCCCGCGCACGGGCCTGACGCATACGCCCGGCGGCTTGCCCGTGGCGTGTTTCATGGCAATGCATGCATGTCCGGATTGATCATGGCCGGCGGCATGCATGCATTATCCGGTTTCTTCTTTCGGGAAGAGGGACAGCATTTCCACCTCGGGACAAAAAAGACCGGCTCAGAACCGGGGAAGTGAAATATGCGGGAAATACAGGCATGCCGTGACAATCAGCGTCACGAAAAACACGACCATCCCCCCGACAATAATCACATGTCTTTTCTGCTGTGTGGTGGAAAGCGGCAGGCCACCGCCCGCATTGGCGGAACGCGATGGCCGGCCTGTTCCATCTGACCAGGATTCCATTGGAATGATCCCTTCATAATAGGTTCAGGGCCGTGCGGCGTGACCTGACCGCCATCCGGTCACATGTGCCGAACCGCGACAGGTGCATGCGCCAGCCGGGACAAAGGTGTCACGTCACTGCGGCAGCGCCTGTGCCGCGCGCAGATGATTTTCAAGCGTGGGCAGGGTATTGCTGGCCCAGGTCTTGAGACTGGCGTTTTCGCCACTTTCCCCATAGCGGCGGAACAGGGAAATCGCATCCTGATGCGCCTCGATCTGGTCGCTGCGGTACTGCAGGGCAAAATCACGGCCATGCAGACCCTTCAGCTTGTCGAGCATATCCTGATGGCTTTCATCCAGACCCGTGGGCTGGGCGATCTGCACGTTACCGCTGCGCACCACGTCGCGCAGGGCGGCGGAACTCTTTTTATGGTCCTCGATCATGCGCGTGGCAAAATCGGCCAGCGCGGGATCGTGGTTCTGGAGCGCCAGTTCGCTGGACTGTATTTCAAACATGTCGCTGACTGTCGCGATCTTGATGAAATCAGCCGTACGGGGCGCCACCCCCATGAGCGAGTTTATCCCCGCCTTCTCCGGTATGGACTGCGCCATGGCGGCAGGCATGGACATGCACAGGGCCAGTCCCAGGATCATCATCCTGCTTTTGTTCATTCTTCTTTTATTCATTGGACATTACT
This sequence comes from Komagataeibacter sp. FNDCF1, assembly GCF_021295335.1. Lineage (NCBI taxonomy): Bacteria > Pseudomonadati > Pseudomonadota > Alphaproteobacteria > Acetobacterales > Acetobacteraceae > Komagataeibacter > Komagataeibacter sp. FNDCF1. The sequence continues at coordinate 495,151 of NZ_JAIWOT010000001.1, read as the reverse complement.
CCCTGGGGAAAACGGTGAAACATGACCCGCAAAACGGTCTGGACGGGATCGGCTGCGACGCCGCTTCCATCATGCTTCCCCGCGCCCCGTCGTCATTGCGCCGCATCGGTATCTGGCACGAAAGGGCGGAACCCCGCAGGGGGCTCCACCCCGCAGGGCCATGATCTTGCTCAGGATTTTTCGTGACCGTGGTCGTGGTCATGACTGTGCTGGCCACCCTTGCGTCCGGCTTCCGCCGCGCGCTGGGGGTCTTCAGCAAAATTTCCTGAACTGTGCTGTCCGCCCTTGCGTCCTGCCTCGGCGGCACGGGCAGGATCATTGGCGAAGTTGCCCGAACTGTGCTGGCCACCCTTCTGGCCCGCTTCCGAGGCTTTCTTGCGGTCATTGGCAAAATTGCCCGGATTATGTCCGGCACCGCCCCCACCGCGACTGCCCGCCGGTGCCAGAAGCGCAGTACTCGTGCGTTCGTGCAGGTTGATGCGATAAACCATGATCGTTCACCTTTTTCAGATCACAGCGGCGACACGGGATTCTTGTTTTTTCTCAGGGTCCCAACGGGTTGGCTGAGAAAGCAATCACCGGCAATGCACGCTGTGGAGACCCCAACGGGGTTTTCCATGGTCGGTTCCTGACCTGCCTGCAAAATAAAAAATAAATATTCATCGGATAATAAATTCAATACGTACCAAACCCGTAATATAAACACGCATCTTCATATTTTTGACACTGTATCGACCGGTCCCATCCGCCCTGCATGCTTGAAACCCTGATCCGCCAGCCGCATGTGTGGGGATGCAGCGCGACAAACAGAACAGGGAAACACCCGATGCAGCATCTCTCACGCTTTGCCTTTGCCTGCGCAAGTGTCATGCTCATGGTGCTGGCGCTCCTGCTCCTTGCATTCGGGATGGTTGATCTGGCCATGGCACTGGGCCAGTCATGGCATGCCGGGCGCAACGCCATCCTGCAGGCCATAAGCTACGTCGTGATTTCGGTTGCCGTGTTTGATGTGGCCAAGTATTTCGTGGAAGAAGAGGTGATCCAGACAAGCGGCAAGAAAAGCCTGAGCGAGGCGCGTGCCAGCCTGACCAAATTCATCACCACCATCATCATTGCCGTCTTCATAGAAGGGCTGGTCGGTGTGTTCGAGACCAAGGCCAATGATCCGGCGGAAATTCTCTATCCCGCGGGCCTGCTGGTGGTGGCGACGCTGATCGTGCTCTCGCTTGGCGCATTCCAGCGCATGAGCGTGGATGCCGAGCGCGAGAAGAAAAAAGTCGGCGGGGAATGAACCGCCGGGGGCGGAAAATGCCCCCGGGCGGAAATCTTTACTGTCCGGATGCGGCCTTCTTGCCGCCCGGTGCCGGGATTGACGTTTCGGCAAAGTCTTCCGACACGAACACCAGCCCGTCCAGCGCCTGCTGCAGGGCAGCGGATGCCTCTTTGGGGTTGCGGGCCTCGGTAAAGACGCTGGCGCGGTTGATTGCCCCCTGCGTCTGGTCAAGCGGCGCGAGGGCGAGGATGAAATCTGCATCCTCCCCCACCACCTGCAGCGTCTGTGCCGCCTGCTGGGTCTTGCCTGCCTGGAGCTGGCTGTTGGCGGTGGCGATGGCGGTCTTCTTTTCCGGTGCCAGGGTCTCGCTGCCCACAATCTCGCCCCCGACGGGGATCCATGTCGTGGGTGTCGTGCCCGGCGTATGGGTGCTGGGGGCAGGATGCTGCGGGGCGGGATGCAGGGCGTTTTCCGCCGCCATGAATTTGGCATTGGCCTTGCCTGCCGCCGTCAGCCGTTTGGTGGCATCGTACAGGGCGGGAATGGCCTGCTCGGTCTGGCCTGCGTCAAGCACCTGCTTTGCGTTCAGGATATCGACCATCGCACGCTGGCCATCCGCTGAAAGGCGATTGAAGGCGCGGGTCGCCTTGTATTTTTCCCAATCCGTATGCAGCGATGCCGCCTGGGCGCCAAACGGCGCGGCAGCCAGACCCGTCACGACAGCCAATGAAGCAATAAGACGCATGATTTCCCTTTTCAGAACTCTTGAATATCCGGTGCAGACCAGCCGCATCGCTGATCATGACGTAGTGTTACAAAAATTCGTGTCCCGGTCCATGCCTGTTGCAGCGTCCCGTTCCCTTTGCGCGGGCAATATGCGCGGTTGTCGCGCAAACGGGCTCCATGCTATGATCAGGCTTCGTGCATTACACAGGAAACAGTCATGTTCAGTCATATCACCATCGGTTCCAATGACATCGAGGCATCGAAGAAATTCTATAATGCCACGCTTGGCGCCCTGAGCGTGGCGCCATCGGGCATCGATGCCAAGGGACGCCTGCGCTACATGACCGAAAACGGCCGCCTGATCGTGACCGCACCCGTCGATGGCCAGCCCGCCACGGCGGCCAATGGCGGCACGATCGGCTTCGCCGCCAGTTCCGAACAGGCGGTCGACGCATGGCATGCGGCTGGCGTGGCCAATGGCGGCGTGACCTGTGAAGACCCGCCAGGCATCCGCCACCTGCCTACGGGCGACCTGTACCTGGCCTATCTGCGCGACCCGACCGGCAACAAGCTGTGCGCGCTCTATCCCATAAAGGCATGAAGCCATCCATGCCGGCCCGGTTCACGCACCGGGCCACGGGGGAATGATGCAAAGGCGGGAACATTTCCCGCCTTTTCACGTATTGGGTGCAGATGTCCCTTCCACCCGGCCGGTGCGGGACTGGCGTCCTGCCCGGCCACGGAAAGCAGGAGAAGCGCCATGCCACAGGCTGGTACCGCCACCCGTTCCCCCACCACGGTTGCTGCCGTGCCGCCCGATCCGGCAGCCTGGCACGATGCCATGGCACTGGCGGACCTGGATACGGCCACACCACACCGCATCACGGTCGGGCGGACACCGGTGCTCATGATCCGGCAGGATGATGGGATACGGGCCTTCTCCGCCACCTGTCCGCATAAGGGCGCACCGCTGGAACAGGGTACGCTATGCGCGGGCAGGCTGGTCTGCCCATGGCACAAGGCCGTCTTTGACACGACCGACGGCCATCTGCTTGCCCCGGTGGCCCTTGATCCCCTGCCCCGCTATCCGGTCCGCGCGCGTGATGGGCGCATCCAGGTCCAACTGCAGGCCATTCCGCCCGAGACACCCGCCCCCCGTGCCCCGGATGCGCATGTACTGATCGTGGGTGAAGGGGCCGCAGGGCTGACGGCTGCTGTCTCGCTACGGGAATTCGGCTTCGCCGGCCGGATTACCATGATCAGCCGCGATGCCACCCCGCCCTATGACCGCACGGCACTGACCAAGACCGTACTGGCTGGCAAGGAGGAAGGAAACAGGGCCCCGCCCCTGCGCGCACCCGATTTCTACACGGCCCATGACATCACGCGCCTGACCACCACCGTTACCGCGTTCGATGCCCCGACCCGCACCCTCAGCCTGGCTGACGGCCGGCAGCTGACGGGCGACCACGTCATACTCGCCCCCGGCAGCCAGCCGCGCACGCTGGAGGTGCCGGGCCATGACCTGCCGGGTGTGCATATGCTGCGGACGCAGGCCGATGCCCGGGCCATTGTGGCGGGTGCCGACCATACCGGCCGCCATGTCGTGGTATGTGGCGCGAGTTTTATTGGCATGGAAGCGGCGGCGGCGCTGCGCATGGCGGGTGCAGAAGTAACGGTGGTGGCCCCCGACACGGTACCGTTCGAGAAGATGCTGGGCCGGGAGATCGGCAGCCGCCTGCACGCATTGCACACGCAGGAGGGCGTGACGTATGCGGGCGGTCACCGTGCTGCCAGCATCCACCGCCATGCAGACGGGCTGTCCGTGGTGCTGGATGACGGAACCCGCCTTGCCGCCGATCTGGTCGTGACCGGCGTGGGTGTTCGGCCCGCCACGGAATTCGCCCCCGGACTGGCCCGCACGCCGGATGGCGGCATAGATGTGGACGGTACGATGCAGGCCGCCCCGCATGTCTATGCCGCGGGGGACGTGGCGCGTTTCATCCACCAGGGCGTGCGGATCCGTATCGAGCACTGGCGTACCGCACAGATGCACGGACGCATCGCGGCCGGTACGATCATGAAACGCACCACGCCCCCTGCCACCATTCCATGGTTCTGGACCCTGCAGTTCGGGCGCAAGCTGGAATATGTCGGCTATCAGGAACCTTTTGACCGGGTCACGATCGAGGGGGATCTGGAAAGTTTCGATTTTCTGGCCACACAATGGCAGGGCGCACGCCGGGTCGGCGTGGTGGCTGCCGGACGCGCCCGGCAGATGGGGGAACTGGCCCTGCGCCAGACACTCTGAGCCAGCCGGAACTGGCATGGGCCCCGCGGGGCCATTATCCTGCTCCATGATCATCCACGACGGTACGCAAGGAAAACACGGTCATGGCAGCAGCAGGCATGTCTTCTTCCCGCTTCATACGGATGTTGCGGGGCATGCCCGTCATTGCACTGCTGGCAGGGCTGGCCGGTCCGGCCACCCAGTCCTGCCAGGCGCGAATGCCTGACGCCACCATGCCCGCGCAGTCCGTGTCCTGCACGGGGCTGCAAGCGACGCCACAACTTGAAATCACCCTTCTGTTCGGCCTGCGTCGCCCCGATGGGGGCGGGCGCATTGGCACGCATGCATGGAACACGTTTGTACGGCAGGTCATTACCCCGCGCTTTCCCGCCGGGCTGACAGTACTGCGGGGGGATGGTCAGTGGCAGGACCGGACAGGCGGGCAGGTCAGCCACGAACCGTCGCGTATCGTATGGATCGTGACCCCGGCCACGGCAGACCTCCCGGCGCGGCTTGACGCCATCCGGCAGGCCTATCGCCAGCGCTTTGCCCAGCAGTCCGTCGGGCTGGTGGTTACGGCGGTCTGCGCCGCGTTCTGAATGCGCGGCATGACCGGATGGATCAGATCCCGCCGGAAATCGGCAGGTTCACCCCGGTCATGTAACTGGAATCATCACTGAGCAGAAAGGCCACCACGCCGGGGATCTCGTCAATGTTGCCGTAGCGCCGCATGGGGATGCTGCCGATCATCTGGCGCGCGACTTCTTCAGGGTTCGTGGAAAAATACTGGCTTCCCGCCTTGGCCTGCAGTTCCACCTGCCGGTCCCACATGAACCCCGGCCCCATGAACGCGGGGCTTATGGCGTTGACGCGGATGTTGTATGGCGCAAGGTCCTTGGCCGCGACTTCCGTCAGGCCGACCATGGCGAACTTGGACGCACCATAGGCCGCCATGTTCGGCGGCCCCTGCACGCCCGCCATGCTCGCGGTATTGACGATCCGCCCGAAGCCACGCGTGACCATATGCCCGCCCACGTGCTTGAGCACATGGAACGCACCACATACGTTGATCTGGAGCACACGGGCAAAATCGGCATCGGGATAGTCCTGCACCGGCGCGAAGGCCCCCTGGTAGCCCGCGTTGTTGAACAGGAAATCGATCTGTCCCAGTTCGCTCACAACCGTATCGACACACTGCTTTACCTGTGCACTGTCGGTTACGTCACAGGTATGGATGGTAATGCGTACGTCATGACCGTCCAGCCCTGCGCGCGCCTGTTCCAGTTTGGCCTGGTCCAGGTCAAGCAGCGCCAGGTCCGCGCCCATGGTGGCCAGCCGTTTTGCGGTCGCCAGGCCGATATTGCCAGCAGCACCGGTAACAAGCGCCACTTTTCCCGAAAATGGAAGATGCACACCAGACATGTATGTTTCCCTGATTGGTGGATAAGGACGGCACAGGTCAGGGGAAGCGTGCATGCAACCCGCCTGCCCGCAGGAACAGGGTTGTGAAACGACTGATCCCCTGCCCCGGTTCTATGTTATGACACTACAGGAAAATGTGAACGTCACCTAATTCCCCACCCATCCTGAAAAGCCCTGCCCGGCAGCAGGCGCTCCTGCTGGCGGCCGGGGCCGCCTTTCAGGGGAATTCCTGAATCCTGCAGCTATGGTCCTGCAGTTCCTCACCCGATGCACGGTCACTGGCATCCGGGTCCGCGCGGTCATCAAGCATGACAAAACCCGGCTGGCCGCCGGGCAGGACAATACCGACGACCACCAGCGTATGCCGACCCATTTCGTGCGCGGGATCGGTCATCCCGCGCGCCAGCATGCGCAGCGGTCGCACGCCGGCCAGCCCAGGTGTCGTGAGCAGGCGGGCGCGATAGGGATGCCCGTCCAGCGGCAGTACCGTCCAGCCGGGACCAAGACGGGGAAGCGCCCAGTGAAGCGCCACCTTTACATCGGGCCGGATACAGTCGACATGCACATGCAGCTGGTTCTGGCTGCGGCCATAGGCCGAATTGATGGCAAGGGACAGGTCTTCGGGTGGCAGGGCACGGGGCAGCCGCCGATTCACCCGCACGGTCTGCCGCCAAGCATAGGCCAGGTAATCGGGTGCATCCCCACGCGTGATCGCGGGGTCTTCCATGCCGGTTATCCGCCGTGTCGGAATCAGCAGATACTGCGTGGCCCCGACCCGGTCCTTCAGCACGGCATAGCCCGCGCGTGGATCCGTCTCCTCGCACGGTCCGCTGGCAGGCCGGGCCCGGTGCTTCACATCGCAGCGTTCATGCACGATATGCCACAGCACATCGGGGTCCGGGTCCGCCATTACCGTGCCAGCCGCGACGCAGGCCAGCATGAGGGCCGCCGCCATCCAGATCCATCTCATCGCGCACCCTTAGCACAGGCAGGCGGTGGGCGGGTTACACCTTTATGAAAACCATGCCCGTCCCTGCTTCGGAATGGTCATGCCTGCTTCCGGGCGCAGGCGTTGGCCTGCTCCCACCGCCGGACCACCGGCAGCAGGAGGGCGAACACAACAGTCGCCCCGCCCGCCATGAAGGCAAGCGTCCGGAACAGCGCGCCATAGATCAGGAGCGTCCGGGCCGCGTCCAGTCCCTGTGCATTGTCCACCGCCGCCATGTTCGCGACGATACTGCCAACATACATGGCAAACCCGATCAGCACATAATAGCACCCAGCCATGAACGCGCTGATCCGCACGGGCACATAGCGCGCAATGGCCGCAAGCCCCAGGCTGTTGATCATGAGTTCCCCGACCGAAAGCGGGCCGTACCCCAGCAACATCACCCATGGCGAGACATGGCTGGAAGGAGCCAGTACCGCACTAAGCCACCACACAAGGAACGAAAGGGTAACGCAGGCAAAGCCAATGACGAACTTCCCCGCGATGCCAATATCCGCATCGCGCCGCCCCAGCCAGTTGTAGATCATGATCAGCAGGGGTGTACCCAGCATGATCCATAGCGGGTTGAACGCCTGGAACTGTCCGGCCGACATGGAAAAGAGATGCAGGCCGAACAGCGTGAATTCCTTGCCCACGTTACGCAGCGCAAACAGGGTCAGCGATGTCACCATCTGCTGGTAGAACACGAAATACAGCGCGACCTCGAACGTCAGCAGGAACATGATCCGTAGCCCCGGCCGCTCATGCGCTGCGGCCCGCGCATACACGCCCGCCCATGCCAGCATGATCACCACGCCGGATGCGATGACCAGCACCCCCTGTATGGAGGCGGAAGCAAAAACGCGCGCCATCAGCGCGACCACCACCGCCGCGCCCACGGCCACCATCAGCCCGTGCCGCCAGGGGACGGGCCGAAAATCGGGGATGGTGCCGACAGTCCCCAGCCGCCGGTGGCGGATGAAATACCCCGCGACACCCAGCGCCAGCCCCGCGCCACAGGACATGAAAGCCGCCCCCCAGCCATAGGACTGCTGCACGAGGGGGACAAGAAACAGCGAAAACGTGGAACCGATATTGACCGACATGTAGTAAATCGTGAACGCCACATCCAGCTTCCGGTCCTGCCCGCGGTATATGATGTTCACCATGTTGCACGAATTGGGCTTGAACAGGCCGTTGCCCACCGCAATGATCGCCATGCCTGCAAACAGGGCATGCGCGGTGCCGCTCATCATGCCAAGCAGCAGGTAGCCCGCCGCCAGCACGATACCGCCCGCCACCATCGTGCGCCGCGACCCCAGAACCCGGTCACCCAGCCAGCCGCCCACAACCGGGGCGGCATAGGTCATGGCGGCAAAACTGCCCCACAGCATGTTGGCCTGCGTATCCTGCATGCCCAGTTTCTGGATCATGTACAGCAGCAGGATCGCCTGCATGCCATAGAAGCCGAATCTCTCCCATATCTCTATCGCCAGCACGACGTGGAAGGCAGCGGACCGGCCTGCGGGGCTCAGGCCGGCTTTACCGGTGTGGTCGTCCATCGTGCAGCGCTCAGGGCACCACCGGCAGCCATACCGCCGTGGCATGCGACGGGTCGCGGTAGATGCTCTGGGTTGCCGTGATATAGTCCTCCCTGCGTGCCTGCAGGATGTTGGGGACGAATTTCTGCGGATTACGGTCATAAAGCGGGAACTGGCTGGACTGGATCTGGACCATGATCCGGTGCCCCGGTTCAAACACATGGTTCACCGCAGGCAGCGTGAAGCGGTACTGCATGACCGCGCCGGGGGTTATGGCCGCAGGCCTGTCAAAACCCTGCCGGTAGCGGCCACGGAATATATCCATGGAAACTGCCAGTTCATACCCCCCCATTTCGGGGCGGTCGGCAGTGGTCGGCGGATTGACATCAATCACCTTGACCACCCAGTCGGCATCCGACCCGGTCGTTGCCGCGTACAGATCGGCCACCGGCACGCCGCTTACCCTGACGGGCGCGGTCAGCACCGGGGTTTCATAGGTCAGCACATCGGGCCTGCTTTCGGCAAAGCGCTGGTCCTGCACCAGCCATGCCTTCCATCGGTCTGAATCGGTGGGGAAGGCAAATGGGCGTGGCACGAAGGGCACCGGGTGCGCCGGGTCGGATACGTACTGATCCATCCCCTGCCCACCCTGCACGGACTGGGTGGGCCTGCGGGTGGAAAGCCCATGCTCCGCCTGCATGAAGAAGGGTTGCAGGGGATGGGTGCAGTGTGCCTCGCACGCCTTCGGCCACTGGTCGATATAATCCCAGTGGTTTTCACCCGTGTTGTAGATGATGGCCTGCGGCAGGTGAACGGGGGCCGCACCCGGGCGCAGGTACTGGTCAAAGAACGGGCGCAGCACGTCGTGACGGAACTGCGATGCGGTATCACCATTCCACTGCAGCGGCCCCAGGGCCGACCCGTTATAGTTCACCTGGCTGTGCCGCCACGGCCCCATGACCAGCACGTTGGGCACGTCGGGTCCTGCCGCCTGCAGCGCCTGCCACGAATGGATCGCGCCCCACATGTCCTCCTGGTCCCACAGTCCCTGTTCCCACAGCATCGGCACGCTGGCCCTGCGCCGGGCCAGCAGGTGGTCAAGCGCCTGCTGCTGCCAGAATGCATCATAGGCCGGGTGGGCCAGCATGCGCTGCCACCACGGGAACTGGTCCAGCCCCGCATCATGCGCGAACTGACCCGCCGAACCCGCGTTGAGGAAATTGGTGTAGTCATCATGATCGACACGCGGGATGGGGCTGCCTTCGCCGCGCATGGTCATCTGGTCGGTAAAGTAATCCAGCCCCCCCTGACGGAACGCGCCGTAATGGTACCAGTCATCGCCCATCCAGCCATCGACCATGGGGCTTTCGGGTGCGGTTACCTTCAGTGCCGGATGGGGGTCAAGCAGCGCCATGACCACCGTGAAGCCTTCGTAGGAGGAACCGAGCATACCCACGCGCCCGTTGCTTTGCGGCACGTTGTGGACCAGCCATTCGATCGTGTCCCACGCATCGGTGGTCTCGTCGGTTTTTGTCGGGTTGAGCGGGCCACGGGGCGGACGGGTCATGACATAATCCCCCTCCGACCCGTATTTGCCCCGGATATCCTGGAATATGCGGATATAGCCCGCCTCGACAAACGCATCATCGCCCTGTGGCAGGATGGAGCGGATATCGGGTGCGTCGGGGATACGGTTGGCACGCTGGGAGGCATGATAGGGCGTACGCGTCAGCAGCATGGGGGCATTGGCCGCGTCTCTGGGGATGACAATGACCGTATGCAGTTTCACACCATCGCGCATCGGGATCATCACGTCGCGCTTGATATAGTTGCGTGCGGCGGTGGGAAAAGTCACCTGTGCGGGAATATCGCTCCCGGTCTGTACGCTCAGCGATGAAGTATCCGCAGCCGCAGGGGCCTGAGCCGCCAGTGCGCCGGAGGAGACGCACGCAACCATCATGATCGCCAGTGACGGCAGGCGCCGCCAGGAAAGCCGTTTCACTTCAGTACCACTCCACAATGACCAAGACGGTATTATTTATGCTGCCCCTGATCATACATGCTCCCGACCTGTTCCCAAGCCGGCTGACAGTAAAAAAGTACAGTATCCGATCCACGGAGGCACGACCGCCACGGCCGGACAGTCGTCGCCACCACCATGAAACCATGCGGACATGAGCAGTATCGTAACGTTTTTTACATCTGGACGGGCCCGTAACCGTTTCGGTTTTATTCAACTTAACATAACAAGAAATAAAACGTTCTCCGCCCGCCGCATTCCATCCCGGCTCAGGCTGCGCATTACGCGCATGATGACGGACGAACCCTGACACCACGGTTGCGGCGGCAGTGATCACATTTCATTTTTTCATTCGCTCGCGGGTCCCGATTACATGGATATATTGCCATGCATAATAGACCGATTCCCTTAATGTTTAGTCTTCTCCTGCGCAGTTTGGGCTTTATGTTTCGTCAACCCCTGTCGCAAAGATATAATATTAAATTCACAAACCGGGATTTTGGAATATATAAAAATAATCCGTGTCGCCTAATTTTTTTCGTGCAATATGAATATGGTATACAATTTAGCCGTAAACAAACTTTACTTTAAAATAAAACATACTATCTGTTGCTTTTGAACCACATTAAATACTGACATGTGGTACGTTTCCTTTTCAGCATTGAATCTTTTCCTTTCGGATACTGTAATGAAACGCAATGGAAAGCACATTGCAGCAGCCGGCGGCCGAACCGCCCCGGCTGTCCGGGGGGAAGAATGAACACGGCATTTACGTCATCCATCCCGCGCGGTGTGAATATCAACAACATGACGACACGGACATGAACGTGCCCGCACGTTCCGTGCCGTCAGGTGCGATCGGGAAGTTCCTTTGATGCCACATACCACAAGGCAGGAAAGACGACGGCTGGCTCGGCGCCCCTTGCTGGCAGGATCCGCATTCGTGTGGCTTCTGTCTGTCGGGCCTGCCGCAATCGCTGCGACACAGGCGGATGACACCACGGCCACGCCAGCGCCGCACCGCCCCCACCGGGCCAATACGGCACCAGCCCGCGCACGGACCGCCACACGCGCGCAGCCCCGCCATGATACAGGCCCCGTGGCGGCATCCGCCACGCCGGAAAACCTGCGTGTAAGCGTGGGCCGCGTACGCACCCATAATGCAGTGCAGGCCGTAACGCGCGAGCAGATGGATCATTTTGTCGAGGGCACGAGCCCGAACCAGATCCTGGCCCTGACCACCCCGGGGGCCAACTTTGCTTCGGATGACGCATTCGGCCTCGATACGGTGGCGAACACGCTCTATGTGCGTGGCTTCAACCAGTCACAGCTGGGTGCGACGCTCGATGGCATCCCCATGGGCGGGCAGGGTTTCCATAACTGGAATGGCCTGAGTGTCGACCAGATGGAAATCCAGGAAAACGTGGCCGGCATGACCGTGTCCCAGGGTGCCGGAGCGCTGGACACGCCATCGGCCCAGACGCTGGGCGGCGCACTGACCTATACCTCATCCGACCCCAGGAACAAGGCGGGCGGGCGCATTGGCCAGACATTCGGCAGCTACAACGCATTCCGTACCTTTGCACGCGTGGACAGTGGCGTACTGAATTCGACCGGCACCAAGTTCTATGCCTCCTTCGCCCGCACCGACCAGAACCTGTGGAAAGGCTATGGCGACCAGCAGGAACTGCAGGCCAACTTCAAGCTGGTCCAGCCGGTGGGCGACCGTGGCAAGATTACCGCGATTTTCGATTATTCGGATTTTGCCCAGTACAACTACATGGGCCTGACCAAGAACATCTGGCGGAAAATGGGGCGTGACGCCACATACCTCAAGCCCAATTACGCCCTGGCCAAGGAATACGCGCAGAACGCCCAGGTCGGTACCGTTCCCGCCAGTCTGCAGGGTATCCTGACACCGGACGAGATTGGCGATTATGCCTATGATGGCACGCAGTCACAGCGTAACTACCTGTCCGCCATCACGGGTGAGTTCGAGCTGTTCCACAACGTGACATCCAAAACGGTCGGCTATGCGCATGTCTCCAACGGTGACTATAACGGCAGCAATCCCTTCCTGAGATCACCCACCAGCGGTGTTGACATGGCGCTTGAAGCCGGTCACCCCGATGTCCGTCGTATCGGCTTTACCCAGAGCTTCAACATCAAGGTGCATGACAACGACATCCAGACCGGCATCTGGTACGAAAACAATTCCTTCAACTATCCCATGCGCATGTATGAAGATGGCGTGGATGCGGCACACCCCTCGCTTGGCGCCTTCAAGTCATCTGAAGCGGCTACATGGTACTCGGATTCATTCAATACCAACACGTTCCAGTTCTACCTGCAGGACACGTATCACATCATTCCGGGCATGACGGTCAGCGCCGGGTTCCGTTCGCTGCTGCAGGATACGCATGGTGGCACGAAGGTCGATAACACCGCGCTGTATTCCAACTGGAACACATATTACAGCCATCCCGCATCGGGCAGCATGACGGCGGCCAATGCCTTCCTGCCCCACTTCAATTTCGATTATCACTTCAAAGACCACCATGAAGTGTATTTCGATATCGCGGAAAACATGCGCGCCTATGATTACGGGCAGCAGAGCAGTTCCGGCACCATCTGGGGCGGGCTTGGCTCCTCTTCCATATCCGCGCAGTCGGTGTTCGATGCCAACAAGAACAGCCTGAAGCCCGAACGGACATGGAACTATGTCGTGGGATACCGCTACAATTCCAACCTGTTCAGCGGCAGCGTCGATTTCTATCACACCGACTACTACAACCGTATTGCAACCGTGACCGAAGGCGCCACCGGCAATACCTTTGGTGCCGTGGCGAATGTCGGGCGTGAAACCATGAACGGCGCCGATGTCATGGGCGTGATCCGCCCCGTGCACGGGCTGGAAATCTCCAACAGCTTCAGCTGGAACAATGCGGTTTACGAAGGCAGCATTGCCAATGCCGGGACCAGCATCAGCCTGAAGGGCAAGCACCAGGTCTACTACCCCAAGTTCATGTACAAGGCGAACCTGACCTATAACTGGCACCGGGCCATGTTCAACTTCAACGTGACCTATACCAGCCGCCGGGCGATGACCTACACCAACGACGAGTACATCCCCGCGTACTGGACCTCCAACCTCAACGGCAGCTACAACTTCGGCAAGGTCGGATTTGCCCAGAACATCAAGGCCACGTTCGGCATCACCAACCTGTTCAACAAGAACTACATCGGCGGTATCTATGGCGCCGCAAGTGTCAGCGGCGATGACAACGCAAACCTGTACGTAGCCGCACCGCGTGAATTCTTCGGTTCGGTTTCCGCACAGTTCTGAACCGCAGGCGTGACCCGCCAGCGGGTAGCACCCCAGCCAGAAGCCAAAGGGGGCGACGCGTTTACACGACGCGTCGCCCCCTGTGTTTTTCATGCCTGGAACGCGCTGCCCGCAGCCCGGCCGCCCTAACCGTTCATCAGGGCCAGCTCTTCGGCCACCGATACGAATTCGTTGCCCGTATCGACCCGATCGCCACCGAAGCGCCGGTCGAACAGGTTGCGTACGGCGGGCACAAAAGATGTGCCGCCCGTCAGGAACACGCGGTCAATCGCGCTGGCAGGCAGGCTGGCACGTTCCAGTGCCATCCCTACTGCATCATCAAAGCGTTGCAGGTCGGGGGCGATCCAGCTTTCGAATTCCGCGCGGGTAATCTCGCGGTGAATATGCACGTCACGGTGCACGTAATTCAGCACGGTGCGCCCGGCGGTGGACAGTTCGCGCTTTGCCGCCCCCACGGCACGGTAAAGCGCCTGCCCCTGCTGTTCATCGATGATGTTCATGAACGCATGCAGCTTTTCCGGTTCGGAAGCGGTACGGGCTACATCTGCCATGTCGCGCAGTGTCTGTGGTGTGCGCATGAGCGCCAGCCGATGCCAGCGGCCAAGGCTTGCATACCATTCGGCCGGGACCGGCAGCGGCTGCCCCCCCATGACCCGGTACGTGCTGTTACGCCCTAGTGCCGGCGCGATGACCCGGTCGATGATGCGGTAGTCGAACTGGTCCCCCGCAATACCCACGCCGGCATGGCCCAGCGGTTCGGCCCTGCGCGGTGCGGCGGGATCAAAGCGCAGGATGGAAAAGTCGCTCGTGCCGCCGCCAAAGTCACCCACAAGCACCGTGGCGGGCGCATCCAGCCGCTGGGCAAAGTGCCAGCCCGCGGCCTCGGGTTCCAGTGCGACATTGATCTCGCCAAACCCCGCCGCCAGAAATCCGTCGCGCAGGCGCTGCTCCCCAAAGGCATCATCGGCCCCTTCCCCCGCGAAATGCACGGGGCGGCCCACTGTTGCCGTAACGGTGGCCGGATCGATTTGGAGCGTACGCATGAGACAGGACAGGAAGCGGGCGACCAGCATTTCCAGCGTCATGACCTGACCCAGCAGCCGTGTCTGGCGAAAGGATGCCTGCGCCAGATACGACTTCATGGACATGATCAGCCGACTTTCCGCCGGATCTTCCAGATAGGCGTCAATCGCCGCCGCTCCGATCGCCTCATGCATGACCGGGCGGCCGACCCGCTCTTCCTCCTGCCACAGGCACAGAAGGGTACGGCAGGTTTCCGACACGGCATGATGGGGAAAGGAAAAATGCACGGGATGCGGCCTGCCCTGCGCATCCAGCAGGACCACAACGGTGTTGGTCGTGCCAAAATCCATGCCGAGCCGCACGGTACGGGGGGATGGGACAGAAGACATTGCGCTTCAATAATCCTGCATCCGCGCCCTGTCCATCTGCGGGCCGATATTTTTGAACTGACCCACGGTGAGAGGGAAATCCGGCGCGTGACAGCCGTCCCGTCCTGTCACAAAGTAGCCAGAACAGATGAAGCGCAGAAGCCCGGCCCGCCATTACCATACCGCACGAAACCATAAACCGGCCAGGAGCCGCCCACCGCACGGGCCTGTGGAAAGATGGCATCAAAAAACATTTTTTTATGATTATTTTAATATACTACATTTTTTCATGATGATTTTATGGCACCACATGGGTAATCTGGCACACGGCCTGATCCGCCCGGACCGGATGGATCAGTGCCCGCTACAGGAAATGTTTCTGCCCTCCAGCCGCAAATCAGAACCATGCGGGAGAGATATCCATGAATTCACTTCACAAGACGGGTTTGATGGCGGCCCTGTGCCTTGCGCTGGGGTACGCCGCGCCCGTGGCACAGGCTGCCCCAGCCCCCGCTTTTGGTCCGGGTCCCATTGTGCCGGTTTCCCATCCCTATGGTCCGGCAACGGGGGCGCGGCAATCGGTTGATGCCGCATTCCGGCAGGCACGCCAGACCGGGCGCAACGTGCTGCTGGATTTTGGCGCCAACTGGTGCCCCGACTGCCGTATCCTGGCGGGCGTACTGGCGCAGCCTGCCGTGGCCGCATGGGTACAGCAGCATTTTGTTGTCGTCACCATCAATGTTGATCGCGCAGCAGCGGCAGAAATACCGACGGCTGAAGGTGAACGCTTCAACAGCAACGCGGATATTGCCAGGACATATGGCGTAACCGTCAGCGCCATCCCGGCCGTACTAGTACTGACGCCCACCGGACAGCTTGTGAACAGGGACAAGGCGCTTGTACTGGGCAATGCCCGCACCCTGTCCGGGCAGGCCGTGGTCGACCAGTTAAATGAATGGGCGCAGCATTCGTAGTCCTGCCGGTAGGGACACGACAGATGTTACATACCGCATCTTCACAGCCTCGATGACCTGCCTGTCAGCAGCCAGAGTACGAGCGGCGGTCCGAACACATAGAGTACCGCCCCGCCCAGCAGCCACGGCATGAGGTAGGACAGGTCGGCATGCAGCACGAAACGGCAGAACAGATTTGCCAGCCCGAGCATGGCGACAACGCACAGGAACACGCCAGCATTCATCAGCAGCGTGCGGCCTTCGTTGATCTGCCGGATTATCTGTAGCATTACGCCGCCTTCTCCCAGAACCATCGGTTTTTCACACTATCGGCCTGACCCGATGAAATCCAGACCCTGTGGCATAACCGTCATGCCGCGGTCCGCAAAGCCATGCATGATCCGCGCCCGGAACCCGCGGAACTGCCTGGCAGTCATCCCGGTTCAACGGCTCTTCCCGCATCAGCCATGGCGCCTGCCGTCCTGCTGCGCATGATACCCGTCCGTCAGGGTATGCAGGAAGACGACAATGGCATCGATCTCATCGTTCGACAGGGCGGGCCGGTTTCCTGGCCGGGGGCCAAAAGGCGGATCTATGTTGATGTTAGCGTGGTAGCGGGCGGGCAGGTCATCATAAATGCGTACCGCGCCATCCGTCCCGGTGGGATACCACATCTGCGGCCGGATATCACGCAACGCATAGAATGCCACGGCCTGGCGCAGGGAGTGGATCACCCCGTTATGAAAGAACACCCGCCGCGTCGCCACATTACGGAGTGAAGGGGTACGGAACAGCCCGCAATATTCCCCATGCCCGGTCAGGTCCGTGCGGTCGGGACCGCACAGGCCCATGTCAAAATAGGCGGGATCACGGTTCAGGATGATCTGCTGATTGCGGGGCACCCCGAGTGCGATCAGGCCATAATCGGTAAATTGCGGGGGCGTGCCGTCATGGCCCGGCCTGCTGATATGGCAGGACGCGCAATTGCCTTTGTCTGCCTGCTCAAACAGGCGCAGGCCACGTGCCTCACGCGGGGTGAGCTGCGCCCTGCCCGCCAGCACCGCATCGTATTTGCTGCTATAGGGGTAAAAGAGCCGTTCCTCCTGCTGGTAGGTCGCAAGAGCTTCGGCAATCAGGGCAAAGCGCGCATCCACATCGGGTGATGCGTATGCAAGTGCATCAAGCCGGGGACCATATCCTGCCGCCAGCGCATGACGGACAACGTCCGCGGGGCTGGTGTTCGCCATCTCGTAGGGGGACAGCAGGGGAATGCGTGCCTGGGCCTGGGCGGTGTCGGCCCGTCCGTCCCATGTCAGGCCACCAGTGGGGCCGTTATCGATGCTTTCATCGGCTTCCTCGTCGGAATCATGGAAATGTTCGGTAAACTGGGGCGCATCCTGCAGGTATTTCAGCGATGGTACCGCCCGATGACCGCCCGGCTGCACGGACAGCCCGTTGGCCTGGGCAAAGCCGTGGCCATCCGCATGGCACGACGCACAGGCCATCCGCCCCGATGCCGAAAGACGCGGGTCATGAAAAAGGTCCCGTCCCAGCGTGTCCAGCGCCGCCGCCCGCGCCCGTGCCTGTTGCCGTGACAGCACAATCCCCTCACCCGCATGTCCCTGCATCGGTACAAGCAGCATGAGCCCGGCCACCACCGCCAGCAGGCAGGCAGGCAGGCTCACGATGATTCGACATGACAGGAGAGACACCCGCACCACGCTCCACGACCTGGGTATTCCACCATACCGCATGGCAGGTCACGTTACGATACCCCCACAGCCGGGTCAAAAAACCATTCCATCGTAACAGGAGGCCGTTCATTCGGGCCGATATGCCCCGTCGGCACTGACCTCATGGTGCGGGGATAATCGTGCTGGCCGACGCAATGCGGGAGATGCGGGCGCCTGCAGGAATGCCAGGCCCTTGCTGCAGCGTCATATGGATCCATCATCTGAAAAATGCATGGCGGCATGGTGTCATTCACGCGCCTGCCGTGTCTGCATTTTGTATTTTACATATTTTATGATTAAATAATCCGGAATTATATCAACGACAAAGCCAGACCCATATCGTAATCCACATAAATTGCGAACATTACGCAAAATAAAATACTTTTGTTTTTGTGCAATTTTGATATAGCTCGATCCGGATCGAACATCCACCGGCAGCGGCCTGATGGCCGGGTCCGTCCATCTGTTTTCCGAACCATGAGATCCCACTCCCATGTCCCTGCCAGAATCGATCAACCTGCTTTATGTCCTGTCCGGCCTTGGTGTCGGTTTCCTTGTCGGCATGACCGGCGTGGGCGGGGGCTCGCTCATGACCCCGCTGCTGATCCTGCTGTTCCGGATCCACCCGCAGGCTGCGGTCGGAACGGACCTGCTTTACGCGGCGCTGACCAAGACCGTGGGCACGCTGGTCCATGGCCGCAGCCAGTCGGTGGAATGGCGTGTGGTGGGGCGGCTTGCCCTGGGCAGCATACCCGCTACCGTAATGACAATCGCAATCCTGCACCGGGCCGGCAGCCCGTCCGTGCAGGTGACGCATGTCATATCGGTGGCCCTTGGCATTGCCCTGCTCATCACGGCGCCAAGCGTGCTGTTCCGCCATCGTCTGCAGGCACTCTCCCGGCAGAAGGCGGGTCGCCTTTCCGCCACCACGACCGGGCATCTGACCACGCTGCTGGGGGCCGTTCTGGGGGTCATGGTTACGCTGTCATCCGTGGGCGCCGGGGCAATCGGCATGGCCGCGCTGGTCTTTCTGTATCCCGGTCTTGAAATCCGCCGGCTGGTCGGGTCCGACATCGCCCATGCCGTGCCATTGACCGCCATTGCGGGCATGGGTCACTGGTGGATTGGCGATATCGACATGAACCTGCTGGTCTCGCTGCTGTGCGGCTCCATTCCCGGTATCATACTGGGCAGCCTATGCGTGGGGATCGTGCCGGACCGGGTGCAGCGCGTCGTACTGGCCGCCATCCTCGTAACCGTGGGCCTGAAGGTGATCTGAATACGATCACGCGCCTTCATAGCGGGTATTTATGCTTTACATGCGGTGCCCGACAGTTCTGTATCAGGCCCGCAAACAAGCGGAGATGCCTGAATGTCATATCGAAAACTGGTCACCATCCTGTGCCTGACTGGCTGCAATGTAGCCCATGCGGCGCCAGGGGATAGCCCGCAGGCCGGTTCGATCGACATGCGGCAGGTATTCGATACGGTGCAGCTGCCCGACGCACCCAGCCGCTATGTTTCCGGCTCTGGCATGCCCGGGCCGGATTACTGGCAGAACCGGGCGGACTACACGATCCATGCCCGCATCGACCCCGGCACCCATGTACTGGCTGGTGACGAAACGGTTACCTATGCCAATAACAGCCCCGACAGCCTGGATGAACTCTGGCTCCAGCTCGACCAGAACATCTACCGCCCCCGGTCCCGCGCCAGCTTTGCCAACCCCGAACGCCATGCCCATACCACCGATGGCGCGGTGATCGAGCAGGTCACCCTGATCCGCAACGGGCATGAAACCGTCCTGCAGCCCCGCATCGTCGATACCCGCATGCAGCTTGCCCTGCCCGGTAACCCCCTGCCCCATGGGCAGAAGGTTCAGTTGCACATCCGCTGGCACCACACCATTCCCGGCCCGTGGGGCGGCCGCACTGCTGTCAGCCCGACCCGGGACGGGGACATTTATGAAGTCGCGCAGTGGTACCCGCGCATGAGCGTATATGACGTTCGCAGGGGGTGGGATACGCTGCCCTATCTGGGACAGGAGTTCTATCTGGATTATGGGGATTTTGACTACACGGTTACCGTTCCATGGAACTTCACAGTAGCCGGTTCGGGCGCGCTGCTCAATCCCGCTGAAGTCCTGACCCCGACCGAGCGGGCCCGCCTGGCGCAGGCGGCGCATAGCGACACGACAGTACTGATCCGCACCGCGCAGGATGTGACGGACCCCACCAGCCACATCGCGCGAAGTGGGGAAAAGACGTGGCATTTCCGTATGGAAAACACGCGGGATGTGTCCTTTGCCGCCTCGCCCGCCTTCATGTGGGATGCGGCGCGCATGGACCTGCCCGCGCTCAGCCCCGCACCCGGCATGCCGCCCGCGCCGCGTCTGGCCATGTCTGTCTACCCGCGTGAGGGGGTGGGTCCGCAGGCATGGAACCGGTCGACCGAATACGTGAAGCATGCAATCGAATATTTCTCCCGCCAGTGGTATGGCTATCCATGGCCGGATGCGATCAATGTGGGTGGCCACGGCGCGGGCATGGAATATCCGGGCATTGTCTTTGATGGCTGGCAGGACCGTGACGCCATGCTGTTCTGGATTACCACCCATGAACTGGGGCATGACTGGTTTCCCATGATCGTGGGCAGCAACGAGCGACGCAATGCGTTCATGGATGAAGGTTTCAATACCTTCATTGATGCCTATGCTTCCCAGCATTTCAATAACGGTGAATATGCCCCGAAGAAGGATCCCGAATTCGCGCCACAGACCGGCAGGCCCGCGGACGACATCATACCGGTCCTGACCGACCCACAGGCCCCGACACTGATGACACCATCGGAACTGGTGTCGGAAAAATACCGCCATTCCGTTTCCTATTTCAAAAGTGCTTACGGGCTCATGTTATTGCGCGAGCAGATACTTGGTCCCGACCGGTTCGATGCGGCATTCCGGCGCTATATACAGGTCTGGGCCTTTCGCCATCCCGCCCCGTCGGATTTCTTCCGCTTCATGGACAGCGAAGCGGGCGAGGACCTGGGCTGGTTCTGGCGCGGCTGGTATTTCGAGAACTGGTGGCCTGATTATGCCCTGACCGACCTGTCCTATACCCGTAACGACCCCCGTCAGGGCACGCAGGTCGGCGTGCGGAGCAAGGGGCGGCTCATGCTGCCGGTCCTGCTGCGTCTCGACTATGTGGATGGCACGCATGCAGAGCAGGTCATCCCCACGGAAAGCTGGCACCTTACGGACCATATTACTATAGATTTTCCCGGGGGGGCCGCAGTGCGCAAGGCCACGCTGGACCCGGATCATGCCCTGCCCGAACCCGACCGGACCGATAACAGCAGGACCATGCCCTGATACCGCAGGAACAGGACACGGACATCAGATAACCGTGCGATCAATGGTGCAGGCCAGCCGTCCGGCATGACGGGGCTGGCTGCCATCATCGCACGACACATGTCGTATCACGATCCGTGGGCGGCGCATATCTGGCACGGCAGGACCTGTTACATGGCGTGACCGGCTTCTGCTTACATTATCTAACAGACAGGCGTCGCCCGCTTTTACATCATCCGTAAATGCCCGCACGGGAAGCAAGGCTGCATTCCTTGTCCCGCATCATTCCTGAAACGATACGGTCATAAACGCATTTCCTGCATAAGAAGTATGACAGGCAATACATGCCGAACCGGCACGAAGTGGCGATATGACCCGCAGGTCCGGTCATGCACGGCAAGGCATAACAGTCATCAATTACTTTCACCTTTCCGCCGCATGAAGAACCGTGACCATGTCGGGACTGGTGTATCCGTTACAGAATAAAAAAACCCCGATCTGTTGCCAGATCGGGGTTTTGGGTCGTCGGGACGATTGATTACACGTCCAGTTCGGGGCTGTTCTTCTTGCGGCGTGCACGGGTCTTGCGTGCGGGCTTTTCGGTTGCTGCAGGCGGCTCTTCCACCACTTCGGGTTCCGGGGCGGTAACGACCTTGCGGCCCAGGCCAATCTTCTGCGCCAGCGAGGAACGATGCGCGGCATAGTTCGGCGCCGTCATGGGATAGTTGGCGGGCAGGCCCCATTTTTCACGATACTGCTCCGGCGTCATGCCATAGGCGGTCTGAAGATGACGCTTGAGCATCTTCAGTTTCTTGCCGTCTTCAAGGCAGATCACGTAATCGGGGAATACGGATTTCTTGATCGGCACGGCGGGTTGGAGCGGCGCGGGCTCAACCACTTTTTCAGCACCAAGTCCCTTGAGCGAAGCATAGACTGTCTCGACAAGAAGCGGGATCTGGTCGATTGCAACGGTATTATGATTGGCATGCGCGGCGACGATCTCCGTCGTCATGGAGACCAGTTCGGTATGCGGAATATCTTTATTATCCAATTTCGGTTCTTTCCTCAGTCGATTGCCATTATGGGACGCATCTTCCCTATGAGTAATAATCATACGTCTATTATGCAACCACAATAAAGCATTTTGCCCGTATTTTTATGCCACCCCGATTACAGGAACCTGCGCATCTTTCTCTAACATAGGTTGCACAGAACCGTGCTTGAGTTGCATGACCTGCCAGTTCACGCGCCAGTATCCTGCTCTGGTTAACGCACTTTCTTCTTATATGCAATTTTTCGTTTACAATCACTGAACAATGACGGGGATGGCTTTTGATTTTACTGAATATTATTAATGAATCTTCATTAATCCAGAAATGACCCAGGTAAAATATGGCATCTGCCCGAAGGCATCTCCAGCATCCGGACCATGGACGGGGAAACGAAAAAACGCCTGCATCAAATATAAAATATACGGTTTATTTAAGCGCAGGTTCCCCATATCAAAACTATTCCACACAGGGCAGATAAACCCGCTTCCCGTACCGATCTTTTATCAGGACGGGCGCCGACATTCTCTGCGGCTTCCCACGGAATAACAATCCTGTGACACGCAGGCCGCCATTATTTGGGGGTATCCAGCCTGTTCAATACATTCGTCCATATTTTTATGTATATAGACCCATCCCCGATGGCGTCATGATGGCGCTGCATATCCATGCCGGAAGAGGTATAACCAATACGTCCTTCACATACCTGCCCCCATGTTACATCAGGCCACACGCGCGAATACAGCAAAGGAATGGCATGTACCAATACTGGCATGGACCAGCCCAGGCCGCCGGGTGTCCATCTGCGCCAGCAACGCGTGCGGACGCCATGTTGGCATGACCGCGTCCTGTCATAACTGCAGGATGATAATACTACCGTCCCTGCCCGACGGAAAACGGGGCAGGCCCCAATCCGCCTGCCCTGTCCACACATGAACGCGCGCCCGGCATGGAACGATGTGCCGGATGACCGCATGGTAGCTTGAGGGACACGGGTACCCCTTCCGCACGGGTATGCACGGATCTCAGTTCAGGCCATCCACCATGACATATGGCAGCCCATGACTGCATGCTTCCACCCGGGCGGAAATATCATAGGTCTGGCGCAACGTGTCAGGCGTAATGACATCGCGTGGCGCACCGGCGGCAATAATCCGGCCGTCGCGCAGGATAACGTCATAATCCGTCAGTCGCACGGCGATGTTCAGGTCATGCAGTACCATGACCGTCACGATATTGCGCCGCGCGGTCTCATGCCGCAGGATGTCCATCACCGCGAACTGGTGATGCAGGTCCAGTGCGCTGAGCGGTTCATCAAGCAGCAATACATCAGGGTGACGGCCCAGCGCCTGCGCCAGCCCCATTAGCTGTCGCTGCCCGCCAGACAGTTCATCCATATACCGCATGGCCAGATCGGCAATGCCGAATATGTCCAGCATATGGAGTGCGGCATCAATTTCGTCCCCTGCGGTTATCTCCGGCATCGTGCCGGTGGCATGCTGCGCGGCCAGCAGGGATTCCAGCACCTGCAGGTGCACCATGGCGGGCAGCGCCTGCGGCAGGTAGATGCAGCGTTGCGTGCGCTGTGCATGCGGCAGGCGCGACAGTTCATCGCTCCCCAGCATCACGCGCCCCGTGGCTGCCCCAAGACCCGCCATGGCACGCAGCAGCGTGGACTTGCCGCTGCCATTCGGCCCCAGCAGCGCGGAGACCCGCCCCGCGGGAAACGGACCGACATCCAGATTGTCCAGGACAGTACGCCTGCCGTAGCGCACGCTTACATGTTCGGCATGCATGTTCGGCATGCAGGCCGGTCATCAGGATAGGCCCTGCCTGCGCAATACAATGGCCAGAAAGAACGGAATACCCACCAGCGCGGTCACGATTCCAGTCGGAATGATCACGCCGGGCAGCAGGTTCCGTGCCGCGATCGAGGAAAATGACATGACCAGCGCCCCCACCAGCATGCTGCCGGGAAGGTAGAAACGATGGTCCTCCCCCAGCAGGCGCCGGGCAATATGGGGCGCCACCAGCCCCACAAAGCCAATGGTGCCGACAAAGGAGACGGCAAGGACCGAGAGGATGCTCACCCGCAGCAGCGCGCCCCGCCGCACGCGGGGTACATCCACGCCCAGGCTCGCGGCCCGTTCTTCCCCCATGCGCAAGACCGTCAGCTTCCATGCGGCACGCAACGAAAGCGGCGCAACCACCACGCACGCCGCCGCCAGCAGGCCCAGCTTCGGCCAGGTCGCCCGGGTCAGGCTGCCCATGGTCCAGAATACAAGATCCTGCAGCGCGTCCTCATTCGCCACGAACTGCAGCAGGGACACCAGCGCATGGAACGCGAAGACCAGCGCAATGCCGAACAGCACGACGGTGCCCGTCCCCGCATTGCGCCTGCGTGATACCATGTCGAGCAGCAGGACCGAACCGATGGCAAATACAAATGCATCTGCCGAGACCACCCATGCATCCGGCACGCCCGGCAGCCGCCATTGCAGGATGATGGCCAGAGAGGCGCCAAAGGCCGCCGCCGCCGACACCCCGAGCGTGAACGGACTGGCAAGCGGGTTGGCCAGCACGGTCTGCATTTCCGCACCCGCCAGCCCCAGTGCAGCGCCCACGCACACCGCCATGAGCGAACAGGGCAGCCTGATCTGCCAGACAATCACCCTCTGCCCTGCCGGAACATGATGGGGGTGCAGCACTGTCCGCACCA
Organism: Komagataeibacter sp. FNDCF1; assembly: GCF_021295335.1. NCBI lineage: Bacteria > Pseudomonadati > Pseudomonadota > Alphaproteobacteria > Acetobacterales > Acetobacteraceae > Komagataeibacter > Komagataeibacter sp. FNDCF1. The sequence continues at coordinate 470,351 of NZ_JAIWOT010000001.1, read as the reverse complement.
GCGCCCCGGGCGATAGCCCCGATGGCCCCAGTGAGAAATCCAGCATCACCGATGCCGCGATACATCCGGCAATAACCGCAAGAATACCCAGCCTGCGCCGCAGCAGCGCATGGTAGCCACCGCGCACCTGCCGGGCGTAATCGGACAGTCCCGTCATGCTGATACCCGAAGGATTTCCTGCCAGCGCGCTGTCATTACGGCCGCGCACCGATCCAGAACGTCCCTTCCTGCCTGACAGGCAAGAAGCGGGCATGGAGTTCCTCCCGGGTTGCTTCAGGATCCACATCCCCGAACAGGTCGGGGTGGAACCATTTGGCCATCACCTCGACCGCGAGGATATTGTACGGTGAATCATAGAACGAATGCCAGATGCCAAACGCATGGCCATCGGTCACGGCACGCAGCGAGGAGATGCCAGGCCGCTCCATCACGTGCAGCAGCGACGTGCGCGCAAGCGCGGGCGTTACCTCCGCCCCCATGCGTACGCCCGGACCACTGGCCTTCGGCCCCTTGGTGCCATCGGCAACATATACATCCGGGTCGGCGGAAATCACTTTTTCCAGGTCGATATCGCCAATATAGCCCGGCAGCAGCGGGGCTGCGATATTGCGACCGCCAGCGGCCTCGATGAAGGCGCCCATATTGCCCCTGCCCGCCGTATGGCAGCAGCTTTCGCGCATGGCGGCCAGCATTTCGATGAACACCGTGGGGCGCTGCGTTACGGGCAGCGACGCGATCCTGTCGGTTACGCGCTTGAGATGTGACTGGTAGAAAGCAAGATAGTCCGCCGCTTCGGCCTCACGGTGCAGGACGGTACCCAGTATCTGCATGGACTTTACGGTATCGCGCAGCGGGTCCGCACGAAAATCGACAAATACGACCGGCACATGCGCGCTTTCAAGCTGCGAGACCAGTTCGCTCGCGGCCCCCGGCCCGTGGCCCGATACCGTCAGGATCGCAAGATCGGGATGCAGGTCGAGCACACGCTCGGGGCTGACCGTATCCGCCGTGGTCCTGCCGATCAGGGCGACATCGGCCGCCTTCGGAAAGGTTGCCACGTATTGATCATAACTCTGGGTATCGGCGCTGCGGAACTCCCCCTGCCAGCCCACGACCCGGTCGAACAGATGGTCCTTTTCCAGCGGGGCAAGGGCGTAGATGAGCCGCCCTTCCCCCAGTATTATGCGATGGACACCGGCGGGAATCTCCACCGTCCTGCCCGCAAGGTCGGTTACGGTTTCAGCCCGCGCGGCATGGCCGCCGGTCAGTCCCGTCGCTACGACAATGCCGCACAGCAGGGTACGCCAGCCGCCCGGTATCCGTCCCATCATGTCAGGCTCCGTGCTGGAAAATCATTTCTGCGGATAGGCAAAGTTGAACTTCTCGGTAAAGGGCTGCCAGAAGCCCGGCGTGCCGGTTTCCTTGTCCACATGGTGCAGGAAGCCGTTCTGCTCGGGTGAGGAATAGGTCAGCACGACCGTATAGCGGCCGGGGCCATCCATCTGCACGTTATCGGCGTAATGGGGGCCGTCCTTGGCGGTCATGAAGTGCATCCTGCCTTCCGCCTTCCATGATGTGCCATCCTTCGTCAGCGCATAGCCGATATCGAGATAGGGCACCCATGCGCCATCGGGATAACCCCACACATTGTCCGCTGTCGCATGGACATCGGTTTCAAGGTGAATGGTATCGGGCCTTGTATTGTCCATCATGCCCGCAGGCATGGGGGAAACCATGATGCCCGTCAGGTAACTGGATGCAATTTCCATGTCATGGGCCTGAACAGGGCCGCCAATGGGGTATTCGCGCGCCTGCGCCACGGTAGCGCCCGCAGGCAGGGCCGCTGCAAGAAACGCCAGTATGATGTGCTTTTTATTCATGTTGAATGTTTCCATATTTCTATGCGCGAAGGTCAGTGCATATGTTTTATTTATGATTTATAGTAACATCATGACCTGACGACAGGTCCCTTACCGGCTGATTTCGTCAAATCTGATAATGATAATTGTTATCATTGTCAACAGATGGTATGCCCTCTCCGATGTAACGGAGACCGCCCGCCATGATCAGCCACCCTCTTGCCTTTATGCGGCTGCCTTATGAGGTTCTTGTCGCGCTGGACAGCCGGATGCTGCATTTCTGGCTGCAGCCGGTGCATTACCTGATCCGCATTGTGCATATCATGAGCATGGCCCTGTTTTTCGGTATGGACATGCTGTTTGATATTGGCATGCTCAACCGCCGGATGACGGGCAGGCTTGCACCGGCGGCACAGCTCATGGTGCGGCCGCTGCATGTCAGCTTCGCCATCGCCATGGTCACGGGTGTCGTACTGTTCTTCTATGATCCGGTACATATCGGAAGCCGGGCCTATCTTACACCCAAACTGCTGCTGATCATGCTGGCCATGCTCAATGCCTGGTGGTGCCACCGCACGGTCTACCTGCCGGTACTCCGGGGTCACGCCAGCCCTACCCTGCGCGGCCAGATCGGGGCCAGTCTCTCACTATGCCTGTGGACTGGTGTGATGGTGGCCTCCTGTCTCAACAGTGAAGGCGTGCCGAAGGTCTTCCTGCGCTAGGCCCCACCCCGTCGGGAAACGCCATGGATACCGCGATGCCCGTGGTGCCACGCGTCCCGCCTGGCAGCAGCCGGAAGAAAGCGGCGGCCTGCGCGTCTGCTGGCGTCCACTCCGTCATTCATAATGATTTGACAATAATTTTATCCGGATGCTAGGCTCGATTGTTCAACAATTTCGTTGAACAGAAAAATGCCTCTAGACCGATCCGTGTGATGGCCCGGCATGACGGTCGGTCCATATCCTGTTTAGATATCTTCAAACCCCGGGCAAGATAACGGTCCATTCCATGCGCCAGCCTGCCGACAGCTACCGTGAACCAGCCTTCCTGCGCGTTGCGAATGCCATGCGGGACGATATCCTGACGGGCCGCCTGGCAAGCGGCGCAAGCCTGATCGAAGCGGAACTGACCGCCGCCCACGGCGTATCGCGCAATACCCTGCGTGAAGCCATGCACCTGCTGCGCCAGCAGGGTCTCGTTTCACATGAACCGAACAGGAGCGTACGCGTCAGGAAACTGACGCGGGCGGATATCCACGACATCTTTGTCGTGCGCCGGGTTGTGGAGACCGGCGCGCTCAGGAACCGCACCACCGTCTCCGCCATCCATCTGGACGGCCTGCATGCGGTCATCCGTGACATGGAAGAGGCCGTGCAAGGCGGGGCGTGGCCGCAGGTCGCCCGTCATAGCCTGCGCTTTCACCAAGCCATCGTCTCCCTGCATGACAGTCCGTTTTTCGACCAGATGTTCGCGCTGCTGGTGACCCGGCTGCGCCTGATTTTCGCAACTGGCAACGAACAGGCATTCCATGAACCGTGGGTGAAACGTGAAATCCGGATTTATCACCTGATTACCGACGGGCAGTACGAAGCCGCGGCCGACCATCTTCTGGCCTACCTGCTGGATGCCGAAGTCCTGCTGACCACACTGATCCAAGGCTAGAAAATGGATACGCAACCCGTCCCCCCCATTGCGCGCCACAACAGTCCCGGACCAGACACATGGCGGGACCGGCTTGCCGGGTTTGACCGGGCCATGGCCGACCATGCCGCGCAGGACTGGACCGGCCAGGCCATATTCCTCAATGAACGATATGAAGCCGCCCGCGCGGAACTGGGCTACTGGCAGGCGATGGCCCGGGCGGGCAGCGCGCTTCCGCCCCTTACCGGCCTGATCATGACGGTCAAGGCCTGTTTCGATACCGATGGATGGGTCAGCAGTTGCGGTTCACAGGTATTGCAGGACACACCACCAGCCACACGCAGTGCCGCCCTTGTCCACACGCTGCGCATGGCGGGCGCCACGCTCCTGGCCCAGACCAACATGACGGAGTTTGCCTATGGCGCCCTGGGCGTCAATACGCATTTCGGCACGCCACGCACCCCGCTTGACCCGACCGGGGCAAGGATTGCGGGCGGGTCCAGTTCGGGGGCGGCCGTCGGGGTGGCGCGGGGGTATTGCGATCTGGCCATATGTTCCGACACCAGCGGTTCGGCGCGCATTCCTGCGGCCTTCTGCGGTGTGGTCGGCTTCAAGCCCGGCCGGGGGCGTTACAGCACGGATGGCATGCACTGGCTTTCCACCAGCTTTGACGTGCCGGGCCTGATCACTACTTCCGTTGCGGTATGCCGCAGGGCAGATCATGCCATTACCGGCAGCGTAATGGATAGCCTGCCCCACCCGGCAGCCATCCGTCTCGCGGTTCCGGCCAGCCTGCCTGACATGGGGGTGGATGATGGCATACGCGACCTGTTCAATGCCTGCGTCACCGCCATGACGCGAGTGGGAATCACGATTGAGGAAGTCCCGCTGACCAGCCTCGCGGACAGCGCGCGCATCGCGGCCGAGGGCCGGATCATTGGCACGGAGGCCTATGCCCTTCACCATGACCATCTGGCAACGGATTTCGACCGGTATGATCCGGTCGTGGCCACACGCCTGATGAACGGACGGGACAATCCCGCCTGTCATTACATGAAGGCATTACGCGCCCTGTCCGCCTGCCGCGACAGGTTTGACCGGGAAATAGCGGGGTATGACGGTTTTCTCCTGCCCACCGTGCCGCTCTGGCCGCCAGAGGTGGTGGACCTGCGGGATGAAGCGACCTATCTCACGCTCAACCGGCATGCGTTTTCCCTGACCGAGTTTGCCAACCGTCTTGATCTGCCAAGCATTTCACTGCCGGTTGGCAAATTTCCCGTCGGCCTGATGCTGACGGGAAGACGGGGTGCGGACAATGCACTCCTGGCCATGGCCAGCGTGCTGGAACCACTGGCGGCCACCCTGCATCAACCAGTGTAAAAACAGAACAGGAAGAAAATCATGATAGTTGTCACATCCAGTGAAATCGCGGGCACGGCACGTGATGCCTCGGGACCGGGCTGGGAAAGCCGCCGCATGATCGTGCGTGATGACGGCATGGGTCATTCGGTACATGAAACACGCGTCAAGAAGGGTGCGGAATTGCACCTGCACTACAAAAATCACTTCGAAACCAATTACTGCATTTCAGGCGAAGGGGAAGTGGAAGACGTGCAGACCGGCAAGGTCTTTCCCATCCGTCCCGGCACCATCTATGCACTGAACAAGAATGATCCGCATATCCTGCGCGCGACAGGCAGCGACCTGCTGCTGGTCTGTGTATTCACGCCGCCGCTCGCGGGGAACGAGGTACACCGCAAAGATGGCAGCTACGCGCCTGTTGAATGAGACCTGAAATGCGCCTGAATGCGTTTCCGACGCATATGCAGGCGTAATTAAGACCCGGAATGTGGCAGGTATGGCGGCATGCCACATGGCCGGAATCACACAGGACAAAAGGCCATCCGCCTGATCGAGCCGATGCGGGAATGGGAACATGAAACGCCCGTGACCCACCCTGCACCGGCAGAAAACGAAGCGGGTAATGGCGTGACGTAAAACCCCGGACGTGCCGCGCCATCCTGCCCGTCGGGGCCATTGGATATTCAGTGGTTATCCGGATCATCCTGGATAGCTTTTGCAAAAACCGGGCGTGGAGCAGGGTTTCTGTCCGCGTACATCGCTGACCACATCCGCCTGTCGGGTCGGGGCAGCCTTTCGCCCTCATGCGCTGTTGCAATCATCGGCCCCCCGGGTGGGGAACGACGGGCGCTCTCTCCCTGCGCATTGCAGAATCATATTTCTAAAATTCTTAATAAACAGCGTTACGCCCGTCGTTGAAACATACGGCAACATTATGTCTGGGTAGCAATATATGCATGGACCGGATGATTGACGGGCATTCAGCCCCGGTGCAATTAAGAATGATTATTACTTTTAATTGCTCGCACTGGTGGCCCCGATGACCCATTCCCTGCTCACAAAACACACGCTGACGGGATCCGGCCTGTTCGTTTGCATGCTTCCCGCATCGCGCATGACCATGCATCAGCGCCTGCGCGCCGGGTCGTGCATCCTGTGCATGGGGCTCGCCCTTCCCGCTGCCGGTTTTGCCCAGACACCCACACAGATCGAGGAAGACCGTGCCCGCCTTGGCAATTCCACGCCGCTGATCCAGGAAATCGATCCTGCAACAGTGCGTGATTCAGAACGCGCACAGGCCGATGCAGAGGAAAAGGCAGCTGGCAGTGACAAGCTGGACACCAGCGGCAACCTGCTGGGCGACATGGGTGGGGCCCGGCCGTGGCTGTACAGGCACGGCATCAGCTTCGACATTCAGGAAGTGGATGAACTGTGGGGCAACGCCACCGGCGGCACCCCCAGCACCAATGGCGATGGACAGGGATCAGGCACCGGCCCCGCCTATGATGGCGTGACAATGCCGACACTGACCGTCGATCTCGAAAAGCTCTTCGGCCTGAAGGGCGGGCTGTTCAATGTCAGCGCGCTGCAGACGCGCGGGCGCTCCATCTCGCAGGATCACCTGAACAACTTCAACCCCGTAAGCGGGTTCGAGGCCGACCGCTCCACCCGCCTGTTCGAACTGTGGTACCAGCAGTCCTTCCTCGGGGGGAAACTGGACGTGAAGATCGGCCAGCAGGACCTTGATACCGAATTCCTGATCAGCGATTACGGGGCGCTCTACCTCAATGCCAATTTCGGCTGGCCCATGGCGCCATCGGTCAACCTGTATGGGGGCGGCCCGTCCTGGCCGCTGTCCTCGCCCGCCGTGCGCATCCGCTACCGCCCGAGCGAGAAATTCACCTTCATGTTCGCCGCCGCCGATGACAACCCGCCGGGCAACCGCTCCAACTCCTTTGGCATCCAGGGCGGCAACCCGGTCGATCCCACCAACCAGACCACCAATGATGGCAGCGGCACCCGGTTCAACATGGGCACCGGCGCGCTGCTGATCACCGAACTGCAATACGCGCTCAATCCCCAGCCCGATGATATGTCCAACGTCACAAAAAATCCCGGCCTGCCGGGCGTGTACAAGCTGGGTGGCTACTACGACACTGCCAGATTTCCCGATTACCGCTACAACACGCTGGGCCAGTCGCTCGGCGCCAGTGGCGGCACCCCGCGCTGGGACCGGGGCAACTGGATGGTCTACGGCATCATCGACCAGATGATCTGGCGTCCCTCGCTTACCTCCGCCCGCTCGCTAGGCGTGTTCGCGCGCGCCACCGGCAACAGCGGCGACCGCAACATGATCAGCTTCGCCATTGACGCGGGCCTGAACCTGAAGGCCCCGTTCCGCGGCCGCGACAACGACACCATCGGCCTGGGCTGGGGCATCGGCCGCGCCAGTTCGGGCCAGCGCGCGTACGACCGCACCAGCGGGTCACTGGTGCAGGGCAACGAGAACCATCTGGAACTGACCTATCAGGCGCAGGTCACGCCATGGATGGTGATGCAGCCTGACTTCCAGTACGTCTGGCATCCCGCCGGGGGTGGCAGCGACCCGTCATATCCCTGGCGCCGCACGGGGAACGAGGCGGTATTCGGACTGCACAGCAACATAACATTCTAGACCGGATGCTCCCGTCCCACGCGACACGACGGGTGGGGCTGCCATACGGCCATCATAAAGGCCATTTATCAAGAGATCATAAAAAACGATTGGACCCCTTTCCCGTTCTGCCGCCATGGTCCGCGCACGTCCCGGCCCGCCGGGCCGATGGTTACCGGACATGATGCAGGGGCAGGAAAGATATGGGGGGACAGAGCGCGGCATTTCCCCTGTCCGGACGCCCCATGGCCAGCCTGTCGCGTCAGGCCAGACGGTTTTCATGGATCTACGCGCCGTCCCTGCCCGACCTGGCATTCGCGGTCCGCACGGCGTTTGCCGCCATCATTTCGCTCCTGATCGCGATGTGGATGGAACTGGACAGTCCGCAATGGGCACCGCTTACGGTATGGGTCGTCGCCCAGTCCTCACGCGGGGAAAGCCTGTCCAAGGCACGGTGGCGGATCGTGGGCACACTTGTCGGCAGCGTTGCCGCCATTACGCTCATGGCGGCGTTTCCACAGGCGCCTGGCCTGTTTTTCTTCTCCCTGTCACTCTGGATCGGGCTGTGCTGCGCACTGGCGACCCTGCTGGACCAGTACCGGGCTTACGGGCTTGTCCTGACGGGTTTTACGTCCGCCATCATCGCCACGGGCGCCATTTCCCAGCCTGATGATGTCTTTGCCGTAAGCGTTGCCCGTACCAGCTACATCATACTGGGCGTTCTGTGCGAAGCGGTTCTGGCCGTGCTGTTCATGCCGCGCATCGTGGAACATGCGCGCGCGCTGCTGCTGGGGCGGCTGGCAGAAACATTCCACGCCACATGCGCCACCATTGCCAGCCAGTTGTGCACGCCGGCCGGGCCAGAACAGCAGGCGCTGACCGGCACGCTGCTCAGGCAGATCGTGACTTTCAGCGGACAGATCGAATTCAGCGCACTTGAACTGGGGCCACGCAACCATGTAGGCGATCACGCACGCCGGGCGCTGGCGGGCATGCTGGTCATGCTGGCACATGCCCGCGCACTGCAGATTCTTCATCCGCGCATGCAGGCGCCACCCCCGCTTGATGGCCCGGCGCCCGAACGCAGGCTCGCAGCCTGGCTTGAACGGAGCGCACCCGCCTCCCGGTCCGGACCACCGGGCGAGACCGCGTGGCAGCCAATCACAACGGCCCTGCTGGCCGAAGCGACGCTTGTGGCGCACGAAATGGCGGCCTGCGCCACCGCCCCGCATGGCGATAGGTTCCGCTTCAGCCTGACATCGCGCCGCCATGTGCGTGAAGCCGTAAACAACGGTATCCGCTCCGCCGCCGCCATCATGGGAGCATGGTGGGCGTGGGAAATCACGGCCTGGCAGCATGGACCGGCCTTCATCTCGTTCGTTGCGCTCATTTACGGACTGATGGCGACGCGTGAGAACCCGCTGGTCGCCACCACGCCGTTCCTGAAAGGGGGACTGTGGTGTGCCGCCACCGCCGCCGTACTGGCATTATGGGTCATACCGGCCATTACCGCGCCCGAACTGCTGCTTGTGGCGCTGGCCGTTCCCATGACGGTGGGCGGGCTTGCGGCACGCAGGCCGGAACTGGCGGGATACGCCTTTTCCTTCAACATGTTCCTGCCGGTCCTGATCGGGCCGATGAACATGGGGCGGTATGATGAGGTTGCGTTTCTCAATAATACCCTGGCGTTTCTGGGCAGTATCGTTTTTGTCCTGCTGACCTACCGGCTGGTCATTCCCTTCCGGCTGGACGTGCATATCCGCCGCACGACGGCATGGATTGGCCAGAGACTGCGTAACCTGGCCCGCTTCCAGGCCCGGACGGATGCGCCGGCGTGGCTGTCAGCCTGTGCGGCAAGCCTTGTGCGCATTCTCTTTCATGCCACGGCCCTGTCACCACAGGCACTCAGCACCTGCCTTACGGAACAGATTTCGGACATGACGGTGGGCATATACATCATCCGCCTGCGCGACCTGCTGCGTGACGGGCATCTGCCGCCCCGCACGCAGCGGGTCGTGGCCCTGTTCCTTGCACGCTGGCAGAAAGGCCAGACTACGCCCACGGTGGCGCATGTGCTGGCATGGGCCAGCCATGAACAGGCCCATAACGCTCCGGGGGCGGATCACGCGCGGTTGGGCGAAGTCATTGCCTGCCTGCGCATTATAGCAGCCAGCCTGAATGAAAAGACGGAAGCCGCACCGGGCGGAAGGTGACAAAGTATGTCGGATCAGATATTGCTGAAATCCTGACTTCTTTATTTTTCAGACAAGGACGACCAAATGCGTAAGATAGCCCTGCTGGCAGCCGTGGCCTCCATCACATGTGCGACAGCGGCCAGTGCCGAACCCGGTGGCTGCCTGAAATATGGTGCCGTGGGCGCCGTGGGTGGTCATGTGGCTGGCAATCACAGTGTGCTGGGCGCGGCCGCAGGCTGCGTGACCGGCATGTACAAGCGCCATGAATACCGCAAGGAAGCCAAGGCGAAGGCCGCCCTGTATGATCAGGAACATCCCGGCTCCAAGGGGACCTACATCCAGAAGGCAACCGCCTATGATGTCGAACATTCCACCACGCCGGGCAAGATGACGACCGATACCCCGGCCGCACCCGCCGCCGCTACGCCTGCTACCGCAAACTGATATGCCACAATCCGTGGGTGCGCCATGGGTACCCACGGGTTGCGTGCTGACGGACCCATCCGGGCGGAAACGGCATGCGCGCCGCGGAGAACTGCCGATACGCACGCCTTCTCCGTGCCCTGCCAATCCGAATCTGACATGCGTGCACTCCTTTTCCTGATCCGCTCCAGCACCGTTCTCATCATGCTGTGCGCCATTGCATGGTGGTATGCCGGGCCCTTTTTCCACCAGCCCGCCATCGGGATCGGCCTGGCGGTCGAGGCCGTGATATTCTGGGTCTGTGGTCTGCTGTATACCGAAGATTATCCGCATCACGTGGTCACCTTTACGGGGATGACCATCATGCTGGGGTTGCTGAGCATCGGGGTCATGCTGCCATTTGCCCGGCATTACGTGATGTCGCACGGCGTCTGATGCCGTGGAATGACGTGGGGAAACCCGCAAGCCGTAATATTTTTCCAGATTAATCCATTTTTAATAAAACTATTATCCATCAGTGGAGTTAATCGGATGTGGACCTCGTGACACCACAACGTCTCCCAATCCCTAAACTCGGCGTCCCGCTTCCCGGCGGGACGCTTTTTTTTGCCCCGCGCATACGGTTCCGATGGAATGCCGCACAATACGCCGGTGCGCTCATGATCGCCTGTCCGGCAGGGACGGGTCGCCACGCCTGCATGTCACCACGGACAAACGGTTGACTGGACCTGTCAGGAAACGTCACTTTTCAATCCGGGCCGGGAGACGGCATATAGGGCCGGGATGGTCTTCATGATAGACCATATGGGAAATGATCGACGGTCTTCCCGTCTTGCCGGACGGGACATGTATAATTGGAAAATACTTATGAATAACAGACTGCTTGCTGTCCTGTTCTGCCTGTCCCTGCCTGCGGGACAAGCCCTTGCCGCAGATGGCGCGGCGCTGTACCAGTCAAACTGCAGCATGTGCCACCAGACCGGTGCGCAGGGCCTGCCGGGGCAGTTTCCACCGCTGGCCGAACGCATTGGCAGGATTGCCGCAACGCCGGAAGGGAAGCAGTACGTGGCTGCCGTGGCCCTGAATGGCCTTATGGGGTCAATCACGGCCCAGGGCAACAGCTATGCCGGGTTCATGCCGTCCTTCAAGACACTGCCTGACGACCAGATTGCGGCGATACTGAACCATGTGGCGGGCCTGCCCGCAGGACCGGACGCAACACTTTTCACCGCAGCCGATATCACCACAATGCGGGCAGCCTCGCTTACACCCACCGCCGTGCTGGAAAAGCGCAAGACGCTCGATGCGCAGCATCCGCTGCCCTGACCGGCGCAAAGCCGTAAAAGAGGGGGGCGACATGCTCCCCTTTTCGGTTGCCGCCCCGGCCTGAGTGGCGGATTACTGGGCGGCGGGACGGACGGCCGTGACTTCTATTTCCACCAGCCAGCCGGGATTGGCCAGGCGCGCAACCCCGAATGCGGAGCGGACCGGCAGGTCGGGCTGCGCGGTAGTGCCATAGAACCGGGTATAGGCCTTCATCATGCCGTCAAAGTCGAGTTTGCCCAGCGCCGGGTCGTCAACCATGTAGATATGCATCTGCACCACGTCGCCCATGCCCAGCCCCAGTTTCTTCAGCGCATCCTGGATACGCTCCAGGGCGGCCTGGGTCTGGGCCTGTGTGTCGCCATAGGCAGCCATGCTGTGGGGATCGGCTTTTTTGTCGCGTACCGGCGCACCCATGCCGCTGAGATAGATGGTCGAGGCACCTGCCGGTACCTCGATGGCCGAAGCGATGGGGAATTTGCCTTCCGCATGGCGCACGATGCCCGAATCGGCACTGGCGGGCAGCGTGCCCGCCATGCCGGTCATGATGGCGGCGACGGCAAGGATCTTTCTCGGTGCGGACATGTCTTACTGCTCCTGTGGTATGACGGGGGGACGCTGGACCGCCACATCGGCCGGGGTCACGGCATCCGTGTAGTGATTGCCGAAATGGGTGCGGACGTAATTCACGACATTCGCGATCTGCGTATCATCCAGCACGCCTGCAAACCATGGCATGCCGCCAAATCCGTTCATGATGACATAGACCGGGTAGGCGCTGGCCTGCAGCTTCGCGTTACCGGCAAGGGCGGGGAACTGCGCGCCCGCTCCCATGGCGCCCCTGCCATCGGGCATATGGCAGCCCTGGCAGACATGGCGGTACACATCCTCCCCCCCGACAAGGGGCTGGACCTTGCTGGAAAAGGCGCTGGCGCTATCCGCCCGCGCCGGAGCATGCCATGCAAGCAGGGACAGCGCCGCAAGGGCGCATCCGGAAAAGATCCCGCGCATCAGCCAGCCCCCTGCGCACGCCTGTGCAACCGTGTCACGGCATCAAGGGCGGACAGGATCGCCCCTTCCTGCCAGCAGCCTACATAGGATGCGTGTTCACCCGCCAGAACGATCCTGTTATCCATGGCGCACAGGGCCTTGTAATGGGTCTTGCGGGCCTGTTCGCTCCACATGGAGCAGCAGCCCATGGTCCAGGGCACCCGGCTCCAGGCAAAACTGACCCCGTTGGAGAATTCCTTCCGATACTGCCGGGGGTGAAGCACTTCACCCTGCGCCAGCGCATGCTCCAGCCGTTCGGCAGGCGTCATCCCGGCAAAATCGTAGGCGGCGGGGCCAAACATGTAGCCCCCCAGCAGGACCCCTGGCCCCCGGGAAAAATAGCCATGGCTGGGATAGGAGATCTGGCTGATCGGCTGGTCGGTAAAGCTGATGCCACCATAGATCTGTTCGTCCTCCTCCCAGAAGCGGCGCCTGAACTCCAGCCCCAGCTTGACGGAGGACGCATAGGGCACCGCCATGATCGCAGCCCTGAGCGGGGCGCTGACCTGCACGTCAAGCTGCGAGAGGACAGGCAGCGGGATGGTGCACACACAGTAGTCGGCCTGTGCCTGCCGCACCGCGCCGCCATGGGCCATGTCATCATAGGTCACGCGCACGCCCCGGTCATCCTGACTGATGGCCGTGACCTTGCAGTTCAGGGTGATCAGGTCATGCACCTGCCGGTTGAATCCCCTGCCAATCATGTCCATGCCGCCCACAGGCTGGAACATGGTTGTCTGCATGTCCATCCGTTCGTGAAAGGCCATCCATGTCCACAGGCCGGAGCGCAGCACGTCCTTGCGCGCGAACAGTGCCGATGGCGTGGGGGCACCATCGGGGCCGCCACCGGGCGGCCTGTCATATCCCCTTGCCTCGGCGCTCAGGCCGCCCGTGCGGTAGGACAGGTCCGTATCCAGGCTGCCCCATTCCTGCATGGCGCGACGCAGGTGTTCGCGCTCATCGGCGGGCACGACATCATCCAGCCTGTGCTGGTCGACCGCCTTGGCCAGCAGTTCCGCCGTGAACCCGTTGAAATCGGCCGAAAACTCACGATACCGTACCGGCCTGCCATCAAACGCGGCAGACGAATGCAGCCATGAGTTGTGATTGAGTTCGACAAACGGCTCCAGTTCCACCCCGAATTCGCGGCAGTAATGCAACAGGCCCTGATGGTGGTAGGGAATGCGCCACGGGCCGGGATTGATGTAATTGCCCGGCGCGAAGCCCACCTTCTGCGTCGCCCCGCCCAGTTCGGTTACCGTGTCCCCGCCGCGCAGGCTGATATTGCGGCCGCCGCTGCGGTTCTGGAACTCCAGCACCTGCACATGATAGCCTGCCCGGCGCAGTTCATGGGCGGACAGCATGCCCGCCAGCCCCGCGCCAAGCACCAGCACGCGGGTGCCCGGCTTCGCACCGGACAGGACGGGCGGTCCCGCAAAATCAGTACCCCGCGCATGGCCCATGGACGTCATGGCCTGATACAGGGCGGTGCTACCGGCCAGCATGCCGATACGGGCCAGAAGCTGCCTGCGCGTGGGCGCTGTGCGCGGATGAGCGTCTGTCATCAATGGACCCCAAGCAATCAACGAAAACAGGTGCCTACCTTAACAGCGATTGCGCGCTTAACCATATCCGCGCCCGATAATTCATATCGGTTCACGGTATTGTTGTTTTTATGCAACAGTTTGTATTTTACATATGTCAGGTTTTGTAATTACTTATTCAATGCGCTGCATTTATTTTACTTTATTAAATACTATTTATTCAGATGAATATGTCTTTTACTTCTACCCCTACCGTAAAAAAAATATAGCGTGAAGCATACCAGATCATGGCCGCCAGTGCAGGGCAAACCGTGCCTGTCCGCCCTGCACTGGCGAACACAAACGCCATGACGGGACCACATCAGGCGCATTAAGCCGGATTTTAATAGGCATGCCATGATTCCCGACATATTTTGTCATAATTCACTTTTCATGAAACGGAACACCCGCATGGGTCACGCTCCCGCAACCGCCAACCCTGCCCCGCTGGGCCTTATGGGATTTGGCATGACGACCGTTCTCCTTAACCTGCACAATGCGCAGCTTGTGCCAATGGGGGCAGCCATCCTTGCCATGGGGCTTGTCTTTGGCGGCATGACCCAGTTCATTGCCGGACTGCTGGAATATGCCAGCGACAATACTTTTGGCATGACCGCCTTCATGTCCTACGGGTCTTTCTGGCTTTCGCTGGTTGTCCTGCTGTTCCTGCCGCACTGGGGGCTGGCGCCCGCTTCATCCCCAACCCTGATGGGCAGCTACATGTGGATGTGGGGCGGTTTTACCGCCATCATGGCGGTGGGCACGCTTACGGCTTCACGCGCGCATCAGGTTGTATTCTTCAGTCTGGTCATGCTTTTTGCGCTGCTGGGCTGTGCTGACATGTTCGGGCAGCCCATGCTGACCGTCATTGCGGGGTATGAAGGACTGTTCTGCGGGCTGAGTGCGATCTATCTTGCTGCGGCCGAGATTTTCATGGCCCAGTTCGGCCAGACCATCCTGCCCATCGGCCTGCCCCGCACCAATGCCGAAGCCGTGCATAAGGATGACCTGCTCGTTCGCATCTCCTGAACATGACTGCATGGACGGCCCGCTGTCACGACGTGATCCTGCGGGTCAGGCAGCCCCGCGCAGTATCAGCGGGACTGCCCGTTCCATTTCCAGCAGGCGCCGCTTGCGGCCTGTCCCCCACCTGTATCCTGACAGGCTGCCATTGCGGCCGATGACACGATGACAGGGTATGACGACCGCAAGCCGGTTCGCGCCACATGCCCCCGCCACGGCGCGGACGGCAGCGGGCCTGCCAATACGGGCGGCAAGTTCCGTATAGGACAGGGTGGTGCCACACGGGATGGTACGCAACGCCTGCCAGACCTGCTGCTGGAAGGGTGTGCCCTGCATGTCGAGCGGCAGGTCGAACGGGCTGCATGGCGTGTTAATATGGGCTTGGACCGCTTTCATGCAGCAGTTCAGGCTCCTGTCGCCATGCACCTGCCGCGCCGTGGGGAAAAGACGCCGCGCGGCATCCAGCAGCAACGCCCCGTCATCATCCAGCATGATGGCGGCAATCCCGTTGCCGGTCATGCCGACAAGCACGGCCCCCAGGCTGGACTGGCCGATGGCCACGCGCAGGGGCGTGCCGTCGGCCGGCATGCATGAATGCTCCTGTCTCATGACTCAGGCCCTTTGCTGTTCCCGTTCCGGTCTGTCGCAACGCGTGGCAATGATACGGCCCGGTTCCCGCCCGTCCCCTTCCCTAGCGCAGGATGCCGGTGTGCCCGATGGAATACCGGCCCGGCTGGGGCCATACGGTCAGGCCATGCGGCTCCTGCCCCACGGGAATGATGCGGGTCGCCCCCGTGCCGGTGTCGATGGCGTAGACTACATCATCAAACCGGCCGGAAAGCCACAGCGTTTTCCCGTCATTGCTGACATTGCCCATGTCCGGGCTGCCACCACCGGGGATGGGCCAGTTGGCCACCACCTTATCGGTTGCAAAGTCGATCACGCTCACGCCGCCTGCCCTGCTGTGCGGTGGGCCATGGATTTTGTGCGATCCACGGTTGGCGACATACATCTTCGTCCCGTCACGGCTGGGATACAGGCCATGGGTGCCAATGCCGGTGGGAATGAAGCCCGTCTCGCGGAAGCTGTCGCCATCAATCACGAACACGCCATCGGCATGCATGTCGGCCACGTAGAATTTGTGCCCGTCCGGCGCGGTCAGGATATCCTGCGGCATGCCACCGCCTGACAGCTTGAGATACCCCATCACCTTGCGGTTGACGGTATCGACCTTGGCCAGGTAGCCACCGAATTCACAGGTAAAGATGGCATAACGCCCATCAATCGAGAAATCGGCGTGGTTGACACCCTTGCACTGCGGCACGGACACTGAACCCTGCATTTCCATGGTGTGCGAGTCACGGAAGTCCAGCCGCTCACGTGCTTCCGCCACCGTGATGGCGGAGCGGCCGTCAGGGGTGAAATACATGTTGTAGGGGTCATCCACCGCCACATCGGCCAGCGGCCGGGTGGTGCGCGGGTCGATGGGGGTCAGGGTGCCGTTGGTCGTGCCTTCGGCATTGTTGGTCACCCACAGCGTACGCAGGTCCCATGACGGCACGACATGCTGGGGGCTCTTGCCCACCTTGAAGCGCGAGACGACGGTATAGGTCTGCGGGTCGATCACATATACGTTGTTCGAGCGCAGGTTGGGCACATAGATGCGTGCCGGGTCCTTTGCCACCTCGGGGGCGAGATGGCCTGCCGCCGTTTCGGAATAGATGTTGTGCGGGTCCGTCACGGGCGGCATTCCGGGAATGGTATCCACGGTCTGGGCCAGGGCACCGCCACCCGGCGCAAGAAGCGCAGCCAGCGCCAGAACCGGCAGTTTTTTCTTATGTGTCATAGTGTGATCCTGTTGCTCGCCGCCCCTATAGCACGCCGTACGGAGTGCGCAATCAGGGCTTTTCCCGTCCTGTTGGGTCGTGTTGCATGGCCGACACTGCGGCATTCACCTGCATGTTCGCCCCGACCTGCCCCAGCGCCGCATCCGCATGGCGCGGGTCGCCGCCATACACCCCCTGCGCCGCGGTGGGCAGCGCAGCCATGGCCAGCGCCTGCGCACGCACCAGCGCGGGGTCCAGCGCCAGCATGAGCGATGTGTCCGACAGGTCGGCATGCATGCCGACCTCGGTCGCGTGGCCATGGTCGCGCAGCCATGTGGCATAGGCGCCCGGTACAACTTCGTAATAGGCGGGAACATAAAGCACATGGGCCCCCTGCCCCTGCCAGCGCCGGTTCAGCAGGTCGGCCACCGCGCGCAGGTCCTTCTGGTAGCCGCCATGGTCCCCGATCAGTACCACGCGGCTGAAGCCCTGCACGCGGAAACTCTCTGCCGCATCGACCAGCAGCGCGCGGAATGTGGCAGGAGTGATGCTGATCGTGCCGGGAAAACGCATGTGCGACGTGCGGGGCGACGTGCCCCCTTCGGGCACATAGGCCACCACGGGGGCAACCAGCGCATGCCCGGCCTGGCGGGCAATGCGGCGGGCCAAGATCATGGCGCGTGCGTCGTGCTTGCCCACCGCGATATAGGGGCCGCTCTGCTCCGTGCCGCCCACGGGTATGATGATGGACGTATTCCCCGCCTTCAGGGCATCACGGATTTCGGTCCATGTCAGCGCCGCGAAATCAACCGTGTCCGGTGTTGCGGCACGCGTGGGCAATGCAGCGGCCACGGCACCCGCAAGCAGGCTGGCAGCCAGAAAAGCCGGGAATCTGGACATGAACGCGGGCATCTCCCCAAAGGTATGTGTTCAAGCGCCATCGTGTGCCCTGCGCCCGCGCACTTGGCAACAGTCCTGTCGCACCGAGCCAGAGCAAATGCATGAAACCATGCATAGCCCGGCCCGTTGGACTGGCACATCCCCCTTCATTCCCCGGTTTTCCCGACAACTGGCACGGACACGTGAGCGCCCCATGACAAAGAAAGCACACCCTTCCCAATCCCCGGCAGCACATATGGGCAAAGGCGGGGAAACCCACCAGACCGCAGGCGGCGAAACCCCGGCCATGACCACCCAGCAGGGGCTGGTCATATCGGATGACCAGAACACCCTGCGCGTGGGGGCGAACGGCCCGGCGCTGCTGGAGGACTTCCACTTCCGCGAGAAGATCTTCCATTTCGATCACGAGCGCATACCCGAACGCGTGGTCCATGCCCGTGGCTATGGCGCACACGGTTATTTTGAACTGACCGACAGCCTGGCCGATGTATGTAAGGCGGACATTTTCGGCAAGGTGGGCGAGCGTACGCCGGCCTTCGTCCGGTTTTCCACCGTGGCGGGCAACAAGGGTTCGGCCGATGTGGTGCGTGACGTGCGGGGCTTTGCCGTCAAGCTGTACACAAGGCAGGGCAACTGGGATCTGGTGGGCAACAACATTCCCGTCTTCTTCATCCAGGACGCCATCAAGTTCCCCGACTTCGTGCATGCCGCCAAGCAGGAGCCGGACCGCGACTTCCCGCAGGCCCAGACCGCGCATGACAATTTCTGGGATTTTGTCTCGCTCTCGCCCGAGGCCACGCACATGGTCTGCTGGGCGATGTCGGACCGCGCCATTCCCCGCTCCTTTCGCTTCATGGAAGGGTTTGGCGTACACACCTTCCGCCTGATCAATGCCGAAGGGCGCTCGACCTACGTGAAATTCCACTGGAAACCGAAGCTGGGCCTGCAGTCGGTGGTATGGAACGAGGCGCTCAAGATCAACGGCGCCGATCCCGATTTCCATCGCCGCGACCTTTGGCAGGCCATTACCAGCGGCAATTTTCCCGAATGGGAACTGGGTGTACAGCTGTTCGATGACGAATTCGCCGATGGCTTCGCCTTCGACATCCTCGACCCTACCAAACTGATCCCCGAGGAACTGGTGCCCGTACGGCGGGTGGGCCGGCTGGTGCTTGACCGCATGCCTGACAATTTCTTTGCCGAGACGGAACAGGTCGCCTTCTGCACCCAGAACATCGTGCCCGGCATCGACTTTACCAACGATCCGCTGCTGCAGGGGCGCAATTTCTCGTATCTCGATACCCAGACCAAGCGCCTCGGTGGCCCGAATTTCACCCATATTCCCATAAATGCACCCAAATGTCCGTTCCACAATTTCCAGCAGGATGGCCACATGGCCATGCACAACCCGAAGGGACGGGCCAATTACGAACCCAATTCATGGTCCCAGCCAGCAGCCGGCCCGCGTGAAAGCGTGGAAGGCTACCGTTCCTTCGCGCAGGAACAGTCCGGCCCCAAGCTGCGCCAGCGCTCCGAATCCTTTGCCGACCATTACAGCCAGGCGCGCCAGTTCTTCATCAGCCAGACCCCGGTGGAGCAGACCCATATGCGCGATGCCTTCATCTTCGAACTGAGCAAGGTGGAAACCCCCGCCATCCGTGCGCGCATGGTCAGCCACCTGCTGCATGTGGACCGGGAACTGGCCGAAGGGGTCGCCACGGGGCTGGGTCTCTCCCCCATGCCCCAGCCTGCGGTTGCAGCCCGTACCGTGCTGACGGGGCTGCAACCCTCCGCCGCGCTGAGCATCCTGAAGAATGGCCCCGACAGCTTCGAGGGCCGCAAGCTTGGCATCGTGGTGACCGGTGGGGTGGATGCCAGCCTGCTTTCCGCCCTGCGCAAGGCGGCGGAAGACGTGGGCGCCACGGTCGAACTGATCGGCCCCACCGTGGCCGGGCTGCATGACAGCGCGGGCAATGAACTGGTGGCGCAGCAGAAGATCAATGGTGGCCCCTCCGTGCTGTATGACGCGGTGGCCCTGCTGCCCACGGTGGAAGGTGCCAATCTCCTGCGTCATGAGGCCACGATGCGCGACTTCATTGCCGATGCCTATGCCCACGCCAAGTTCATCGCCCACAACGATGCCGCCGAACTGCTGCTGGCTGCGGCCGGACTGCACCCGAAAGCCCGTGACGAAGGGTTCGTTGCCCTTGAGGGGGCAAAGGATGCCGACCGGTTCATCCAGACCTGCGCCGCCCTTCGCTTCTGGGCACGCGAAAGTCAGGTGCACGCGGTCTGACGCCCTTGCATCCTGCTGCCGGCCGTAGCCACAATACGGCAGCCGGGGCAGGCCCCGACGTGACAGGACAGCAAGAACCGCACCCATGACCGATACCCCCCCGACCGATACGGACACCCTGACCCGCCCGCATGTTTCCATCCTGTACTGCACACGCTGCAACTGGCTGCTGCGGGCAGGATGGATGGCACAGGAACTGCTTTCCACCTTTGGAGAGGACCTGGGCAGCGTCACCCTTATCCCCGCCAGCGGTGGCCGCTTCGAGATAACGGTGGACAGCGAACTGGTATGGGAGCGCAGGCGTGATGGCGGCTTTCCCGGCCCGAAGGAACTCAAGCAGCGCGTGCGCGATGTCATCGCCCCGGAGCGCGATCTTGGCCATGTCGACCGCACCAATCCCGACGGGAACACAAACTGACACGGCACGGGGCTACATGACAGGAGCACATTGCAACGGTCATGTCCCGTCCCCATACTCTGGTTCATGAAATCTTTCGCACCCTCCGCCGCCATGCCTGCCGCTGACATACGGCACGAAATGGCACGCCTGCGCAGGCTGGCCACCCTGCTGGACGCCGCCTTCCGCATTCCCGGCACACAGGCGCGCTGGGGGCTGGATACGCTGGTGGGGCTGCTGCCCGTGGGCGGCACGCTGCTCATGCTTGTCCCGTCGCTCTACATAGTCTGGAAAGGCTGGAAGCTGGGTGCCAGCCGCCCGGTGGTGACCCGCATGATGGCCAACGTGATCGTGGAAGCGGGCGCCGATCTGGTACCCGTACTGGGTGATGTGTTCGATACCGCCTTCAAGGCGGACCTGCGCAATGTGGCATTGCTGGAACGGCATTTTGGCATGGCCACGCCCTAGACGTTGCCGCCATGGCCGGTAAACTGCGCGACCCTTGCGCCGTCTACCCTAGCAGAAGAAACACACGCCATGGCTCCTTCCCCTGTCCAGCAGGTCCTTGCGGCCCTTGCCCCCATGCTAGGGGAACGGATCAGTCGCAACGATTCCATCCGCACCCAGCACAGCCATGGTGAAGGATGGATGCGTGCCAGCCTGCCCGAGGCGGTACTGTTCGCGCATACCACGCAGGAGGTCTCGGCCATTCTGGCCCGGTGCCACGCCCACCGCGTGCCGGTGGTGCCCTTCGGCGCCGGGACATCGCTGGAAGGCCACGTAACCCCGCCCCCCGGGGCCGTAAGCATCAACCTGTCGCACATGACCCGCATCCTGCAGGTCAATCCCGATGACCTGGACTGCCGCGTGGAAGCGGGGGTAACCCGGCAGGCGCTGAATGCGCAGCTACGCGACATGGGCCTGTTTTTTCCTGTTGACCCGGGTGGGGAGGCAACGATTGGCGGCATGTGCGCAACCCGCGCATCCGGCACCGCCGCCGTGCGCTATGGCACCATGCGTGAGAACGTGATGGGCCTGCGTGCGGTCATGGCCGATGGCCGGATTGTCGATACCGGCGGCCGAGTGCGCAAATCCGCCACGGGTTATGACCTGACCGGGCTGCTGGTCGGGTCCGAAGGCACGCTGGGCATCATAACCGAGATACAGCTGCGCCTGCATGGCATTCCGGAAACCATGGCGGCAGCCGTGTGCCAGTTTCCCACACTGGGTGACGCCGTGCGCACGGCGGTCGCGATCATGCAGATGGGCATACCCATTGGCCGCCTTGAACTGATGGATGACGTGCAGATGGATGCCTGCATCCAGTATTCCCGGCTGGAGGGCTACAGGAAGCTGACCACCCTGTTCTTTGAATTCCAGGGCTCACCCGCCAGCGTGCGCGAGCAGGTGCAGATCGTGGAGGAACTGGCGGGCGATAACGGCGGCCTTGGCTTTGCCTGGAGCGAAAGCCAGGAAGAACGCACCCGGCTGTGGAAGGCCCGCCACGCCGCCTACTGGGCCGGGCTTGCCTATCGCCCCGGCTGCCAGCCGCTGGCGACCGATGCCATCGTGCCGATTTCCGCCCTGACCGAACTCATGATCGGGGTGAAGGAGGATATCCGCCGCTCCGGCCTGTGTGCGCCGATCGTGGGGCATGTGGGGGATGGCAATTTCCATACCCTGATCCTTGTCCCGCCGGAAGACGGGGCATATGCGCGCGCGCTGGACCTTGACCGCAGGATCGTGCGCCGTGCGCTGGCGCTGGGTGGGTCATGCAGTGGCGAACACGGCATTGGCAGCGGCAAGATGGAGTTCATGCAGGCCGAACACGGCGCGCCCGCGCTGGATGTGATGCGCGCGATCAGGCACGCGCTCGACCCGCGGAACATTCTCAACCCCGGCAAGCTGCTGCCCCCGGTGCTGGACTGAATATCCTGACATGTCCCTTCCCCCCGCCATGATCGACCATACCCTCGGGCAGGCACTGGACCTGTTGCGCCGGGGCCAGTTCGCCCATGCCCGCGCCCTGCTGGAAGACTGTCCGGCCACACCGCGTGTGGAGATCCTGCTGGCCCATGCGCATGCGGGCTGCAACCGTGTGCAGGAAGCCGCCCGCCTGCTGTGCCGCCAGGCGGTGGCCAATCCCGGCGCACGACACCCCGCGCTGGACATGCTTGACCTGCTGCTGCCCCATGACCGGGTGGAGGAAGCCGAAGCCGTGCTGCGCGCCATCCGCCAGCGCGCGCAGCAGGACATACGCAGCCATGACATGCTGGGGGAACTGCTGCTGCAACGTGGCCGCACGGCGGAAGCGCAGGCCGTGCTGGCAGATGGGCTGGCACGCTCCCCCGCGCAGCTGAGCACGGGCAACCTGATGGCCGTATGCCTGATGGAACAGGGAGAATTCGCATCCGGGCGCGACCTGCTGCGCTATATCCTGAAGCACCACCCCGACAGCGCCATGACCCATGCCAACCTGGCCCATCTGCTGGCGGCATGGAACCATAATGACGAAGCCCTGCAGGTCCATGGCCGCGCACTGGCCCTGCGCCCGGAGGATGCGCGCCTTCGGCTCAACCATGCCCTGACCCTTCTCAAGACCGGGCGCATGGAGGAAGGCTGGGCCGAATATGAATGGCGCAGGCGCCTGCCCGGCCGCCAGCGCCTGCCCGAAGCGCGGATGCTGCCCGTGCTGGCGCCCGATGCGGACCTGACCGGCCGGACAGTCCTGATCACCCGCGAGGGCGGCCTGGGTGACATGCTGATGATGCTGCGCTTCGTGCCGGTACTGACCAGCATGGGGGCCCGCGTCAGCGTGCAGGCGCCCGATACCCTGCATGGCCTGATCCGCCGCATGCCCGGCGTGCGCCGTGTGACAGGTGAACGGCAGGCCCCGCCACCGCATGACTGGCACTGCCCCTTCCTCAGCCTGCCCCATGTGCTGCACCGCACGAAGGGGCATGACGGACTGCCCGTGCCCTACCTGCGGGCCGATCCAGCGCTGGTGCGCCAGTGGGCCCCCTTCCTGCCCATGGGCACGGACCTGCGCGTGGGGCTGGTATGGGGCGGTGCCAGCCGGCCCGACGCACCGGCCGCCTTTGCCATGGACCGCCGCCGCTCCATCCCGCTGCGCAGGCTGGCACCGCTGGCGGGCATTCCCGGCATAAGCCTGGTCAGCCTGCAGATGGGTACCTACACCGAGCAACTGCGTGACATACCCGCGGGCATGCGCCTGTATGACCCGATGGAGAGCGTGCGCGACATGGATGACACGGCGGCCCTGATTGCAGGGCTGGACGTGGTCGTCTCGGTCGATACGTCGGTCGCGCATCTGGCGGGGGCCATGGGGTGCCCGGTCCTGCTGCTGGACCGGTTCGACAACTGCTGGCGCTGGCGTTCCGGTCGCACCGACAGCCCGTGGTACCCCACCCTGCGCATCATCCGCCAGATCCACGCCGGACAGTGGGAGGATGTGGTCCACCGGCTGTGCAGCATGCTGGACAAGCGTGACCTGCCCGCATCCCTTCTGCCCGCCCGGGCCTAGGTCACGTCCGCGTCCGGGTTGGCGGGAAACCTGCCTTCGAACGCCACTTCCGCCAGCGGCCTGCGCGTGGAGGGGACTTCCCGCCCGCGCAGGTATTCCGGCAGGCTTTCCACACCCCCCTGCCGACCGATGATGATGGCGGCATGCAAGGCATAATCCTCGGGCAGTTCCAGGCCTGCGCGCGCCAGATCATGATCAAAGCCGCTGACGGGATGGGCCGCCCAGCCCGCCTTGCTCAGTTGTAACTGTACCAGAACGGCAGCGGCGCCAGCATCGAATGCATGGGTTGGAGCCGGCACCGGCTCGGCCTTCTCGCTACCGGTTACGGTATGGGATGCGACATACACGATGGCCGAGGCATTCTGCGCCCAGCCATGGTTGAAGGGAATCAGCCATGACAGGAATCGCTCCCAGTCCGCCGTGCCGCGCCGGGCATGGATGAAGCGCCACGGCTGGGCATTATAGGCCGAAGGCGCCCACCTTCCCGCATCAAGGAACGCCAGCAGTTCCTCCCGGGCAATGGGGGCGGGCATGAAGGCGCGCGGGGACCAGCGATCAAGTATAAGCCGCTCGACCGGCGTGTCGGACTGGCGTTGGGGGGCTTCTGTCATGGCGATTCCTGTTCTGCCGGGGCAACGAAAGCGCACACGATAACGCAATCACGCCCCGCGCCAAGGCCGGATCGGCCTGCTGGAACCAGCCACCGGAGCATGGATGCGCCACGGGCCTGCCATCGGGCGCGCGACCGGTCTGCGCCGGAGCGCGGCGCCATTGTGGTACGGCATGCCAGGCTGTGGGGCGCGGACATGGACCCGCCCGGCGCACCCGCCCCGGCGGGGCGCGTTCAGCCCTGATAGATGCGGTCGGGAGGCAGCAGTTTGCCGGGATTGAGGATATTGCACGGGTCCATGGTCCTTTTCAGCGCGCGCATGACGGCCAGCGTGCCTTCGCCATGTTCGGTTTCCAGAAATTCCAGCTTGCCCATGCCCACGCCATGCTCCCCGCTGCATGAACCGCCCAGCGCCAGCGCGCGCGCCACGATCTGGCGGTCCAGCGCCCATGCACGCGCGCGCCCCTGTTCGGTATTTTCGGTGCTGATCAGCGCGTGGAAATTCCCGTCCCCCACATGCCCCAGCAGCGGCGCGCGCAGGCCAGAGGCCGCAATATCGTCCCGCACGCCCGCAATCAGTTCCCCCAGCCGGGAAATGGGCACGATGCAGTCCGTCGAGATCACGCGCGCACCGGGTTCAATGGCCTTTGCTGCCCAGAAGGCATCATGCCGGGCCTTCCACAGCCGCGTGCGCTCTTCCGCCGTATCCGCCCAGGCAAACCCTTTGCCATTGTTGGACAGGGCGATTGCCTCTGTCGCCACAACCTGCTCGTGCACCGCCGCCGGGGCGCCCGCGAACTCAAAGAACAGGGTAGTCAGCGGTTCATAACCCTCAAGCCCGGAATACCGGATGGACGCCGCCATCTGCACGCTGTCCAGCAGTTCCACGCGGCTTATGGGAATGCCGCACTGGATGATCTCGATCGCGGTCCGTATCGCGTCATCCAGATCGGCAAACTGGCATATGGCGGCGGAAATGCTCTCGGGCCGGCCATGCAGGCGCAGCTGTACCTCGGTTATGATGCCCAGCGTGCCTTCGGACCCGACGAACAGCGATGTCAGGTCATATCCGGTGGAGGACTTGCGCACCCGTCCGCCCGTGCGGATGATCTCCCCCGTTGCCAGCACCACCGTCAGCCCCAGCACATTCTCCTTCATCGTGCCATAGCGCACGGCAGCGGTGCCGGAAGCACGGGTCGCGCACATACCGCCCAGCGTCGCCTCGCCGCCCGGATCAACCGGAAAGAACAGGCCCGTGTCCCGTATCCTGGTATTGAGCGCCTGCCGGGTCAGCCCTGCCTGCACGCGGCAGTCCAGGTCCTCCGCATTGATTTCCACAATGGCGGTCATGCCCGACAGATCAAGACTTATGGCATGTTCGGGGGGCGTTACATGGCCTTCCACCGATGTGCCGGCACCAAAGGCCACCACCGGCACCCGGTTTGCATGGCAGGCGCGCATGACGGCTGCAACATGCTCCGTGCTTTCCGCAAGAACCACGGCCCCGGGCAGGCAGGCGGTTTCCATGGCTTCCCCATGACTGTGGGTTTCCAGTACGGACGGGGCGGTGCTGAGTTGTGCCGTCAACCCGCCCGCACGGATTTCGGCAAGGGCCGCAGACAGGCGGGCGGCAGGAGAAGGCGCGCATTCGTTCATGATGGTATCCGGACAGAAAACAGGTTGCCGCGCATTGTAACAACACCTGCGGGACAATGGCCATCGCCCGCCAGTCAATAATATAACTGGCCGGATCATGCGCCCTGCCCTGTCTTTCAGGGACCGTTCCACAAGGTCTGCGACAGGACATGCCGCACGTCATGCAAGCCGTCCGGCTGATACTTTTTTCAAAAAAAGGCAGCACGCCGGAACTGCTGTCACGCACGCAGGGGCATGCCGCGCGGTTACGGCATGCCCCTGTCGCACCCTGCATCAATCAGCAGGAGGAAAAAATCCTGAAATCCCGGTATCCAGGACACCCCCGGAAGCGGTGCCCGTCAATCAAACGTGCCGCCACGCGGCCTTACGATAGGCAGCGTATTGCCGGTAACGGCATAATATACCCGTTCTGAAATATTGGTGGCGTGATCACCGATCCGCTCAAGGTTCTTGGCAATGAACAGCAGATGGGTGCACGGGCCGATGTTGCGGGGGTCCTCCATCATGTATGTCACCAGTTCGCGGAACATGGAGACATACAGTTCATCGACCGCCGTATCGGAATGCCAGACAGTGCGCGCCAGTTCCGGGTCGCGCTGGTCCATGGCATCAATCGTGCGGCGCAGGTTTTCCTGCACCAGCCGGCCCATGCTGCGCAGGCCGGTCAGGGAAATGGGGCACGACAGCAGTTCGTTGCGCATGGCGCGGCGGGCGATACTGGCTGCGCAGTCACCAATGCGTTCCAGGTCACCCGATATTTTCAGCGCCACCACAACTTCGCGCAGGTCCCCCGCCATGGGTGCGCGCAGCGCCAGCAGGCGGATGACCAGCGCCTCTGTCTCGCGTTCCAGTTCGTCAACATACAGGTCCATCTCCGGGGCATCACGCGCTGCCACCTCGTCATGCTCGACCACGGCGGTGATGGCCTGCGCGACCTGGCGCTCGACAGCCCCCCCCATCCTGTTGATGAACGAACGCAGTTGCTCGAGTTCCTGCTCGTAACTCTGGACCGTATGTACCGATTCATGGGGCATTGTCATGACTTTCGCACTCAGCCGAAGCGGCCGGTAATGTAATCCTGTGTACGCTTGGCATGGGGTGCCGTGAACATCTTGTCAGCCGTATCGACCTCAACCAGTTCGCCCATGTAGAAAAACGCGACACGGTCCGCGCAGCGGGCCGCCTGCTGCAGGTTATGGGTCACGATCGCAATCGAGAATTCCTGCTTCAGTTCATCCAGCAGTTCCTCGATCCGGGCGGTGGAAATCGGGTCCAGCGCGCTGGTCGGCTCGTCCAGCAGGATGACCTCGGGCCGGGTCGCGATGGTGCGGGCAATGCACAGGCGCTGCTGCTGGCCACCCGACAGGGCGGCGGCAGAGGTGGCAAGCCGGTCCTTGACTTCCGGCCACAGGGCCACGCGCCGCAGCACGCTCTCCACGCGCTGGTCCATGTCCGTGCGGGACAGGCGTTCGTGCAGGCGTACGCCAAAGGCGATGTTGTCATAGATGGACATGGGGAACGGCGTCGGCTTCTGGAACACCATGCCGATGCGTGAGCGCAGCACGTTCACATCCAGCGTGGGTGCAAGGATATTGCGCCCGTCGAACAGCACCTCCCCCGTCGCGCGCTGACCGGGATAAAGGTCGTACATCCGGTTGAGGCAGCGCAGCAGCGTCGACTTGCCGCACCCCGAAGGTCCGATCATGCCCGTGACCTGACGGGTCGGGAAGTCAAGCGAGATGGATTTCAGGGCATGATTGCTACCATACCAGAAATCAAGATCACGTATGGCCAGCGCCGGTACTGCCGTGTTCTGGCCCGTAGCATTATCCATGATGGTCTTGTTCATTGTTGTGCAGATCCGTTACGCGTAAGCCACCAGCGGGCCAGGATGTTTGTTGCAAGAACCGCAACGGTAATGAGAAGGGCGCCCGTCCACGCCATCTGCACCCAGTCATCATAGGCCGAACCGGCGTACTGGTAGATCGTGACCGGCAGGCTTGCCATGGGGGCATTGAGGCTGGTGGACCAGTTCAGGTTGCCCAGCGATGTAAAAAGCAGTGGCGCCGTCTCACCCGAAATACGTGCAAGCGCCAGCAGGATGCCGGTCATGATCCCGCCCCGCGCCGCACGCAGGCATACGCTCAGGATCACGCGCCACCCCGGTGCGCCCAGCGCATAGGCGGCCTCACGCATGGCGCGGGGTACGAGCCGCAGCATGTCCTCTGTCGTGCGCACCACGATGGGTATGAACAGTACCGCCAGCGACAGTGTGCCCGCCATGCCTGAAAAGTGCCCCGCCGGTTCCACCACGATCAGGTAAATGAACAGGCCAACCAGAATGGAGGGCACGGACAGCAGCATGTCCGACACAAAACGGACAAGCTGGACGATACGCCCGTCCTGCCCGAATTCGGACAGGTAAATGCCCGTCATCATGCCGACCGGCGTGCCGATCAGGGCAGCAAGACCGGTCTGTTCGCAACTGCCGATAATGGCGTTGGCCAGCCCGCCCCCGCTGCCCGGCGCACGGGTGCTGTGCACGAAGGTGGCAAGCGACAGCCCTGCCGCACCGCGCGTGACCAGCGTCCACAGAATGGAAAAGAGCAGGAACAGGACAATGGCCGTTGCAACGTTGCACAGGACACTGACAGACCGTTCCACCAGCCTGCGCCGCACCGCCTGGGCGCCACCACGCTGCCACCCGCCGGCAATGCCCGGCGGTGATTTCTGGGCCGACATGGGCGTATTTCCTTAATTCATCTTGCCGCGCTGGAGGAAAATGCGCGAACAGGCCAGGGTGATGAAGGAGATGACCATCAGGATCGCCCCCAGCGCGAGCAGGGCGGACAGCTTGAGGCTGCCGGCAGCACTTTCGGGAAATTCCAGTGCGATCAGCGAGGCAATGGTGTTGCCCGGTGCAAAAAGCGACCAGCCAAGGTGATTGCTGTTACCGATGACGAAGGTTACGGCCATGGTCTCGCCCAGCGCACGGCCCGTTCCCAGCATGATGCCGCCCATGACCGCCTGGCGTGACCACGGCAGCACCACCTGGCGCATGACCTCCCACCGCGTGGCGCCAAGGCCGAAGGCACTTTCCTTCAGCACGGCGGGGATGGAAACAAACACGTCCGTCATGACCGAACAGATGAACGGCGTGACCATGATCGCAAGGATGATGCCCCCCGTCAGCAGCCCGGTGCCATAGGGCGCGCCACGGAACAGCAGGCCGAGACCCGGCACATGTCCCAGGTAATGCGTGGCCAGCGGTTCCACGTAATGCGCCATGAAGGGCACCACGATGAAAAATCCCCACATGCCAAAGATGATTGATGGCACCGCCGCCAGAAGCTGGACCGCGGTTTCGATGAACCGTGCAAGGGCGAGGGGTGCCATTTCCACCAGCCAGAAGGCAACGCCAAAGGCAAACGGTATGGCGAAGAGAAGGGCAAGCCCCGTCGTGACCAGCGTGCCGAAGATGGATGTCGCGGCACCAAAATGATGTGAAATGGGATTCCACGCCGTACTGGTCATGAAGCCCGGCCCGAATGCAAGAAAGGCCTGACGTCCGCCCCATACGAGCACAAGGATGATACCGGCCATGATGAGCAGGATGAACCACCCGGCCAGGCGTGCGATCATGCCAAAAAGGATATCGCCGGACCGGGCGTGTGCATTCCTGTCCGATACGGACCTGCCGTGGGCCGTGATGGGGGATGGACATTCCATCATGCAGTTCCTGACATGTATGACACAGCCGCAGGATTAGGCCGCATGACCGGGCGGTGGCAATCATTACTTGTGGTATTTTATGTTAAGTTTTTATGACGCCGGGCATGATGCCATCTGTTCTTTCCCTGTCATATAAAGTTCATCTGTTTTCTGTTGCATGACTGTTGGCGGCTGCGGCATAGCAACCTGCATCGGGAGCGGCCTGACCGGTCTGTCTCCTTATGAAAACAGGCAGGAAGCAGCCTCATGTTTGAATCCAGTGTCGTAGAAGTCGATGGTGTCTTTGTTGGCATCGTTTTCCACGATGGCCCGCTTGAACCCTACAGGTTCCGCGCCATGCACGAACGTGTAACCCAGATGGATGGCGACACCGTGCCGACATTCGAAGCTGCCGTAAGCAGGGCGCGCGCACGGTTCCGCATGGGACCACAGAAAACGCCGCGTGTAATGGAAACCGCCCGGCGCCGCGCCTGAAGCGCGCCCCGGGCGTCCTATTTCGCCCTGCCATGATCGCATTTTATAAATTGTGAATATTCTATTAAACATAATCAGTACAACTTATTTTTTTACTTAAAATACTCTACCACGGGCAGAACAATAACTTATCGGTGTATTGTTTCATGCTCCACTTCGCACCTTATTCCACGTTTTCCATAATCGCGCTGGTCATATGCTTTGCGCTTGTATGCATATTCGAATTCGTAAACGGCTTTCATGATACGGCCAATGCCGTTGCCACCGTCATCTATACCAATTCCCTCAAGCCCCGGACGGCGGTGATCTGGTCGGGATTGATGAATTTCGTCGGGGTGATCCTTGGCGGCATCAGCGTGGCCTACGGGCTGGTTGAACTGCTGCCGGCCGATGTTCTCTCACCCCCCAATGGCGACCCGGCCGTGCCCATGCTGATTGCCCTGTTCGGCACGGCACTGGCATGGAACCTGTTCACCTGGTGGTTTGGCATTCCCAATTCCAGTTCGCACTGCGTGATCGGCGCGCTGATCGGCATCGCCATCGGTGATGCGCTGCTGCATACCCGCAGCCTGGGCAACAGTGTCGACTGGTCACAGATATGGAAGATCCTGCGCGCCCTTGCCATCTCGCCCCTGCTTGGGCTGATCGGTGCGGGGGGCCTGTATTTCGTGGTCAGACATCTGGTAAAGGACCCGGAACTCTATCAGCCGCCACAGGGTGACAGGCCCACGCATGGCTGGGTACGCGGCCTGCTTGTCCTGACCTGCACCGGTGTCAGTTTCTCCCACGGCAGCAATGACGGTCAGAAAAGCATTGGCCTGATCATGCTGACCATCATCGGTGTCCTGCCCGCCACGTTTGCACTGGCGCCTGACAGCGCGGGCCAGATCACCCATATCGCACAGAACGCGACCATCGCCGCCCCGCTGATTACCCAATATGATCACGACGGCCTGCGCGATGAAGCCATTGCCTCCGTCAACCGCCTGACCCAAACCAGCCCGGATACGGTTGTCGCCTCCGCACTGCGTGCCGACATCTATGAAGTCGTGGCGGGTCTCAAGGCCGTGGCCGCCAACACTGACGCTTCGGCCCATGACCGGGCGACCGCCAAAACCCTGAGCAACCAGATCCGCCCCGTGGTGGAATATGCCCCATGGTGGGTACGCCTGCTGAGCGCGCTGTGCCTGGGGATCGGCACCATGATTGGCTACAAGCGGATCGTCCATACGCTGGGCGAGAAGATTGGCAATACCCACCTCACCCCCGCACAGGGCGCATCGGCTGAACTGGTGGGCGCGGGCCTGATTGCCACCGCCGGCTATACCGGACTGCCCGTCAGCACGACGCACATCATTACCGCAGGCATTGCTGGAACCATGCTGGGCTCCGGTTCCGGCATCAACCGGGGCATGCTGGTCAAGATTGCCCTGGCATGGATCTGCACCCTGCCGGTTACCATTACCCTTGCCGCGGGCCTGTTCTATCTCCTGAGTATCTGATGTTGATCAAAGCGCATTTCAGAATAATTTTTTGCTGAAATAGCATTTAATACAATAATTACCGGGAGGAGGCCATGTCCTCCCGGTCTTTTCCATATCTGCATTCCCTGTAACCGGGACATCCTGCACAGGCTGCATGGAATCTGATATTCAAGAAAATTGGATACAGTCGCCATGATCCCGCACTCATTTCCATAAAAATGGAGATGTCGGTCATGCCATCAGGCCCGCTTTGCGCCAGCCTGATTGCCAGCATCTGGAAATGCCTGTTGTCCGGCAGCGGCCTGAACGCCACGGGCCCATAAAAAACCGGGAGGGCACGGACCGCGCTCCCGGTTGATCATATCCGTATCCCGTCCGGTTCCAGACAGGAAGGTCGTCAGTATTCCTGGGGCACGATCATGCTGTCAGGCACGGGCTGGCGCAGGTAATCGGGGCTGAACACCCGATCGGGCAGCCTGACTTCCGGCTTGTGTATTTCCTGATACGGTACCTGCGAGAGAAGATGGCTTATGCAGTTGAGACGCGCCTTCTTCTTGTCATCGGCAGGAACGATCCACCATGGCGCCTCTCTGATATTGGAACGATCCAGCATGATTTCCTTGGCCAGCGTATAGGATTCCCACCGCCTGCGGCTTTCAAGATCCATCGGGCTGAGCTTCCACTGCTTCAGCGGGTCTTCCATACGGGCGCGGAAACGCATTTCCTGCTCGTCATCGGAAATGGAGAACCAGTATTTTATGATCTGTACGCCGCTGCGCACCAGCATACGCTCGAATTCCGGGACGGAGCGGAAGAATTCCTCGTATTCCTCATCCGTGCAGAAATTCATGACACGTTCCACACCGGCACGGTTGTACCAGCTACGGTCAAACAGCACGATTTCACCCGCGGCGGGAAGATGGCTGACATAGCGCTGGAAATACCACTGCGTGCGCTCACGGTCATTGGGGGCAGGCAGGGCCGCGACACGGCATATCCGTGGATTGAGCCGCTGGGTAATGCGTTTGATCACACCCCCCTTGCCCGCCGCATCCCGTCCTTCGCAGATCACGACAAGCCGGTGCCCGGTATCCTTGACCCAGTCCTGCAGCTTGACCAGTTCACCCTGCAGGCGCAGCAGTTCACGGAAATAGGACCGACGGGAATCCGGGGTTCCATGGTCCTTGTCCGATCCCAGGCGGCTATCATCAAGTTCCAGTTCAATTTCTTCGTCGATATCGTCAAGAACGTCCTCGCGCAGGCGGTTTCTTTCCCATAACTCTCTCGCGCGGCCGGGAGCTTCGGTCATGGCTGGATACATCTCCATAAATTTCAGGCGCTCAGAATGAAAACAGGATCAGAATTCATCCTGGATATAGATTTCGTCCTCCGCCTGCGGGTCGGCTTCCCGCGGGGGAGACTTCCGTTCCGTCAGGCCCCTCCTGTCTTTCCAGACCAGTACGACCGCAGGCCGCCATTCTTCATGGATGGAGGCCGGCTTGTATTCGGAATCCTGTTTCATGATATGCATTCCTGTCAGACACCTATCAGATCATAGGCATGGACAGGTATACGGAGGCTGCATCATCATGAATGTGAATATTTGATTAAATCCATGAACCATGCTGCGTATTTTATATTTATTGATAGATCATAGTATTTTTATTTAGAGGGTGTTATGCACCTTGCGCGAGTATAGCGGCGTTTCTGAGCATGAAACATGCGAAAGCGACGACATGGAGACTTGCGAGGGTTGAAGCGTAACGCTCGTAGTCCTTGACGAGCCTGCGGCATCGTGTGGCCCATGCGAAAGACCGCTCGACGACCCATCGGCGCGGCAGCAGGACAAAGCCGCGCTTGGCTTCGGGCAACTTGACGACTTCGAGTGCGATACCGTGCGTGCGAGCCGCCTCGTCTGGTTTTGAGCCCGTATATCCCTGATCGGCATAGGCCAGTTCGACGCTTTCGTCAGTGGCCTCCTGAATGGCACCGGCGAGGCGTCCGACCTCGGCGCGATCATCCCGATTGGCTGGCGTGACATGCAGGGCCAGCAGGTGGCCCAGCGTATCCACAGCCATATGCAGCTTCGAGCCCCGTTTGCGTTTGGCCCCGTCGTAACCGGCGCGAGGCCCGCTCTCGGGTGTCGAACGTAATGTCCGGCTGTCGAGGATGGCTGCAGTGGGTTCCGGCAGGCGACCAGAAGCCATGCGCAAGACGGCACGTAGATCGCAGGCCAGCGTCTCGAAGCAGCCGGCATCCATCCAACGACGGGACTGCTGGTAAACCGCCGACCACGGCGGCAGATCGTTTGGCATCGCGCGCCAGGCAATCCCGTAGCGGATCACGTAGCGCAACCCGTTGAACAGTTCGCGCAGATCATGCCGCCGCTGTTCCGCGTCCTCTCGCATCAGGACCAGATACGGAACGACCAAAGACCATTCTTCGTCTGATACATCAGAGGGATACGGTTTGCGTGCGGGTGCCATCCCTCATTACTGCACCAATCAGGAACGAAAGTACATAACACCCTCTAGCAGCCTGTCGGGTTGGGCATTTTGCGGCTGATAACGCCGAGGCTGACCCGGCTTATGCTGCCTGAAGCCGTGCCATTCTTTTGCAGTTGTATGCGAGAGCGACGAGGGTCCATTCAGTCGTGACTTTTGCAAGGCCACGCAGACTGAATCTTCTGAAGCCCATGATGCTTTTGATAATTCCAAAGACCGGTTCAACGGTCTGTTTTCGTAGTCTGTAAATATTTCCGGCTTTTGTGGTTTCCAGTTTTTTCTTCATGGCAAGCCGCCAGGGTTCGGTGATCCGGCGCGGTTCCCTGTCTTCAGGAGGTGGCCGGAAGTCATAAGGCCTGCGGGCGCAGGGCCGTCCGATGGCGACCAGCGGATCGATGCCTTTTTTCCGCAGGTCCCGGACCGCCTGCCCGCTGGCGTAACCGGTGTCGGCGAGCACTGTCTTTGGGAGACCGATCGTGTGTTCCATCGACAGCACGGTGCTGGCAAAGGATGGCGCGTCCGCTGACGTGGCGACAACGTCGGTTGTCACGATCAGCTGACTGCCTTCGGCGCAGACCACGGCCTGGGCATTGTAAGCCTGCCGGAACTCGTGGGCGTCCGAACGCCGCATGAGGCGGCTGTCGGGATCGGTCAGACTGATCTGCCGGTCGGGTGGCGGTTCATCATCCGGCGGTTTCGGCGCCCTGCCACGACGCCCTGTTTTCGCATCATAAGCGGCTTTCTTCTTCTCGTATGCCGGTCGCGCCGCCTCGGCCTGCGCTTTCGCATCTGCTTCCAGCCGGGCGCAGGCTTCGTCCAGCTTCGCTTTCAGTGTTTCCCGTCGGGCAAGCTCTTCTGGCAGGGCCTGCGGATCTCTGTCTGTGGCATCTGCGTGCTCCGCCTGGTCCATCAGTTTCGCGATATCCACCGCCAGCTGTTCGCGCAGTGCCCTGATCCGGTCGTAGCGCAGGGAACGGTATTTCGAAGCGTCGGCATCAATTTTCGTGCCGTCAATCGATACGACACCCAGACGCAGCAGACCCGTCTCGCGCGCCAGAAGCAGGACCTGCGCAAATGCAGCTTCAATGGCTGTCCGGTTCGTCCGGCGGAAGGTCGCAATCGTATCATGATCCGGATGCAGGTTCGCCGCCACGAAGCGTACCCCGATGTCGCGATATGTCGCCCGCTCGATCCGGCGTGAGGAAAACAACCCGTTCGCATAGCTGAAGATCAGAAGGGCCAGCATCAGGCGCGGATGATACTGCGCCTTGCCTCCCGTGCGCACTGGCACGCAGAACGCACTCATCGGAACCCGCTCAACAGCTGCGACAATGAAATGCGCCATATCGTCAGCCGGAAGCCACGACGTCAGATCAGGCGGCAGAAGATACGGCTGGGATCGGTCAAACGGGATGAAGCGGCTCATCGCGACACTCTACAGCCTTACCCCTTCACAGGGTACCCCAACCCGACAGGCTGCTAGAACACGCCATAAACCCATGCCGTGACATCAATATGCTTATTTTTATGACTGATCAGGCATTCATCCTGTACAGGCAATAAAGAACGCCATTGTCAGGACCGAGACAACCGCGCTCAGGAACAGCGTGGAGGCCGCTTCCTGTTCGTCGGTTCCAAAACGGACCGCAAGAATGACAACAACGGTTCCGACCGGAATGGACAGGGCAAGCACCGCCGCACGCACGGCTTCATGCGGCAGCCCCATCATGCCCAGTCCCAGCCATGACAGGCCGGGCACGACCATATTGCGGACTGCAACCGTAACCATGACCGGCAGAGTAATGGAAACCCGCTGCAGGAACAGCACGATACCGGATGCAAACAGCGCAACGCCCGCAGCCGCGCTGCCCAGCAGCGCAAACGCATTGAGCAGGGCAACGGGAAAATGCACATTGCAGGCCACCAAAACGGTTGCGGCAATGGGGGCCCAGACAATCGGCTCCCTGAGGGAGGTGGCGATCTCGCGCCCCAGATGCACCGGGTGGCCACCACCTGCCGTTGCGTTCTTGGCTAGCATCACCATGCAGACCGGGGTCTGCACGAGCACCATGGCAAAGACGGAAGCGGAAATGACAACGGCCGTCGTGCTCTGCCCTATCAGCACCGGCAGCATGGCGGAACCGATAAACGGTACCGATGGCGCGCCCATGGCCAGCCCCTGCAGGGTGGCGGACGCGGCATTGCGCCGAAAGATGTAGCGTGACAAAAGATAGGCCACGCCAAAACTCAGGCACATGATGCCGAAAACCGATCCCGCCAGCGGCAACTGCCCCGCCAGGATCGTGCGTGGCATACGTGCAATCCCCACGAACAGGCTGAGCGGAAACGCATAGAGCATGACCATCCGGTTGAGGATGGCAACCTGTTCTCCATTGAAATCCCGGCGCCATCCAGCCCCGTAGCCAAGCACGAATATCACGACAAGCGGCAGCATCGCGGCAACGATGGTCGAAAGCATGGGCCCTGATCCTGTCATCTATGTCTTACGGCGCACGGGCAGGCCGGACCTGCTGGCAATGATGTCTATATCATGCCGTCGGGAAACGACAGGCCCCGGCGGGAAGGTGAAGGGGAGCGGAAACATTGCATGAAACAGACCGGCCGTAAAACCGAACCGGCCCCACGGGTTAGGGAAATATTAAATCCCTTGATGCAAGCCATGCACCATGGCCCTGCCTGCGGGTGCATGAAAACCGTTTGATAACAATGGCTGGGCGTCCTGCATCCTGTTAGTTGCGAATGATAATTATCATTATTAGTGCATTGATATATAATGTTATTTTATTTGTAAAATCGCACTGCATACGCTATGTGTTATAAACAATTCTCATTAACGGATAAAAGAGCCGCATCATGCCGATCAAGGACCCCAAGGTCATCGAGTTCCTGAATACCCAGCTGACCAATGAACTGACGGCCATCAACCAGTATTACCTGCACGCCCGCACCCTGCGCCACTGGGGCGTGACCCTGCTGGGCAAGAAGGAATACGAGGAATCCATCGAAGAAATGCGCCATGCCGACTGGCTGATCGAGCGTATCCTGTATCTGGGCGGGCTGCCCAACGTGCAGCGCTACAATCAGATCCTGGTCGGTCAGGACGTGGAGGAAATCCTCAAATGCGACCTGAAGCTTGAGGAAAAGGCCATCGGTGACCTGCGTGAAGGCATCGCCTACTGCGAAAGCGTGCGCGATTTCGTATCGCGTGACCTTCTGCTCAAGATCCTTGTGAACGAGGAAGAGCACGAAGACTTCCTTGACCGGCAGTTCGACCTGATCCGTCAGGTGGGTATCGAGCGTTATATCCAGCTCAACTCGGCCCCCGCCCCAGATCAGGAATAAAGATCCGGCCGGGCAGGCATTCCATGCCTGCCCCATGTCCGGGCGGCCCGTTCATGATCCCGGCCGCCTGGTGGATCAAGCTTCCGCCTGATTGTTATTGATTTCATATCGGGATGGAAAATACATTATTTCTGATAGAAATTATTGATCATTATAATTGGTACGGCCGCATGTATGCCTGCATGGGCTCCAGTATTTCTGCATCTATTCCAGTTAGGGCATGCCATGCCACAAGATGACATTCCAGAATCGCCCATTGCCAGTCTTTGCCGTGACAAGGGACTTAAACTGACCGACCAGCGTCGTGTGATTGCCCATGTCCTGTCGGAATCCGATGATCATCCGGATGTGGAAGAACTCTACCGCCGCGCCCTGGCAATTGATCCCCGCATTTCCATTGCAACCGTCTACCGCACCGTACGCCTGTTTGAGGAAAAAGGCATTCTGCTTCGGCGTGATTTTGGTGGCAGTCGGGCACGGTATGAAAAAACCGACCATGGCAACCACTATCACCTGATTGATGCAAAGTCCGGATCCGTCATCGAATTCGAGGATGAAGTACTGGAAGTCATGCTTCGGCAGATTGCCGTCCGCATGGGCTTTGATCTTGTAACGACACGCCTGGAACTGTTTGGTAAAAAGATGAAATAGGCCATGGCTGGCTGGTGGAAGATACAATATCTGCAATATATGTGCCTGACCCTGTCATACAGGAACATGACAGTATCCTGTAAGAACAGCCGCAACGGCGGGCATGAAAGGCGCCAGAACCAGCGTCAGGTCATCAGATGGATATACGCCTGACAATGCACACCATAAAATTCATGCCCGCGTTGCAGAGGTTGGAATATTTTTATTAAAAATCCATTGAATTCCGGCATCTTCATCAAATCCGTTCCATTAAACGGAATGATTTTTCGCACGACGTTGACAATTCGGTAAAATATTTCATATCATACTGAAAAATATCTATATTTTATTCGGACAGGATACGTTTTTATTTCTGATCATGTGTCATCATGGCGTGACAAAACCCTTTATCTTCCAATAATATCGTTTTTGTGTTTAAGAAGGCTGTTTTCCGGCGTGAGCCCCCGTTTTCTCGCGTCTTGAAGGTCCGCCCTGCCCTGCGGCACAATGGACCGGCACGAGAGGATATTGAATGAAGCCCATCGCCACCCCAGATGCCACGCCCCGGCCCGGACTGCGTGAACGCAAGCAGGCCCGTGTGCGCGACACCCTGATTGCGGAAGCGATGCGCCTGTTTTCCGCTCAGGGCTATGACCAGACCACCGTGGATGAAATCGCCGACGCGGCGGAGGTCTCGCGCCGCACCCTGTTCCGCATGTTTGCAACCAAGGGAGATATCGTGCTGGCCTGGACCCGGGGCATGACGCAGGCCCTGACCGGCGCATTGGCCGACTGCCCTGCCGATATGCCACCCGCGGATGCGATGATGCATGCCTTTACCGCGCTCGTCCCCCATATTGCGGCCAACCGGCATGATACCTATGCCTTTGTCTACCTGATCGAAAAGACCCCCTCCCTCCAGAGCGTCAGCCTGCAGAAATACGGCAAATGGGAAGACTGCCTGGCGGAAGGTCTGGCAAGGCGGATAACCGAACGCCGCAATCGCAAGACCGCGGCCCGCCTGATGGCACGCGGTGGCATTGCCATCTTTCGCACCGCACTGGATGAATGGATCAGGCTCCGGGGGCGTCCGGCACTGGTGCCCCTTTTACAGAAAACCTATGCGCTCCAGATCTCGCTGTGGCATGAAACAACAGGTCATGCCGGACCCGATGCCGACTGAGGGGTGCATGAAACAACATGGTTTCCGGCTGCCGTCTTTATTCATGAAAACGGCGTTCGCGGAAGTCTTCGGGCAATACCCCAGCAGAAAAAATTGTTGTAACTGACGGCCTTTTCAACAGGGTAGCCGCTTCAGGACCGTCTCTCAATATCTGAAGATGGAAGATGTTGCTTCCGGCAGGTCCGCCCATGTCATGCCCCCACCATAAGCGGCGCAGGCACATCCACACAGTGCCGCCAGGGCCATGGCCATCCCTGCCGTATCAGACCCGCTTACCCGTGCGCATATCCTGCGGAACATGGAATGATTTTTCCTTGTCATGGAATTTTGACGACTGATTTGTTCCTGGTCCGGTTTATGAAAAGGGCCTGCCATTCGATGCAGACCATCAGAACCGGAAGACAAAATTCGACTGGTAATAAGTACCGCTTGACCCACCAGCCTCGTTAAGCGCGCGTGAGGTCATGAAGCGTGAGACATATTGCGTCCACGACACATGGGTATTGATCTGCCATGCCAGGGAGGCCTGCGGCGCCATGCCGATGAACCTGCCATGGAAATTACCGGCAAATTTGTAGAACCCCGATGATTTGTAAACCGGGTCATTCACACTGTCGCGCCAGAACAGCGGATACTTGATCTGGATGCTTACGGACTTGAATGGTGTAATACGGATAAGCGGCGCAAAACTGATCAGGTTCGATGCAGTCATGTAGGTTGTGGTGTCGAGGTAGTTGGTCTGCGGATTGAATGGCGAAATATAGGTGCCGATCGTACCATTTTTGTCTGAAGCATTACCGCCCGAATACACATCTGTCTGGATCCCGGCAAAAGCATCGAGCGCATTTTTGGGCAGGCGGTATCCAACGGTGGAATTGATGGCATAGGCGCTGACATTACGCGCCGCATTATTGCCAGCCTGACGGAAAACGCCGCCCTGCCAGATGCCGCCTACTGAAAATTCGATCGGCCCCGCAACACCATGCCAGCGCATGCCGAAGTTGTTGCGTGTATTCGACCCCTTTACGGAAGACCCGTTCGGCCCCGCAATGGCACCTGCGGAACCATTGAGCTTGTAGCCAATATAGAATGCATCAAGAAAGGAATACTCCTTCTGCCCCATGAAGGTGAAATCAGGGGGCGCCCAGGTGGTATTGAACCCGTACAGACGCGAGGCATAGTTTTCGACATCATGAAACATCTTGTTTTCACTGTCGTATGTCTGCACGAAATCCCACCCGTCCACACGGACACGCTTCCAGACCATATAGGCCCGGAACCCATCCCATGAAAGCGGCACGTTCGGGGTCTCACGATTGTACAGCATGTACGAAGGGGCATCGAGAAACTGCTGCCGCCCGAACATAAAACCACTTTTGGCCCCCAGCATGTTCCATCGTGTCTCCACGAATGCCTGCTGTGCATCCAGTCTCTTGCGATAGGTCGACCCATAGCCATACCCACCCCACCCGGCGGCATCGGCATTGATCAACTGACCAAAAAAACGCAGGTGCGGACCGATATGCAGATCCGCGCCGTACAGGTTACGCACCCCGAAACGGCCGGAATCATTCGGCTTCTGGGTGCCAAGCTGGGGCCTGCTTTCAAACCAGTTGCGCAGCCGCGTCTCGCCTGAAAAACTGATCCATACGGTTCCGTCACGGGTCAGGGGAATATATTTCAGTACATCGAACGGGTCATCATGCCTGCGTGCATTACGCAGCCTGCTCCAGTCTTCCGCCCAGGGTGCCACACCATAGGTACCCACCGGCCCGAACCCGGCCGCCTCACCATTGCCGCGATTGAACACCCCCCAGTCATACTGGTGCCCGTTTTTGCGGTTTTCCGCCCCGCCCATCCGCATGGGCTGGCCCACGGGGTTGGCATGTGGATAGGTCAGGATAGGTGGCCGGGGCGTGATATGGACAACCACGTTTTCCGGCTGCGAAACCGGCTGGACACCCGTACGACCGGTCTGCCCGGATGGCGCCGGATCAGCCGCACAGGCGTTCTGCCCCATAATGGCGATGCCCGATGGCAGGCTGAGCAGCATGGCCAGGACATGAAAATCAGCAGCCTTCCTGCCGCTCCGCGCGACCTGGGCGCACAGTGCGGCGTGGCGAGCAGACCGAGAGGTCACAGGCGTGGCGGAATTCAGGAAAGGCACCATAGTTACGCACCAGTTCGATATGTACGGAATGTTCCGTCATTTAAGCACTAAATGTTTTCGTATTATATGGATAAGATCACGTCAATTGTATATTTTTACATTCTTCCGGCAAATTATCCGAAAAACCCGGAATCCAGCGTAAATTTTTTATATGTTGCTGTTTTATAAAAGTTTTTAAAATTTTCGCACAAGGGCATGCCTGTTAAAGCACCGCATCTGGTTTTTACGATGATCCGGAACGTATCATTAACAGATGATGGAAAGGCACTATACGCATATATCTGTTTTTTATAGTGTTTTTTTAATTATACATATACCGATATGAAAAGCATGTCTCCTGCCTGGCATGCCCTCCCGGAATCGCGCCTGTTCTTCCTCTTTCCCTACGTGAAAAGGAATATAAAACCCATTCCCCACACGGTGCGGTCTGCCACAGGCACCATTGTGGCGGGAATGGCCATGCCGTTCCGGCCCTGCGGGCAGGGGCAGCCACAGACCTGCGGAATATATCATACGATTTTTTTTCGTGAATTATATCAGGATATCGACGCTGGTTTCAGCTACCAGCGGGCGTATCTCAAGACCCGGTTCGCCCGTATCCCCATGCTGGATACCGACGGACACGTGCGGTGCCACCAACAGCATCACCCAGCGCGACCCGGATGATCCGCTGGTGGCTTGAAAAGCCAAAAAACCCTGCTGGCCATGCGGGAAATCGGGCCGAGCAGTTCGATATCGGTGTGTCCCCCGCCAGCATCCTGGCCAAACCGTTCATGGCCATGGTGGACCACAATGCAGAGGCCCATGGCATGACAGGGGTTACACAGGCCTGCGTGAAATACCTGTTCAGCGACGCAGGCAGGTCAGAAAACCGGTTGCCTGCTGCCTGCCATAGCCCTCAGTCCAGCCGGACGGAGGGGCGCACGAACACATCAAGCCAGTCCACCAGGCACGAAATCGTACCACGCAACGGCCCGTACAGTTCAAACTGATGCTGGCGGTAGAGCATGAGATGGACCAGCCGCGCCGACAGGCCATGCAGCCAGCCACCACCGAATAC
The DNA here is from genome assembly GCF_021295335.1 of Komagataeibacter sp. FNDCF1. NCBI lineage: Bacteria > Pseudomonadati > Pseudomonadota > Alphaproteobacteria > Acetobacterales > Acetobacteraceae > Komagataeibacter > Komagataeibacter sp. FNDCF1. Next base: position 427,410 of record NZ_JAIWOT010000001.1, on the reverse strand, counting down.
CGTGCCACCGGGGAATGTGCCCCAGCCATTATAGTCACCCAGCGCCACGACAGCGCCCTTGTTATGGAAGGTAAAGGCTGGAAGGGCGGCGCCGCTTTTCATCCATCCCGGCATGACACGGGCCAGGTGATGTGCCTGCTGGCGGGCGGCCTGCGCGGTGGGAGCCACGGGTTTTTCCGCAATGAAGGCGCAGTCACCCATGGCGAATATGCTGTCATCCCCAATGACCTGCAGGGTTGGCCTGACCTCCAGCTGGCCGGAGCGTGACAGCTTGAGGCCACCAAATTTACTGGTCACATCCGGGGCCTTGACCCCTGCGGCCCATACACGCAGCGTTGCCGGCACGCGGCTGCCATCCTTGAGGAGGAAGCCATTTTCATCCGCGCCGCTGACCATGGCACCCGCGCGCACACTGACCCCGATGGCCTCAAGCTGCCTGACCGCCGCCGCCGATACCGCCTCGGGGAAGGCAGGCAGGATGCGCGGCCCCGCTTCAAGCAGGGTAATGCGCAACCTGGGTGGCTTTTTGCCGAAGCTGTAGAGCGAGGCGATATCCAGTGCCTTGTGCAGTTCGGCGGCAAGCTGCGTGCCGGTCGCCCCCCCGCCCACGATTGCAATATCGAGTTCCTGACTGTTGGCGAACGCGCGCAGCAGTTCCATGCGGAAACGATCATTGAAGCCGTTGGCATCCACCAGGTTGTCAATGAACAGGCAGTGTTCGGCAACGCCTGGCGTGCCAAAATCATTGGCCCGGCTGCCAATGGACAGGACGACCGCGTCATAATCAAGCGTGCGGGCATCGACCACCACTTCCCCGGTCAGACTGTCACGGATCGGGGCCAGGGAAATGGTTCTGGCGGTCCGGTCCAGCGCCGTGATCTCACCTGGCCAGAATTCAAAATGATGGAGGCTGGCCTGTGACATGAAGCTTATGCGGTCATTCTCGTTGGCTGCAGTACCGGCGGCAAAGCAGTGCAGCATCGGCTTCCATACGTGGGCGAAGCTCTTGTCCACCAGCGTGATCTCGGCCTGCCCCGACCGCCCGACCGAATTGCCCAGCCGCGTGGCCAGGGCCAGCCCGGCCACGCCACCGCCTACAATCACGATCCGAAACTTCTGTGCCATCTCGATAATGCTCCAAACCCGCTTACCGACGTCGCGACCTCCATATAAGCAAGGAAAGCCGGTCCGCCAGATCCATGCAAACCACTATGCTGGCGAGCATAGGCCATCCCCCCCATGCCCGAAACATGCCGCAGGACGATTTCGTGCACGAATACGTAACAGGCCGGTGGGCCAACCGCCCTCACCCCACGTGAAAGCACCAGAAAACCGGCCCTGTGTCACGCCGATCAAAAGAACCCGATCAGCATGACCTCCCCATGCAGCATCTGGCCGGACCTTGACGCGCGGGCAACATCCATGCCCCTGCCGCGTTAGCCCGCATGATGCGCTACACACGCAACCAGACAGAATCCGGCAACCACCCAGAACAGGAGAAAGCATGACCATCACCCCCAACGGACGTATCCATGGCAAGGTCGCCGTCATTACGGGCGCCGCCAGCGGGATCGGACGGGCTACGGCCGAACGTTTCGCGGCAGAGGGCGCGCAGCTGGCGCTGACCGACCTCAATACCGACGCGCTGGACGAACTGGTCGACCAGTTTGAAAAAAGCGGTGTATCGGTCATCGCCGTACCTGCGGATGTAACGAGCGAGGCGGACATCCAGCGCGTGATGCATGAAACCATGAAGCGCTTTGGCCGGATCGACATACTGGTCGCCAATGCGGGCGTGATTCCCGAAGCCGACCTGGCCTCCGCCACGGCGGATCTGTGGGATCACACCATGGCGGTGGATGCACGCGGCATGTTCCTGTCGTGCAAATACGCCGCAGCCGAGATGGTCCATGCCGGACAGGGGGCGATCGTGTGCCTGTCCTCGATTTCCGCCTTTGCGGGGCAGAAGGGCCAGGCCGTCTATGGTCCGGCGAAGTTTGTGGCATCGGGCCTGACCAAGCACCTTGCCATCGACCTGGCGGACAAGGGCGTGCGCGTCAATGCGGTGGCACCGGGCACGATCGACACGCCTGCCGTGGCCGGCATGGATGCCGAAGCCATTCACAAGGTCGTGGAAATGCACCCGATGGGCCGCATGGGCAGACCGGCCGAAATCGCAAGCGCCATCCTGTTCCTTGCATCGGATGACGCCTCCTTCATCACCGGTGCGGTACTGCCGGTCGATGGCGGCTACCTGGCCCAGTAACCTGCCGGGGTGCGCGTGGCGTCCGGCGACGCATTGCGTCAGGCCACGTGCACTTCCACATCATGTTCGCGCAGGATGGCGGATATTCGTTCGGATGGCTGATGGTCGGTAAAGAAGCCATGGACATGCGACAGATGCCCCAGCCGCCCCATCGGCCTGCGCCCGAACTTGGTCTGGTCCGCCAGCAGGTAGACACGCCGGGCGTTGCGCATCATGGCCTGCGCCACGCTGATCTCGTCCGCGTCAAAATCCAGCAGCGTCCCGTCCTCCTCTATCCCGCTTATGCCGATCACGGCAAAATCGGTGCGGAACTGCTCGATAAAGGTGCTGGCGGTCGAACCGGTAATGCCACCATCATAGAAACGCACCTGCCCGCCCGTTACAATAACCTGGAAATCGGTCTGTGCGGAAAGCGGGGTGGCCACGTGCAGGTTGTTGGTGATGACCCGCAGCGCCTTGTGCCGCCGTAATGACTTGGCAAAGGCTTCCGTGGTGGTGCCGATGCTGACGAACAGCGATGAATTGTCTGGAATCTGCCGGGCGGCAAGCTGGCCGATCGCCTCCTTGGCCCGGCGGTTGAGGACCTGCCGTTCGGAATAGGCGATGTTCTCGACCGAGGATGCAAGCCCGGCCCCGCCGTGATGTCGCGCCACCAGCCCGCGCCGGGCCAGCAGGTTGACATCACGCCGTATGGTCTGGACAGCAACATTCAGTCTCTGGGCCAGTTCCTCGTTCGAAACATAGCCCTGGGTACGCACCAGCGCCGTAATTTCCTGGTGGCGTTCTTCTGCTGACACGTTACCTCTTTCCCTGCTGCGTCACGCGCGCCGCTCAGACCGCCCGCGCGACGGTGCGCCCGGTTGCCCCCAGATCGGCAAAGGACTGTTCCAGCCGGTCCACGATACCCGTTTCCCCCACACGCAGCCATTTGCGCGGGTCATACAGCTTCTTGGTCGGCTTGCCGGTGCTCGGTGCGATCTGGTGGCTGAAGGCCTCGGCATGTTCTTGCACGTAGCGGCCAATACTGCTGGCAAAGGCGAACTGGATGTCGGTGTCGATGTTCATCTTGAACACGCCATAGGACACGGCCTCGGTAATCTTGGCCTGTTCCGACCCCGAACCACCATGGAAAACCAGCGCCAGCGGCTTGTCCCCGCGCCCCGTGGCCTTTGCCACAGCAGCCTGCGAACTGCGCAGGATCTCGGGCCGCAGTTTGACATTGCCCGGCGCGTACACGCCGTGCACGTTGCCAAAGGACGCCGCGATGGTCACGAAACCCAGCGGGGAGAGTGCTTCATAGGCCTTCAGCACATCCTCGGGCTGGGTGTACAGATGCGCGTTGTCCGCGCCATCATCCACGTCGTGGCCGACACCATCTTCCTCACCGCCGGTTACACCCAGTTCGATTTCAAGACCGATGCCAAGCGGGGCCATGCGACGCAGGAAGCGGGCACATTCGGCAATGTTGTCTTCCAGCAGTTCGGCCGAAAGGTCGATCATGTGCGAGGAAAACAGCGGTCGGCCGGTTTCCTTCACTGCCTCCTCGCTGGCATCGACCAGACCGGATATCCATGGCAGCAGCTTGCGGTCGGCGTGGTCGGTATGCAGGATCACGCATACGCCATAGGCCGCCGCAACCGTATGGACATGACGGGCCGCGGCGACCGCGCCCAGCACGCGCGCCTGCGCGGCATCCTTCATGCCTTCACCCGCGTAGAACCGCGCACCACCGTTGGAAAGCTGGATGATCACATCCGCCCGGTTACGCGCCGCGGCTTCCAGCACGGCATTGATGCTGTCCGTGCCCACCACGTTCACAGCGGGCAGGGCATAGCCCTCATCACGGCAGGTTTCCACCAGGCGACGGTAATCGGCACCCGTCACCACGCCGGGCCTGAGACCGAGGCGGGTGGAGACGGTAGTCGCGTTTTCAGTCATGTCGTTCCTCTATTGCGTATTATTGTTGTTCTGCAATGGATGAAATGCTCACCAGTTCTTGGTCTGGTAATCGTGATGGCCTTCTACAAACCGGATCGTGCCGGACTTGGAGCGCATGACCAGCGAATGCGTGACCGTGCGCACACCCGAACGCCGGATGCCGTGCAGCAGCGCCCCCCCGGTCACACCGGTGGCCGAAAACAGCACATCGCCCCGCGCCATGTCCTCAAGCGCCAGCTTGCGCGACGGGTCGGCGCCAGGGTTCATCTTGCGCGCACGCTCGATCTGGCTGTCGTCCTCGAACATCAGCCGGCCCTGCATCTGGCCATGCACACAGCGCACGGCGGCGGCGGCCAGCACGCCCTCGGGCGCGCCGCCGGAACCGACATAGATGTCAATTTCACTGTCATCGAGACAGGCGGCAATGGCGGCCGCCACATCCCCGTCGCTGAGCAGGGTCACGCGCGCACCAACGGCACGGGCACGCGCGATCAGTTCTTCGTGACGTTCGCGGTCCAGCGTACAGACCATGAGTTCGGACACATCGCGCTTCTTGGCTTTTGCCAGCGACTTCAGGTTCGCCTCGATGCTGCTGTCCAGATCAACCACACCTTCGGGCAAGTAGGGGCCGACCACGATCTTGTCCATGTAGATGTCGGGTGCATGCAGGAAATTGCCGCTTTCCGCCAGCGCCACCACGGTCAGGGCGTTGGGCAGGTTCTTGGCGCACAGGTTCGTGCCCTCCAGCGGGTCCACGGCGATATCCATGCCGGGACCGCCCGCGCCCACCTTTTCCCCGATGAACAGCATCGGGGCTTCGTCCATCTCACCCTCACCAATGACGACGGTGCCGTCGATGGCAACCGTATCGAAGGCACGTCGCATGGCCTCCACCGCTGCGCCATCGGCTTCGTTCTTCAGCCCGCGACCGGTCCAGGCGGACGCGGCAACCGCCGCGGCTTCCGTCACGCGGACAAGTTCAAGTGCAAGGTTGCGATCCGTAACCTGATAGGGGTTATGCCGTGTGGAGGTCATGAAGCACTCTTTTCCTGTGTTCTTGTATTCGTCGGTTAGGCGGCTACGGTGGAACTGAGCGTGCGGCGCACCGCCAGATGCCATCCTGCCACCATACTGTCACGCTGTGCCCTGTCCATTGTCGGGCGGAACAGGTGCCCCCGTGTCCAGGTACCCTCCAGTTCGGGGATGCTGCTCCATACACCTGTCGCAAGCCCCGCCAGGAAGGCCGCCCCAAGCGCCGTCGTTTCAACCTGCCGGGGACGCTCGACCGGAGTCTGCAGCATATCGGCCAGAAACTGGCAGAACCAGTCATTGACCGACATGCCGCCATCAACACGCAGTGCGTTCAGTTCACCGCCACCATCCTCGCGCATCGCGTCCATGAGGTCGAGCGTCTGGTACGCAACCGATTCCAGCGCCGCGCGGGCGATATGGGCCGCAGTGGAGCCCAGCGTCATGCCACAGATCAGGCCACGGGCATCGGGGTCCCAGTGCGGCGCGCCAAGCCCCACGAAGCCGGGGACCATGTACACGCCATGGCTGTGCGGCACGCGGGTCGCCATGTCATCTGTCTGTGAGGCATGGGTGATCAGGCCCAGCCCGTCGCGCAGCCAGCGGATGGCGGCCCCCGCCACAAAGATCGAGCCTTCCAGCGCATAGACCGTCTCGTCACCGATGCGGTAGGCGATGGTGGTCAGCATGCGGTTTTCGGACGTGACCGGCCTGGTACCCGTGTTGAGCAGCGCGAAGCAGCCCGTGCCATACGTGGCCTTGGCGGTGCCGGGCTTGAAACAGGCCTGGCCGACCATGGCGGCGTTCTGGTCGCCCGCCATGCCGGCCACTTTCAGCGGTTCGCCAAACAGGCCGGCCTCCGTCTCGCCAAATATCTCGCTGTTCGTGCGCACTTCGGGCAGGACGGCGCGCGGCACGTTGAAAAGTGCCAGCAGTTCGTCATCCCACGCGCAGGTATGGATATTGAACAGGAGCGTGCGCGAGGCGTTGGTCGTGTCGGTCGCGTGCACGCGGCCACCCGTCAGGCGCCACAGCAGGAAGCTGTCTATGGTGCCACAGGCCAGTTCGCCACGCTCGGCGCGGGCGCGGGCGCCCTCTACATTGTCCAGTATCCATGCAATCTTGGTGGCGGAAAAATAGGGGTCGAGCAGAAGCCCCGTGCGCTCGCGCACCAGCGGTTCGTATCCCTGTTCATGCATGCGCATGCACACGGACGTTGTGCGGCGGTCCTGCCATACTATGGCGCGGTGGATGGGTTTGCCGGTCCCGCGGTCCCATACCACAACGGTCTCGCGCTGGTTGGTGATGCCGATGCCCGCGATCGTGGCGGGACCACCGGCCTTTTCAATGGCTTCGCGTGCCGTGGACAGCACATTGGACCAGATTTCCTCCGGATCGTGCTCCACCCAGCCCTGATTGGGGTAATGCTGGGCGAATTCGACACGGGCAACGGACATGGCCGCGATATCGCGGTCGAACACGATGCTGCGGGTGGACGTTGTTCCCTGATCAATGGCGAGAATTCTGTTCTTCTTGTTCATTATTTTCTCCTGCCCATGCGGGCGGATACGGGTTTGGGCCGCGGGCGGCATGCACGCCCGCGGCCGGTATGCTTACGAAGCCACGCGCGCCGCAACCGGCTGGCGGGTGCGCAGGTAGGCGTCCAGCCGGGCCGTGTCCTCATCCGTCACGTGCAGGCCAAGGCGGGAGCGACGCCACAGGATGTCCTCGGTCGTCTGGGCCCATTCATGCGCGATCAGGTATTCCACCTCCCGCGCGGTCAGGCCAGCGCCAAACTGCTCGCCCATGTCCGCCATGCTGCGGGCATCACCCACGATCATGTCGGCACGCGAACCGTAATTGCGCACCAGCCGCCAGCACAGCTGCGCATCAAGGAACGGGGCCTTTGCCGCCAGGCGGCCCAGCGCGCCCTCGAACCCGCCCTCACCCAGGTCACCACCGGGCAGCACCCGGTCCGCCGTCCAGCCCGGTGCGGACAGGACCGGCAGGAAGGGCTGGAGCTTCTCGATCGCATGTTCGGCCAGGCGGCGGAACGTCGTGATCTTGCCGCCGAAGATGGAAAGCATCGGCGCCTGGTTGCCCTGCGTGTCCACGTCCAGCACGTAATCGCGCGTCACGGCGGAAGCGTTCTTGGCCGCATCATCATAAAGCGGTCGCACGCCGGCATAGCTCCACACCACGTCATCGGGGGTGACGGGTTTTGTGAAGTAGCGGCTTACGCTTTCACACAGGTAGCCGATTTCCTCGGGCGAGATCTCGACATGACCGGGAGCCTGCGTCCAGGGTACGTCAGTCGTGCCGATCAGGGTGAATTTCTGCTCGTAGGGAATGGCGAAGACAATGCGCTTGTCCGGGTTCTGCAGGATATAGGCCTGCGGCCCGTCAAACAGGCGCGGCACCACGATGTGGCTGCCCTTGACCAGGCGCACGTTCTTGGTGGAATCCACCTTCGCACGCTCGCGCAGCACTTCGCTCACCCATGGGCCACCGGCATTGACCACGATTTTCGCCCGCACGGTCTGCTGGCTGCCATCGCGCGTATTCTCGATCACGGCTTCCCACAGCCCATCCACACGCCGGGCCTGCACCAGGCGGGTGCGCGTGCGGATGTCGGCCCCGCGCGCTTTTGCATCCATGGCGTTAAGCACGACAAGCCGGCTGTCCTGCACCCAGCCATCGGAATAGGCGAAACCACGCGCCAGCTTGCCATTGAGCGGCTTGCCCGCCGAACTTGTGCGGAAGTCGAGCGACTTGCACTTGGGCAGCGTCATGTTGGGGGCCAGATGGTCATACAGGAACAGGCCAAGGCGCAGCATCCACGCCGGACGCGCCTGCGGGGTATAGGGCAGCACGAAGCGCATGGGCCAGATGATGTGCGGCGCGATGCGCAGCAGCCGCTCACGCTCGATCAGCGCCTCACGCACCAGGCGGAATTCATAATATTCCAGATAGCGCAGGCCACCGTGGATCAGCTTGGTGCTGGCGGATGATGTGTGGTTGGCCAGATCGTCCTGCTCGACCAGCAGCACGGATGCGCCCCGTCCCGCGGCATCGCGTGCGATGCCCGTGCCGTTGACGCCCCCACCCACGACCAGCAGGTCGAACGGACTGCCCTGCACGGGGGGGGAGCGGAATGTTTCGTCCATGGACGCCATGTGGATGTTCCTCCTGATACGGATGTTCGTAAACGAACATCGTGCGCGCTTCAAGAGAGAAAGCGCACGGGACGCCTGTCTTTCCCTAAAATATTTTCTATTCTTCCTGTTAACGGGCCAGCCATAAATTCGCCATTACCTGCCCTTTATATGACCCTTTATTTTTGTGCATGTGCGAAGTCGCGCATGTCGCACCCGAAACGTGCCCCCGTCAATGGTCGGTACCAACAGGCCAGGCCGCCACCCGAATCGGAAAGGTTGGAGAGGTTAAATGAAATATATTGAAATACATGGGAAAAGGAGACCTTCTTGCCTTAACAATCGCGTGCCCCTCTTTCCCTGCCCCCCATGTTCGTTTAAGAACATTGAAGGGCTGGAAAAAGGCCGGAAGCCGGACAGCCCATTCCCATCAAATGATAATAAAAGAATAAAGTGGGCTAAAATGCTGAAAAACCGACAATTCCTGGGTGAACTGATATCGGAATGCCTGGCGGTCATCATCATCGTGCTGATTGGCGATTCCGTGGCCGCCATGTACACACTGTATGACCCGAGCCCGTACAAACTCTCCTACTGGGGGGTCAGCATCGTGTGGGGGCTGGGCGTGACCATTGCCATCTACATAACGGGCAGCGTATCGGGCACGCACGCCAACCCCGCCGTATCCGTGGCGCTGGCGCTGTACCGGGGTTTTCCGTGGCGCAGGGTACCTGCATACTGCGCGGCACAGGTGCTGGGGGGCATGATCGGCGCGATGCTGGTCTACACGCTGTACCAGCCCGTAATCGATCATTACAACCAGTTGCATGGCCTGACCCGCGCCGATGGCGGGGCGGCGGGCGTGTTCTTCACCCATCCGGGGGAATTCGTCACCCCGCTGCATGCCTTCGTGGATGAGACGATCCTGACCGGATTGCTGGTACTCGGTATTTTCGCCGTTACATGCGAATACAACACCGTTGCCCCGCAGGCCAATTCCAGCGCCCTGATCATCGGCCTGCTGGTCGCCAGCATCGGGGCCTGCTCGGGTTATCTGGAGGCATGGGCCATCAATCCCGCGCGTGATTTCGGGCCACGGCTGTTCTGCTTCCTGACCGGATGGGGGGACGCAGCCCTGCCCGCACCCGATCATTTCTGGTGGGTACCCATTGCCGGACCCATCTTGGGCGGCGTGCTGGGGGCGGGCTGCTACCAGTTCCTGGTCCGTCCGTTCATTCCCCGCAATGCGGCGCCGGTCATCCCCCCGGCACCCTGAGCGCATCCCCATGCTGCCGCCGGAACCCGCCGGCGGCAGCAGGCCCGGGCCACGGCCCCCGCAATCACAATACGCGCCACGCTCCCCATGGCCGACACGGTACATGACGGGTTACATGCCCCCTAACGCTGGACCACGGTGCGGATGGCGAAATTGCTCTGTATCCGCGCCACACCGGGCATGCGGGAGAGTTCTTCCTTGTGGATGCGTTCATAATCGGCCGCATCACGCGCTTCCACGCGCACAAGATAGTCGGCATTGCCGGTCATGAGATAGCATTCGCGCACATCGGGGCATTCGCGTACGCGGGCCTCGAACCGGCGCAGGCATTCCTCCGTCTGCCGTTCCAGCGTGATGTGCACGATCACGGTGGTCATGCCATGGACCGAACGCTCATCCACCAGGGCGCGGTACCCACGGATCACCCCGTCCCTTTCCAGCATGCGTACCCGCCTCAGGCACGCCGAAGGCGACAGGCCGACCCGCTGCGCCAGGTCGGCATTGCTCATGCGTCCGTCATGGCGGAGGTTACGCAATATGGCATCGGTCATCCGGTCGAACGGCATGGTGAATTTTCCGCTTGTTTTCGCATATAATTGCGTATTGCAGGCCCATAATTGCATAATATTGCATTGAACGACAGGACATTTCATCCACTCACGCATACGATCAGTCCTGTTCCCGCCCTGAACGACGGAGTTCGCCGCGCATGACCGACCTGCCTTCTTCCCTGTCCGCTGCCGGATGGGCCGCGCCAGGCGCCGGAGCAATGCTGGAAATAGACCTGGGCGCCATCGCGGCCAATTACCGCCTGCTCAACGCACGCACCGGGCAGGCCACCTGCGCCGCCGTGGTCAAGGCCGATGCCTATGGCCTGGGTGCCCACAGGGTGGGTCCGGTGCTGGAACGGGCGGGGGCAAAGGTTTTTTTCGTCGCCCATCTGGAAGAAGGCATGCGCCTGCGCCCCCATGTCAGCGCCACGGCGGCGATTTTTGTCCTGCATGGGCCCATGCCCGGCACGGAAGCTGAATTCACCCGCCATGCCCTGCTGCCCGTGCTCAACAGCATGGAGCAGATCGCCGGCTGGTGCGGGCATGCCGCACAGATGGGCAGGCCCCTGCCCGCCGCCCTGCAGGTTGATACCGGCATGTCGCGCTTCGGCCTGTCGGATGCGGATGTGGCGGTCCTGGCCGCCCGGCCTGCCCTGCTGGACGGGATCGGGACGCAACTGGTCATGAGCCATCTTGCCTGTGCCGACACACCTGCCAGCCCCGCCAATGCCATGCAGCGCGACAGGCTGCACGCCATGGCCGCCCGGCTGCCCGCGGCTCCGCTGGCGCTTGCGGCCTCATCGGGCATTTTCCTTGGGGTGGACTATCATTTCAACCTTGTGCGGCCCGGTGCGGCCCTGTACGGGCTGGCCCCCAATGCCGACGGCCCCAACCCGCTGCACCCCACAGTACGGCTGCGCGCCCGCATCGTGCAGAAACGCACCATCGGCGCGGGCGATGGCGTGGGCTATGGCCTGACATGGCGCGCCCCCGGGCCGCGCCGTATCGCCACGCTGGGCATCGGCTATGCGGATGGCTTCCTGCGCCAGGGGGCCAATAACGGCGGCTGTGCATGGCTGGATGCGTACCGCCTGCCGATCCTGGGCCGGATCTCGATGGATTCGACCACGGTCGATGTCAGCGCCGTTCCCGAAAGCGTGCTGGATCAGGCCACGCATGTCGACATGATCGGCCCCCGCCGCAGCGTGGACGACGTGGCCCATTCCGCTGGCACCATCGGCTACGAGGTGCTGACAGCTCTCGGCGCGCGTTTCCACCGCGCTTACCTGACGCAGGCCGCGTAAGGCGTTCCCACCTGCCAGAAAAGGCATATTTGCAATGAAAATCATCGTTCTGGGTAGCGGTGTCGTCGGTGTTACATCGGCATGGTACCTTGCGCAGGCAGGCCATGAGGTTACGGTTGTCGACCGCCAGCCTGAATCCGGGCTTGAAACCAGCTTTGCCAATGCGGGGCAGGTCTCGCCGGGATATTCCTCCCCATGGGCGGGGCCGGGCGTGCCGTTCAAGGCCCTGAAGTGGCTGATGATGAAATACCGCCCCTTCGTATTCTGGCCCATGCCCGACCCGCATCTGTGGAAATGGCTGGTCCAGATGCTGGAGAACTGCAATGCCGCCGCCTATGACCGCAACAAGGGCCGCATGGTCCGCATTGCGGAATACAGCCGCGACATGATGCGTGACCTGCGCGCCAGCACCGGCATGACCTATGACGACCGCCAGCAGGGCACCCTGCAGCTTTTCCGCACGCAGAAGCAGATGGACGGGATCGCGGGCGATATCCGCGTGCTGGAACAGTATGACGTGCCCTACGAACTGCTGACCCGCGCGGAATGCGTGAAGGCCGAACCGGGGCTGGGTCCGTCGGCGCACAAGATCGTAGGGGGCCTGCGCCTGCCCGGTGACGAAACGGGGGATGCCTTCATGTTCACCCAGCGTCTGGCGGCAAGGGCGGCGGATGCAGGCGTCACCTTCCATTACGATACCCGCATCCGCGCCATCACGGCCGAAGGCGGCCGCGTGACCGGCATCGAAACCAGCCGGGGCCCGATGCGCGCGGATTCCTATGTCCTGTCGCTGGGCAGCTATTCCCCGGCCATGGTGCGCCACCTGGGGCTGGACCTGCCCATCTATCCGGTCAAGGGCTATTCGCTGACCGCCGACATCACCAACGAACAGCAGGCCCCCGTCTCCACCGTCATGGACGAGACATTCAAGATCGGCATCACCCGGCTGGGCAACCGCGTACGCGCTGGCGGCACGGCGGAACTGGCCGGGTTCAGCACCACGCTGCGCGCCCCCCGGCGCGAGACGCTGGAACATTCGGTAACCGACCTGTTCCCCGGCAGCAGCAACATCCCGACGGCACGGTTCTGGACCGGCCTGCGCCCGATGACACCCGATGGCACACCCATCATCGGCCGTACGCGCCATGACAACCTGTTCCTGAACACCGGCCATGGTACGCTGGGCTGGACCATGGCGTGCGGGTCGGGAAAGGTCCTGGCCGATATCATGTCCGGTCGCATGCCCGACATCCCGCATGAGGACCTGGGCATCGTCCGCTACGGACAGTAACGGCTGTTGGCCTACGCGCCCGCGATACCGGCCGAAACGGGGGAAAAGCCTTCGGGCGGGGCCCCGCGGCGCTGGCGCACCACGCGGTAGACCGTGCCACGCAGCCAGCGGTGCACCGGGTCGCTGTCGCGCCGGGGATGCCATGCCTGGAACGTGTGAACGGGGGGCAGGTGGAAGGGAAATTCGAACTCTGCCAGATGCATGGAGCGGATGGGCAGGTAGTCGATGGCGATGCCCGGCAGCGGCAGGATCATGTCCATCATGCGCAGGGTCTCGACCATGGCGTAATAGGTGGGCACGACCATGACCACGCGGCGTTTCAGGCCGAAACGCTCTTTCATTACCGTATCGATCGGGCCATGCAGCCGCCCCCGGCGCGACACGCTTATATGTTCATAGCGCGCGATGGCGGCCGGGGTGACGCCTTCGGCCAGGATGGGGTGGTCCGCACGTACAAGGGCACGGAATGATGTGGGGAAAAGGCTCTGCCGACGGATTTCGGGCCGCATGTCATCGGTCGCGCCCAGATACAGGTCCACCCGCCCTTCACGCAGGTCGTCGCTGGGTTCCTCATCCGTCTCGGGCGCGAAGGTGATGGCGCAGCCGGGGCACTCATGCCGCAGCGCCGTCAGGATCGCGGCACCGAATGCACCCACGATCAGATCATTGGCCCGCAGGGTAAAATGCGGCGAAAGCCCGGCCAGGTCGGGCGTTTCCTGCCCTTCCAGCAGGGCATCGGCCCCCGTGACCAGCGCCTGCACCCGCTCGCGCAGGCCCAGCGCAAAGGACGTGGCCACCATCCGCCGCCCCGATGCCACCAGGATCGGGTCGCCAAAAACCACGCGCAGCTTGGCAAGGCTGCGGCTCATCGCGGCCTCGCTCGTTTTCAGCCTGCGGGCGGCGTGGGAGACCCCTTCCTCCTCAAGCAGTACCTGAAGGCTGCGCAGCAGGTCGAGATCGTAGCCTTTTCTCATGCCCTGCGTCTTCAATCCCCTGCGAACCGGGCGCACCCGGTCCGGCCATCACGAAAAAGCGGATGCAACCCACCCGTCGGATGATGCTCCGATGATGGTGCTCTCCCTGCCCTATCATGGGTGTCCGCGCCTGCCTACCGTCACGGCCGCCGGTACGCCGTGGCGCAAGACAGATAAATGTGAACGCAGCCCGCCCTGTCCGCCTCGCACGTGGCGCCTGACGGCAGGCGGGGCAGGAATGGATGTCACTCCACCCCCCTTCCCATCGCGACAACACAGGCCGCCGCCGTGCGGCTGATACCGTCCAGACAGGCGAGTACGTCCAGCAGCCTGCCATTGCCGGGATCGGCCCGTTCCATGCGCGCCAGCCGCCCGCGCGCGGCGCGCACCATGGCAATGCCACGCGGGCTGACGGGCCTGTAGCGCGCAAGCGCACGCAGCAGCGCGGTTATGACATCCGATACCGCATCACGCCGCTCCCGCCTGAACTGGCGCAGCAGCAGGATATTAAGCCCGATGGAAGAAAACATGAGCATAAGCCGGATGCCGCCTACCGCCGCATGGTCACCCGCCTGCGCCGCGTGCCGCACCATGCGACCGATCCGGTCCACGCTGGTCCCGATCCACCACTGTGGCGAAGGCGGCAGCGGCATAACGCACAGCCGCCGCAGTTCACCACGGATATACACACCAAAACGCAGCCGCTCATCACGCGCGCGAAAAGGCAGGACAAGGCGGAACACCAGCACGCTCAACCCCACCGCCAGCACCGTATGCAGCGCGGTGTTGAGGAACAGCACCTCATCCACCCGGCTCTGGTTGCCGGGCATGAGCAGGTTGGGCATGAGCAGCCCGTACGCGGCCGCCGCCCCCGCCGTGCCCCGGTTGCATTTGGCCAGACCACCCACGAACAGGAATATGCCCAGCACGAAGGCGAATTCTTCATAATCACTCAGATAAGGCAGGACACCAAGGTCAAGAAAGCCCGCCGCCACGGCGGACCACACGGCACCCGACAGGAAACGCGTGGTTCCCACCACCGGGTTCTCCCGCGTGGCGAACAGGCCGCAGACAAGTGTGGTAATGGCAATGAAACCCATGCCACCGGGCCAGGCCGTGACCTCGTACACCAGGGCCGCGAGCATGATGGCAATGGCCCCGCGCAGGCCATTATGGAACGCCAGCCGGATATCGCGGTGCCCACCCAGATGAAAGCGGAAGCGGTCATGCGCCGGCGGGGTGCAGATGGCGTGACAATGCGCCAGCGCATCCTCCAGGTCATCCATGGCGGCCGCCAGCACGCCATGGGTGATGCGCGCCATCTCCTGCCCGCCGGTCCCGGCCCGCCGCGCGAACAGCGTGCGCAGGTGCACGACCTGATCATTCATGCCTTCCAGCGCGCCTTCGGCCAGCCGGGCGACGGCCAGCCGGTCACACAGGTGCAGCAGCTGGCCCCGCGTGTCGGCCAGCGCCCCGTCATCGGCCAGCATGGCCCGTTCCGCCCCGCCGGACAGGCCGACAAGACGGGTGACGAGAATGGACACATCCGCCAGCACGGCGCGGGCATGATCGCCGGCTCGTACCTGCCGCCCCATCTCGATGGCCGGGAATTCCAGACCCTGATGGACCGAAACCAGCATGTCAGAGAATTCACCGGCATGGACCAGCGTGTCACGCTCATGCAGCACGATTTCACGCAGCAGGACGGCCAGGTGACGCAGGACGCCTTCCACCTGCCCCACCATGGTCGCCTGCGCACGCGTGGAGAGGTTGCGCGTGAACAGCATGGCGATCGCGGCCTCGCACACGACCCCCAGCACGATGTAGGTCGCGCGCGAGATGCCGATAAAGAACACGTTATCGGGGGCCGACGCCGCAGCAACCGCAATGATGGAGCACGTGTAGCCCGACAGCACGAACGCATAGGAACGGAAGTTCAGGCAGAAGGTGGCCAGAAAGCTGCACAGCCCGATCCATGTCGCCACGGCAGGAAAAAACAGCCAGGACTGCTGCGGAAAGGCGCCGATGAACACCACCGCCGCCACCGCCCCCGCCAGCGTGCCCACGATGCGCCACCGCGCCTTGGACATGCTCTCCCCCCGGCGTACCTGGGCCACCGACCAGACCGTGGCCACCGCCCATTGCGGGCTGTCCAGTTCCATCCACAGCGCGATGGCCAGCGCGATGAGGGATGCCAGCGTGTTACGTAGCGCAAACCCCACCGCCTGTGGCGCAGGGCAGAACAGCCAGCGCAGCATGGCCACGCCCGCCATGGGGGCGGGCACAAAGCGGGAAATATCCATATACTCCTGTCCGTCGTGTCGGCATGGCGGACATGGTCCGCGCCCGCAGGGGGCGTGATCTGTCGTTCCGGGCGTAGTGACGGGCGGATCAGGTGCTGCTGTGTTCCCTGCGTTCATACGGGCGGTAGCGGGGCCGCCACATGGCAGCGGCAAGGGCGGCTTCGACATCCGTGTCAGACATGGCCGGGGCCACACCTTCCGCCTGTCCCTGCCGGATCACGGCGCAGGCCACCGCCATGGCGACGGTGCGCAGCCCGGACACGGGCGGCAGCAGTGGTGCGTCCACCCCACCCTGCGCCCCGCCCGCGGGGGAAAGACCGGCCAGCGCACGGGCCGCGGCAAGGAACATGCCATCAGTCATGCGCGTAATGCCACCGGCCACGACCGCAAGCCCCACGCCGGGGAAGACATAGGAATTGTTGATCTGGTCCACCGGGCGCGGGCGGCCCGCATGGGTCACCGGCGTGAACGGACCGCCCGTGCCGATGATGGCGCGGCCATCGGTCCATTCCAGCAGGTCGGCAGGCGTGGCCTCGATATTGGCCGTAGGATTCGACAGGGCGAAGATGACTGGCCGGGTCACGTGCTGCGCCATGGATTCCACGATCTGGCGCGTGAACGCCCCGCCCTGCCCCGATGTGCCGATCAGCGTGGTGGGCCGCACATGCGCCACCACTTCGGCCAGCGTGACATGCGCCCCATCCGCCACCTGCCAGCCCGCCGCGATGTCGGCGGGCCGGGCAAAGGGGCGCTGCCCCTCGGTCATCTTGTCCATGCCATGGCGGACAAGACCATCGACATCGACCATGAAGAACCGCCTGCGGGCATCCGCCGCCGTCATGCCCGCGTCCACCATCATCATCCGGGCCAGCAGGTCGGCAATGCCGCAACCCGCGCCGCCCGCGCCAAAGATGACAATGCGCTGTTCCGCCAGCGGCGCGGCCCCGGCCCGGATCGCGGCCAGCAGCGCACCCGCAGCCACGCCGGCGGTGCCCTGTATGTCATCGTTATAGGTACACATCCCATCGCGGTAGCGCCGCAGGATGCGCAGGGCATCGGCGCCGGGCAGATCCTCCCAATGCAGGGCGATGGCAGGCCAGCGGGCGGCCACGGCGGTGACGAATTCCGCAATGAAGGCATCATATTCCACGCCACGCACGCGCCTGTGCCGCCAGCCGATATATTCGGGGTCGGCCAGCAGGGCTTCGTTATCCGTGCCCACGTCCAGCAGCACGGGCAGCGCGTATGCAGGGTCCAGTCCACCACAGGCCGTGTAGAGCGACAGCTTGCCAATGGGGATGCCCATGCCGTTGGCCCCCTGGTCCCCTATGCCCAGGATGCTGCCGCCGTCGCTCGCCACGATCACGCGCACGTCATCCCATTGCGGGCTGGCCAGGATTTCGGCAATGCGCCCCCGGTCCGTGAAGTTCAGGAACAGACCGCGCGGGCGGGTCCAGATATGGCTGAACTGCTGGCAGGCCCGACCGATGGCGGGCGTGTAGATGATGGGCAGCCATTTCTCGAGCCCCTGCTCGACAATGGCATAGAAAAGGGTTTCATTCCGGTCCTGGATTTCGCGCAGCGCAATGTGTCGCGCAAAATTGTCCGGCAGGGCCGCCAGTCGTGCGCAGGCCAGTTCAACCTGCCCGGCCAGCGTCTCGACATGGGCCGGCAGCAGGCCATGCAGTCCGAACAGGTCACGTTCGCGCCTGTCGAATGCATTCCCTTTGTTCAGCACGGGATTATCCAGCAGTTCCCTGCCATGCAGGGCCGTGCAAAGGGGCACATGACCCGGGGAATATGCTGTATCCGACATCAGGAACCCGACATTGTAATAACTTCAGAGAACACGCAGGATACGTATTCGCACATATTCGTGTAGAGCATGTGGCTGCACGCCAACCGTACGCCCCACGCAATCATGGACTGCCGCCCGCATGCCCAACGAGATCAGTGACCTGAAGTTCTTCTGCATCCTTGCGGCAGCGGGCAGCATTGCGGGCTGCGCGCGTGCCATGGGCCTGTCCCCCGCCGCCATGAGCCGACGGCTAAGCGCGATGGAAGCCCGGCTGGGCACCCGGCTTGTCACCCGCACGTCACGCCATTTCGCGCTGACGGCGGAAGGCCAGCGCCTGCATGAACGCGCCGTGCGCATCATGCACGATGTGGAGGAAGCCGAAGCCGAACTGACCGCCCGCGCCGACAGCCCGCACGGGCTGCTGCGCGTGGGGGTTCCGTCCGAAATCGGACGCAAGATGCTGGCCGGGGTCGTCGCCACGTTTGTGGAACAGTACCCGGACGTGACCGTGCACCTGACCCTGTCCGATGCCGGGCTGGATGTGATTGACGACGGGCTGGACATCGCCATCCGCCCCGGCATGCCATCGGACCAGGAAGTCATGACCACCAGCCTGCTCAACAGCCGCCGCGTGGTCTGTGCCTCACCGGAATACAGCGCGCGCAGGGGCCTGCCCGCCACCCCGCATGACCTGCTCAAGCATGACTGCATCTGCCTGATCCGCCGCCAGCGCATATTCAATGAATGGGTGTATTTTGACGGCAAGACCCGCAAGGAAATCCATATCATCCCCCGGCTGGCCACATCCAGCAGCGAAGTGGTGCATGACTGGGCGGTCAGCGGGCGTGGCATTGCGCTGAAAGTGCTGTGGGACATTGCCGATGACCTGAAATGCGGCCGGCTGATCGAATGTCTCAGCACCTATACATGGGAGGATGTGACGCTGTACGCCGTCTTTCCCTCCCGCACGCATCTGCCGCCGCGCACGCGCTTCTTCCTTGACTTCGTACGCCGGGAACTGCGCCGTAACTATTTTGACGTGTAAGCGGGCCACACGGGGCCGGCGGGCCGGGCACGGCGCATCCCCCTGCCACCGCCATCCGGCCTGCCGGGCGCATCGCGGCTGACAGGCGGGGAGGAAGAACCCGCCATACTCATCGTGTCCGATAATGGCGGATGCCGTTCCCCCGTGCGCGGGGCTATGCCTCGGGCGGCTGGCCGGGCAGCCAGACCGTGCAGCAGGTGCCTTCCCCCGGTGTGCTGGTTATGTCCAGCCGGCCACCATGGCGGTCAACGATATGGCGCACGATGGCCAGCCCAAGCCCCGTGCCCTGATCGCCGGTGTTGCGCCCGCCCGCCTGGGTTACACGGTAGAACCGTTCCGTCAGGCGCGGCAGGTGCCTGGATTCGATGCCCGGCCCGTTATCGCGCACGGACAGAAGCAGGCCGCCCGTTTCCAGCCAGCGTGCCCCGATCTCGATACAGGCCACGGCAGGGGGCTGTGGCCTGCCGTAACGCAGGGCGTTCTCGCACAGATTGACCAGGACCTGCAGGATCTGGTCCGCATCACCCCGCAACGTGCCTGGCGGGGCGGGCTGGACAACCAGTGCCGCGCGTTCCTCCGCCGGCTTGCCCTGCAGTTCATCCCTGAAACGGCCAAGCAGGTCGGCCACCACCATCTGTCCCTGCGGGCGCTGGTGCTCAAGCATCTGCACCCGCGACAGATAGAGCAGCCTGTCAATCAGGCGCTGCATACGGCCTGCCTGCCGCGCCATGATGCCAAGGAATTTCTGCCGCGCCACTGCATCATGCGCAGCGGGGCCCTGCAATGTCTCGATAAAGCCGATCAGGGCGGCAAGCGGTGTGCGCAGTTCGTGGCTGGCATGGGCTACAAAGTCACTGCGCGCGCGATCCAGCGCGTCGCGTGCCGTGGCGTCCAGCAGCACGACCACGCAGGCAGGCTGCCCGTGCCACGGCGCCGCCTTTACAAAAGCCTGTACCACGCGCCTTACCGGCACGTCCGCCTCGATCCGGACATCGGTAACACTGCCGGGCTGCAGTTCGCTTACGGCGCGCTGCAGGGCGGGATGGCGGATCATGGTGCCCAGCCCTTCGGCAAATTCGCCCTGTGCGCGGGCGCCGGCATGCAGCAGGCGACCATTACGCGCCAGCACAAGCAGCGCCACCGGCAGGTCATCCACCCTGACCGAATCCTCATCCGCGCCAGCCATGGGGTCGGCTGCCGCGCGCGCGACGGGGTAATAGGGCAGCCGCTGCGCCACCCTGTGCCGGTTCAGGACAGACCACGTACCCAGCATGCCCACGACCACGCCAACCACAAGCAGAACAAGCGCCGTCACACCATTCCCCCATCCCTGACCTGCCGCACGGCCTGCCACGGGCGATACCATGATGTCGGAATGACGGAAAGGAGAATGATTTTTGAAATAATATTACAATTTGTGCGGCGCAAAATTAATATAATTATGTATGATTTGACTTTTTGATAATTTTACCCCATCACTCGCAGTCATAAAAAACAAGAACAATGGTTGGAAAAATCATGATCAGCCCGGTCCCGCCCGTCGTGGCGCCTGTCGTCTTTTCCCGTTCCGTCCGGCTGGCCGCTCCCCGCTGAGAACACGGCCCCCATCCCGCCGGCATCCATGCCGCGTATTCATGCCCCGCCACTGGCGACCGGGCCACGAGAAAACCGACAGACATGACCAGACAGACCCGGCATGCCCATCACGGGCGTGCGCGCCATATGCTTTCCCACACCTGCAGATGGCTGCTGGCCACGGGCATGGCCACCACGCCACTGCACGTGGCGCACGCGCAGATTACCCCCACGGGGGCGGTGCCTTCGCTCGTTTCGGTCAATGCGGTACCGGCCATACCCGCGCCACCCGCATCACAGATCAGCCTCAACACGCTTGATGCCGAACATCTTGGCCCCACGCCCGAAGCGATCCGCCGTCCGCCCAACACGCCCATTCCGCCCAGCGGGGTGCCTGTGTACCCATCGGCGGGGCTTGCGACAATAAGTGTCGGCCCGGTCAGCAGCCCCGGTGACAGCAGGGCATTCCACAAGATCGAACTTGATGCCCTGACCCGCCACGAAGGCCCGTCGGGCCTGCTGCCCGCATGGGTGGATGCACAGCATGATTCCGACCTGGAAGACCCGTACTACGTGCCGACCGCCGGGAGCGGGCACCTGGTGCCGCAGCTCACCCCCCTGCGCGACAGGCTGCGTGACCATGGGGTGAGCTTTGCCTTTACCTACAAGGGCGAGGCCATGGGCGTGATCAATGGCGGGGTGGAACGTGGCATGAGCTACGTGCACGAACTGACCGCACAGGTGAACTTCGACCTGGAAAAGATGGCCGGCATGAAGGGCTGGTCCGTCCATACGCTGGTGATGGAACGCGCAGGCCACGCCGTAAGTCATGACCGCGTGGGGGAATATTACGTCAACCTGCAGGAAGTCTATGGCCTGTCGGGCAATGTGGTGGCGCATCTGGTGGATTTCTATGCCGAGAAGAAACTGCTCGACAACCGGCTGGACATCACCTTTGGCCGCATGGCGCTGACGCATGTGTTCGCAACATCGCCCCTGCTGTGTTCGTTCATGGTCACGTGCTCGGCCCCCGTGGCGCTCAAGCTCGACCCCGGCTTCAGCGTGTATCCAAAGGCCACATGGGGCAGCCGCATCCGCATGCGCCCCACGCGTGACACCGCCATCCAGCTTGGCGCCTATTCGGTCAGCGCCCTGTCCGACAACCCCAGCGGCTGGGCATGGGGGGCGGAGAAAGCCACCGGTCTCATGCTGCCTGTCGAGTTCACGTGGCAGCCGTTCCTGACCCGCAACCGCCTGCCGGGCCATTATGTGCTGGGCTACGCACATGACACGACACGCTACCCCGACCAGATCGGCATCGGCCTGCCCGCCGCCCTGACCACCGCCGCGGGCCACCGGCGTTCGGCCCCGATGGACATGTTCTGGTTCGAAGGTGATCAGATGGTCTACCGCCGGGGCGGGCGCAACCAGATGGCGGGCGGTTACCTGATGGCGGGCTACATCCACAACACCCCGCATGTGACCTCGATTTCGGATCAGGCCTATGGTGGCCTGTCCTTTGCCGGGGTCATTCCATCGCGCGTGACGGACCGGGTGGGCATCATGTATTCATGGTACCATGTCAGCCACCGCAAAGAGGAAGGGCAGATCCTGCGTTATGAGGCCGGTTATTCGCTGGGCACCGCGGTGCGCGCACCGCAGACGGACTCCCACATCATAGAAGCCTATTACGCGATCGACGCCCTGCCGGGCATGCTGGTGCAGCCCGAGTTCGAATACATGATCCGTCCGGGTGAGACAAAGCACATCCCCAACGCGGCGCTGGTGGGGCTGAAGATTATCGCCAATCTCTGATTCCCGCCGTAATATTCCACAAAACGCATAACAGCCCTGCATGATGGCTCATGCAGGGTTTTTCTCGCATTCGCCAAAAATGAGAATGCGAATTTGTTGCATTTATGTGACAGCCATGAATATCCGTTCCGATGTCAGTTGCGATTAATTATCAAAATATGTATCGCAATATTCTGCAATTAAGAGGCTGTTGCAACAATGACGAACAAGATCATCCGCCCCAGACTACGACCCTTCTCCCTGCTTGGCGCCAGCATGGCGCTTGCCTGCGCCGCCACGGGCGCGCAGGCGGCGCAGGACCCTTCCGCCCCCGCCCGGAAAACCGACGGCGCGGCCCAAAGCGTCAGGGCATCGGACAAAGCCCCGGCAAGGGACACGGATACGGCCGCGCCGGATGTGTACAACCATTCATCCGACACCTCGCACGACACGACCCTTGTCACGGCCTCACCGATGAACGTGCTGCATGAATCCATCGGCCTGAGCCGCATGCCGCAGGATGCCATGCACACGCCGCAGAACGTGAACGTGGTGCCGCAGATCCTGATGCA
Organism: Komagataeibacter sp. FNDCF1; assembly: GCF_021295335.1. Taxonomy (NCBI): domain Bacteria; kingdom Pseudomonadati; phylum Pseudomonadota; class Alphaproteobacteria; order Acetobacterales; family Acetobacteraceae; genus Komagataeibacter; species Komagataeibacter sp. FNDCF1. The sequence goes on along the minus strand of NZ_JAIWOT010000001.1, from coordinate 404,539 downwards.
GCATTATACAAAACGTATATAAAACATATACTTACTAAGACAACTTTCTAAGTTTCCGGGGAACGGATAGACGGTTTGAATGCAAAATATCCCTGTACTTTTGCCATCCAACGCCTATAATCACCCCGCTGCGACGGGCCATCTCCAATTGGTGATCCGGGCGAAATGGCCGTCGCAGCACCGCATTTCTAGAGGCCCTCGGGTCGCGGCGGGTGGAAGCCCCGCACCAGTTTCAGGTTCCAGATGCTGTGGCAGCGTGGATGGACATGCCGCGCCCCTAATGAGGTCAGCCCGATGCGCTTGGGAAACGTGACATTTAGGATGCGAAAGCAACGTGCGAATATCGGGTGAGCCCGACGCCGTAGCCGGTATCAAGCCCGGCCCGCAGCAATCTGGCACAGAACGGCAGGGCCTTCGGGTTCCTGCCGTTTTCGTCTGCAAGGAATGAACATGACACAGACCCTTCTTACGCCCAGCCCGGTCTACAAGCCCTTCCGCTACCCGTGGGCGTTCGAGGCATGGAAAACCCAGCAGTCCCTGCACTGGCTGCCCGAGGAAATCCCCCTTGGGGATGACGTGAAGGGCTGGAATAACAACCTGTCCGAGACAGAAAAATATCTAGTCACGCAGATTTTCCGCCTGTTCACCCAGCAGGATACCGAGGTCGAGAACGCCTATATCGACCTGTATATGCCCCGCTTCAAGCCGACCGAAGTGCGGATGATGCTGTCGGCGTTCACGAACATGGAATCGATCCATCAGGCGGCTTATAGTCACCTACTGGATACCATCGGCATGCCGGAAACCGAGTATGCCGCCTTCCTTGAATACGAGGAAATGGCCGCGAAGCATGAGTTTTTGCAGCGGTTCAACATGGATGACCACCACAATACGGCGCTGTCCATGGCCGTGTTCGCCGGGTTCACAGAGGGGCTACAGTTGTTCGCGTCCTTCGCCATGCTACTGAACTTCCCCCGCCACAACCGGATGAAGGGCATGGGGCAGGTCGTGACATGGTCCGTGCGTGACGAGAGTCTGCACGTCGAGAGCATCACGCGCCTGTTCAAGACCTACATGCAGGAGTTCGGCCACCAGATCGACAAGCCCGCTGTGGCCGACGCGATCCATCTGGCCTGCCGTGAAATTGTGGAGAACGAGGACCGGTTTATCGACCTGGCCTTCCGCATGGGGCCGGTGAAGGGTCTGACGGCAGCCGAGGTCAAGCAGTATATCCGCTTCATTGCCAACCGGCGTCTGATCGGTCTGGAACTAGCCCCGATCTATGACGTGCCCAGCAATCCCCTGCCGTGGATTGACGAAATGATGAACGCGGTGGAACACGCCAACTTCTTTGAGAACCGGGCGACGGAGTATAGCCGCGGGGCTACTCAGGGGACTTGGGATGAGGCGTTCGTGTGAGGTGACCGGGGATTTCCGGTCACCCCTTCCGGCACCCTCTCCGCAAACAGAACAACCGGTGTAGCCAGCGCCAGATCATCGCCGCGCGCCTACGAACGGCACGTCAGGCTCATGCCTGACACACTCGCCAGCGGTCCAGGTATCAATCAGCGCCTGCACCCTCCCCCGCAGGGCCTCACGATCAGCGATCAGGCGCTTGGCCTCGGCGTGCCGGGCGTCATCGTTTTGCGCGAACATGGATGCCTCATAGCCAATCTGCCTGCCCATCTCCACGTCAGGCATGGATGACAGGGGCGCATAGGACACTGGCAGGCTTATCGTCTGGCCGCGCGTTCGACTTGCATCGCCCTGAATGCCGAAGGTAGGTGCTGTCGTAATCGCGCCCACGCTGAACTGACCACCCTGCGCGAACTGTCCGGAGAGTTGCAGCGTCACATCGCCCGCAATCGTGCCCACCACCGGGTCGTCCCGGCCCTGACTGCACTGTGCCGAACGGACGGCGCGGACGAACAGCACGTCCTGATCCTCGGTCCAATCGCCCGCGTGCGATACCGATACCACCCCGGCCTGTGCCAGACTGGACTGGATGCTTGCCATGGCCTGCGGGATAGTGGTTGCAACGCGGTCTGGGTGGACAGCGCATCCCGACAGACCAACCATGCAAGCGAACAGGAATGCCGCGCAGTCGCCCCGGTTCATGCCGCACCCCGCAGGTATGCGTCGTTGGCCGCAACCAGCGCATCCCAGTCATAACCATCCGGATACAGGCCACCCGGCGCGTGCAGTTGGCCCCACGCCAGACCATGCGCCTCCATGATGCGGGACCGAACCCATCGCCATGTTGCCTTCTGCTTGCTTCCCCAAGTCAGAAGCGTGACCAAATCCGTGTCAGCCGTGCCAGCGTAGTCCCAAAGAAGTAGGCAGTGGGCGCCCGCGCTGCCCGGCGTCGTGTCGCCATGCCCAATAGGCGTTTGCGTATCCCATACAGGCGCGAGGTTCCCATCTTCATCTTCCCACATATCGGACTGGGCAAGCTGCACGCCCAGATAGGCGGCAGACAGGCCCGCGGCGATGTTGCGGACCCCGTTCAGGTCGCCCGGATCGGCGCTGCCCCAGATCGGATAAAGCGTCTGGTCAGCCAGCGCATAGCCATCACGCAGGGCGGTCGTCAGAACGTCCACCTCCACGCCGCCGTTGTCCGTGGTGGGGTTGCCGGGCACATACCCGGTGGAAAGGGAATAGAACCGCACAGCGGCGTCAGTCGTGATGCCACTGACATCAAAACCAGCCAGTGCGCCGGTGGCATGTAGGTGATTACCGATCCCGGCGGAAGTGCAATCCCCCAGAGTGTCATTGCCGAGCATTGCCGGGTGTGGGTCGATATGGTCGCGGATCAGGCGTGGCGGAGCCTGCCGGGCGCAGAAGCCCCGCATGACGGACAGATGCGGCTGGCCGGGCCGGTGTTCAGCCGGGCGGCAGCCAAGCTTGCGATTGATCATGGCTGGATGTTCTCAAAAATTGTTACAAAAATGCACTGGCCCTTGGGAATGTTTTCAGATCGGCAATCCCTGTATGTCGAGCAGCCTGAAAGAAAAATGGCCGCCAGAAGCAGGCACCCGAGGAAGCGTTTTGTCATGGTGTATTCCAATAAAAAAGGCGGCTCCGAAGAACCGCCTTGTGGTTATGCAATCTGCCTGTGTGGCACGGGGCGAAGCTCTATAGGCTCCACACTAATCCCCCGCTTGCGCAGGAAGATGCATCGGGTCTGTTCGACACCCTTCTTGCGCCCGATCCGCGTCCGAATGCGCAGGATACAGTCATTCCGCGACCACCTTGCCTGTGCGTCATTCGGCCTGTGAGACAGGGCGCGTTCCCATCCTTCACAATTTTCTATCCAGATCAGGAGTTCCTCGTCTTCCGGGCAATGGCCACTGACGGTATCCTCCTGCGCTACGTTGCCGCTGGCTCCGGGGATTTCGCGAAAGGGGCAGTTACTGACCCTCCCTTGACAGCCTTCTCCATTGGGATAGGACGCTGGCCCAACTGGATGAAGTCATTGTGCATGCGGATAATGGCCTTTCCCTGCCCCTCCATAAAGGGAATAGCGATGGTGTAGGGGAACAGCCACGTTCCTGTGCGGGCGCAGCGTAACAGTGGTGTGCCCATCTTATTGGCCAAGGCACGCAGGGCATTGCTGACCTTGAGGACAACCTTACCACGCCCCTTCTGCACGCACCCATACTGGTCAAGCCATTCCTTCGCCGTCTTGTCTGTCACGGCTGATGCGCCCGCCTGGTGGGTGATCCGGACATTTTGCAGAATAGGCGTCAGTTCGTTTTTCAGTTCAGCACGGATTTCGGCCATGATCTCGCGGTGCATCTTACCGAGGCCGGACTTGACGATGCCGCCGACCTGTTGGGCAGTCAGATGAGCGCCCGATGCAATGGCCTTGCCGAAGAAGTGGTTGAACAGGACATCAGCGCATTCAGTCTGGTAATCGATGACTTTGGCACGGGTTTCCTCGTTCTTGATCTGATTGGGATTGACGGTTGCAAGCCAAAAATTAAGGCGGTTCAGAGGCATAAAGAGATGCTGACGTTCCTGATCGTCTCCCGGCATCTGCACCCCCTGAATGGAGGGGGCAGATGAAAGAATAGGATGCGACTGGATTTTTTCCCTCTGCCTTTCCCATTTCAGCCCCATCCCTTCAACAACGGGCTTCATCGCAACAAGTGCGGTTTCGGGACGATCTCCGGGGATCGCGATAAGGTTTGAACCGTGGAAGTCGATTGTCGTGATCTGCTGGGTCATGCCACGCTTCCCTTAGCTTCTTCCGCTTCTTCAAATGCACGCATAGCAGAGTCCGCCATCGCCGCCGCGATCCTCATGGCATCTTCTGTTTTGATTCCGGAAATCTTCGCCATTTCAGCGATGGCAAACGCTGCGCCTTCAACTGGACCGTGGAGATCAAGGGGCCTTCTTCCCTGAGCATGACATGAAAGGCCAATACGATGCCCAATCTGGACATAAGTATCTATCGTAAGAACGCTGTCGCGCAGGTTCTGAATGACTGGACTATAGTTTTTTGAAGTGCTACGTTTCTGCATAGCTGTATTCCTTATTCAGCGTGAGAGGCATCAGGGGAAGTCGCCAAACCGGACCCTGATGCCTTTTCTGTTTGCGCTGCGTGCGATAGCCAGAACAGGACTTCAGCGTTCTGGCTCCTGTGATTTCTCTCTGCGGATGCTTTCACCCACTCTTTAAGTTGCTTCGGCAAGCGTAACCGCATGTGGTCTTGTTCCATATCTCCCTCTCATAAATGACGCGAAATGCGTCATGCCTCTTTTGTGTGCCAAATAGCGTCATTGAGGTCAAGCGCAAAATGCGTCATTCTTGCGTCATGTCCGACGATGCACATTTCCGCCTGCGGATTCCTCGCCATTTGAAAGAGTGGGTCGAAGAAAAGGCGAAGGCCAATAACCGATCGATCAATGCGGAAATTCTTTCCTGCATTGAATTGGCGAAGAGTGGAATGGTTCTGCATGAAGATAAGGCAAGAGCGCGGTTAGATACGCTCATCGAAGAAGCCATTCGACCATTTTACGCCAAAGTTGATAGTGATTTGGCTGCAATGAAAACCGATCTCCAGGACTTTTTATCTTCCAAACGGAAAGATTAGCATCTGATTTCGAAGCCATCCGCCGCCTGATCGCGAAGGGGCTTGAGGCCGACAAGTCTGAAGTTTGACGAGAATCGTCCCTGTCAGGCAGATAGCCGCATCATCAATCTGAAATCTTGAAATGAACGCGGCAGAGAAACAGATACATAATGAGCGCGTTAAGCTGAGAGCGAATGCGCTGAACACGGGGGCGACATCGGCTGTAACGGTTGGTGTATTGGCACCTATCGCAACAACGCTATATAACGTAAGTGGCCACGAGCCGATTCGGTCCGTGGTCATACTCGGTATGATCCTGTACCTCCTCGCGGCCACATGGCTGCACAGGCTGGCACAGGACGTGTTAGGAGGCTTGGTAAAATGACGTTCATGGAGCTTATCGCTTTCGTCGTCATGCCTATCGTTCTGGCAGTCGGCGGAACCATCCTCGCCAAAATGCCCATCAGAAATTGAGGAACATGAAAAATCGTAGATTTAGCCCCGTCCCTTAAATGGGGCGGGGTTTCTTTATTGGGATTGAGAGTTACCGTTCCAGCTAAGGCGCAGGAGGCCCAAGCGTGTCGTCAATCTGGCGTTCGCGCCGGGCCTTGGCCCATGCGGCGATACCGAACGCCAGCACCTGCGAGAACGCCGCGCCGGTCAGGAACAGGCCCAGACCGGCGAGTGCATGAATGGTCATGGCGCGTTACTGTCTTCATCGCGGGCAACCGAAAGGCGGCGCAGGCCGTCGCGCAGGACGCGGTTATCGCTGGCGAGGAATGGCAGGCCGTGACGGTCGTATCCGATATCAACGTCAGGATCGAAATTGGCTTCGCGCAGGATGTCCTTGCGGTCCAGATAGAAGCGCTTCTTCTTCGATCCGTGGAAGCCATGGGCAAGCAGTCCCGGCACCACGCCGATATCCTGTCGCACGGCGCGGTCACAGGCCGCCGCGAAGTGCCGCAAGCGTCGGGCGCAGGCTGGCGACGTATAGGCATCGGACGTGTCCAGCTTGCCCGCAAACGCCATAGCGGCGATGTAATCAGCCGCACCGGTCACAAGCCAGTCAGGCAGGCCGCCAAAATCGGTCCACACATCCAGCCGGAAGGCCCATGCATACCCATAGTGCTGTCGCCAGTCGCGCTTGCGATTGGGGTCAAGCAGCCACTGGGCACTCGACTGGCCTGCGCCGTAGTCCTCATCCGTGACGATGATATCCCCCGCTTCCCATGCGGCACAGAACGAACGGTCCATCTGCCGACCATTCTCATCGCAGATCGGGTTTTCGTCCGGTCCAAGGTCCACGGAGTAGGACCATGGCTGGCCAACGCGATGCACCTGGAGCATGTCCAGCGTGGCAAGCGCCCAATCCTGCCGCTGGAAGAACACGTCCGCATCAATCACCGCCAGGTATTTCGCATCAGGCGGCAGGCGCGAGACGCCATAGCGGATCAGTCCTTCCTTGAGCCAGTTTTCCTGCCGGTTATCCCCGCGTATCTGGAACAGGCGGACTCCGGCAAGGGACGGGTCATTCGGATCAAGGAAGAAATCGCGTTCGCCCATAACATGCTCAACCAGCGTAAGGGTTACGCCAGATGCCTGCATATGCGTGATGAACTTGCGCAGAAGGCGTTCACGCGAACGCCAGCGCCGGTTGTTGTTGAATACCGATACAACGTGAAGCTGCGAGGGGTGCATTGCGAGGTTCTCGATAGGAATGCATGGGTGGGGCGACTTGTTCCGAGCCGCCCCCTAATGGACAGGTTAGCCCTGCGAAGCCGCGAAGATGGCGATCTTGCCGATGGCCGCGTCCGGATCGGCAGGAGATACGGAGCGCAGGCGCGGGCCGGACACATCCACCATGGCCTTGAGCAGATCAATCAGCGTCTCCGCTGCCCCTGCTGCCGTCTTGGCGTCGGACACCATGCTGCTGGACAGGTTCGCCGCCGTGCCGGTAATGACCGCGATGATCAGTGTGTCCACCTTCTCCACATCGGTAATGATGCTGTCGAACGCCGTCTTGACACTGGCGCTGTTATAACTGACGGACGTGCTGGATCCTGCGGCTGACTGGAACGCGGTCAGGGCGGACTTGAGCGAGGCAATGACCGTGTTGGCCAGCGCCAGATTGGCCGTGCCCATGGCCGATGCCACGAACGAAACATTGATGGCCGTGCTGGCGAAGGACAGGATGGCGTTGCCGTAATCCACGACCTCGGCCACGTTCAGGGTGATGGTAGTGGTTGTGCCCTTCTTGGTGGTCGTGCAGGCCGCCAACAGGCCAGCCGCCAGCGTTCCGGCCCCGGCGCGCAGCAGGGACCGGCGGGAGATGTTCTGGTTCATGGTGTATTCCTTTTCGATTAATCAGGAAGCGGACTTACCCGGCACGGGCGGCGCTTCAGGCTGACCCTTTTTGTTCAGGACAGGAATGCCTGCCGCCTCTACGGCCTGCTTGGCAGCGGGCTTGTCGGCCAGTGGCACGCGCACGCCCGACTGCCCCGGTTTGAAGTGGTTTTCCGCCCAGCCGATGTTCAGGCCGATGGTGGTCATGATCTGGTAGGCCACGGCCCACCGGCTATGCGCAGAAGGTGGCGGGATCAGCGCGGATGCCGCCGAGCAGGCGAACACGAACACGGCGGCATAAAGCGTGTACTGTTCCGGCACCTTATTAAGCAGCAGCAGGACAAAAGCCCCGATGCCGCCGAACTTCGCGGCTGTGTTCATTTGTCGTCTCCATCAAGGGCCTGATTGATCTGTTCCGTGCTGAGATGCCCCGGCCCGTTTTCCATGGTGGCGATGCCCTCGATCAACCCCAGCATGGTGGCCGGATCGTGCAGGTCCAGCACGGCATCGGCCTGCACGCCCATCTGGCGGCACAGGCCGGCGATATAGGCGCTGGTCACGTTCTCGGTGGCAGGCGCATAGACCGAGATGATGGAGGCAACCGTGGTCAGTCCGCGCTCGGCATAGCGCAGCAACTGGTCACGCAGGGCGCGGATGCCGTCTGCCATGGTCGGAAAAGCCGCAAAGCGCGGTTCTGCCACGCCGGTTTCCAGATGCGCGCCCGCCTGACCCACAAAATCAAGGTTGCCCGGATTGTTGTTGCGGATGCCGCGGGGAATGTATGCGCTCATGACGCATACCCGAATGCGCGTTTGCAGAACGACCACGCGGCATCGCCAATCTGCCCCCAGCCCAGCAGGCCGGTGGCCAGCACGATGAAGGTCATGGTGACCCATGAGGTCAGCTTCAGGCCGCCCTCGATGCGCGCCAGCCTGCCTGATATTTCGTTGTTACGCTCGGTGGCGGTGTCGGTCATGTCGTCCACGCGCTCCATGATCTCGCGCCGGGTCTGGGCGGCGTTGTCGGATACGGATTGCGTCAGGTCGCGCCTGAGGTTGGCAAACTGCTGGGACAGCGTGCTCAGCCCGTCGCGCAGGTTGTCATGGCCGCCCTCGACCTTGGCCAGCCGCTCACGCACGCGGGCCAGATCCTCGATCGTGGCGCAGCGCTGGGGCATGACCGGGCCGCCCTGGGTCAGTGTGGTGGTTTCGCTCATTCGTCTTCTCATGAAAAAACCGCCTCACGGGCGGTCTGGCAGGCGCGGATCGTGGGGGCGGTCAGGTTGTGGCAGCCGCCGCGCCGACGGTGATGGCAAGAGCTGCCGGGTTGGTCAGGCCGCCACTGTTTGTGGCGCTGATGGTGACGCTGCCCGCCGCCTTCGGCGTGTAGGTCACGGTCTGGGCGGTCTTTACGCCCGCGCCGAATGTGACCGTGGCGGATGAGAATGTGCCGCCCGCGCCACCATCGGAAAGCGTCACCGCCGTTGCCGTGTCCGGGCCGTAATTGTCTGGCGTCAGGGTCAGCGTCAGGGCAGTTCCCGCCGTTGCCGTGGATGGCCCGGTGAGCGCATACCCCGTGGAGGGTACCGGATAGAGGCTTCCGGCCGGGTATTTGCCCGCCGCGTCCAGTACGTAGGCCAGGCCCGTCCCGGCTCCGGTCGCCTGCTCCGCCGTCATCTGCATGGCGGCAATGACATAGCCGACCGCCTGCCACCCGGATGCGGTCGTCCGGTACAGGATATAATTCTGGATGGTGTCAGATGTGGACATGGCGCGGCCTCATTCGGTCGGGATGAAGAAGTAGGACAGTTTGGCGCGCTGGCTGACCCAGCCCGACGTGGCGGTGTTGGCCGTATACCGAAGGGTGATGGTATGCGTGCCCGCGCCCACCAGTTGCGGCACGTCCTCATGCGTGGCGCTGCGTACGTTGTCGTCATACACGCTGGTGCCGTCCAGGATCAGGTTGACATCCGATCCCGTATTTGAGGAACTGCCATTGCTGGGCTGTGCGCTGAACGGGTAAACGCCAGCCGACATCATCAGCAGCCCGCCGGATGTGCATGTGAATGTCAGGGTCAGGTTCGTGACCTGATTGGCGGAAGGCGTCCACACATCCCACGTTTGGCCGTACTGCACACCACCCTTCGGGACATAGCCGGAGAGATCGTTATAGGTGGCCAGCCCGATGACCTGCTGGTTGTCGCTGGCGTCGTTGTAGAAGACCTGCGGGCGCGCACCGCCGACGAAAGTCAGGTTGTAGGTCATGCCCAGAACCTGCCCCGGCCCCGTACCGTTGGCCCACACGCCGGATACAAGCTGGGCATCGGCGTTCGCGCGTGCCGTGGCCTCAGCACTAATGGCGCTAGCTCGCGCTGCCTGTTCGGCCGTCACGTCGGAATACAGGGCCAGAGCGCCTCCCGAGTACTGGTTGCCGCTATCGTCCTGATAGAAATACTGTGGCCGCTGCGCACTGATCAGGTAGGTCAGGCCAAGCACCTGATAGGAGGTCGTTCCTTTTGCCCAGATACCGGAAACAAGACCGGACTCTACGCCTTCGGCACGCTCGGTCTCGCTTGTAACATCCGAATACAGGGCCAGAGCGCCTCCCGAGTACTGGTTGCCGCTATCGTCCTGATAGAAATACTGTGGCCGCTGCGCACTGATCAGGTAGGTCAGGCCAAGCACCTGATACGCAGTCGTTCCTTTTGCCCAGATACCGGAAACAAGACCGGACTCTACGCCTTCGGCGCGGGCCTGTTCAGTGGCTACGCTGGTACCAACAAACGCTTCAGTGGCATAGCCTGATAGAATGGCAGTAAGGAGCCACGATTTCAGATCATCCACGGTATCGCTATCCGTGCAGTCCTGCCCATTGTCAGCAATTATTTTTCCGAGAACGGCAGAAAAAATACTGGTCTGTCGCAAGACCTTATTGACATAGGAAGAATACGCCAGACCCGCCACAAAACCTAAAGCAAGCGCACCCTCTGATCCAATGAGGGACTGGTATTCAGTATCTGTTACAACATTGGCGCTGCCGCCAGAGGCGAAGGCAGAAAAGGAACTGGTAGCCATTGGCATCTCACGATACGAAATTGTAGGAAACGGATATTCCAGCCGGTTTCAGGGGGAGGTATCCCTCTTGGATTATGGATTTTATGACCGTTGAAACATTGCCGGTGATGGTAAATGCAACTGATCGCGCCCCCTCTATTCCAGAGATGGTAACGTCTATGCCATCGGTTATTGTCTCAAGAATTTCTATGGCCGCCGGAAAGGTTCCGTCCCACATATTGCACAGGATTTTAGCGCGTATAAACAACCTGTATAAGTCATCATCAAGGGACGTGACGACATTGAGTGCATCCCCTACTTCCCACCAGATGCCTTGGTCAAATCCGACGCCATCCTTATCAAATGAGAAATAGACATTTACCGGCAGTTTAATCAGGCGGGATGCCCCAACCCACAGCCCTACGGCGTTAAGCTGCGTGCCTACGGCATTATCCAGATCATAGTAGCTATAGGCATTTTCAGCCACATTGATCTGATCGACAAACGCCTGCACGGATGCCTCGACTGTGGCGACGAATTTGGTCGCTCCGGCATGCTCGCTGGTAATCAGTTCTGTGAAATCGGACAGTTCAGCCATCAGTCAGCACTCGCCACAATCGTTACATCATCACTTGTGCATAGCGGCATTTCGTAAAACCCAAGTTCTATGTTCGCAGTGGACAGCGCGCCGCCATTAACCGCCAAGGTAATGGACGTTATATCGTATGTATCCCCACCGTCGTCACTATCCAGCGTGGCTGGTTTGTATAGCCTTGTTGTATAGATGGTGCTACCGATGGACAGACCAGAAATATAATCGGACACAGCCTCAGAAATAAGGGTGCCGATTGCATCGGTATATCCGGTCAGAGCGGTCAGTCCGATCTTGACCGTAATCGTGCCGTCATCAGGTCTGTAGAAATTGATTGTGCGCTGGGTGCCTGAGCTGTCTGTAACCAGTTCTGACGTATTGCCAACGGTTCCCACGCCCATGGATTTCTTGTTTGCAATGACGGTCGCGATATCGGAAGCGTCTCCGCCCTCAACCACTATGGCAATATAACCTGCTGGTATGCCGTTGCTGTCCGTAGCGTCCGTGTCATTCTCATATCCGGTCGCAGCGGATACCCCTGTCAGTTCCTTGATGGATCCGATCAGACCATCCATGATCGAATAGGATGGCGTCATCGTGCTGGATGCCTGGCGCTTCCTGAGTGCCGCGTCGGTTTCGATTGCAACGCCGGGAGATGAGGCCGTTGTGTTCGTAACGCTGGTCCATCCCCGTGTTGGCGTGTTGATCGTGGTCAACGTTCCCGCTGCTACAGTGATAGCGCCTTCCGTCTCGCACGTAGCCGTTACCGTGATCTTGCCGCCGTCCGGGATCGTCACGCTGGACGGTAAATCCCACGTATAATCATACGTGCTGTCTTTCACGCTGCCGCCTGAAATTATGGTCCCAACAGCGCCCGACACGATCACATCGCAGGTTGAATAGGATGCAGTATTGCGGGCGATACCATTGATCTTCACCACCGATGACAGCCCGGTTCCTTGCGCTGTCGAGGGGGAGAACGAGTTAAACGTCGCGATCATGGCGTTGTTGGATGCGTTTATTGCCTGCGCGATGATCCCCAGCCATTGGCCGTCCTGCGTGGAATTATCCAGCGACACATCCGACCCGTAAATCCCCCAGAAGGCATCTTTGAGCCATGTCAGGATAGAGGAATAATCAGGGGCCGTGATACCGGATGCGCTTACCGAACAGGCCAGATCGGATACGGAAGAAACTGATGCCATAGCTTAACTGCCCGTGGTGACGGTGGTGGTGCCATATTCGGTCTGGATCGTGGCGGATATGGTCAGTTTTCGATTGTTCAGCGTGCTTGAATAACTGCTGATGGATGATACGCCCGGCGTGCCAAGGATGCGTGCCCGGATCACGGCATCATAAGTCGAGGTTGTTCTGTTCCCCAGAACCTTCGTGGTCCACGGCGTGCCATCGGATGTGTCGAGAAACCATTCCCCTAGCCATAGTTTCAGGCGCGTCTGGACCAGTTGGCCAACACCGGCAGGGGTATTGTAATAATAATCCGCGCTGCCATGACCGAACACCATATCGCCGCTGCTATCCTGCTTTCTTACGCGCATGATCTACTCCGGCTCGCCAGTGGTTCCGGGCGCATCTGTGACAGGATGCGTATGGCTTTCGAGGGAAATGCTACCAGCCTTCACATCGCCATCTGCCGTGATCGAGGACTTGGCTGTAACCGCGCCATCGACTTCAAATGTGCTGGAAAACTTGACAGGCCCGTTCACGGTCAGGCCGCCCGGCACGGTCACGGTTACGGCCTGCGTTGTCGGGTTTAGGTCAATGACGGTTTTGCCGTCATCGGCACGAAGCTGGACGCTGTCCGTGCTGATGGTGCCTGATGCAATCGGCTTGGCCTCGCTGGTCAGGCCGACAACGGCAACCGCATCGGACAGGTCATGCTGGCGAAGATCATAAGCAGGCTGGGCGGTCCCGTTCTGCCACCACTCGTCAATGGATCTGGATGAGAACAGCAGCATGCATTCGTCGCCCTCCGCGACTGGAAAGGTCATGGAGCAACCGCCGCCGCGCGGGAACCAGATCGGGCAATGAGGCAGTAGGGGCAGGTCAACAAATGTCGATGTACCATCCGATGCGATGGTGCGACCCTTGGCAGCGGGCTGCACCGCAGCATATGGACTGCCATTGTTGATCGTGACAGACTGTATGATGCCCGGAAGCATGGTCCAGATGCGCGACTGCAAGCCATCAGCCAGAAGGTTCATGTCCTCCAGATGGTCTGTATAGCGTTCACGGATATCAAGGCTGTCAGTCATCAGGTGTAACCCGTGGAAGATGCGGCAACATTCGTGTGTGTGGGATCAATCGACAGGCCAACAATGGTCGTATACCAGGGGGTTTCCCGCGTATCGCCTTCATAGGCCACATAAATGACCCGGTATTTCCCGGTGGGGTTGATGCCGTTGACGGTTGACAGGTTGGAGGCTGAATCGTCTGTCGTCTGATCGCCGTTGTTAATGTCACTGGTGGACAGACCCACAGACGCCTGCTGTATCCTGCTGGTTCCATCGGAATTGACAGCCCGGATATGCACGATGGAATCCATCTTGATGTTCGGGTTCAGCAGGCAGGTAGCCTGAATGCCGTTTGGCGTCTGGATCGGTATGCCGATCAGGCCGGTTGAGGGGGTCAACTCAATCACGCCGGATGATGAACTGTTGCCCGCCATCTTGGATGGCTGGACAAAATTGAGCGTTCCGTCGTCGTTCGTGTAATGCACCCCGGAAACGCTTTTCGCCGTTGTCCGGCAATGGTCATTCACCATGCCATACATGATCTTTGGGCGCGCCCCTGACCCTTCTACCTCTGGGAAAGCCCCAAGGGAGATATTGTATGCCGCCATCTGCTGCGCCTGCTGCTGGGCAATATCCTGATGCGTCCAGCCCGCCGCGATAACCTTATTGATGGTCGCATCGGCAAACGCATTGCCATTGGACTGCGCCTGAATATCCAGATACGTGTCCGTGGGACTCTCCCGGCCAAAAACGATCTGGCGGGCATCTCCCTGAAAAATCAGTCCCGACTTGCTTTCATAGCCAGCCGACAGGGACACGGTTTTGTTAAACTGCGTATGGATGATGGCAGCCGTATGTTTGCTCACATTCCATATGCGGATCATTGCGGTTTTGGGCGTGTTGACTGTGCCCTGCGTGATGCTGAACCGCACACGCAGGGATGACAGGTCAATCGTGTTTCCCGAACTATCCCCGACAACCAGACTGCACGCGCGGATGAATTGCTGTGCCATCAGTCAATCGCCACATACAAGTGCGAGGTCGTTCCCAGATTGTCGTAAGTCGGGACCGCATCCCAGTCGCCATCCGTGCTGACGAACATGCGGCACCCGAAGCCCAGATATTCATACTGCCCCAACAGGTCAGTCCCGGTCACAAGCGGTATGCCGCCCACGATCTGATTGCCGCTGGAATCCGCCAGATCCATCACCCACCCACCCTGCGTGCAGTTCAGATACCGGAAGGTGAAGGTATAAGAGACGCCATTCATGGACGCGGTGAAGGTCTGGGCCTCACCTGACAATGGCACTTCGTAATAGGTTGTCATAGCCAGCCAAACAAAAAGGGATGCCCCGAAGGACAGCCCGCAATTTTTGTGACGATAGTCGATTAGTAGCGTATCTTGAGTCCGGATACAAGCAGAACCGCAGACACGTCAGGCGATTTCCTTGGCTATCGCTGGCGCGCGATTGATGCCGCACCCAGACCCATCATCTTCACCGCAGCGGGCGGTCGTGACTGCCCCTCCCGGTCCGCGATAACACGAGCGACATATTGCGCGCACTCTCCCATGGCCTGCCACAGTTCTTCGGCGGTCGTCTTGCCATCAACATAGTCTCGCACGCCGAAGAACGGGTCGTAGCACATCTTTCCGATCTTCTCGGGTGAAGTGTCTACTTTCACTTCCTCCTGCGGCTCTACGCTAATCCCGCGCTTACGCAGGAAGATGCATCGGGCCTGCTCGACCTCAACCTTGATGCCCAGACGGCAGCGGATGTGCCGGATCAGGTCGTTCCGCCGCCACTTCGCGTTGGCATCGTTCGGTCGGCCCGTGAGGTGTGTTTCCCACGCCTCGCAGTTCGCTATCCAGATCAGAAGTTCTTCATCCTCTGGGTAGTGGCCGCTGACTGGGTTTTCCTTGAGGGCTACATTGTTGCGGTCTCCGAGTTCTTGGCGAAAGGGCGCATGTCGGCCTCAAGAACAGCGGCATAATCCGCGTCGATATGAGCACCAGGCACGACCTTGGCCAGCTTCTCCAAACCCTTCGGCAGAACCTTCACCGTGTCGCGGGTCCGTTCTTCCCCGTTGGCATCCGTGAAGGTGTCCACCTTATGCCACAGATACCCGGCGTTTATCTTCTCCTGCCGAGCCAGCCACACCTTGCTGCCAGTGCGCTTGTAGATCCATTGGTTGGACGCTAGCCACATCACGAACTTCTTGGGACCGACCTGCAATATCTTCGCAGCCTCATACAGCCCATGCGTGCCAGTGGCAGTGGAAATGCGGTCCAGAGCCGCGCCCTTCACGGCAAGCTCCCTGTTCTCCACCTTCAGCGCATCCCGCTCCTTTGCGATGCGGCCCGCTTCGAGAAGGGCTTCGGCGTAGGTCTGGGGGACTAGCGGCTTATGCTCCTGCGCTTCCAATTCCATCCAGCGGTCGATGATCTTGAGCCGCATGTCATCCCGGTAGCCCGCAATCAGGTTGATGGTTAGGTTCTTTGGAAGATTGTAGCAGCGATATTTCTGACCATTCTGCGGGTTCGTGTAGGTATCCTCAAACTTGAGGAGACCCATCCCAACGTTATTGAGCATCTTTTCAATGTCACGGACCACGTTGTCGTGACGCTTCCCCGTAAGCTCCGCGATTTCACGGGAGGACATGGTAAGCGGAATCGTGGTAATGGCAGCGGTAGCTGTCGTCATGGGGCGTGTTCCCTTGATGATGGTTAGGGCGGCGCAGGAAGGTAGGATTTCCTGTTGCCGTCCGCATTATATGCTGGCATAAAATATGCATGTCAACATTAAATGCCAGCAAAAAAAGAAAAGGCCGACCGAGGGTAGACAGCGACGAAGTGACCGCGCGGTTGCAACGCCCCCTTCTCGATGCGTTGGAGGCGTGGGCTGCCGATAACGGGATCACCCGCCCCGAAGCCATCCGTCGCCTGATCGCGAAGGGGCTTGAAGGGCATTTAAGAGTGGAAGATGATGACAATTAGAAAGCTGCTTTTAGCATTTGTTTGCGCGGGATTGCCTATTTCTTATGCATCTGCGCAGGAATATCATCCCGATTTTTCTTGCTCTGCTGATCTTTCCAACAACAGTGTCGCTACAATGCTTTGTAAAAATAGCGATGCTGCAAAATCTGAACTTCAGTTCGACCAAGCATATTATGCCCTGCGTCAGCAAGTCGGAAAGCCTGGCTGGAAAGACCTGAAGGCGCAGGCCATATCAGATCAGGACGCATCAGGGAACTGCGTTGATCCCGCCAGCGGGCAGGCGTCTCCATCATGCTATATATCGCACATGAATGATCTGACCGCGACCTATCGGGGAAGGCTTTCAGGCGATGCTTTAGAGGAGGCGACAAGACCGATAGACCAACACATACAGCTTCAGAAGAGGCTGATTGATCTTGGATACCTGCCAACTGGATCAGTGGCAGATGGTGTGTATGGGGAGGGGACTAGGACGGCTATAGAGACGTGGCAAAGGGTAACTCACCGCCCGTCTGTAGACGGCTTTCTGTCGAATGATGATGCTGTGGCGCTGCAGCAAAATGGCAGTAATCCTCAAAGTCCACAAAAGCCTACGCCCCCTACTATAGACGCCGCCCCCGCCCCTCCTTCAGATAATCACGCCGGAGAGATGAGCATATACAGTATGTGTGGCGGATATCCGAAGACGCTAAATGCGGTTGGTTTCGATGACCCATATTCGATAGAAGGAAAATGTTTCATAATACGCATCAATTCAATAATAGGACAGAAACAGTGGATTGATAGCAGCACAATACTATTGATAAATCAGATTTCTACTTCAATAAATGGACTTGGGTATAATCCCAATACCGTATATACGACTATAGTTCATGATCCAAACGGGCATATTAATTACGGAGAATTAGCCGTCGTTATGGGAGCGCCTCCTACAAAATATCAGTCCGCATCGGGGGAGGAAGTTGTCGCTCCATGGGTAAATGTCGTGAAATATCTTGGAAATTCTTATTTCCCGGGTTCTGGAGAACTTGGGGAGCCGCTTAAAGGACATATAGAAAGCGCAGAATTTCCTGATAACCTAAGCGATGATGTATCATATATTTATTCAAAATTATCAATCCGCTGCCACATGGTTCAGCCAGACGGAAAGTTTTTCTATGCCAGAAATTGTGTCCTATTAAATCAGGAAGGGGACCAAAGGACAGATTTTCTTAATTCAGCAAAAAAGTCCTTAATGAATTCTTTCTACTCCAGGGATATGTTTCACGCGGACTCGAATGGTTATACGGTATTCTTTTATACTTTTGAGCATGGTGATAAACCTCCTGCTGAAGACCCAAATCGGATGTGCGAAAAGACGAATTGGCTCGGGCAGGTTAAGCTAAAAAAGTGCGCACCCAGGCACGCCAACCATTGAGCCTCCACCAAATCGGGGTAGGCAGCAAACCGCCACCCCCACCATACACCGCACTAGCAACCTGCCGCCAATCCTCACATAGCCTCCTAATAAACTTCCCAATCTGGTAATTTATATCTTCCCATTTTGGTAAGTATGGGCTATATAATGTCCATGCAGATCGTCGCCAAGAAAACCATCGTTGCCTTCTGGACTGTCCACCCACGGGCGCAGTCCCCGCTGGAAACGTGGCACGTTACTGTGAAGAAAGCTGCATGGACTGGCCCGGCCGATGTTCGCTCCACCTACAATTCAGCGGATTTCGTGGGCGACAATCGCGTGATCTTCAACATTGGCGGCAACAACTATCGTCTGGTGGCTCACATCAACTACCAGTTCAAGACGGTCCTGATAAAGTTCATCGGAACGCACAGAGAATACGACAAGATCAACCCGGAGACAGTGTGATGGATATCAAGCCTATCAGGAATGATGATGATCTGGACGCCGCCATTGCTGAGGTTGGCCGCCTGATGGACCTCAACCCAGAACCCGGCAGCCCGGATGGAGACCGTCTTGAAGTCATGGCGGACCTTGTGGCTGCTTATGAAGCCAGGCACTACCCTATCGGGCTGCCTGACCCCATAGACGCCATCCTCTACCGTCTTGAGGAAAAAGGCATGTCGCGCAGCCAGCTTTGCGCGGAAGCTGGCATTGCCCAAAGCAGGCTGAGTGATGTGCTGAACCGCAAGCGCGGCCTGAGCATGGGAATGGTCCGGGCCTTCTCCCGCGTTCTGGGGCTTCCTGCGGATACGCTGGTTCAGGAGTATCCCGTTGCGGCGGAGTAGCGGAATAGAGGGATACCCAACGCAATATGCCCTCTGCCCCTCCCATCCCTACGAACTAGGGTCCTGTGCCGCCACCGATGTCTGGTTGCTAACCTCGGATAGCTGCTGCTGGCCGCTATTCACGGTGGCCGCCGTGGAAGATGCGTCGGACTGATCGGATGATGATATTGAGGATGTAACCGTGCTGGCGATAATCACCTCCTGACAGATGACTGAAACATGCATCGCATAGGCTGTTTCCGCCGTGGTCTCCGTCTCGATGCTCGCGATCAGCATGTTTTTATAAAGCCGCTTGCTGGTCACGACCTGACACAAGGTCCGGGCGGACTGTAGCGCCAGAAGCTGGGCATAGATTTCCTTGACAAACCCTTCCCCAAGGTTCCCGTCAACCAAATCAGTCAGGGAAAAGCTGTCAAAGTCCGATCCCAGCGCCTGAATGCTGCTGTTGGAAAACCCGTATTCCAACCGGACCTCAGCGGGCATCTTGAACGCATGGTCCGTGATGGATGCGCCGGTCTCAACCGGGTGCTGGGTTATGACCAGCCCGTCCCGGTGCCCTTCACGCGCCACGATATCGGGTGTAGTCGTGGTTCCTGTTGCTGCCACGATATGACCGTTGCTCATAAAAAGCAGGGATGCGATTTCTGTTGCGGTGGTGGTCATGCCGTTTTGCTCATCAGGTTTCGGGTGATGGCGCTGGTCGTGCGGTTGCTGATGTAATCAGACACCGCCTTCCCTACGGCCTGCGGGGATTGCGCGCCGTTGATCGTGACATGGTTATTGACGCTTACGCTCTGGCTTGGTGCCCCGCCGCCATTAGCCGCATTGAACAGTTGCGGGTTCCGGCTCATCGCATCCGATGCAAACTGCCACCGCTTCTGGTCTTCGTCCCCGAACTTGTTTAGCGGGCGCTCATATCCAGCACGGAATATGTGGGTGGCCATGGCGGCGTCATTGGTTCGATAAAGGTCTCGCCCCGCCTGTCTTGCCTGTGGGTCCGACCCCATTTGCATCTCATCAAAGATGGCCTCAAGCTGCTGTGACAAATTGGCATGATATACATCAATGCCGAATTGCTGATAGATCGCACGGGCGCGGTCAGAATGCCATTGGGCAACCCCACCCGCGCGACCGCTATCCCCCCGCGCTTCTGGATTAAGCCCGCTTTCCTGCTCAAGATTGCCCACAATCCCGGCGGATGCCTGTGGTGAAAATCCCTTGCCGATAAAGAACTGTAGCGCCTGCTTCTCACGGGCAGCGGTGGAATCGCTCACGGCGTGTCGCTTATGCACAGCACGGATTGCGTCGTGTACGTCGCCCCATGCCTTGTATCCCTCGTATCCGGCGAATGCAGCAGCGCCTCCGATGACAGCTAGGGGGGCACCGAAGGCCGCCCCGCTCGCTGCTTCGGCACCTTCGGCGGCAGGCGCGATACGTGACGCATTCCATGCAGCCTGAACGCGAGCTTCGGCAGCGGTAGGAGGGCCGAACATTTCTGCTCCGCCTTCGGCCGCCGTTGCCGCCCCGCCCGCTGCTTCGGCACCTTTGGCGGCCGCCCCCGCTGCTTCGACGCCACCCAATGCCTTGGCAGCAGCGGCGGCTGGCTCCCCTATCTTCATCAACGCCGTCCGCAGGGCCGCAGCGGCCAGACTTCCCCCACCAAGCGCCCGGACCATCATCAGGATGGGCGTTACGACCCCAGCAATCCACCGGGTCGCCATGAACGCGGCTATACCCTCAAGAACAACCTTCCACCCGACCGTGTTCTCAACGCCGGAATTGATGGCCTTCCCTGCCTTGATAAGCCACTGGACAAAAGCCACGACCTCTTGCACGCCCAGCTCGATGGCGGCGGCAATCTCGGGGCCGTGCTGCATCAGGTAATTGTTCAGATCGTGGATATTTCCACCGAACGCTTTTTGCAGGTCGATCATGACCTTCTGGCCTATCGCTTCCACGATCTGCCAGGTCACGCGAATATCCTGCATGAACTGTGCGCTCTGCTCTCCTGCCTGATCTTGGTTCAGGTCGAGGGAGGAATAGATGCGGCGGTATTCCTGTTCATATTTCCGCAACAGGTCGGGCGCACGCTCAAGCGCCTGCATGTCTGTCTGGCTCAGGCCAAATGCCTGCGCCCATGCCAGCGCGTGGCCCTGAATGGGATCGTCACGGAACCTCTGGCCCATATCCGTGACGATATCGGCCATATCGCGCATATGCCCGTTGGCATCGCGCGTCTGCACCCCGAACCGCTGTATGCTGTTTTCCATGCCGGGCAGATTGCGGACCCGGTTGCCAAGTTCCTGCAAAGACTGCTTAGCGGTCTGGGCATTACCGCCCAACTGCCCCACGGCGAACCCGAAGGCATTCATGTTCGTGACGGATGACTGCGCCCGCTGTGATGCATAATGCATCTGCTCGTAAGTCTGGGCCGTCTTGGCTACGGCGGCTGCCAGTCCGGTGAGCGCAGCCGTGACCGTAATCGCCCCGATCTTGATGCTTTTTAGCTGGTCACGGAAGCGGTCCCCGCCGCGCTGGTCAACGTCCCAACCAAGGGAGACGAGAAACTCCTGTAGGACGTTGGCATCAGGCATTATTTATTCTCCGCAGCGCGGTGCGCGCGCACCTCATTTTCGGCACGCGCGTCAAGGGCATCATTCATCAGGGCAAAATCAGCCAGTGACAGGGTGTGGTCATGCAGGCTTTCCATACGGCACATCTGGGCAAGGATGGGACGCATGAGAAAATCAAGCCCATCCGGAAGCATGACCGGCTCGAACCTTAGACCGCTGCCGGTGCGCTCGAAGCGGACGGAGCGGTAGGAATAAAATTTCCAAGGTTTTCCGCGATGACCGCCCGCACAAGGGACATGACCGTTGGCAGGTCAACAAAGTCATACGCCAGCACGCCGGGGCGCGGCATGACGGGGAAGGATGTGCCGCCGCTGTTCGGGTCCACATAGCGCACGACGCCAAGGCAGGCATCGACGATATAATCCGTATCGGCATCATTCAGGCCGGATACGGCTTCCGCAATCTTGGCAGCAACGTCGCCCTCGTTCGCCATGGCCGCCATGAGTGGAGCCATGCGACGGGCGACATGAAGCTGCTTCATGACGGGCATTTTGCCGACTAGATATTTCCGGTCGGCAACTTCGATTTCGTTCATTCCGAGTTTCCTTAGTAGGTGCCCAGGACGCCATCAATGATGCCGCAACGGAAGGCCCATGTGACTACGCCGCCATCGTTCGCGTATTCAGTATTGGGCCAGCGCAGGAAAGCCGCTCCTGCTGCGGTCAGCGTATCGCCGCTGACATTCTGCCTGACCACGATCACGTTCTTGCCCCACAGTGCGGATGACAGGCGCTGTGCGTTATAGGCTGCCGAAAGCAGGGCGTTTTGCGGGCTGTTCTTCAGCAGGCGAACGGTGATCGTTCCTGCATTGGCCGCGTGCAGGGAGTGCATGTAGGAACCATCAGCACCAACTACCAGATTAGTCTTGTCGGCCTCCATCTCAATGGAGATGCCTTCCTCTGCCGCGCCCGCGTCCGATCCAAGAGAGACGGCCAGACCTGACCCCACGATGGACGCCGTAACGTCCTGGAACGAATATGTCCCGAAAACAATAGCCATGGAACGCTCCTTAGTTCACGACGGTTACGGCGACAGAGGACGAATGCACGGCCCCGGCCAGCTTGCAGGCGATCTGGCAGGGAACTGCCATACGCTTGGACCTGTTGCTGGTGGACTGGTCAGCAACAGGCTCCATGTAGGCATAATACCCCTTGGTCAGCGTGCCCCCTTCAAGAAGGGAACCAATGTCGGGTCCGGTCCATGTGCCGGGCGCAAACAGGCCATTATCCACGAACTGTGCACAGACCGTTTCATAGACACCCAGCAGGATGTTCATGCCGGAGTCCGTCTGGGGAATCTTGGTCGTGCTGGTATACAGGGCATTCCAGCCCGCCACCTGTAGGGCATTCTGGAAAGCGTCCAGACCGATCAGGGTATCAATCCATTCGCCGCTTGCCGTCACGCCCTGCTGGATGATGGCATCGCCGTTCTGGTAGTTGACATAGTAGTTGCAGTTCTTGGCATCCAGCGCGTTTGCCTGCGTCTGCGTCAGGGTCTCCGCAGTGATATCCGGCTCAGTCTTGAACTTCAGGGTAAGCGTCGTGTTATCCGCGCTGTAATCGACGGTTGCGATGCGCCCAAACATGGACACGGCGGCATAAGGGCTGCTGGACGAATACTGCACGATGGTGCGGGCGTATCCTGCCTTGGAGAGCAGGTAGGGCAGGTCAGTCGTGCTGGACGCATCATATGCGGCTGTGTCCTGGCTGGTAAACCAGAACGAGCGCGAGATGCTGAAACCCTCGACCATCTCCGCGACATCGGTAATCGTGCTTGCCGCAACGCTACTGGTCGTGGCCAGCGCCAGCCCATACCAGTCTGCGGAGTAATCTTCCAGACGGCTCACTGCGGTAGGAATATCTTCCCCGTCTCGCACTTCGCCAATATATAGCGTGGACGGCTGTGGGGACTGCGAGAAGAACAGGTCTGCTGCGATATATTCCGGGTCAGTCGTGCCGAAATCATTCCCTACGTCATCCAGCCCGGTATAGGCGCGCAGGTTCTCCGTGTCAGAGAATACGCCAGCCGTAGTGCCAAGCAGCAGCAACGCGCCGAAGTTCCTTGTTGACGACCCGGTTGCCTGTAGCGTTACCGTGACATCAACGACATTATTAACTGATAGCCCTGTCGTGCTCATGAGACGTTTTCCGTATCGAATGGTTCAGTGGTGATATTCCCGCCGCCGCCATCGGCCATGATTGACCCGGAAGATGACAGGACAGAAAGGATTGGGTAGGTGCGCCGGGAATGCCGCCTGAATGTGAGCGAAATATCAGCGCGGTTAATGAACCGCCGGTTGGTCAGTTCCGGTATGCGCCTGATCGTATCGGCACGCTTGAAGGCAATACCCGCTGCCAGTAGCGCAGATCGGTTTTGGGACAGCATCAGGCCATCCCGCAGGTCCGATGCCCTGAGTGCGGAATTGGGGCCGTAAAACGAACACAGGACAGTCAGGGTCTCATGGCGCTCAACGCCACCTGATAATGCCTCGGAGAATGTCGTGATGGCATTCGTATCCGCTGCAATGTCCGTAACGGAAAGGGCGCACCAGTCTATGTGCGGTTCCGGCTGTTTTGGAGGGAGACGCTGCCATCGCGGGCGAACAAGCGTTGGATCGATTCCGGTAAGGGCCGCGACCGCTGGCTGGAATACCAGGTCAAGGTCAATGTCCTGCCCAGCATCTTCATATTCGATTGGGGTAAGATACCCTGCCGTGGATGAATCATTATTCGCTGTCACCGGCGTCTACCTTGTCCTGTAGGGAGATGACAGCGCAGTCCGCCGCGACATATCCGGCTCCGAAATTGGACCAGTCATCAACAGAGACAACAGTGTATCTCTTGCCGCCGAACGTCACGATGTCAGCGGATGTATTGGGACTGCCTGAATCAAGAACGAAGCGCGTATAAACCCGGATGCCGCCTGCCAGAAGCTCGGCGTTCGGATTGCGGATCAGTTCCTGTGATGTAAGGGGCACGGGCGCACCATAGAACGACTGCGAGGTTTCCGTGATCTGGGTCATGCCCTGACTGTCTACCGTCTGCGTTGGGCGCGTGACGGTAAGCATCTGGATAAAATCCGGGTCAAGCAGGTTGTCGGATACATCGAGTAACGGCATTACGGTGCCTTCACTGTGCGGATCACATACGTGATGTGCTGTTGCAGATTGCCGGTGTCGATCAGAGGTTGCGCCAGATCGGTTCCGGCAGGTTGCCCGTCTTTCCTGTTGGTCAGTTCTTCCGCCGCCCCCGGCCTGCCCCTGCGGGCACGCGCTTCAACCGTTGCATCGGCCAATGGCGTGAATGGGCCTTCATCCATCTTGTTTTTTACAGCAGCCTCGGCCCTTAGCCCGATTTCATTCAGGCCGTTATTGGCGGCTGCCGCATTCCCCTCCAGGGAGTCAACGCCAACCTTGCGTAGCACTTTGACGGCATCATCGCGTATGGATGCGACGCCGGGCACCAGAAACGGTCGCGGGGGGATGTTCTTTTCCGGACATCCATATTCCTGCACATAGCCAATGAGAGCATTGCTCACACCACTGCCATCGTCACGCTGCGCATTCTCGGCGGGGATACCCACCATAACACGCTTCGTGGCCAATGCCTTAATCCGCGCCTGCAATCCGGGAAGCGCGTCTTTGGTCAGGGTGACGCCGGGCTTTTTCAAAACTGGTGCCCCCCCGTTCCAAACAGGCCCATGAAATACCAGTATCTCTGCCCGTAGCTGGACAGGTTCCAGAACCCGGCATCGTCATATTTGCTGATGCTGGTATCATAGGACTTGGATAGCGGCCCGACCGACTTGGACGCCACCACGCCGGTCGTAACCCCCGGAACGGAACCGGCGGCAGAAGCGATTGCCGCCTGCTGGCCAAGAACCAGTTCATGTGCGACAAACAGGGACAGGCCCAGATTATAGCTGTCGCCCCACCGTCTCTGGTCAACAAACTGCGCCGCCACCGTAAGCCACATCGTGATGGTTGCCGTGGGATAGCGCGTCGTGTCCGAAAACTCCGGGAACAGCGTCAGGAAATCACTGGCGTTCATAGTAGCCCTTTGGTTTTCGGCCACGGCGCTTTGGAAGGGGCACAGGTTCTGCGGGGATGGCCTCCCGCTGCACATCGGTCTGAGGTGCGCTTCTGACCTTTTTGCGCAAGGACCGCTGCGCCACCATTGGTAGCGCAGCCTCCCTGTCTGTGACGGCATGCCAGCCCGGCCCGAAATCCCGACGCCGACCATCCGGCCCGCGAAGGGTGAACGGGTGAAGAACAAGGATTTCGGGCATGGGATCAGATTCCGTCCATCGCACCGGTCGTTTCAGGATAGACAAACTCCACCTGACCCAGCAGCGACCAGTAGGTCGTGCGCAGCCACATGTCCTGATAGGTGATCGGCGTCTTCTGAAGCGGCACCAGAGGATAGCGGATCATGTTGATGTCCTTGGTGTAGGCGAACATGCGATCCGTACCATTCGTCCCGCGCCCGATGCACCACTTGACCGGCTGGATTTCCAGACGCTCCCCGGTGGACTGGGTATAGGTGTTGTTGACGCGGATGTATTCCAGAATGGACTGCGTGCCCGCCGAAGACACTGTCCGGTTCAGCAGGGCATACTGGTCCGGCGGCATCAGGATGTGGGAGGGAATCATCTTCCAGCCGGAAGCTGCCCACACATTTGCCTGGAACTCAAGGATATCGTTCTGGACCAGTTCTGCGCCATTCGTCATGGCCAGCTTTGATGCGAACGACGTGCCGCCGCCCGACCCGGCGGCAGATGCCGTGCTAACCGTGGTGGCCGGGTTGTTCAGCATCCCGTAGGTGTTCTGGAAGGCAGGCTCGCCGATGTAGACCATCTCGTCGATGTCCATCTGATGCTTCATGTGCATCGCGGCCAGCTTCTGGGCATCAATGGGACGCCCAAGGCGCATGGCCTTTTCCAGTTCGCGATAGGTGTACTGGACGGTCGATCCCCATTCGCGCAGCGGCTGGGCGATCTTGTCGATGTCAACCTGCGCAGCCGGGATCGCGGTCGTTTCCGCACTGATCCAGTTCTTGCCAGCAGGATTGATGCCGCCGGTCGAGCCAAAGGCCGAACGGGTGAAGCTGGACAGGTCATCGGACACGCCTACGTCTTCGCGCAGGTCGATATCACGACCCCACGACACCATGACCAATGGTTCATGCAGGGTCGGGTCGAGGCGCTCAAGTTCTTCGATGAAGAACGTGCCAACGCTGTCCATGGTGGCGGCACCCATGGTGAATGCACTGTCCATGGCACGGGCGCGGATGATCGACGGAGTGGACAGCGCAGTGAATGCGCCATCCTTGGGGGAATTGATAAGCATATGTGAGGGTTCCATCTAAGGGCCGGGCGCACATCTCTGTGGGCCAAGGTCGCTACCCAAGCGACTTTTCACGAAATTCGGTGGGGCCGAAGCCCTCATGTCACTGAAGGTTGAAGGAGATTTCCACCAGACCATCACTGCCCGCCGTGCCTTCAAAGCGGCCTGCGGGCAGGACAATGGTGTCATCGCCATCGGCAGCGGCTTCGATACCGCCGATCACTTCGCCGGTGCCTGCATTGGCGACACGCACATACACAGCGCCACCCTTTACCGGGGTTGCGCTGCCATGCAGCGTGACCGTCATATAGCCACGGCGGGCACCATCGGTGCCATTCGCGCCGATCTGCGGGTAGGCCGAATCTCCCGTGTAGCTGACAGCGCGACCGGGATACGAGCGCACCAGCAGGCCCATGATCTCGGATGCTGTTTCAGACCCGACCAGCGGGGTAGCAAGCCCGGCGGATGTGTATTTGTAGGGCATGCCAAAGCCATAGCTTGCCCAATCTGCCGTGGGGTCAAGGTTCTCCGGGGTGATGTCCCCCGGCGCAGGTTCGCGGGAAAGGGTTCCGGCATAGCCGGTGTCCATACGAAACTTGTAAGCGACCATGTTATTCGCTCCTTAGTTGGCGGGCTGCTTGTAACGCTCGCGGTTGCGACGATTGATTTCTGCCGGGGTAACGGGACCGCCTTCCTTCTGGTCCCGCGCAGGCATGCGGCCCAGACCATAAGCCTGCCGGTTCAGATTCTTGACGGCAGCACCGGCGGCCTGAAAGGCCACACTCAAGGCATCTGCGGTCATCGACCGGACTGGGCGGTTGCCGATAACGGCACGAACGGCGGATGCCTTCTTGGGATCGGACAGGGCGGCATCCAGCGCGCGGCGGCGCAGGTTGATGATCGCATTACGCTTGCTGACGTTGGACCCGGCGGCGTCCATCGCCTGAACCCTGATGCCGGGAGCCAGTATTTCAGCGATGGTCCGTGCGTTGCGCGAGACAGCCTGGAACGCCGCATCGCCAACAGGCGCACGATTGGGTTCGCTGATATCCTTGGCCTCTGCTTCCATCTCGCGCAGGGAATCCGCTTCTTCATCGCGGCCTTCTTCGCGCCGCACATCGGCCTCACCGGTGCGAACAGCCTCCTCCCGGCGCGCTTCCGGGTCAGCATCCTCCGTACCAAGCAAGCCGCACATAGCCAGACATTCGCGGATGGCCTCATCCGACATGCCTTCTTCCCGCATGCGCGAAACCATGCCATCCACGTCCGTATCGCGCGTGCGACGGTCCGCTGTCGAAGTGGCGGGAGTGGTATCGCCCGATACCTTCTTTTCCAGATCGGACAACCTCGCGTCGATGCCGCCAAGCGTCTTCATGAGCTGGGTGTGGAAATCGACAGCCCGTTCGGTGTCGTCATCCTTGCCCGCAAGACGCGGCTCAACGCGCTCCGGCAGGTCTTCGTCACGACCGCGTGCACGATCCATCACAACAGTGGCGTTATCATCAGGCACTTCCGATGCGCCGTCGCGGATCGCCTCCTCTACGCCATCCGCGTCATTGGTGGAAAGCGCCGTAAGAAGTCGCTGCCCCCATGTCTTTTTCTTGAACGCCATAACAGGCCCTTCATTGTCTCCGACACGGACAGTGCGTCCGCCCCGGCCCCGCTCAACAATGGCGAGATGGTTACCGATAATGTTGTTCTGCCGGTAGTGTCCGGCCTGCCCCTCTATCGGCTCATAATCGGCATCATAGCCGGGGGAAACTTCGCGGATGCCGCGCTTCTGGATGGCATCAATCGCCTGCTGGTCGCGCACGACGAGATCGCCCAGAAGATGGTCACTCATGCTACCCGTGCCCTGCCTGACGTTGCGCAGGGAACCGCGTGCATAAGTCTGGTAATTCTGCGGACTGACGAAATCTGGTGGATGACGCAGCGTGACCGGCGCATCCTCGAATGATGAAATCGTCTCTGGGCTGAACAGATCGCCCGCATCCCGATGCACATAGATCACGCCGTCTGCCGCCGGATCAAGCGGCAGTTCGGACGGATCATAGTGCATGGTGCCAAGGTTCGCTATCGGCACATCACGGCACAGAAGCGAGCCATCAGGGAGCAGTTCCCGCGTGTCGCCAATCCGCTGCACGGTATAAATGTCCGGTGCCCGCGCCGGAGCCAGATCTACGGTTGAAAGACGTTTGTTGGACACGATAACTTCGCTCCGATTATGGCCGGGCATTAACCCGCGCGGCAATGACATCTGCCGTGCGTTCCGGGTTCTTCAACTCATGGATGCACGACCATCTTTCGTTTTCGCCAATGCGGGGCACCGATCCGTCCGTGAAGTGGACATAATCGGCGCGGGTGCCATTCGCCGCATTGATGAGCCAGAAACTCGTATTGGTGAACTTGTCATAGTCCACGTGCAGAATGTCAGCGCCGGGAGAAAACAGCGCCGTATGAAGCGCCGATCCCGTGAAGCTGACAATAGGTGCCCCAGACCGCCAAAGCGCAATCTGCTGCCCCATGGACATCTGTTCTGGGTGGACAATATCAAATCCCCGGCGCGTCAAGGCAGTCTCAAGCGCAACCTCGTTGGAGATTGTCCGAACGCCCCCATTAACCTTGGCCTTGCTCAGATACACCGGCTTGCTACGCCGGATAACGGACCCGCACAAAGCATCACCAATCCGCTTTCCGAGCGCCGCATATTCCAGAAAGCATACTTTCTGTTCAATGAAGGCAGGGCACGGGATGATGACCTTTCCCAGCTTCGTGGGCTTCGGGAAGGCCACAAATCGCTTACGGTCGATCCTGAGCGCGCCCATGATGTCGCGGAACCACGGAAGCCTGAACGCCAGATCAATCGTCATGTCGGCATGCCATATGATCGGCAAACCCGTGTCGATCAGGTTCTGGCTCCACAGCCTTGAAAACGTGGACAGCAGGAAATGGCCGTAATGCTTATTCACATACCCCGGATAGATGTAGGTCAGCGCGTCTGCCTTGATTGCTGTCCCCTTGCGGGGCCTCACTCGCTCAGGCGTAAGCAATGTGCCCGGCCCACGGGTATGCGCGCTCTCAAGGACAAGCTGCCGGTCTGGCCGGTAGATCGCGGCGTGTATCTCGCTGTCCGGCTGGGGATCAAATACCGCGCCCTCCACCTCGATAATGCGCGGAAGGCGGTCAATGATATTGCGCTCGCCCCAAAAGGCGGTAGATGGCTTCAAGCTCAAGAAATCCACTCCTTATTGGCCTTCTGCCACGCAATGGTTCTCGCCATAGACGCATCGAAGGATTCCGGCGGCTTCCACCCGATGGCCTTCATAAGCTGCTTTATGTCCATAGGCTTGCTGTATGATAGAAATATTTTCCGGTCTCTCAATGCAATATGATCGCGAATATTCCTGACATTTACCCGCAATTTCCATCCGGGTATTTTCATCTTCCATGACCGAAAGCGCGCGCAGCCAGTCTGAAACGCGGGGCTTTTTAATCAGGATGCCGGGGCTGTCTTTGTAGGGTGCTATGTCCGTCGCAATCGTTGGCAACCCGAGTGCGCCGTATTCCAGTATCTTGAGATGCGACTTGCACCTGTTGAATGGAATATCCAGCAAGGGCGCGATACCCACATGAGCGCCTTGAGCATGCACGGACCGCAAATAATCCTTCATCTCGGTCTCGGGCACGACCTTAACAGTTCCCTTGATGGCATCTGGCACAAAACCGAAGAATACCCATTCGTATTTCGTCGCGGTTGACTGCACCACGGGAATGATCTGATGCAGGTCGGGCGCATGTGTATTGCCGCCAGCCCAGATAACACGCAACTTCTGCCCGTTCTCACGCGCCCTGACTGGCCTGAATTCGCGCTCGGAGATCATATTGGGCAGAACAAATGCCTCGCGCCGGTATCGCTCCCACAGTGCGGCCGCCATGTCCTGTGTGCTGGCTACCAGGTGGTGAGCGAACTGGACGGTTTTGTCCATGCACTGCACGCGATCACGGCTCAGCTTGAACGTCGATCCCGGATGTGGTGCCCAAAGCAGGTCATCGAAATCCATGTAGATCGGCAGATCAGGATGCCGGGCGCTGTATTCGCACCAGTGCCGGTATTGATTTACCTCAAACTGGCGCTGCGTCAGAACCAGATCGAACTTATATCTCCCCCATTCTTCCGCACGCGGCAAGTGGCACGTTTCAATCGCCTTACTGCCAATGCTTTTCGCGAACGCCTTTCCGGGCTGCAAGATACGATAAAACCCACACCCGCGCGGATCAGCGGGCATGAGCATGGTCAGGTTTTCCATGTCCCCTCGCGAAAAAAACCCGCGATCCACGTCTCACGACGTTGAGCGGAACTGGTCATGACGGAAAGACCGGCATCGCGAAACACCGGCAGTTAGGGATGCATCCGGCATGCCCCTTCAATCCGTCCAATTTTGGTGGTTCATCCCAAGCCACAAACTGCCCATTCATCCCTCTATGGGACTTGCGGGTCCGGGCATCGCGATGGGACCGCCATATATACCCTGTGCTTCCGACCGCCTGCGCACGCGCCTGTGTCAGCAGGGTGGAAGCCTTGGCCGTTTCCGTGCGTGCAATCAGGGTTGCCCTACTGGCCGTCACTTCACCAGATCGCATGATTTCGTCGCGTATCGACGTTGACCGCAATCCGGTTATCAGGCTTTCTCTGGCAAGTTTCTGCACCCGCAAAGCTGCTTCACGCGGGATGGACGTAATGAGCGCCACTTGCTCAGTCTGAAGTAGCTGCAATGTTTCGCCGGTAGGCGCCTGCTCTATTTCCTCCCGCAGCAACCTGCCCATCTGCGCCGCATGAGACCGCCAGTCGCGCTTATTCTCCCTGTCAGCATCTTCCAGCATGCGCTGGGCCACACTTTGCGCCCAAGGCTCAAGTGTGCGGCTATAACGCTCAAGCGCATCAATCAACGGCTGCGGGGATTGCGTGGCGTCGGGGTCCAGCAACTTAGAAAGCGTCCCGATGTGCTTGGCAATTTTCCGAAGCGATCTCTCATATGAAATTGCAAGGGATTTTGTCGGCTCAAACTTCTCCCGCTTCCGTTTTCCTCCGGGGGCGTCGGCTGTGACGACCCTTTTCAACATCAGGAATGCCTTTCTGATTCAGGCTCGACATACTGCATCGCTGCCTCATTTGGCGCTGGTTGCGGCACCGGCGGAAGGTCGTTTTCATCGGGAGCCGGGGGATCGCTTTCTGCATCCTTTATTATCTCATCCGTGATGCTATCCCACATGCCGTCCGCCTCTGCGCCGCTGCGTAGTTCTCGAAGGGCGACCGCTCGGTCTGTCACAATCCCTGCCTCATAGGCCGAAACTACTGCGCTGGTGCGGGTTGACCCTACATTGGCCTTGTCCATGTCGGACATCCCCCACAGAGACGCGAAATTGAATCCAAAGTCTTTAGGCGGCGCTTTATCCAGAATGGAATAGTGCAGCACCTCCAGCAGGGTGTGCATGCCGCGCCGCAACTGCCCCTCCTGATTCTGGGCAATCCCATCGTAATATTGCCGCAGATCGCTTTCGCCTGTGTTGAACCCGGCGGGAGACTGACCCATGAGCCGCGTCATTGGAATCTGCATTGCCCCGGCAAGCTGCTGGGCAAATTGCAGCAGGACATCATTCAGGCCGCTAAAGGCATATTGTAGGGCCTGAAAATCGTCATCACTGTCAATGACGGTCATGCCCTCATTGGATTGATAGGCCCTGATGTTATCAAGCTGCGCCTGAATGGCGCGCCGGGCAGCTTCACTCGTACCGCCCATAACATTGCGGTAGCCTTTGATCTTCATGACCCGAAGATGCGCCTTGTAGACAAGCTGCGCCGCTCCAAGGGTTGCACTATCGAACGATGTCAGGACATCGAATATCCGCTCCACCACCGACATGCCCCAGCCATTTTCATACTGGCGCTGATACATGGGCAGCCGGATGCCATCGAGACGGATGACGCGGCTATGGTGAATCCACTGGCCGCCAAACGCATCCGCGTCAGGGATGACCTGATAATAATTCGGCTGTCCGAGGGCTGGGCCGAAATTATGGATCGTGTCCGAATACTCAGGGTTCACGATCCATCGGTCAATCGAATAGATGCCAAGAAACTGGCCCTTGCCAACCGTTGACGGGTCCAGCGGCGTGGCGGGGTCTTGGCCATCAATCATGATGATCCCAATACCCCCACCAAACAGGCGCGCCCATTTGATGGTGTCGCAAAGGCTTTCCAGCACGCCAAACTCTGACATCGCGGCATAAAGCTCACTTGCTTCGTGAGGGTCTATGCTGCCGGTCAATTCAACGCCCGCGCGCGTCATATCTTCGGCAACACAATCAACCGCGTTGCCAATGATCCATGACCCACGATAGGCCGCCTCAAGCTGGACGCGATTGCGGGTCAGGAACCGGAATGCATAATGCCCCGCCGAAGCAAGGTTATCCATGCCACGGCCAGTTCGGGTGCGCGGGTTCACAAACCCATCGCGGGTCTGGACGTGCTTGACCGGCGCGTTACCTTTCCCGCGATTTTTGCGTGCCATCGTTCACCTAAATCAATATCCGAGGCGTGCCCACACCTCTACATCGTCCGGCTCTGCCAGGGCATCAAACGCCCCGGCGGAAGCGTCCACTTGGTCATCGTGCGTCCCAGATGGGAAGGCTGCCAGTTCTTCCAGATACGCCCGGTTCCACGATGCCTTGACCAGACAGACATTCCCCACATTCGTCTGCGACGAGAATGGGGCCGCCCTGGTGGCCTTGTCGCCCGTCTCCCGGATTGAATCCACTGTATATCCAGATAGCTTCCGTGTCAGATACTGCACCTGCGCCACACCGGCCTGTCCGGGGTCTTGCGGCAGGATGATACGGACTTCTCCGCCATCCTGTGCCGCCGTATTGAGAATGGCCGTCTCAACCTCTGCCGGATCTCCGCGCAGGCGCACGACATCGAGAATGTAGAAGCGCCCGTCATCCGCTTTCAGCAACTTGATGCCAACAGTCCAGTCGGGGTCGCGCGTGCCAATCTGGCGTGTCGCAGCTAAATCCCATCGCCGGACCATCTGGCCCGTTTTTGGAGCAGCCGAGACCACAGGGATCATGGAGACCTTGAACAATGTCCCTTCGCCCGGCGTCGGGTTCTGCTGATACAAGGCAGACCATTCACGGGGGCCGATGGACTTCTCGATATTCTTCAATTCCGCAACCGGGAACACCTTTGGCCAAAGCGCCTCGCCAATTCCACGATGCAGGGCGTCATGGTCGGAATTGCATATGGCAGGCAGGGACAAGACTTCCCATTCCTCGCCTGTTCCATTCTCCATCTCGGCCAATAAGCGACCGGCCAAGTCATCCGGATGCCACCGGGTAAGGACAAGAACAATAGCCCCATTTGGCATCAAGCGCGTGCGTAGGACCGATCGATACCAGTCCCATGCCGCCTCGCGTATGATTGGGCTTTCAGCGTCCTGCCTGTCTTTCACAGGATCATCGATCAGCGCGACATGAGCACCCTTACCAGTCAGGCCACCGCCTACGCCCATTGCGGTGTAAACACCACCTCTATTCGTATGCCAGTTATCGCGGGCAGCACTGTCAGACGCAACGCCTACGCCCGGAAACAATGCCCCGAACTCTGGCGATGCCACGATATTGCGCACATCCCGGCCAAAGCCCTGCGCAAGCGTCGCGCCATATGATGCCGTGATGATCTGCTTGGTCGGATTGCGCCCAAGAAACCACGCAGGGAAACGCTTGCTGGTCAGTTCTGATTTACCATGCCGGGGCGGCATGAACACCATCAGGCGTTTGATTTCCCCACGCTCAACAGCGTCAAGGCGATCACACAGAAGCCGATGCTGCGGGCCAACCATGTAGTCAGACATGGTGTATTGAGTGAAACCAAGAAGCCCGGACCGCCCCGATGCGCGGCGGCTGATTTCAGTCCTGGCCTTCTCCGCCGCCTTCTTCACCAGAAGCGAGCGCGGCAAGTTCTTCATCTGTCATATCTTCAACGGATCGCCTTACCCTTGCATCCATCTGGATTGCGGATAGCTTCGGATGGATATATGGGGCCGCTGCCTTTGCTGCCTCAAACTGCATTTCGGTTATGGAAACGTCGCCCTGCATGACGCGTGCCATGATATCGAGAGGTGTGGCGCTGGCGTCTGCAAGTTTTTTCGTGACGCGGCTACTGACTTCACGGCCAATTTTCTTGGCCTCTGTGAGGCTTCCCTTTTTCCGGCCCGCACCGGGCCTTGCTCCACCTCTCTGCGTCATATTCAAACTTTTTGATTGTTTTTCAAACGATGGCTGTTTTCTGCCGGGTCCGGCGCGATTAAATCAAACGTCCAGCCCGCTACCCGGGGGCATTCCCGGCGCATCAGATAACTGACTGAACGCAGTTATTAGATTGTGGTTATATTCATACGAATTGCGGACTCAGGATGCAACCTTTTTTTTGCCCTGCCGCTCGTAATAATCCGATAGCTGCTCAAGCACCAAGGCACACTGCGCCGAGACTTTCCTCCTTCCCACGGATTCCGTAGTGCCGGGATAGAAAAACTTTCCCATATCGGAGAACGTTTTTTCTTCCGCGATCATCATGCGCAACCTGATATGGGCACACATACCGAGCGCATCGCGGATGTCTGTTATTCGGGCCTTTGCATGTGCGCGGACAACTATCCACGATACCTCATCATGGCGCGTCAGCGTGTTGATTTCATGTTGCGGCGCGAATTCGACATAGCCGTAGTATCCGAACACGAAGTCCCGATACCATCGCTCCGCCGCATCAGCCGCGCTCTGGTCGATATCTCCCGCGTTAAGGAGCGACTGGACAGTCGTACGCACGCGGGGCGCGCCATGCTGAAGCGTCCATTCAGACCGGCGCTGTCGCTCGGGCGTGACGATTGTGTTGAGGATGCGCTTGGTTTCTTTGGTGAGGGTCTGGTTCATGGTTGTTTCTCCAACCTCCTCATGGCCGCCCGAGCGTTTTTATCGGCCCTGCGGTCCCCCGGCGTCCCCGCTGAGAAATAGATAGCCCCGTTTCTGTGGATCCACCGAAGATGACCGCCGCGCGAAACGGATACGGACCACCCCCGCGCCTGCATTTCCTGCTGGAACTGGCGTTGAGAGCGGGGGATCATTCCCCACTCCACCAAACAACCACCCAGCAAACAGCGCTGACTGGCGGTATCACGATCAGGAACAGCGCCCAGATGGCGGCGATTTTCAGCGTGTCAGCCATAACCACTCACCTCCCGACTGACCAAGAAGGCCGCACGATAGCAGCCAGCACGCACCCGCCGATCAGCATGGAAGGAAATCCCCACGTACCACGCACGATCAGACTTCCAGCCAATCCGCAGGCAATGAAGATGGTGGCATTGTAAGCCAATCGCTCCATATTCTCTCCCACAGCGCCTTTCCCATCGTCCACGGTCAATCCTCCCTCAGGAACCGCTACACCGCACTCCACGCCAATCCTCTGCCCGGAAACGGGCATACCAGCCACGATAGCGCGCCCACCCTCTCCGATATCGTAACCAGCCCGCATCTGGCACGCTGCGACTGCCACATCCCAGTCCCAGGCTGGCGCAAGGTTGGCTACGTAGTCCGCGCCGCAGCGGGTGGGCCAGAAATGATCGGGGTTATCCATGCGCGATAGTACCGCACCCCGCCGGGGATTGGTACCTTTTTCTTCGCGGTTTTCAGGCATTTTCTCGTTCACCATGCCGCGCTTTCCTCACCTTCCCGCACGTCGCGGAACCATGTCGTCGGGCCGTTGAACAGCATCGGAACCGTACCGCAATCGCCCTGCCGGTTCTTGGCAATGATGATCTCCGCCTTCCCCTCGGAAGCGCGGATGCGCTCATGCCACGCGTCAACGCGCTGGCTGAAGGTGTCCATATTTTCCGCCGGTCGTTTGGTCGGTTCGGGATCGCGCTGAGCGTAGTAGTGATCCCGATAGAGCAGGAATATCCCGCTGGCATCCTGTTCCAGATTCCCACTGTCGCGCAGGTCCGCCATGGTCGGGTGCTTGTCGTCGCGTCCTTCCACGCCTCGGTTGAGCTGCTGCAAGCCAAGGACCGGCACATTCAGGCTTTTGGCCAGCGCCAGCAGGTCACTACTGATCTCACTGACTTCGGCATACTTCCCCTGCTTGCGGGTTGTGGGCGTGCCGCGCATCAGGCCAACGTAATCAACCACGATCATGCCCAGGCCTGCCTTGGACCGCGCCATGCGTCTCGCCCGGCCATAAAGCTGCGCCACGGTGACAGCAGGCCGATCATCGACCACAACGGGAACCTGCTCGGCTGCCTTGCGGGCCATGAAAATCCTGTCCCATTCGCGCTGAGTAAGGGGTAAGCGCGGTCCATCCGATCCGTCTGGATTGCGCGGTCCCGGCTTTGTGCCGGTCAGCACCCAGCGCAACGGCAACCGTGAATGGGCCGAGATGATCCTGGCCGATATCGACGCGGCGTCCATTTCGCCAGACCAGTAGAGGACTGGCTTCTGGGAAAGTTTGGCCGCGCGAACAGCAATCCCCACTCCCATGCCGGTTTTACCCATGGATGGGCGACCGGCCAGCAGGTATAAGCACCCCGGAGCAAGGCCGCTGGTTTCCTCGTCCAGCTTCTGGAAGCCGGTTCGCATGCCGATGATGCCGTCTCCGCGGGCTGCCGCCGCAGAGGCTGCCTCCATGGCTTGATCCATCGCGGAAGTGAGGCTTGTCAGGCGCTGGTCGCCACGATCTTTCCCGAGCGCAAGAAGTTCCTGCTCAATGTCGTCAATGATTTCTTCCGGCGCAGATCCTTCACCGGACATGGCGCGGGACTTCGCCATGGAGCCGATATCCAGAAGCTGGCGACGGAGCCATGCGTCCCGAACGGCATGCCCGGACCCACGGCACCCCATCCACCCCGGCTGCGACTGGACTGCGGTCATCAGGTATCGAAACCCACCGACCGATTCCAGTTCAATCGCGTTTTCAACTCGCGCCTTCATCGTGATCGGGTTCGCCTCAACCCCGGACTGTATGACTTTCTCGATCTCGCCATACAGCCAGCCGTTCACGGAATTAGCGAAATGGCGTTTTTCGAGGAAATCGCAAACCAGTTCATACCCGCGATTGTCCATCAAGATGCCGCCGATCACGCCGATTTCGGCCTGGATATTCACCGGGGCGTCAGGCGTGATTTCCGCCCCAGGCGGGAAATGGATTTCGTTCAAGCCTCCATCTCCTCGATTTCGATCAGGCCGCGCATCGCGTTCCATGTCGCCATGGCTTCGTCGCGCAGGCTGGTGGGGTAGCCGCCTGACCTGATGACCTCGTGGAAAGCCTCAAGCATCTTCTGGCGCGCTTCCCGGAAATGCCGTTCGGCATACATCGGGGCCAGATACAGGTTCAGGGACGGCGGAAAAGGGATGATCTCGGCGCTCATGCTGCAGAACTCCATTCCTTCTGGAACACGGTCCAGGACTTCGGCCGGCGCTTATGGCGCATCTCGACCTTGGTGTATTCGAGGTAGGCCGCCTCCATGCGGGCAGCCTCACGGGTTGGCGTTGCGGCGGCCATCTCGGCCACGGCATTGCGGAAATAGCGCAGGGTATTGGGCGGTCCCTGATCGCGCCGACGCTCCATCACGCCACTGACGGCCATCAGGATGATCTCGGATGCGCCCTGCACCGAATGGCCTTTGGCGGTGATGTCTGCCAGCCACTGGCGAACTTCACCGCCATCGGCTGCGCTAGGCATCAGCCGCGCCAGGTCATATCCGGCCACATCCTGAACCTGTCGGACCAGAGGACGCCATGCGGTGTCGATGGTCAGTTCCGGCTCGCTGATCTCACTTCCAGATCCTGACGGTTCCTGATGGTTCCTTTGATGGTTCATGATGGTTTGTCGGTCATGGTGACCGGTTACGTTGTCACCATGACCGGTTACGTGGTCAATTTGACCGGTCAGATGGTCAGAATGACCGGTTACGTTTCCCTGTAGTCGGCCATCATGACCGGTTACGTGTCGATTTTGACCGGTTACGTGGTCAATTTGACCGGTCAGATGGTCAGAATGACCGGTTACGTTTCCCTGTAGTCGGCCATCATGACCGGTTACGTGTCGATTTTGACCGGTTACGTGGTCAATTTGACCGGTCAGATCAGCCGCCTCGACGGGCATTTCAAAGCCAGTTGGCACTTTCAGAAGGTAGCATTTTGCCCTGAAAGAAAACCCGACATGCTCAATCAGAGATGCCTTCTCCAGTTCAGAAAGAGCGCGACGAGCGGTGCGGTCGCTCAGTCCGCTTTCACGGCAGATCGTCTCAATGGATGGCCACGCCTTGAATTGCGCGTTGGCCCGATTGGCCAAAACGATCAAAACCAGCTTTGGAGATGGCGCCAGGGCTGCCTGCATAAGCGCCCAGTTGATGGCTTTTATGCTCATGATGCCTCCAACGATTGAATGCTGATGACCGACTGCTCAACCTCGCCAAAATGGCGGGAGCAGGTAACTGATGTGATCTGGCTGTCGTCGCGCCAGATGATGCCGTTCAGCGCATCGCCCACCAGCTTGACCACGTTATCCAGATCGGGTTTTCCGGTAGCGTGCAGGCGGCCCTGCAAGGCTGCTTGGCGCCTCTTGTTCGGCCACGATTTCGGAATGCCGCGGGTGATGCGGATATCCAGAGACACGGGACCATCTATGGGAGCCAGAGGACACGCGAGGGCGGCGCAGGACCGCACGAAAGCCTCTGCCGTCATGGTTTTGCTATCTGTGAAGGTGCGGCCATTCCCGAAGCGTGGGCGACCTTTCCCGCGCAATGGTCCAGGCACGGTGAAGGTGATTGCCGTCATGCCGCCATCTCCCGCACAGGGAACGGGCAAACGCGATCACCCGGACCCAGCGCCTCATAGCGCAGCCCGGTTACACGCCCCCGGATGAATTCCACGTTCTCATACATGAGCCATGCACGTGCTTCGATATTCGTGCGCACGTTGTAGATACCCACGAAATACGTGCCATCCCGGTCAACGCCGGAGACGCGGGTCCATGTGCGGTCAGGCATGATTTTGCCCTTTCATGGGAATACACACAGTCTGGGTCACATACCCCAGTGCATTGACGATGCTTTCCGACACCTCGCGGCGTTCGTTCAGCGTCTCGGACACAACCGACTGTGGAATGCCAGTCCGCCGTGACCACGCGTTCTGTCCGCCAGCCATTTCAACCGCATCGGCAAGTATTGATCGCATTGATGCGATAGGGCGGCCGGTAATGTGCTGGGTCATTTCCGTAATTCCTCCCTCGCGGCTTTGAGGGCACGTTCCATCTTGTCGGCCCACGTGTCCCAATCGAACCACGACACATGCAGGCACAGCACATGGCAGGACGGGGGCGGTCCGGCCTCTCGTTTCAACCAGACGAAGTGCCTGATCCTGATTTTGATCCAGGGCATATATCTTTCGCCTTACGGCGCTCCTCGACGAGGGCATTCACCTCGTCAGCAATGGTGTTGCATGAGGCCAACAGCTCAATCAGCGCCTCAGCATCGGGCGCATTGGTTCCTGACAGCCAGTTCTTCGCGGCGCGCGGCGTGCGTCCTGCTGCACGCGCCAGCATTTCAGCGGCACAACGCAACGGCCTGAACTCGCGCCCTATAGCGCCAAGCAGCCTGTCGCGAATGCCGATGTTGGAAATCACTCCGTTCATAGAGGGCAACTTTCGGTCCGAAAAAGCCCGATCATTTCGCATGAAATTTCCCCATATTCCGTCCTGCGAGACACGGAACTGGAGAAACACTTGTTGGAGGAACCCCACGCATACGACATGGAAGCCCGGTCAATTCCACTGACCGAACCCACGATCGCACAGTCACTCCGCATGCTGGCCCGGTGCTGGGCCACGCTGCATCCCAACGCCACCATCGAGGAACGGCAATTCCTCGCGGCGCTCGTGGCTACGGAGCTGGCGGGGCGGTGAGGCATCAGACGAAAGCGGCCCCGTGCGCCATGGGGCCGCATGTGAAACAAAGCCTGTTGAGGCGCCCGCTTGCGCTGAACGTTTTCCCGCATTCCAGGCATTTCCGGGTGCAAGGCGTGTTCATGTATTTGCGGAACTGGCTTTCATCAGGATCCAACCGTAATGTTTTCCTCGTGCGCTTTGCCAAAATCCCCAACTTCGCAACCCGACGGTGAACAGTGACGGGGTTGCAGCCAAGAACGGCGGCGATTTCTTTTTCCGACTTTCCTTCTGCTTTCATGTCCTGAACGGTCTGGTCTTTTTCGTCGTCCCATTTGAACAGACCCTGGCAGTCGGCACATTGAATGGTTTGCCCTCTCCGCAGGCCAAAAGTCGTCGCTTCGTGGTTCCCGCCGCACTTCATGCATATGCAGTGCCAGCGCACGAGTGTGTTGTGAGATGGCGCACGCTCAATCACTTTCAGATGGCCAAATGTCTGATCTGTCAGGTCTAACAGGGAGGACATTACTGACCCTCCCCTTCAGTTGCGGGACGGC
Source organism: Komagataeibacter sp. FNDCF1 (assembly GCF_021295335.1). NCBI lineage: Bacteria > Pseudomonadati > Pseudomonadota > Alphaproteobacteria > Acetobacterales > Acetobacteraceae > Komagataeibacter > Komagataeibacter sp. FNDCF1. The sequence goes on along the minus strand of NZ_JAIWOT010000001.1, from coordinate 363,459 downwards.
TAGGCACAATGACTCTGCCGCCCCGCTGTGCCACCATGCGGTTGTCTAGACCCATCATGGAGGAACCTGTGGAAAAACGAATTTCTGATCTTGAGGCAAAGGTCGAAGAACTGATGGCGCGCAAAGAAACATACGACGCTGCCATAGAAATGGAGGCCGAGATCATTAACCGATTAGTGGACATGGTTGCTTTACTCATTTTCCATCAACCCCCTTCTGTGAAGCGTGATGTGCTGAATGCCTGGCGCTTGGCAGACGAAGTAAAAGGAACAGAACAAACAGAAGAAGAAAGGCCAGAATGGTATAATGCTTCACTCGATCATGTCCGAAAGACAATTCTGGATGCGGCGGCCCATTCGAAGTTGGCGCTTCTGTCCGAGGCGGCCGCACGCGCGTTTTCGCCACATCGGTTTCTGAAATAAAAACGCCTGCGCCGCCCCTGATCGTCTCTGCGTTTATTTCGGACCACATCTTGGGGCGGCTCACCGCATCACCTTCCCTTCAATTACGGGACGGGAAGCCATTACCGGCATTTCGCCGAACATGAATCCGATCTGAGTATTGACGGAAGGAAAACGCCGATTGAACAGGTCATCAAACTGACGCAGGGAAATGGCGCATGACAGGATGGTAGCCACCTTGTCGATATGCTGGCGCAGGACTGGCATATGTTTTTCCTTGAGCACCTGATGGTGCTTGTGTGCGCGGATATGCTCTTCATCTGCTGGGTTGGCATCGCGTATTGCTGTCAGGCCCAACTCGCCAAACAGGAACTTGTAGATGTAGCGATTGATGAAATGGGCGCAGTTGGAATGATTTCCGATGGCCGGTCGCTCAAGGCCAAGCACGCGGTGCAGATCAACAAAGAACCCATCAGGGTATTCACGCTGCCACTGTCGCACCTGGTCATTGATCAGGCTCAGGCGGAAGAACTCGGGAAGCGGCATCTCACGCTGTGTTTTGCGCCGCATATCAACAAACGCGCGCGAAACACCAATCATGATCATGGTCGCTGCCGGTTTATCGGACCGGCTGACCATGAATACGGCCTGCTGTTCGGTCAGGTGATATACCCTTGCCGCCCGGCCACCGCCTACAGGAGCGATGAGTTTTGAAAACACATCGCCAAGTTGGGAGATATTGTCTTCATGTTTTTTAATCAGGCGACGAAAGACGCGAATGTCTTCGTACTCGAGCTTGGCCGCAAGCTCTTCATCGCTGATGCGAAGTTCTCCGTCCTGATGGCGCTCAATCTTGAAGGGGATGATCTGGGCGGTCATCGCACACCCTCCCCTTCAGGCCGCACGACCGTCACGCCGCGGAATAGGTCGTGAGGTATTTGCACGCCTTCTCTATCCGCGGCCTCTACGATTTCAGCGTGCCTCCAATGGGGGATGCGCCCCTTCCTGACCCAGCTATAAATTGTGCTGTGCGTTCGGTGCCCCAAAGCCTTGGTAGCTTTCGTCAAGCCACCAAAGGCGTTCACGACTGATGCCGCTACGTTGTCGGCATCTGAAATGCTGCGATGCGTCATGAATAGACATTACGGTATTCGCAAGACATAGCGCAATAGGAAATATTGCGAATAACGCAATACGCAACGGACGAAGGCAACTTACGGCGGTAAAATGCCAAACATGAAAAGCGGTATCGATAAGAAATGGTTCAAGGACGCTATTGCCTTGGCTGGCTTCCGAAGCCAGGCCAGTTTTGCGTCTGAGGTAGATCTGGATGGCCCAAAGCTCACGAATGTCTTGAAGGGCATACGTCGGCTACAGGCGGATGAGATAGAGAAATTCGCAGAAATACTGAAGCGCTCTCCTGCCGAAATTAAGAGGGCACTTGGCATGAGTGAGCGATCCGCCGAGAAAATGCCGATTTCTGGATATGTGGGGGCTGCCGACCGTGTAGTGCTATTTATCGACGGCGACTGCACAGACGAATTGGAGATGGTTGAAGTGCCATTCTTCAATTATCCGGGCCTGCTTCTGCGGGTGCGTGGAGAATCCATGCTTCCGCGATATACGCCTGGCGAAATCATAGGCATCCAGCCGCCGGATGCTCCCGACGGATGGGACAACTTTCTTGGCCGGGACGTAGTGGCCAGACTGGGGGACGGTCAAACGGTAATTAAGTCGTTAGCAGAAGGACCAAATGGGACATTCGCCCTTTTTTCCGTGAACCCGTCTGTCAAGCCACTATATGATCCTCCCATTGAGTGGCTATCGCCCGTTGACTTTCATATTCCCAAAAAGTGGTAGGCCACGACATCCCCGCTCCGGCGGGGTTTTTCATGCCATCGCCGCAGTCACCTATCCGGTTTCATCCAGCGTTTCGCCCCTTGGCGCGCCATCGGATCCCAGATAAATCCGGAACACGCTTGCGCCTACATCCTCTGTCAGGCCGGATCTGACCTGATAAAATCGCATCATCGCCTCTTGTCGAGAACGGCAGGTTAGCAGTTCTGCTGGCCATGGATATTGAGCGTCCGCCTCCCCTCCAGCCTGTAAGTCTGGAACAGGTAGGTTTCAGCCTGAGTCGCATGCATGGCAATTCCTCTCCCTTATGTTCTTATTGTGTTCCTTTCCGGCTGAATGGTCCACCTTTAAGGAGTTGCGTTTTTCGTAATTTACGTATTGCGATAATCACAACACCATGCTTATACTCACCCCATCACCAACACGGAGATGGGCCATGACACTCAACGAAATCAACTTCACGCGCAGCGGTGGCGACATGGATGTGCGGATGCGCGTCCTTCAGACGTTTCGCCTCGAATATGCCGCGAACGGCACCATCACCGTTGTTGACGAACAGAAAGAGCGCGCTGGCCACCCGAACCCTCGTTCGGGGTTTGGGTTCAAGTCGGCTACCGACGCCATCGCCGCTTTTGAAAGCAAAGACTTTCACCGCACTCGGATGATCTGAAAAAACATACCAACACGGAGATGGGCAGTGCCTCACACGATCGAAAAACACGGCAACGTTGAATATCGCGTATCAGTCGATGCGGACGGTTTTGCTATTTATGAGCCTGCGTGCGCGGATGTAACGCATGCAATTCCTGCCCCTCCTGTTGATATGGTTGTGGAGGGCTGAGATTATGAATGCACAGATCGAGCAGGCGGATGCTCCCGAAAATAACCCCGCACAGATTACCCTCCTGAAGATCAGAGAATGGGGCGCTTGCTCCGATGGACGCGACTGGTTTCGCGAGAAGTTTCCCCAGGGCGGCGCGTATGGCGAGGTCATGAATAGCCTTTATGCTGACAAGCGTTACGGTGATGCGCGCTGGCTGGCCGACAAGGCATTCGATGTGAAGAACATCAATGCCGATTTCATCAAAAGCGACGTTCGTTTAATCGTTGCCGCAACCGAAGGCGTTGATGTTGACGAGAGCTACGGCGCGCGGATCGGTTCCTCTGGCGACGACGCGCGGATCGGTTCCTCTGGCTACGGCGCTCAGATCGGTTCCTCTGGCGACGGCGCGCGGATCGGTTCCTCTGGCGACGACGCGCGGATCGGTTCCTCTGGCTACGGCGCTCAGATCGGTTCCTCTGGCTACGGCGCTCAGATCGGTTCCTCTGGCGACGACGCGCGGATCGGTTCCTCTGGCGACGGCGCGCGGATCGGTTCCTCTGGCGACGACGCGCGGATCGTATGCTCCGGAGAGAATGTTACCGTCGCATTTTCGGGGCGGCGCGGTTCGGTCAGCTTGGGCAAAGGCGGTGCGGCATCTTTGGTTTGGCATGATGGTACTCGCAATCGCTTCATCAATATCTACGAAGGCGAAGACGGCATTGAAGCTGGTGTTCTCTACTCCATAAAGAACGGCAAAGTGGTGAGGCAGTAATGCCTCCCCTACCCGACAACCACCTAACCCGCTTCCTCGGCATGGCCCTGCTCGGCGCCATGCTTCTGGGTGTCATGTTCTGGGCCTTCACCATTATTGCAATGCCCTGACACGCCCAGGCCACCGGGATTGCGGTCCCGGCAGTCTGGCCGAGTTGGCCGAGTATTTTTCAAGTAATGAGAGGAATTGATTATGTGCAGTAATCTTCCTGACGGTTGTTCGCAGGCTGATATTGACGGTGCCATTGGCGGATACTGGCCTGCGTGGGCCGAGGACGAATACCAGCGCCTGTGTGAATATCGTGCATCGCTGATTACTCTGCGCGATCAGGCGCGATGGATTGATGACCGCTTCCACGATGTCAGCGACATGACCGGCGGCAAGTATGGCGGGGCGCTGGATGATGAAATCGTCATGGTGTCTAAGGCCATCAAGGATTTCCCGGAAACGGTTGAGAGCATTGAGGCTGAGGAACGGTCGAATGCCGCCCTTGACCAGGCTGATATGCGTCGGGATGCACGGATGGAGTGCGTGGCATGATCCCGAACGCACCCGATCCCCGTCGCTTCATCATCAGCCTTGATGATCGCGGCGAAGTACTGCGCTGCGTCCCGAAGGACGGCAAGTTTCGTCCCTGCCCACCCGGACACAACCCGCAAATCATCATGGTTGTGACCGCTGACGTGGAGTCACGCACATGATGCCCCTCCTGACCGAACACCAGCGCGTGCGGATCAACCGGCGCGTGATGCAGAACCATACTGGGAGGCGCGGGCTGTGACATACGAACAACGCCGGGCTTTGGTAAGCAGCCTGAATGAACAGTACGGCGGGAACTGGGACAGTCGCGTGCGCGACGATCTGGAAATCCCCGCGTGGCCGTTCCCTGATTACAACGCCGTGTGGCTGCCGGACGGCCAGCGGGTGCCGTTTGGTGAGGGGCGTGTGTGATGTCCGATCTCGCAAAGGTCATGGACCGGATCTACGTCGAACAGGTCGCTCCGGCAATCAAGGCTTTCAATGCCTCGCGTGTCGCTTCCAAAGCGCCCGACGCCAATATGGACCAGATCGCGCTTGAGCAGATCGCCATGCTAGAACTGTGGTCGAAGGAGAGTGAGGCGCAGGCCAAGGCGCTCCGGCGCGCCCTTGTTGGGGAGATGGAAGAAGCTGGCGTCCTTGCTTTCGAGAGCGAGCACTTCACTGGAAGTCTGGCCGCGTCGCCCCAGACCACAACTGTGACGGATGAAAAGGCCCTGCGCGCCGCGCGCCCTGACCTGTTCGAGCCGCAGCCGGACAAGCTGAACCGCACCGAACTGACCAAGGCCCTCAAGAAGGGCGAAAGAATTGACGGAGCCACGTTGAGCAACGGCGGCGCAATGCGCCTCGTGATCCGTGGCAAGAAAGGAATTGCAGCATGAACGCAGTTGTAACCATGCAGAACGGCACTCAGGTCACTGAACATGAACTGATAGATGTTCTCAAGAATAGCCTTTACCCCGGCGCGGCCGATGCGTCCGTAATGATGGTAATGGGTTACTGCCGGGCCGCCGGTCTGGATGTGATGAAGAAGCCAGTCCACATTGTCCCCATCTGGAACAAGGATGCCGGGCGCATGGTCGATGTGATCATGCCCGGAATTGCCCTATACCGCACGGAAGCTGCCCGCACAGGGGAATATGTGGGAAAGTCCGAGCCGGAGTTCGGTCCCGATAAGACAGTCACCCTCGGCGGCACAGAAGTGACGTTTCCGTCCTGGTGTCGGGTGACGGTACGCCGTCTTGTGCATGGCAAGATATGCGAGTTCACGGCGAAAGAGTTCTGGCTGGAAAACTATGCCACCGCCAAGCGTGACACGCAGGCACCAAATGCTATGTGGAAAAAGCGCGCATATGGACAGCTTGCGAAATGCACTGAAGCGCAGGCGTTGCGCATGGCCTTCCCTGAACAGACCGGCGGGACCAATACCGATGATGAAATGTCTGGGAAGGACTTTTCTGGCGAGACAATAGACCTCACGCCCCATACTCGCCAAGTCGAGCAGCGGCCGTTCAATCATATCGCTTATTTCGAAAGCAAGCTGGCCGACTGCCGCAATATCGCATGTGTAGACGCCCTCTGGAAGAAATGGACAGCCACGATCGAAAAGGCCGAGGCGGCCGGTCGCCCCATCGCGCCAGAAACAATCGAGCGCGTTCAGGAAATGCTTGGCGAGCGCATGGGCGAAGTCGAGCAGGCTGAACGCCAGCAGGCCGAAGAAATAGCGGCAGCGCCGGTCGAGGAACCTGTGGCATGACCCCCACCAGCGACGCCGCCGAACCGGACTACCTGGCAACCCGCCTGACGTGGATGGAGCAGGTCGAACTTCACATGAGGGCGCATAACTCCGCGCCCCTCAATAGCCGGCAGAGACGCCGCCTGCGACTGGCCGAGGCCGCCGGAACTGACCCATGGGATGCGTTCGAGCAGGTCATAGGAGCCAACAATGTCGGATTTTAACAACCTGATCCACGACGCGCGGCAGATTGATTTGGAAGAAGCGATAAAGATGAACGAAACACCGATGCATCTTGTGCCGGGGCGGCTGACGGATGAGCAGCGCATGGTAGCTTACGGAGCACCCTATCAGCCGGATCGTAATGGTTCAGCTATTGAGGCTACCATCGCTGCTATCGGCACCCCCATCCAGCCGTGCGCGGATGTGGAGACTGTAGGCTATGGTCGGGAAGCCTCGTTTTCCGACCTAAAGAACCCGGCTTGCCATGGCGTGTCGATCCACAAGGAATGGGACGGCGGCATCCCCCTCGTCCGCCGCACCGACATGGAGGCGCAGGTTGCCCGTGTGAAGGCTGAGAAGGATGCGGAGATTGCGCGGTTGAAAGGTGCTTTGAGCGAAATTGCGTCAAGGGAGATTGGAGACTGCCCTGCCCCTACACAGGCGCACATTGAACAGTTGGAATGGGATATTGAGTGGTCTCAGCGTAAGGCCCGCGCAGCCCTCAACGAAGGAGCGGCGGGATGAGCGACTGGAACGGCCTGCCAGATCAGCCGGAGCATTCAGGGTGGCACTGGCTTGCGCCCAAAACAGAGCCCGATGTTTGGGAACTGCACTTCTGGGACCAAAGTCTGGAAGTGTGGGGCCATCGCCGATCATCTCTGCCCGAAGCGAAGGCGAAGAAATACGTCTATGGCGAGCCGGTGCGCGACCCATCCGAACTCGCGCAGATGCGGCAGGATGAGCGGGATAGGGCAGTAAAAGCCACTCAAGAAATCAGCGTCCATTATTATGCACTGAGTGACACGGCAGAAAATGATGTCGATGTCGTAGCGTTTGAGGAACGTATCTTTGCCGCCGATGAATGTGCATCCGCCATCCGCGCCCTAACCGACGATGAAGGGAAGAAGTCGTGACATGCGTATTATGTAAAAACGGCTATCTCAATCGCGGCGATACAGAATGCGTCAATGGTGTGCTGATTGATATTGATGAGGCGCATGAGGGCTGGCAGCGAGATTGCAGTTATCCGCCGGCCCCGTGCCAGACGTGCCCGTCATGCCAAGGAATGGCGTTCTACGGGGAAGTTGAGTGCCCTGACTGCAATGAAACTGGATGGCTTTCAGGTCGGGATGAAAGCCGGGCGCGGCTGGCTGAATGGGCATCGCAGGACGATGAAGTGAAGAAAGCATGACCAGCCGAGAATATGCCGAATATCGTCGGTTGATGGAATTGCCTGTCGAAGAACAGACAGAAGAAACTGAAGATGCTCTGGGGCAGATTTTGGATTGGATTGACGGTGATCGAGAGGATTGCCCGTATTTTGAGGAATTGCAGCCGTGAGAAGTCGGGAAGAACAGATTGAAGACCTCACCAATGCTTTTGGTGAGGAAGGTACGTTTTGCTATATCGATGACCGGGACGCCGCCACTAAGCACATCGATGAAGCCATCCAGCGCGGGCGTGAACTGGAGCGGGCGGATATGGGGCGGGATACTGCGCGGTTGGATTGGATCGGCAATCAGGACGTTATCATAGGAGAAATGGGAGATACCCCGCCATATTGGAAGAAAGTTTTCCTATCTCGCTATCAGATCACGCTTCCTGCCGACCTCGATCATATCCGGCACAGCATTGACGCCGCCATGAACGCGGAGAACGCCCAGTGACCATCACAGCCACCTCAATCCTCGCCAGCGTTAGCAATGCCGGGAAACGTATCGACACGCTTCTGTTGCGGTATCCTCGCTTCATCCATGCCGAGTTTATGACGCATCGGCAGTTCAATCGGAACGCCAGCAGCAGCCGGGCCATTCCTGTTGAGCGCCTGATCGCGGACGTTGACCGCGATCCTGCCGTTCCTGTGTTCTGGGGGAATAACCAGAAGGGGATGCAGGCAAAGGAAGCATTGTCGGACCATGACCGAGCGGCAACAGAAGCCCTTTGGTATGATAGCGCGAGATTCGCCATCGAAACCGCACGGCTGATGGCGGGGCACGGTGCTCACAAGCAGATCGTGAACCGCATCCTTGAGCCGTTCGCTCACATCAACGTGGTGGTGACAGCAACGGAATGGGACAACTTTTTTGCCCTGCGCGACCATGAGGATGCACAGCCGGAAATCCGCGCGCTGGCGCAGGCAATGAAATCGGCAATATCAACGGCGGATACGCAGCACCTCTATACAGGGCAATGGCACCTGCCGTTCGTGATGGCAGAGGAAATTCGCGAACACCAAGGACTGATGGACCCGACAGGCAACCTGCGTGCCGTGTCGTCTGCGCGGTGCGCCCGTACGTCCTACCTGACGCATGATGGCCGCCAGTCATCGCTGGACGAGGACGTAGCACTTGGTAAACGCCTGACCAAATCGCGACCGTTCCACGCCAGCCCGTTCGAGCATCAGGCCACGCCTTACGTGTGCGGCTTCCACGACGAAACCGACCAACGCAATTTCCGGGGATGGGTCCAAAACCGTGCCCTGATGGAGAAGAGCCTGTGACCGAACAGACCGAACAAACCCACACCCCCTACCAGCGTGGCCGCCGGGCGGCTGAGCGTGGGGCACTGCGCAAGGTGCCCGCTGACGTTGATTTCGGCACATACCGCAAGGAATGGCTTGAGGGCTTCGACAGCATCCACGGCACAGCCGCAACGCGCGGCGCACACTACCAGACCGGTCAGTTTCAGGCCTGGGATGTGAGCCGCTACCTGTCCGGCGATATGGCGCAGGCGTGGCAGTATGTCTATCGGTGTGGGCGGAAGGGGTCTGAGCAGGATGCCATCACGGATCTGCGGAAGGCGGTGGACTTCATTGAGGATTGGCAGGCGCATGATCCTGAGCCAAATCAGCGCGCTTCTACCGGCGGTGTGCCCGATGAGGTGTTTTTCACACTGGAACAGTGGCGCCTGTTTGCCCTGAACGACATTCAGTATGCCGATAGTATGGGCGCTGCCGACACGGCAGAGCGTGCCATCAAGGGGATCAAGCGCGAGATCGCGCGCAGGGAGGCGGCATGAAGCCCCATCATGCGGCACCGGGCCAGTCCGACGAATGGTTCACGCCGCCGGAGATTTTCGAGGCGCTAGGCGTAACCTTCGATCTTGACGTGGCCCAGCCGGAAACGGGGCGTGCCTTCCTGTCTGTCCCGTGCCGCCGGTTCCTCACCGTCAGCGATAACGGGCTGACAGCGCCGTGGAATGGGTTCGTCTGGATGAACCCGCCATTTGGTGGCCGCAACGGTGTCGTGCCGTGGATGCGGCGCTTCATGGAGCACGGAAACGGCATTGCCTGCGTGAACGCCCTGACTAGTTCGGGGTGGTTCCACGAATTCGTGCCACATGCAGATGCCCTGCTGTTTCCACGAGGCAAGACGAAATTCATCCGTCCGGACGGAACACGGGGCAATTCACCGGGCAATGGCGTCGTGCTGATCGGCGTTGGGATGCAGGCCGTGGAAGCATTAGCCTATGCTCACAGAAAGGGATTTGGCCTGAACACGATGATTGTTGATGGAGAGGCGGCATGAACGTTACCAGCCACTTTGGTTTTTTCTACAAAGGATACCGGGTGGAATGCACCCGGAAAGAGGCGCGGATCATCCTGAAGGGCCGCGTCGTGGGGAAGTCCAAGGCCATATCGCGGGCAGCTATCGAGCAGGATGTGGAGCGTGTGATTGCGCGGCGTAGGGAGGCGGGGAATGGGTGAAGTCCAGCCCCGATGGCTCCGGCCAGAAGATGCCGCCCGATATGTCGGGCGGCGCGTGGATGAATTACCGCGCTTGGTGAAGGCTGGGAAGTTACCCCAGCCATCCCGTCACTTTGGCCCCCGGTCGCCACGCTATGACCGGCTTGAACTTGATCAGATTATGGGAGGCCGAAAGGCCGAGAATGACGCGGATGCCATCTTCGAAAAAGTCAGGGAACGCATCTGGAACCAAAAGCCGCGTCGTCAGAAAAAGGCTGGCTGATGGAACCATCAAAGAATACCGATATGATCGGGACCGAACGGCAAAAGTTCCCCGTTCCGATCCTCGCAGCCTTCAGGCGCTCATATCGGCATACCGCCAGTCCCCAGAGTTCAGCCGCTTAAAGCCTCGAACGAAAACATCATATCTCAGCATGCTGGGGTATCTTGAAGCCGCTGGCGACCTACCTGCGAATGGCCTTCGCCGGAAGCACGTTCTGGAAATTAGGGATGGGCATGCGGCCAGTGTTGGATCGGGGAGTGCCAATACCCTCATGCGAGTATTCTCGACGCTACTGTCATGGGGAGTGGACCGAGAATGGCTTCCGTTCAACGTAGCATCCCGAATTCCTCAATTGCCATCTGTGCCATACCAGGCATGGACCGCCGATCAGGTGGAGCACGCCATTACCAACTTTCCCTCCCATCTGGCTCGACTCGTAATGGTCGCTGCCTATACCGGCCAAAGGAAGGGCGATCTAATTAAAATGCGGTGGGCGGATTATGATGGGAACGCAATCACGGTCGTGCAGGAAAAGCGGAAAATTGGCTATCCGGAAGTTACGGTAGTCATTCCTGTTCACCCTCGCCTCAAGTCATGCCTTGACGAGTGGCGCAGGTTATCGAATTGCGAATATATTCTGACCACGAGTCGCGGCACAAAGTGGCACCGGAATAGCCCTACATCCCTAATGCAGAAAGAAGTGGAAAAGTCCGGCTTCCCTGAAGGCCTGAATGTCCATGGTCTAAGAAAGTATGCAGCGACCACGCTTGCTGAAGCCGGATGTAGCGCCCACGAGATCGCATCAATAACTGGTCACTTGAGCATCGCCATGGTCCAGCACTATACCAAATCAGCAGACCAAAAACGGCTGGCGGAAGCTGCGATAGGGAAGCTGCAAACCGCTAAACGCAAACCGCTGTAAACCAATCTATAAGTAATTGATAATAAGTCATAGTTCATAATGCAGCAGCAGAATGTCAAATCCCTGGATGAAGCACTGAAGAACGTGCCCGGCATCACTGCATCGGTTGGCGAGGGCGAAGGCGGCATGGCGGGCGACCAGTTCCTGATCCGTGGATTTGCCGCCCAGAACGATATTTACGAAAACGGCCTGCGTGATTTTGGCGTCTATACGCGCGACAGCTTCTATTACGACCATGTCTCGGTCATAAAGGGGCCGTCTTCGGAAGTATTCGGTAATGGCACCACGGGCGGCGCGATCAATATCGTGACCAAGACCCCGCATCTGGGCAACAGCTACCAGGCCAGTTTTTCGGGCGGCAGCGGGTCCTATTACCGGGGCACGCTGGATGTGAACTACCAGCTCAACAGCACCACCGCCGTCCGCCTGACCGGCATGGGCAACGAGAACAATGTGGTGGGGCGTGACGCCATCTATTCCCACCGCTGGGGCATCGCGCCCTCCATCGCGTTCGGGCTGGGCAGGAAGGTCTCGTTCGTTCTGGAGTATTTCCACCAGAACGACAACCGCATTCCCGATTATGGCGTACCGGTGGTTTATTCATCCGCAAACGCCATTGGTCGCCCGGTTACCGAATACGGTGTCAAGCGCACCAACTGGTACGGCACGACCTATGACCAGGATGATTCCAGCACCGACATGATCACCGGCCGGCTTACGGCAAAGGTCAGTCCGATCCTGACACTGTATAACGACATGCGTGGCGGCATCTTCCACCGCTATTTCTCCGCATCACAGGAAGCCTGCTCGAACTTCTCCAGTGGCGCCACCCTGACGAACAATACGTTTGGTGGCGTTTCACCTTCGTCCACCTGCCAGTCCGATTTCTTCTCATCCAACCCTGCCGCGGCACAGGTCGCGCGCAATGGCGGCGTGGGCGGGCCGGAACCCTACCGGCAGAGCGACTGGTCGATACAGGATGTGTTCTCCGGTGTGGCGCACCTGAAAACGGGGCATATCCGCCACGAGATCATTGGCGGGTTTGACATCGAATACGTGACCGACCACCGCCAGAACTACGCCTATGGTTCCAACCGCCCCGGCACCAGCCTGCTTGACCCCTCACCTGCCGTGCCCGGCCTGACACTGGGGGACTGCGCGCAGTATCCAAACCGTCTGGTCAATATCGGCAATGGCGTGGGCCGCAAGTGCTACAAGGACAGTTCGGCGCTGGATGTGGGCTTCTTCCTGTCGGATCAGGTGTGGCTGACGGACTACCTGTCAATCAAGGCGGGCTTCCGCTGGGATAACTGGAACAGTACCTACAGCGCCACCGGCGGCAGCACCGCCACACCGGATGTGCGTTACAGCCAGAACGAGACCACCATCAACCCCTCCGTCAGCATCATGTACACGCCGCGCAGCAATCTCATGGTGTATTTCAACTGGTCGGAATCCACCACACCGATGAGCCTGTACGTCACCAACAGTTCCGAACCCATGAATGCCAAGAGCGCAAGCGCCGCACCCGAACGCAGCAGGCTGTATGAAGTGGGTGCGAAATACAGCGCCTTCCATGACCGTGTCGGCTTTACGGCCGCCCTGTTCCGGCTGGAAAAGAGCAATTCGGTCCAGACAGACCCCAGCACCGGCGATATCAGCGCCACCAGCGACCAGGAACGCAATCAGGGGCTGGAGCTCAGCGTATCGGGCACATTGCTGCGCAACTGGATGTTCTATGGCACTTACGCGCTGTATGACCCCACCATCACCAGGGCCGGTTCCACCACATCCAAGCAGGGCGGCCAGATCCAGTATGTGCCCCACAACCAGGCCACGGCATGGACCAGTTACGAGATCGCGCCGCGCAAGCCGTGGAACATGACCGTAGGCGGCGGCATCACCTGGCGCCAGGGCGTATGGCTGGATCAGGCCAACACGGCGCGGGTGCCCGCCACGGTCGAATTCGACGCCATGGTCTCCCACCGTTTCGACAACCACTGGAAAGTGGCCATGAACGCCTATAACCTTGATAACCGGCTGAACTATGGCAGCCTGTTCTCCAACCGGGTGACACCTTCCATCGGGCGGTCATTCCTGTTCAACATCTCGGCACAGTACTGATCTGTCCCACGGCCCGAGGTTCCGCCATGCTGCTGCACATCCCCGCCCTGCTGAATGCCGATGAACTGGCTCATTGCCGCGCAACACTGAAAAACGCGCAATGGACCGATGGCCGCGAGACGGCGGGCGTGCAGTCGGCCAAGGCCAAGAACAACCTCCAGCTCGGGCGGGACACCCCGGCCTGCCGCGAACTGGGGGAGATCGTGCTGCGCGCGCTGGGCCGCAATGCCCTGTTCAACAGCGCGGTGCTGCCCTACCGGGTCAGCCCGCCGCTGTTCAACCGCTACGAGAACGGCATGAGCTTTGGCGCGCATGTGGACAATGCCATCCGCGGCATACTGGCGGGCGGCATCCACACGCGCATCCGCACCGATGTCTCCTCCACCCTGTTCTTTTCCGACCCCGATGAATATGAAGGCGGCGAGCTGACCATGCACGCCAATGGCAACGAGCAGGCGATCAGGCTGCCAGCCGGTGACATGATCCTCTACCCCACCACCGTGCTGCATAGTGTCACGCCCGTGACCCGCGGCAGCAGGCTTGCGGCATTTTTCTGGTCCCAGTCCATGATTGCGGAGGAAAGCCGCAGGCAGATCATGTTCGATCTGGACATGCAGGTCACGTCGCTGCGCGAAAGACTGGGGGATGGCGACCCGGCGGTGCTGTCGCTGACCAACATCTACCACAACATGATGCGCCAGTGGTGCATCCTGTAAAAAGCTGTTTTTCAGGTCGGCAGTTTACGGAAACAGGCGCTTTTTGCGGTCACGGCACCATGGTTGCCGCCCCCGTGCGGCAAATATTTCCACCATTTTCAATATTTCCCGTGCTATTTGCGCGCACCCCCTGTATGAAGGGTCGCACGGCTGGACTTTTCAGCTACGGACAAGATTTCAAATGCAGCCACATTACGCGGCCTTCTGGCATCCCCGATAAAACGAAAAGTCTCGATTCCGCGCATGTTCGCGTGGGTGCCGGTTACGCAAGGAGGCCAACACATGGCCGCAGGAACAGTTAAATGGTTCAACGCCCAGAAGGGCTTTGGATTTATCCAGCCTGATGACGGAAGCGCTGACGCTTTCGTTCACATCTCCGCAGTCGAGCAGGCTGGCCAGCAGACCCTGAACGAAGGCCAGGCCGTGACGTATGACCTCGAAAGAGGTCGTAACGGCAAGTCTTCCGCAGTCAATCTGAAGATTGGCTGATGATTTCGGCAGGAACCCCGGTTCCTGCCGTTTTTGTTTCTACCCCGCCGTACCGGGCCAGAATACTGCCTGCCAGCCCTTTAGCCCACGGCAAAGATATCGCGCATTTTCAGTGTTGCCGCGACCTCCCATACCCGCATGGCCAGTGCCGTGGGCTGGGACGGGGCCAGCCGCACCAGACCGGCCTCCGGCACGGCGCATGGGCCCAGCGGGCGCACCTGCAGCCTGTTATGGCCGGTATGCGTCGGCAATGCGGCAACCGGCAGGATGCTGGCCAGCCGCCCGCCCAGCACTTCGCCATACAGCACTTCGAGTGAATTCGTCTCCAGAATCACAGCCGGGGTCACGCCCGCGTTGCGAAAGGCGTCATCCACGATCTGCCGGGTCTGCATCTCGGAACTGAGCAGGCAGAGCGGCAGATCCGCAAGACTGCTCCATTCCTGCCGCCCGGCCGGAAGCACAAGCGGCTCGACCGCCACCAGCACATGCTGTTCGGTATAAAGCGACAGCTTTTCAAAAGGCCCGTCGGCGGGAATCTGGTCAAGGTAGACCAGCCCCAGATCGAGCTGCTGCTGGCGCAGGCCATGGATGGTATCCGCACTGGAGCCCAGCCGGACCTTCAGGTGCAGGCCGGGTATGGCGGTACGAAAGCTTTCCAGCAGCATGGGTACGGCCTGCATGCCCGGCGGCATCACGCCAATGGACAGCGTGCCCCCCGCCACCTCCTGCGCAAAGGCCGCTTCCTGCCGCAACCCGTCCAGCGCGGCCAGTGTCTGCCGTGCCCAGTCCAGCACGCGCCTGCCTTCATCCGTCAGGCCATTGAAGCGCCGGGTCCGGCGGATGATGGTAATGCCCAGTTCGGATTCAAGCTGGCGTATCGCCGCCGAGAGGGCTGGCTGGGATACGCCACAGCTTTCCGCCGCGCGCGAGAAATGCCGGTAGCGGTCAAGCGCCATGAGATATGTCAGCTGCCGCAGAAACACGCCGTATCCAATCCTGCCAGAACCTGCTCCCTGCATATCGGACAAATCCCTGCGCCGCCAGTATGCCCGGGCAAAGGACGCAGGCAGCCATGTTCCTGATGACGGCGGTTCATGCTAGCATCCGTACCCCATGGAATGGCGTTACCGGATTCCCCCCCTTGCGACGCTGCATGCATTCGTGGCCTTCGCGCGTACGGGTGGAATCCGGCGTGCAGCCGGCATGCTGGGGGTGGATCACGCCGTGGTCAGCCGCCACCTGCGCGACCTGGAGGG
Organism: Komagataeibacter sp. FNDCF1; assembly: GCF_021295335.1. NCBI lineage: Bacteria > Pseudomonadati > Pseudomonadota > Alphaproteobacteria > Acetobacterales > Acetobacteraceae > Komagataeibacter > Komagataeibacter sp. FNDCF1. The sequence goes on along the minus strand of NZ_JAIWOT010000001.1, from coordinate 347,637 downwards.
CATGCTGGGCGTAAGCCTGCGCAACCGCGCCACGGGTGCTCTGACCCCGGCGGGACAGGACTACCATGCCCGCATCACTCCCCTGCTTGATGGTCTGGCCCGCGCCACGGCGGAACTGCGTGGCCAGATGCCGGAACTTACGCTGACCTGCTCCCACGGCATCGCCTATCACTGGCTGCTGCCACGCCTGCCCGCTTTCCGCCAGCTTCATCCCGGCGTGGATCTCCTGCTGCGCCCGGTCGATTCAGACTGCCCGTTCGACCCGGACCGGTCCGATACCGGACTGCATGCCGATATCCGCTATATGAATGACCATGATATCGCCCCCACCCCGCCACGCATCCATGCCCTGGCGCTGGCACGGCCCGCGGTCTTTCCCGTAGCCAGCCCCGCCTGCCTGCGCCGGCTTGCGTACCCCCCGCGCCATGCCGCCGACCTGCTGGATGCCCCCCTGCTGGTTGAGGATAACGATACGGAATGGCGGCTGTGGTTTGCCCGGCAGTCCGTCGATGTGCCACAGGTCAGCGGGTGCAGGCTGTGGCAGGCACATCTGGCCCTTGCCGCCGCCCGCGCGGGTGAAGGGATTGCACTGGCCAACACCTTTCTGCTCGAAGATGACCTGCGCACGGGGCGGCTGGTCCGCATCACCACGACCGGAACGCCGCTGCGCGACGTGGCGCTGGGGGCGTACATGCTGCGCGCCACGAAGCCGGCATGGCAGACACGGCCGATGATGGCGTTGCGCGCGTGGCTGGAAAGCCGGATGGTGCCCGCAACGGAAAAGGTGGTGACGGCAGATCACCACCAGGTGCCCACAAAGCGCCTCCCCCCGCATCATTGAAGCCGTTACGCACGGGACCATGAACCCGGCATCCCGCCGGTACCGCAACTCGAGCAATGAAACGCGCCATGACCGATACCAACACGACCCTGCTTGCCCGCCGCAACCATGCCGTCCCGCGCGGGGTGGCCACGGCCACGCCGGTCTTTGCCGACCGGGCGGAAAATGCCGAGCTGTGGGATGTTGAAGGACGGCGCTACGTGGATTTTGCCGGTGGCATCGCGGTGTTGAACGTGGGGCACCGCCATCCGAAGGTCGTGGCCGCGGTGCGCGCCCAGCTTGACCGCTTTACCCATACAGCCTTTCAGGTCGCGGCATACGAACCCTATATCGAACTGGCGGAAAAACTGAACGCGCGCGCACCGTTCGATGGGCCCGCGCGGACCGTATTCTTTTCCACCGGCGGGGAGGCGACCGAAAACGCGGTCAAGATCGCGCGCGCGGCAACGGGGCGTAACGGGATCATCGCCTTTACCGGTGGTTTCCATGGCCGCACGCTGCTGGCCTCGGCCATGACGGGCAAGGTCAATCCCTACAAGGCGCCGTTCGGCACCCTGCCGGGCGAAGTCTATCACCTGCCTTTCCCCGATGGTGACGTAAGTGTGGCCGACACGCTGCGCATGCTCGACTTCCTGTTCGCGGCTGATCTCGCGCCCGCCAGCATTGCCGCGATCATCATCGAGCCCGTTCAGGGCGAAGGCGGTTTCCGCATGGCGCCCGCCGAACTGCTCCACGCCCTGCGCCGGATCTGTGATGCGCATGGCATCATGCTGGTGGCGGATGAGGTACAGAGTGGCTTCGCCCGGACCGGCCGCCTGTTCGGCATCGAACATTCCGGCGTGCAGCCCGACCTTGTATGCGTAGCCAAGTCACTGGGCGGGGGGCTGCCGCTTTCCGGTGTGATCGGGCGTGCGGATGTCATGGATGCGGTCGGCCCCGGCGGGCTGGGTGGCACCTATGGCGGCGCACCCCTGGCATGCGCTGCCGCCCTGGCGGTGCTGGACATCATGGAGGAAGAAAATCTGGTCGAGCGCGCCAATGTGATCGGCGCGCGCCTGCGCCGCCATATCGACAGGATGCATGCCAGTACCGGCCTGCTGCCCATAAGCCGCGCGCGCGGGCCGGGCGCCATGGTCGCGTTTGACATCCTGCAGACCCGGGACCGGCCCGACCTGCGACCGGGCGCGGCGGCAGCCCTGTGCGCACGGGCATGTGAAAAGGGGCTGATCGTACTTCCATGCGGAATACAGGGGGCAACCATCCGCATTCTTGTACCATTGACGGCTGCGGATACAATCATTGATGAAGGCATGACCATCATTGAACAGGTACTGGCGGAAACGGCAACCTGAACCCGCCCGTTCCGTCAACCATAACCTCCCCGCCCAGACCGGAGACTGTCATGGCCGTACATCTTGCCAATACATCCCTCTTCCGCACGGATGCCTTCATCGACGGTACGTGGCGTCCCGCGCTGGATGGCACGTGCCGGCCCGTGCACAATCCCGCCACCGGCGCGCTGGTGGCGCAGGTTGCCGAATGCGGCGCGGATGACGCCGCCCGCGCCATTGCCGCCGCCGTGGCGGCGCAGGCAGAATGGCGCAACCGCACCGGCGCCCAGCGGCAGGTCATCCTGGCACGCTGGCATGACCTGGTCATGGACAACCTCGATGACCTGGCCACCCTGATCGTGACCGAACAGGGCAAGCCGCGCGTGGAAGCGGCAGGCGAGATCCGCTATGCCGCGAGCTTCCTGCTCTGGTTCGCGGCCGAGGCCATGCGCGCTTACGGTGATGTCATTCCCCCCACCAACCCGGCCACACGGCTCAGTGTCATCCGCCAGCCGGTCGGGGTATGCGCCGCCATAACCCCATGGAATTTCCCCGCCGCCATGATCACGCGCAAGGCCGGTCCCGCCCTTGCCGCGGGGTGCGCCATGATCGTCAAGCCATCGGAACTGACACCGCTGACCGCGCTGGCCCTGGCCGAACTGGCCCGGCAGGCAGGCGTGCCGGCGGGGCTGCTGCAGGTCCTGCCGGGGGATGGCACGGCGCTGGGCAAGGCGTTGTGCGCAAGCCCCGATATCCGCAAGCTGTCCTTTACCGGCTCCACGCGGGTCGGGCGCGTCCTCATGGCGCAGTCGGCCCCGACGCTCAAGCGCCTGTCACTGGAACTGGGCGGCAATGCGCCCTTCATCGTGTTTGATGACGCGCATATCGGACAGGCGGTGAAAAGCGCCATCGCCGCCAAATACCGCAATGCGGGGCAGACCTGCGTATGCGCCAACCGCTTTCTGGTGCAGGACGGTATTTATGACGAATTCGCCACCCGCTTCGCCCGCGCCGTGGAGGCGCTGCGCGTCGGGCCGGGCAGTGATCCGGATTCCGTCATCGGCCCGCTGATCAGCGCGGGCGCGCGTGACAAGGTGGAAGCCCATGTACATGACGCCGTGAAACGGGGCGCGACCGTGCTGTGCGGCGGCACGGGGGACCGGATGGGCCCGCTGTTCTACCGCCCCACCGTGCTGCGCGACGTGACGCCCGCCATGCGCATCGCACATGAGGAGACATTCGGCCCCGTGGCCCCGCTGTTCCGCTTCCGCACCGAGGACGAGGCCATCGCCATGGCCAATGATACGGAATACGGGCTTGCCGCCTATTTCTTCACCCGCGACCATGCCCGCGTCCATCGTGTGGCCGAGGCGCTGGAATACGGCATGGTCGGGCACAATACCGGCCTGATCTCCAACGAGGTCGCCCCCTTTGGCGGGATCAAGCAGTCCGGCATGGGGCGCGAGGGATCGCGCTACGGCATGGATGAATATCTGGAGATGAAATACATCTGCACCGACATCACCGACCCGGATGCCTGACCTGCGGCCTGCATGGCGGGGCAGGTGCATTTACATCCGCCTGCAATGAATTACGATGGCGTGCATGGACGAATTCCGCTTCCTTCACGCCGCCGACCTGCATCTTGACAGTCCGCTGCTCGGCCTTACGGAAAAATCGGGAGATTACGCCCGGCTTGTGGCCGATGCCTCACGTCGGGCATTCAGTGACATGGTCAGCCTGGCCGTGGAAAGCGGCTGCCGCTTCGTGGTGCTGGCGGGCGATGTGTTTGATGGCGACCTGCGTGATACGCAATGCGGGCTGTTCTTCATAAATGGCATGGCGCGGCTGCAGGCGGCGGGTATCCGCGTGTTCATGATCCTGGGCAACCATGATGCGGAAAACCGCTTTGCAAAACACCTGCGGGTAACGGACAACGTGCACCTGTTCGCCACGTCCGGGGCCGAGACCTGTGTCATGGAGGATCTGGGCGTTGCCGTGCATGGCCACAGTTTCGCCCGCCGTGACGTGCGCGACAATATCGCCCGCCAGTACCCCCCGCCGGTTCCGGGCCTGTTCAACATCGGCATCCTGCATACCGCCTGCCAGGGGCGGGAGGGGCACGAGAGCTACGCGCCCTGCACGGTTGAACAGCTGGTCAACCATGGCTACCAGTACTGGGCCCTGGGTCATGTCCACACGCGTGAAATCCTGCATGAGAACCCGTACGTGGTCTATGCGGGCAACCTGCAGGGACGCCACGCGCGCGAAGCCGGACCCAAGGGAGCATCCCTGGTCACGGTGCGCGGGGGAGAGGTGCTGACGGTCGAACACCGGGTGCTCGACGCCGTGCGCTGGGCGTGCGAGGCGGTGGACCTGAATGCCGCCACGACCTATGCGGAAATGGGCAGCCGCATCCGCGCGGCCAGCCTTGACCTCGTGGCCCGCGCACAGGGGCGACCCGTGGCGCTGCGGCTGGAACTGGTGGGGGCCACGCCGCTGCATGCCAGCCTGATCCGCGATGCGCATGAACTGCAACTGGAAGTTGAAGCCATTCTGGCCAGCGTGTCCGACCATATCTGGCTTGAACGCCTGCGGGTCCATACCACCGCGCCCGCGCGGCCCGAAGTGCTCGACCCTTCCACCGGGGGGCGGATCGCGGCGGACATACGCAGCGCCGCAACCCCCGAAGCCCTGCAGGCGGAACTGGATACCATACTCACCACCATACTCGACCGCATGCCCGCCCACACCCGGACGGAGGAGATGCGCGCCGCCATCCTGCACGACGTACCAGCACGCGCACGCGACCTTGCCCTGTCACTGGTGGAAAATCCCGAAGCGGGCGACAATGCGCATCAGTGACCTCAGGATCGTCAGATATGGCGCGATTGCCAGCCTCGACCTGAATTTTGGCGACGGGCGTGGCCTGCATGTCATCCACGGTCCGAACGAAGCGGGCAAGAGCACCTGCCTTGCCGCCATCGGGGATCTCCTGTTCGGCATTCCCGGCAGGTCGAACGCGGGGGCGGTCTTCGGCAATGACCAGATCCGTCTTGGTGCGCACATATTGCTGGAAAACGGCCAGGAACTGGACCTGATCCGCCGCAAGGGCAATGGCGATACCCTTGCCACGCCCGATGGAACCCGCGTGAAGGACAGCGTACTCGCCCACCCGCTGGGGGCAATGACGCGCGAACGCTTTACCGCCCTGTTCGGCCTGAATGACGAGACATTGCGGACCGGCGGCGCCGACCTGCTACGCGCAAACGGCGATATCGGCCGCCTGATCGTGGAAGCGGGCGGGGGACTGCGTGCCCTGATGATACGGCTGGATGAAATCGACAGCAGGCGTAACGCCCTGTTCGCCCCCCGCCGCGCCGCCGAGCGTGCATTCTACAAGGCATCCGATGCCTTCCGGACCGCGCAGAGCAGCCTCAATGCCGCCTCCCTCGGGCATGACGCCTATACCCGACACCGCCGCGAGCGCGATGAAGCCCGTGCGCGCAAGGCGGCCATCAGCACCGAACAGACCGAGCTGCGCCGCCTGCACAGCCATTACGAACAGCTGGAAAAGGCCCTGCCGCAGTTGCACGAAATCGCACGGCTGGCAGCCGGGCTGGCGGCACTGGCCGATCTTGCCCCCCTCCCACCGGGCATGGGAGCGCGTATCACCACCGCACTGGAAACCTGCGTTGCGGCCCGTGCCCGCCATGCCGAAGCCGTGACCCATGCCGAACTGCTGGCCCGGCAGACCACCACACCGCCGGGCGAGGCCATTCCTGTCAGCCTGCGCGAACCCATGGGCCGCGCCCGTGAACTGGAACAGGTCGTGCGCCAGCACCGGGCGCGCCAGGCCGATCTGGCGGAAAGGCAGCGGGGCATAGATGAAAGCCTTGCCAGCCTGCGCCAGCAGCTGGGCAAGGCAGAGGACGCCGACCTGCAGCAATCCATGCCCACGCGCGCCACCCTTGAGACCATACGCCATCTGGCCGACTCACAGGCGGAATGGCAGAGCCGGCGCGCCACCGTGGACCAGCAGGTCAGCCAGACGGACACGGCCATTGTCCACAGGCAGCACCGCATGGCCAGCCTGCGCGCAGCCGGTCATGATGACGCGCTGCACGCCGACCCCGCGCCCTTTGCCGCACTGGTGGTGGAAATGAAGCGGCTGGAACAGCGCGAGGCCGCCCTTGGCCAGAGGCAGACGGCACTGGAGACGCAGCTTCGCGCACTGGGGTCCGATACGGTGGCACATCTGCGCGCCCTGCCCTGCCCGCCATCGGAGGGGGCGCGCATGGCGGCCGAACGCCAGCATGGCCTGCGCACGGAACACGACCGCCTGGCTGCCGCGCTTGCGGCGGAACATGACCGGCAGGCGACGCTGGGCGCCGGGCTTGCCCGGCTGGAACACACCGGACAGCCGCTTACACCCGGCATGCTGGCCGCCGCCCGCCAGCAGCGCGATGCGCTGTGGCACGACATCCGCGCAACCTATCTCCATGCGCAGGACGGCGCCGCCGCCCCATCGGCCGCCACACGCCAGGCCCGGGCCCGGGCGCTGGAAGCGGCGATGGACAGGGCCGATACCCTGTCCGCGCAGCTGATGGCACAGGCGGACCGGATTGCCCGTATCGAAGGGCTGCGGCACGACATCGCGCACTGCACGGACCGGATTGCCCTGCATGAGCGCGCGCTGGCGGACATGCAACAGCAGATGGCCCACCACTGGCAGGCGTTCACCGCGCCATTCTGCATCCCTGCCCCCCATGCGGCCACACCGGATGCCCTGAGCGCATTCCTGCTTGCCCGTGCGCAACTCCTGTCCGATGCCGAACAGATTGCGATCGAGCGCACCCTGCTGGCCGAAGAGCGCATAAAACCCGATACCATGCACGAAAGCCTGCGCCGGCTGGCCCAGCGCCTTGGCATGGCACCCGACCTGCCGCTGGGACCGTGCGTGGAAGCGGTCACCACTGCCCTGCGCGTGCATGCCGCCGGGTATGAGGAATACAGCAGACTCCGGCGTGAACTCGACGACCTTCTGCCCGAGCAGGCCCGGCTGCATGCACAGGCGGCCGCCCTGCAGGCCGCACGGCGTGAATGGGAAAGCCAGTGGGCCCCCGCCATGCAGGCGATCGGGCTGAAGGCGGACGCGCTGCCCACCGTCGCCCGCGCGCTTGCGGCCGAATGGGCCGCCGCCCCGGCACAGCTGGAGCGGCTGGCCGAACTGCACGATGCCCGCCTTCAGGCCCGGCAGGCCGAAACCGAACTGGCGCGTGTCGTGGATGATATCCGCCCCTGCCTGCCCACTCCCCTGCACGCCGATGCAGCGACGGCGGCGCGGGAACTGGACCAGCTATGGCAGGCGGCGGAAAAGGGCCGCCACCAGCGCGAGGCCCTGCTGCCCACGCTGGACAAAGCGCGCCAGGACATGGCGGAAAGTGAAGAAGCCCTTGCCCGCGCCCGTGCGGAAATCGGGCAGTTGCAGGCCCGCACCCAGGCCGAAAGCCCGGAAGCACTTGAACGGCTTGCCAGCCGCCTTGCCGCGCGTGACCAGCTGGCACAGGACCATGCCCGGGCATTGCATACCCTGTCGCGCATGACGGGTGGCCAGTCGCCGGATGATCTGGAACGCGCCATTGACGGGCGCGACCTGCCCGAACTCCGGGCCGAAACCGCCCGCATTCACGACCGGCTGAAGGATCTCGAACTCCAGCGCGACAACGCCGTGCGCGCCGAACAGGAAGAAGAAACGGCGCTGCGTGCGTTCGAGCACAACACCGATGCCCCGCAGGCAGCAGCCCGACGCGAGGCGGCCATCAGCAGCCTGCACCGGATTGTAGAGGAATATGCGGAACTGACACTGGCCCGTAACCTGATTGCCGATGCCATAGGCCGCGTACGGGCAGCCGAACAGGACCCGCTTGTTACCCGCGCGGGGCAGTTCCTTTCCCTTGCCACGCTGGGTGCGTTTACCGCCATCCGCACCGAACTGGACCCGAAAGGCGAACCGGTCGTGCTGGGCCTGCGCCACGATGGCGGGACCGTGCCGGTCAGCGCCATGAGTGCCGGCACGCGGGACCAGCTTTTCCTGGCCTTCCGGCTTGCCAGCGTGGAGACTTACTGCCGCTCCGCCGAACCCCTTCCCTTTATCGCAGATGACCTGCTGGTACAGTTCGATGATGCACGCAGCGAACGCACGCTACGGGTGCTGGCGGATTTTGCCCGCACCACGCAGGTACTGCTCTTTACCCATCATGACAGCATACGCACCATGGCGCGCACCCTGCGGGCGGAGGGCATTCCACTGAACCTGGTGGAACTGCCGCGCACCCATACGGCTGAACCGGGCTGAACGCACGGGCCTGCGCCCACGGTCAGCCAGACGGGATGCGTGCGCAACAGGGGCCTACCAGTTCTGCTGGTAGGGCATCATCTGGCCGAACTGCTGCATCTGCTGTTGCTGCTGCTGCTGGTTCATCTGCATGCGCTGCTGGCGTAGCTGCTCGTCCTGCTGGCTGAACTGCTGGTGCATCTGCTGCATCTGCTGGTCCTGCTGCTGGCGCATCTGCTCGCGCTGGCGTTCGATCTGTTCACGGCCACCGGGCTGGTTGCCCATCTGCCGGGCCTGCTGGTCAAGCTGCATCTGCTGTTGCTGGAACTGCTGGCGCATCTGCTGCATCTGCTGGTCACGCTGCATGCGCATCTGGTCCTGCTGCTGACGGAACTGCATCTGCTGCTGCTGGAACTGCTGCTGCATCTGCTGCATCTGCTGGGCGCGCTGGGCAGCCTGCTGCATGTCCGGCTGGGCATGGGCCGCCGCTCCCACGGCCAGCGTGCATGACAGCACGGCAGCAAGACAGCCCATACGGCTGGTAACCGCATGCATCATGATGGTTCTCCCTGTAATAACCGTTCCTTTACTACAGGATCATGGCTGGTAATCCACCCCGATATCCATAGACACGCGCGGCATGGACCAGCCGGTACGGAAGAATCTGGCGCACACCCGCCTGCGTCACGATCCCGATGGCCCGCAGTTTCATGCCGCCCATGCATGTTCAAGGCCATGCGAACATGCGCGACGGCAGCACAGCGGGATATCTACAGGACCGAATCCCGCGTTTCCGGTGCCCAGGCCGCGCATAGCACGGCACCACCAACCAGGATCAGCGCACAGATCCCTAGGGTAAGCGGCGTTCCGATCTGCCGCATGAGAACCGGCAGCAAAAATGTTCCAATCAGTGAGCCAAGCCGGCTGCATGCCGTGGCAATGCCCACGCCCACGCCACGCAGGTTGATGGGAAAGAGTTCCGGCAGATAAACCATTTCCAGTGATGTCGCGGCCGCAAGCGTGAGGGCCAGCAGGCCAAAAAACACCAGCGTAAGCAGAAGCGGCAGCTGGGCGGCGAACGAAACCCCGACCAGAAATGCTGCCGCAAGCAGGAAGCTGCCAATCAGGAACGTCCGCCGTGTCAGCCGGTCCACCAGCCACAGGGCGGCTATGGAACCGATCAGCAGGAAAAGATTGAACACGACCCCGCCGGTATAGACATCGCGCACGCCAAGGGCGGTAAACAGCTCGGGCAGGAAGGTACCGATACAGAAATAGGGCACGACCTGCGCCACATAAAATCCGGCACCCACCGCCAGCCGCCTGCGCCAGGGCGGTGTAAATACGGTGCGCCAGTTTTCTTCCTGCTTTGCCACTGCGGGTGCCACGAATACCCTGTCATTGGGGAAACAGGCCTTCAGCACCTGCTGCGCCTCTTTCGGGCGGTTGCGGGCCATGAGCCAGCGGGGGGATTCAGGCAGGAAAATCCGCAGCATCATCACCAGCGCCGCCGGAATCGCGCTGCTGAACAGGCAAAGCCGCCAACCGCCACTTCCATGCATGGTAAACAGCATGCCGAAAATGTTGGCCATGCAGTACCCTGCCGACCAGCCCACGATCATGCTGGCCAGAAAGCGGCCCCGCAGGCGCAGCGGCGCGAATTCCGACAGATAGGCCGATCCCGCGACATAATCCGCCGCCAGACATGCCCCCAGCAATATGCGGGCCAGCACCAGTTGCAGGGGCGACGTGACCAGTGCCTGCACCAGCGACAGTATGATGAACAGGGGCATGTTGAGCCGCAGCAGCCTGCGCCTGCCCAGCCGGTCGGTCAGCGGGCCGATCAGCAGGCACCCGAAAAACAGCCCCGCAAGCGACGCGCTGCCAATGGCGCCCATCCATATGTCATTGCAATGCATGGCCCGTTCCACCCCCGGCAGGGCCGCACCAATGGTGCCAAGCACATAGCCATCGCAGAACTGTCCACCTGATGTGGCGACAAGCGTCAGCAGGTGGAAGCGGCGCAGTGGCATGGCATCCAGCCGCATCCTCGTCTCGGATGCATCGGGCGGATATTTGGGATCGGGAATCAAGCCATGTTTCTCCGTTGCAGTGGATGGAATCGGGGCATCGGGTCTCAGCCCCCGAAACGCCCGGCGCGCAGCACGGCGGGAAGCGGCAGCCTGCCAGCCCCCGCCGTCGCGCGCATCTGACCGGTCAGCAGGCGTGCCGTCACCGCCGCCAGGGTCAGGCCAAGATGCTGGTGGCCATAGGCCGCAAACACGCCGCGCATGCCCGGTATCGGCCCCAGCGCGGGCAGATAGTCCGGCAGGGAAGGACGAAATCCGCTCCACCGGCTGAAGGCGGAGGCCACGGGCAGCCCCAGTTCGGTAACATGACGCTCCAGCCACGCCCAGCGGGCAGGATTGGGGGGCATGTCCACCTGCGTGAATTCGGCAATGGACGTGGCGCGCAACCGTGCGCCAAAGCGGGTCACGACCACATTGCGGTCTTCGAACACGATATTGGACAGGGTCCACGCCCCACCATGATCCCATTCCAGATGATAGCCCCGTTCCGCCATCAGGGGCACACGCACCTTGTGCCCGTGCAGCAGGGCGGCCGAACCAATGCCGCAGGCCACAAGTACCTGATCGGCCTCCTGCGGTCCCTGCCCGGTCCATACGACCGGCCGCGCGCCGCCCGTATCGATTTTCAGGGCATGGCCGGGCATGACCGTACCACCCGCGCGCACGAATGCCTCCATGACCGAATCCAGCACCTGCCGGAGGTCACGCACCTGCGCCGTGCCGTGAAAACGGACGGCCCCCGCCACCGGAACCCGCAGCCCACCGGCAAGGCGTGCACGTTCCGCCTCCGGCACGGCACATGCCCGGACACTTCCATGATCGGTCCGCAGGCTGGCCTGCATGCCCGGTCCGGGGCGTTCCCACAGCTTGTAGGTACCTGTCGTATCCAGCAGGTCGGGCTGCCCCAGTTCGGCCGCCAGTTCCTGCCATGCGGGCAGGGCCTGCGCCATCAGGTCCCGCAGTACCACCGATGCGGCATGAACCTGGCGTGGCCGGTAGGCGGCATACAGATACCGTGCGAACCACCTGCCCAGCATGACGGGATGACGCCAGTCCAGTACCACCGGACCACGCGGGAAAAGCGAACGCGGGACAGTGGGCGGCACGCCCGGATTGGCGAAGGGCGTGATATATTCCGCCGCGACATGCCCGGCATTGCCCCAGGAAGCCGGTTCCCGCTCCCCGGAATCCAGCAGGACCACATCCGCACCATCCTGCTGCAGGCGCAGCGCGCAGGCACGCCCCACGATGCCCGCCCCCACAACGATGATACGGGCCGGATATCCTGGCATCAGACGTGTTTCCACTGCCGGGGCAACCGCATGTGACATGAAAACATTCAATCCTCCTGACCTGTGGGAACAACCCACGGCAACCACGGCAGACGCTCCCCTGTCCGGAGCGCCTGCCGACTAATTACGTATATGCAAGAGTTTGGGGACGGCAAGCTTTCTTGTTGTGGCTGAGCCATCAGAACAGAACCGTCACGCAAACAGCCGTCAGGGTTCTTGATCGCATTATGTTTTATTGGCAGTCTGGAGCCGGTTCACGCGGGCGACAGGCACGTCGTGCCCCATACGGCATGACATGCGGCCCGGCCCATCGCGCGATGACGGATATCTACAACGCAAACAGCATGAATTATGCCCCTGACCGGGGCATGCAGGCATGAAATACAAGGCCAGAGACCTGATATGACGGAACGGACCGGGCCGACACGCCGCACGCTGCTGGCAGCAGCAGGAACAATCGGCCTGGGTGTCGGAACTGGCGGGCCGCCGGACCGGACGGCCCGCGCCGCAACGCCGGCCGACCTGTCCGTGCCCGCCACCGCACCTTTTCCGCCACAATGCGTCCGCCTGCTCCCCTCCCCCTGGCTTGCGGCCACCCGGACCAACCGGCGCTATCTCCTCTCCCTTGATCCTGATCGCCTGCTGTCCGGATTCCGTACGCAGGCGGGGCTGCCCGCGCGGGCACCGGTTTATGGCGGATGGGAAGCCGACACGATCGCAGGCCACACGCTGGGGCATTATCTCAGCGCGCTCAGTCATTTGCATGCCGGAACAGGAGAGCCGCAGGCCGCAGCCCGTGCTGCCTACATCACAGATGAACTTGCAGCCTGCCAGAACGCACAGGGCAATGGTTTTGTCGGTGCCTTTACACGCCGGACCCCACAGGGGGCGATCGAACCCGGCATCCATGTGTTCGAGGAAATACGGCGCGGCGACATCCGGGCCAGGCGCTTCAGCCTTAACGGTTCATGGGCGCCGCTTTACAACTGGCACAAGCTGCTGGCTGGCCTGCTTGATGCGGACCGTCTGTGCGCAACCCACGGGGCACTGGGCGTGGCCTGCGGGCTGGCGGGCTATATCCACGATACATTCAGCCATCTTGATGATGCACGTTTACAGCAGGTGCTGAGCTGTGAATATGGTGGCCTGAATGAATCCATGGCTGAACTGTACGCCCGCACCGGCGATACGCGCTGGCTGGCGCTGGCCGGGCAGATCAGTGACCGCGCCACCATGGACCCGCTGCGCGACGGGCGCGACGAACTGGACGGACTGCACGCCAATACAATGATCGCCAAGACCGTGGGGGCGGCACGTGTATACGAAGTATCGGGCGATACGCGGGCGGCGACCGCCGCGCGCACATTGTGGCAATCCGTGGTCAGCCGCCGGAGCTATGCCTGTGGCGGCACGGGGGATTTCGAGTATTTCACCACCGCCGGCCCGCATGGCGCGGGCGACATGGGCACGCATCTCAATGCCCGGACCTGTGAAACCTGCGCCACCTACAACATGCTCAAGCTGACACGGCATGTCCATGCATGGCAGCCCCATGCCACGCAGTTTGACTATTATGAGCGTGCGCATCTCAACCATATCATGGCGCAGCATGATCCCCATACCGGCATGTTCACCTACATGCTGCCCATGGGAACCGGGGCCGCGCGTGATTTTTCCACCCCGACAGAAGATTTCTGGTGCTGTGTCGGAACCGGAATGGAAAGCCATGCCCGCCATGGGGACGTCATCTGGTGGCTGCGCGACGGGGATGAAGTCGTCGTCAACCTGTTCATTCCCTCAGAACTGGACTGGCACGAGCGTGGGGTCCGGATGGTCATGCGGACACATTATCCACTTGATGGACAGGTGATGGTGTCCATCCCCCACATCGCCACCCCCATGCCACTGACGCTGGCACTGCGCGTACCCGGCTGGGCACGCGGGAGCACACTGAGCGTGAACGGGGAGCACATGGCAACGGATGTGGAAGCCGATGGCTATGTCCGCATACGCCGCACATGGCAGGCGGGGGACAGCGTGATGCTGGTGCTTGACATGCCGCTGCGGCGTGAAACCGTACCGGCGGGGGGACCGGCCGCGCCTTCGGCTTTTTTTTACGGCCCGCTGCTGCTGGCGGCCGACCTTGGCCCGGCACGGGGCGAAGTGCCATGGCGCCAGCCCCTGCCCGCCCTGGTGGCCGATGACCCGACTGCCATGCTCGAGCATGTGCATCACGAACAGGGCGTGGCCTTCCGGGCCGGACGCATCGGCAGCGGCGGCGGGGCGTGGCCGGGAGAGCTTGTGCTGCGGCCTTTCGCCTTCATGCAGTCGCGTCTGGCCGCACCTTACCTGACATGCGTGCCGGTGGCGGCATGGACACCCGCGTTACGTGAAACACTGGCAGGCGCAACCCGTGATACCGACAGGGCCCGCATCATTGATGCCATTGGTCCCGACCGCCCCCACGCCATGCGGGGCGCGCGGCCCTGTACGCGCCTGGGGCGAAAAGGCTGGATGACACGGACCACCATGAGCACAACCCTGCATGCGGGCCACCAGCCGATGGCATTGCGGGTGCTGTATTATGATGATGACGTCAACCGCCTGTTCACGGTGCGGGTGAATGGACATGTCATCGCCACAGAAAATCTCGATGGCCGCAATCCCGGGGTTTTCAGCTGGCACCGCTACGCCATACCGCCAGACCTGCCGGGCGGACAGGCAACCATCGAGGTCAGTTTTGCCAGCACCGGCACAGGACAGGTCGGGCAGGTCTTTGGCGTGCAGACCATCATGGCCTGACACCCCGGCCGCCCTGTCAGGAAGCCGGGCACCAGGCCCGCACCCAGCCGCCGGACCCCGGGGCGCGGCCCGGAGCACGCCGTTTACGGAAACCGGATGCTCCGCGCGCCGCGTCCTTTTCAGGACGGCAGCACGAGAACCTTTCCTGCACGATGCGGATGCGGCCGCAATCGCGGGTTTTTTCAGGCAGTCTTTTCAGGATCGGCCTGCACGGGCACGGATGCACGCGACAGGACATCGGCAATCGCCCCGGTCAGTTCATCGAGCCCCGTGCAGGCCACGGCGCCAGTTTCCGCAATCTCCGCCGTAACGTCCACTGGCAGGCCGGAATTGGAATCAGCCGGAATTTCATTCAGGCGTCCGCCCATAAGCAACGTGGCCCGCATGCCCCGCGCGGCCATGGCAGCGTGCACATCACGGCAGTAGCGCAGGGCCACGCCGTTATAGGTGCTGACGGCAATGACATCCGCACCCCCCGCCGCCGCGCGTGCCACCAGATCATCCGGGTCAACGGACACGCCCCCGTCGACAATCCTGGCCCCCAGTCCGGCCAGGGCGCGTTCAACCAGATATTTGCCATGCTCATGCACGTCCGAAGTGCCCACGCATATACACGGCGCATCACCACCGGCGGCGCGGATGCGCGCGATCAGGGGGGCCTGCGTTTCCAGCCATGCCTCCGCCATTTCATCCAGTTCGCGTGCCCACTGCGCAACCACGACCGGTGTCCGGCCGCCAGTCGCGGGCGCAGGCGTGCCGGGGCCGTACAGCGCTTCCAGCACGCGGGGGCCGGTACGGCGGATGGCCAGCATCAACTGCGCCGGATCGCGGATATCCACCCCTGCCGCCGCCATGCCCGCAAGCGTGTCGTGTGCGAACTGCCTGCCCCCCACGACCAGCCGGGCGGACAGGCTTTCCACATGGCCCCAGTCGATCATCTCCTGATAAAAGGGGGCATGCTGGGCCAGGCGCGTGGCAAAGCACTGCGCATCGATGATCTCATCCACATCGGGAATGCGGGCGTTCTCGGTTACGGGTACGGGATTGATGGCATGCCCGGTCGGCCAGCGGCGAAGCGCCATGATATCGGCCATGAGATAATTGGCCAGGCTGGCATAATTGGCCGCATCCGCCGCACGATAGGCCACGGTATTGCCAAAGATCATGGTACCGGGCGTGACATTGACCTGCCTGAGTGCCGCATGGAACGCCAGACGGGACAGCGGATCGGAAAAATGGTGGCCATAACAGTGCGAAAGGCGGGCGCCGGTCAGGTCCTCGATGATGTATTTCTCGATAATGGCCATGCCCAGACTGCAGCACATGTCCACGAACAGCCCGGCAAAACCGTCATCAAGATTGGAATGGACCAGAATTTCCGCATCCTGTGCTGCGATCAGGCCCAGCGCCGTAACCGTGGCCTCGGTCGTGGCCACGTCATCATCCCAGTATGGCAGGCGGAACGTGAAATACTGGCCCAGATTGCCAATCGAGGTCACACCGGCGGCAATGGCCGCACGCGTGTTGTCCAGTGCGCCGGGCAGGCCCAGCATGAAATCCCCGAAATGGGTCGCGGCGGGACATGCATTGACAATGCGGGCAAAGTCTCCCGTATCGTTCATGACGATACCGGTCCCCCGCCCCGCGCTGGCGCGCATGGCCAGCGGATACCCCATTGACCAGTCCAGCGTGATGCCGAAGCGGTCCACCGTAACCCCACGGGTGGCACATGTGTCACGCACGGTGCGCATCGCCTCTACCGTGCGGCCTACATCCCGGAAGCCGATATGCGCGTGCTGCATGATCCGGCCCGTGCCCTCGATCATGCGTTTGTAAGCGGCTTCGGAAGCGCAGCCACTGGCGCGCATGAACGCACTTTCGCCCAGTCGGCAGTCATCTGCCATTGCCCGTCCGGCCTCCAGCAGGGCATGACCTGGGCGCAGGCGGCGGTCCAGCAGGCGATCAGGTGAGGGCATTACGGGTTTCATCGCATTCCTTGCCGGGGGAACAGCCGGGCTGGCCCCCATATCCGCGCCTGGGGCGGGTTGTTACACGCCATGCGTGCCGTCATAGCCATTGACGGGCGGGGACACCCAGCCCGGTGGCAGGTGCGCGGGCCGGTAGACTTCCACAACCAGCGGATAGCAGGTTGCCGTGTCCGACGAATGTTCCGACGAGCAGTCACCACCGGGGCAGACGGACATGCAGCCCAGCAGGTCGATTTCCGCGAACAGTTCCAGATAGTCTCCCCGGCGCACCGGGCTGGCCTTCATGAAATATTCCCCCGTATCCCGGGTAAAGCCGGTGCACATGAAAACATTCAGGACATCATGGACCAGCTTGCCCGCCTCTTCGGGCGACTGGCCCGTATGGGCGGCAAAGGCACGGGTCAGGTTGGAATGACAGCAGTGATGGTACTGCCCGCCATGGCTGAGAAGATAATGGGTGTACGGATCACAGCGGGTACCGATCACATCATGCACCGCACCGCCGAATTCATCAAAGCCGTACCAGTCCAGCGTATCGTACGTAATGGTGGCCATGGGCCGCATGTAGGGAAAGCATGAGAACATCTGGTCCCCTACCCCCAGATGCGTACCATTGAGTGCCCGCGTCTTGCCGGAATAGAACCGTTCTTCCGTATTGTGCAGGTTGAACAGGTTCAGGTCCGCCACCTGCGGGCCTTCGCTGCATACGATGCGGAAGAAATGACCGGCTGGCACGCTCCAGCACGCTGCCTCCCGCGGGGGAATGGTCAGCCGCTCGACCAGTTGCATGCCATCGCGCACGGCCTGGTAGGCCCGGATGTCCGGTCGTGGAAGGCTTTCGGTCGGGTAACAGACGACCGGCCTGACCTGCCTGCGTTGTGCCGCGTCATCGGGTGCTGGCGTTATGGCTTCAGGTTTCATCATGTCTCCACTTCAGGCTGCCGGGCACCGGCCGCCACGGGCATGCGCCACCACGGTTCGGAAAAAACGGGGGCCATGACCGGCGCCTGCATGTCTGCCGGTCAGGCTGGAAACAATCATTTGTTTAATGGTATACGATGTCAAGATGGAACGGTACGGCTGTGACATGAAAAGGGAGACGGCCCTGCCATGACGGCACCTTCCGGATGGACAGATATCTGATCAGGCAGGATACCCAATGGCAGCATCGCGGGACAGGACAACAGCAGCACCGCAGGCTACCTGTCGCGTCCTTGTGGAGGGATCGGCCCGGGGGCCGCTCCTGCATGCCGATACGGGGCTGAGTTTCTGGGGTGGCATCAATCCGGCCACGGGGGAAGTGATCGACCGCCACCATCCGCTGAGCGGTGCGTGCGTGACCGATGCGATCCTGGCCATTCCCAACGGGCGCGGATCCTGCACGGGCAGCAGCGTCATGCTGGAACTGCTGCTGAACGGGAAGGCCCCGGCGGGGCTTGTTCTGGCCGAACCCGACGAGATTCTGGTGCTCGGGGTTGTGGTGACCAGCCTCATGTTTGGCAGGTCCATCCCCGTACTGTGCGTCGGGGCTGCGGAATTCCATGCACTCGGGCAGATGACCGACGCCTGCATTGCCGATGGCGCGCTGCTTGTCACCAGCCCTGCGGGCGCCACGCGCCGCCTGCCCGCCGGCCAGATGCATCACGCAACGGATGCGCCGTCTGCCCTGCCTGCCCTGAGTGCGCATGATCGTGACATGCTGGATGGCAGGTTTGGGCCGGCCGCGGCCGGCGCGATGAAAATCGTGCTGGCAATGGCGACATTGCAGGGAGCGGAACGGCTTATCGACATCTCGCAGGCGCATATAGATGGCTGCATCTATACCGGGCCGGCCAGCCTGCGTTTTGCACGGCAGCTGGTGGCGTGGGGTGCGCGGGTGCGGGTGCGGGTGCCGACAACCCTCAACGCCATTTCGGTCGACCAGCGGCGCTGGCGGTCATTCGGCATCGCCCCGTCCTTTGGTGAACCGGCAGTGGCCCTGGCGGAGGCGTATGAGCAGATGGGCGCGAAAGGCAGCTTTACCTGCGCGCCCTACCTGCTGGACAGCGCGCCCGGTCCGGGTGAACAGATCGTCTGGGCGGAATCGAATGCCGTGGTGTTCGCCAACAGCGTGCTGGGCGCGCGGACGCTCAAATACCCGGATTATCTTGATATCTGCGTGGCCCTGACCGGGCGCGCGCCATTCGTGGGCAGCCATCGGGCGGAGGGACGCCATGCATGCGTTCATATCGATGTGGACGTGCCGGCGGATATTGATGATTCCTTCTTTCCCGTGCTGGGTTATCTGGTGGGACTTCTGAGTGGCACGGAAATTCCCGCCATAACGGGCCTGGCCTGTCTGTCACCCGACCATGATGCGCTGAAGGCCTTCAGCGCCGCCTTTGCCACCACTTCGGCGGCACCGATGTTCCATGCCGTGGGCGTGACACCGGAAGCCCCGACCCTTCAGGCCGCGCTGGGGCACAGGGCCGCACGGCGACAGTGCACGGCAGGCATCACCGACCTGCGCCGCGCATGGATGGAACTGGACAGCGCAACGCAGACCGCCGTCCAGCTTGTCTCCATCGGCAACCCCCATGCCTCGCTTGGCGAACTACGCAGGCTGGCCGCCCTGTGCCGGGACGGGACCAGGGCCGATGGCACGGCAATGATCGTCACGACCGGGCGGGATGTATATGCCCAAGCCCACGAAAAAGGATATATCCAGACCATAGAAGCGTTTGGCGCAACAATGGTGACCGATACCTGCTGGTGCATGATTGGCGAACCGCTGGTGCCACCGCAGGCGCACACACTTATGACCAATTCCGGAAAATACGCCCATTACGCCCCCGGGCTGGTGGGGCGGCATGTCCGCTTCGGCAGTCTTGCCGCCTGTGTTCAGGCAGCAAGAACCGCACATGCGGCAAAGACCCTGCCGCGCTGGCTGGCACAGGTTTAGGCGGCCGCTTCCACCCCTGCACCGCGGGGCTTAACGGTCATGATTTTTCAGGAGTATCCTGTACCGGGCCAGACCGTCATTAAGATGTTCCAGCATTGTCTGCCGCGCCCTGTCCGCATTCTGCGCGGATATGGCATTTATGATGCTTTCATGCTCCCTTGCTGTATTCGTGAAATATTTCTTCCTGTCGTGGGATATCGCACAGTATTTGAGATGAAGGTCACGGTTGATATCCTCGACCATGCTTTCAAGAAACTGGACGAAGCGCGGGTTTCCAGCACCCCTTGCAATTGCCAGATGGAACTGGAAATCGGCATCCGCCTCCGCACGCGAACTGGCGCGGCGCGTCTTGAGGAAGTGTTCATGCGCCTGATGGAGATGAAACAGCGTTTCAGGCGTATTGCGCTGCGCCGCAAGGGCTGCGGCCTGCACTTCGACACCAATGCGCAGTTCCAGGATTTCCAGACAGGCCTGGATATCCTCCACCGGTGGTTTCTGTGAAAAGGCGGACCCTTCCCCGTCATGCGCGATAAACACGCCCGCCCCCTGCCGCGAAACGACGCGCCCGCCCAGCTTTAGTGCAGCAATCGCCTCGCGCACCACCGTGCGGCTGACCCCGAATGCTTCACAGAGTTCGGCATTGGACGGAAGCTTGTCACCCACGCCATAGACACCATCCGTAATGCACTGCATCAGATGGCTGGCAATGGTCTCGGACAGGCTTGCCACGGGCGGCGACAAGCCATCATCCGTCCTGTCGCGTGGCTGCTGTGGATGCACGACGGAAAAAATTTCCCTGTTCTTCACGCTCGGACTACCTTTTACCTTCGGGCCCGGCGCGCCGCAGCAGACGTGACGCGCTCAGCCCCGCGGCACCCCATGCCGTAAACGCCCCCAGTTCCAGGCAATGCAGGCTGGCATGGCTTCCACCCCGCGTCATGACAAACGCAACCAGCGTCGCCCCCGTTGACTGCCCCAGAATGCGGGCAAGAGAAATGATGGCGCTGGCCCCGCGCGAGCGTTCCAGCGGGGCCGCCTGCATGATCGCCTTGTTATTGGGCGCGACAAAAAACGCAAACCCCATGCCCGCAAAACCAAAACGCCATATGATGTTGGCGGTGGAGGCATCGGCCGGACAGACACGCAGAAGCATGTAACCCGTTCCCACCACGAACAGCCCGACAGCCGCCAGCAGCCCCGGATGGACACGGTCCGCCAGCCGGCCGACCAGCGGGCCCGCCACCATCATGCCCAGCGGCCACAGCGTGATCATGAGCCCGGTCGTCACCTGCGTCTTGTGAAAAAGGGATGTCAGGGTAAACGGGATGGAAATCATGAAGAAGTTGGACGCGACATAGCCCATGAAGCATACGGCGGCCGCCACGCGCAGCGGTCCGATCATGAACAGGTCAACAGGAAAAAGCGGGGCCGCCTGCCCGTGCTGTCTTTTTGCCAGCAGCGCCAGACTGACCAGGCCCACGACCAGCATGCCCCAGCCCAGCGCCCGTTCGCTGCCATGCGCCAGCCAGTCGCCCGCAACCAGTATCCCCCCGAAAGCCAGCATGTTGAGAATGGCTGCACTGGCGTCAAACGCCGTATGCCGGACCGGCACACGCGGAAAGGACACAACCGTCAGCCCCAGCGTGATCAGGCCATAGGGAATGTTGAACAGGAAAAGCCAGCGCCATGACGCAATGGACAGGATACCCGCCGCAACGGCAGGACTGCAGGCGAAGCCGAGTGCCGTGACCAGCGCATTCAGCGCAAGTGCTTCCCCCAGCCGGCTGTGGGGATAGCATACCCGCACCAGCGCCGCGCTGACCGACATGACGCACGCCCCCCCTATCCCCTGCACCACGCGCGCAAACACAAGGACAGGGAAGGAAGATGCTACGGCACACATGCCCGAACCGGCCATGATGATGACAAGACCGATCTGGCACAGCCGTGCGCTGCCGATGCGGTCCGCCCACGCGGCAAGCGGCAGGAGCAGCATGGCGTTGGCCAGCTGGTAGGCGTTGACCACCCATACGGATTGCGCCGCGGTGATGTGCAGCACGCCCGAAATGGTGGGCAGTGCGATATTCGCAACCGCATAATCCAGAACGGACAGGAATACGGCCATCAACAGTGGTACGAGCACCGCATACCGGACGCGCATCTCCGCCGTGCCGCCCGTACCATCACGTCCCGCAGTGACCTCACTCATCGACATCGCATTTCCCGACAGGCTGAAAAAGAAGGGCCTATATGCTGGGTGGACGTACGATCTGTCCACCACCCACGGCCTGATCGGTCGGCAGGATATCCAGCCGCGACACGTCAACATGCGCGGGCAGTTCAATCACCGTGCGGACCAGCCGGGCCACGTCTTCCGGCTGTACCGCGCGATAGCCATCATACAGCACGTCCCGCGCCCTGCTGCCGTGGGTATCACGGTACAGGCTTGTCTCGACACGTCCGGGCACAAGTTCGGTCACGCGCACATTGGTGCCCAGCAGGTCGCAGCGCAGCGCCTCGCAGAAACTGGCAAGCCCGGCCTTGGACGCACCATAGATCGCGGAACCACCAAAGGGCGCGTGCCCCGCGATGGACCCCACGAACAGCAGGTGCCCCCGCCTGCGCGCGATCATGCCGGGCAGCAGCCGGTGGGCCAGGCGCAGCGGTGCCTTCAGATTGATGTCGATCATGGCATCGATCTGGTCCGGATCCGTGCCGGCAAACGCACCCGACGTAGTCAGGATGCCCGCGTTGCTGACAACGACATCAACCTCTTTTCCGTCCAGGGTATCCTGAATGGCATCAATGTCGCGCACATCCGCCTGCACGGCCGTGACACCGCTCATCGCTGCCAGTTCGGACAGGTGGTCCGCATTGCGTCCCACCGCCACGACCGCGTAGCCCGCCATGGACAGTTCGGTCGTGATCGCGCGGCCAATCCCGCTTGTGGCGCCGGTTACCAGCGCGGTCAGGTCAGGCATAGATGTAACCCCCGCTGACAATGACCGTCTCGCCAGTGGAGAACGTATTCCTGGGGCCGCCCATCATGATGATCCATTCCGCCATTTCCTCCGGCTCGGCGGCGCGGCCAAGCGGGTTGGCTTTTGCAAGTTCAGGCAGGAACCCAAGCTCCCTGGCCCGGTCGGTCGCAAAACCGGCGGGAGCCACGCCATTGATCAGGATGCCGGCGGGGGCGAATTCATGCGCGAACGACTTCGTCAGGCTGACGACCGCGGCCTTGGTCGCGGCGTAATGGGTATTCTGCGGATGGGCCT
The DNA here is from genome assembly GCF_021295335.1 of Komagataeibacter sp. FNDCF1. Lineage (NCBI taxonomy): Bacteria > Pseudomonadati > Pseudomonadota > Alphaproteobacteria > Acetobacterales > Acetobacteraceae > Komagataeibacter > Komagataeibacter sp. FNDCF1. The sequence goes on along the minus strand of NZ_JAIWOT010000001.1, from coordinate 324,740 downwards.
TGAACGCATCCACCGATGCGACATTCACGATCCGGCCCGCGACCGTACCCGCCGTGGAAAACTGCATCATGTGCTTAACCGCCGCCACCATCATGTGATAGGTGCCCTTGATGTTGATGGCGTTTTCCAGATCCCAGTCTTCGTCCGATATTTCAAGGATCGGGCGGCGCGGATAGATCGCGGCGCAGTTGACCATGGTGTGCACCCGGCCCATTTCCGATACGATGGCATCAAACGCGGCGCTGGCGGTAACCGCGCGGGAAACATCCCCCTGCGCCGTACATACCGTCGCACCCTGTTCGCGCAGTGACGCGGCGGCGGCGTCCAGACGCTCCGCATTGGCGTCGATCAGCCCGAGCGCCTGCACGCCCTCACGCAGCATGAGCCGTGCTGTCGCCAGCCCAAGCCCGGAGGCCCCGCCAACAATAACGGCATTGAGTGATTTCATTTAACGAACCCCTGAAGATATGTTCATGGAAACGAAAGATGCGGACAGCACACCCTCACGCGATGCAGCGGACAGTGTTGGCGCGCGCAGCCCGCTATGGGCGCCCCAGAAATAGACACCCACCAGAAAGACAAGGAACATCACCAGCCGCCCCGGCGCTGCGAGCGTTTCCATCGCCAGGTCCTGGTCCATGCAGGAAAACAGGATCATTCCGCAGAAATAGGCCAGGACCCACAGATTGGGCAGCACAAGCGCGCCCGCCCGCCGGGGGGACGCGATGACCCGGCAGGCCAGGTACAGCATGCCCAGCACGATCTGCCCGGACAGGAGCCACAAAACGGTATGCCACCCGGCCCAGAGCACGACAAAGGACGACATGACAAAGGAAAGCGGCCCGATGACACCCAGCCACCGCACGCGGAACGGGCGCGGAAGGTCAGGACAGCTCCGCCGCAGGGCCGCGAGGATGACCGGCACGAAGGCATAGCTCATGACGATTGCCGTCGAGACGACACCCACCAGACTGCTCCATGATGGAAAAGGCAGCGTCCAGAACAGGCACAGCCCGACGGACAGGACCATGGCCCGCAGGGAAACAGGTCCCGCGCGCCGGGCATTACCCGGCAGCAGCCCCGCTTCATGCAGCCACGCATCCGCAACCCGGCAGGTCGAACTGAGATAGACATTCCCCGTGCCCAGCGGGGAAACACAGGCATCCGACAGGACCAGCACGGCCACCCACGCAATACCGGCAACAACCATGATGTCATGGAATGGCAGGGGAAACCGGTCCTCGATGGGCCCCCACCCGTCATGCAGGGCCGCGAGAGGCAGCGCGCCGATAAAGGTTGCCTGCAGCACGACATAGACGACCGTCGTAAAGGCGACCGAAGCAAACAGCGCGCGGGGCACGTTGCGCTGCGGATGCCGCACTTCCCCCGCCGCGGCGACAATGGGTGTCAGGCCGAGAAAGGCAAAGATGATCCCGCCCGAGGACAGGGCCGTCACCATTCCCGTGACAGGAGAACCGGAGACCGGCACCATGAAAGGGGCGGCAGACAGGCGCGGCAGCAGGGTCCCGACAACCAGGAACGGGACGGAAAATTTCAGGATCGTGACAATATTGTTGATCCAGGCAAAGGTCTTTCCATCCTTCAGGTTCAGGTAACACAGGAATGCAATGACCAGCGCCTGCACCACCCAGCCCGCAAGGCCGGGCGCGCCACCCGCCTGGCTGAGCGCCGGAAACCATACGGAGACATACTGCCGGGCCGCGACCACCTCGATCGAGACAATGCTTGAAAATGCCACCACGGTCACGAGACTGACCATGAACCCCAGAAACCGCCCATGGGAACAGTAGGGATACCGGACCACCCCGCCCCGCTGTGGCAACGCGGCACCCAGTTCACAGTAGATGATGCCCAGAAGCAGCGCCACAAGCCCGCCAATCCCCCACGCGAGCAGCCCCCACGGCCCCGCCAGGGTCGCAACCCGTGACGACGCGAACAGCCATCCCGACCCGAATGTCGCGCCGCAGCCAATCAGGGTAAGGTCCAGCAATGACAGCCTGCCGGTTCCGACCGGAGAGCCGGCAGGAGAATGGTCGACACGCCCGGATTGTGAAACCTGCATGGACAAACCTTTCGCTACGGGAGCACGGACGCAATGACATCCAGCCATCAGCCATCCATTCCGGAACGTTACGATGTTGACACATATAGCACAAGTGCCTTAGGGCTTGTCATACAAGTTTGAAGCCTGAAACAACCGATTGGTGCAGAGGAGTCGGTCATGACGTCGGCCCAGCAGAGCTATCGTGTAGGCGTTGATATCGGAGGAACGTTCACGGACGTTGCCCTCGAACACAACGGACATCTTTTTTCCACAAAAATCCTGACCGATTACGGCGGCCCGGAACGGGCCATCCTGAAGGGGCTGCAAATTGTCTGCGACAATGCGGGCATTCCCCTGAACCGTATCGACGTTATCGTGCATGGCACCACCCTTGCCACCAATGCGCTGATCGAGCGCAGCGGCGCGAAAACCGCCTTCATCACCACCGCGGGCTTTCGGGACGTGCTGGAAATGCGGACGGAAAACCGCTTTGAACAGTACGACCTGAACATCACCCTTCCCCCTGCCCTTATTGATCGTGCAGACCGTCTGGTCGTGCGCGAACGCATGGATGCCGACGGGCAGGTCCTGCTGCCGCTGGACGCACAATCCGTTGCCGAAGTGGTGGAGCAGGTTGCCGCGCGCGGTTATGAGAGTGTCGCCATCGGGCTCCTGCACGCCTATGCCAATGGCGCGCATGAAGTGCAGGTGCGCGATGCGCTCCTGCAACGCTGCCCGGACCTGTCCGTGTCCATTTCCAGCGAAGTGGCGCCACAGTTTCGTGAATTCGAGCGGTTCAATACCGTCTGTGCCAATGCCTATGTCAAACCCGTCATCAAGTCCTATCTTGACCGGCTGGTCCTGGCGCTGCGTGAACTGGGCATCGGCTGCCCGGTCTACATGATCCATTCGGGTGGCGGCATCATCGCCCTTGAACATGCCGCCGAGTTTCCCGTCCGCCTGGTCGAATCCGGCCCCGCCGGCGGCGTCATATTCGCACAGGACGTTGCCCGCAGGCATGGCTGCGCCAGCGTGGTTTCATTCGACATGGGGGGAACGACGGCAAAGATATGCCTGGTCGAGAACTATGCCCCCAAGACCGCCAAGACATTCGAGGTCGCCCGGACCTACCGTTTCCGCAAGGGAAGTGGCATGCCCATATCCATCCCGGTGGTGGAAATGGTCGAGATCGGGGCCGGTGGCGGCTCCATTGCCAGCGTGGATGCCCTGCGGCAGGTACGCGTGGGGCCCAGAAGCGCCGGTTCCGAACCCGGCCCGGCCTGCTACCAGCGCGGCGGCACGGAGCCGACCGTAACGGATGCAAACCTGCTGCTGGGGAAGCTGGATCCGGACAATTTTGCCGGTGGCTCCCTGGCCCTGTCGCCGCCCGACGCCGGTGAGGCCGTTGACCGGAAAATCGCCTCCGCCATCAATGTGGATACGGACACCGCGGCCTACGGCATTGTCGAGATGGTGGATGAGAACATGGCCAATGCGGCCCGTGTCCATGCGGTTGAAAACGGCAAGGACATTGGTGAGTTCACCATGATCACCTTTGGTGGTGGCGGCCCGCTGCATGCCGCGCGCCTGTGTGAAAAACTTGGCATCGACAGCTTTGTGGTGCCACCGGGCGCGGGCGTAGGCTCGGCAATCGGGTTCCTGCGCGCGCCTTTCGGGTATGAAACGGTCCGCAGTTCGCGCATTTCCCTTGCTTCCTATGATGCGGCGGCAGTGCGCAGGCTGCTGGAAGGCATGCGTGAGGAAGTACTGAATTTCGTGGCATCCATGGAAAGTGATTCGCGCACGACATTCGAATGCACGGCTTTCATGCGCTACGTGGGCCAGGGATGGGACATTCCCGTCCGGCTGCCGCCCGAAGTCTTTGAACTGGGTGATGTGGCACGTATTGCCGAAAGTTTCCGCCAAGCCTATGCGGCATTCTTTGGCCGGACCATTGACGGGCTGGACATGGAAATCGTCAGCTGGTCCTTCCGCGCCAGCACGCCCACGGTTGAATCCGCCCGCGTGCCGCCCCCGTCGGAAACCAGGCAGGTCACGGCCACCGCGTCACGCCGGCTGTTCGATCAGGCAAGCCGGACCTTTGTGGATGCCGCCGTCATCGAACGCGAAAGCCTGAAACCGGGCGACCGGATATCCGGCCCGGCCGTTATTGTCGAACCCGAAACGGGCACGATCATCACCTCCCCTTTCGATGCCGTCATCCAGGCGGATGGCTGCATTCTGGCAACCCGTCGCTAACCGATTACGGCAAAGGAACAGGCCATGCAGGATTCACTGGTTGATATTCACATGCAGGTCATGTGGAACCGCCTTATTTCCGTTGTCGAGGAACAGGCCCAGACACTGATCCGGACCGCGTTTTCCACCTCCGTCCGTGAAGCGGGAGACCTGTCGGCCGGTATTTTCGACACCGAGGGCCGCATGCTGGCCCAGGCCGTGACCGGCACGCCGGGCCATGTCAACGCCATGGCGGAATCCGTGGGGCACTTCCTCAATGACATCGGTCGTGAAAACATACGCGAGAACGATGTCTACATTACCAATGACCCGTGGAAGGGCACCGGCCACCTGCATGACATAACCGTCGTGTCGCCTTCCTTCCTTGATGACAGGCTGGTCGGCTATTTTGCCTGTACGGCCCATGTGGTGGATATTGGCGGCCGCGGCTTTGGCCCCGACGCGAACGAAGTTTACGAGGAAGGCCTGTTCATACCGATCGTGAAGCTTTTCGATCAGGGCAGGCCCAGCGAGATGCTGCTGACGGTCATCCGCAACAACGTGCGCGAAGCGGACAAGGTGATCGGTGACATCTTTGCCCTGACCGCGTGCAATGAGGCCGGGCACCGCCGTCTGGTCGACATGATGCGGGAATTCGGGCTGGCCGATCTGGGTGGCCTCGGGGCATTCATCCTGGAACACAGCCGCCGCGCCACGCTGGAGTGCATCCGTGCGCTGCCACGCGGGACATGGCACAACAGCCTGACGCTGGACGGGTATGACGCGCCCGTCCAGCTCGAGGCGGCGCTGGGCATCCATGATGATGGCGTACATGTCGATTTTGCGGGAACATCGGCACCCAGCCGTTTTGGCATCAATGTGCCGCTGGTCTATACCAAGGCATACGCCTGCTATGGCATCAAGTGCATCGTCGCCCCCGAAATCCCGAACAACGCGGCCTCGCTGGAGCCCTTCACGGTCTCCGCCCCGCAATCGTGCATCCTGAACGCGCAGCGGCCCGCGCCCGTGTCGGTACGCCATATCCTGGGGCATTTCGTGCCCGACCTGGTGCTTGGCGCACTGGCGCAGGCGCTGCCCGACCAGGTTCCGGCCGAAGGGGCCGGCTCTCTATGGAACCTGCATATGAGCCTGCGCGCGATGGATGAAACCGCCGGGCGCAAGGGAGCCGAGATCCTGATGTTCAACAGCGGTGGCACCGGCGCGCGCCCGACACTGGACGGACTGAGCACCACGGCCTTTCCCAGCGGGGTGCATACCATGCCCGTCGAGGCGACCGAGCAGGTCGGCCCCGTCATCATCTGGCGCAAGGAACTGCGTGAGGGGTCCGGCGGAAATGGCGCATATCGGGGCGGGCTGGGCCAGTCCATCGAGATCGAGGCGGCGGAAGGATACGCGCTGCGCTTTTCCGCCATGTTTGACAGGCTCAGCCATCCGGCACGCGGGCGCAACGGTGGACAGGCCGGCGCTCCCGGGGCCGTGCGGCTGGATGACGGCACGAAGCTGCGCGGCAAGGGCAGGCAGGATGTTCCGGCAGGCCGCAGGCTCTGTCTCGACCTGCCGGGGGGTGGTGGCTACGGCCTGCCCGCCGACCGTCCGGAAGACCTGCGCGAACGTGACCGCCGCAATGGCTACACCCCGGCGGAAGGATAAGAAGACAGACCATGCATTTTGAAAATACACGCACGTCCCGCCTGGAGGTCTCCCCTTCCATGGCCGTATCCATGAAGGCGAACGCCTTGCGGGCGCAGGGGCGTGAGGTCATGGATCTCTCCCTGGGGGAGCCTGACTTCAACACGCCGGGCAATGTGGTCGAAGCCGCCATCCATGCCATGAAAGATGGCATGACCCACTATACCGGGCCGAGTGGCCTCATGCCCCTGCGCGAGGCGATCGTCGCCAAGTTCAGGCGCGAAAACGGGCTGGACTATACCCCGGCGCAGGTTGCCATCGGCATCGGGGCGAAACAGATCCTGTTCAACCTGTTCATGGGGGTGCTGTCGCCCGGTGACGAAGTCATCATTCCGGCGCCATTCTGGGTTTCCTATCGTGACATGGTCACGTTCAATGGCGGCAGCGCCGTTATTCTCGACTGCGGGATCGAGCAGGCGTTCAAGCTCACCCCCGAACGCCTTGCCGCGGCACTGAACCCGAAAACGCGCTGGGTCATGCTCAACACCCCGTCCAATCCGTCCGGCATCGTCTACAGCCGCGATGAACTGCGCGCACTGGGTGACGTACTGAAGGGCTATCCCGATGTTGGGATCATTTCAGACGAGATTTACGAGCATATCCTCTTTCCCGGTGCGACATTCTGCTCCTTTCCCGGCGCATGCCCGGACCTGATGGACCGCACGCTGGTCATCAATGGCGTGTCCAAGGCCTATGCGATGACAGGCTGGCGTCTGGGCTATGCCGTGGGGCCGGAAAACCTGATAAAGGTGCTGAACAAGCTGGAATCCCAGACAGTGACCTGCCCCAGTTCCATCTCGCAGGTGGCGGCGGCCGAAGCACTGAACGGAACGCAGGCATTCATTACCGAAGCCCTGACCGCCTATGCCGGGCGGCGGGACGTGGTGATCAGGGGTCTTGCCCGCATTGATGGCCTGCGCACCCTTGTCCCGCAGGGCGCGTTCTATGTCTTTCCGCATTGTGGCGCCTATCTGGGCCGTACCACGCCAGATGGCAGGGTGATCGCCACGGATGTCGATCTGGCCCAGTATCTGCTGACGGATGGTGGCGTGGCCGTAGTGCCCGGAGCAGCCTTCGGGCTTTCCCCCTATCTGCGCCTGTCATTCGCCACGTCAGCAACCGTTCTGGAAAAGGCGGTTGCGGCGATGGAAACCTCCCTTCGCAAACTTTCGCAGGATCAGAACGCATGAGCAGGTTCAACCATATCCTTGTGACCGGGGCGGCCGGTGCGCTCGGTCGGCAGCTCCGCACCGCGGGGCGCGAACTGGCGCCGCGCATCCGGCTGTCCGACCGTGTCCCCTCCACCGACCTGCAGGCGCATGAGGAAGACTTCGTCGCCGATCTGGGTGACTTCGAGGCCGTACGCAATGCCGTAAAGGGATGTGACGCCATCATCCATCTGGGCGGGCAGGCCATCGAGGGCCCGTGGGCCGATATCCTGAATGCCAATATTGTCGGCACATACAATGTATATGAAGCCGCGCGCCAGTGCGGTGTCTCGCGCATCATCTATGCCAGTTCGATCCATGCAGTGGGGTACTATGACCGCACACAGACCATAGATGCCAGCGCCCCGCCGCGCCCGGACAGCCTGTATGGGGTCTCAAAGGCCTATGCGGAAAATCTTTCGCGCTATTACTTTGACAAATTCGGCATCGAAACCGTCTGCCTGCGCATCGGTTCATGCTTCCCCAAGCCGGCCGACCGGCGCCACCTGATCACGTGGCTGTCCTATGATGATTTCCGCCAACTTGTCACGGCCTGCCTTGATGCCCCGCGCGTGGGTCATATGATCAGTTTCGCCACATCTGCCAATAACCAGAGTTTCTGGGACAACCGGCAGGCATCCGTTCTCGGTTACGCACCAAGGGACAATGCCGCGGATTTCCAGTCCGAAGTCTTTGGCATGACGGCACAGGGCGACCCCAATGATCCCGCCGTGCGCTTTCAGGGCGGGAGCTTCTGTGCCGCGGGCCATTTTGACGACACGCTGAAGAAAGGCTGAGCAATGAGCGAGCTTGCGTCATCCTACGATGTCGTGATCGTGGGCGGCGGCGTGGTGGGAAGTGCGGTCGCGTTCTTCCTGGCCACCAATTCCGACTTTGACGGGCGCGTCCTGGTCATCGAAAAGGACTGGACATACCGCAAGGCGGCCACGGCGCTGTCATCCAGTTCCATCCGCCATCAGTTCTCCAACGCCCTGAATGTCCGGATATCGATGTTCGGTGTTGAGTTCATCCAGAACTTTCCCACGCTTGCGGCCACCGACGTACCCGGCCCCGATCTTAACCTGACCGAGAACGGCTATCTGTTCATAGCCAATGACCAGCGCGGCGTGGATATCCTGCGCCGGAACGCCAGGACGCAGCAGGCATGCGGCGCGGATACGGTGCTGCTGGATAATGATGACATCCGCAGGCAGTTTCCGTGGATGACGGCCGACGACATCGTGCTGGGCAGTTATGGCCCACGGGGGGAAGGCTGGTTTGACAATATGGGTTATCTCAATGGCCTGCGGCACAGGGCCCGCGCCAGCGGCGTAACCTATATCGAGGACGAGGTGGTCGGCCTGGGCCGGAGCGCCGACAGGATCACACACGTCACCCTGCGCAGCGGCAGGAGCGTGGCGGCAGGCACCGTGGTCAACGCTGCGGGCACGCGTGGCACGTCGGTGGCACGCATGGCGGCGCTGGACCTGCCGGTTGAACCGCGGCGGCGTTCCCTATTTGTCGTTGACAGCCGGGAAAAGCTGGATGGAAAGATCCCGCTCTTTATTGACACAACCGGCGTATTCTTCCGACCCGAGGGCCGGTACTATCTGGCTGGAACCGTGCCGGAACATGATCCGGCGGTGGACCCCGATGATTTTTCCGTAGCGCATGATGAATTTGAAGAACAGATCTGGCCCGCCCTGGCCGAGCGCATCCCGGCTTTTGAGGCACTGAAAGTCATCAATTCATGGGCTGGCCACTACGACTACTGCACGCTGGACCATAATGTGATTGTCGGTCCCTCCCCCGAAGTACCCAATTTCCTGTTTGCCAACGGTTTCAGCGGGCATGGGCTGCAGCAGTCCCCTGCGATTGGCCGCGGCCTTGCGGAAATGATCGTATATGGCGCCTATCGCAGCCTTGACCTGTCGCCCCTGGGTTACCAGCGCGTGATCGACAAAAAACCTTTCATCGAGGAAGCCGTTATCTGATCCGGGCCTGCCGGATACATTCCTGTGCTGCCCCGCCTGCAAATTTCCTGACGGGCGGGGCGGCATCGTTCATTGCATCAGGTAGCGGACGCGCCATACTGGCGGGGAATATTTCAGTGCTCCTGCTGTTTTATGAAAGCCCGGTAGGACAGATAGGCAATCCCTGCCAGAACACCGCATCCCACTGCCTCGGCACGCATGTCCGCATCAAAGAAAAGGCAGACCGACGTACCAAGAATCATGATGGCCGCCATCAGGGCACATGCCATGCTGCGTGACATGGTGGCTTCATTCCCCGTTTTTGCGCATCGCAGGAAGGATGTCGTAATCAGGAAATAGACAATCAGCACCACGCATCCGCTTGAATTGAGAAGAAATTCAAATGCGTGGGGACTGACAAAAGATGAAAACAGGACCATGCCCATACTCACCAGGGAACTCATCAATATGGCATGGACGGGGGAGGCTGCGCCCTGCCCCATGAATATTTGCGGCGCATGGGCCACGCTGCTCAGGTTCACCAACACTCGGGAACTGATATAAATGCTGGAATTGAGGCACGAAACCAGGGTCAGGACAATCATGATGCTCATGACCGAAACCATGGCGTCCAGTCCCATGTTCCTGAATGTCGCGGCAAAAGGCGACTGCCCCGGTTGAAGGCTGCCGCTTGGCAGGATCAGCAATACAAGAAAAATGGGCAGAAGATAAAGCCCCGCCATCCTGATTCCGACCAGACGTGACAGCCACGAAAGCTGTTCACTGGAACAATGCGTATCCTGGGTGGTCAGGGTAATGACTTCCGACCCGGCCATGGTGAACATGATGATGGGTACGCTGTACAGGGTGGCACGGATGCCGTTCGGGAAAAAAGGTTTTCCAATCAGGTTGATGCCAAAGGCGTTTTTTATATTGTAAAGATCAGAAAAAACAAACCAGATACAGCTCAGGCAGAAAAACGATATAAATAATATCTTAAATAATGTAAGTACAAACTCTATTTCCCCAAACATTCTGGTCGATACAATATTTATCAATGCAACACATGAAATCAGACAGAGGGCGGTCATCCATGCGGGCAATGATATGTATGGATGCAGTATTTCCCCTCCGCCCAATGCTTCAACCGCAATGACCATAACCCAGTAAAGCCAGTAAAGCCAGCCGCTTACAAATACAGACCAGGCACCGTTTCCCGCGCCAATATAATGCAGGAACGATCCGCGTCCCGGGTCGACACGCATCTGCTCGGACAGGACCTTCATGACCAGAAACACCAGAAGCCCGGCATAAACTATGCTTACAAGAACGGAGGGGCCAGCCTGCCGGATGCCAGCCCCGCTCCCGACCAGCAGGCCGATACCAATCATGCCCCCCAGCGCGATCATCGTAACGTGCCGTCCGCCTAGCGGACGCGGTTTTTCAGCGTGCTGGGGGACATTGTTTATGCTGTCCGTGTTCTGGTCGGGTATATACGTCATGGAACACACCACATGTTACGTTGCAACCGGACGATGATTCCACATCATTATATACTGCCCGGTCAGGAAATAACGGGCATTTCCTTCGGGGCCCGGATGGTAAGGAGATGGGCCCCGTCATCCATGATAACGACATCTTCTTCATGGACGATCATTTTCCCCGGGGCATACTCCATGCCGGGCTCGATCGTCAGAACCATTCCGGGCTGGATAACCGTTTCCTCACCCTCCCTGAACGAGGGGGGTTCTGTCAACTGCATCCCCAGGCCATGTCCCAACCGGCCAACATTGTTCCCGATCGAGCCCGCGTCCTGCAGGGCTTCGGCCATGACTTTCCATACCGATTCCATTGTCCTGCCTGGGCGGGCGGCACGAATTCCCAGTTCTGTCGCATGCCATACGGCCTCATTGGCACGCCGTGCCGCGTCATCAATGCTTCCCACGGCATAGACACGGTCAAAATCACAGAAATAACCGTCATATGTCGCGCCGGTATCAATAAACAGGACATCACCATTGGCCAGCACACGATCCTGCGGGCCGCAGACAATCTGCGCCACGCCACCCGGTCCGGAGATTGCCGGCATGAACGGCACGCTGTCCGCGCCGCGGGCGCACATGTCCGCACGCAGGCGTTTGACAGCCGTCCGTTCCGTATCACCAACCGAAATCAGATCCGGCAACCCGATATAAGCATCACTTGCCACTTCGCAGATAAACCGGATATGTGCGATTTCGGCTTCCGTCTTGATCATCCGCGCCTGCCACAACGCAGGCGTCCCATCAACAATTTCCATTCCGGGCATACGCCTGCCCAGTGCCAGAAAATCCGAAACCGGCATGCGTAGCGCCATTTCGCGCCCCATTTCCGCTCCGATGCGCCCGAAGCGGCGCGGAACAGCGGATAGCGTGGCCGCCATGAGGGAGACGCCATCATCTTCCGGGCACGGTGCCGGCCAGGTACGGATATCTTCCACCCAGGTCCGCGCCATTTCCGGTGCGCCGATCTCGGGTATTACGGCGATGATGGAACCCTCACGGGGGACGACCACAAACCACGGACGGGTCGGACTTTCCCAGAACTGTGAATCAAATCCCGTGAAATAGCGGATGTTTGAAGGCGACGTGACGAATACCGCATCCAGTTTTTCCGCCTGCAGGATCGACTGCATCCTTTGTACACGCAGGGCGAATTCGGAAGCACAGAACCCTCTCCGGGGGGGATTACGAAGTACCGTCATTTCTGGTCCTTTTGCGGATATATATAAATTCCGTATGATACCATGTTAATACATCAATAAAGATGTCATACGCGCGTCATTTTACATCTTGATATTCACAATATTGCCCTGACAGGAAAAAAATAAACGGAATAACTGGTTTTTTAACCAGATACTCGCCGCTTGTCTGATCCAGCAGGCAAACCATGTTTTTATAAATATTGCATAACAGGCAAAAAAAGCACTCTATTTTCCATGTATATATGAAATTTTGTTTCGGGTTCTGTGCATCAGATTCCGCGCCGCATGTCCGATCCCGATACTTTGGCAGGTATCAGCCATATGATCAGCCGTTCCTGTTATCGGGACACGACACGGTCATGCCAGCCTTGACACGATCCATGACGACGGTTGTACGAAACCGCTTCACGTTATTATTCCCGAAAAAAAGCGTTTTGGTCAGTTCTTCATATTCCACCATTGTCGCAACCAGCATAACAAGAAAAAAATCAGCGTTCCCTGTAATGTAATAGCATTGCTGGATCTGTGGACACGTTGCAAAGCTGCGTTTGGCGGCTTCGATCAGTTCAGCCGTCTCGGTTATGACTTCCACTTCCACCAGGACCGTAATGGTGCGCCCGACGGATACGGGATTGATTACTGCGATATTTGCTTCGATCACACCGGATTCTTCCATGCGCCGGATCCGGCGCTGTACGGAGGGGGCGGACAGATTGACCGCCTCGCCTATGACGCGCTGAGGCGTCGTATTGTCGCGTTGCAGAATATCCAGGATGGCAAGGTCAAACCGGTCAAGACCAGACGGGCCCGCAACTGAAGACATGAAACCAGCACCTTCCGTGCAAAAAAAATGCAAAACATCCTGCTTAATACAGCAGATATTTCATGGATGTTGCAATATATTTGCAGTCACGCAGCAGGGGATTATGCAATAATGTTTCTTCTCAACAACAGTCCTTCTCATGACCAGTCCCTTCCGCCGTCCGATGCGCTGCTGCTGGGCGGGAACGCGATGCAGGAAGTGGAACGCTTCCTGAAATACAGGGAACACAATGCGCCGACACCGCTGCATGATCTGCCCCATATGGCGCGGGAACTGGGGGTGGGCGCCATCCAGGTCAAGGATGAAGGACAGAGGCTGGGACTGGGCAGTTTCAAGGCGCTCGGCGGCGGTTACGCAGTCGCCCGCCTGGTACTGGAACGGGCCGGGCAACAGGCCGGACGGGTCGTGGACATATCCGAACTGCATGGCCCGATGGTGCGGGCCACTGCCCGGGGAATGACATTTGTCTGCGCCACGGACGGCAATCATGGGCGCGCCGTAGCACAGGGTGCCGCCGCAGTCGGGGCAAAGGCCGTCATTTTTGTCCACAAGGGCGTAAGTCATGATCGCATCGCGGCCATCGCGCGCTTCGGGGCGGAGATCAGGCATGTGGATGGCACCTATGATCAGTCGGTTACCATGGCAGCCCGGACCGGCGCTGATAATGGGTGGATCACGGTATCGGATACATCCTGGCCTGGTTACGAGCATATTCCGGGGCTGGTCATGCAAGGCTATACGCACCTGCTCTGTGAAGCGCTCCGCCAGATGATCCGCCCCCCCACGCATGTATTCGTGCAGGCGGGCGTTGGGGGCATTGCGGCTGCCATTGCCGGGCATCTGGCGGTTATCATGGGTGCTGCGCGCCCGGTCTTTACCGTGGTTGAACCCGCGCGCGCCGCATGTCTTTATAAAACGGCGCAGATGGGCCACCCGGTAACGGTTCCGGCCAGCCAGCCCACCATCATGGCCATGCTTGAATGCCATACACCGTCACTTACGGCATGGCGCATCCTGTCGCATGCAGCAGATGCCTTCATGACGGTTGATGAAGAGGATGCGGTCAGCATCATGAAGCGTCTGGCCCATCCTGGCGGGCAGGACCCGGCAATTGTAGCAGGCGAAAGCGGTGGGGTCGGGCTTGCCGGGCTTGTCCGTGCCGCAAATTCCCCACAGCAACGCGCAGGCCTGGGGCTTGATGCGACATCGCGCGTTTTCGTCATCAATACCGAAGGCGCGACCGATCCGCTCCGTTATCGCGAAATAGTGGGACAGCGGCCTGAGCAGATCAGCCCTGCCGCCAGCATCCATGTCTGAGATCATGACTTCCCTGTCAGTCAACAGCGGGCGCCTTCTTGCCGATATTCACGAACTCGGCGCTATCGGGCGCGAAACCGACGGTCGATTGACCCGCCTCGCCCTGTCGGATGCCGACAGGCTGGGACGCGATCACCTTGTCGCCCGTATCCGGGCCGCGGGGCTGGAGGTCGCGATAGACCAGATCGGCAATATCTTTGGCATCTGGACACAAGACAGACATGCCGACCAGAAGCCGGTCCTGCTGGGTTCGCATATTGATACAGTCATCAATGCCGGTATTTATGATGGATGCTACGGGGTCATTGCCGGTCTGGAAGTCATCCGTACGCTCCGGGAAGCAGGTTTTACCCCGCCCAGACCGATTGCCGTCGCCGCATTCACGAATGAAGAAGGGGTTCGGTTCTCACCCGACATGATGGGATCACTCGTTTATGCAGGCGGACTGGATATCAAAAAGGCGCTCGCCACACGCGGCACCGATGGCACGGTACTGGCGGATGAACTGGTCCGCATTGGTTACGCCGGCCCGTACGCCCCCGGTTTTCTGGCGCCCCACGCTTACGTGGAACTCCATATCGAGCAGGGACCCGTGCTAGAACATATCGGCAGTTCGATCGGCGCGGTTGCTGACCTGCAGGGCATTTCATGGCAGCGTATCACGATTGAAGGCCAGGCCAACCACGCGGGTACCACCCCGATGGCATTACGGCGCGATGCCGGTCACGCCGCAGCGCGGATCATGACTTTCATCCATGATCGTGCCAGTCGCCCAGATACATCCGGTGTCGCGACGGTTGGCACCATTGCTTTTGAACCCAATGCCATAAATGTTATTCCTGCCCGCGCCACATTGACCATTGATCTACGCAATCCAGACGAAAACCGGCTTGTTGAGGAGGAAGACGCCTTGTCGCGCTTTCTGTCACATCTCCAGGCAACGGGAGACGTGAAAATCCATGTGGAAAAGCTTGCCCGCTCCGCACCCGTCAGGTTCGATCCACGCATTGTTGCCCTGATTGAAGATGTGGCATCAAGGCGTGGCCTTGCTTCCCGGCGCATGACTTCCGGTGCGGGTCACGATGCGCAGATGATCGCAGGCATGGCGCCCGCCGCAATGATTTTCGTTCCAAGCAGGCTGGGCATCAGCCATAACCCGGAAGAATTCACTTCGGATGAGGCGCTGGTCGCGGGCGCGAACGTACTGCTCGATGTTGTCCGGCATCTCGCACATGAAACCTGATCTGGATCAGGAAGCCGGCCGGTCAGCGCTCCGGTTTACTGGTCTCACGTGTCAGCAGGACGACACCTGCCTTCTCCGCCGTGTCATAATAGGTAAATCCTGTTCCGTTCTCCCTGCGGCCGCGCATCAGTACGGGAAGATCTGACGCCGCTTCGGCCGCATCCGCGTCCGGCACTTCAAAACCCATATGGAAGACGCCCTCCCCCTTTGTATCCAGATGGATACGCTGTGGCGTCGGATCATCATTGGGCTGGCAGAGCTGTATCTGGATATTCGGGAGATTGCAGACACGATACTGCATGGCCAGAAAGCCGTTCCGGTCCGGCACATCAAGTTGCGTGTATTCTTCAAGCGGCGGATAGGAAGTCCAGGGACCGATGCCGATGGATTCATAATAGGCCTGCGTCGTGTCTATGTCATGCACGACAATACAGACATGATGCAAATTGCCGAACGGGCTTTTTTTATCCATCTTCATGCTTCCATAAGTAAACAGCCAATTACGTTATAAATGCCGGAATGGTGTCTTCACATTCATCAGCAGGGTGCATGGCATTCCGCACGATCACGCGCAACACGTAATATCGGTGTATTATATGACGCACTTTTTCAAACCTGACATATATACAAATTATATATCTGTTTATGAAAATAAGTTTACGTCAACACGGTACGAGATCGCCTAGCATCCTGTTCCAGAGAATTGTGCCCTGTGACCTGCGGCTTGTCATTCCCACCATGGAAAGGAAAAAACATGAAATTTTCTGGAAAGGTTGCCGTCATAACCGGTGCTGCCCGGGGTATTGGCCGGGCATGCGCGGAACGCCTGCTGGCTGACGGCGCCAGGATCGTTATTGCGGATATCAATGCCGAGCGTCTGGCGACAACGGTTGCCGAGATTGGCAATCCTGACAACGTTTTTTCATATGTCTGTGACGTAAGTAAAAAAAGCGATGTCGATGATCTGATCGCGGCGGCCGTGAAAAAATTCGGTTCTGTTGACATCATGGTCAACAATGCCGGCATTGCCATGATCCAGGACTTTCTGGATATTACCGAACAGGATTATGACAAGGTTCTTGGCATAAACCTGAAGGGGCCCTTTTTCGGGGTGCAGGCCGCCGCCAGACAGATGATCGCACAGGGGCATGGTGGCGTGATCGTCAACATGTCGTCCATCAATTCCGGGCTGGCCAATCCAAAGGTTGCAACCTATGCAATTTCCAAGGGCGGCCTCAATCAGGTTACAAGCACGGCGGCGGTTGCCTTTGCGCCTTACAACATTCGTGTCGTTGGCGTGGGCCCCGGCACCATCATGACGGAAATGGTTGACGGATCCTTCATCGATTCCGAGGAAACGCGTCGGCAGATCCTCTCCCGCACCCCTATCGGGCGCTGCGGCAAGGCAAGTGAAGTGGCGTCCGTCGTCTCGTTCCTGGCCAGCGATGACGCATCCTACATGACCGGTGAGACGATCTATCCCGATGGTGGTCGCCGTATCCTGAATTATACCGTTCCCGTGGAAGACTGATTTCTTCAGGCTGTTTCCATCCAGCCATCATATCCGGCCCGGGCATGGATATGATGGCTGACCTGACAGGCCATATGACCTGCACACGATATCCGGGCCGCCCATGAACCGGAGCGTTGCCGAAACGGGTCACGTCACGAGAAATATGTCCTGATGGTACCCCACCGGCTGGTTGTCCCTGGCCATGATGTCCGTGATCCTGCCATGGCATCCAGCGGGAATGGCAAGCAGGACCTCGCCTGCCTCTACATAACCGACAATCTGTTTTTCCACGATTTCATCATGCATCTGAACCGGCCGACCCTGCCGGAGCGGATGCACCGCCCGGAAAATTCCCATATCCGGACTACGGATGACCCCCGTCTGCGCCAATGGCGCAGGGGAAATGGCACTCACGGTCGGTTCGTGCGGTTTTTCAAGGCTGATATGGAGCAGATCCGTATTGTCCCGGTATTCAAGGCTACTGATCCCATATTGCCGCATCCGGGAGACGATATCCCGGATGACCGATACACGCCCCGGCACTGAAACTGCATCACGATTCATGGCGGCTTCATTCCTGCTTCAGAAGTTTTTTCAAGATAGTGCACCGATATGTTTCCGTTGCAGAAACCGGGCTCGCCCATAAGGCGCTGATGCAGTGGCAGGGTTGTGGAGATGCCTTCGACTGTCATCTCCGCCAGCGCGGCCCGCATCCTGTGCACCGCATCCTCACGCGTTGTTCCATGCACGACCAGTTTGGCAATCAGGGAATCATATGACGGCGGAATGCCATATCCGTCATAAAGATGGCTTTCCACCCGCACACCGGGGCCGCCCGGTGGCCGCCAGCGTGTCACGGTTCCGGGGCTGGGTGCGAATGTCACGGGATCCTCGGCATTGATCCGGCATTCGATCGCATGCCCACGAATTTCCACATCGGACTGCTGCAATGACAGGCCCTGCCCACCTGCGATACGAAGCTGTTCGGCAACGATGTCGAACCCGGTGACCATTTCCGTAACCGGGTGTTCCACCTGAAGCCGGGTATTCATCTCTATGAAATAGAATGCGCCATCTTCATAAAGAAATTCAAACGTTCCAACGCCGGTATAGCCCATGGCGCGACAGGCATCGGCACATGACTGTCCCAGCCGTTCCACATCCCCACGCGGGATACCGAAGGCGGGCGCTTCCTCGATCAGTTTCTGGTGTCGGCGCTGGACGGAACAGTCACGGTCACCCAGCCAGATCGCGGCACCTGTTGCATCGGCCAGGACCTGTATTTCAACATGCCTGGGCGTTGTCAGGAACCGCTCGGCATACAGGTCACCGTTTGAAAACGCATGGATCGCTTCCTGCCGCGCTGTCTGGATCGCAACGTCCAGTCCGGCCGGTTCCATGACGACCCGCATGCCACGGCCACCCCCACCACCAGCAGCCTTGATGATGAGAGGATAGCCGATTGCATCACAGGCCGCCTTCGCGCTGGCGCCATCTTCAGGCAGGGCCCCGTGGGTGCCCGGCAGGCAGGGAACGCCGGCTTCCATCATCTGGTTGCGGGCCGCGATCTTGTCACCCATCGTACGAATGACCGATGCCGATGGCCCCACGAAAACAAGCCCCGCATCGTGCACGGCCTGGGCAAAATCCGCTTTTTCCGACAGGAAGCCATATCCGGGGTGAATGGCCTGTGCGCCGGTCAGCTTCGCCGCCCGCAGGATACGACCCTGATCAAGATAGCTGCCGGCCGCCGCAGCCGGGCCAATGCATATGGCGCGGTCCACCAGTTCCAGATGACGCTGCCTGTCGTCTCCTTGTGCAAAAACACCGATGGTCTCCAGCCCGAGCAGCTTGCACGCGCGGACAATCCGCAGGGCGATTTCGCCACGATTGGCGATCAGGACAGACTTAAACGTCATGGTCATCAAGCCGCTCCACGCTGAAAAGCGGTGCACCAGCGGTTACAGGCTGGCCGGTCGTGGCTTCAATCCCTTTTATCCTGCATCTGAAATCTGCACAGATCCTGTTGAGTGTCTTCATGACTTCAAGCACATACAGCGGCGCACCTTCCTCCACCACATCACCGATCCTTACAAATGGCGGCGCATCCGGGGCGGGGGTCAGGTAAAAGGTACCGCTCATCGGTGCCAGCAGCATTTCATCATCGGGCGGCATGGTGGCAGGTGTCCCGGCAGGCGGGGGCATCGCATGCTCCGCCACCATCGACGGGGCGTTTATTCCGCCATGCGTGGCTGGCGTACGCTGGAGATGGACCCGTATGCCATCTTGATCATGGCACAGTTCATTGATCCCCAGTTCGGACATGAGCGCCATCAGTGCGTCGAGAAGTTCCACATTCATCAATAATGCTCCTGCAGTCGCCCGGACGCTGGCCTATGCGGGGCTGTTTACAAATGAACGAAGGACAATTCCGGCTTCCTCCAGCGATGTCCTGACCCTGCGCGTCACATGCACCGCATGGGTATTGTCACCATGCACGCATATGGAATGGATGGGCGTGGGCAGCATCCTGCCGGTCTGTGTTTCTATCGCGCCGGCTTCCACCATTCTGACAACCCGTGCAGCCGCCATGTCGGGATCGTGTATAACGGCGCCTGGCAGCCTGCGCGATACCAGTCGTCCTTCTTCGGTATAGGCACGGTCGGCAAAGATTTCGGAATAGACGGTCATGCCCATATCGGCTGCGCACCGGCCAAGCGCGCTGCGGGCAATGGCCAGCACGGCAAGCCTGTCATCCACCGCGCGCACGGCCCGCGCCACCGCCATGGCAATATCGGCATCCGTTTCGGTCAGGTTTCCAAG
Source organism: Komagataeibacter sp. FNDCF1 (assembly GCF_021295335.1). NCBI lineage: Bacteria > Pseudomonadati > Pseudomonadota > Alphaproteobacteria > Acetobacterales > Acetobacteraceae > Komagataeibacter > Komagataeibacter sp. FNDCF1. Next base: position 305,084 of record NZ_JAIWOT010000001.1, on the reverse strand, counting down.
CGCGCCGTGGGGCTTCACATATGTAATGGCATGGCCACTATAGGACGCCAGCGCCATGGCCGCCCCCACCTGATAAGCCACCAGCCGCTCGATCTCAGCCGGGGAAAACGGCATGACCCGGCGGCCGAACCCCCACAGGTCGGGAAAACCGGGATGGGCCCCGACATTGACACCGTTCTCTCTGGCCCGGCTGAACGTGGCGGCCATGATCTCGGGGTCCCCGGCGTGAAAGCCGCAGGCAATGTTGGCGGATGTGACCAGGGACAGCATGGCATTGTCATCACCGATCCTGTACTGCCCGAATCCTTCTCCCAGGTCGGCATTCAGGTCGACAATACGCGATGCTTGTGTGCTCATGTGCAGCTTCCTACTGAAAAATCATGCGTAGATCGTTGGTCAGCGCGGCAAGAAAGGCCTGTCTGGCCCGTAACGCCTGCCGTGCCTCCTCCCGCGTTGCCAGCGCGAAACGGATGGTGCCGCCCACCGGGACCTGCGCCACGCATCCCAGATCCGCCTCAATGACCGTTGCGATCTTCGGATAGCCACCACACGTGTTCGCATCGGCCATCTGTATGATCGGCAGTCCCGCGGGCGGTACCTGAACGGTGCCGGGCACAATGCCGTGCGACATCAGGTTCAGCGGGTGGCACAACTGCAGTTCACGCCCGTCCAGCCGGTAGCCGGCACGGTTGGCTTGGGCGGTAACGGTCCATCCGTCATGCAGGAAAATATCACGGGCTTCGGGCTGGAAGCACGCCCATTCCGCCGCTGGCAGAACCCGGACAGCATCACCATTGCGCAGGGTATCGATCCGCGCGCCCCAGCCCGTTTCCGGGCAGGACCGTACTGCCCCCATGGCGGGACAGACCGACAGGCGGTCACCCCGTTCCAGCCCCCTGCCCTCCAGCCCGCCAAAATGCGCCTTGCGGTCCGTCGCGCGTGAGCCCAGCACCTGCGGCACGTCCAGCCCGCCACGAACGGCAAGATAACTGCTGACCCCGCCCTGCGGTGCGCCCAGCACCAGTGTCTGGCCTGCCCGCGCCTGCCGCGCCCACCATGGGGGGATGGGTTCCCCATCCAGCACCGGGTTCGCGTCCGCCCCGGTCAGGGCAAAGATCGTATCCTGCAAAAACCTTATGCGGAAGGGAAAGAAAACCACCTCGATCCCGGCGGCATCCCTGTCATTTCCGACAAGCAGGTTGGCCACTTCCAGCGCAAACCGGTCCATTGCCCCGCCCACGGACACACCCATCCCCAGGGCATGCCTGCGACCGCGGTCCTGAATGCTGTTCAGGTTGCCACTTGCCAGGACTTCCAGTGCGGCCTGCCGTGCCCCGGTCATGCGCTATGCCCCGATGGCGCAAAAGCGCACGGTATCGCCCGGGTGCAGCAGGAGCGGGTCGGAACGGTCAAGGGAAAAAAGTTCGACATCGGTATGTCCCAGGATATGCCATCCGGATGGCGCGGTGCACGGCATGATCCCGGCCTGCCCGCCGCCGATGATGACCGCGCCTTTCGCCACGGTCAGGCGCGGTGAATCCCGGCGGGGAATGGCAAGGGCCGGGTCCAGTCCCGTAAGGTAGACAAAGCCGGGCATGGCACCCACGGCAGCGACCGAATAGCGCGCCGCCTGATGCCGCTCGATCACCTCGCGCACCGACAGCCCGGCGTGATCCGCCACCCGCTGCAGGTCTTCACCATGCGCACCACCATATTGCACCGGAATTTCACATTCCCTGGCGGCCACGGCATCGGGGCGCGCCTGCTCCCATGATGCATGGACAAGTGCCTCGATCGTTTCCGCCGGAACGGTTAATGAATCGAATGTGATCAGGATATTGTTGACGCCCGGCACGGCCTGCTCGACCCCGTCGCGTGCGGACAGGAGCCGGGCAAGCGACCATATCCGCCGCTGGGTCACGGGGCTGAACGCACCTTCGGCCGCATCACCCAGAATTGCGCCCGAACCCGCCATGTGCAGCTTCAGCATCCACGGCCCCCATGGTCCGGAGCATGGCCCATGGCACCGTGCGCGATCATGTCAGTACACAACGGTTTCATGCAGTTTCCTGCCTGCGCGGATACGTTCGAACCCCAGCGGCGAAAGATCGAGTGTACGGTACTGTCCCGTCAGGATGTGTTCCGCAATGCCCCGCCCGGCAGCGGGGGCATGCATGACACCATGCCCGGAAAACCCGTTCATGAAGACAAGATTGCCGATTTCGTCATGCGGGCCAATGATGGCGTTATGGTCCAGGAAGTTCACTTCGTAATGGCCCGCCCAGCTCCGCTCGACCCGCAGGTCTTCCAGCACCGGCACGCGGTGCGCCAGTGCTGGCCACAGCACATCCTCCAGCAGGTCATGAGCGGGTTCGAAATCACCTGTCGCGTCCGGGTCCTGATCCGCGGCGGGGGCGATACCAGCAATGAACCCCTGCCCTTCGGGCCGGATCCATGCCCCGGAATCATCGAACAGCATGGGAAAACCGGTACCGCTCAGAGGTGTCTTCAGGGAAAAGACCGTCCTTTTGCGCGGCTCGACCGGAAAACCGGGCACGATGTCCCGGACAATTCTGGCCGCCATGGGGCCGGCGGCGTTGATGCACCAGTCCGCGGGCACATGCGTCCCGTCATCCATCCTTACCCCTGTGGCTTTCGTTCCCTGCACTTCAATGGCATCGACATGGCCCGTGACATAGTTCACCCCCAGGTCACGGGCTGCCCTGCGTACCAGTTGCAGTAGGGACCAGGCATCGAACCAGCCTTCGTTTTTCAGCCCGTAGGTGGCAAGCCCGATATCGCTGGCATTCAGCCATGGAAACCGTGCCCGTGCTTCGTCAGGTGACAGGGCGGCAATGCTGGCACCCTCGGCATTCTGCATGCGCACGGCAGCCTGCCGTTCCGCCTTCTGTGCCTCTGACGCGATAATCAGGTAGCCCTGTTCCACAAAACCGATATCGGCGTCCGCGCCGAATTCCCGTGTGATGTTGCGAAACAGATCCGCCGCGAACAGGCTCATGTGAATATTGATGGCGCATCCGAACTGGGTACGGATCGATGCGGCGGACAGCGCCGTGGAGGAGCGGGCATAGCTCGGATCGGCCTCGATCACGCTGATCTGCCCGTCAAAACCCAGTTTCCGCAGGTAATAGGCGGCAAAACTGCCAATGATGGCGCCCCCCACGATCACCACGGTTTGCGTCTGCTTACCCACATTGCCCTCCCGATCCGGTTGTGCCATGGCCTGTCCGGCACGGAGCTGTCCGGCTCCTGCGCGGATGCGCCCCAAATGCCCCCACGACAATCCATGCGGTTTTATTTCGGGAAAACAATATCCCGAAATTCCGCGTAACCTCATAAGCTCTTTTGCATGAACAGCTATATGGATATTATATAGCTTATGGAAATCTCTCAGCTCCGCACGATCATTCATGTGGCCGAACTGGGCAGCCTGAGCAAGGCGGCTGACCGCATGCGGATCGCACAGCCCGCCCTGAGCCGCCAGGTCCGGATGCTGGAGCAGGAACTGGGCATTTCCCTTTTCACCCGCCATGGCCGTGGCATGGTACTAACCGAGGCCGGTCGCGACGTGGTCAAGCGCGCCATGTACATCATGACGGAACTTGAGGAGATACGCGCAAATACGGGACATGTGGATGCGCCACTGACCGGGCAGGTCGCGGTCGGCCTGCCGCCCACCGTATCCGGCCTGATCGAAGTCCCGCTGATGGCATCGCTGCAGGCGCGCCATCCGCAGGCCATGCTGCGTATTGTCAGTGCCTATACCGGCTATCTGATCGACTGGCTGCACCGGGGCGAAGTGGATATCGCGGTCCTGTATGCGCCTGTTACCGCGCAGGCCCTGCGTTCCGAACCGCTGCTGGTCGAAAAATTCTTTGTCATCGGGCCGCCTGATTCCGGGTTTGACATCAGCACGCCCGTTCCATTCGACCATCTGAACGGAAAGCGGATGGTCCTGCCATCAATCCGGCACGGATTGCGCCCCATCATAGAAAAATGCGCGTCGGTCGTTGGCATATCGCTCAATGTCATTGCGGAAGCGGATTCCTATACATCGCTCAAAAACCTGGTCCAGCATGGCCATGGCTGGACCATCCTGCCGCTGGCATCCATTTACAATGAGGTCAGATCCGGATTCCTGAGTGCGGCCCCGCTGAGCGAGCCGGTGGCCCTGCGCCAGCTGGTCCTGTCCTACCCTTCGGACAGGCCGACCTCACGCCTGGCCCATTTTGTCGGGACCACCATCCATGACATTGTTAATTCCTACGTCGAACAGGGCATATGGGACAAGAATTCCAGCCTGCCATGATGACCCGGCCACTACAGCCGAAGCATCAGGAACCATGGCCTGTGCACAGCGGGTCGGCAGGTTCCTGTTGCACAACCACCTTTGGCTCCTGACACACATCCACCCATTGCGCCTGCACCAGTCCGGCCAGCCTGTCCGGCGTCATGCAGACGGAACTGTTGGTGGAACCCGCGGCGGGCCAGACTTCGGCAAATTCACGCAGCGACACGTCACAACACACCCGCACCGGCTGCGGCAGTCCGAACGGGCACACACCCCCTACCGGGTGGCTGGTCAGTTCCAGCACCGCTGCGGGCGCCAGCATGCGCGGCCTGTGACCAAACGTGGCCCGCGTCTTGCGATTGTCCAGACGCCCCGCACCCGCCATGACCACCAGCAGGCACTCATCCCCCACTTTCAGCGCCAGCGTCTTGGCAATCTGTCCCTCCTCCACACCCAGCGCCATGGCTGCATCCGGCACGGTTGCGGTACTGGCTTCAAGCACGACCGGCCGGAGTTCGGGTGCATGGGTCTCGAGGAAGGCACAGGCCGTTTCAAAACTCATTTTTTCCTCCTTGCGCACTGGCAGGTCATGCTGCGCCGTAATGCGTGCCAATGGCAATCCCGCTACGCATGACCGCAACATTCAGGATACTGTATTTTCATCGACAGGCAGCGCCGTTGCATCAGGATATCGGGAAAAGATGAAAAGGCGGCAGGGACAACGGGCGATATCGTGAGCGGCCCCTACCCCACCCGGTGCAGCCTCCCGGCAGGGCCGCGGGGCACTGGTGTCGAGAATATGGAATGTTCCGTCATATCATGCCCGTTATTGTCATGCCCCCGTTTTTCGGGGTATCATTACGCGGCACAATAATCACAACATCCGGTTTTACCTGATCCGGACACATTTCTTCATCCAGTTTCATGATTTCATGACATACACACCGGACATCCCGACCCGATGAAACAGTATTCAGCACAGCAGACCTGCGAACTCCTGCCTTTTTCACCCCTTGTTGACGCGCTGGCCATTGCGCTGAAGGAGACGGTGACGGAACAGATCATCTGCCCCGAACGCCTGACCGTTCCCGCAACGGATGGCAAGGGTGTACTCATGACCATGCCTTCGGTCGGCCATGACCTGATGGTTACCAAGCTGCTCACCATTTTCGGCGGCAATCCTGCGCTGCACCTTCCCGCCATACAGGGGCAGGTCATCTGCGCCGAGGCCAGGAGCGGGCGCTTCCTGTTCTCGCTTGACGGGCCAACCGTCACCATGCGTCGTACATCCGCCGTCACCATGCTGGGCATACGGCTCCTGGCCGGCAGAAAGCCGCAACGCGTGTTGATAATCGGTACGGGCATCCAAGCCGTCGCACATGTGCAGGCGCTGTCCGCCCTTTACCCGGGCATTACGGCCGTCATCCGGGGCCGGTCGCACGAACGGGCGGCAGCCTTCTGTACGGAGCACGCCACATCGGCGCTGGACCTGCGGCCCGAAGGCGCACACGAAGCGCCTTTCGACGTGGTTATTACCGTCACCAGCAGTACGAACGTGATCTATGATCAGGCGCCCACACCCGGCTGTCTGGTAATCGGGGTTGGTGCCTATCGTACCGACATGGCGGAAATCGGCCCGCTTACGATCAACGGCAGCGACCTGTATGTGGATGACCTGGTTGGCGCGCCATCCGAAGCGGGTGACCTGCACCAGGCGGGCGTGGACTGGGCACGCGTGCGGTCACTGGCCACAGTGCTGGAAGGAACGCCACGCGATCCGGCCCGTCCGGTCGTGTTCAAGTCCGTGGGCTGCTCCGCATGGGATCTGGCGGCCTGCCGCGTTGCCCGCATGCACGGGGCGGCATGACGCCCCGGTTCCTTCTCATACATGGACACGGCGGGGCCGGGGCAGGAATGCCCCGGCCCCGCCTGCGCATGTAATCAGCCGACGTCGAACTTGACGCCCTGCGCCAGAGGCAGGGTACGGCCGTAATTGATGGTGTTGGTCTGACGGCGCATGTAACCGCGCCATGCATCGGAACCGGCTTCACGGCCGCCACCGGTTTCCTTCTCACCACCGAACGCGCCACCGATTTCAGCCCCGGACGGGCCGATATTCACGTTGGCAATGCCACAGTCGGACCCGACCGCGGACAGGAACTGTTCGACTTCACGCAGGTCAGTGCTGAAAATCGAGGAAGACAGCCCCTGCATGACATCATTCTGCAGCGCAATGGCTTCATCCAGATCGCTGTATTTCAGCACGTACAGGATCGGGGCAAACGTCTCCTCCAGCACCGGGCCGGCCTGGGCGGGCATCTCGACCAGCGCGGGCTTGGCGTAGAATGCTTCCGGGCCATGAACCGTGACCCGTTCACCCCCATGGACCTGACCACCGGCGTCCCTGGCCGCCTTCAGGCTGGCCTGCATGGCGTCAAAGGAGGCACGGTCGATCAGCGGCCCCACCAGAGCATCGCTACCGATCGGGCAGCCGACGGAAATGTTGGCATAGACCTGCTTCAGCTTGCCCACCAGCGCATCATAAACGCTTTCATGCACGATAAGCCGGCGCAGCGACGTGCAGCGCTGGCCCGCCGTGCCCATGGCGCCAAAGGCAACCGCGCGCAGGGTCAGGTCCAGATCGGCCGATGGCGTGACGATGGAGGCGTTGTTGCCACCCAGTTCCAGGATGGAACGGCCGAAGCGCTTGGCAACCTGCTCACCCACGATCCGGCCCATGCGGGTGGAACCGGTGGCGGAAATGATGGGCAGCCGGCGGTCATTGACCAGCAGTTCGCCGGTGCGCGCATCCCCGACCAGCAGGGTGGACAGGCCGGCGGGCACATCGCCAAACCGCGCGGCAGCCTGCTCGAACAGGGCCTGGGTGGCGATGGCGGTCAGCGGGGTCTTTTCCGACGGCTTCCAGATGACCGGGTCACCACAGACCAGCGCCAGCGCCGCGTTCCACGACCACACGGCAACCGGGAAGTTGAATGCGGAAATGATGCCAACTACGCCAGCAGGATGCCACTGTTCAACCAGACGGTGCTCGGGTCGTTCCGACTGGATTGTCAGGCCATAAAGCTGGCGTGACAGGCCGACCGCGAAATCACAGATATCGATCATTTCCTGGACTTCGCCCAGCCCTTCGGAAATGACCTTGCCGGCTTCGAATGAAACCAGACGTCCCAGCGCTTCCTTGTTTTCACGCAGGACATTGCCCAGAAGGCGGACCAGTTCGCCCCGGCGGGGGGCCGGAACCGTGCGCCACTGCCGGAAAGCGGCGGTCGCCTGTACGATGGCATCTTCCACCTGCCCTGGCGTCACCATGGGGACGTTGGCAACCGTCTCACCCGTGACGGGGGTGCGGACAGCCAGTTCACCACCGGTGTACTGCTCCGGCCGTACGCCCATCTTTTCCAGAAGGCCGTGGATATCCGATGCGATAGTCATGTGTGTTTCATCTCCAGTCGTGAATGATATGTTCGATCCGCCTTCGCACGGATATCACAGCCGGGCGGCGCCGGCATGGCTTATGATCGATCCGGCGGCAAAAAAGGCCTCGCGCGCCGCACGGGCGGGCGCAGCCTTGGCCCGGGTCAGCGGCAGCGGCATGTCCGCCATGCCAATCTGCCCGCAGATCAGCTGCGCCAGTGTCTTGCCGAATACCGTGCCGGGCGAGATGCCACGCCCGTTATACCCGCTGATGGACAGTACATTGGTCCCGAGCTTGTGGAGGCGGGGCAGCGCATCGGATGTCATGCCGATCATGCCGTACCACTCGCTTTCGAAGGCCTCGTCCTTCAGTTCGGGATAGATCCGCGCCAGCGCGCGGCGCCCCCATGCGTGGTGAACCGGCTGGCCAACCCGATCAAGCGCGCCAATGCTGCCAAGGATCATGCGCCCGGCCTGATCAAGACGGAAGGAGGTCAGTATCTTCTGCGTATCCCACGCGCCCTGCTTGTAGGGCAGGATGGTCTTGAGCAGTTCGGGGGAAAGCGGGCGGGTGGCCATGTTGAAATAGGGCAGGTTCACGATTTCCGAACGCAGTTCGGGCCACAGGTCGCCGGTATAGGCATTGGTGGCCACGATGATCCACCGCGCCCGGACCGAAGCACCGCCCACGGTGCTCAGGTGCCACCATTCCCCTGCCCGCTGGGCCGCGTTGACACGGGTGCCGGTATAAATCTGCGCGCCCGCCTTCATGGCCGCCGCGGCAAGGCCACGGGCATAGGCCAGGGGCTGGATCGTACCGGCACGGTCATCAACCAGCGCGCCGCTGAACGCCGAACTGCCGATACGCACGGCCGCTTCATCACGCTCCAGCAGGTGGACCGGCGCACCAATGGCCTGCCACTGGCATTCACGTTCACGCAGGTTTTCCAGCCCCTTCTGGCCTACCGCGCAATGCAGGGTGCCGGTCGGTTCAGCCTCGCAGCTGATATCGTGCTTTGCGATCAGGTCGAACACCGTCCGCGGCCCGTTCCCCAGCAGGTCAAGCACGCGGTGGCCCATTTCATGGCCCAGCGTGGAAAGAAGGTAATTGGGCATGACCCACAGCCCGGCATTGACCAGTCCGACATTGCGGCCCGACCCGCCAAAGCCGATTTCCTCGGCTTCCAGCACGGCTACGCCGCGTCCCTGCTCGGCCAGGTGCAGTGCCGCGGACAGGCCGGTATAACCTGCCCCGACAATGGCGACATCCACATCTACATGCCCCCGTAGCGGTGATGTTGCCGGTGGCGGGGGCGCTGACTGTTCCCAGAGGCCATGGCTGCGCGGATCATTTTTCATGCACGTATTCTTTCATTCAGAAAATCAGGAAAAGCCTTACGGCAGACCCTGTCTGGACAGGGTGCAGGCAAAACACGTTCTTAATCCGTTACTATCATTTCCCCTCAGCCGCTACTGCGCGCAGGGGATATTGGAGGGCCATACCCATTCCCTGATGGAATGGCCGATATGCAAATAAACTTATGATTCGTGAACAATTCAGACATGTGGATACATTGTATGCGACATTGGCACAACCTGCCCTGCCTTCGCGCTACATGCAGCGGGTCAAACGCCTTCACCGCACGTATCCGGCCATCAGGTGGAAACCGTGGGTTCGTTTGCGATGATTGCCCGGATGTCCTCCACCACTCCCGCGTCGGTCGGGGTGGAAGGCAGCTTCATGTCACGATGCGCCGTGCGCTCGCCCCATACGAAGATCACCGCGGCGAACAGCGCCACCGCCATGTCATCGAACGGCCGGGGCACGATATCGTACCCCCCCAGCGACCCGGTTGCGGACAGGACCAGCATCCCCATGAAATAGACCAGCACCCACGCGCTGCTGCGCAGGTTCTCGCGCATGGCGGCCATGTCCCGAAAGCCCTGCACGCCAAGGTAGACCAGCCCGAAAGCCAGCTGGACGGAAAGCAGCCACGACAGGGTATGCCACCCCGACCAGAACACGATCAGGCTGGCGATCATGAACGAGACCGGCCCCAGCACCCGCATGCACGACACGCGGAAAGGCCGGTGCAGGTCCGGCGCGGAACGCCGCAATGCCGCCGCCGCCACCGGCGCGAAGGCGTAGCTCATGATCAGTGCGGAAGATACGACACCGATCAGCGCTTCCCATGATGGAAAGGGCAGCATCCAGAAAACGCACAGGCCGAACGTCAGGAATGTCGCACGCCGGGGCACGTGATGCCGTGAATCAAGATGCGCGAACCACGGCAGGAACGTGCCTGAACGCGACCATGCATAGATGATGCGCGCGGTGGAGCCCATGTAGATGTTCCCGGTTCCCGTGGGGGAAATCACGGCGTCGATCACGACGGCAGAGCCAAGCCAGCCCAGCCCCAGTACCAGTGCGATGTCATGGAACGGCAGGGGCAGCACACGGTCGATGCCACTCCACCCCCTGGCCGCCAGCAGGTCGGTCGGGACGGACCCGATAAAGGCGACCTGCAGCAGGATATAGACCAGCGTTGCCAGAAGGACCGACAGCGTCAGCGCAATGGGAATGGTCCGCTGCGGGTTATCCACCTCGCTCGCGACGGCAATGATGGGAGTAAGGCCCAGATAGGCAAAAATGATGCCCCCGACGGAAACGGCGGCCTCGATGCTCTGCTGGCCAAAGGGGGCAAAGCCCCATGTGGTGAAATTGGCGGCACGCAGGTGCAGCAGCAGCATCACCGTCACCAGTACCGGCACGATGAACTTGAATACCGTGATGATGTTGTTGAACAGGGCAAATGTCTTCACGCCCGATATGTTGAGCCGGAGCATGCCCAGCAGGACCACGAACTGCGCCATCCAGCCCAGCAGCGTCGCATCGCCCGCCTTGTTGGCCGTCAGTGCCGGAAACCAGGACCCCGCATATTGCCGCGCGGCGATGATCTCGATCGAGATCAGGCTGGAATAGGCAATGACCGTAATGAACCCCAGCAGCCCGCCAAGCAGGGGGCCATGCGCATAGGCGGGATAGCGGATCATGCCGCCCGCTTCCGGCAGTGCGGCGGCCAGTTCGCAGTAAACCAGTCCCAGCAGCAGGACGGCTATCCCCCCGGCCAGCCATGACAGGATGCTGGCAGGCCCGGCAATGGCCGCCACATGCGATGCGGCAAACAGCCAGCCCGAGCCGAAAACCGCCCCGAACCCCAGCATGATGAGGTCAAGAAGCGAAAGGGAACGCGAAAATGCCGGTTGCTGCCGGGTCATGGCACATCTCTCTGGCGGAGGGGAACAGGCACGGCACGATCTGTGGCAGCCACGTCATGCCTGTCCGGTTGGAAGGGCTTCAGCGGGACTGCATCGTACCATCAACCAGGCGGCTCAGCCCCAGCGGGTTGTCACGCGCCAGTTCCGGCGGCAGCAGTACATCGGGCAGGTCCTGATAGCAGACCGGGCGCAGGAAGCGCTTGATCGCAGCCGTCCCGACCGATGTGGTGCGCGCATCCGTCGTGGCGGGGAACGGACCGCCATGCACCATGGCATGACAGACCTCGACCCCCGTGGGCCATGCATTGACCAGGATCCGGCCGGCCTTGCGTTCGAATACGGGCAGCAGGCCACGGGCGTACGCCGTATCATTTTCATCCATCTGCAGCGTAATGGTCAGCTGCCCGTCCAGGCTTTCCGTCAGGGCATGCAGTTCCGCTTCATCGGCGTAGGATACCAGCAGCGAGACCGGGCCAAAGATTTCATGGCGCATGGCCGGATCGCGCATGAAATCCTTTGCCGTGGTGCGCAGCAGCATGGGCTGCGCCCGATTGGGACCTGTTCCTTCATGCCCCACGCCGACGCGCGTCACACCCGGGCGCTGCGCCAGGGCTGCAGTGCCACTGTCATAGGCCGTGCAGATGCCCGCCGTCAGCATCACACCGGCATCGCGCGTGGCGATGGCCTGGGCTGACAGACGCACGAATTCCTCGAATGCCGCGCCCTCGGGTGCGATGATGATGCCGGGATTGGTACAGAACTGTCCCACCCCCATGGTCAGGGAAGCGACAAAACCGGTTGCAAGGCTGTCCGTGCGCGCGGCAAGGGCCTGCGGGCAGAGATAGACCGGATTGATGCTGCCCATTTCCGCAAAGACCGGGATGGGAACCGCCCGCTGTGCGGCGAGGGCCGCGATCGCCATGCCGCCGGCATAGGAACCGGTAAAGCCCACCGCCATGATGGCCGGGTGCTGCACCAGCCAGCCACCCACGTCATGGCCGGACCCGCCCAGCAGCGAGAACACGCCCTCCGGCAGGCCGCAGGCCGTGATTGCCCGACGGATTGCACGCCCGACCAGTTCACCCGTGCCGGGATGGGCCGGATGGGCGCGGCAGACCACGGGGCATCCCGCCGCCAGCGCCGAAACCGTATCCCCCCCGGCTACGGAGAAGGCGAGCGGGAAATTGCTGGCGCCAAATACCGCCACCGGCCCCACGCCAATCTGGCGCTGACGCAGGTCGGCACGCGGCATGGGCGTGCGGTCGGGCCGGGCGGGGTCGATCCGTGGTTCGCTCCATTCGCCCTGGCGCACCAGTGTCGCGAACAGACGCAGCTGCCCCATGGTGCGTCCCATCTCCCCCTTCAGCCGTGCTTCCGGCAGGGCGGTCTCCAGCCCGGCGCGGGCCACGATGGCATCGGTATCCTCGCCCAGGCAGCGGGCGATCGTGTCCAGAAAATCCGCCCGGGCGGCAAAGGACAGGGCGCGGTAGGGATCGAATGCCCCGGCGGCCAGGCGGCAGGCGGCATCCACGTCCGCCTGGGTGGCGCAGGCGAAGTCCGGTTCAAGCTGTTCGCCCGTGGCGGGGTTGACCGCACGGAAATGTTTCTCCGCCGTCACGTCGCGCGCGCCAACCAGAAGGGTGCCTGTCAACGTCATGGTCTGTTTCCTGTCCTGTTTCGTTATGATTGTGGGAAGTCCGTGCTCACGAACCGAACCGGTCGGGCCGGAATGGCCGGATCAGGCTGCCCGGCGCCGCCCCGATGGCGAGGGCTGCAACCAGTTCTCCCGTCAGGGGCGCCAGCGTCAGGCCAAGATGCTGATGCCCGCATGCCGCGATCACGCCCGGCATGCCGGGCAGCGGGCCGATGGCGGGCAGATAGTCCGGCAGTGTCGGCCGGCTGCCGATCCACCGTGAAAAGGCGGAGTGGACCGGCAGGCCGGATTCCCGCACCCGACGCTCCAGGCACGCCCATTTGCGCGGGTCCGGCGCAGCATCGGGCCGGGTGAATTCAACAAAGGTCGAAGCCCGCATGCGCGCACCAAACCGCGTCACGATATACGAATGGTCGGCAAATACCATGGGGGGAACGGCAGGCGCCCCGCCATGGTCCCATTCTATGGAATACCCCCGTTCCGCGATCAGCGGCGGGGTCCAGCCGCGCACAAGCCCGCGCGTGCCGATACCGGCAGCCAGGACGACGATATCGGATGCGCGACGTGTTCCGTCCGCCAGACATGCAACCGGACCCGCCGCTGTCGACATGACCTCCGCCACACGTGCGGACAGGATTTCACACCCTGCATCGGCAGACAGATGCGCACGCAACGCCTCCAGCACCCTGCCCGGCGCCGCGACCTGCCCCGTACCGGAAAAGACCAGCCCCCCGCGTGGCGCGGCCCCCAGCAGGCCCGATAGCGCATCGCGTTCGCCCGCCGTCATGGGGCGTGCGGTGGCCGTGCCCATGTCATCTTGCATGATGGCGCGCATGGCGGCAGCCGGATCGTCCTGTCCCTGCCACACCATGAGGTGGCCGCCTTCGATCAGCAGGTCTTGCGCGCCGATATCCGCCACCATCCGCCGCCACGCGGGCAGCGCGTCAGCCAGCACCCTGCGCAGCGCCGCCTGGCCACGCCGCGCCATGGCAGGCGTGCACGCGTGCAGGTAACGCAGGCACCATGGCAGCCATGTGCCCGGATAGCGCCAGCCGATATCCAGCGCGCCGCCCGTCAGCGCGAACATGCGCCGGGGTGCGGACAGTACCATCCGCGGCGTGGCCAGCGGCATGACCTGTTCCGTTGCGATATGCCCGGCATTGCCCCAGGATGCGGCGTCCGTCGGCGCGCCATCATTGATGATGCAGACCCTAATCCCCCGGCTGCGCAGGCGCAGGGCGCAGGCCAGACCGACAACCCCGCCCCCGACCACGACGGCGGATGAAGCACGACCGGAATTCGGGACCATAGAGCTGTTTTCATCCTTTCCAAATCATTTAGTATACGATAAACGAAATGAGACCGAAATCAAGAGGAGACTTTCCATGCAGTGGACGGGCGTTTTTCCTGCAGCGACAACACAGTTTGCGGATGATCTGTCGATCGACTTCGCCGCGACACAGAAAGTTCTGGACAACCTGATCGAAGATGGCGTGCATGGCCTGACGATCATGGGTACATGTGGTGAAAACAATTCACTGGAACCCGAAGAAAAACTCAAGCTTCTTGCCGCCGCGTGCGAAACGGCCAAGGGCCGCGTGCCTGTTATTGTCGGCGTGTCGGAACTGACCACGCCGCGTGCCGTCCGCTTCGCGATCGAAGCCGAACGGATCGGCGCCGATGCGCTGATGGTCCTGCCTGCCATGGTGTATGTGCCCAAGGAACTGGAACTGGTCACGCATCTCAAATCCGTGGCAACGGCGACCGACCTGCCGATCATGCTGTACAACAATCCCACCGCCTACCGCGTGAACATGAGCATGGACGTGCTGCGCGAACTGACGGACATGGAAACCATTGTCGCGCTGAAGGAAAGCTCGGCCGATACGCGTCGCTATACCGACGTCGTCAACGAATTCGGGGACCGCTACATCATGATGGCGGGCCTAGACGACGTGGCCTTCGAAGGGCTGCTGCTGGGGGCCGCGGGCTGGATTTCCGGCCTGACCAGTGCGTTCCCGCAGGAATCGGTGGAACTGGTGGAGGCCCTTCAGAAGGGTGACATTGCCCGCGCACGCGAGATCTATCGCTGGTTCATGCCGCTGCTGCATCTGGATGCGGACCATGACCTGGTCCAGACAATCAAGCTGGCCGAGCAGATCATGGGCCGTGGCAACGAGCGTGTGCGCATGCCCCGCATGGTGCTGGAAGGCGCGCGCCGCGCCGAAGTGACCGCCATGGTTGAAAAAGCGGCGGCAACCCGCCCCAGCGCCCGCTGAAGCGACGGGCCGCAGGCCCGCATACCCGCCAGGCAGGCCCCGTGCCGGACGCATCGCGCCGTATCCGGCACGGGCCGCATGGCCGCGTGAACGATATCTTGATCATGGCAACAGGGGAGTGACGATGCGTCACACGTTTTTCTGTATTGATGGCCATACGGCAGGCAACCCCGTACGTCTGGTCGCGGGTGGCGCGCCCCTGCTGCGTGGCGCGAACATGAGCGAACGGCGGCAGGATTTCCTGGCGCGCTTCGACTGGATCCGCACCGGCCTGTGCTTCGAGCCACGCGGGCATGACATGATGTCTGGCGGGTTCCTCTATCCACCGACGCAGCCCGACACGGATGGTGGCATCCTGTTCATCGAAACCAGCGGCTGCCTGCCCATGTGCGGCCATGGCACGATCGGCATGGTCACGTTCGCGCTGGAAAACGGCCTGCTGACCCCGCGGGAAGAAGGGCGGCTGCGGCTGGAAGTCCCGGCAGGGATCATCGAGATCGCATATGCCAGCAAGGGCAACCGTGTCACCTCCGTCACCATTCGCAACGTACCCGCGTGGGTTGCCAAAACCGGCATCACCATTGATGTCCCGGATTTTGGCCCGCTTACGGTCGATGTGTCCTATGGTGGCAACTTCTATGCCATCGTCGAGCCGCAGGGCAATTACCGCTCGCTTGACGATCTGGGGGCGAAGCGCATTCTCGAACTCAGCCCCGTCATCCGCAGGCTGGTGCGTGAAGCCTATACCCCGGTGCACCCGCTGGATGACCGAATCAACGGCGTAAGCCACGTGCTCTGGGCGGAACCGGGTGAAAACCCCGCCACACAGGGGCGCAACGCCGTATTCTACGGTGACAAGGCGATTGACCGCAGCCCCTGCGGCACCGGCACGTCGGCCCGGCTGGCGCATCTGTGGCACAAGGGCATCATCGGCACCGGCCAGCCCTTCATTCATGAAAGCTATATCCATAGCCGCTTTACCGGGCAGATCGAACGTGAAACCACGGTAGGCAACCATCCTGCCATTGTGCCACTTATTACGGGAACCGCCATTTCCACCGGGTTCAACACCATCTGGATTGACCGCGAAGATGTTTTCCACGACGGCTTCCAGGTAACCTGATATGCTTGTGGACCCAGTTTTCCATCATGGAGGCCCCTGACGCATGGGCAGCATACGTGCCAGATCATCCCTCCAGATACGGACCCTTGCGGACCAGCTTTATCATCTCATCCGCGAGCGCATCCTCAAGGGCATACTGGAAGAGGGTGAACCGGTACGGCAGGATACGATTGCGGCCGAACTGGGGATCAGCAAGATCCCGCTGCGCGAGGCCCTTGCACGGCTTGAACAGGATGGCCTGGTCAGATCCCATCCCAATCGCGGCTTCATGGTCAATCCGCTGAGTGCTGAGGAAGCGGATGAGGTTTTCCACCTGCGCCTCCAGCTCGAACCCGGGGCGACAGCCGCCGGCTGCGCCGCGGCCGGCACAGCCGATCACGTTGCGGCACGCAGGGCGTTCGATGCCCTGTGTTCATGCGGCATGCAGGATGATGCCGACTGGGGGGAATGCAACCGCGCCTTCCACATGGCGCTGATCCGCCCGGCCTCGGGCAATCTGACATACACCATGATCGAACGGCTGAATGTCATTGCCGACCGCTATGTCCGCTTTCATCTCGGCCCTCAGGGACGGCCCGAGCGCGCCAACATCCAGCATGAGGATATCCTCAGGGCCTGGCTGGCAGGCGATTCCGACACGGTCCTGAACATGGTGCGTGACCATATCCGTGAAACACACGATGACCTGCGCAAGGAACTGCCCGCCATTACCGCCGACTGAGCACGTGCACCGGGCGGGCACGGACGCCACACCCCGCATTGGCATGCGGGGTGCGGGCCTGCGGGAATACCGTTACAATACGGCTTCAACAAATCCGGGCAGGTTGTCCCACGGGATCATGTGGCCTGCGTCGGGTACGTGGACGATCTCGATCGCGGGATTGAGGGATTTGATTTCAGTCTCGTCCTCCGCCTGGATCACCCCCCCACGGGTAGCGACAACAAGACGGGCCGGTACCTTGAGATGGGGAAGATCCTGATGGATATCCTCGGTATGGAATCTCTCGAACGAGATGCGCGTGGCCAGCTCATCGCAGGTATGCAGCCATTCGGCCCGCAGTTCCAGCTGTTCCTGCGTCCATGTCGGGCAGAAACGGCGCATGTCTTCCGCCGTCATGCCCTTGCGGGCAAGATGGATTGATTCCGTGTACCATTCCAGACGGGAGGGATAGGCCCTGCGCCCCGGCCCGCTGACAGGCGGGTCCACCAGCACCAGCCGGGCCAGGGATGCATCATTGATCCGCCCGGCGCGGATCGCGATCCGTGCCCCCATGGAATGCCCGAGAAGCGTGACATCCTTCAGGCCAAGCGTATCGATCAGCCCCCTTACATCCGCCGCATAGCTGTCCAGATCATAATCCAGGTCCGGCCCGGTGGCGGACAGGCCGCGCCCACGCACATCCAGCACATATACATCATGTTTCTCGGCCAGGCGCTCGGCAACAAAACCCCATGTAATGGCGGGGCTGGTAATGCCGGGCACCAGCACCAGCGGCGTACCCTTGCCACCATAGCGCAGATAATGCTGGCGGATGCCGTTGGCGTGGACATTCGCCCCGTAAAGCAGGCTGGTATCAGTCATGATATTCCCTTGGTTTTCAGGTATTGGGCAGGCGGGAGAGAAGCGTGTCGAGATCGATCACATCCCCGCATTTCTGCGCCATGTCGAACAGGTTGGCTTCATGCGGGCCGATGGCCCGGTCCCCCACGCAATCCGAAATGACGATGGGCCGGAAGCCGTTCTGCATGGCGTCCAGCACGCTGGCACGCACACAGCCCGAGGTCACGCACCCCGCCACCACCAGTGTCTGGATGCCGTGCGAGACAAGCCACGCAGCCAAGGGCGTGCCGGCAAATGCCGATGGCGCGGTCTTGCGCACCACATATTCACCCGGCATGGGCTCCAGTTCGGGCACGATGGCGGATGCCGGATTGGTTTCCGTCAGCCCCAGCATGGTCGGGACCTTGAGCGAGAAGATGTTGGCATCCGAACCGTCATCGGCAAAGACGATGCGGGTATGGGCCACCTTCCATCCAAGCTGGCGGGCACGCGCCAGCAATGTGCGGGTGCGGGCAATGGCCTGCGGTATGTTCCCGCCACCAAAAGCATCCGGGTCGGCAAAACCGTTTACAAAATCGATGATCAGCAGGCCGGTCCTGCCCACCATGCCCATCTCGTTGCCAAAGCCCTGGCGGCGATAGCGTTCTTCGTCCCGACCGGTCTCGTCAGTCATCATACGTCCTCCTGAAGCTGTCCATCCTTCACCACCGGCACACCATCCAGCATGACCGTGCAGCCGCGCATGGGAATATCGATATGGCAGGCGGTATCACGCGTGCCGCCGGCCTCGTTGTTCGGTCCTGTCGACCACAGGAAATTCCCCGCGCAGGCACGCGGGTCCATGCCGATGCTGGCTTCACGGTCATAAAAACCCATGACCGACCAGTGGGCACGATGCTGCAGGCCCCAGCCGATATGCGAGACCGCGTACACCTCCGGGTCATTGAAGCTGTCCATGTAGTCGCGCAGGTGATCCGCCTCGAACCCGCCCTCGATCGCACGGACATAGCCTTTTTCAAGGTGACAGGTCACCGGCGCGGTCAGGTAATTTTTCTGCGGCAGCAGGATATCGCCCGGCGCCAGCACGATCGTGCCCTCTGCCGAGCCTTCGTTGGACCATGTGGCCAGGAAGCCGCTGGGCCAGTGGTCCCACCGGCCCGGCCGGTCGACAAAGCCGTATTCCTCTAGCATCGGGTAATCTCCCAGCGCAAAGGATGCATCCGTCCCGGCGTGCGATGTCACGCGCATGACCTTTGCCGCCTGCAGCTTGCGGGAAGCCGCCAGTACCCGCTCGCGGTCCTGTGCCGTGGGCGTCATGCGCACCAGCACCTCGGGCGGTTCCACCGCCAGCAGGATGCGCCCGCCGGCGGCCAGTATCTCATGCTGTTCCGCCGAGAACAGCAGAGTCATGAGATCAAGGACCATGTCACTGGCCTTGAGCATCTCGACCGCCGCACGGTTGTTCGTCAGCGGCGTGGTGCCGACAAATGCCAGCGGGTCGCGGGAGAACGAAGCCGCGCCGTTGACAGGCTGCAGGTCAAGGCGGTTGGCGATCGCGCCCTTTTCCTGGACGGCAATGATGGCGCAGCGCAATGTCTGCTCATTGGTGCCCTGCGAGGTCAGGAGTGCGACGGACTGACCGGCCGCAAGCCCGGAAAGATCAAGGACCTGTCGCCAGGACTGGATGAGTTCAAAGTCACTTACGGGCATGGGATGCCATCCTCACTTCTGTTCCGGATGAAAAAATCTGGTCGGGCACGACCGCCGCAGGCATTGCGGCAGCATGAGCGGCCCGGTCATCGGCCCCTGTCCGGCCCACCGGGCTGCCATTGTACGGCCGGATGCCGGGGGACCATGAAAAAGGCGGAAACACAGGCCGGATATGCACGGCCACATCAGGATATCCATCAGACGCGACCGCGTCATCACGGCATACGCGCCGCCATGGGGCGAACCTGTTGACCATCAGTGCCCTACCGCGCCCTGCGCGCGGATCCTGGCGATGGCGGCTTCCAGATCCGTCCATGCGGGTTTGCCCGCCGCGACCGTATCACGCAGATAGCCGATCAGTTGCGCAAGCTGCCTGTCTGACATCAGGTTCCGGTACGCGGGCATGACGGTCTGCGCCGAATGGACCGGCGCGGGCACGCCATCAAGCAGGATACGGATCAGGTTATCGGGGCTGTCCGCCCATATGTTGCTGTTCAGCGCCAGTTGTGGCCGGGTGCCGAACAGATGCGCGCCCTCCCCTTCATGGCAGGCGGCGCAGGCGCCCTGGTACAGCCGTGCCCCCTCGCCCCGCGTAACGTCCTGCCGCTCACGCGTCTGGGCAAGAACCGCCTCCCGCCGTGTCTGTACTGCCTGATCCGCCTCACGCGTGTCAAACGAGGCCACATAATGCGCGATGGCCTTCACATCATCATCCGGCAGGGCCGTCATGGCATGCACGACCGGGGCCATGGGGCCGCCAGCAGGACCGTGATTGCGGCTGTATCCGGTGCGGAGATAGTCGTACAGATCCGCCTCGCTCCACGGTAGCGGGGATGTGGACAGGGCCGACAGGGCAGGTGCCGTCCAGCCTTCCGCCTCCCCGCCCGCAAGATAGCTTTTCCGCCACCGTTCCGCCCCCAGCGCGTTACGCGGGGAATGACAGGCCGAACAGTGCCCCAGCCCTTCGACCAGGTAGGCCCCGCGGTTCCACTGTGCTGAACGGGCGGGATCGGGGGTAAAGGGTGCCGGGTCATGGAACATGGTATTCCAGCCAGCCAGGGTGAAACGCAGGTTGTAGGGGAATTTCAGCCGGGTCTGCGGTATCTCGTTACGGACCGGCTTCTGGGACATGATATAGGCGTACAGCGCCTGCATGTCGTTCTCGCTGGTCTTGGCAAATGCGGTGTAGGGAAAGGCGGGATAGAGATGATGCCCGTCGCGGCTGATCCCGTGGCGCATGGCACGGGCAAAGGCTTCATAAGACCACCGTCCCAGCCCGGTTTCCGGGTCCGGTGTCAGATTGGTGGTATGGATGATGCCAAAAGGTGTCTCCAGCGCAAAACCACCGGCATTGGTCACCCCGCCGGGCGCCGTATGACACACCGCGCAGTCGCCCGCGGCGGCAACCTGCGCGCCCCTGGCCACCGCAGCGCTGGAAAACAGCGCCGGATCAGGTGGCTCGACCGGGGCAATGGCCGGACGCCATGGGGAAAGGGTTGCCAGTGCGCCCCCCGCAGCGGCAAAAGCCACGGCAAGACCGCCCGTGCGCATCCTGTTCCACCAGCCGTTCCCTGCCATGGCGGGTCTGGGTGCCTCGCCACGCGCATGCAGCGCGGGTAGTGGCTGGCGGCTTCCGGCCTGCACCGGGCCAAGCGCTTCATCCAGGCGGGCCTTGACTTTTTCAGGCGTGAAGGGAACGTCCCGAAAACGCACGCCGGTTGCATCATACAGCGCATTGGCAATGGCGGCGGCACTTGGCACGGATGTTGATTCACCCGCCCCCATGGGGGGCTGGTCGTCGCGCTTCATCAGCACGGGGTCGATTTCGGGAATGTCGGGGAAGGTGATCAGCGGATAGCCGCCCCACTCCCTGCTCTCCACGCCCTGTCCGTCAAAACGTACCTCCTCGGTCAGGGCACGGCTGGTGGACTGGATGACGTTGCCATGAAGCTGGTGGCGCACACCGGCGGGATTGATCATAAGCCCCGCGTCCTGTCCCACCACCGCGCGGGTGACCGTTACAAGACCGGTCAGGCGGTCCACTTCCACATCGGCAATCCATGCCGACCATGCCGCCGGCATGCCGGGAAAGGTGCCATGTACATATTGGGCATAGGCCGCCCCCCGCCCGCGCAGCACGCGCGCGGACAGGTCCGGCGAGACCGGCCCGCTGCGCGTGACCCAGCCGGCACGATCGGCCGTGGCGCGCAGCAGTTCCGCCGCGCGCTGGTCAGGCAGGTGACGCAGGCGGTATTCGATCGGGTCGACACCCGCCTGTGCCGCCAGTTCATCGATATAGCTGTCATGCGCGAAGCTGTTGGGCATGGCGGACACGCCGCGGAACCATGAGGCCCGGGCAATCGGTGGCATGTCCTTTACCGTTATGCGCGCATTGGCATAGTCGTAAGGCGGAATGGAGGTACGGTCCCCCATCTGGGCAACGGGTGGCACCGCCGCCGGCACGATACCCGTCAGGACCAGCGCCAGCAGGGGGGAGACATTGGACGGATAGCTGGTATCCAGGTCATAGGCCACCGGATTACCCTGGCCGTCCAGCCCGCCACGGATGCTGATGAGCTGGGCGGCACCCTTGGGCTCCCATACGTGTTCCTGCTCACGCGAGAGCTGGACACGGACCGGACGCCCGACCGCGCGCGCCAGAAGGGCGGCATCCCCCCCTACGTCATCCGCGCAGTTGCGCCCGTAACAGCCCGCGGCTTCATGCCGGATGACATGGATATCGGCAATGGACATCCCCATCAGCACGGCCAGGTCCGCGCGCAGCATGTGCGGGTTCTGGGTGCCGGACCATACGGTCAGCTGTCCATCCACCCACCGGGCCACCGAACAGGATGGCCCGATGGAGCCATGCATCTGGTAGGGCCAGTGGTATTCCCGGTCCAGCCGGTGGGCAAGCGTGTCCAGTTCCGCATCCACCTGCCCGCGGTCCAGCACCACACGGGGTTCATACGGATTGGAGCGTATCGCCTCCATCGGGTCGGACAGGTCCGGCAGGGCCACAGGCGCCCATTCCACCTTCAGCCGGCTGGCGGCCTCGACCGCCTGCTCCTCCCGCTCTGCCACGACACCGACAAAATCCCCGATGACAACAACATCCACCACGCCGGGGATATCCGCCACCGATGCCCGGTCAACCGACAGGAGCGAACGGGCCACGAACGGACCATGGTCGTACCCGTCATAGGGGGGCCTGACGACACGGGCATGCAGCATGCCCTCCACCCGGACATCATGTACGTAAACCGCCTGTCCCGTTACCTTGTCGGGAATATCCACGCGGGGCATTTCCGAACCCACAACACGGTATTCGGATGGTTTCTTGACCAGAACCGTCTCATCCAGCAGGACGCGGGTTTCCACACCCGCCACCAGGTCGCCCAGTGTCATGGGCCCGCGCGCCAGCGAAGGCTCACAGACCAGTTCGCCATCCCGGAATGAAAGATCCTCCACCGGTCGCTGGGTCAGTTCCGCCGCGCGTTCAAGCAGCAGGCGTCGCGCCTGCGCGGCCGCCTTGCGCAGCGGCCGGGATGTAACCTGTATCGTCTCGCTGGCAATGGTCGCACCCTGGTCCGGCGTCTCGTCGGTATGGCCCAGGACCATGCGCACCTGCCCCGGTCGCGCATCCAGTTCGTCGGCAATGATCTGCGCCAGAGAGGTGGCGATGCCGGTGCCCAGGTCGACATGCCCGCAGAAGGCCCGGACCTGGCTGTCCGCGCCAATTTCCACAAGCGTTTCATCCCGCGCGATGAATTCGCCACGTGCGGCCAGCCCCTTGGGCGGAAGTGCCGCGCGGTAGATGCGTAGCCAGCCCGTACGGGTGGAAGATGGCGTGCTCATGTCGGCGTCCCGTTTTCCAGGCCCGCGGCAATACGCGCCGCCCGCATGATCTCCACATGCGTGCCGCAGCGGCACAGATTGTAGCGCAATGCTTCCTTCAGTGCCTTTTCATCCGGGTTGGGTGTCACATTCAGGAAGGCGCGCAGCGTCATGACCATGCCATTCAGGCAGTAGCCGCACTGCGCAGCCTGCGCCGTGACAAAGGCCTGCTGCACCGGGTCCAGCCCGTCACCGGCCAGACCCTCCAGCGTTGTAATGGCGTATCGTGACGCCGTATCGACACGCATGACGCAGCTTCTCGCCGCCCTGCCATCCAGCAGGACCGTGCAGGCCCCGCACTCTCCCAGTCCACAGCCATATTTCGGGCCATTCAGACCAAGGTCGTTACGCAGCACCGCAAGCAGGGGCGTATCGGCCGCCGCCCTTACCTCATGCCGGCGGCCGTTGACTGTTAGAAAGAAGCTGACCGCCATTGCAGTCCCCCGGGTTCAATCAGGCATCGATCTCGAGATCGTAGACATTGTCGCCGTAGCACCAGTACGGATCTTCAGGCTGGCGCAGCCACGTATTGGCGTTGGAAATCGACTGGACCTTTGTCGCGCGTTCCCGGCGCGCATTACAGTAGGCCCGGAATGTCCGGACCGGATCCTTCGTGCCCAGCAGTTCCATGCAGCGTGTCAGCACGGCGGCATCTTCCACCGCCATCGCGGCACCCTGTGCCATATGCGGCTTCATGGGGTGGCAGGAATCACCCAGCAGCACCACGCGCCCCTCATACCACTGCGGCAGCGGCGCGCGTGTCTTGAGCGGCCATTTGGTCACGACGTCCGTCGCGTCGATATATCCCTGCACAAGCGGGTGGAAACCCTTGAACGCCGCCTTGAATTCCGCCCGCGTGCTGGGCATCTGCCCTGCGGGACTGGTCCATTCGCCCGGCTCGCCCGTCACGAGATAGAACTCGTCCTCATTGCGGTCGAGATAGTAGCACACGATATGACGGTCATCGGACCACCACTTCGCGTTTACATCAGCCCCCAGTTCCTTTGCCACGGCGCCGGGAATGATGGCGCGGTGGGCAAGCCAGCCGGTATAGATGGCTTCGTCTTTGCCGAATATCTTCTCGCGCACCACCGAATTGATGCCGTCGGCCCCCACCAGGATGTCTACCGTCTCGCGCGCGCCATTTTCAAACTGCAGCGTGACGTCGCGGCCATTGTCCTGGAAATCGACCAGCTTGTGCCCCCAGCGGACCCGCGCGGGCTCCACACAGTCGAGCATGAGCTGGTGCAGGTCGCCACGATGGATGGTGATATAGGGCGCGCCATAACGATCATGCTCGGCGTTGAGCGGGATTTTGGCCATGACGGTGCCGTCATCCCACTTCCGGCTGACCCAGTAATCAGGCAGGCAGGAAATGGCTTCCAGCTTCTTGTCCAGCCCGTCCAGATGGCTGAGTATCTTGAGTACATTGGGACCAAACTGGATACCCGCGCCAAGGCGCGAGAAACCGGGGGCCTGATCAAACAGGATGACATCAAACCCCGCGCGCTGGAGCAGACCAGCTGCCGCAACACCCCCAAGCCCGGCCCCTGCAATGCCGACACGAACTCCATTCGCCACGTTCAAACTCCTTAATTCCACGCCATTCCGCCCCGCCGAACGGCTCCCGTCATCAAACAATGACGTATACGCGATATATGCAGACTTCTGGGGTTGGGCCGCGATGTCAAGAAATTTATTTCGATGACGGAGATATCATCGCGGCCGCGAAAGGCACCCCTCCCCTGATGCCCGCCCCCTGAAAAACCATTCGGCGAACCGGGCCCGGGGCATTCTGCACATTATGGGAAAGCGTGGTGAATATCTTTGCCAGCGCGCATCCTGTTGTAAAAATCATCCTTCAGGAACAAGGGGTTGCCATGACAGCCCCTGTGCACACGCCTAACGGGCTGACAGGGCCATTTCCGCTACACGGGCCAGGGTGGCGACACCATAGACCAGTGCTCCATCATTGAAATTATATTCCGGGTGATGCAGCATTTCCGAATTGCCGTTCCCTAGGAACATATAGGCCCCCGGCACCTGATCCAGCATGTAGCTGAAATCTTCCGATGCCATGACCGCCTGCGCATTGCGATCCACATTCCCGACACCACAGGCTTCCTCTGCCGCACTGGCCATCATGTCCGTGCAGAGCGGATCATTCATCGTGGGCAGGAATTCCACGGGGTAACGGATCTCTGCCGAGGCACCGAAAGCCGTCGCCACGCCAGCGGCAATAGCCTGCATGCGTTCACGCATTTCACGCAGTACCGCCATGTCAAAGCAGCGGAATGTCCCGCCAATGACCACACAGTCGGGAATGATGTTATAGGCATGCCCCCCGTCAATTCGGGTCACGCTGACCACGGCTTCCTTGCCGGTGGTGATATTGCGCGACGTGATGGACTGCAGCGCCGTGACAATATGGCAGGCTGTCAGCATCGGGTCGATCGCGCGGTCCGGACGCGCCGCATGGGACCCCACGCCCCTGACGACAATTTCAAAAAAACCGCCCCCCGCCATGACCGCGCCGCGATTGATGGCGCTTTTGCCAACATCAATGCCCGGCCAGTTATGGATGCCGAAAATACGGTCACAGGGGAACCTGTCGAACAGGCCATCACGGATCATGGCGACCGCGCCCGTGCTGCCTTCTTCCGCCGGCTGGAAAATGAAATTCACGGTTCCGTCGAACTGACGGGTTTCCGCCAGGTATCTGGCCGCACCCAGCAGCATGGTGGTATGGCCATCATGCCCGCAGGCATGCATGCGGCCGGCATTCCGGCTTTTGTAGGGAACATGGCCCAGTTCATCCATGGGCAGCGCATCCATATCCGCACGCAGCCCGACGGAGGACGCGGAAGAACCGTTCTTCAGCACCCCCACGAGACCCGTCTCGCCCCCGATGCCCCTGTGGACCGTGATACCCCACTCCCCCAGCAACTTGGCGATGATGTCGGATGTCCGGAACTCCTCCATGCCGAGTTCGGGATATTCATGGAAGTCGTGGCGGATGGACGCCAGATCATTTCGATAGGATTTTATCTGTTCAGGGACTGCCATTTTTCATCGACCTGAATTCGTTTTGTCATCAGCCGGTATCTCATAATGGAAATCGCAGTATTCCGCGCCTTCCATTATGGTCTGCGTGCGTTCAAACACGATGGCGGGGTTGAACCCTTCGCAGAACGTGCCATCACGGTTGCACGACAGGATCGCGCCAATCTCGCCCAGCCCCATCTCACGATACAGCTCCGCGTAACGGCAGCGCCGGACATTGAAATCAAGCCGGGCAGGCGTGGCGTCAAGCACCTCGATCGTCAGCGCGTCATCCGCTGTCCAGAATTTCAGGATATCGGCAAAATCCAGCAGGTCGGGCATATGGTCGAAACGGGCCCGCATGGCTTCTCCCTGCTCTATGGCGGAGCGGGTCACCGCCCTGCGTATGGTTTCGGCCGCCATGGCCTGCCCATGGCTTTCCACCAGCACATCATAGACGTGCTTGAGTATGCTGGCTTCGATCCGGCGTTGCTGGATAATGGGCAGCGTAGTGGTCACGGTATGCTTTCCTCTTCCATTAAGGGCCGGCCTGCGGTTTCAATCGAATTCAATGACCGCGCCAGATGCCGATCAACGGTACGGCACGCTTCCCTGCCGCTCCATTCCCCGACTCTTTCATCATGCTGATCATATCGGACATATAATGGTCACGACACCAGCTTATCCCACTTCCACCGCATGATTGAGGTAAAGACCGGACAGGGCGGCAGGATATGCCCCGTGCCCGCCGCCGGACATGGAACGGCCATGACGCCGCGCAGGATGAAAATGTGATGTACACATTGTATTTTTATTGCGAAACCGGTCCCATGCCCTTACAAGGAATGCAAGAAGATGGTCCCGCATGCCGGCATCCATGATGGATGCACCGCGGGACGGCAACATGACGGCTGCACGAAAGCCCCCGGGGCGGCAGCCCGCCTGATACGATCCTGACATGATTGAACACGTCACCGCAGGACAGGAGACCCCATGAGAGCGCACCCCTACCGCATTGGCCAGATTGTTCCCAGTTCCAACCTGACCATGGAGACGGAAATTCCGGCCCTGCTTGCGGCACGCCAGCTGATCAGGCCCGAACGCTTTACATTCCATTCCGCACGCATGCGCATGAAGACCGTCCGCAAGGAGGAACTCAGCGCCATGGATGCCCAGTCCGACCGCTGCGCGCTGGAACTGAGCGACGCGCATGTCGATGTGCTGGGCTATGCCTGCCTGGTTGCCACGATGTCCATGGGGCTGGGCTATCACCGCATATCGGAACAGAGACTGCATGAGTGCACCCGCACCAATGGCGGTCCGGCGCCCGTCGTCACAAGCGCGGGCGCGCTGGTTGATGGCCTGAAGGTTCTCAAGGCCAGGCGCATCGTGCTGGTGGCCCCCTACATGAAGCCCCTGACCCGCCTTGTCATCGATTACCTGGAAAACGAAGGCTATGAGGTCATTGACCATATCGCGCTGGAAATTCCGGACAACCTTGATGTGGCACGCCATGACCCGTCCAGACTGCCGTCGATCGTAGCCGGACTCAATTACGCGGAGGCAGACGCCATCGTGGCATCCGCCTGCGTGCAGATGCCCTCGCTGCCCGTCATCCCGACCATCGAGGCCCAGACCGGCAAACCGGTACTGAGTGCGGCGGTTGCCACGACCTATGCCATGCTGAACCGGCTGCAACTGGAAACCGTTGCCCCAGGTGGGGGCGCATTGCTGTCCGGGGCGTATTGAGGCGATTATGGAAAGCGTGAGTTCGCGGGCCTGATCCTTTCCACCATCCTCAAGCAGGCCGAAGGGGCTGGAGAGTGGTTCCGCCATGATCTGGAATCCTGCCCCGGCCGGCCTGCTGCGGGCGCGGTATCGACCCTGTGCCGTGCTGTCTCCCCAATGGCATGACTGTTTCATGTCCGCGCATGCCGTTACATCGTACACCATATCCCGTTTCCATCTGGAAACATGAGGCATGCCATGAATGTCACCGTGAATCCCGACGTTTCACCCCGCATGACCGATGGGGGCGACAATCTGCCGCGTCTGTGCGCGCGCGTTGCGTGGCGGCTCCTGCCGCTTCTGTTCCTGGGGATGCTTGCCTCTTACCTGGACCGGGTGAATGTCGGCTTTGCGAAGCTGCGGATGCTGTCCGACCTGTCAATGAGCGAGGCATCATACGGGCTGGGAACCGGCCTGTTCTTTCTTGGCTACATCCTGTGCGAAGTTCCCAGCAATGCCTTCATGATGCGTTTTGGCGCACGGCGGTGGCTGGCCCGCATCCTGATTACATGGGGCATCTGCTCGGGCGCCATGGCGCTGGTCCATTCGGCCAGCATGTTCTATGTCCTGCGGCTGCTTCTCGGCATTGCCGAGGCCGGTTTCATGCCCGGCGTGCTGTTCTACCTGTCACAATGGTTTCCGCCCGCCTACCGTGCCCGGGTAACCGGATGGTTCATGGTCGGCATTCCCCTGGCCAGTGTCATCGGGGGGCCGGTTTCGGGGCTCATCCTGGGGCGAATGGAGGGGGCGATCGGCATCGAGGGCTGGCGCTGGCTGTTTTTTCTGGAGGCCATGCCGCCGGTCCTGCTGGGCATACTGATCTTTTTCCGCCTGCCGGACCGGATAGAAACGGCACATTTCCTGAGCGCGGATGAAAAGGCACTCCTCATGGCCCATCGTGTCGTGCCGGAGCATACGCACATCCTGCATGGCATAAGGGTCGCGCTGCGTGACAGCCGGATCTGGAAACTTGGCCTTGCCGACGGCGCCCTGCTGCTGGGACTGTACACGATTGCCTTCTGGGTGCCATCGCTGCTGCGTGACGCGGGCGTGCGGTCCATGGTGTGGACAGGCATCCTGACCGCCATTCCCAATCTCGGTGCGACGCTGGCCATTATCGCCATCGGCCGGAATTCCGACCGCACGGGCGAGCGGCGATGGCACATTGTCATTCCCATCATGACCGGTGCATTGATGCTGGCCCTGCTTCCACTGGCGCATGGCAACCTACTGCTTGTCATCATCCTCATCACACTGGCCAACATGGGGATCATAGGCTCCCTGGCCCCGTTCTGGGCGCTGCCTTCACTGTTGCTGAAGGACCCTGCCACCGTTGCGGCGGGACTGGCGATGATTGGCGGCATATCCAATCTGGCCGGTTTCATGGCAACCGGACTGATTGGCTGGGCACGAAGCATTGCCCCCGGTTCATGGAGCATTTTCGTATTTTTTGCCGCCTGCGTGGCAGCCGGCGGAATGCTTGTATGGTCCATTCCGGAACTGGATCACCGTAAAACGGATGACCGGCCGTAGCAGGAGCCGCATGCCTCCTTCCCTGTGCACCGGTATCCCGGATGGGGAGCATGAGGCCATTGGCTGGAAGGTTCCCCATCCGTAACAGAGGGGTTTGGCAATCAATCCATCATTTGGTAGTGTACCATCATGAAGTCGAACCGAACTGTCCACACCCCTGATGCATTACACGCCAGTGGGGCGGATGAAGAATGGACAGGCAATATTCTTGATCGGCCAGGCTTTCTCATCCGTCGCCTTCATCAGATCCATGTTTCACTTTTCATCGAAGAATGCGGCGCTTTTGATATCACGCCAGTTCAGTACAGCATCATGTCAATGGTCGAGCTCCATCCGGGAAAAGACCAGAACGAGCTGGGGCTGTCCATTGGCGTTGACCGGGCAACACTAGCCAATGTCGTGGCGCGACTGGAAAAACGCGCCCTGCTGAAACGTGAAAACGCCACCCATGACAGAAGGGTAAAGCAGGTTTACCTGACCGCGCAGGGGCGCGATATCCTGGCAAAGATGGCGGAGCCTGCCCGCCGGGCGCACAGCCGCACGATCGAGGCCCTGCCAGATGACGCCAGGACCGCATTCATCCAGGCCCTGCTTGTCCTGACGGAAGCAGGCAATGCATACAGCCGCGCACCCGTGACGCCCAGCTGAGCGCAGAAAGCCCGCACCAGCACCAATGCCCCGCCATGCAACCATATGGCTGCATGGCCAGCGCATCCTTCACCCTAAAGATCGAGTGTCAGTTCATCCGAACGGCTGCGTGAAACGCAGGGCATGATCGTGTGCAGCCTGTCATGCTCGGCAGGAGAGCGAACCGTATCAAGATGCAGTGGCTGTCCCGCCAGCACCCGGGTCTCACACGCGCCACACAGGCCTTCCTCACAGGAATAGTCCATATCAACCCCGGCCGCGATCAGGGCCTCCAGAAGCGTCTGCCCGGGTTCAGCCTCGATCTCCATGCCCGAACGCGCCAGTTTCAGGTGGCACGGCCTGTCGGTGACGCCATCAGCCGTTACCACCGGGGCAAATCTCTCGACATGGACCTTCTCTGGCGGCAGATCCCGGGTGATGCTGGCGAATTCTTCCAGCATCCTTGTCGGCCCGCAGCAGTAGACATCCGTTCCGGCAGGACATTGCGCGATCAGCGAGCGCATCGACACCACGCGTCCGCCACATTCATGCAGCGTAACGTGCTCAAGCCCCACAAGCTGGTCAAACAGCAAGGCATCGGCGCTGGATTTTATCCAGTAATGAAGATGAACATTCCGCCCCTGCCCTGTCAGTTGACGATACATGAACAGCAGCGCCGTCACACCGATCCCGCCCGCCAGCAGAAGGACATCGGAACTGTCCGGACGCAGGGAAAAATTGTTGCGGGGCGTTCCGATCGTCAGGACATCCCCCTCCCTCACATCATCATGCAGCCATCGCGATCCGCCCCGGCCATCACGCACATTCTTGACCGCGATCTGATACGGTGAGGCAGACAGCAGCGAATACTGTCGCACCCCCCCGTCAGGCAGATGGACATCGATATGCGCACCGGCTTGCGCCACTGGCAGGCTGTCTCCCGCTTCCGGCACGAGCGTGAGCAGGACGATATCCCGCCCGGCGGCTACCTTTGCGCTGACAGTCGCCCGGTATATTGATTGCTTAGAGCACACCGTAAGTAATTTCCAGTTGCTGCAGCCATTTGCGATATTTCTGCCCCAGAAGGTCACTACGGTGATGCAGTTCCTGCCGCAGGTCAACAGGGATCCGCTCCGGGCGCTGCGTATCGACGATGGCCGAATCCTGTGCGTAGACGATATCCTGGCGGCGGCGCACTTCAGCCTCCGTCGGCTGCGGATCAAAGTTCGTGGCACAGCAGATACGCACGATGCTCGTCTTCTCATCGACCATCTGCACGGTCAGGAACGTGCAGAAACGGTCCGCCTCGTTACCCAGATGCTGGTCTTCCGGCCGCTGGATGACCAGCCGCTTCTTGAAATAGGAAACAAGGGGACGAAGACATTTATAGGCATAATAGGCGGTGACCGGTATTTCCCGCGGGTCGCCATAGGGCTGCGTTACCCGTACCTCGCTTGTTACGAGCCCTTCATTTTCCGTCATCTCGACATCATAGGGCGGGATCGGGTCCGGACAGTCATAAATGCCGTTCACACCGGCATGCACGAACGGAAAATGCGACGGGTCCATGAAGTTCTCGACGGCCCGGTAGCCGGAGCGAAACGTATAGGGACCGCAATGGACCTTCTGGTATTCCGGGTCATCCCATTCGGGAAACGGTGGGATGTCCTTTGCCGGCTTGCCATAGGTCACCCAGACGAAACCATATTTTTCCTGCACGGAATGGGTGATGGCATGGGCCTTTTTCATCGGCTTTTCATCCGGTGCCGCAGGGATCAGGACGCAGCTCCCCGTGTCATCATAGCGCCAGCCATGATAGGGACACACGACCGTATCATTGGCGATGCACCCCTTTGAAAGACGCGCGCCCCGGTGGATACACAGGTCATCCCAGGCATGGACTTCCCCTGAATCCGATCGCCACAGGATAAGATCACGCCCGAGGAGCGTCAGGGGAAGGATATTCCCCTTCTCGATATCCGTTGAATAAGCAACGGCATGCCATTCATTGATCAGGGCGGCATCCGTGCAGCCACTGAGTTCTTCGGACACTGACTTCAACGCCATGATGTACTCTCCATGCCACTAGAAAAACATATGATCGGATTGCGTGGCCCCGGTGCGCGGAACAGTTCGGGTTTCAAATAGATCAGTATACTGATTTTCTCTGTCCAGCAAGTCCGTTCTGGTTTTGGAATGAAAACATTCCCCTTCCGTCAGGAACCGGCGTGCGTCCCCACATCGCCCATCGGCAATGCCTGTGCCGCAACGTTATCGCGGCACAGGAAGAAATAAAGCGGACACACCACAGCCAGCCCGACGAACCATGACAGGTCGGCCCCCCCAAGCATCTTTGCAACCGGACCAGTGTAGAGATCCGAAACGACAAAGGGTATCTGGACAATGATACCGACCAGATAAGCGAAAAGCGCCCTGGTATTGAAATATCCGTATACCCCGCCATCAGGCTGGAAGAATGATTTCACATCATACTCTCCACGCCGGATCATGTAGTAATCGACCAGATTGATGGCCGACCACGGAATGAGGATATACAGCATGAGAAACAGGAAATTCATGTAGCTGTGCAGGAACGTCGATGCTGTTCCCGCAGCCGCAAGGATGCCACTGAACGCCAGCAGGACACAGAATCCTATCCGCGCACGCTGCCCCGGCCGCCACCCGGGCAGAAAAGTGTGTACCAGCGTAATGCCAACCAGCATGCCGCCATAAACGTCAATGGCCGCATTGCATGCAAGGGTCAGCGTCAGCAGCACCACAATGGGATGGGAAAAAACCCCAAGTCCGGTGCTGAACGTTGTCAGCACATCCACGCTGGGGGCCTCGGCGCCGAGTATCACCCCCAGGAACATGGGAAGACATGACCCCAGCGCCGCCCCGGACCAGGTTGCCCAGAATGCGGCGGACGGCCCCGTCCTGACAGGCAGATACCGCGAATAATCGGAAACATACGGCGCATAGGAAATCTGCCACAGCGCGGCAACGGACAGGGCACCGACAAAGTCACGCAGGGTGAAACCATTTCCCCACAGGGCATGGTCGGGCAACTTCATGCCCACAAGGAATTTCAGCGTGCATAGCGAAAGGATGATGCCCGAACAGATCGTGATGATCCGGGCACTGCGATGAATCGCGTCATGCCCCATGATCGCAAGCACCATGGCGGCCAGGCCGCTTGTTACGATAACAGGCGTTGACGGAACTGCCGGAAACGCGGAATGGATCGCATTGCCGGCCACGGCAATGCCGGACGTCGTGTATCCGACATAGATCAGCAGCGTCACGCCTATCGCCAGCAGGGCCCCGTAACTGCCGAACTGGCCACGGCTCTGGATCATCTGCGGCACGCCAAGCCGTGGCCCCTGGGCCGCATGCGCCGCCATGAGGGCCGCGCCAATCACGTTCCCGGCCACCAGCGCCGCAATGGCAGGCACCACCCCCAGGTGGAACGCGGAAACGGCAAGCGACCCGGTGACCAATGTCAGGAATTTGACATTGTTGCCAAACCAGAGACTGAACAGGGAAGAAGCCGTCCCATGACGACGATTTTCCGGAATCGGATAGATCGTATCGGATTCGATATAGGATATGTCGTGTCCGGTCATGTGATCTTCCAGGTGAAAGGTGAAACTGTCCGGATTCAGGAATGCCTCAGCCCATCCCGAGCATGAGACTGCAAAGTGCGGCCAGCATGCCATCGGGCTCCGCCAGGGCATCCAGAACCGTGAAGTGATTCGCCCCGGCAACAGGCACCAGCCAGCCCGGCTGGTGCGCCCGGGTTCTATGGGCATGAAATGCCCGCGCGTCCTCACATAACGCAGGCAGTTCGTGGCTGCCATAGGCCATGCTCATCGGTTTGGCCACAGCATCCTGCCGCAGGGGGGACAGATCCGCAATCTCGCTATCGGACAGCGACAGCGCCGTGTTCAGATATGTATCGCGCAGGGGGCCAAGTTCATAAATACCGGACAGCGCAAGGGCTGCACGCACGCCCTCATGCCCAAGCATAAGGGCCGCAAGTGTCGCCCCGGCGGACCATCCCGCCACAAGCCGCGGACCACAAAGTCCGGTTTCGGCCTGGTGCATGTGCAGCCAGGTCAGGGCAAGCTCCATCTCGGCCACAATCTCGCGCAGGGACGCTTCGGGCGCAAGTGTATGCGCCGGCATGGCCACGGACCAGCCACGCATGGCCAGTCCCTGCCCTATCCACGCAAAATCCTCCGGCGCATTCCACTGCCAGTACCCGCCATGGATGAAGACAAGACATGGTGCATCGCTTTGGGGCGCGGGATAAAGTGTCCAGTACTGGCGTGGCCTGTCGCCATACGCCACGCGAAGCCCCCCGTGCCTGACACGATATGCCGCCGAGCGCGCCCGCAGGGCCGCCATCCAGTCCCGGCTGCCCGGAACAGCGGCAACATTGTCATAGGCCAGGTTACGCTCGGTCTGGCTGAGCAGACCCCACCGGCCACGGGGGTCAGGCGATACCATCTATGCGGCCACGACTTCCTCAAGTGGCGGAACCAGGGGGCTGTCAGCCTCAAAACGAACACCCCCGCGCAGGCAGAACTCTGGCACGAACATGCGACGGGCCGTGACGCGCGCGCCACTGTTATCGGACATGGTGAAGGCGCCTTCCTTCAGATCCAGTACGGAAATATCTGCTTCGCGTCCCACCTGAAGCGAACCGAGTGTATCGGACATGCCAATCATCCGGGCCGGGTTGGCTGTCACGGTTGCAATGACATCATCCAGCTTCATGCCAAGGTACAGCAGTTTCGACATGGCGACGGTCAGGTTGAACGGGGAGACGCCTGCAAACGGATTGAGCTGGCGATCTTCGATATCCGTGACCGAAGGCACACGCACATTGTATCCATGCATGTCAGCACCCAGCGTATAGGGCACTATGCCTTCCGCCATCACCTTGGCCGCCATGTCGAACGAGAAATGCGATCCATGCCCGACATCAACCTTGACGCCACGCTCCAGTGCCGCCCAGATAACCGGATGAACCTGCCCGGTTTCCTCTGAAATGAAACCGCCGGGATGACGGGTGAAGGGATGCGCCAGCACGTCTCCTTCTTCCATTATGGGCAGAAGTTCGCGCACAAGTTCATCGGCATCGATATCGGGATTATCCGCAGCCGTGGGCCATAGCTGGCCAAGATGGATGTAAAGTGGAATGTTCGCCTCACGGGCAATGGCCTTGCCAATGCGCATGACCTCCAGCCCCCAGCGCGAAACGCCGCCCACTTCGGCATGCGCCTTGATCCCGCGGATAAGATCCGCATTCTCACGTGCCGCACGCACGCTGTGTTCGATATTGGTCTGGCCGGGACCATACAGTTCAGGATACAGATGCCCCTCCAGCCCGCCAACAAGGTAGGCTGACAGAAATGCCAGCACGCGGGTATCCGCAGGCTCCGCAACATAATGGCGGAAACCGTTGACGGTCATGCAACTCGGGCCACCTTGGTCGATGATTGTCGTAACACCCGAACGCACGCCGACAAGATCAGGATTGAGGCCGAAGCGGCCGGTCACATGCTCATATATATGGCCATGGGTATCGATCATGCCCGCAGTGACGATCCTGCCGGAAACGTCGACGATTTCCCGCGCCAGCGGGGGAGAAATCCGGCTTTCGACTGCCGCAATCCTGGAGCCTGCCACCGCAATGTCGGCAACCTGGTGCAGGCCTGTCATCGGGTCGATGACAGTGCCTCCCTGAAGAACAAGATCATAAACGGGCCGCATGGAGACCTCCGCGATATCATTTAATCAGTATACTGACATATTACATCCGATAACGCAATGATCTTCCGTGCAACGAAGGAGACGAAGTTTTACGGCACGTCCCTGGCTGCACGTGACGGCATCCGGAACGGACCCGCCGGATTCATACCATAGCCTGCATGACAGTCAGCCAGACGAGCGGACGCCCCGGATAGGTGGGTCATCTGTGCGAGGCGCAGCCCCAAGGTTATGGTCCCGCTCCGTCAGGGCCACTGTCCATACAGGCAGGCCACTATCGGTTCCGGCCAGCCAGACGGGTCCGGCCGACATGGATCAGCACAAAAAATATGGATGTGCCAAGGCTGGCTATCGCGACCATGCGCTGCATCGGATCAAGGAACATCGCTGCGAAAATGACGATAACGCCGCCGAGCGTGAGAATATTTATGGCAGGGAAGAACGGTATACGGAAACACGCCTGCTGTTCCCGCCCTGTCGCCTGCCGGCGCAGGACCAGGTAAGAGGTCACGATAAGCGAATAGACCAATAGGATGACCCCCCCGCTACAGCTGAGCAGAAACGCAAAAACCGTACCAGGCGCCAGAATCGAGGAGAAACTGATGATTCCCCCCACGACGGAGTTGGCGATGATGGCATTGACCGGGCTATGCTGCTGCGGTCGTCGCCTGAGAAATGCGGGCGCATCATTATTGCGCGCAAGTTCCGCCAATACGCGTGATGTGATGTAAAGGCTGGAATTCATGCATGAAAGAACTGCCGTAAGCACCACGATCTTCATGCCCAAGGCCGCGCCGGGTATGCCCATGATCTGCAGGGCCTGCACAAAGGGCGAGTGCCCCGGCACGGCATCCGACCATGGAACGATCAGCAGGATCAGCGCAATGGACAGGCTGTTGAACAGTGTAAGGCGGATACCGATGGTACGGGTTACACGCGCCACATTCCGGGCGGGTTCGGCGGATTCACCAGCCGCGACCGTCGCTATTTCCGACCCGATCATGGTAAACAGGATGGAGGGAATGATGGAAATCATTGCAGTCATGCCATGCGGAAAGAATCCACCATGGCCAAGCAGGTTCTGCATGACGGGCGCACCGGGCCCGAACACATGGGCAATATAAAGCACGCCAGCCGTAACGAACAGTATGATGCTGACCACCTTGATCGCCGAAAGCCAGAATTCGCATTCCCCGAATATATGAACGGCAGCCAGATTGATCAGCTTCAGCATGATGATCAGTGACGCAGCCAGAACCCATACCGGCAGGTTGATCCATTCATGAATCAGGATCGCGCCCGCTATGGCTTCGCTGCCCAATGCAACAACCCAGAAAAACCAGTAAAGCCAGCCTGCGGTAAAGGCTGCGCCATTGCCATGGGCCGCGCGGATATATTCGACAAACGAACCCTTTCCCGGATTGGCGGAAACCATTTCCCCCAGCATACGCATGATGAACATGACCAGCAGCCCAACCGCGACGAATGCCAGCAGCGCGGCTGGCCCCGCTGCGGCAATGACCGCACTGCTGCCCACAAACAGCCCGGCACCAATGGCCCCACCAAGTGCAATCATCATGATATGACGCTGCTTGAGCCTGGAACCGGAAGAAGAAGGCTGAGGAATACTGGTCGTGTCAGTCATGCAGAATGCTGGTTCCTGAAAAAACAAGGGGCTGACATATGACCGGCTTCGCACGGCCCCGTGCGCGCCTGAAGCCGGTCATCAAATCACGATCCTCAACAGCCCTCGGGCATCCATGCTGCCTGCACACGGCATATCGAGACCGGTCGCCTCTGCCCGCCAGGAAAATAGATCATGCCTGCTTCACAATAAAGCTGCGCACAGGATCACGCCCATCAGTCGGATATTGTTTCAGTTTCATCCCGAACATAGGACAGGAAGCGGGACGGTCTGTAAAGAGTGATGCGCCAGATTATGCACGTCAGGGCGTCCATTCCTGCCCCTGAAACATGGGCATCAGGTTGCCCGCGCGCGATATCGGCGCAAAACGGCATGATGGCAGAAAAATCAAAACAAACAGCATGTTAATCGTGCAGGGTGCAATACCATGAACTGGCAAGATACAACTCCCGACAGGCCACCAGCCTGCCGCATCCGGATCGTTCCGGAGAAAGCCCTGCGCCATGCCATGCAGCATGGATCCGAAAAAAAGGCGTCCCGTCCGCGATCATCGAGCGTATGGAAACACCATATCCCGCATCATCTCAACTGTGATCCTGCGAGGCCATATCATGCACATGCCGGATACCGATGGGGGTGATGGCCTGAAGCATTCCGGAAAATGCCCAAAAGCAGAAAACCCCTCCACAGGAGGGGTTTTCCAGCCAGATCATTTTCTGCCCGTAAATACGGAAGCATATGTTCTGGCACAAAGCTGAAGGTTGAGACCAGATTGATCAGAAGTCCACGGACACCGAACCGAAGAACATGCGCGGCGCACCGAACAGCATGGACTGGTTGGTATAACCACCGGTCATGGCGTTGCCGTTTTCGCCCATGGTTGCAATCCAGTGCTGGTTCGCCAGGTTCTGGATATTGAAGGAGAACGTCACATCCTGCATGAAGCCCATGTGCTTGTTGTAACGGGCCATGTTGCCCATGCGGTACTGCATGCCCAGATCAGCCATCCAGTAGCCGGGAATGTTGTAATCCCCAGTGTAGTCATAGCTACGTGCACCGGTATAGCTGCCGTCCATGTAGAACAGGGCCCGCTTGTAGGCGTAGGACAGACGGCCTTTGTACATGAAGCGCGGATAGTTTACGACGCGCTTGCCAGCCGTAGAGGCACCGGTGCCTGAATAGTTGAAGTTGTTGTCATACACGGCATGGTTGTAGCTGACGCTGTTGGACAGCGAGAAGCCACGCATGATGCCGCGGGTGAAGGGATGCAGCGTCAGGGCCGCATCAACACCATTCATGGTCACGCTGCCGGTATTCAGGACGGCGTAGCCACTGGCATTCTGCACCGACTGGCCCGCGACACTGACCGACTGCAGACGGTTGTGGAAGTTTGTCCGGTAGGCATAGACCGAAGCATCAAGCAGGCGATGCGTGAAGCGGTAACCAATCGCGAACGTCCAGTCATATTCCGGATGATCGCTATTGATGTTCGTGTTGTAGGATGCCTGGCTGACCGCAAACGGGGAGTTGGACAGCTTGTAGCCGGATTCAGCATAGGTATGAACGTTTTCCGAAATATCGAAGAACAGTTCATGGTTATGCAGGAAGTGCCAGTCCACCGCGACATGCGGCAGGAAGGGACGTGCGATCGTCTGGCTTACACCCGACGTGATGTTGCCGATATTGCCGTAATAATACTGGTTCAGGTAGCCATCGCCCACGCGCGTGGTGTTGAGCAGGGCCTTGAACCCGAAATGCAGGGCAAGGTTAGGCAGCGGGTTGTAGGTGTCCATCACGAACGCGGTAAACGTGTTCGTATTGTAGTTCTGGCCGAACAGCCCTTCAACCGGGTTCGTGAAATGGCTGAGGGTGTTGGTGACAGGACCGGAAAGCTGGCCATTGGCCAGGACGGTCGGCTGCGCATACATCGACATGGACGAGGAATACGCATTGTTCTCGTACCAGACGCCACCGGTAATGTGGTTATGCGCCACATTGTACTGAACCTTGGAGGTGATGCCAAAGCGCTCGATCGACGGCTCCTTGACGATTTCACCCATTGCCGACGTATACCCGTAGGTCTGGTTCAGGTGGGTATAGTAGGAGGGATCGTAGCCTGCGCCATTGTTGCCGATCGGCAGGCCCCATGTCGTCTGGCTGCTTTCACCCTGGCCATAGGCTGTCGTGATCCAGCGGACATTGTTGGTCAGCGCCAGGTCGGCCTTGATGTAGCCCATGACGTCACTGACGTTCGTGCCACCATCGTAGTATGCCGCATCACCCTTGTCCGAAATGCCGCTTTTTGCAAGATAACCCGGGTAATGACCGTTGGCCGCATTTGTTGCGGTGATATACCCGCTGGTTCCGCCATTATAATAGTTCGAGTTGTAATAACCCAGCTCCTGCTGCATCTGCGGAGATTCATCCTGGGGCGTATACTGATGCAGGTCGTCCCAGTCAAAGAAGGCCGTGATGTTGCTGTCATTGCCGATCGGCTGGACCAGCTTCACGTTGACCTGCTGCGAGAACTGCTCACCAAAACCGCGCCATACTTCCGCATCCTGCCGCATGTAGGAAGCAAAGAACTTGGTGCCGCTGCTGTTCAGCTTGCCGCTGTCGAACCGGACAAAGGTATGGTAATTGTTATAGCTGCCGAAACCGCCGGTTACCTTGCCACCCATCTTGTCCTTGGGGGTGGACGAGACATAGGCCAGCGAGCCGCCGAGGTTGTTGGTCGATGCCACGTCTTCCGCACCTGCGGACTGCGAGACGTCGATACGATCAACGTTTTCAGAGGAAATGGCGGTGGTCGGCGAAGACGGACCGTTATAGTTGCGGTACGTCATTTCACCCAGCGGCATGCCATCCAGCGTCATGCCGATTTCCTGCTGCTGGAAGCCGTGCATGTACAGCTGCTGGGACCAGGTGTTCGTTCCCTGCGGATCGTCCGAGTTGAACATGATGCCCGGCATGGTTGCCAGGGCCTTCATCGGGTTGGTGCCCGGCGCCTGCTGCTGGAACATGGCCTGCCCCATGGACACCACGGCTCCATGCGGCTTCAGGTGGCTCGCATGAACGCTGAGCTGTTCAGGGTCATGACGCGAGACGAGGGGCGTGGCACGCGCCGTTGAAGTGCGGTGAACGCTGGCCCCACTGGCGGAAACATGTGCCGCGCCAGAACGGGCAACCTTGCCACTTCCGGCCGTGGACGTGCCAGAGGCAGAAGCAGCCCGGGCCGTCTCGTTCGTTACGCCAGCGATCACCGTAGTCAGAAGCAGGACGTTCCATAATGAGCGTCGTTTGTTCATGTAGCCTCCGCAACACCTGTGTAAGCACCCGCCCCGGGAGCCCGTTTTGGTATTTCGTTCAAGATTCAATCCAACCGTGAGCAACTTGAGAAATATTTCAATCCGCCCGATGCAACTTATTTCAACCGCTTTTGA
The DNA here is from genome assembly GCF_021295335.1 of Komagataeibacter sp. FNDCF1. NCBI lineage: Bacteria > Pseudomonadati > Pseudomonadota > Alphaproteobacteria > Acetobacterales > Acetobacteraceae > Komagataeibacter > Komagataeibacter sp. FNDCF1. The sequence goes on along the minus strand of NZ_JAIWOT010000001.1, from coordinate 263,978 downwards.
TATCGATATCAACAGGTTTCAATATCGATATAAAGATTACGACATAAAATGTGGCAAACAGATCACAGTCCTTTCCCGCTTCAGAGGTATTCCGCCAACGCAAAGCTGACGTTCATAATCGGAGTTTATGGTATACGATCTTCGCGGGCGCAGGCTGCTACTTCCCTCATAATATTAAGGATAATCCACGGAAACGGCCAAAATCCGCTGAGAATGCGGCAGTTCCCGGGTCGCGCCAGCCCCGCGGGATCAACACATGCGCGGCGCCACACGGCAATGGTTTCCCAACCAGAATTCTGATCCGGCATGCGAAATATTATGTGACAAACAGAATACACCCCTATATCACGCCATGTCTTTTCCATTCCGTGCTCCCCATCTTCATGCCTTGCGGGATTCGCGGGCAGGGCCTCATGCCTGCTCCTGCATGTCTGGAATGAGAGCAGATATAATTCTTTATTATCAAGATATTGCACGGCAATCGTCCCCCACCTGATCATGGGGGCGGACATAGCATAACAATCCCTGTCGCCTGTCAGACAGGCGTCCCGTGATTGCCTGGAATCGACTCTATCTTCAGACAGGTGACAACCGGATTCCGCCATCTCCCTGCAGGGACGCGACATCTGACACCATCGAGGTGCCCTCAAGCAACCGGAGATGGGACATATGAAGGCTGCCATCAACCGGGCCAGGAGCCCATCAGGCCACGCCAGCCACTCCCTTGCGCACCGGACATGATTGAACGATCAGAAACCATGATCCTGACGATCCATATCGATCATATGACCCGAAATTTCAGGTTCCTTACATGAAATAAGGTGAATTATTCGGGTATGATCCAACTAATATCCCCGCAACGAACCATAGGGAATTGGATGATGCAAATCGTTGACAGGGCCTTCTCTGACTTCACGACGCACCTTCGGGCCGGAGGCATCGAGGGGCTTCGCGCGGGGCTGATTGGGGAAGGCGCCCCCATTCCCGGCCCCTTTGGCACCAGATCCCTTGTCTATGCCGATTACGTGGCTTCCGGTCGGGCCTTGCGGCAGGTGGAGAATTTCGTGGCGGACCAGGTCCTGCCCTATTATGCCAATTCCCATACCGAAGCCTCCTTCTGCGGGCGCTACATGACACACATGCGCCAGGCGGCCCGGGCGGAGATTGCCCGTATCTGCGGGGCGGATGGCGCATTTTCCACAGTCTTCTGCGGCTCTGGTGCGACTGCGGGCCTGAACCGGCTGGTGCATCTGCTGGGTGTTGCGGATGCCGCGCGGTCAGGCGCGCGCCCCATCGTCTTCATCGGCCCCTATGAGCATCATTCCAATATCCTGCCGTGGCGTGAAAGCGGCGCGGAAATCGTTACCATTCCCGAAGCCCCGCATGGCGGCCCCGACACCGCACAACTGGAACTGGCGCTGGTCACGACCGATCCGGCCCGGTTACGGATCGGTGCGTTCTCGGCCGCGTCCAATGTCACGGGTATCGTGACGGATACCGATGCGGTTACGGCAATCCTGAAAGCACATGGCGCCCGTTCCGTATGGGATTATGCGGGGGCCGGCCCCTACCTGCCCATCGACATGAAATCCAATACGCCGCATGAAAAGGATGCCGTTGTCATTTCGGCGCATAAATTCGTTGGTGGTCCGGCGGCATCCGGCATCATGATCGTGCGGAATGCCGCGGTAATCCGCACCCGGCCCGTATTTTCCGGCGGCGGCACCGTGCGCTTCGTCTCCCCATGGGGTCATGACTATTCCGAAAGCCTTGTAAGCCGGGAGGAAGCGGGCACACCCGACGTGATAGGCGACATCCGCGCGGGGCTGGCCTTTACGGTCAAGGCAGCCATGGGGCAGGGCTGGCTTGACCGGCGCCACGCCGCATTGCGCGACAGGGCCATCCACGCATGGCGGGACAACCCGCTGATCGAGATCCTGGGCAATCCGGATGCCACGCATCGCCTGCCGATCTTTTCACTACGGGTCCGGTGCGAACGGACCGGGGGCATGATCCATCAGCAGTTGTTCACCCGCATGCTGTCGGATGGCTACGGCATTCAGGCGCGTGGCGGATGTGCCTGTGCCGGTCCCTATGCCCATGACCTGCTGGATATTGATGAACGGCAGTCCGCGATCCTGCGCCAGCAGATCCTTGATGGCGATGAGATCCAGAAACCCGGATGGACCCGTCTCAATTTCTGTGCGCTGACCGATAATGCCAAGGCCGATTTCATCATCCGTTCGGTCGATGAACTGGCACGCGACCCCTATCGCCTGGCGGATCATTACACCTGTGACACGCGTACCGCACGTTTCCGCGCGCGTGAAGAGATTGCATGACAGCGTCTGGCAGGGCGCAGGCCCTGCCGATCATACCCTGTCAGCAGACATGTAGCGGGACACGAACGCGGCGGGCGCAGGAATGTCCCGCCCCCTTCCATCATGTACGCCGCATGATCAGTGCGACGCTGCCCAGCACGATCACAATCCCGATGATGGACTGGAACGCGGGCTGTTCCCCCAGTACCACCCAGCCCAGAAGCAGGCCGACGACGGGATTGACGTAAGCAAACGTGGATGCGATTTCCGGCGAGAAGGTACGCAGCACCACCACATAGGATGCCGGCGCCAGAACCCCGCCAAATATGACAAGATAGGCAAACGCCCCAAGCTGCGTGGTACTGGGGGCCACCGGCAGGCCCACCCCCCTGCTCCATATCACCAGCGCCAGCAGGCAGGACGCGCAGCCCATCTGGATCGCGGCTGTCCATTCCGGCGCAAGCCGGGTTGCCAGCGGGCGCTGCAGCACGGTACCCAGCGACCACGTGATGGCGGAAAGCTGAAGCACCAGCACCACGATGACGGGATGCGGCCCCGAAATTCCCCCATGCCCGTGCAGGACCGGCCATACAATCATGAACAGCCCGCCCAGCCCCGCCAGAAGGGCCACCACAACCCGCAGGGATGGCCATGCGCGCGCGATCAGGCAGTCAAACAGCGTGCACCATAGCGGGATGGACCCCATGGACATGACAATGAAGCCCGAATTGACATAGGGCGCGCATGATGTGGCCAGCGTATTGCCGCCCGCCCACATCAGTATGCCGGTACCGATGCAGCGCACCAGGTCCTGCGTCCGCAACCGTGGGGGCAGACCGTACCGGCTCAGGGCCACGCTTCCCAGGATCAGCGCGCCGCATGTTTCCCGCCCCAGCTGGATATGCAGCGGCAGGACATGACCCGACCCGTTCAGGCAGAGCTTTACCATAAGGTATGTACTGCCCCAGATCACATAGATCATCATAAGATGCACATAGGCCACCGGCGTTATACGGGTCGCCTTGCTCAGTCCGCCAACAGGCGGGGTAGACACGGATGCTGTCACGATGGACTCCGGTTACGCGCAGGATGCGCGGCAACAATACGTGAACTGATTTCTGCACCATGGCATATCGCATATCGTACACGATTCTGTATGGTTTTGTTTCTCCGTTACGCGTCACACACGTTTTTCATTCCGTCAAAAAAATAAAGTGCACTTTGCCTGCTTTCATGGCCGGGGTGTCAGGCGTATCGTGCATGGCCGGTCGCGGCAAAAAATGTTACGGACTGGCGGCAAGGCATTTCCCGCCGGTGGCGCAACGGAAGCATGCGGGGGAGGACAGCCCTGTCGTCGGATCATCTTCTTGCCCGTCTGGCATTCCGGCACCTGCGCATGGTCATGGCGATAGCGGGCACCGGTTCCCTTGCCGCTGCCGCACGGCAGCTGAACATGACCCAGTCGGCCGTAACCAAATCCCTGCAGGAAACGGAGACCCTGTTCGGCACGCGCCTGTTTGAACGCACGCCCCAGGGCGCCATCCCCACCGCACAGGGGCAGGTCCTGCTCGGGCATGCGCGCGTGATGATGGACCTGTTCATCCAGGCGGCGGACGAGGTGAGCGCCCCGCCGGCAGGTGGCGGACAGGTCAGGGTGGGCACACTGCAGTCCGCCTCGGCCGCATTGCTGCCGCGCGCCATCACCATGCTGCGGCGGGAACACCCTGACATATCCGTTTCGGTCATCGAGGGGACAAACGACATGCTCATGCCCGCAATGCTGCGGGGTGAAATCGACCTGGTGGTGGGCCGCATACCGGCAATGCGCCAGCATGACCATCTGGCGGACGAAATCCTGATGCATGACGTGGCCTGCATCGTCGCGCACGCCAGGCATCCGCTGACCCGCTCTCCTTCACTGTCCCTGCGCGATCTGGCGCACCGGGCGTGGATACTGCCCCCGCAGGGCACGACCCTGCGCCAGCAGATCGATCAGGCCTTCCGCGACGAGGGTATTGCCCCACCCCGTGGGGCGGTGGAATCCGTATCGCTCCTGACCAATCGCGGGCTGCTTGACATGGATGACTATCTGGCGGCCATGCCGTGGCAGAGCGCCGTGATCGAGGTACAGGAATCCCGGATGGCCGTGCTGCCAATACCGTTGCGTTCAACCATAAGCCCGATCGGCATTACCACCGGAGTGAACGGCAGCCGGACAGCCGCGGCCCTGCACATGATCATGGCCCTGCGGCATGAAGCGGGGAATGTACCGGAATGCCCCTTTCTGGACGATCCCGCGCATACGACCCCGCCGCCATGAACGCCTTACCGCGCGGCTAGCGCGTATCGGGCAGCCGCAGGAAGCATGCGGCATTCCCGCCCAGTATGCGGGCACGGGCCTGCGGCTCCAGGAAAGGTGCCGAACGGACAAGACCACCGACCGGGCTTTCCCCCAGCGGGAAGGGATAATCGGAGCCGAGCATGATATGCGTATCTCCCATCACGCGCACCAGCAGTTCAAGCGCGTCATGGTCGAATACGGCGGAATCCACAAAGAACCGGTCCACATAATCCGATGGCGGGCGCGGACAGTCCACCCGCACGATGTCACGGTTCCGCCACGCATTGTCCACCCGCCCCAGCAGGTAGGGAAAGCTGCCGCCGCCATGGGCGAAGCATATCCGCAGGCTGCGCGGCAGGCGCTCGAACGCGCCTGACAGGATAAGGGAAAGGATGGAAAGCTGCGTTTCCGCCGGCATGGAGACAAGCCACGGCAGCATGTAGCGGCTCATGCGTTCATTGGTCATCATGTCCCACGGATGTACCAGCAGGGGGATGTCCTCCTGCGCGCAATGGTGCAGGAATGTCATGATCCCCGCATCATCCAGTCCGCGTTCCCCCACATGGTTGCCGATCTGGACGCCTACATGGCCACCGGCCATGGCGCGGGATGCCTCGCGGCAGGCCAGGTCGGTGTCCTGTAGCGGAACCTGCGCCAGTGCGCGCAGGCGGGTTGGCGCACGCGCGCAGATTTCCAGCGCCGCTTCATTGAATATCCGCGCGCAGTAGGCAGCCTGATCCGCCGGGCGCCCGTAGGCGAACAGGATGGGAGTGGCGGATATGACCTGGATATCGATGCCATCGCGGTCCATTTCCTCCACACGGCGTTCGGCATTCCAGCAGGCATCGTAGACCGGACGGAAATCGCGGTTTCCCATCATCAGCATGGCATGGTCCGGATCCGTATGACGCATCCATGGCCAGTCGGGCGTGCCAAAACGCTGTTCCAGATCGGGCCACTCCGCTGGCAGGAAGTGGGAATGCAGGTCAATGATCATGGAGTGTCACCCATCCCGCTGGCGCGGTCCGTCCTGGGTGCACCGCACCACAATGCGGGCAGGTACGCTGTTCCGTGCTGGCGTAGAAGGCATCGTACAGCGGCGGCAGGTCGGTTACGAGACTGTGCAGCCGCACCTCGACCCGATGGACCAGACCCCCGCATTCAAAGCAGTACCACTCGAACCCGTCCATTTCTCCCGGTGGCCGTGCGTTTTCTATGACAAGGCCAATGGACCCAGGCACCGGGCGCTGGGGAGAGTGCCGCACATGGGGGGGCAGGAAAAAGACATCTCCCTGCCAGATCGGCACATCATAATGCTGGCCACGGTCAATGACCTTCAGCACCATGTCCCCTTCCAGCTGATAGAAGAATTCCTCAACCGGATCATCATGGAAATCCGTCCGCTGGTTGGGCCCACCCACAACCGTCACCATGAGATCCGTATCCGCCCAGACCTGCCGGTTGCCCACAGGGGGTTTGAGCAGGTGGCGGTTGTCATCAATCCATTTATGGAAGTTGAATGCCGAAAGCCGTGTCATGGCCGTGTCCTTTCGCGTACCGGGTGCGCCTGCGGGCAATAGGCGGTCACCTTCATTTCGATCAGCAGATGCGGATGCGGCAGCTGATGAACGGCCACCGTCGTACGTGTCGGTCCGTCAAAACCGAAATATTCGCCATAAACCGCGTTATAGCCACCAAAGTCGTTCATGTTCACAAGGAATGCCGTCACATCCACGCAGTCGGACAGGCTGGCGCCGGCAGCGTTCAGGATTACTCCGATATTCTCGATCACGGCGCGCGTCTGTTCGCGGATGTCCAGCTGGGTCGTACCCATCTCGTCAACCTGCACGCCCGCAAAGCTGTTATCCGCACGGCGGGAACTGGTGCCGGATACGAATATGAAGTCCCCTGCCCTGCGCACATGGGGAAAACGTCCGCGCGGCCGCGCACGACCTGCAATGACACCATCCGTCATGGCCGCTCTCCCGTAGTGGTAAAACCGACGCGGCCCAGCGACTGCACGCTGACCGATACGTGGCAGCCGGGCAGGAGCGGCACGGCCGCCGTTGCGGCCCCGGCCAGCACGATCTCACCGGGGCGCAGGCATTCGCCCCGTTCCCCCGCCAGGCGCGCCGCCGCCACCAGGGCACGCAGCGGGTGCCCCAGTATGGCGGCGGATGAGCCTGTCTGCACGATCTGGCCATTGCGGTGCATAACCATGCCGAGATTGGAAAAATCCGTGTCCGCCAATGCTGGCGCCCCCAGGACAAAACCCGCGGCGGAGGCATTGTCGGCCACGACATCCACCACGTTGAAGCGGAAGTCCTGGTACCGGCTGTCAATGATTTCCAGCGCGGGCAGCACCGCTTCTATCGCGTTGCGGGCTTCGACCGTGCTGACCACACCCTGCAACGGGCGGCGCAGGATGAAGGCGATTTCGGCCTCCACACGGGGGTGGATGAACATGGCCATGTCGAACACACCGCCATCGGGCACTTCCATGCCACTGGTCAGTCGCCCCCCTATCAGGTCGGACACATCCATCTGCCGCATCTTGGCGCGACTGGTGAAACCCAGCTTGACGCCAGATATCCGCTCCCCGCGCGCCACCCGCAGGCCGGCAAGTGCGGCCTGCACGTCATAGGCGGCATCCAGGTCCATTCCGGGCGCCAGCGCCGTCAATTGCCCGCGCGGGGTGGCGGTGCGGGCCGCGTCATCCAGCAGGCGCGCCAGATGGGCCGTATCAGTGGTATCCACCGTCATCATGCTTCTCCCTGCACGGCAAAGCGGACACCAACCGTGCCCAGACCATTGATGCGTACATCGAAACTGTCCCCCGGACCGGCCGCCACCATCGGCCCCAGCGCACCGGACAGCACGACCTCCCCCGCGCGGAGCGGGGTGCCCCGCCTGGCCATTTCCGCGGCCAGCCAGCGCAGCGCATTAAGCGGCGAGCCCATGCATGCGGCACCGGCACCGGTTGAAACCTCCACCCCGTGGCGTTCCATCACCATGCCGCAGGTATACAGGTCCACCTCCCGCAGCAGTCGCCTGTCCTGCCCCAGCATGAACAGGCCGGAGGAGGCATTGTCCGCAATGGTGTCGGCCACCGTGATGTCCCAGCCGGCAATGCGGCTGTCCACGATCTCGATTGCAGGCAGGAGACAGTCCACGGCGGAAAGAACATCCGCGATGCCGGGATCGACATGCGGCAGGTCGCGTGACAGGACAAAGGCCACCTCTGCCTCACAGCGTGGCTGCATCACCGCACCAGCCGTGATGGGGGCATCGGGGGGCACCTCCATGTCCGCGGTCAGGACACCGTAGTCGGGACGGTCGATGCCGAACTGCTTCTGCACGGCGGGCGCGGTCAGCCCGATCTTGCGCCCGACCACGCGGGTACCGTCCGCAACGCGCGCGGCCACCAGTGCCTGCTGCACGCCGTAGGCGGCATCGAGATCCTCCGCCCCGATCAGGTCACGCACGGGGGGGCACGGCACGCCCGAAAGGGCAGCCGTGCGCAGCTGGCGGAACGCCCGTTCCGCTGGTTCGCTCAGGGCAGGCATGTTCATGAATGTCATAGCTTTATGCAGATGTTTGTTGTTTCGGAATAGAAGTCCAGCGAACGCATTCCCCCTTCACGCCCGATACCGGACAGCCTGATGCCACCGAACGGCGTGCGCAGGTCGCGCAGGAACCAGGTATTGACCCAGACGATACCGGTCTCGATCCGCCCCGCGACCCTGTGGGCGCGACGCAGGTCATTGGTCCAGACCACGGCTGCCAGGCCATAGGGGGAATCATTGACGCGCCCCAGCACTTCATCTTCCGTATCAAATGGCGCGACATGGCAGACGGGGCCGAAAATTTCCTCCCGCACGCAGGCGGCATCATCGGGCAGGCCGGTCCAGACTGTCGGTTCGACAAACGCACCGCTGTCACGTGCATCGCCAAACCGTGGCACGCCGCCACCGCACACCACTTCCGCGCCATCACGCACCGCGCGATCGTAATAGCCCAGCACCTTCGCACGGTGGGCCTGCGAAATCAGCGGGCCGATGCCCGAACCCGGTGCCGCACGCGCGGGCGACAGGGCTTCCGCCCGCAGGCGCAGCGCCTGCACGAAGCGTGAAAAGAGCGGGCGTTCGACATACACGCGCTCCGTTGCCAGACAGACCTGCCCGCAGTTGGAAAAGGCTGAACGTGCGATGCCATCCGCCGCCTCGTCCACATCCGCATCGGCAAAGACGATCGCGCCATTCTTGCCACCCAGTTCGAACGAGAGCGGCTTCACCCCCGGCGCCGCCGCGTGCATGATGGCCGTGCCGGTAGCGCTCTCGCCCGTGAATGTAATGGCGTCGATGCCCGGATGGCGCGTAATGGCTTCCCCCACCGAACCCGCGCCAAATCCGTGCAGCAGGTTGAACACGCCCGGCGGCACGCCCGCATCGGCCATGACCTGCGCCAGAAGTGTCGCAGTATAGGGTGTTTCCTCCGACGGCTTGGCCAGTACCGCGTTGCCACAGGCCAGCGCGGGCGCCAGTTTCCATGAAAGCAGCAGCAATGGCAGGTTCCACGGCGCGATCACCCCCACCACGCCCACGGGGCGGCGGGTGACATAGTTCAGCGCGCCCATGCCGTCGGCCGTGTCGGTATGGTAGCTTTCACTGCCCATGGTGGTGATCAGGTCGGCAAAAAAACGGAAATTCGCAATCCCGCGCGGTATGTCTATCGTGCGGGTGTGATGGATGTCCTTGCCGGTATCCGCGATTTCAGCGGCAACGAATTCCTCGAACCGCGCCTCTATCCCGCCGGCGATCGCACGCAGCGCCGCGACACGCTCCGCCACCGTGCTGCGCCCCCATGCACCCGCTTCCAGCGCGTGACGTGCCGCCCGCACGGCCCGGTCGACCATGGCTGCATCCGCCTGCGCCACATGGGCCACGACACGCCCGTCCACCGGACTGATGTCGGGAAACAGATCATCGGTATATTCGAAATGGCCATCAATGAAATTGCCAAGGACAGGCAGGCCATCCAAATGCCGCATCTGTGTTGGTGAATGCCCGGACATGCTGCTCCCTCATGCTTCCTGTGCCGATTATCCGGAAGGAACGCAGGCGCCAGCAATGGAATTTACTTCAGACCCACATGAGCATTGGGAATACCACGGCTACTGTCGGCCCCGTACCCGCATGACGGACCGCCCTGCCCCATGGCCCCATGGACCGGACCGGGACATCCGCTGAGGATATGGCGGCGGAAAAAGGCGCCCGCGTCAGCCTGTCCATCATGCCGCCATGAACCAATGCCTTTACATGCCTGTTTTTTTTCGTAACGATGCCGTAAAAACACGCCCCGTTCACCCACAGGCATGGAACCCGGCATTGGCAGACATGATCCCCGGACGTGACAGAAAAACCACCCTGAACCGTGTGGCCCGCATGCTTCTGGCCCCCCTTCCCATGCTGATGATCATGGGCGGCGGCGTGTTGGCCAACCGTTATGAACCGGTCGTGCTGGGCATGCCGTTTTTCATGTTCTGGATCATCCTGTCCGTCATCATGTGTTCGGTCTCGGCCGGGCTCATCTACCTGCTTGACCCGGCCAATCGGGATACCGGCGGAGATGCCGCGCCATGAACGCGGCCCTGCCCATCATTGTCATCACCGTTGTGGCCGCACTTGTGCTGGGACTGCTGGCCCGGCGGGGTATCAGCATGGACATCGAACAGTGGAGCGTGGGCGGACGCAGCTTTGGCCCCCTGTTCGTTTTCGTGCTGATGGCGGGGGAAGTGTTTACCACCTTTACGTTTCTGGGCGGCGGCGGCTACGCCTATGCGCACGGGGTCGCGGCGTTGTACATGGTGGCCTATACAGCCCTTGGCTTCATGCTGTCCTACTGGCTGCTGCCCCCCATATGGCGCATCGCACGCGCGCAGGGACTGCTGACGCAGGCCGATTTCTTCCGGGTGCGCTATGGCAGCAGACCACTTGCACTTCTGGTGGCAGGGGTCGGGCTGGTGGCCATGATCCCCTATCTCGTGCTGCAGCTCAGGGGGCTGGGCATCATTGTCCAGGCCACGTCATACGGCCTGCTTTCCCCCACCCTTTCGGTATGGATCGGGGCCGGTGTGATGTGCATATACGTGGTCGTGTCGGGCATGCATGGTTCCGCATGGACGGCAACGGTCAAGGATGTGATGGTGCTGGCGGTCGTGGTGTTCCTGGGCCTGTACATGCCATGGCACTATTATGGGGGCATGGGGCCCATGTTCGCGCAGATTGCACGCGAACGGCCGGAACTGCTTACCCTGTCCGCCACCGGGTCCAGCCCTTCGTGGTTCTGCTCGACCATCCTCATTTCCGCGCTGGGCATCTATATGTGGCCCCACACGTTCGGCTCCGCCCTTTCGGCCCACGCGGCACGCAGCTTCCGGATCAATGCGGTCATGATGCCGCTTTATACACTGGTCATGATCCTGGCCATGGTGGTGGGCTTTGCCGCCATTGACCAGGTACCGGGCCTGCGTGGCGGCCAGACGGACATGGCGCTGCTCCGGCTGTCGATCCAGACCTTTCCATCCTGGTTCGTGGGGCTGATCGGTGCTGCTGGCCTGCTTACGGCCATCGTACCCGGTTCCATGATGCTGATCGCCACGGCAACACTGGTGGCAAACAACATATTCGGCACGATTTTCGCCCGTCATGATCCCGTATCCGTGGGGCGTACGGCCCGCACCATGGTGCCGGTCATAACACTGGTCGCCGTCTGGTTTGCGCTGGATGATTCGCTGAGCATCGTGAATCTGCTGATCATGGGCTACAATTTCGTCACCCAGCTTTTTCCGGCATTGGTCGCCTGCCTGCCATCGCGGCGCATCGTCACGACGGGTGGGGCTGCGACAGGCATATGCGTGGGCGTGGGGCTGGTCATGGCAACCGTACTGACACATGCCACCATGGCCACGTTGTTCCCCGCCCTGCCCGCATGGGTACGCGACATCAATATCGGCAGTCTTGCCCTGGGGCTGAATGTGCTGACGATGCTGGCCACCAGCCAGTTGTCGCGCCTGTTGCGGCCAGCCAGCCGCGCAGCGGGATAAGGAATATCAGTCGACAGGCGGAAAGGACCCGGACACGGATGGCGGGTTTTTTCCCCTTTTCAGGCAGACAGCCAGAAGCGTCAGGCCAGCCGCGCCGATAATCCAGCCCGCGGACAGATAATAGGCATGTTTCAGCCGCATGAACAGCGTCATGACCAGCGGCGTCGTGCCGCCAAAGACCGTATTGGCCAGGTTGAACGCCACGGCAAAGCCGGAATAGCGAACACCGGCCGGGAACAGTTCCGTCAGGAAGAAGGGCAGCGCGCCATCCGCCAGCGCCATGAACATCGCAAGCAGCAGTTCGCATGCCAGAATACCGCCTGCGGGCAGGTGCGGCATCAGCCACAACAGGGGCAGATAGAACAGGATGAAACACAGCGCCGACAGGGCCAGAACCTTTCGCGCGCCCAGCCTGTCCGCCAGAAAACCGGCCCCCATCACGGCGGGCACAAAAAATACCAGGGGCAGGATTTCCCACTTTGCGGCGCTGTCGCCCGTGATCAGGCCGGATGCAAGCAGGAACGTGGGCAGGAACGTCAGTACGAAATAGAAACCCACCGCATCAAGAACCGCAGCCAGGAAACCCGTCAGCAACGCACCACGATGCTGGCCAAGCAGATGCCTGATGGGCGTGACATCATGGCGGAACGTGGTGTCGGGCGCGGTATCAAGCACACGCCGGCGCAGAAAGAACGCCACAAGACCGATCGGCACCGACAGCAGGAATGGCGCGCGCCACATCCACTCCCGTAACGGACCACCATGCGACAGGGTGGAAAACCCGGAGATCAGGCATGCCCCGGCCAGCAGCCCCATGGCTTCCCCCGCTGGTACGACCGCCGTCAGTATGCCCCGCAGCCGGGCGGGCACCGTCTCGGCCAGGATGATGGCCGCGCCCGCGAATTCTCCCGCAGCGGACAGGCCCTGCAAAAGCCGGAAGAACAGAAGCAGGCAGGGCGCATAAATCCCGATTGCCTGATAGCCGGGGATAAGCCCGATACAGGCCGTCGCGCCTGAAATCAGCAGGATGGAGGCCGAAAGCGAGATCCTGCGGCCGAAGCGGTCCCCGATGAACCCCCAGAATACCCCGCCCAACGGGCGCACCAGGAAAGACAGGGAAAAAACCGCGAATGTTTCCACAAGCGCGACCGAAGCATCGCCCCTGGGGAAGAATGCAGTTGAAATGGATGCCGCCAGGTAGCTGTACAGCGCATAGTCATACCATTCCAGGAATGTGCCCAGAAAACACCCGAGCACCAGCGGTAGCAGACGACGTTCCATGGGTTCTCACTGACCTTGCGGCTTGCGGAAGCGGTACTGCATACCGTGGCGGATGCACCGGAATGCCCTAGCGCATTCCGGCGTCATGCAGTGCTTTACCCGCCTGATGGCAGGGCCTTTGTCGCGCGCACATGCAGGATGCGGCCAATCAGGTTAAGCAGGAGCTGTGCCGCGAGGATGGAAGTGATTTCCGTCGGGTCGTAGGGTGGCGCGACCTCCACCAGATCAATCCCGACAATGGGGCCTTTCGCCGCGACACCGGCCAGCAGTTCCAGTATCTCGTAATACAGGAAGCCCCCATGGCTGGGCGTGCCCGTTCCCGGCGCGATGGACGGATCGAAACCGTCGATATCGATGGTGAGGTAGTAGGGCACTCCCTCCGGTATCCGGGCCAGGACGGCTTCAAGCCCCAGGCGGCGGACATCACGCACCGACAGAATGTCGCACCCGGCCGCGCGCGCCGCGTCGTACCCTTCCCGCGCGGTGGAGGACACATTACGAATACCAAACTGTGAGATGCCCTTGACATGCGCATGTTCCGACGCGCGGCACATCGGATTGCCATGGCCATTGCGCACGCCATGCCGTTCATCCACAAAATCGAGATGGGCGTCGATCTGGATGATGTAGATCGGCCCGAAATCGGAAAATGCGTTGACACAGGGAATATTGATGGAATGGTCACCACCGATGACGACCGGAATGGCCCCCGCCTTCAGGATGGCGCGCACGCCCTTTTCAATATTGGCGTGGCTGGTCGGGGTGTCGGTGTGCACGATGTCGGCATCCCCCACATCCACGATCCGGGCCTGTTCAAGATAGGTGACGTCATCTTCATGGTCATAGGCGCCTGCATGCCCGAAGGAAAACAGCGTGGACGCGGCCCGCACGCCACGCGGCCCGAAGCGCGTACCCGCGCGGAACTGCGTGCCCATGTCGAAGGGCGCACCAAGGATGGCGACATCGGCTTCGATGTTGTCCCAATCCAGCGCAAGGGGAAATTTGCCAAAGGTTGAAATGCCAACGAAAGGCAGGTCAAGCCGCCCGGATTCATAACTGTTGCTGGCCAAGATACATCTCCGTGTCGTGATCGGTGCCAGATGGTGCTGGTGGCGCCATATCCTGTTTCAATACCGATACGATAAGTGCCCCGGCCTTGCACATAGTGAAGTTTTGATCTTCATATTGGTCCTGCTTATGTAAGAAGGTCCATCCATGCAGATTGCCCCGGCGGATATCCGCGCCCTTCAGGTCTTTCGCGCGGTGGTGGACCATCAGGGCTTCCTGGGGGCACAGGTTGCCCTGGGGCTGAGCCAGCCGGCCATCAGCCAGCATCTCAGGTCACTGGAGGAACGGCTGGGCGCGGTCCTGTGCCACCGGGGGCGGCAGGGCTTTGCCCTGACCGAACAGGGCCGACTGGTCTATGAGGAAAGCCGGCCGCTGTTTTCCGCCCTGGGTGCGTTCAACAGCGCCGTCCAGCATCTCGGGCATGACATCCGGGGCATGATCCGGCTGGGGGTGGTGGACAACACCATCACCAATCCCGACCTGCCGGTTCCCGTGGCGCTGCACCGCTTTGGCCTGATCGCGCCCAAGGTCTCGCTGGGTGTGCGGGTCTCGACACCGGAGGACCTGATCACGGAACTCTCGAACGGCAATCTCGATATCGCGGTCATGCCTGCCTTCATGGAGAATGACGGCATCGTGTTCATTCCGGTGATCATGGAATATCACGCGCTTTTCTGCAGCCGCGCCCACCCGCTCTATCACCGGGCGGATGATCCCGGCCTGTCCTGTGCGGATGTGGCGGCCCACCCTTTCGTGGTGCGCCGGTATGCCTCCAGCCAGGATCTGACTGATTTTCCCGGCGCGCAGGCCACCGCCGCCGCATCGAACATGGAAGCCCAGGCCATCCTGATCCTGTCGGGGCGCTATATCGGCTTCCTGCCTGAACATTATGCGCGCATCTGGCGGCGTGATGACGAACTGCGCTGTGTGGGGCAGAGCAGATGGCGCCAGATCTCGCGCTTTGGCATTGCCGTGCGCCGTTCGGACCGCCAGTCGGCGGCACAGAAAATCCTGATCAGGGAACTCCTGTCCGCCTGCAGGGGCGTGCCGGACGCCGTGTAAAAAACGGCCCGGTATCGGGCTGCCCTGTCCTGAGTGTTTTCAGCAGCTCCGGATCATGCCGCCGTCAACACGCATCATGCTGCCCGTCATGTATGACGCCACCGCGCTGGAAAGGAAACAGACGGCAGCGGCAAATTCATCCGGATGGCCATATCGCCGCATGGGAATGGTCGCGCGCGATGCCGCGGCCACTTCTTCCACCGTTTTACCGGTCCGTCCGGCCGCCGCGGCGTCAAGCTGATCCACACGCGTGGTGTGGATACGCCCCGGCACGACGGAGTTGACGGTCACGCCATCCGCCGCGACCTCCGTTGCCAGCGTCTTGGCCCACCCGATCAGCCCCATGCGCAGCGTATTGGAAATGCCCAGGTTGGGAATGGGCTGGACCACGCCGGACGACACGATATTGACAATCCGCCCCCATCCCCGCGCGCGCATGCCCGGCAGCACGGCCTGCACTATACGCAGCGGCACGGTCACCATCCGGTCAAACTGTGCCTGCCAGACCTCGGGCGCCACGTCGGCAATCGGGCCGGGGGGCGGACCACCGCCATTGGTGACCAGAATGTCTATTGCCGTATCCGCCAGCCCTTCCAGCAGGGTCGCAACCTGTGCCGCGTCGGCAAAATCGACCACCCGGGCTTCCACCGTGCCACCCGTGGCACGGATGGTGGCGCATGCGGCTTCCAGCCGTGCCGCATCCCGTCCCGTCAGGATAACCCGCGCGCCCTCACGCGCCAGTGCCTGCGCGCTGGCAAGGCCAAGCCCCTGACTGGACCCCATGACCAGGGCAAGACGCCCTGCAATACCCATATCCATACTACTGTTTTCCTTTTCTGTTATCCATCCGGCCCCGCCTGTCATGCCGCACCCTGGCCGCCTGCACAAAGGCGGTACACAGCGGGTGGGGCCTGCCCGCCGCCGATGTCAGTTCGGGGTGGCCCTGCATGCCCATGTAAAAGGGATGGCCGGGCAGCTCGATCCCTTCGACCACCGTGCCGTCGTCATTCCATGCCGCCACGCGCAGCCCGGCGGCACACAGGGGGGGCAGCAGGTCCGTATTGAGTACGTAGCGGTGGTTGCTCCGTATGACACATGCCCCATCCGCCAGCATCGCCCCCAGTTCCGTGTCGGGCACGGGATGGAGCGCATTGATGCCCAGCCGGTAATGGTCATGCGCCCGGAAACTGAGTGATGTTCCCTTCCCCTCCGCCACTTCGGCCATTGCCACATCCGGCATGGCCGCGCGCAGGCGGGCAAAGGCGGTTGTCATGGTCTGCATGCCCAGGCACAGCCCCATGACAGGCACACCATGCGCCAGCGCAACGCCCGCCGCGCGGATCTGTCCCCGCACGGACGGAGCCGCCGCCCCGCCAGGCAGCAGCACGCCATCAGATGCCACCAGTGCCGGGTAGCATGGATCATCATCCGATGCCGCCGGGTCGATAAACGTGACGTCCACGTCCACCCCCAGTGCCTCCGCCGCATCGCCCAGCGCCGCCAGGGCACCGGGATAGACCGTGTGATGCGTACCGGCCGTGCCGATGAGCGCGATCCTGACCGGGTCATGACGCGCCATGTCACGGCCGGCGTGATGTGCAGGCTCCGGGTGGAACCGGCCGAAACCATCCTGCCATGCCCGTGCTACAACCGTTCCATTCCGCTCATCCCGGCAGACGAGCGCGTCATCCTCCAGCCCTGCGTCAATCAGGCGCATGCCGGCACATGCACCCCGCCGCAGCAGGTCACTGGCAAAGCCGGAACCGTCATCCAGCAGCCCATCATATGGCACGACCACGTTTTCCACCGCCGCCACCGCCATGATCCGGTCCACATCAGCCACCGGCCCCATGGTCCGGCCGGTCAGACGTTCGGCATGCAGCAGGCCGCTGGGCAGACGTTCGGGGGCAAGGCCGACATGCTGGCACCCATCGGGGTCCCGTGTCTCATCCACATGCACCGGGCCGTGCATGACCTGCCCGTCCAGCGCGCGCGCCACCACGCCCGCCGCCGCGCCATACAGGCCGGGGCGGCCCGTGTCATGCCGCACCATGATCAACGTCATATCCGTCCGCCCCGTCCGGCTTCAGCCCAGGGTAAAGCCGGCACGCGGGTCGGCTGCCAGCGCGCGCATCACATCGGCCACGGCGGCCTTCTGTGCCGCATCCAGATCTTGCAGGGGGCGCCTGACCGAACCGCCATCAAACCCACGCAGCGCCATGGCGGCCTTGACCATCTGCGGCTGGCCCATGCCGCGCGCCAGCGCACGATAGCCGTACCACAGCCTGTGCAGGTCACGTGACAGATGCGCATCCCCGCGCTGCAGGGCCCGGAAGCTGGCCAGGACCAGTTCGGGCAGCGCGCAGGAATTGGTTGTGCTGATGCCGTCGAACCCGTTCATCATGGGCCCATGGAATGCCAGGTCCGAGGCGCAGAACAGCCTGATCCGGCCGGAAAGCGTATTGGCGATCCGGTCAATCGCTCCCACCGACAGGTCTCCCTGCTTGAGCGCCACGATCCCGTCCACTTCCGCCAGCTGTTCGATCAGCGCGGGGGAAAGCGTGATGCCAATGCCGGGCGCGTTGTAGATGATCGTGCCCGTGCGCGACAGGGGTGCGATCTCACGGAAGAATGCAAGGATCTGCGCATCGGTGATTTCCGACACATAAGGCGCCATGACCATGGGTACGCCACCCAGTTCCCCGGCCAGGATGCTCAGGTCCCGTGTCACGCGCGGGTCGGAATCCGCGCTGCACAGCATGACCGGCGCGCGCCCGCCGACCACATCCATGACATGGCGGAAAAGACCCGCGCGTTCATCCGGTGACATGACCGGGAACTCGCCATACGTGCCCCCGATCAGCACACCGTCATAACCCAGCCCCAGCACGCGCTCGATGCTGCGCGTGATACCGGGCAGGTCAATGGCGCCATCGGGGCCAAAGGGCGTTACCGTGATGTTGAATATGCCCCGCAGGCGTTCACGACTTTCGTCAATGTTCTTCATGGTCTTATGTTCTTCTCATGCTTTTTTCGGAATAATCATGCAGCGGAAGTCGTGGCCCCTATTCCACCACCACAAGATCACGGCTGACATCACCCAGTACGCGGCATCCGGTTTCGGTCACGACAATGCTTTCGCTGACACCCACGGTAAAACGCCCGTACAGGCGCAGTGCCGGGGGCAGGTGAAAGGTCATGCCGGGGCGCAGTTCCGTGGTTTCGCCTTCATTCAGGCTCAGTATCGCACCCTCGCCCCAGTCGGGTGCAAAGGCGATGCCGATGCTGTAGCCCAGACGCTTGCGGAAACTGTCGGTATATCCGGCGGCATCGATGATGCGCTGGCAGACACGGTGCGGTTCCTGACAGGCCACTCCGGGCCGGATCGCATCCAGCGAGGCGGCCAGCGCGTCCTGGCAGACCTTCATCATGTCCACCGCTTCGGCCGGGGGGCGACCAATCCATGCCGAACGCATCAGTGCCGCGTGATAACGGTCATGACAGCCCGCCATCTCCAGAAAGGCCGGGTCGCCCGCGGCCATCACCCGCCGCCGCCATGTTCCATGCGGCACCCCGCTGCGCGGACCGGAGGAGACAAGCGGCTCCATGCCCACATATTCGGACCCGGCGGCAATGGCCGACCCCATCATGGCGGAGACCATGTCGTTCTCGCTCGCGCCAGCACGCACGCTGGCCAGCCCGGCGCGCATGCCCGCATTCACGTAGGTTGCCGCACGCGCGATCTTTTCAACCTCATGCGGAGATTTGACGGCACGCTGCCGTTCGACGATGCCCGCAGCGTCATGCACCGTGCCCAGCTGCGTGCACAGCGCCTCATACGCCGTGGGCGAGAGGAACCAGCCATTCTTGTCCACGCCAATCCGCCGCGTGGCGTAGCCCCGCTCGCGTATCACTTCCCCCAGCAGCCTGAGCGGGCTCTGCCCGTCCTGATAGATCCGGGCATCGGACTGATAGGTATTGGCAATGAAATTGAAATATTCCAGCTGGCGGATGATGAAGACCGGATCACCATCCACCGGCAGGAGCAGGCACTGGAACGTGTAATATCCCGGTGTCTGCTGGCCGGTCAGGTAATAGATGTTTTCCGGTCCGGTCACGACCATCACATCCAGGCCGGCCCGTTCCATTTCCGCGCGGGTGCGCGCGATGCGCCCGTCATATTCGGCGCGTGGAAAGGTTGCTTCCTGCCCCTGCACCACACCTTCGATTGCATTCATGCTACCCTGTACTCCGTTACAAGCGTTGTTTCCGCAGGATTGAAAGACACACCCCAGCCGGGCCCGGCCGGCACGCGCACCATGCCCGCGCCATATGCCAGGCCGGTTGCCGCATCATTGGACAGGCCATCCGCGCCATACAGTTCGGCATGGACGGGCGCTGTCGCCACCGCCACATGCAGCATGGCGGCCGTGGCAATGCCGCCTTCGTTCATCTGTCCCGTCATGACCCCCACGCCTGCAGCCGCCAACTGCCGCGCTGCCGCCATGACCGGTGCGACACCACCGAATTTCAGCAACTTGAGATGTGCCATCACATTACGTGGCAGGCCAATGATCCGCCCCACATCGGCAGGAGAGGCCATGCTCTCGTCCAGCATCAGCGCGATGGGACTTTCCCGCGCAATCCGCGCCAGCATGGCCCAGTCCCCCGGCATGACGGGCTGCTCGACATAGGACAGGTCATATGCCGCAAGCCGGTCGAGCATCCGGCGGGCCGTATTCTCATCCCATGCGCCATTGGCATCGGCGGCAATACGGATGCGCCCGCCAAAGCGGGTGCGTAACGCGACGATACGGGCCATATCATCATGCGCATCCACACCCAGCCTGACCTTGAGATCGGTAAAACCGCGCGCCACATACGCTTCCGCCCGCGCCATGAACACCGGCATCGGTGACAGGAACAGGGTCTGGTTCGTGGCATGCGCAAGCACGCCCGTCCCCGCCCGGGCGGCGTTACCCGGCATGCCGGGTTCCAGCATTGCCGCGACCGGCAGGTTCCGCTCCCGCGCCGCCCAGTCATGCAGGGCCGTATCAAGCAGCATGCGCACCGGGGCGATCTGTCCTGCCCCCGCCCCCTGCGCGATCAGCGCGTCCGGACCGGCCGCCCAGTCGATGCCGGGCAGCATCGCGACCGCCGCGCGGATGATGTCCCCCGGCGCATGGCCATTGAGATAGGCGCAGTTTATCCTGACCTCACCCACCGCCGGGTGCGCATGTTCCGGCGCAATGCACAGGTAAAGTGTATCCAGCCCCGCAACCGGCCCGGAGGACGCGGTATGGACCGATGCCGCCGGGTCGGCATAGGTCAGCATCGCGCGGTGAAGGCTTATCCGCATGATGGGATCACGCGCCCATCATGGCGATGATCATGTCGCGATAGATGGCTGCCGCAACAGGCAGGTCGGCCTCGGGCACGTATTCATCCGCCTTGTGCGCGACTTCCAGCACGCCCGGGCCGATCACCACGCCCGCGGCACCGGCATTGCAGAAATGGACCAGATCGCACGCGCCCTGAAAGCCGAACGGCCCCGGGTCCGCCACACCATTGGCCCGGCAGACTTCCAGGCTTTTCCTTACAATGGCGTGTCCGGCGGGCGTTTCGACCGCGCCGCCCGTCGTGGGACGGAATTCAAGTATTTCCGCCCGCACCCCTTCCTGCGCATTGGCACGCGCCAGCAGGTCCGTGATCCCGGCCCTGACCGCGTCCTCGTCCTCGCCCGGGACCATGCGCCGGTCAAGCAGCAGGTCACAGGCCTGCGGTACCACATTATCCGCATGCCCCCCGCTTACGCGTGTGATCGTAAGGCTTGCCGCGCCGACCAGGGGATGTTCGATATGCCGCACCACCTGCGCATGTTCGGCCGCGACCATGTTCACGAGTGCCGCCGCCCGATAGATGGCATTGTCCCCCAGGTCCGGCGTGCCGGAATGGGCCGGCGTGCCATGTACCCGCACCAGCGGCCTCAGGCTGCCCTTGTGCGCGGCATAGGTGGTATTGGCCGTGGGTTCGCCCACGATGACGAAGTCGATATGCGGCGCGGTTTTCACGTATCGCCGCGCACCTTCGCTGGCCACTTCCTCATCCGCGACAAAGACCAGAAGCAGCGTACCCCGCCATCTGTCGCGTTCGGCCGCCAGCATGCGCCCCGCCTCCATCATGCAGACCAGCGACCCCTTGCAGTCACCCGATCCACGGCCGTACAGCCGTCCGTCCACCTCCGTCATGACAAAGGGGTCATGGGTCCATCCGGTGCCGGCGGGTACCACGTCCATGTGGGTGTTCAGGGCAAACACCGGACCGGCACCATTATCAAGCCGCGCTTCGATATTGACCCGGCCGGGCGCATATTCATCACGGGTGATGACAAACCCCAGTGGCTCCAGCCGGGCTGCGACATAATCCGCCACCTGCGCTTCGTGGCCGGGCGGGTTCTCGCTGGGCATCGCAATCAGCGCCGCCAGGTCATGTTTCATCCGCTCAAGGTCCGGGGTCTGCGTCATATGTCTGTATCCGTCTGGTTCGGTCATGATGTACGGGGAAGGGGAAAAAACGATTGCACGTGATCAGTCCATCACGCGTTCCAGAAAACGCTGCGCGCGTGCACTGCAGTTTCCGGCAAAGAAATCGGCGCTGGCCGCCTCCTCCACGACCTGCCCGGCCTGCATGAAGACGATCCGGTCGGCAACGCGGCGGGCAAAGCCCATTTCATGGGTAACAACGACACTGGCCATGCCCTCGGCGGCCAGGTCGGACATGACTGTCAGCACCTCTCCCGTCATTTCGGGATCAAGGGCGGATGTCGGTTCGTCATACAGCATCAGGCGTGGCTGCATTGCCAGGGCACGGGCAATCGCGGCACGCTGCTGCTGGCCACCCGACAGCCCCGATGGCAGCGCATCCGCGCGGTGGGGCAGGTGCACCTTTTCCAGCAGCGACATGGCCAGGTCACGGGCCCGTGCACGCGACATGCCACGCACATGCATGGGGGCCAGCATGATGTTTTCCAGCACGGTCATGTGGTCAAACAGTTCAAAGTTCTGGAACACCATGCCGATATCCCGGCGGACACCGGGCGCATCCACGCCCGGCGCCATGATATCGCGCCCGTCAAAGACGATACGCCCCCTGTCCGCGGGCGCCAGCAGGTTGATGCAGCGCAGCAGCGTGGACTTGCCCGCCCCCGACGGCCCGACCAGAACGGCGGTCTGCCCCGCCGGCAGGCTGAACGCACATTCATCAAGCAGTACGGTATCGCCCACCTTGCGGCACACACCCTCAAGGTCAAGGATCGGGGTGGGTGATGCCATACCCGGTCCGTCCGGGGCGGGTTCAGCGTGCATCGGTCATGCTCCCCATCATGCGTGACAGGCGCGCAAACAGCGTGCCGCCCGCCAGGCGCTGCGCCGGGTCCAGCCTGCGCTCCAGCACGGCCTGCCCGGCCATGAACAGGGTTGTCAGCGCAAGGTAGTACAGGCCTGCGGCACTGAGTGCCTCAAGATAATGAAAGCTTGCCGAAGCTGCCTGGTTGGCAACCAGCAGCAGGTCCTCGACAGCAATGACGGAGACCAGCGCGCTTGTCTTGAGCATGCCGATGCCCTGATTGCCCAGCATGGGCACAATGACACGAAATGCCTGTGGCGCCACGATATGCCGCACCACGCCAAAAGGTGTCATGCCAAGAGCCAGCGCCGCGACACGCTGCCCGGGCCTGATGGCGCGCAGGCCCGCACGGATGATTTCAGCCATGTATGCACCTTCATTCAGCGAAAGCGCCAGCACCGCCGACATGAGCGCGGACAGCCGCAGGCCAAATCCCGGCAGCACGTTATACACGAACACGATCTGCAGCAGCACCGGCGTGCCACGGAACAGCCACAGATACACCGCCAGCAGCGCCCGTACCGCCCGGAACCGCGATGACTGGGCAAGGGCCGCGACCAGCCCGATCACACATCCCGCCGCAAGCGATATGACCGTGACCAGCAGGGTCATCATCGCGGCCCTGAAGAACAGCCACGATGCAAAATACCCCCAGCATATCGACAGCCCGCGCAGCAGGCCGCCCCGCACGGCAGGCGCCTGCGCATCGGTATGCACGTTTTCCGCCGGCGGCAGGTTCCACCGCTCCAGCAGCGCGGCAAAGGTACCATCGGCCTGCACCGCATGCAGCGCATCCGCCAGCATGGTGCGCATGGCGACATCACCCTTGCGCACGGCAAAGCCGATCCATGCATCCGTTCCGAACGGCCGCCCCATGACCGTGTAGACGCCTGGCATCTCATGCATCAGGGTCACGGCGCCATAGACGGAATCAAAGGCGGCATCCACCCGCCCCGCGCGCAGGTTCATGGCCGTGTCCTGCGCGGTGGGAAAGCTGAAGACCTCCAGCGCCGGGTGGCCTGCCGCCACGCAGCGGGCGGATGCGTCACGGGCGTTGTCTTCCTCGATCCCGCCAAGGGTCACGGCCACCTGCCGCCCGCACAGGCTCAGGTCGTTGCCGGTTATGCCCCCCTGCCGCGCGGCGGATACCATCACCACGTTCGCAACCTGGAGATAGGGCACGAAATCGACCGCCTGCCTGCGCTGCGGACTGATGTACATGGCCGAATTGATGAAATCGACCCGCCCGCCCTGCAATGCCGGGATCAGGCCGTCAAACTGCATGTTCACCGTAACCGGCTGCAGCTTAAGGTGGCGTGCGATCGCCCCGGCCAGGTCGATATCGAATCCCGTTACCTGCCCGTCACGCACGAATTCGAAAGGCGTGAACGTTGCCGCCGTTGCCGATGTCAGCGCGCCGGGGGTGGCCAGCACGGCACCGGGCGCGGCACGGGCCGCGCCCGCATGCACGAACGGCAGAAACAGTACGGCAAGGATGAGGTTGCGGATCATGCGGCCCCTGTCATGCCCGGACACCGCCGCTGGAAGGGCCAGCGGCAATATTGTCCTGTTATGGCCTAATTATACAAAGTGGTTCCGCCGCTTATGTCAAGTGCGAAACATTCCACCCCCCGATTCCTGTGCAATGGATCGACAGGCGTGGCTGATTTTGTATAACGTGATGCTTTCAGCACGATCCTGTCAGGACATACATGGTCCGCCGCCCGACCCAAAAACGCTACCTTCTAGCCAGCCAGATCCTTGATATCATACGCGAAGGCCGCTTCGGGCCGGGGCATCACCTGCGTGAACAGCATCTGGCGGACCTGCTGTGCCTCTCACGCTCGCCCATCCGTACGGCGCTGGCGCTGCTGGCTGAACGCGGCATTATCGAAGCCCGCCCCAATCAGGGCTATTTTCTGGTCGCCGATGGCAGTACACTCCAGAATCTGGATATATCCATTCCCTCCACGCCCGAGCAGAACCTGTATTCCCGGATCGTACAGGACCGGCTGAATGGTGACCTGCCGGAATCCTTTACCCAGAGCAGCATCAGCAGGCGTTATGATGTGGATCGCGCCCTGCTGCAGCGCACGCTGCAACGACTGGTCGATGACGGGCTGCTCAGACGCAACCAGGGCCGGGGATGGAGTTTCCTGCCGACGCTGGATACCCGTGTCGCGCTGCAGAACAGCTATGAATTCCGCCGCATGTTCGAACCCGACAGCATTCTGGGCGCACACTTCCGGATTGACCCGACCCTGCTGGAGCAGTGCCGCCTGCAGCATATCTACCTGGAATCCCATCCCGATATTACACAGGTGGGCGCGGTACAGATTTTCGAGACGGATGCCCAGTTCCACGAAATGATTGCGGGCTTCACGCACAATACCTTCATCATACAGACAATACAGCAGCATAACCGCCTGCGCCGCCTGCTGGAATTCGGCGGCTACGTCAATCGCCGCCGCGTGCGCGACTGGTGCCGTGAGCACCTGCGGATCATGGAGGCCCTGTCAACCGGCCGCAGGCAGGATGCCGCGGCCATGATGGCGGAGCATCTGGACCGCGCCTATGAGGCGGCAAGGGCCATGGCGCAGGCCGGACACGGAGGTGCTGCGCAAGATTGATCTTTATGTGATGTTCTGTACAATATGGACACACCACGCCCCACGATCCGTGGTGTGTCCCCACAGAAGGAATATTCACGCCATGTCACGCTCCAGCAGGCTGGCCCCACGCATGGGTACGGTTGGCGCATCGCCCACCGCCGCCATTTCGGACACCGTGCGCGCGCTTGCCGCCGACGGAATCACGGTCGACAACCTTGGTGAGGGCGAACTGGATTTTGACACCCCCGCCCCGATTGCCGAGGCCGGCATCAACGCCATCCGCGCCGGGCTGACCAAATACACGGCCGTTGCGGGCACGACCGGGCTCAAGGATGCGATCCGCGCGCATTTCCGCCGGCAGAACGGGCTGGACTACGCCGCCAGCGAGGTCATTGCCGCATGTGGCGCCAAGCAGATCATCTTCAATGCCTTCCTGGCCACGCTGGACGCGGGCGACGAAGTGATCGTACCGACCCCGTGCTGGGTGTCGTATCCGGACATGATCCGTCTGGCCGGTGGCGTGCCGGTACTGGTCCCCTGCCTGCCGGAAAACGGCTGGAAGCTCAGCGCGCATGATCTGGCCCGCGCCATTACGCCGCGCACGCGCTGGATCATCCTCAATTCCCCCAACAATCCCACCGGTGCGGTTTACAGCGCGGCGGAACTGGGTGCGCTATGTGATGTCCTTGCCGCGCATGATGACATCCTGATCATGGCGGATGATATATATGAAGCCATTGTCTATGATGCCGCCTTTGCCACACCCGCCGCGCTGCGTCCGGATCTCGCATCGCGTATCCTGACCATAAACGGCGTATCCAAGAGCTTTTCCATGACCGGCTGGCGCCTGGGCTACGCAGGCGGCCCGGCATGGCTGATCGCAGCCCTTGATACCCTTCAGTCCCAGAGTACATCCAACCCCAGTTCCATAAGCCAGGACGCCGCCCGTGTCGCACTGGAAGGCGGAACGGATTTTCTGGACACGTGGATGCCCATCCTGCGCAAGCGTCGTGACATGGTCATGGCCATGATACGCCAGACCCCGGGCCTTGACGCGACCCTGCCTGAAGGCGCGTTCTATGTCTTTGCCGATATCCGGGGGTGCCTGAACCGCACGACACCATCGGGCCGGGTCCTGCACACGGATGTGGATTTTGCCACCTATCTGCTGGAAGCCGCCCGCGTGGCCGTGGTTCCGGGTTCGGCCTTCCGCACACCGGGCTACGTGCGCATCGCCTATGGCGTGAGCACGCAGGTCCTCTCGGCGTGCTGCGCGCGCATGCAGGCTGCGTGCACCGCGTTACGGTAGCGTTACAAATGCATGGGTGGCCTGCGCGGATACCGTAATGACCAGCCGGGGGCGCGCTGATAGCATTCTTCCCCCCGTGGCCCCGGCAGGGCCGCCCCGACCCCGAAAGCCATGCCCGTGTCATGACAGCCGCCTCCCTTTCTTCCCCGTCCCAGCCACCGTCCCTTGTCCGTGCCATGCTTCTTGGCATTGCGGCGGGGGGAATGTTCTCCAGCACCTTTATCTTCAACCGGCTGATGAGCCTGGAGGGCGGGCACTGGGCATGGAGTGCCGCACTACGCTACGTGGATACGGTCATCCTGCTGCTGGCGTGGCTGCTGGTCCGGCGGGGACGGGCGTTCGTTGTCCGTGTCCTTGACCTGTACCGCAGGCATCTGGGTTTATGGTTCATGGCGGGCGGCACCGGCTATGGCATAACGTATTCCTGCTTCTGCTACGCGGCTGGCCATACACCTGCCTGGGTGCTGTCGGCCACGTGGCAGATCACCATCCTGGCAACACCCATCGTCATGCTGGCCTTCGGTGCGCGGGTGCCGCTGCGCGGGGTCCTGTCCCTGGTGGTCATCGCGGCGGGCGTGGTGGTGGTCAATGTCACGCGCATGGAAAGTGGTACCAGCGCGTGGCAGCTCATGGCGGGTGTCCTGCCCGTGCTGCTGGGGGCCTTTGCCTACCCGCTGGGCAACCAGCTGCTGACCCAGGCACGCTATGGCGGGCGGATAAAGGGGAGCGAACTGCTGGCCGATCCGGCGGTGGGGGTGCTGCTGCTGTCCCTTGGCGCGATGCCGGTCTTTGCCGCGGTTGTGGCAGTATGCGCGCCGCCCGCGCCAACCCATACGCAGTTCCTCGATACGGCGCTTGTAGCGCTTGTATCAGGCTGCGGCGGCATGACGCTGTTCATCTATGCACGCAACCTGTCATCCGACCCGCTGCGCATTGCCGCCGTCGACGCAACACAGGCCAGTGAAATGTTCTTTGCGCTGCTGGGTGATCTTGTGTTCATGGGCGCACCGATGCCCGGCCTGATCGCATGGACGGGAATCGGTGCGGTCATATGTGGACTGGTGGATTTCACGGTACAGGGCCAGGCAAAACGCTCCGTAACCGCGACACCGGTTACATTTCCGGATCCATGACCGGCCAGGTATCGCTCAGCCGGTACCCCGCAGGGTAGGGATCCGTCGGGTCGAGCATCAGCTGCTGCGTACCGGTAATCCATGCACTGCCGGAAATGACCGGGACAATGCCATCAATGTCCCCTATCCGCGCCGTTGCGTCGATATGGCACACAAACTCCGAACCGATGATCGAGCGCGCGACGTAGCGCTCACCCACCGCCATTTCCCCCCGGGCATGCAGTACCGCCATACGCGCCGAACAGGCGGTGCCGGTGGGTGAACGATCGATCTTGCCCGGCCGGATCGCCACGACATGCGGCGCGGTAAAGGCACCGTCATGCCGCGTGACCGGGGTCGTGAACAGGCAGAACGAAATATGGGCCCAGTCCGGATTGGTGGGATGATGGAAGCCAAGCTGCCGGTTGGCCGCGGCTGTTATCCGCATGCCCAGTTCCGCAAGGCTACGGGCCGATGCGGGTTCCAGGTCAAGCCCCAGCGCCTGTGCATCCACGATCACGAAACTGTCCCCGCCATAGGCGGTGTCCACCTTCAGGGTGCCAAGACCGGGCACCTCCAGGCTGGCATCGAGCCGGGCGGCAAATGACGGGACATTACGCACGCTGATGCGTTCCGCCCTGCCGCCATGGCAGGTGGCGGTCACGTCAATGACCCCGCCCGGTGCCTCCAGTGTCAGGTGTGTCTGCGGTTCATGCATCGGTATGATGCCGGTTTCCAGCAGTACGGTGGAGACACAGATGGAATTGGAACCCGACATGGGCGGGGTGTCCGCCGGTTCCATGATGATCCAGCCCATCTGCGCACGCGGGTCACGCGGTGGTACCAGCAGGTTGACATGCCGGAACACGCCCCCGCGCGGTTCGTTCAGCACAAAATTACGTAGCGTTTCATCACGCGCGATGAAACGGGACTGCTCCCATATCGTCTCGCCTGGCGGGGGGGCGACCCCGCCTATGATAACATCACCGACCTCACCCGCCGCATGGGCGGTAACAATATTTACAAGCTTTGTACTGCGCATGTTCGCGTCCGGTCCATTCGTGAAATACACGTTGCCTGAAACAGGCGTGGCGAGTGTACATGGACCTGCCTGCCACACAAGGCATTCCGGCGGCGGGGATGCCCGGCAGCCTGCCGGCACAAATGTCCATCAGGACAGGACATTCATCTGACTGGCGAAATCAGGAAAACACGCCGCCAGTTCACCCATGATGCGCTCCCTGAACACGGCCCGGAGGGTGCGGGCAAGATCCAGGGACAGCCGGCCAAACTCCCGCCGCCGCGCCACAAGCGTCAGCCTACGGCGCAGGGCATCACCGGGCAGGCCGTGGCAGGTCAGGCCGCAGGAAGGATCATACCCTGCTTCATACAGGCACAGCGGCGTGGTAATCGCCACACCGCCAGGCGTGCAGGCCGCCAGCACCCCTTCCGGCCTGTCGAATTCCTGACCGAAGGGCGGTTCAAGACGCAGGCGGCGCAGGTAGCGCTCGATCTCGCTACCCGTGCGCGAACGCAGGGAAAACCGTACGAACGGGTGCGCCTGCAGAAAACGGGCCAGTTCCCCCACCGTATCGGGCGGCGCAAGCCCCGTGGGGCATACGAGCAGATAAGGTTCCTCAAACAGCGGCCAGCGCTCCAGGCCGGGGATATCCTCCAGGTCATCCACACTGAGGATAAGGTCGATCTGGTGCGTCAGCAGCGCCGCGGCATGGGATTCCGTCAGCCCGGCATGGACCACCAGCCGGTCCACACGCCCGCGCATGAAGCGCGAGACGTCGCCCATCACGGCACGCGAGAGGGAGTCCACCACACCGATGCGCAGCAGCTGCACGCGGCCCGAACGCATTTCCTGCAGGCGGGCCGCGATCTGGCGCATGTCCGCCACAAGCGCCAGCGCATACTGGCGCAGCACGGTCCCTGCCGCGGTCAGCGCAATCGGTCGCACCCGCCGGTCGAACAGCCGGTCGCCCACACGTTTTTCAAGATCGGCAATCACCTGTGATACGGCAGGCTGGCTGACACCCAGCACGCGCGCGGCGGCGGCCATGGTGCCATTGTCGCACACGGTTATGAAAACATTCAGATTCCATGAGGAGTGGATAGCGAGCCGCGCCGTGTCAGAGTGTGCTTGCTGAAACTCTCTGGAGGGCAGAACCATGCTCGAGGCATCTGATCATCCCACGACCCCGGTCGCTATCCGCGTTGATCTTGGCGCGATCTTCGTTTCACTGGAACTTGGAAAATCGAGTTGGCTGGTCACATCGCTCTCACCCGGAAGCGAGAAGATGTCGCGCCACTCGGTTCAAGGTGGCGATATTGCGGGCCTGTTCGGCTGTTTCACTAGTCTTCGTGACAAGGCCCGCGCTCGGGAAGGAAGACTTTTTCCGCTTGTGGTGATTCAGGAAGCCGGATTGGATGGATTCTGGATCGATAGAGCCTTGAAGCAGGAGGACTGGATCGAGAGCCATGTCGTCGATGCGGCGTCGATCGCAGTTCCCCGCAAGCACCGGCGTGCAAAGACGGATCGTATCGACGGGGAGATGCTGGTCCGTACGCTGCTGGCGTTCAAACGCGGAGAGGCACGGGTCTGCTCAATGGTCCGCCCTCCATCACGGGAAGAGGAAGACCGCCGACGTCTCAGTCGGGAGCGTAAGGTTCTGGTGGGCGAGCGCACGCGGCATATCAACCGCGTCCAGGGCCTGCTGCTGAGCCAGGGCATTCGAGGTTACCGGCCGCTGCGACGGGATCGGCGTGCCTGTCTCGACGAGTTGCGAACGGGCGATGGTCATCCCTTGCCGAAGCATCTCAAGGCGCAGATCGGACGAGAACTGGACCGCATCGAACTTCTCATGGAACAGATTAAAATGGTTGAGAGCGAACGGGACGAATTGGCAAAAGTGAATGACAACAATCAATGTTCGCCAGTTGTCCTGTTGCAGGGTCTCAGAGGGATTGGCGCCGAGTTTGCCACCGTTCTGACGCAGGAAGGACTGTTCCGGCATTTCGACAACAGGCGGCAGGTCGCGGCTTATGCCGGTCTGGCGCCTTCGCCGTGGAAAAGCGGATCGATCGACCGTGAACAAGGCGTCTCGAAATCCGGTAATCCGCGCCTGCGCACGGCCATGATCCAGCTTGCCTGGCTGTGGCTCCGCTACCAGCCTGACACCGCGCTGGCGCAGTGGTTCCATGAACACGTGGGCGCAAGAAGTAACCGGAGCCGCAAAACGGCGATCGTTGCCCTGGCCCGCAAGCTTCTTGTTGCGCTCTGGAAATATGTCACGAGTGGTGTCGTTATCGATGGCGCGCATCCGGCGTCCCGCTGATGGAAACACCACAGACATAAACCCCATCCCCAGGACCTGATCAGTCCTGTGGATCCAGGTGAACGGACCGATCGGCCCCATGGCTTGCAATGCCGACCTTTCAGAATGGTCCCGTTCTCCTGAGCCTTTGCCCCGAATGCGGGATAGTGGTGCTGCCGCGCGCGAGCGGCGACCGGATGTGAGGTTCTACAGGTGCGGCATCGCGCCGGTAGTCGTTAAACAGGCTCAGACCATGGATCCAAAACACGGAGAAGAAAAAATGATCTCGCAGTGAAAGTGGCCATTGACGTGAAACTCCTCATGTGAGGGCCGACAGGTCAAACGGCGGTTCGGGAAGCGGCATCGCACCATACCATAAGTAAAATTTATAATGTCTCCAGCACGAACCATGCCTAGCATGCATTCCCGTAACGGATTGAAGATTTCGTGATGCAGGGCAGTCGCTACTCCATACTTTCCCTTCTGCGGGAAGCGCTGCGTGGCCAGGCGGGCTGGAAGCCGGCATGGCGCGACGCGCAGCCACAGCCCGCCTATGATGTCGTGATCGCGGGCGGGGGCGGCCATGGCCTGGCCACGGCGTACTACCTGGCGCGACGCTACGGGGTGAAACGTGTTGCGGTGGTGGAGAAAGGCTGGATCGGCAATGGCAATATTGGCCGCAATACCACCATCATCCGTTCAAACTACCTGCTGGCGGGCAACGTGCCCTTCTATGAATGTTCCCTGAAACTGTGGGAGGGGCTTGAGCAGGACATCAACTACAACGCAATGGTCAGCCAGCGCGGGGTGCTCAACCTTTTCCATAGCGATGCGCAGCGCAACGCCTATATCCGCCGGGGCAACGCCATGCGCCTGCACGGCGTGGACGCGCAGCTTCTGGATGCCGGAGCCGTACGGCGCAGGCTGCCCTTTCTCGATCACGAGAACGCCCGCTTTCCCGTACAGGGCGGGCTGCTGCAAAAGCGCGGCGGCACGGTCCGCCACGATGCCGTGGCCTGGGGCTATGCCCGCGCGGCCGACCGACTGGGCGTGGACATCATCCAGAACTGCGAGGTAACCGGCATCCGCATGAAAAACGGGCGGGCTGTCGGTGTCGAGACAACGCGTGGCTTTATCGGCGCGGGCAAGGTGGGCCTTGCCTGCGCAGGCAATTCATCGCGCGTGGCCGCCATGGCCGGGCTGCGCCTGCCAATGGAAAGCCATGTGCTGCAGGCATTCGTGAGCGAGGGGCTCAAGCCATTCATCGACTGCGTGGTGACCTTTGGCGCGGGCCACTTCTACATCAGTCAGTCAGACAAGGGCGGACTGGTGTTTGGCGGTGATATTGACGGCTACAATTCCTTTGCCCAGCGCGGAAACATGCCGGTTATCGAGGATGTGTGCGAAAGCGGCATGGCGCTCATGCCCCGCATTGGCCGCGTGCGGCTGCTGCGCCACTGGGGCGGTCTGATGGACATGACGATGGATGGCAGCCCCATCATCGACCGGACACCGGTTGACGCACTCTATCTCAATGCGGGCTGGTGCTATGGCGGCTTCAAGGCCACGCCTGCATCCGGCCTGTGTTTCGCCCACCTTATCGCGCGTGACGCGCCACATCCGGTCGCGACAGCCTACAGGCTGGACCGCTTTGGCCGTGGCGCGGTGATTGATGAAAAAGGCATGGGCGCGCAGCCCAACCTGCACTGAGGTTCCGATGCGTCTGAACTGCCCCTGCTGCGGACCGCGCGGCTTGGAAGAATTCATCTATCGCGGGGATGCGACCGTCCGCCGCCCCGATCCTGCCGCCAGCGCACGGGAATGGGTGGACTACACCTACATGCGCGACAATCCCGACGGATGGCATCATGAACTGTGGTACCACGCCGCGGGCTGCCATTGCTGGCTTGTCGTCCGCCGCAACACCCGCACACACGAGATTTCGGGCGTGGTCCGGGCCGCCGATGTCGCCCGCGCGTCCGCCAAGGATACCGGATCATGAAGCTGCTGCGCACAAGGCTTTCCCCTGGCCGCCCCGCGCGTGACGGTTCGGGGCCCATGCGTACGACGGGGGGGAATGGCGTGGATACCAGCCGCACCATCCACTTCACGCTGGATGGCAGGCGCCATGCCGCCCATCCGGGGGATACGCTGGCATCGGCCATGCTGGCCAGCGGGCGGCATCTGGCCGGGCGGTCGTTCAAATACCATCGCCCGCGCGGCATCCTGTCGGCAGGCCCGGAAGAACCCAATGCCCTGATGCAACTGCGCAGCGGCGCGCGGCGTGAACCCAACAGCCGTGCGACGGTTACGGAAGTGTTCGACGGGCTGGAGGCGACCAGCCAGAACCGCTGGCCGTCGCTATACATGGACATGCTGGGCATGAACGGCCTGCTTTCGCCGGTACTGGGTGCGGGTTTCTACTACAAGACCTTCATGTGGCCCGCCTGCTTCTGGGAAAAGGTTTACGAACCCCTTATCCGCCGTGCCGCCGGGCTGGGGCGGGCGGCGGAGCAGGCCGATCCCGACAGATACGAAAAAATCACAACCTTCTGCGATGTCCTGGTGGTGGGCAGCGGCCCTGCCGGGCTGGCGGCGGCGCTGGCGGCCGGGCGTTCGGGCGCACGCGTGCTGGTATGCGAGCAGGACAGCCTGCCCGGCGGCCGCCTGCGCGCGGACCGGAC
Source organism: Komagataeibacter sp. FNDCF1 (assembly GCF_021295335.1). Taxonomy (NCBI): domain Bacteria; kingdom Pseudomonadati; phylum Pseudomonadota; class Alphaproteobacteria; order Acetobacterales; family Acetobacteraceae; genus Komagataeibacter; species Komagataeibacter sp. FNDCF1. The sequence continues at coordinate 230,356 of NZ_JAIWOT010000001.1, read as the reverse complement.
CGAACTGGACGGCCAGCCCGGCTGGCAATGGGCGGAACAGGCGTGGCAGGCCCTGCGCCAGATGCCCGAAGTGCGGGTCATGACCCGTACCTGCGTGTTCGGTACCTATGATGGCGGTACCTATGGCGCAATCGAGCGTGTGGCCGACCATATTCCTGTTCCCGCGCCAGACCAGCCGCGCCAGCGGCTGTGGCGGATCGTGGCCCGGCGTTGCGTGGTCGCCACGGGCGGCGTCGAACGTCCCGTCGTATTCGCCGGCAATGACCGGCCTGGCATCATGCTGGCGGGTGCGGTGCGGTGCTATATCAACCGGTTCGGGGTCAGGCCGGGGCGGCGCGCCATTGTCTATGCCAATAATGATGATGGCCTGCGCACCGCATCCGACCTGCATCATGCCGGGACATCCGTTGTCGCGATCATTGATTCCCGCACGGGGGAAACGCCGGTGGCCCGCGACATGGCGCGACTGACCGGGGCGGCGCTGTTCGCCGGCGGCGCCGTGGCCGATACGGTGGGGCACCTGCGCCTGCGGGGAGCCAGCATCCGTGAGCGCTCCGGCCGGATGCGGAAGGTCGCGTGTGACCTTCTCGCCATGTCGGGTGGCTGGAATCCCGAACTGGGGCTGACAGCGCATCATGGTGCGAAGCCGGCCTATGACGAGAGCCTGTGCGCGTTCATTCCGGCACGGCTTCCCCCCGGCATGACGGTTGCGGGCGTGGCGAACGGCACCTTCACGACTGCCGCTGCCCTGCGCGAGGGCGCGGCACGCGGCAATGACGCGGCAACGGCCTGCGGGTTTGCCGCCGTCCCCCCCGACCTGCCCGCCGCACCCGAGGAAAGCTACGGCATCATGCCGCTATGGCATGCCCTGCCATCTGACCGCCCGGCCAGAACGGGCAGGGCCTTCATCGATTTCCAGAATGATGTCACGGCAAGGGATGTCCGGCAGGCGGCGCTGGAGGGGTTCCGCTCCGTCGAGCATCTCAAGCGCTATACCACACTCGGCATGGCGACGGATCAGGGCAGGACGGCCAACGTCAATGCCCTGGCGCAGATGGCGGAACAGACGGGACGCAGCATTGCCCGGACCGGCACCACCATGTTCCGCCCGCCCGTGCAGCCGGTCGCCCTTGGTGCGCTGGGCGGCATGTATCGCGGCAGGTCTTTCCGGCCGGACCGCCTGCCCCCCACCCATGAATGGGCGGTGGAGCAGGGTGCGGTCCTTGGCACCAGTGGGCTGTGGCATCGCGCCCGGTGGTTTCCCCGCGCGGGAGAGACGCACTGGCGGGACACCGTCAATCGCGAGGTGCGCACCGTGCGCACGGCTGTCGGTTTTTGCGATGTGTCGACACTGGGCAAGATAGATATACAGGGGCCGGATGCGGCGACATTCCTTGAACGTGTCTATGTCAACGCATGGCGTGGGCTGCCGGTGGGTCGGGCGCGGTACGGCCTGATGCTGCGCGAGGACGGTTTCGCCCATGATGACGGGACCACCGCCCGGCTGGGTGAGACCCATTATGTCATGACAACAACCACCGCCAATGCTGGCAGCGTCATGCAGCATCTGGAATTCTGCCACCAGTGGCTGTGGCCGGAACTGGATGTCCGACTCATGCCGGTAACGGATGAATGGGCGCAGCTTGCCATAGCCGGACCGAGATCGCGTGATGTATTGCGGCATTTGGTGGATGAAGGCATTGACCTGTCCAATGCGGCATTCGGCTACATGGCGGCGGCTGCCATCACCATCTGTGGTGGCGTGACGGCACGGCTATTCCGCCTCTCCTTCTCCGGCGAACTGGCCTATGAACTGGCCGTACCCGCGCGCCATGGGGATGCACTGGCCCGGCTGCTCATGAAGGTCGGTGCGCCATACGGCATCACGCCCTATGGCACGGAAGCAATGGGGGTCATGCGTATTGAAAAGGGCCATCCGGCCGGGCCTGAACTCAATGGCCAGACAACGGCGCATGATCTGGGCATGAGGCGGATGCTTTCGACCACAAAGGACTTCATCGGCCGCGTCATGGCCACGCGCCCGGCGCTGAACGATGCCGCGCGGCCGACCCTTGTCGGGCTGCTGCCCCTTGATGGGCGGGACGAACCTGTGGCCGGGGGGCACCTGCTTCTCCATGGGGCACCGGCCCGTGCCAGCCATGACCAGGGCTGGGTTTCCTCGGCCGCATGGTCTCCCACGATCGGACGCTGGATTGCGCTGGGGTTTCTCTCCAACGGGCCGGCGCGGCTGGGCGAGACGGTCATGATACACAACCCGCTGGGCGACAGTGTTACGGCGGCACGCGTTGTCTCCCCCGTCTTTGTCGATCCTGATGGAGAACGGCTGCATGCCTGAAACCCTTCAGCCCCGTCACCCGGTGCCATTCCGGCCACTTGTCATTCATGGTCTCACGCTTGGGGCCGGAGTGGCGCGCGACAGTATCGGCCTTGCCCCGCTGCGTGGGCGGGAAGACGCGCTGCGGACCTTCATGCAGGCGGAATTCGGGGTGGCGCTGCCCCACGTTCCCCGTTGCGTGGAAAATGCCGAAGGCCTCCTTTTCCAGTGGGCCGGCCCTTCGCAATGGCTTGTCAGGGGACCACCATGCGCTGGCCTGTCCGCACGGCTTTCACCCTGCACGGGGCTTGCCGCAATCACCAGCCAGACTGACAGCCGGATCGCCCTTGAACTCAGCGGTCGCGGAGCGGACGCCGTCGCAGCGAAGCTGGTGGCGGTCGATCTTCATCCGCGCGTCTTTACGCCGGGGCATGTCGCCGTTACGCTTGCCGGACATATTCCTGTCACCCTGCGGCAGGTCGATGCGACCCCGCGCTACGAATTTCTGGTCTTTCGCAGCCAGGCCAGAAGCCTGCATCATGAACTCAGCGTCGCCATGTCCGGTGGCATTCCACAAGTGGACCCTTCATTGCATGACTAGTCAGATTTCTGCTCCAGCCATTTTCATTCTCACGCTCAGCTGTCCGAACCGGCCCGGAATCGTGGCCGCCATCAGCCAGAAACTTTATGAACTTGGTGCCAACATAACCGAAGCCCAGCAGTTCGATGATACGGACAGCAACCAGTTCTTCATGCGGATCGTCTTCGAGATCGCGCCCGCGGATGATCATGACCATGTCCTGCGCACGCAGTTCACCGCGCTGGCCAAAACCTTCTCCATGACATGGACGCTGACGGATACGCGGCACCGCCCGAAGGTACTCCTGCTGGTCTCACGTTTCGACCACTGCCTGGTTGACCTGCTGTACCGCTGGCGTATTGGCGAACTGCGGATCGACCCGGTCGGCATCATTTCCAACCACCCGCGCGAAGCCCTGGCGGATGTGGATTTCTATGACATCCCGTTTCATTACTTTCCTGTCACGAAACAGACAAAGGCCGAACAGGAAGAAAAGATCTGGTCCGTCTTTAACCACAGCGGCGCGCAGCTTGCGGTGCTGGCCCGCTACATGCAGGTTCTCTCCAACGAGATGGCGGCACGGCTCAGCGGGCGCTGCATCAACATCCACCATTCCTTCCTGCCTGGCTTCAAGGGCGCGCGCCCCTACCACCAGGCTTTCAGCCGCGGCGTGAAACTGATCGGGGCGACGGCCCATTACGTGACCAGCGACCTTGACGAAGGCCCGATCATCGAACAGGACGTGGAGCGCATTTCGCACGCGGATTCACCCGATGACCTGATCCGCAAGGGCCGCGATATCGAGCGCCGCGTGCTGGCCCGCGCCGTAAGGTTCCATATCGAACGCCGCGCCATCATGAACGGTAACAAAACCATCGTGTTCACCCCCTGAACCTGCATCCTTCCGGCATGCAGCCTGCCTGCCGGAACAGTGGGTAAAGCCCACGCAACGTACCCGACACGACGGGTACGTTGCGGTGTGCCCACCGTGGTGAATGCGCACGGACGTAATCCGCACGGCGCGCCGGTGCAGGTTCGTGATACCGATCCGGGCCGGACATGAAAGGTAAAGGCGTTTATCCGCGCCTAGACCGCAATACGCAGCGCCCGCCCGGGCAGGTCCACATGCAGGGGGGTCCGGCCGCAGGCATCGCCATCGGCCTGAACCGGCAGGCCGGCAGGGGTAGCGACCACGACCGTACTGCCCGTCAGGATCGTGACATCTGCCTGGCCGGACAGCCTGCCGCGCAGCAGCGCCACGCCATAGCGCAGGCTGGCCCACACACCCGCCCTGCCAAACAGCACGACAGAAAAGCCGGTACGCTCATGCATGGAATGGGGCGTCAGCACATATTTCCCGCCGTACAGCCTGCCCTTGGATATGATGACCGAAGCCGCCGGATGGACCACGCCATCCACGCTCACCTCCATGGTCATAAACGGATAGGCCAGCAGGCCGCGCAGGGTCGTATACACATAGGCCAGGCGGCCCAGCGCCCTTTTCAGCTGGAGCGACACGGCATGGACCACATGCGCGTCGAACCCCACACCCACCATCTGCACGAACAGCGACACACCCGTGCTGGAACGGAGCCTGCCGGGCCAGATAACGGTACATGCCCCCGCGGCAATGGCGCGGGCATTGCGGGCGGCATCGGATGGAATACCCAGTTCGCTGGCAAGCACATTGGCCGTGCCAACGGGCAGGATACCCAGGACGATGTCCGAACCCGCCACCCCTTCCGCCACTTCCGCCACGGTGCCGTCGCCGCCAGCAGCCACGATATGGGTGCACGTGCCCGCGCGCACGGCATCGCGCGCCAGCACGGTCGCATGCCCCCTGCACATCGTATGCATGACAACGGACCGCATGCCCGCACGGTGCAGATCGTCTGCAAACCGCGCGACACGTCCCCCGTCCCCCCGGCCGGCGGTGGGGTTGGCAATGATGATGACCATCGGGCCGCATGGGGGGGTGTTCATGGCGTGGCGATGCTGGCCTGTGGCAGGATTTCAAGAAGTGTGTCGACCGGGCGACAGGGACGCGCCGCCTGATCGGTCATGACCACGGGCCGGTTGAGCAGGACGGGATGGGCGGCGATGGCATCCAGTATCTCCGCATCCGTCAGGGTCGGATCATCCAGCCCAAGCTCCGCATAGGGTGTGCCACGTTGCCGCAGCAGGTCGCGCACCGGCACCACCAGCCGGGCCGCCAGTATGTCCAGTTCCGCCCGGGTGGGGGGTGTCCTGAGGTATTCCACCACAACCGGTTCGATTCCGGCGGCGCGGATCATGGCCAGCACGTTGCGCGATGTGCCGCAGGCACGGTTATGATAGAGTGTCACGGTCACGGGCTGGCCCCTGCATGTTCAGGTGGATATGGGGCTGGGATATAAACACGTCCCGCCCCCAATTGCAGTACCCCGGCCCGCCCCATGCGCCTGCCATCGTGCAATTGACCCGGAATTCCGTTATGGGTGCATGACTGCCTGCCCGGCCCGCCGGGCTTATCCTGTCCGCATGCGGGCCACGGAGTCACAGCCGGGCCGCTCGCATGTGGTCTTCTTGCGTGCATGGTTGCCATCGTGACAGATCATCCTTCTCCCACTGCTGTCTCCCCACCCGCAGGCGCGCTGCCCGTCTGTGTGGCGGCACTCTACCACTTCACGCCTTTTGAGGACTGCGCGGCGGTGCGCGAAAGGCTGCTGGAGGCCTGCCACGAACTTGGCATACGCGGCATCCTGCTTGTCGCGCGGGAAGGGATAAACGGCACCATTGCCGGAAGCGACGACGCCATCGGCCAGATTCTGGCCGTCATCCGCGCGCTGCCGGGCTGCGCCGGGCTGGACGTGAAATATTCCCGCGCACCCGCCCTGCCCTTTCACCGCATGAAGGTCCGCATCAAGCGTGAGATCGTGACCATGGGTGTTACGGGGCTGGACCCACGGCGCGACGTGGGCCACTACGTGCCCCCCGAGGACTGGAACGCCCTGATTTCCGATCCCGATACGATCGTGATCGATACGCGCAATGATTACGAGGTGGCGATCGGCACGTTCCGTGGCGCCATTGATCCGGGCACCAGCAGCTTCCGTGAATTTCCGCAATGGTTTCGTGACCGGCGCGAAGCACTTGTGCAGGAAGGGCGCAAACCGAAAATCGCAATGTTCTGCACCGGTGGCATCCGGTGCGAGAAGGCCACCGCCTTTGTCCGTGCCGAAGGGGTGGAGGATGTCTTTCACCTGCAGGGCGGCATCCTGAAATATCTGGAAACCGTGCCCGAACCCCAGAGCCTGTGGGACGGGGAATGCTTCGTGTTCGATCAACGCGTAAGCGTGGGCCACGGTCTGAAACCCGGTACGTTCGCCATATGCCACGCCTGCCGCACCCCCCTGTCCGCCGCCGAGCGCGCAGGCCCCGATTATGAAGAAGGCGTAAGCTGCCCCCACTGCCGGGGCGAGAGAACCGAAACCCAGCGCCAGCGCTATGCCGAACGTGAACGCCAGATCCAGCTTGCCGAACGCAGGGGCACCCACCATCTGGGCCTACCCCTGCCAGCTTCCCCCAAGGGCGATACGAAACCGTAGCCTCCTGCGCCCCGCTGGCGTGAAACGGTTCGCGACGTATTGGCATCATGGATAAAATGTATTTATGATATGCCTTATACGATGCAACGGACCATGCCTTCATCAGGCGGGAGCAGATGCCAGCCATGCCTGTGCCGCGGCGGGACACACCATTCATGATGCCACGGCTTTATGCGGATATTTTTGACCTTGCGGAAGATATACGCAACGCCCCCGACCAGCAGGGGCTTGTCAGCGCCTTCGGCTCGCTCATCTCCCGCCTGGGCCCCCATGCCTACAGCATGGGCACGATCCACAGGACGGACCTTTCGCAACGCTACCTGATTGACACGACCTATCCGGCCCACTGGGTCGAATACTATGTCTCGCAGCATTATCATCATATCGACCCGATCATCGACCCGCAGCGTCACGGGCTGCGGCCTTATGACTGGAAGGACGCCCGTATCGAAAGCAGGCGGCAGGACACCATGCTGCGTGAATTCCGTGACCTCGGGTTCAGGAGCGGCTATGCCGTGCCCCTTCACATCAATCCCGCAACACTGCTGCTGGTCAGCGTTGCCTCGCCCGATGCACGGATTGACGGGCGCCAGCAGATGGCCATCCAGCTTGCCACCAACCAGTTCCATCACCGCTATTGCCAGCTTACCGCCGACCATGCACGGGCGGGGGGTGGCATGATGCTGACAAAACGCGAATGCGAATGCCTGCTGCGGGTGGCGCAGGGCCGGGACACGACGGAAATCGGGCATATTCTGGCCATTAGTGAAAACACCATAAAATTCCATCTCAAGAACGCGCTGCACAAGCTGGGCTGCCATAACCGCGTGCAGGCGGCGGTGAAGGCGACCTGTCTGGGGCTGATCCATCCCTGATCCTGGCCACGCCTGCCCCCTGGCGCGCCGCCACGCATGCCCTTTTCTTTATGTCAGGTCCGCTGTGCTGTCATAAAAGCTGCCGACACGCCCCCTGCGCTGATGCCGTCACCCGATCATGAACCGAACCGGCAGACATGCGTGCCCCTGCCCCATATTGATATAACTGACGGCAGGGGAGATGATGGACCACGCCGCAGACCGGCGCATGGCCGGGCTGGAGGCGGCATGGCGCCCCGAGCCTGCACACGACCGGGGCAGACCATAGTGGAGAATTCGTGACACAAGCCAGCCAGCCTTCCGCCCGCCCGTCCTGGCGCAGCCGCCTGATGGACCGCTTCGGGGTGTATGCCCATGTCCCGCGCATGTTCCGCCAGATATGGCGGTGCAGCCCGGCCCTGATGGTTGGCGGCATTGCATTGCGGCTGGTGCAGGCGGTCCAGCCCTCGCTTGCACTTTATGTGGGCAAGCTGATCGTGGATGAAGTCATCCGCCTCAGCAGCCAGCCCACGCCACCCGCCTCCCTGCTGACATGGAGCCTGCATGGCCCGGCCATCCGGCTGGAAGGCTGGATTGCCCTCGAATTCGTACTCATCATCATATTTGACCTGACATCGCGCGCAACGACACTGGTCGACGGACTGCTGAATGAACGGTACATAAATGACGTAAGCCTTGCCCTGATGGGCCATGCCGCGACGCTCGACCTGCAGCAGTTTGAATCAAGCGAACTGCAGGACCTGCTTGAACGCGCGCGGCGGCAGGCATCGGGCCGCAACAACCTGCTGGTGCAGCTGTTCAATATTGCCGAAATCGCCCTGACCGCCCTCACGCTTGCCATCGGGGTCATGGCATTCGCGCCGTGGATGGTGCTGGTGCTGCTGGTTGCCCTGCTGCCTTCCACCGCCGGGGAAGCCCATTTCAATGGTGAGGGCTATCGCCTGCTACGGGCAAAAACCGCTGAACGCCGGGAGATGGAATACCTGCGCCATATCGGTTCCAGCGCGGAACACGCCAAGGAACTCAAGCTGTTCGGACTGGGTGATTTCCTGGTCGGCCGGTTTCGCGCCGCCGCCACGACCGTGCTGGAACAGAACCGCAGGCTGGCGCTGCGGCGCTTTGTCTGGAGCGGGCTGTTCGCCGCCATCGGGTCGGTTGCCTATTACGCGGTCTATGTCGTCATTGTGTGGGATACGGTGCGGGGGCGGTTTTCGGTCGGTGACCTGACCTTCCTGTCGGGTTCATTCCTGCGCCTGCACACCATGCTGTCCAAACTGCTGATGGGCATTACCCAGACCGCCAGCCAGGCGCAGTACCTGGATGATTTTTTCGCCTTCCTCGACCTGCGCCCGGCCATTACGTCCGCTGCCGTCACGATACCCTTTCCCTCCCCCATCCGCCACGGCATCCGTTTCGAGAACGTGGGATTCCGCTATCCCGGCACGGAGTGCTGGGCGGTCCGTAACCTCGACCTGACCATAGGCGCGGGCGAGACCGTGGCGCTGGTGGGCGAGAACGGGGCCGGCAAGACAACCATCGTCAAGCTGCTGACCCGGCTTTATGAACCGGATGAAGGCCGGATCACGGTTGATGGCGTATCCCTGCGCGACATGGACCTTGCGGACCTGCGCGCGCATATCGGCGTGATCTTTCAGGATTTTGTCCGCTACAGCCTGACGGCGGCGGAAAACATAGCCGTCGGCCGGATCGAGGCCCTGTCCGACACGGCGCGGATCACCGCCGCGGCACATGAAGGGCTGGCAGAGGACGTGGTGGACCGCCTGCCACGGGGCTATGACCAGCCACTGGGCAAGCGGGTCGCGGGCGGGCGCGAACTCTCCGGCGGGGAATGGCAGAAGATTGCCATCTCCCGCGCCTATATGCGCGATGCCGACCTGCTGATACTCGATGAACCCACCTCCGCGCTGGATGCACGGGCGGAAACGGATGTATTCGAACGCCTGCGCGCGCTGCGGCAGGGCAAGGCGGCGCTGGTGATTTCACACCGCTTCTCCACCGTGCGCACGGCTGACCGGATCGTGGTGCTTGAACACGGCCGGGTGCTGGAAACCGGCACGCACGCACGGCTTGTGGCCCATGGCGGACGGTACGCGGAACTGTTCGAACTGCAGGCGGCAGGTTACCAGTAAGCGTTGCCGCCGCCTGCCCGCGCGCATTCATTTGGTGGTATAGCCACCATTGACCAGAATGGTCTGGCCGGTCATCCACCATCCTTCCGATACGATAAAGCGGACATAGGGTGCGATATCCCCGATTTCGGTCAGGCCCGTCGTGCTGAAGGCGGACAGGGCCGCAGCCGATTTGTGGTAGGCCACGGCGTCAGGCGCTTCCTGTCCGTAGAAGAAGGGCGTGTCCATCGGGCCGGGACCGATGGCGTTGACCGAAATGCCACGTGCCCCGAATTCCTTCGATGCCGCACGGGTAAAATGCTCCACCGCCGCCTTTGACCCGGCATAGGTCGAATAGAACGGCGTATAGGCGCCCAGCAGCGACGTCACGATCGTGAGCAGCTTGCCATTGTCGTTCAGGTGCCTGCCCGCCTCCCGGATGAAGAAATACGCAACGCGGGTATTGATGGCGAACATGGAGTCATATTCGGCCTCTGTCGTCTCGGCAATCGGCTTCTTCAGCACCTTGCCAACCGTATTGATCGCAATATCCGGCCGGCCGATGCCCGCGACGGTATCGGCAAAAAGGCGGTCCACCGCACCGTCATGCGTAAGATCGGCCTGCAGGGCGATGGCTTCGGCCCCGGCGGCCTTCACCGCCGCCAGGGTCGCTTCGGCCTCGGGCCGGGTCGCGTCGCTGTTGTAGTGAATGGCGATGGCTTTTGCACCATGGGCCGCAAGATCGCGCGCAATCAGGCCACCCAGGTTCTTTGCCCCGCCCGTGATCAGTACCGTTTTGCCCTTTATGCCATGATCCGCCATGTCGTGCCTCCATTCATGCTGTTCCGGCGCATACAACGCCTTTCTATGGGGCAGGTTATCAGTTAGAATTACGGTATAAAGTCCGGTTTCCTGACAACACATGTCAGAAAATACGAACAGATGGCCCGCAATGGAGTTCAGGCAGTGGACCGTATCGACCTGTTCCGTGTCTTCGCCCGCGTGGTGGAAAGTGCAAGCTTTACCCATGCGGCGGATACGCTCGGGATGCCCCGGTCCTCCGTTTCCGCAGCCATTCAGGAACTGGAGAACCGCCTGGGCACGCGCCTGCTGGCCCGCACCACGCGCTCGGTCGCCCCGACGCCCGATGGCGCGGCCTTCTACGATCACTGCCTGCGCCTGATCGCCGATATGGAAGAAGCGGAATCCCTGTTCCGCCGCGACAGCGCGGGCCCGCGCGGTCTGCTGCGTGTCGACATGCCCGGCCGGGTCGGTCGGCTGCTGGTTGCCCCTGCCCTGCCCGCCTTCCTGCAGCGCTACCCGGAAATCAGCATTGAACTGGGTGTTACCGACCGGGCCGTAAACCTGGTCGAGGACGGGATTGACTGCGTGCTGCGTGTCGGCGCGCTGGAAGATTCCGGCCTGATCGCACGCAGGATGGGTGAACTGGCGCTGATCAACGTGGCAAGCCCCGCCTATCTTGCCCGCCGGGGCACGCCGCGCCGCCCTGCCGACCTGACCGGGCATGAGGCCGTGCACTATGCCTCCCCCACCACCGGCAGGGTGGAAGAATGGGAATGGGTGGAAGATGGCATGACCCGCACTACCTGCCTCCCCGGCCGCGTCAGCGTCAACAGTGCCGAAGCCCTTGTGGCCTGCTGCCTTGCGGGGCTGGGGTTGATACAGGTGCCCGCCTATGATGTGCGCCACCATATCCAGGCGGGTGAACTGGTGGAAGTCATGCCACGCTGGCGGGCCGAACCCCTGCCCATGACGCTGCTCTACCCGCATCGCAAGCATCTGTCGCACCGCCTGCAGGTCTTTGCGGACTGGCTGGAGCATATCATGGCGGCGGCTGTGGCGTAGGATCAGATCAGGCCGCCCTCGGCTGTCATCTGCTGCAGGTCCAGCTCATGTTCAAGCTGGTGCAGTACCGCATCATGGATTTCACCGCTGCGGTGCAGGCGCAGCAGCTCGGCCCGGCCAGCCTGTATGGTGGCCAGAAGTACGCGGTAATGCGCGTCCTGCCTACCCTGCAGGGCCTGCTGTTCATGGCTGAAGCGTTCGGCCAGTTCGGCGCGGTACGCGTACTGCTCAAGCAGGCGGGCATGGACCAGCTGGCCCTGCGGGTCATATGCCTGCTGGCGCATGGCATGTTCCTGCGCATGCGCAATCAGGGCGCGCGCCTGCGATACGGACAGGTGATGGTGGTGCTGTCCGCGCCCGCGTTCGCCACCGGTCATGTGGATGACCCAGCCGATGGTCGTTCCCTGTCCCAGCACGGTCACCAGAATGACCACGAACGTCGCGATCTGCATGACATCGCGCTCGGGCATGCCGGCAGGCAGCGCCAGCACGATGGCAAGACTGACCACACCGCGCATACCGCACCACCCCATTATGGCGACAAAGCGGAAAAAATCCTTCCTGCCGGGCCGTAAATGCGGGGGCAGCCACGCAACGCGCAGCCCCTCGGTCAGGAACATCCATGCAAAGCGCGAGACCAGCACGGCCGCGACAATGCCCGCCACCGGGCGGAACACGTCCTGCTCCACCCATGGCGTGCCCATATGGCGCAGGACGATTGCATGCAGCGAAATGCCGATCAGGACAAAGACCAGGGATTCCAGCACGAACACCAGCACTTCCCACACCGCTGCCCAGCGCAGGCGCTCATCGGCGCTGAAGACATCATGCTGCCGCCACCCCAGGACCAGCCCCGCCACCACGGTGGTGATGACCCCCGAGGCCCCGGCCATCTCGCCGCCGATATAGGCGACCCATGGCAGCAGCAGCGTCATGGTAATGCTGAGTATGCGGTCGTGCACACGCCCCAGCAGCCTGATCCATACCCATCCCAGCCCGCCGCCCAGCACCAGCCCGCCCAGTGCAAGCAGCCCGAACGTCATGCCTGCATGGATGGGACTGAATTCCCCGGTCAGCACCGCAAGTGCCGCAAAACGGTAGATGACCAGGCTTGCCGCGTCATCCAGCAGGCTTTCCCCTTCCAGCAGGGTCGTGATCCGCTCGGGCAGGTGCACGTGCTTGAGCACGGCCTTGGCCGCCACCGCATCGGGCGGGGCCACGATCGCCCCCAGCACGAGACACCCCGCCCATGGCAGGGTGGGAACCAGCCAGTGCGTGACCACCCCCACCACAAAGGTGGTGAACGCAACCCCGCCCACTGCAAGCTGCAGTATCCCCCCAAGATGCGTACGAAACGCGTGCCAGACGGAAAAATAGGCCCCTGCCAGCAAAAGCGGTGGCAGGAACACGATCAGCACCAGGTCGGGATCTATGCCGATAACCGGCACGCCGGGCACCAGGGCAATGGCGATGCCCCCCAGCACAAGGGCGGCGGCAGGTGGCAGGCGGACCTTGCGCGCAACCAGTTCCAGCCCCACGACAAGGACGATCAGGAGCAGGATGAACTCAAAGCGCCCTACATTGGACATGCGGACCCTACCTGTTACGGCCGCCCGGCATTTTGCCCGGCCTGGCAGGACTAACGCATCACGGCCCGCACGGTGGCATGGGTGAACGCGCGGCGGGACGTATTCGCATGATCGGGACTGGCCGTCCCATGTATTGCCACTACATCATCCGGCGCATGGCCCGCATGGGGAAAGTTTCACCCGCCATCGTGCCCAGCCTGCAATATCGCGCCGTGGAAATATTTTGTCAGTATTTCAGAAAGCCCGATAAAATACGTGAAGATAATCCTGCAACGTGCCCCGTTCGGGCGCGTTCATGCATGACTGGCGGCACCGCGCTCCCCGATACGGACGTGCGGGCCCCTTCTCCATAATACTTTCATCTACACCGTTCCCGTATTCCCCACGCAGGAGAAAAGAGGATGGGTGCACCCATGAAACCGGCCACATCCGGCCAGTACGCGCCACAACGCGCCTGCCACATGGCGCAGGCAACCGGCAGGACCATGCCCGCCGATACCACAGCCATGCCCGAAGCCACCGCCCCGCCGCGCCAGAAGGCAGGCACGCCTGCACCCGCCCTGCTGGGCAGGCTCGCGCCATCCACCGTGCCGCAGCCAAGGAAAAGCCTGTTCCGGAAATAAGGTCCGCGCGGAAATACCGCCCGGTGCTTCCGATACACGTAACTGGAGCATGAAATGGACGGGACGACCGCATCTCCTCCGCAGCCCGACCATGATTTCACGCCCATGCGCCCTTCATGGCTGGCGCGCCTGCTTGGCCATTCACCGCCCCCCACATGGCAGGACGATGTCACGCCGCTGAGGAACGAGATATTCGGCATCGAACGGCTGGAAGCCCATGCCCGAAGCCTCGCGGCAGCCCAGGCCATCACCCGCCGCGGGCGCGGTCACGGGCGTCCGCTGTCAAGACGCCTGGCCCAGAACGGTGCCTTCCTGCGCGCAGCCGACATCCGGATAGCCGAAGCCATCCAGGCAGGAAAACAGCTGACCCCCGCCGCCCAGTGGCTGGCGGACAATTATGCCCTGGTGGACATGCAGATCCGCGAGACAGATCTTGACCTGCCGCCGGGCTATTATGCGCGCCTGCCCAAGCTGGCCAATGGCCCCTTTGCCGGGCTGCCACGGGTGTTCGGGGTGGCGTGGGCGTTCATTGCCCATACCGACAGCAATCTCCAGCCCGAGACACTCTATGCCTACCTGCTGGCCTATCAGGGTGTGACACCCCTGACCATTGGCGAATTATGGGCGGTGTCCATCACGCTGCGCATCGTGCTGATCGAGAACCTGCGCCGTGTCGTGGGCGCCATAATGGACAACAATGCCAGCCGGCGTGAGGCCGATGCACTGGCCGACCGGTTGGATGCCTACCGCAGGGGCACGCCCGCCGCCCTGTCCGGCTTTCTGGCGGCAATTGACCCGCGCATCCTGAACTGCGCGTTCACCGCACAGCTTGCCCACCGCTCCCGCGGGCTGGACCCGGAGAAGGATCCGGCCCTTGTCTGGCTTGCCCAGCGTCTGGCCGACCGGGGCACCACGGTGGAAGACGCGGTGCGCGACGACCTGCACGAGCAGGGGACTTTCAACGCCACCATCCGCAACATCATCACCAGCCTGCGGCTGATCGCCGGTTTTGACTGGACGGAAGCGTTCGACCGGGTCTGCCTGATCAACCCGCTTTTTGCGGAATATGACAGCTTTACACAGGCCGACTTCGCCAGCCGTGACCTGTATCGCAAGGCCGTGGAGGAACTGGCCCGTGGCAGCACGATGAGCGAAATGGCCATTGCTGGCCAGGCCATCGGCATGGCGCGGGCGGCACGGGCGGCCAATGCGTCCGACCCGCGCCATACAGACCCGGGGTACTACCTGCTCATGGCGGGACGGCCCGCGCTGGAGGCGGCCATCCGCTTCCGCCCCACCATGGGGCGCAGGCTGATGCGTGGCTTCTGCAACCATGGCATCACGGCCTACAGTCTTGTGGTCAGCATGCTGACGCTGCTGTTCATGGCCATTCCGCTATACCTTGCCCATTACAGCGGCACCCCTGCGGCATGGCTGCTGCCGGTGCTGGCCTTCATACCGGTGTCGGAAGCGGCGGTCGCGTGCGTGAACCGCCTGGCGCTGGCGGCAATCCACGCCACAAGCCTGCCGGGGCTGGAGTTCAAGACCGGCATTCCCGATCACCTGCGGACCATGGTGGTGGTACCCGCCCTGCTGACCACGCAGGAGACGGTGTCCGAACTGCTGGCCCGTATCGAGATACATTACCTGGCGACACGGGACCCGGCGGTGCATTTCGCGCTGCTGACCGACTGGACCGACCATGACGGCCCCCATGCCCCGGAAGACGAACCGCTTCTGGCCCGGGCGCGGGCCGGGATCGACAGGCT
Organism: Komagataeibacter sp. FNDCF1; assembly: GCF_021295335.1. Taxonomy (NCBI): domain Bacteria; kingdom Pseudomonadati; phylum Pseudomonadota; class Alphaproteobacteria; order Acetobacterales; family Acetobacteraceae; genus Komagataeibacter; species Komagataeibacter sp. FNDCF1. The sequence continues at coordinate 215,003 of NZ_JAIWOT010000001.1, read as the reverse complement.
TAATGAAAAATATGGCCCCGTGCCCGGTGGCATGCGCTTCCACCTTCTTCACCGCAGGCGGACATGGTGCGCAAGCGAAGGGGTATGGATGGGCTGGGAACGCAAGCGTGGCAAGCTGCATGAACTCAACCGCCTGCTGCGCGGCGCCACCGACACCAGCTTTCTTCCCCCCACGCCCCCGCCACCGGCGGACATGAAATACGTCATAACGCTGGATGCCGATACACGGCTGCCGCTGGACACGGTCCGCCGTCTGGTCGGAAAGATTGCCCATCCGCTCAATGCCGCGCGCTTCAACCCCCTTTCGGCGCGGGTGGAGGAAGGGTACGCCATTCTCCAGCCCCGGGTCACGCCTTCGCTGCCCGTAGGCCACCAGAGCACGCTGTTCCAGCGCATATTCGCCTCCGCCAGCGGCATGGACGCCTATTCCGCCGCCGTGTCCGACCTGTACCAGGACATGTTTGGCGAAGGATCGTACGCAGGCAAGGGCATATACGATATCGACGCCTTTACGGCCGCGCTCGCCGGGCGCGTGCCGGACTCCACCATGCTCAGCCATGACCTGTTCGAGGGGATTTTCGCCCGCGCGGCACTGGTCAGCGATATCGAGGTGGTGGAGGAATTCCCCAACGACTACCTTGTCGCGGCACAGCGCCTGCACCGCTGGACACGGGGCGACTGGCAGCTGCTGCCATGGATCACATCCAGCCCCGTACGCCGCCATGTCCCCACCCGCCAGCACCTGTCGGGCATTGCGCGGTGGAAGATGCTTGACAACCTGCGGCGCACGCTGTGCACGCCACTCGTGCTGCTTGTCCTTGTCGCGGGCTGGTTCCTGCCGTTCCATGCCGCCGTTGTGTGGACGGGCTTCATGCTGGCGGCCATTGCCCTGCCTGCCTTCCTGCCGGTGCTGCCGGCACTGGTGCCCCGGCAGGAATGGATCACGCTGCGCAGCTACCTGCGTGTTCTGGGCAGCGCGGGGGGCGAGGCCGCGGTCATGACCTTCCTCAACGTCACCTTCCTTGCCCACCTGTCCTTCCTCATGGCGGATGCGATCCTGCGCACGCTGGGCCGCGTGCTGGTCACCCGCCGCCACATGCTGCAATGGGTGCCCGCGGCCCAGATCGCGGGGCTGATGCGCTCCGGACTGGCAGGATATTACGGGCGCATGTTCCCCGCCCCCCTGCAGGCCGGCCTGATCGTGCTGGCCGTCGCCCTGTGGGCTCCGTGGAGCCTGTTCCTGACAGTACCGTTCGCCGTCCTGTGGTGCCTGTCACCCGCCGTTGCGATGTGGGCAAGCCGCACGCCGGTCAGTGCCGCGCGCACACGCCCCTCACGCACCGATATCCGCACGCTGCGCATGACCGCACGGCGCACGTGGCGCTTTTTCGAGACCTTTACCACCCCCGATGACCATATGCTGCCGCCGGACAATTTTCAGGAAGACCCTTCCCCCGTCCTGGCACGGCGCACATCACCCACCAATATCGGCCTGTACCTGCTGTGCACCGCCAGCGCACGTGATTTTGGCTGGTGCGGGCTGGCCGATACCGTTGCCCGCCTGGAGGCGACCTTCGCCACCCTGGAGCGCATGCCCCGCTACCGGGGGCATTTCTACAACTGGTACGCAACCGCCGACCTCAAGCCGCTGGAGCCGGTCTATATCTCCAGCGTGGATAGCGGCAACCTGGCCGGGCATCTTGTCGCACTGGCCAGCACATGCCAGCGCTGGCAGGACACCGGGCCGGAAATCGATGGATGGCGTGAGGGCACGGTCGATGCGCTGAACATCGCCATTGCCGACCTGACCTTCCGCAACGGCACGCGGCGCGGCCATGACGCGGCGGAACGCCAGATGCTGCGGCGGCTGGCTGCATTCAAGAACGCTGTCCTGTCAGCCCCGGCACGCTCGGCCCCATCCCTTGCGGCACTGCGTGACCAGGCCGCCACACTGGCCCGGCAGGCAGCCGGCCTGCCCCCCATGGCCGACACGACAGGCAACGCGGACGCCACGGACCGCACCGTCTGGATAACGGCCCCGATGCGCACGCTGGAAAGTCATCTGCGCGACATGGACACCGACCTGCATGCCACCCTTGGCGCACGGCTTGGCATGATTGCGCACAGGGCACGGCGCATGGCCGAAGGGATGGACTTCCGCTTCCTGTGCAATCCCTCGCGCAAGCTGCTGTCAATCGGCTATCTGGTCGCGGAGGACGCACAGGACCCGAACTGCTATGACCTGCTGGCGTCGGAGGCGCGGCTGGCCGTGTTCTTCGCCATTGCCAAGGGCGACATGCCCGCGCGTGACTGGTTCCGGCTTGGCCGCCCGATCACGCCGGTGGGCAGCGGGGCGGCACTGGTGTCATGGTCGGGGTCGATGTTCGAATACCTCATGCCTTCCCTCGTCATGCGCGCGCCCATGGGGAGCCTGCTGCAGCAGACCAACATCCTGATCGTGCAGCGCCAGGTCGCCTATGGGCAGGCACGCGGCATTCCGTGGGGCATATCGGAATCCGCCTATAACGTGCGTGACCTGGACTATACCTACCAGTATTCCAATTTCGGCATTCCCGGCCTGGGGCTCAAGCGCGGGCTGGGGCTGGATACGGTGGTGGCACCGTACGCCACCATGCTGGCGGCAATGGTGGACCCGAGGAAGGCGGTCGCCAACCTCTATGCACTGGAGAAAGCCGGCGCGCTGGGGCGCTACGGGTTTCATGAAGCCCTTGACTACACGCCCGAGCGTGTTCCCGACCGTGGCGGGGTTGCCGTCATCCGCGCCTATATGGCCCATCATCAGGGCATGTCCATTCTTGCAGTGGCGGATGCGGTCATGAACGGGATCATGCGCACGCGCTTCCACGACGACCCGGTCATCGCCGCCGCCGAACTGCTGTTGCAGGAACGCGCGCCGCGCAGCGGGGCGGTGGCCCGGCCGCTGCCATCCGAAGATGCGGCCCCCCCGGTCGTGCATGCCGTCACCGCGCCCGGCGGGCGCTATCTCGACCATGCCGACACACTCTCCCCCGTGACCCATCTCCTGTCCAACGGGCGCTATGTGGTCATGCTGACCGCAGCAGGCTCCGGCTACAGCCGCTGGCAGGGCCAGGCCATCACGCGCTGGCGCGAGGATGCGACATGTGACGATTACGGCCAGTACATATACCTGCGCAACCGCAGGACGGGCCGGCTGTGGACCGCCGGCCTGCAGCCGGGGCGGGAACGGCCCGATGACTATGCCGTGGGCTTCCATGAAGACCGGGCCGAGTTCGCCCGCCGTGATGGCACGCTGACCACGACGCTGGAGATACGCATCTCGGCCGAGGATGATGCCGAGATCCGCCAGCTTTCCGTGTTCAATGGCAGTAGCGAGACACTGGACCTCGATATTGCCTCCTATGCCGGGCTTGCCCTTATGCCGCAGGGTGCCGATCTGGCGCATCCGGCCTTTACCAAGCTGTTCGTGCAGACCGAATACCTGCCCGCCGCACGCGCCCTGATCGCCACCCGCCGCAGGCGCACGCCCGATGAGGCGGAGATATGGGTCGCCCATCTGGCCATGTGCGACACCCCTGTCGAGATCGAGACGGACCGCGCCCGGTTCATCGGTCGCGGGCGCGACGTGCATGATCCGGCGGCCATGGATGCGCACACGCCACCGAAAGGGCATGTCGGCACGGTGCTGGACCCCGCCTTTTCCATCCGCACGCGCGTCAGCATCCGCCCCGGCGCCATGGCGCGGGTCACGTTCTGGACCATGGCCGCCCCGACCCGCGCGGCCCTGCTGGACCTGATCGAGACACACCAGGACATGGCGGCGGTCGAGCGCGTGCGCACACTGGCATGGACACAGGCACAGGTACAGCTACGCCATCTGGACATCACCCCCACCACGGCGGACCTGTTCCAGCAACTGGCAGGGCATATCCTGTTTGCGGGCCCGGCGCTGCGCGCGGGGGCGGCCAGCATTGAAAAAGGCGCCGGGCCACAGCCGCTGCTGTGGGAGCAGGGCATTTCCGGTGACCTGCCCATCATGGTGCTGCGCATAAGGGAAAACGCGGATACCGACATCGTGGGCCTGCTGCTGCTGGCGCATGAATACTTCCGGCTCAAGCAACTGGCGGTGGATCTTGTCATTCTCAACGAACATCCGGCGTCCTACCTGCAGGACCTGCAGGTCTCGCTCGACCAGCTTGTGCATGCCCAGCCCCGTGGCGCGGAGGGCACGGGGTCGGTACGGGTGCTGCGCGCCGATCTTGTCAGCCCGGCCGTGCGGCATCTTGTCATTTCGGTGGCCCGCGTCGTGCTGGATGCGGAGCGGGGACTGGCCGAGCAGCTGGAGCAGGCGGAAAGGACCCTGCCCCGCCACGCCATGCCGGTTCCGCCACGGCCACGTCCCGCGCCAGCCGCCTTTGGCGTGCCCCCCGTACCCGAGCTTGAGTTCTTCAACGGTCATGGCGGGTTTGCGCGGCAGGGACGTGAATATGTGATCGTGCTCGGCCCCGGGCAAAGCACGCCCGCGCCGTGGATCAATGTGATCGCCAACGATACGTTCGGCTTCCAGGTCTCGGCCGAGGGCAGTGGTTACACATGGTCGGGCAACAGCCGCGAACACCAGCTTACGCCATGGTCGAATGATCCCGTAAGCGACCACGCGGGGGAAATCTTCTATTTCCGTGATGAAAATACCGGCACGCTGTGGTGCCCCGGCGCCGCCACGCGCCGCGACCCGGCCGCAACCTACGTGACCCGCCACGGCTACGGCTATACGCGGCAGGAACGGATTGCCCATGGCATTGCCAGTTCCGTACTGCAGTACGTGCCGGTCACGGACCCGGTCAAGATCACGCGCATCCAGCTTCACAACCGGTCGGACCAGCCGCGCACGCTGTCCGTTACCGCCTATGTGGAATGGGTGCTGGGGGCCGCGCGCAGCATGTCGGCTCCGTTCGTCTCCACCACGATGGACCCGGATACGGGCGCGCTGTTCGCACGCAACCGGTGGAAAATGGAGTATACCGACCGCACGGCCTTTGCCGACATAGGCGGCTACCTGACGGCAAGTTCGGGAGACCGGTGCGCCTTCATCGGCCGCAACGGCACGCTGGACATGCCGCTTGCCTTCACCCATCCCAACGGGGTGCAGGGCCGCACCGGGGCGGGGCTGGATCCGTGCGGCGTGGTGCAGACCGTTGTCACCCTGCCGCCGGGCGGGCGGGCGGAAGTCCTTTTCCTGCTGGGAGAGGGCGAGAACGAGGCACATGCCCGCGCGCTTGTCAGCCGGTACCGCGCCGCCAGCCCCGAACAGGTGCTTGATGCGGTCGGGCAGCACTGGAACACGGTCACGGGCTCCATGCAGGCCAGCACGCCGGATCGCGGCATGGACATCATGCTCAATGGCTGGCTGCTGTATCAGGCACTGGCCAGCCGTGTGCAGGCCCACGCCGGGTTCTACCAGGCCAGCGGTGCCTACGGCTTTCGTGACCAGTTGCAGGATGGCATGGCGCTGGCCGTACCGTGCCCCGAACGCGTGCGCGCCCACCTGCTGCGCGCGGCATCGCGGCAGTTCGTGGAAGGGGACGTGCAGCACTGGTGGCTGCCCGATACCGGGGCGGGCGTGCGCACCCATATTTCCGATGACTGCACATGGCTGGCCCACACGGTTATGCATTATGTCACCACCACAGGGGATGCGGGCGTGCTGGATGAGCAGGTTGCCTTCCTGGAAGCACCGGAACTGCCGATCAGCGAGCATGACCGCTTCATGATCCCGGCCACATCCGGCCAGACGGGTACGCTGTTCGAGCATTGCGCCCGCGCGCTCGATCACAGCATGGCCGTAGGTGCGCACGGGCTGCCGCTCATGGGTACGGGGGACTGGAATGACGGCATGAACCGCGTGGGGGAAAAGGGACAGGGCGAGAGCGTATGGCTGGGCTGGTTCCTGCACGCCACGCTGTGCGCCTTCATCCCGCTGGCACGCAGCCGGGGCGAACCGGCCCGCGCGCAGGCATGGCAGGATCACGCCAGTGCACTGGCAGAGGCGCTGGAAGCCACATGGGATGGCGACTGGTACCTGCGCGCCTATTTTGATGATGGCACGCCGCTTGGTTCGCATCGGTGCGCTGAATGCCAGATCGATGCCATTTCCCAGTCATGGTCCGTGCTTTCGGGTGTGGCGCCGCTGGAACGCGCGGAGCATGCCATGCGCTCGGTCATGGCGCGGCTTGTGCGCCAGCAGGACGGGCTGGTGCTGGTACTTGACCCGCCCTTCAACACCATTGGTCCCGATCCGGGTTACATACGTGGCTACCCGCCCGGCATACGTGAAAACGGTGGCCAGTACACCCATGCGGCGCTGTGGACGGTCATGGCCATGGCGGAACTGGGCGAAGGGGACCGCGCGCATGAACTGTTCCACATGCTGAACCCGGTCAACCATGCCCTGAACCCCGCAGGCGTGGCGCGCTACCGACTGGAACCCTACGTGGTGGCGGCGGATATCTATTCCCAGCCCCCGCATGTGGGGCGGGGTGGATGGTCGTGGTACACCGGGTCGGCAGGATGGATGCAGCGCGTGGGGATGGAAGCCATACTGGGCATCCGCATCGCGGGCACGCGGCTGCTGGTCAACCCGTGCATTCCGTGCCAGTGGCCAAGGTTCTCGGTCACGGTGCACTGGCGTAGCGCAACCTATGTCATTACCGTGCTTAATCCCCACCAGCTTTGCCGGGGGACAGGTCAGGTAATGCTTGACGGTACGCCACACCCCCCCGTGGGTGAGATCGGGATGGTGGATGACGGCGCCACGCACATGGTGGAGATCACGCTGGGCGTTGCGCCACCGGCGTGAACACCTGCAGCACTGCAGGCATGTATTCGTAAAATATTGATTTAACGAAACGGTATGGCATGAAATATTTATTTGTGCGTCCACCCGTGCCGGCACAGAACCATCCCCCCCACGCGCCGTTATTGCGGCAGGTAGCGTGACAGGAACGGGGTGGCCTGTGCCGCCATGGAATGCCACGGCACCCGCAGCCAGGCATGTGTCGGCCCCGTTCTGTCCCATTCCCGCAAAGGATAAAGAGACCATGGCCTACAATACGCATGCACGGATGATGCCGTATGGCGTCGTCCTCTCTCCCGCCGGGCAGGAGACGCCCCCCCGTGGTGGCAGGCAGGAACACGGCAAACCGCGCGCGGGTGAGGATGAACCGGAATCCACCCTTGATAATGACGAGAAGGTGGAAAAGACCAGCCACCCTGACCACGGTCACGATAATGCCTGCAATAACGGGCAGACACCGCAACCCGGCCACAAGACTGGCCCGCATGGCCATGCCACCCCGTAACCGTGCAAGGGGACAGGGCTGGTAAAGGACCGGTCATGAACCTGTCCTGAGCCCTCCTGCCTTCGTGCAGGTCCTCACCGGAACGGAACAGGGTACATGCAACCTTTCCACGCCAGCTTTCTTTAATGAACAGAGCACTTTCCCGATACAGCAAAGGTACGAACAATGGCAAAGACAATACGCTCAGCCCTGCTGGCAACGCTTATCGTCAGTGCGCCCGCAATGGCGGTGGCCCAGTCCAGCATGCAGGAAAACCCTGCCCCCACCGCCAGTTCGGCAGCATCCGAAGTGGGCAGGAACCCGCCTTCCGCCACGTCAAGTTCCGGCAAGCGGGTAGAACCGTCCGACAAGCTGTGGAACAACCCGCGCACCGTTAATGAACAGCCGGGCACACAGCCGCCATCGAACACTGACACATCGGGCAGTGGCACCGGAATGCATCACCGCCACGGTGGCGCCGAAGCCGGGCGGAGCAGCCATGGCGGCAACAAGACCCCATCCCCCGCTGACAGCAGCGAACAGTAAGGCGCGCATACGCTGCCATCGCACATTTTGCTTACCAGCCAGATGAGAACACGGACATGTCCATACCGTATGCTCATGTGTCCAGCCAGCCGCCACTACCACCCCCCGGCCTGCCCTATCCGCGGCAGTATCCACCCCCGGGGCCGGGTGAATCCCCTCCATACGATACGCCTGCGCCCCCACCCCCGCCATTGCAGAACCATGAATGCTTCATCCCGGCAGGGAAGAGACATCCATCATGGCAAGGAGTACTGACAATGCCCAAGAACCCTGATCCCGACACGGAAAAGAAGCCCACCCCGACGGAACAGCACGAAGACGAAGGGCGTGATGAAGCACTCGATGAGAGCTTCCCCGCAAGCGACCCCCCGGCACAGGGACGCACGACCGAACCGAACAGCAGGCCGGACAGATAGGCGGCAGAAAGCACCCCACCTGACGCCGCAGGGCGGATGCGCAATACTGCCATAATACACGTTTTTATTTATGGTCTGCCATGTAAATACATAGTCACGATTTCCGTGCACTATGATCGCGCCACAATCCGCAGGGAACACCTGTCCGGATCGGCCGTTACTCTCCGGGTCGGGTTGCATGGCTGGCACAGACATGCAGGTGCCACCAGCAACCTTTACAAACCGAGGGAGGAAAAACCATGGCAGGCCAAATGTTCAACACGGCATCCACGCAGGGCACCACCCATGCGGACGATATGACCCATCCCCTTGCAGGCCGGACCATTGCAATCCTTGCAACCGACGGGGTGGAGGAAATCGAACTGACGGAACCCGCCAACGCCATGAAAAAGGCCGGTGCGCACACGGTTATCGTCTCCCCCGCCAAAGGCGAGATCCAGGCCATGCAGGCGGACGTCAATCCAACGCGGCGCTATCCTGTCGACCTGCCTGTCCGGGACGCACATGCACAGGCATTTGACGGGCTTGTCCTGCCCGGTGGCACCACCAGTCCGGACCACCTGCGCATGGATGAGAACTGCGTGCGCTTCGTTCGCGAGTTCGTGGAGGCCGACAAGCCGATCGCTGCCATCTGCCATGGGCCATGGACCCTGATCAACGCCGGGGGCGTGCGCGGGCACACCCTGACATCCTGGCCATCGCTACGCGCGGATCTGACCAATGCAGGCGGCCACTGGGTTGATCAGGAAGTCGTGACCGACGGCAGGCTGGTCACGTCACGCAACCCCCATGACCTGAAGGCTTTCTGCCCTGCCATCGTGGCCCTTTTCGCCTCTGTGCCCAGCCACGCGGCAACCCGGTAGGGCGGCCCGCGACCATGATGGAAAACCGCACTTTTCTACGATATTACGCCGCCAGCATGCTATGCGCAGGTGCAGCAACCCTTGGTGCCGGATTTGTGGCATGGTGGCGCGGGCGCAGGGCCACCCCAACCGGCCCCACGGCAACGTCCGCACCTGCCACCGCGGACACGATGCACGACACCCGGCCCGAGGAGGAACCCGCCGAGACAGATACAACCCGACAGGTGGCGCGCAAGGTCATACAGTATTTCGTCATACCGCTATGGCTGGCTTCCGGCCTGACGGACTGGTGGTGCCACCGCCGCACCGACATCGAACATACGACAGGCATGAAGGAGACGGGCATCCACCTGCTCATGCTGGGGGAAGCGGCCTTTCCGGTTCTGGCCGGACTGTTCCTGGAAATCGATGCACCTGTGCTCTCGCTCATGATCGCATCCTTCTTCGTTCATGAAGCAACGGCGATGTGGGATGTAAGCTATGCTGTCACCCGGCGTGACGTGCAGCCCATGGAGCAGCATGTGCACAGTTTCCTCGAGATGGTGCCGCTGCTTGCCGTCTCCATGATTTCCGTCCTGCACTGGCCGCAACTGCAGGCCCTCATGGGGCGCAAGGTGATCCGTTCCTATCCGCTGCGGCTCAAGCGCGTACCGCTTGGTCTGCGCTATGCGCTGGGTGCGCTTGGCGCCATGGCCGTGTTCGAGGTCCTGCCCTATTGCGAGGAAGCCTGGCGGGACTGGAAGGCCAATCCCGGCCGACTGGTTCCGCCCAAGGGCCAGAACGTGTAATCACGCCCTGTCATGACGTCCATGCCAGTCCGGACAGACGGGAGTCCGGGCTGGCGTGGTGTCATTATTTTACGACCGGCGTGGCAGTCCGTGCCACATGGCTGCGTCTGTACAGACGGGCAACCTGGCGGGCCAGGTCATCAGGCCCGCGCAGGGTCCGGTTGTGGAAGGCGCGCACGCTGTCATGCGTTGCGTAAAAACGCTGTGTCACCCGGTCCGTCTCCATTATGACGGTGCCGACAAATGTGCCGTCAATCTCAATAATGCGGGATTCAAGCATTGGATACTGCCCTTGCATGGCCACGGGTAGGGATGTGGCCTGTCTCCGGCAGGATTTCCGCCGGGTGTTCCTAACGATATCCTGGCCACGCACCGGACGTGGCGGGCAGGATGCTACATCGACCGATGCAGCACATGGACATGGCTGGCTGGATCATGTGGATTCATCCTCCCTGATCACGCCACACCCTGTGACGTGAGAAAGATCATACATGACCGGACAATGCGGTCAACATATTATATTTTTAATTTTGCATTATATTTTTATCACTATTTTTTGTGTTAATTTAGGTTTTTTCGCAGAAAAATTTATTAAAGTTCTATATTTTATAGTGCGTTATAACTGTTTTGATCCAGAATTATGGACAGCCCGGGCAAGCCCCTGCCCCGCCATATCCGGTTCCTGTTCTGCTGGCACATGGGCGTGGACTCATCGGATATGTCACTATGTGCTTTTATTTTCGTTTTATTCCTATATAACGGTTTACAGAGATTGATTGTGGGGTGGTTCCCTTCCCCCCATCAGGACCCGGTTCAATGACGCAGCAGGCATGACAGGGAATCAGGGCTTTTGAACATGCGCGGACCTGCACGACCGTAAGGGTCCGTATTCCTGATGCACCGGAATTTTCCGCGTGCCGACGGGCATCAACGCAGTCCATGGTTTTTTATTTCAGCAGGAAGCAGGCAATGGCACTTTTCCCCGGCTGGCAGGCCCCGGATTTCGCAACTGACACGACAACAGGCCCGATCCGCTTCCATGCATGGGGCCAGGACTGCTGGCGGATTGTCCTGACCCATCCGGGCGACTACAGCCTGCCCAGCCTGCGGGCAGCCCTGCACCGGGCACGGACAGGAATACCGGATCTGCGCCTGCTGGGGTTGTCCCCGCTATCTATGCCGCAGCACGATCATATGCCCAACGGCATGATGGTCACGCCCGACATGCCGGATTTCACGATCATCCATGATGATGCGGACCACATCCGTGCCATGTGGCAGGGTATTGCCGTGGATACCGGGCCAACCGGCATACCGGACGATGAGCATGCCGTCTTCATTGTGGACCCGAAGCATGTAATCCGTGGCACGATCAGCTACCCCCCTGCCCCCGGCCTGCGGGATTTTGAAGAAGTCATCCGGATCATGCTGGAACTGGACAATGGCTGTTCCACACTGGAGCCCACCCGATACGCGGCCTAAAGTTCATGCCAACTGCCTGACGGCCCCGCTGGCCACCCGTCAGGCAACAGAGGGCAGGCCTGCCGTATTTCATGCCCCGGTGCATGACAGACAGGAACAGGATGCCGGGGCACCGCAGAAAGGCGGTGCGGGCGGGCCGGAAAAGCCCGACCCGCGTCACATCGTCACGACCTTACCAGCCGCCCCAGCCCCATCCGCCTACGTAACCGCCATACGGATAGCCGTAATATCCCGGATAACCGTATGCGGGGTAATCATATGGATAAGGCGGCGGCCCATACCAGCCCGGCCCACGATCCCAGCCACGGTCCCAGCCGCCGCCCCACCCGCCGGGACCACCCCGCCATTCACCGCCACGTGGGCCACCACCCGGGCCACCCGGGCCACCGCGGCCGCCAAAGCCCGGACCACCGTGCCCGCCACCCGGTCCACCGCCGGGGCCACCAAAACCGGGTCCGCCGCCATGCCCCCCACCGCCGGGACCACCGCCCCCACCGCCAGGACCGTGCTGCGCATGGGCGCATACCGGTGCCATGACCGGGGCTGCCGCCAGGACCGTGACCACAACAGCTACTGTCCATGATTTCATACGTTTCATTGTGGTACTCCTTCACCCTGAAACTGCTATACAGTCGCGACAAAACAGTGGCGGATTGTCACATTAGTGTATCAATACCACATTGAAGATGAAATACAGGCATGAAGAGCCTGCATGTCACCGCCATACAGATTTTTCACGCAGCAGGTATATCCCCATGAATGCAGTTTTGTCATGGGAGTGGATCAACTATGAAAAATTGATAATAAAACAGATTTTATCGGTTCTCATTCAAAAGCAGGGGCAGCGATTCCTGAAGCCTGTCGTAAAAGGCTTCATCAAAATACTTACCGTGATCTGCGGGATTGATCATGGGCCAGTTTTCCTGACCTGTCCCTACCGCTCAGGAAAAGGCTGGCACTCCCATAATGGTGGATTGCGGACTGGCCGTAACGGCCTGCCAAAGGGCGCGCTGGATGACGCGGGGGGCAATGGCCAGTTTCTCGTTATTGCCCTTATCCGCGAGGGCGCCCTGCAGCAGACGCCCCGCCACTTCATGAAACAGGGCATCCGAGGGCAGCCTGTCACACAGCATCTCCTCTACTTCTGGTACGTACCATGGCCGCGTCGCGACACCACCCAGGGCAACCCGCCCGTGCCGGATGGTATCCCCCTCCATCTCCAGCCCGACCGCGACCGATATGATGGAAAAGGCAAAGGCGTGGGGGTCACTGATCTTGAGATAGGTATGGTGGTCGCCAAACGGGACCGGGGGCAGTTCGATCCCCACGACCAGTTCATTCCTGCGCAGCACGTTCTCCACCCATGGCGTCCGGCCCGGCAGGCAATGATACTGCCTGAGCGGGACCTGTCGGGCACCATCCGGCCCGAACAGATTGATCCTGGCATCCAGCACCGCCAGCGCCACACACATATCGGACGGAAAAACCGCCATGCAGTCCGGGCTGGTGCCCAGTATGGCATGCATGCGACTGCGCGCACCGACTGCGGAACAGCCCGCGCCGGGTTCGCGCTTGTTGCACATCATGCCGGTATCGTAAAAATAATGGCAGCGGGTGCGCTGGTTGATATTGCCCCCGTTGGTCGCCACATTGCGGATCTGCGGGCTGCCTCCGGCCAGTATGGCCGATGCCAGCAACGGATAGTGCGCACGGACCAGCGGATGGGCCGCCGTGCAGGCATTGGTCGCCAGCGCGCCAAGCCCAAGCCCCCCGCCCGGCAGGGGCCTGATGTCCCCCAACGGCAATGCCTTTATGTTTATGACATGCTCCGGTTGCTCGACATCCGCTTTCATGAGGTCGATCAGGTTGGTTCCACCGGCCAGATAGCGGCTGTACGGCGGTGCGTGGACTGCCGCTTCAAGCGTGGCTGGCCTGCTGTAGGAAAAAGCCTTCATGGAACGTCCTCATGTTCGGACCGGCTCATGTCCGCTACCTGCCCCCCGGTCCCTTCGGCATGTGCCTGCCGGCCACATCCACATGGATTGGCGCGCATGAATGCCCCGATTTCCTGCGCGGACGGGGTACGCCCCTGTCCGGCCAGGGCAAGAATGGACAGGATGCGGGCTGGCATGCATTCGCTGCATAATGGGGGACCGGCCCTGCCCAGCACCTCCCGCACGTGGTGAAGGTCAGGGGCCCGGGGCAGGGCATCAATCGTCAGGACTTCAGCCTGCGGCACGGAGATGGCCAGAATGAGGCAGCTTTTGACCGGCGCGCCATCCACAAGCACGGTACAACCGCCGCAGTGCCCGTGGTCACACCCCTGTATGAGGGTTGTCAGGCCAAGGCGTTCACGCAACAGGTCAAGCAGTATGGTCGTTGGCGGCAGGTCATCGCAAAAGGGCACACCGTTTACCGTAAGGTTGCAGGCATAAACAGTTCGCGTGGCGTTCATGCTACCTCACTGGATGAAATACCGGATACATAAGGATATATTTCCTAAATGTCCGGTAGCCTGAAGGGTTCCCCCGAAATGTCTCACCTGATCTTGAGGCCATCTCCCGCCAGAAACCGCGGTAACGGCCTGCCCGCATGGCATCGTGCCCATGCCGGCGATGGATGGCCTTCCCTGCTCACACCGGGTTTACGGCCAGTTGCAAGATAAGGGCGTGCAGTTCCGCAGGCGATAGCGCAACGGATGCTCCCGCGCCATGGCTGCCCCCGTCATCACCGGTCAGGGGCACGGCAACATACGGCACGTCGCGTGTGGCGACCGGCGTGAACACACCGGGAATGGAAGGCCGGTGGTCTCCGAAGAACACAAGCAGGACCTTCCTGTCCATTTCCGCTAGGGAATGCATGAGATCCAGCAGCATGCCATCACTGTTGGCCAGATGCCGCAGGTAGTTCGCAAGCCCCAGCGCAGGCTGCGAACTGGCAGCCCACGGACCATGGTTTTCCATGGTCACGGCATAGACCAGGGTGGGGCCCCGTGCCGATCTGACAACGGTTTCAATGCTTTTGCCCAGCGCCATATCGCTGACATAAGGCATGTCCGTACTGGCTGTGTGGGGATAGGCCTCGGGCCCAATAATCCGGCTGAAGCCGCAGGCGGGCATCAACTGATTGCGGTTATAGAAGCGTATGTCATGGGGATGCATGAAAACACTGTCATACCCGGCCGCTTTCAGCCGGTTGGGCAGGGCATGGGAACTTTCCCCCGCTGCGGTCAGAAACGGGTCAAAGGCACGGAAGCCCAGTTCCTCCTCCGTGCGTCCGTACAGCACGCCATATTCCGATCGCATGGTATAGGCGCCAAAGCCGCTGACATCCAGCGCGCCGTGCTGGCAGGCCCGGCCGCGCGCCAATGTAAGCCCCGGCATGGCCATGGACCCGGCAGCGGCAGGCAGCGGCAGGCGGGCAGGATCGGCAAATGATTCGCATTGTATGACAACCACCGCATCATAAGCCGCCCTGCCGGGCAGCGGGGACGCGGGAGGCGGATTTCTGCTGTCCCTCCACCGCCGCCAGTACAGGAAGGTGATGCCAGGCAGGCCAAAATGCGACAGGTCCCGTGCCAGGGCTGGCGATACCACCCATTTCGCGGCTGGCAGGATGCGGATGCCCAGCAGGGCGGCAACAGCCATGACCACCCCGATGGCATGGGGCATGGGCTGCAGGTTCACAAAGAAAAAGGCGCCAACCACAATGAACAGCAAAAATACGACCACGAATATGCGTGCGTACCACGGTATGGAAAACAGGTAGAATTTGGGATGCTGCAGGAAGCTTCTGGCAACAAACAGGTCGCTGAACAGCAGCGGTTCACCCAGTATGTTATCTTTTATATTGGATACGGAAACAAAAATGACTTCAAACAGTGCCGCCACAAGCAGGGATATTACGGCATTTCCGGTCACTGACAGCAGCAGGCCTGTCGTAAGCACTGCGCACAGCATATCGATATAGATACGGCGGAAAGATATGTTTTTCCTGTCTTCGCGTGTTCTGATCCCCGCTATTTCAATAAAGGGAGCGGCCACGAAAATATAAGCCGCATACAGAAAAAACATCATGGACATTAATAAAAAACCCTGACTGGCGCCATCACCATACTGTCCTGCCGCATGACGGGACGCACCTTCATGAACTGGCCACCATTGAACAGCCCCCTCATGCCACAGGGGACGTCCCGTTTCCACCCGGCATGACCGGACCTGTTTTCAGGTAATGGATACATATCGGCCCGGCGCCCCGATGGTGGGGGGCATGCAGCATGGCAGCGAGAGACCATGGCGGATGATGACGATATTCCCATCCGCAGTGGAAGCGCCAGGAACCAGCCCCGCATCAGTGAAAGGGACGATGCAGCGCCCGTTCCCCCGCCGGTCAGCCAAACCGGGCCGGGCTGTATGGCTGCGGATCGAAATAGGGGGTTTCCCCATTCATCATCTCCGCCAGCAGGCGCCCTGTGACCGGCCCAAGCGTAAAACCCTGATGGGCATGGCCGAAATGCAGCCACAGCCCCCTGTGCCGTGGGGCGGCACCCACCACCGGCACCATGTCGGGCAGGGCCGGCCGGTTGCCCAGCCATGGCGTCGGCTCGATCCGTGCACCAAGGGACAGCAGCTGGCGGGCCCGTCTTTCCGACCTGCGCATCTGCACAGGGGTGGGCGGTGCATCCAGTGCCGCGAATTCCACGCCGGTGGTGACGCGCAGGCCCATGTTCATGGGCACCATCATGGTGCCGGCCTTCATGTCCAGCACCGCCGTGCTCAGACCCGCGTCGCCCGCATAATGGGTATGGTAGCCGCGCTTTACAAACAGCGGGTAGCGATACCCCATGCCACGCAGCAGCCGCCCCGACCATGGCCCAAGGGCAACAACCGCATGTTCCGCCCGTATGGGCCCCTGCGTCGTGCTGACACGCCAGCCCGTGCCATCGGCTTCCAGCGTGGCGGCATCACCGGTCGCCAGCCTGCCACCCGCCTGCTGCAAAGCGTCAGCATAACGGCTCACCAGCCCGCCCGGATCCCGCACGGCCCACGCATCCGTCCAGTGGATGGCGCCGGCAAAGCGCTCCCGCAGGGCCGGTTCGGCGCGCGCCAGCATGTCGCTGTCCATAATGGTGGAGCCCACGCCAAACTCCTGCTGCAGAAACTCCGCCCGTCTGGCTTCATGCGCGAATGCACGCGGCGACTGCAGGGCCAGCTTGAACCCGCCCGGCCTGATCAGGTCCTGTGCCCCGGCGGCCCTGATCATGACCTCGTGCTCGGTCAGGCAATGACGGATCATGGCCTCGAAATTCCGGACAACCGCGGGATAGGATTTCGGCCCCGACTGGCGCCAGTACTGCCACAGCCGCGATGCCAGCCCCGGCATGGCCCGCATGTCATAATGGACGGTATTGTCCCGCCCCAGCGCAATGCCGAGCAGGCGGGAAAAATCATGAGGGAAATTGTATGGCTCGACACATTCGCGCTGGATCAGGCCTGCATTGCCGTAGGAGGTTTCCTGCCCTGGTGCCCGCCGGTCCACCACCGTGACATCAAAACCCCGGCGCGCAAGATGCCATGCGGTACATACCCCGACCATTCCACCACCGAGAACCAACGCGCTTTTTGCCATCCGAGATACCCCTTTGATAAAGCAGCCACTGACTGTCATCAGCCTGCGGCAAGCCTAGCAGCCTGTCGGGTTGGGCATTTTGCGGCTGATAACGCCGAGGCTGACCCGGCTTATGCTGCCTGAAGCCGTGCCATTCTTTTGCAGTTGTATGCGAGAGCGACGAGGGTCCATTCAGTCGTGACTTTTGCAAGGCCACGCAGACTGAATCTTCTGAAGCCCATGATGCTTTTGATAATTCCAAAGACCGGTTCAACGGTCTGTTTTCGTAGTCTGTAAATATTTCCGGCTTTTGTGGTTTCCAGTTTTTTCTTCATGGCAAGCCGCCAGGGTTCGGTGATCCGGCGCGGTTCCCTGTCTTCAGGAGGTGGCCGGAAGTCATAAGGCCTGCGGGCGCAGGGCCGTCCGATGGCGACCAGCGGATCGATGCCTTTTTTCCGCAGGTCCCGGACCGCCTGCCCGCTGGCGTAACCGGTGTCGGCGAGCACTGTCTTTGGGAGACCGATCGTGTGTTCCATCGACAGCACGGTGCTGGCAAAGGATGGCGCGTCCGCTGACGTGGCGACAACGTCGGTTGTCACGATCAGCTGACTGCCTTCGGCGCAGACCACGGCCTGGGCATTGTAAGCCTGCCGGAACTCGTGGGCGTCCGAACGCCGCATGAGGCGGCTGTCGGGATCGGTCAGACTGATCTGCCGGTCGGGTGGCGGTTCATCATCCGGCGGTTTCGGCGCCCTGCCACGACGCCCTGTTTTCGCATCATAAGCGGCTTTCTTCTTCTCGTATGCCGGTCGCGCCGCCTCGGCCTGCGCTTTCGCATCTGCTTCCAGCCGGGCGCAGGCTTCGTCCAGCTTCGCTTTCAGTGTTTCCCGTCGGGCAAGCTCTTCTGGCAGGGCCTGCGGATCTCTGTCTGTGGCATCTGCGTGCTCCGCCTGGTCCATCAGTTTCGCGATATCCACCGCCAGCTGTTCGCGCAGTGCCCTGATCCGGTCGTAGCGCAGGGAACGGTATTTCGAAGCGTCGGCATCAATTTTCGTGCCGTCAATCGATACGACACCCAGACGCAGCAGACCCGTCTCGCGCGCCAGAAGCAGGACCTGCGCAAATGCAGCT
Organism: Komagataeibacter sp. FNDCF1; assembly: GCF_021295335.1. NCBI lineage: Bacteria > Pseudomonadati > Pseudomonadota > Alphaproteobacteria > Acetobacterales > Acetobacteraceae > Komagataeibacter > Komagataeibacter sp. FNDCF1. Next base: position 196,833 of record NZ_JAIWOT010000001.1, on the reverse strand, counting down.
TCAATGGCTGTCCGGTTCGTCCGGCGGAAGGTCGCAATCGTATCATGATCCGGATGCAGGTTCGCCGCCACGAAGCGTACCCCGATGTCGCGATATGTCGCCCGCTCGATCCGGCGTGAGGAAAACAACCCGTTCGCATAGCTGAAGATCAGAAGGGCCAGCATCAGGCGCGGATGATACTGCGCCTTGCCTCCCGTGCGCACTGGCACGCAGAACGCACTCATCGGAACCCGCTCAACAGCTGCGACAATGAAATGCGCCATATCGTCAGCCGGAAGCCACGACGTCAGATCAGGCGGCAGAAGATACGGCTGGGATCGGTCAAACGGGATGAAGCGGCTCATCGCGACACTCTACAGCCTTACCCCTTCACAGGGTACCCCAACCCGACAGGCTGCTAGACCATTGTCACACAAAGGGCACGGCCCCACCATGAAAGTCTGATGGGCGATCTTCCGGAAAAAGGATGATACAGCCACGATGGCGGTGGCGCGTACAGCGAAATCGGGCGTGTCCGGCACCACGTCCAGACCGACCATGTTCATGGCACCACTGTCAGTCCCGGCATATGCGCCGGCCCGGCCGGCCCGCCACGTAATGCGCATGGGCAGCGGCACGATGCCTGCCGCGCAGTTCCCGTGAAAAAGGATTGTCAACACGTCCGGCAGCCAGGCCCGGGTCGGTTTTCTGCATCATGCCGGTATTCCTGTCGGTCCCTTTATGATGCGAAGCCGAACGCGAGGTCCCGGCCTTCAACGGGGGCGTGCGTTACCTCCGGGTCAGGAAACGTAATGCGGGCGCCAAACCCCCTGCCCGCTTCCGGAAGTGGGGAACGCAGGCACACGACCGCATCCATCTGCCTGGCGATATTACTGGCGATGGCCAGGCCGAGGCCGCTGCCGTGCGTGCCTGTCCCGCCGCGCACGAACGGGCTGGTCAGCCGCGCCAGCAGGTCCGGCGCCATTGCCGGGCAGTCGTTGACGATGTCAATGCTGCCGTCCGGCAGGACGGTCACATGCACGGGCATCCCGCCCGTCCCGTGCAGCAGCGCGTTTTCAAGCAGGTTGCGCAGCATGATGCCGGTCGCATCCATGTCACCATGTACGAATATATGGCTGATCCCGTTTGGGGTCAGGATGATGCTGCCCCCGTCATGCGGGTTATGGTCCAGATCGTCAGCAAGGACACGCAGCACGGTCAGCAGATCGAAGCGATTACGCCTGAAGGCAATGCCTGACGATGCGCGGGAAAATTGCAGCAGTTTCTCCACCGTCCGTCCCAGCCGGCGGGTACGTGTGGCGATTATATCCACCCTCCGGGCCGCTTCGGTATCGGCGGGAACCGTACGACCCAGCATCTGCACCTGCGCCAGCAGGGCACCCAGCGGGTTGCGCAGTTCGTGCGCAGCACTTGCGGCAAAGGCCCGTTCGGTGGAGAGCGCCGTCTCCAGGCGGGCCAGAAGGGTATTGACGGCATGCTGGATGGATACAAGTTCGACCGGCAGGTCAAGCGACGCAATGGGCTGCAGGTTACCGCTGCCACGGGATTGCATTTCATCATGCAGACGGTCCAGCGGGCGCAGGGCGCGCCGCACGATCAGGCGCACCAGAAGCCAGATGACAGGCAGGAAAACAAGTATCGGCATGATGGCAATCGCCGTTGCGCGCCACGTGGCACCACGACGATGCAACACGGGTTCCCCCACCAGGACCCGGTAGGCCGTGGCGGTCGGCGCCGCAATATAGACCCGGAAACGGGGCGTATCGACAAATCCGGTGTGGATATCCGGCACAAAAGGCTGGACCGGTGCATTCTGTGACCGCAACACGACGTGCCCTGACCGGTCGACCACCTGATAGGCGAGTGTCCTTGGTCCGACATCGGGCACCCATGCAACGGTGTCCCGTGGTCCATGGGGCTGTGTGGCGATGGTGGCCTGCAGCCGTTCGGAGACTTCCTGCAGGGAATTGTCCAGCCGCTCCGTTATTCCATGTCGCGTAAAACCGGCGACTGCCAGGCTCAGTGCCAGCAGGCTCAGCATGACGACACCCAGCACGCCGCTGACGATCCGTGTGACAAGGCTCCAGTTGTTCATGTACCCTTCCCATCGGCCAGGCAGGCCACGCGGCCATGGACGGTGCTGATGACACTGTTGCCAACCTTATTGAGCCGGCAGCTTATGAAGACTTCTATCGTGTTGCGATCCACATCCTGATCCGGCGCGTACAGGGCCGTATCGGTCTGCTGGCGTGAACAGATCCGGCCGGGATGGCGCGACAGCGGTTCCATGATGGCCCTTTCGCACGGTCAGGTCCAGCACCTGCTTATCATGCGATACCGGGCGGTTTCCCCGGTCAGTCATAATCCCGCCAGCCAGCACGCTTCCCCCGATTACGATGCCGATGTCCGTGATCCGGCGATGAGGATGTCGACCAGGCGCTTCGCACTGGTCTCCCAGCCGGGGCCAGCGGCGTAGTTCGAAACCCCGGCCAGGGCGCGCAGCAGGTCAACCGGCTCGATATCCGCGCTGATGTCGCCACTGGCAACGGCGGCGCCCACAAGCCCGTCGATCGCACCCTGCAGGACCGTGCCGGACTGGGCATAGAGTGCGCCCGTGCCGCCTGCCAGTCCGTTAAGCGCAGGGGCGATTACCAGCTTGGCGGCAATATAATCCACGAACAGCCGCATCCACGCCCGCAGCGCCTCGACGGGCGGGTGTTGGGCGGCGAGGACCGGTGCGGCATCGGCAAGGCGGTCGAGTTCAGCGCGATAGACGGCCTCGATCAGCGCATCGCGATTGGGAAAGTGCCGATAGAGCGTCCCGATCCCCACACCTGCACGGCGGGCGACCTCATCCAGCGGAATATCGGTTTCCCCCGCCGTGAACGCAGCCTTGGCCACGTTCAGCAGGTTTGTCCTGTTGCGCTGTCCATCGCTGCGCGGTCGGCGGCGCGGCTTTTTTTCGTCGGTCACCGGTTTTCCTCTTGTTAAACGGAGCAATCCTCCGCATATATCAAGCGGAGCCACACTCCATATAACATCCCGCATGCCATTTCGGCAAAAAACGGATGCATCCTTTCAGGGAGTTTCCCTCATGACACAGACTTTTGGCGCAAGCTCGACAACGGAAGATGTCCTTTCCGGCGTATCGCTGAAGGGCAAACGTGTGCTTGTGACTGGCGTTTCTGCCGGTCTGGGCGTTGAAACCGCGCGCGCCCTTGCCGCACACGGTGCCCATGTGGTGGGTGCCGCGCGCAATCTGGAAAAAGCCGGGCATGCCACCACGCAGGTCCGTGCGGATGCGGCGCGTGGGGGCGGGAGTTTCGAACTGGTCGCCCTGGACCTTGCGGATCTGGGTAGTGTCCGCGCCTGTGCCGATCAACTGAACGCAACCGGCCTGCCCTTCGATCTGGTGATCGCCAATGCGGGCGTAATGGCCACGCCATTCGGCCATACGAAGGACGGGTTCGAGACGCAGTTCGGCACCAATCATCTGGGACACTTTGTCCTCGTCAACCGCATTGCGGGGCTGATGCGCGCCGGTGCCCGGCTGGTCAATGTCTCCTCGGCCGGACATCGCTTTGCGGATGTTGACCTGAAGGACCCGAATTTCGAGCATACGCCGTACGATCCGTTCATCGCTTATGGCCGTTCCAAGACAGCCAACATCCTGTTTGCCGTCGCCTTTGATGCACGGCACCGCACGCGCGACATGCGCGCAACAGCGGTGCATCCGGGTGGAATCCTGACCGAACTGACCCGTTACATGCCAGCAGGCGGCATTGAAGCGATGGTGGCGCGGATCAATGAACAGGCTGCGGCTGAAGGCAAACCGCCGTTCCAGTTCAAGACCATTCCGCAGGGCGCGGCCACGGCAGTCTGGGCAGGCGTAGTGGGGGCGGCTGACGCGGTCGGCGGCCATTACTGCGAAGACTGCCACGTAAGCCCGGTCGTGCCCGATGACCAGCCGATCAGCCTGGTCAGTGCGGGCGTGCGGGCCTATGCGGTCGATCCCGTGCATGCCGAGGCACTGTGGGCCAAAAGCGAGGAAATGGTCGGGGAAAAATTCTCCTGAAGCATCGGTGTCTCGGCTTCTGGCATAATGGATGCGCCTGACGCCGCGACAGATAGTTTAATAGTCAGGGCGCAGGGGGATGGAAGGCGTCCCCCTGCACCGGCCATGATCAGCCAGGCTGACAGGACGGCTGCCGGGAATGTTCTGTCATGGTGCCTCCATGGACAGGCAAACGAGGAATACAGGCCCACATGACTGCTGTGCGAATGCGCGAAACCGCCTGCCCTCACAGGGATTGACATGATTTCATATATCCATGATCAAGGATATATGGATACGCAATCGGCCCTTGCCGCGCTCAGCGCCCTCTCCCAGTCCACGCGGCTGGAGATCTTCCGCGTGCTGGTGCGCCATGAACCGGACGGTCTGCCCGCCGGAGATGTCGCACGCAACCTTGATATCCCGCAGAACACGATCTCGACCCACCTCGCGATCCTGACCCGTGCCGGTCTGCTGACCTCGCAACGTCATAGCCGGCTGATCGTCTATCGCGCCTGCCTTTCCCGCCTGCGTGACCTGATGCTTTTCCTCCTCAGGGACTGCTGTGCAGGCAGTCCCGAACTCTGCGCCCCCCTTGTGGCAGGGCTGCCGCTGATCAGCCACCCGTAATGCATGATGGAACTGCTCCCGCAATGACCGGACCCGACCTGCCCGCCCTGCACCCGGAATATCTCGAACGGGTCGATTCCGTACGGCTGGAGCCGCACCCACGGATCAAGCACCCGCCGCGCATCCTGCTGCTCTATGGCTCGCTGCGACCACGCTCGTTCAGCCGCCTGCTGGTGCTGGAGGCGGAGCGCATCCTGAAAGCCCTCGGCGCGGAAACGCGGATATTCGACCCGACCGGCCTGCCGGTGGCGGATTCCGTACCTGCCACCCATCCGAAGGTGCAGGAACTGCGCGCACTCTCGCTCTGGTCGGAAGGCCAGGTCTGGTGCAGCCCCGAACGGCACGGTAACATAACCGCTGTGTTCAAAAACCAGATCGACTGGTTGCCACTGTCCGAAGGCTCGATCCGTCCGACGCAGGGCCGCACGCTGGCGGTGATGCAGGTCTCAGGCGGATCGCAAAGCTTCAATTCCGTCAATGCCCTGCGGGTTCTGGGCCGATGGATGCGGATGTTCACCATCCCCAACCAGTCCAGCGTGCCGATGGCCTATACGCAATTCGGTGATGATGACCGGATGAAGCCCTCCCCGCTCTATGACCGCATGGTGGATGTCATGGAGGAACTGATGAAGTTCACATGGCTCCTGCGCGACAGGGCCGACTATCTTGTGGACCGCTATAGCGAACGGCGGCAGGCCCATCGTGCGCCTGAAAGGCCATAAACAGTCACGCGCGCCGGGCAGCAGGCCAGCATTCACCGGTCATTCCCCTGTAACCATCAGGTTTCGGGGCAACCATCCCTCCTGCGCCCGTGACCGGCATTCATAAATCCTGATCTGCCAGCAGTCATCCTGTTGCCTTATCCGTCTCCCTGTAAAAAATAAATTAAATACTTTATTTAAAAATTGTAATCAGTAATTATTCAAAATAAAAATATTAATAAAAAAACAAAACTTGTCCCGACCTAGAATATAGATACAGAAAATCCATACCAACCACAGGTTTGCGGTAACTTCCAGATAGTCAACACCCAAAGGCGACGGACGCGGGCGCATGTTCTGGTCGCATCGGTAGCCCCGCTCCCCCAGAACAGCCGGAACAGCGGTTGCAGGTATGGCTGCCATGGGCAAGACGCGGCCCGTACCGCCTGCCAAAACGACAGGAATACGGACCCGTCCGGCAAGCCTGCGGCGCCTGCCTGCATCCCTGCCCTGCGGTGGACATGCGGCGTAACCGCATCCCGGCCCGTTTTCACGGCGGGTCATCGGGAAAATCGACAGCAAGATTGCGAACGTGGATCAGGGCCGCTGGCATGCGCCGCCCATCCTGCATTCCGCCGTGGCTGAACTTGCGCCAGTCTGAATCATGCCAAGAAAAATAAAGAATTGTACGCAGTATACAACAGCCGATCTGGTATCTATTCCGCATCAAGGTATGTTTTGTCCAGATGAATTCACAGTAAAGCAAGGCCAGTTTTTGAAATATATTTTGAATTAATGACTGTCTGAATCAAAAAGCGACCTGATTGATTTTCCGCAGCACTCTGCGGATATGAGCGATCATAAGCCAAGCTTCAGATGAGGAGATTGTGGCTTCGACGTCCCTGGTGAGGCGGCGGCAACGTCCCAGCCAGGCGAAGCTGCGCTCGACGATCCAGCGCTTTGGCAGGACGACGAAGCCCTTGACCTGATCGGAGCGCTTGATGATCTCGATCGTCCACTGTCCGATTTGCGCCAACCCGTTTCGTAGCTTCTCACCGGCATAGCCGCCGTCGGCGATCAGGTGCCGCAACCAGGGGAACAGCGAACGGATCCGGGCTGCAACCATCAATGCCCCGTCACGATCCTGGATGTCGGCGGGATGTACGACGGCAGTCATGATATGACCCAGCGTGTCGGTGGCGATATGCCGCTTGCGTCCCTTGATTTTCTTGCCCGCGTCATAACCGCGAGGGCCGCCATTTTCAGCCGTTTTAACCGATTGGCTGTCGATAATGCCCACCGAAGGCGTGGCATCACGCCCGTCCTGCTCTCGCGACAGGATCACGAGAATATGGTTCATGGCTTCCCATCGTCCCTCGCGGATCCAACGGTAGAAATAGCCCTGCACGGTCGTGAAGGGAGGGAAGTGCCGGGGCAATTGGCGCCATTGGCAGCCGGTCGTAACAATGTACAGGATCGCCTCCATGACACGACGCAAATCGGTGCGCCGTGGCCTGCCCAGTCGCTTTCTCTCGGGCATCAGCGGCGCTATCAACGCCCATTCCCTGTCCCGCAGGTCGCTTGCATACTCCAGGTCGTCCCGGCGATACTGCGCACGGGTGATTTCAGTCCAGGCCATTTTGATCTCATCAGGTTGTCACAAACCCATGAATCATAACCTACTGAAATCACTCAACTCATTTTCGGTCAGACACTGAGAGGGATAATTCAATGAATTGCTTGTTTTGAATTCCTGCGCTTGATGCTACAGTAATGGAATGAGGAGGAGCCACGATCATTATCGTCATCTTGCATGGTTGATTACAGTTATTTTTCCAGTGCCATTTTTTTCTGCGCATGCCCAACCTGTCCCGGTCAGTGTGCTGAGCGCAGGTGTTACGCCGCAGCAGAATATTCCCGATCATATAGACCCGCGCACCCATCTGTCCGGCAACTGGGGCGGCATACGAAACCGGTTGCTGGCGCAGGGTATCGACATCCGTATATCGGATACCAACGAGTTCTGGTCCAACCCCGTGGGGGGCGCGCAGGCGTCAAATAACTACATTGGCTCCACAGCGGTTGAAATGGTCACGGACCTGCATGTCCTGACGGGGTTGCCACTGGGTACATTCGATATCAGCGCCATGGAAATCCGTGGGCGACCGTTCAGTAATACGCCCCTGTATGTATTCAACCAGACATCGAATATCGAAGCGGATGACAACGGACGGCTATATGAACTGTGGTACAGCCAGAAATTCATGGGGGAACGGCTGGCCTTCCGGATTGGCAAGCTGGATCTCGGGCATGATTTCATGGTCAGCAGCGTCGGACTGAACTTCCTGAACGCATCCTTTTCCTGGCCCATCATGCCTGACAATGATCTGTATGATCAGGGGCCCGTATCCCCCGTAACCACACCGGCGGTACGGTTGCGCTATACCCTGTCCCCCCAATGGAATTTCCTGTTTGCGGCGGCCGATGACAACCCCGTTGGCGGTCCTTTTCTCAACGTCAAGGACCCGTGGAACCAGAACCGCGACCCCGGCGGCACGCGGTTCAATTTCAACACAGGTGCCCTTTTCTTTGGGGAAATCCAGTACCGCAGGGACATATACGGAAGACAGGGCACATATAAACTTGGCGGTTACTTTGACACCGGCCGCTTCCCCGATCAGTCCGATTTCACCAAAAGCCATAAAACCAACTGGGCAATCTATGGCATTGCGGACCAGACGCTCCAGCATTTCGGGCGGATTACGGAACTGGATGCCTTTGTCAGGGGAAACTGGACGGCAGATACCGACCGTAACCAGATCGTCTATGCCGTGGATGGCGGGTTTGCGCTGAAAGGACCGTTTGGGCGAGCGGACGACGTGCTGGGACTTGGGGCAGGCCTGGGGGCGGCCAGTTCCTGTCTTGCCCGGGCAGACAGGCGCGCCGGCCTGCCCATGCAGGGTACCGAATACCATCTGGAACTGACCTATCAGGCTCAGGTCACGCCATGGATGGTGGTGCAGCCTGATATACAGGGCATCGTGTCACCCAGTGGCGGTGTTCTCGATAGTAAAGGGGAGCGCGTGCGCGATGAGGCCACTTTCGGACTGCATAGTAACCTGACATTCTGAACTGCCCTGCACGCCTGCCCCTGTATTTCAAAATCAACATGACCTGACAGGACCGGATTTTACTTTATAATTGTCAAATATACATTAAAAATTTACATTCGTATGCAGCCCGAAGACGGTTTCATTACCGATACGCCGCGTCGGGCAGGACGGGTCGCCCATCCCGCCCGACGGGTTCAGGACATACTGGAAATCGGGCTGCACGACCATCCATGGCGTGACCTGGGCCTGATAAGTCAGTTCAAAATGGGTTTCATTACCCTGCACCAGCGCCCCGCGCGCGCGGTCATACGCGCGCACTGCGGATGTCACACGGCCAATGCCCCAGCCCAGACCCAGCGTGTCATTCGTTCTGCCCCCGAACGGGGCCTTCAGGTTCAGGCCGGCATCAATGGCAAAACTTATGATATTGCGGTCACCACTGTTTCCCGTCGCCCGGACAAACAGCCCCAGCGCGCGTGATGCCGTGGGCCCGGGGCGCCAGATCAACTGATCGATTATTCCGTACACCAGCCAGTTTCCCTGATCGCGGCGCGGCGTGCCCCCCTCCGCGCCAAGGGACTGCCCCTGCGTGTTGTACCGATAATCCGGAAAGCGTGCCGTATCATAATACCCCCCGAGTTTATAAACGCCTGACAGGCCCGGATGGTGAACGCCGCCCTGCGGATTGAGGGCATACTGGATTTCGGTAATCAGCAGGGCGCCGGTTCCCATATTGAATTTCGTGCCGCTGCCATCGCCTGTTGTCTGGCTGGTTGGATCCGCCGGGTTCCCGGTCAGGCCAAAAACACTGCTGTCCTGGTTGCCTGATGGATTGTCATCGGAAGCCGCGAACATGAGCGTGTATTTTTCACCGGGTCGATACCGCAACCGGATCGCGGGCGCGGCCAAGGGCCATGATGGACCGCCGGCATAAAGATTGACCGAAGGCCCCATCGGCCATCCGAAATTGGCATTGAGATACTGGGATGCATAATCACTGATCAGGAATTCCGTATCTAGGTCCTGCTGACCAATCTTGATGTCCAGTGTGCCTTTCAGGAAAGACTGCTGGTACCACAGTTCAAACAGGCGGGTAGAGCGATCCGCCTCAAATCCGCTGATGGGGTTGAAATCGCTCAGATGATCCTGCGTCATGGCGCGTCCGCGGATCTGCAGGGCACTGACATTGAATGTCCCGCCCCTGAGTCCGATCAGCTTTTCCATATCCGCTGTCAGAGCTGGCATGGTGACGCCAGTATACGACGCACCAGTACCTGCCCCCCTGCCATCGCCGTTGGTGCTGGCGATCCCGCCGGTGGCATTGCCCCATAACTCATTAACATCCTGAATGCTCAGCATCATCCCGTAACGCGCGAGCCACGGACGCAATCCGCCCATATCCCCCAGCAGGCTTCCACCCGCGGCGGAGGAGGCATCCTGGCTCCGGCTGGTATCAATTTCATCTACCTGCCACGAATCACGGGAAGCTGCCGGGTCTGTCTGGGCAGGAAAAGGCGCAGAAGGCCCTGGCCGGGACCATCCTTCAGCAACGACGGTCTGGGCGTGGCCCGGGACGGCAATGGGGCAGACAATGCCACAGGCAAGAATTCCCCTGCAGGCACGCCAAAAAAATCCCGATACGAAAACGGCCGGCCCCCCGCATGATGTCAGTCTGCACGATCGCAAATTATTCTCATATTATTAAAAAATCCACCGTCAGCTGGCCTTATATTATATGCACAACTTTATTTTCACAACATGATGCTTTTGTTAAACATTAAACGTAAATATCCACCAATATTACAACTATTTTTTCTTAATTACTTCATTAATATATATTCTGATCTTCCGTCATATATTGTCCTGTTATCCGAAATCGGCAGAAAAATAAAAATACGCATCTGCCTGTTTTAATAAAATACAGATCTTGACCGCAGTCTTCCGGATTACAGCACCACCGTTATGCCAGCGGCAGGTCTGCCTGCCCTTTTCCTGTTCAGGTTCACGTCATCTTGGCCGGTTACAAGAAAATCCCGCATCAGCGCTATGTCAAAGACAGGAGGCCGGACACATACCATGACATGGATATTACGGTACGGGCTGGCAGTCCTGATAATAATCAGCATGACCGGTCGCGCGGCCCATGCCGCGACCGATGGTATCTGCAAGACGGTCGAGCAGGGCATACGCCTGCATGTTGACGGCATGTACGGCGGGTACCCCCATTCGGTCCTGCGTGACGCGGTTCTGGACAGCGTGGACTGCCCATCGGGCACGGCCGAACTGCGCGCTTTCCATGTAATCGCGGTGCCACAACCCCACATGCGTATTGCGGTCATGCGCCCGACGGGACAGGGACAGCAGGGTTCGTTATCCGTCATGCTGTTCTCCCAAGGGCATTTCGTTATCGGCGAACGCATGGCCCTGTCTCCTTTTTCACGCAGTCAGTCCCCGTTTTCGGTAAAGGCGGATGTCAATCTTGCAACCGCACGCCTGTGGAATGATCTGGCAAACCGGATCGCGCAGGGGAAACCCGCCATTCCATGAAAGACGGCCATGCCCGCGCAGCATTTCCGGTACACACCAAACCATCTGTCACGCGTCTTAGGGCCGGTTTGATGGCCGGTCGTTCAGGTTCGCGTCATGTCCGGAATGTATGTTGACTGCATGGAACAGAAACCCTGCCCCGTCCCGATACGTTACGACCTGCCGACAATCGTTTTCCACTGGAGTTGCGCAGCCATTATCGTGCTGCAGTTCGCAACCGCCAATGTGTGGGGCCTGTTCCGCAACCCGCTGCATCATCAACTGGTGGTCACACATCTGACGTTTGGCATAATCCTTGGTCTGCTCATGCCTGCGCGCCTGTTGTGGCGCATACGGTGGGGGCGCCATATCCGCGCTGCGGATCGCTGGCCTGATGCCGTTCTGGCCCGCAGTGTGGAATATGGCCTGTACGGGCTGGTCCTGCTGGAAATCCTTTTGGGATATCTGTGGCGGTGGGGCAACGGACAGCCCATGAGTTTCCTTGCCATCCAGATCGCCCCACCCTTTGACAGGTTTCCCGCATCGACGGTCGACCGCCTGCACTGGCTGCATCAATGGAATGGCTGGCTGATTATCATACTGGCCACGGGTCATGCACTGGCCGCGTGTTTTCATCATTTCATTCTCCGGGACAATGTTTTCCAGAGAATGCTGGTAAAAGGTACTGTATCTGATGAATATGGAAAGTAGAACAGCGCCACGCCCCACGGAAGTGCATGCGACATCGCGGCTGGGCTGGCTGCGGGCGGCTGTTCTGGGTGCGAATGACGGGATCCTGTCAACGTCCAGCCTGATCATTGGTGTCGCCAGCGCCCATGCTACACAGGGCAGCATCCTGCTGGCCGGAATTTCCAGCCTGGTTGCCGGGGCCATGTCCATGGCTGCCGGGGAATACGTGTCCGTCAGTTCCCAGGCGGATTCAGAGAAGGCCGATCTTGCCCGTGAAAAAAAGGAACTTGGCAGCAGTTGGGATGCCGAAGTGAGCGAACTGGCCAGCATATACCGCCAGCGTGGCCTGGATGACATCCTGGCCCGCAAGGTGGCCATCCAGCTTATGCAGCATGACGCGCTGGGCGCCCATGCCCGCGATGAACTTGGCATTTCCGAAGCGACCGCGGCACGTCCGGTACAGGCGGCCCTTGCATCGGCTGGCGCGTTCTCGTCCGGTGCCATATTGCCCGTGCTGGCGGCCCTGCTGTCACCAGCAGGCGTAGTGTCATGGACTGTATCCGCCGTATCCCTGCTCGGCCTGGCCATACTGGGTGTGGTGGGGGCACGTGCCGGGGGCGCTGACCCGTTGCGTCCGGCAATACGGGTCATATTCTGGGGCATCATGGCAATGGCCGTGACGGCGGCCATCGGGCGGATATTCGGGGTGCAGACATGACCTATTAAATATTTTTATATGTCATATTAATAAAAATATATCATTTATGTAATTATTGTAAGCATTACACCAAAGACGTTCATCTAATTATTATGCATGCGACTTGTCTTTTTGTGTGCCATGACAAAAAGAGACGGCATACCCCCCTGATGCGCGAGACAAACCGGAATATCGTTTATGGAACAGGCTTCAGACTTGATGGCGGCGGCTATTACTTCGTCTGCATGAATGCCCCTGACGCATCTGCAACATGCATCATGGACAACGATCTTCCGGGAAATCACGGGGTCTGGTCCGCCTTGATGCACGCCGCACGCATGGTGGCACCGGACCTGGCCTGAGCATGATGAAGGCCATCGTGCGGCGTTACGCCGGCAGCATCGCTTTATACGATCACGGCCCCGGCCTGAAATGCATCATTGAACGTCCCATGGAACATCCCTGAACGCGCTCCCCGGCACGGCGCGAACACCATGGACCCGTCGGAAAGCGGGACACCACACGCAGGCATCATCATGAACCCGCGCCGGATGTCATGAGATTGCGCGCGTCAGATGACGCTGTTGCCAGCGCTGTCCCGGTCTGTAACAAGATCACGTATGCTTATGCCATCAAGAACCGCCATGAATGCATCTGCGGCCTTTGCCGTCACGTGGCGCAGCCGGCAGACATCAGCCAGAATACACCGGTTGCTGGCATGAAATTCACAATCAGCCGGAAACTCCCTTTCGGTTTCCATGGCCCGGATAACGTCACCGACATTGATGCTGGCCGCCGGCATGGCCAGACGGATGCCGCCGGTGCGCCCCCGTGTTCCCGTCACCATTCCGCAATGGCACAGGTGATGGACGACCTTCACGAGATGATTGTGAGAGATACCATGCAACCCGGAAATGTCCCTTACGGTCACACGTATGTCAGGATGGCCTGCCAGATGGATCAGCACGCGGAAAGCGTAATCGGTACGCAGGGAAAAACGCATCAGCGCCGCCGCAGTCTGGCAGGAGCTGCTGCATGTGCCGTAGCGGCACAATTCGGAATCACGCTATTCGGGGGAGCCGGCTCTCCACGATACTGCTGAACAGGCACGTGGCGCGCATGGGCGGGATTTGCCCGGCATGTTTTTTCCCATCGCCACAGGATCATCATGCGACCTCAGGCGCGGGAAAGGTGACGCACACGCCAAATCCCCGCTCCGACCCGGCCAAGGGGGAACGCAGGCGCACGATGACATCCATCTGTGCTGCGATGTTGCTGGCAATGGCCAGCCCAAGGCCGCTGCCGCGTGTTGCGCTGCTACCGCGCACGAACGGACTGGTCAGGCGCGCCAGCACGCCGGGCGGCAGCGCGGGGCAGTCATTGGTAATGTCAATGCCGCCATCGGGCAGGATGACCACCCGCACGGGTACGCTGTCGCCGCCATGCAGCAGGGCGTTTTCAAGCAGGTTGCGCAGCATGATGCCTGTCGCATCCATGTCGCCATGGACGAATATGTGGTGAATCCCGTCTGGCGCGATGACAATGCCCTGCCCGTCACACGGATTATGCCCAAGATCATCGACAAGGACATGCACTACGGTCATCAGGTCGAAACGGTCGCGCCGGAAAGCGACGCCGGACGAGGCGCGGGAAAACTGCAGCAGTTTTTCCACCGTGCGGCCCAGCCTGCGGGTCCGGTCGGCAATGAGCTCCACCCGCCGGCCCGTATCCGAAGCCGCCGGCATCAGTCGGCCCAGCATCTGTACCTGCGCCAGAAGGGCTCCAAGCGGGTTACGCAGTTCATGCGCAGCGCTTGCGGCAAAGGCGCGCTCGGTAGAGAGCGCTGCCTCCAACCGCGCCAACAGCGTATTGATCGAGCGCTGGATGGAGACTAGTTCGTCAGGGAGATCAAGGGGGGGAATGGGCTGAAGGTTGCCGCTGCCACGTGCGCGCATCTCGTCATGCAGCAGGTCCAGCGGGCGCAGGGCGCGCCGCACGATCAGGCGTACCAGCCACCAGATCACCGGCATGAAAAGCAGCATGGGCACGACAGACATCAGCATCGCGCGCCGGACGGCCTCACGCCGGTGGAAAGTGGGTTCCCCCACAAGGACACGGTATCTCTCCGCCACGGGCGCCGCGACATAAACGCGAAAATGCGGAACATCGGCAAACCCGGTCCGCCACGCGCGCACGAATGCATCCTGCGGGGCATTCTGGGAACGCAGCACGACATGCCCGGTTACATCCACGATCTGATAGGCCAGGGTGCGTGGCCCGACCTCCGGCAGCCAGGCGATGGATGATGCCGCCCCCGGATCATGCAGTCGTGTCTCCACCGCCGTCTGCAGGCGCTCGGAAACTTCCTGAAGCGAGTTGTCCAGCCGTTCCGTTACCTCGTAGCGGGTAAATCCGCCTACCGCGACACTGAGGATCAGCAGCCCCATTATAACGACCATGAGTACACTGCTGATGATCCGGGTGGACAGGCTCCAGCTTTTCATGAGCCATCCCTTGTATCCAGGCAGTAGCCACGGCCGCGTATGGTCCGGATGACCGTATTGCCGACCTTGCGCCGCAGGCGGCTGATGAAAACCTCGACGGTATTGCTGTCCACGTCCCGGTCCAGCGCATACAGCGCGGTGTCAATCTGCTGGCGCGAATAGATCCGGCCCGGACTGCGCGACAGCAGTTCCATGATGCTCCATTCCCGCGCGGTCAGGTCCAGCAGTTCGTCATTACGCGATACGGACCGGCTTTCCCGGTCTATCGTAATATCCCCCACGCGGCACCGCGCCTGCCTGCGCGGCGATGCATACCGGCGGGCCACCGCGGCAATCCGGGCCACGAGTTCATTCAGGTCATAGGGCTTGACGACATAATCATCCGCCCCTTCGGACAGCCCCGCGATACGGTCACTGATCTGGTCCTCTGCCGTGGTGATGAGGATGGCGATGTCAGATGATGTCCGGCGGACATCACGCAGCAGGTCGCGCCCGCTGCCATCCGGCAGGCCAAGGTCGAGCAGCATGAAATCATACTTTACGGTGGCCATGGCCGCGCGCGCGTCTTCCAGTGTGGTGAACCAGTCCACCGCATGCCCGTCCAGCCGCACGCGTTCCTGCACTGCCGCCCCAAGGTCATGTTCATCTTCCACGATAAGGATACGCATCAGTCCTGAACCTTCTCTCGCATGACCCGGGCATAAAGCGATGGCAGCACCAGAAGTGTGAGCAATGTGGACGTAACCAGCCCGCCAATCACCACGCTGGCCAGCGGGCGCTCGACTTCCGCGCCGGCACTTTCGGAAAACGCCATGGGGAAAAAGCCAAGGCTTGCCACAAGCGCCGTAGCCATGACGGGACGGAAACGGGATTCCGCCGCCGCGAACGCCGCCTGCGCCACGGCCATGCCCCGTGCCCGCAGGGCTGCGATTTCACTGACCAGCACCACGCCGTTCAGGATCGCCACCCCGAACAGCGCGATGAAGCCGATGCCTGCCGAAATGCTGAACGGCAGGCCGCGCAGTGTCAGCGCCACGATGCCGCCGGTTGCCGCCACCGGCAGGTTGACGAACACCAGCAGCGCAGGCCGCACCGCACCAAAGGCCACCACCAGCAGCGCAAAGATCAGGCCAAGGGCGATGGGCAGCACGATTTCCAGCCGCAGTACCGCCGATTGCAGGTTACGGAACTGCCCGTCCCACTGCATGGTATAGCCTGCGGGCAGTTTGACATCCCGCGCCACGCGGGCCCGTGCTTCGGCCACATAGGAAGACAGATCGCGCCCGCGCACATTGGCCTGCACCACCATGCGCCGGCGCACGCCGTCGCGGCTTATGCGCGGCGGGCCATCGACTTCATGCACATGCGCAACCTGCGACAGCATGACGCTGCCCTGCCCGTCCATGCGCCGGACCTGCAGCGCGCCAATGGCTGTGGCGGACCGGGCGGCACGCGGGTCCAGACGCACCTGCGTGCTGATGATGGCGTTATCCACGATCACCGGCCTTGTGCCGATATGCCCGCCCACGGCTTCCACCGTATCCAGAATGTCCTGCACCGCCACATTGCGGCTGGCGGCCTGCGTGCGGTCGATGTCGGCCACGATCAGCGGCACGGTGCCATCCCCCGCAGCCGCCACGTCCGCCGCCCCCTTCACGCCCGACATTGCCGCCACCACCCGGTCGCCCAGATCGGCCAGCGTGGTCAGGTCATTACCGAAGATCGAGACGGCAATCTGGGTGCGCACGCCGGACAGCAGGTCGTCCATGCGCATCTGCACCGGCTGGCTCCATGAATACAGCGCATCGGGCAGTTCGCGCCGCAGGGTATCGTCCATCGCGGCCACAAGCCCCGCCTGCGTACGGGCGGTCTTCCATGTGGAGGGCGGGTTGAGGAAGATGAAGCTGTCGGTCTCGTTCACGCCCATCGGGTCGGTGGGAATGGCCGACGTGCCCGTGTTGCTGACCACAGAGCGCACTTCGGGAAAGCGGCGCAGGATCTGCTCCTGTTTTGTTACCGACGCCAGCACCGTACCGAGCGAGGCCGAGGGCAGGCGCGTGGTGGTGACGGCCAGTGCGCCTTCGTCAAGCTGGGGTATGAATTCACCCCCCAGTCGTGCGGCAAGGACGGCAGAGATGGCCAGCACCGCCAGCGTGCCGCCAAACAGGATGCGCGGATGCGTCTCCCCCCATGTCACCATATGGGTATAGGGGCGACGCATGAAGGCGATCAGCCGCGTATCACCCGCAGGCCGCACGCCCCCCAGTGCCAGGGCCGCCAGAACCGGCACGCAGATGAAGCAGTAGGCCAGTGACGCCAGCAGCGCCATGATGACCGTCTGCGCCATGGGGCGGAACATGTGCCCCTCGATCCCCTGCAGGGTCAGGATGGGAAGGTAGACCATGATGATGACCAGTATGGCGAAGCCTACCGGGCGCATGACCTGCTGCACGGACGAGACGACCAGCGGCATGAATTCCGCCTCCGGCTCTTCCTCGCGCCGGGAGAGCACATGCTCGATCACCACCAGCGACCCATCGACGATCATGCCGAAATCGATTGCGCCAAGGCTGAGCAGGTTGGCCGAGATGCCGAACTGCCGCATCCCCGCCATGGCGCAGACCAGCGCCACCGGAATGACCGATGCGATCACCAGCGCCGCCTGCCAGCTGCCGATCACCACCACCAGCACGCCCACCACCAGCACCGCCCCCATGACCAGATTGTCGCGCACGGTGGCGATGGTCTGCCCGGTCAGGGTGGCACGGGTGTAATAGGGTTCGATCGTGACCCCCGTGGGCAGCGCCTGCCTGATACCCGGCAGGGCGCGGTTGATCGCGGCCAGCGTGGCGTTGGAACTGGCCCCGCTTTCCATCATCACCACGCCGATCACGATCTCGCCCTGCCCGTCTCGCGTGACCGCCCCCAGACGCGTGCGTGCGCCCGTGCTGACACGGCCAAGGTCACGCAGCCGCACGGCGGACCCATCGGGGTTGGTCCGCACGGCAATATTGCCAAAATCCGCAAGGCTGCCCACCAGTCCGCGCCCGACCACGCTCTGCTGTTCGGCATGGTGGGTGATCCATCCACCGCCAGACGCACCATTGCCGGCATCGACCGCGCGATAGACCTCACCCACGCACAGGTTGCTGCCAATCAGCCGTGCGGGGTCCAGTGTCACCTCATAGGTTTCCTCCGCCCCGCCATTGACGTTGACATCCACCACGCCGGGCACGAGGCGCATCTGCGGCACCACGGTCCAGTTCATGATGCGGTTGAGATCCATGAGCGAACGCCCCGCGCCCCGGATCTGGAACTGCATGATCTCGCCCATGCCGGTGGCCAGCGGCCCCATGCTGACGGTAATGCCGGGCACCGAGATACTGGCGCGCGCCTGCTGGATACGTTCATTGACGCGCGTGCGGTCAAGGTTGATGTCGGTTTCATCGGCAAACTGCACATACACCACCGACACCCCGCCACGGGAGACGGAACGCAGGTCGGTCATGCCGGGAATGCCGGTCATGCTGGCCTCGACAGGAAAGGTGATGAGCTTCTCCACCTCCTCCGTCGCAAGGCCGGGGGCCACGACCGAGACCAGCACCTGTCTTGGAGAGATATCGGGCACGGCCTCCACCGGCAGGCCCAGTACCGCCATGATGCCCGCCGCCAGCAGCAGGCCAAGACCGCCCAGCACCAGCATGCGCGCGCGCAGCAGGGCCTCGAGATACCTGCGCGCCATCAGTCCGCATCCATCCCGGCAAGGCCGATGACCGAACGCAGGGCGAAGCTGCCGTGGCCCACAACCGGCTCACCCCCTTTCAGTCCGGAGCGGATGACCGCGCGCGTCCCGTCATCCAGCGCCACATCGGCCACGACGGGCCGGTAATCGCTCTCGCTTGCCCGTACGAACACGATGCTACGCCCGTCAATGCGCTGGATGGCTTCGGACGGCACGACAATGCCCGCCACGCTGTCACGCTGCGCCAGTGTCGCATCCAGCACCATGCCGGGCACCAGCAGGCCCGTCGGGTTGGAAACGCTGCTTATGACCCGGACCAGCCCGGTCAGCGGGCTGGCCATGCTGTCCACCGTGTCAATGCGCGATACCAGCGGGCCACCAGCCAACCGTGTCACCTGCTGGCCACCCGGTGCGATCCGTACCGCCTGATCGGGCGCGATGTCCGATACGATCCAGACACGGGACAGGTCGGCCACGGTGGCCACGTCCATGGTCGGGTCCACGTCGCCCGCCACCGATGTACCGATCGCCTGCACCATGCCATCGACCGGGGAAATCAGGGTGGAGGTTTCATCCTCCGCGCCCTGGCTATCCTGTTCCGATGATGAATTGAACTCCTCGGCAAAGCGGTGGCCCAGCGTGTCCATGTCCGCCTGTCGCGCGCGCAGGGTAGCATCCGCCTGCGCCAGCGCATCCTGCCTGCGGTGCAGTTCGGCCATGGATATGCTCTCGCCCGCCAGTGCCTTTGCCCGCTGCACCGCACCGGCCGCATCGGTCCGGGCCGCCATGGCAGCCGTAAGTGCCGCGCGCATCTGGGCCGCCTGCAGGCGCGCGACGTGCAGGGAATGGTCCTGATAGCGCAGCAGGGCCTGCCCCCGCGCGACATGCGTGCCCGGCTGGACCAGAACCGCCAGCACCTTGCCGCTACCGGCGGGATGGATGTGCACGACCCGCGTCGTATCGGGCATGACCCGGCTCATGACCGCCAGCACCGGCGCAACGGTGCCGGGAATGGCCGTGACCACACTGATGCCTTCATTGGCGACCGCCGCCGCATCCAGCTTCACGACCGGGGGCAGCGTACTTTCCTCCGCCCGGGCCGGAAGGCAGCCGGAGCCCAGAAGCAACAGCGCAAGGGCAAGGCGCTTCATGGCACGGTGCCCGTTGCGATCAGCATGCGGATGCTGGCGACATGCCATTCCACATCGGCCCGCGCGCAGGCCAGCCGCGTACTGGCCGCCGCCTGCCGGGCGGCAAGCGCCATGTCCAGGCTGGCTTCCCCCAACCGCCAGGCGTGCTCCTGTGCCTCGGCGCGCCTGTCCATGTTTTCGGCTGCGGTGCGGGTGGCCTGCCGCGCCGTGGTGGCGGCAATCAGTCGCTCGCGCA
This sequence comes from Komagataeibacter sp. FNDCF1, assembly GCF_021295335.1. NCBI lineage: Bacteria > Pseudomonadati > Pseudomonadota > Alphaproteobacteria > Acetobacterales > Acetobacteraceae > Komagataeibacter > Komagataeibacter sp. FNDCF1. Next base: position 176,790 of record NZ_JAIWOT010000001.1, on the reverse strand, counting down.
CGCGCATCATTTCCAGATGCACCATGCGTCGTGCCTGCGTTTCCTGGCTGGTGGCCGAAGCCAGCCGGTTGCGCGCTTCGGACATGATCGGGGTATTGCGGACCTCGCTGGGCAGGGGAATGCTGAAATTCAGGCCCACGCGGTCATCCCACGGGCTGCCGTACTGCTTTTCATGGATCGCATCGACACCGATTTCGGGATTGGGCATGAAGGAACGGCGGGCCAGCTTCATGTTGGCTTCGGCCGCTTCAACAGTGTGGTGCGCGGCCTGTATGCGGGGGTCGTTTTCTTCCATATCACGCACAGCGATGAAACGCGCATGCGTGACGTCCGCCCCACCGTAGCGGGCAATATCCGGAATGACGGGATGCCCCAGCAGCACCTCCAGCGCGGCGCGGGCATTCTCCGCCTCCTCCTGTGCCAGGGCCAGCTCGTTGCGGGCATTTTCCATCGCCGCCTGCGCCATCTGCCCATCGGTGGAGGCCAGTTCGCCACCATGCACGGCACGCGTGGCGCTGGTGGCCATGCGTGCTGTCGCATCGTACAGGACATGGGCCACATCCACCCGGCTGCGGGCAATCAGGGCGGCGGCACCAGCATCAAGCACCCGGATGGACAGCGCCATGTGTTCGACATTGAGCTGTTCATCAATCGACGCGGCTTCCGCGCTTGCCACCTGCTGCGTGGCGCTTCCCTGTCCCGGCAGCCATAGCGGCACGGATACCCCGCCCTGATATGTCGTATAGCCTTCGTTACTGCCCAGCATATGGTCATCCATGTATTCACCCGACAGGGTTGGACCGCCAGCAAACCATGACCCCGCAGCCCTGGCGCGGGCACGGGCGGAATTGTGGCCGACCTGCAGTTCGGTGCGGATGGGATCGATGGCCCACGCCATCCCGACCGCTTCATGGAATGACGGGCCAGGCCGGGGAACCTGGGCACGGGCGAAAGTCCCCCATGCCAGGACGCAGGCCACGGAGGCCGACAGCACGGGACGCATGGCATGGTTCATGCTTCAGGCCATCATGGAATGACGGGACCGCCATGGCTGATCCGTTCGGCCAGATCGCCCCATAGCCGTGCCATCATGAGGTTGATGTCCGACGTGACCGAAAAGGGAGACTGGGAACGCGCCAGGGGGGAGAAGGGCATGCGCTCCCCGATAACAAAATGTCCCTTCGAGAACAGCCGGGCGGAAATCGCCCCCTGCTGCCCCTGCCCTATGGGTCGCGTGACGGTAATGTGCAGATGGGGTGATGGATCGGCAATCAGGCTGAACGCATGCAGTTCCACCTCACCCGACGGGCAGGCCACGCCCTGCAGCACCGCATCACGCAGTACGGAATGGGGATATCCGCCATACATGCCGTACACATGCAGGCGGATGCCCTGCCGGATTGTCATGCATATGCCTTCTGTCCCGCTGTCTGCCCAGGCGGTCGACACCATCAGAAAGAAAATACAGGCTGTATACAGACTGTCCCGCAACATCCTTTGCATTATACGCGTCTGTTCCCCGTCATACACAAAATTTCCGACATCACGACGATGACTTGCCATTGATAACAGAGAAACCTGACGCGAACCTGAACATTCCATCTGCAAAGGGAATTTATATTATGAAAATGATTATCATTTTCGGAATTTGAGTGTATTTCCAGAGGAATATTTAATTGCTTACTTTAATTCGGCCCATATTATAAAATTTTATTTTTGATTACTTGTAAATTTATTTATTTAAAAATAATTTATTTTTATTTTATATTTTTTATGCGCGCATGTAAAAATTACTTTATTAATTCCAAATATTGCGAGGTTTATTTATAAATATTCCAGACGGTCTTGCGCCGGTCCTCCGGGCATTTTAAACGCGTATCCGGAGACCGACCGCACAATGCAGCATACGAAAGATTTCAAACACACGGTCCATCCGGGCTGCGCTGAGCAGCAGGCTGTCACGCACGTTTATTGTAGCCGACCCGAATATTGGCAGATCCACTCCGGGTAAGTTGACAGCGGGTATCGTCCGACCGGGCTGACAGCAGGGCATCGGCAGCCGCCAGCCTGTCCGGCTTCCGGGTATCCGGGTATCCGGGTATCCGGGTATCCGGTATAATACCGCATGATTCATGACTGAACGTATTCCGGACGCAATGTAATCCGGGAACCTTCCACCTGTGAGCGCAGAAAGATCGGCCGCAGGAATGGATGAAACCTGCGTCGGCCGAAAGATCAAGAAGATAAGGCATGCTGTCCCCGCAGGCAGGACGCAAGACCCTGTCGTAACGACCCACAGGGCGACATGCCGGAAAAAGCATGATACGGACAACATGGCGGTAGCGCATGGTGCCACGCCAGAACCACAGGCATGAAACCAGACCCGATGCACGACACCTTCTGGCATACCAGGTGGCAGCGTAATGAAATTGGCTTTCACGAATTACAGCCCAATGCACTGCTTGTCCGCCATTTCCCCGCACTCTGCCTGCCACGGGGCGCGCGGGTGTTTGTGCCGCTCTGCGGGAAAAGCCTCGATATCCACTGGCTGCTGGCACAGGGTTGCCAGGTCGTGGGGTGTGAACTCAGCCCCATCGCCGTAGAACAGCTTTTTGCCGAACTGGACCTGAAGCCTCACGTCGTGACAGAGGGCAGGATGCAGCGCCATGAGGCTGGCGGGCTGTGTGTATTCGTGGGCGACATATTCGACCTGCACCCGAGCGAAACGGGCAGCGTCGATGCCGTATACGACCGCGCCGCAATGATCGCGCTGCCTGCACCGGTGCGGGCCGCCTATGCCGCGCATCTGGCCGCCCTTACCCATGTAGCCCCGCAGTTGCTGGTCTGTGTGGAATATGACCAGTCCTGCCGGGCCGGGCCGCCCTTCAGTGTTGATGCGGCCGAGGTCAGGCAGCTTTACGGCAAGAGCTTCATCCCGGCCTGCGTTGAAAGGGTGGCGGTCCCGGGCGGGCTGAAGGGCACATGCCCGGCGACGGAAGCGGTATGGCTGCTGCGCCCGGCCTGACCGCCGCATGGTCGCGGGATCATGCCCCGCCACGCGTCGTCGTGGCGAAATCGTTTACCAGCGCCAGAAACGCATCGGGGGCCTGGGCATGCACCCAGTGTCCGGCATCCTTGATGACATCAAGCCGGTAATGGGGAAAAAGCCTGCGCATGACCGGAAAATTGTCGGGCTGGATATAGCGCGACTGCCCGCCTGCGATGAACAGTGTGGGACCATCATAATGCAGGCCCGGTGCGATGTCCGGCCAGCCGATGATGGCAGGCATGGAGGCCACGATCTCCTGAAGGCCGATATTCCAGCGCGGTCGTTCACCCAGATCGAGATTCATCAGCATGAGCTCACGCACCGGCCTGTCGGCAATGACCTGTCCCAGCCATGCATCCGCCCCGGCGCGGTCAAGATGACCGGGCAACGGCAGGGCCGCGAGGTCCCGCGCCAGTTGCCGGGACTGGGCAAACCCGCCCTCCCCCGGCGCAATATCGGCCACAACCAGGGACTGGACGGCCGCCGGGTAGAGCAGCGCCAGCATCATTGCGGTTTTCCCCCCCATGGAATGGCCGATGACCATGGCAGGAAGGGCAGAATGCGCCACAAGGGTTTCATGCACATCCATGGCAAGTGTCGGGTAATCCATCATGCCATGCGGGCTTTTGCCATGGTTGCGCAGGTCCAGCGCAAGGGTGCGCCGGGTCACGGCCATGCGGCGCTGGAAAAAGCCGAAATTACGCGCCCGCCCGAAAAGGCCATGCAGGAAGACAACAGGCGGCTGCGACAGGTCGCCATTTTCCGGGCCAAGTTCGATCGTATTAAGCAGCATGGGCTGAAATGCTCCGTTTTCCTACCATAGATGGCCGACCTTACGGTGTCCGGGCAGGCGGCGCCTTTCATATATCCGTGGGCATGAAACATCAGGCATGGCGGGCGGGACATGAAGCGCCGCCTATGCGGCCCTTCCATGGATCAGACAGGCAGGTCACGATTGGCGGCAATCGTTTCCATCGCCATGTAGGATGTCACGGTATCCAGCTCCACCCGGCTGATCAGCCCCCGATAGACATCATCGAACGCCGCCATGTCCTGTGTAATGATCTTGAGCATGTAATCGTAATCCCCTGCCACGCGATAGAAATCGATGACATTCGGTATGGCTGTCACCACCTGATGAAACTGCTCCAGCCATTCGCGTGAATGGTGGCGCGTACGGATCATGACAAACACCGTCAGCCCCAGCCCGAGGCTGGCGGGATCCAGCCGCAGTGTATGGCTGCCCAGCAGGCCATTTTCACGCAGGATATTGAGCCGACGCCAGCAGGCATTCTGTGACAGCCCCACCCTGTCCGCCAGTTCGCGCTGCGACAGGCCGGCGTTCTTTTGCAGGGCGCGCAATATGGAGCGATCAATATTATCCATTTTATGAGCCATGCCGGATCATATAACCACATGAAATACCCGGAAAGCCAAAAAACTTACAAGGCCCATATGTTTCGCTGTCACCATTCCGGAAGTCTGTCCTTGCGGCATCCTGTCAGGTTTACGGATGGTTCCGGTGCGGGCGCTCGTGAAAATATGGCAGCACCCGAAACCTGCATTCCCGTCAGCCGGTTATTCCGGAACAGTCCATGCGCATTGCGGGCCGCGCTCATGGGGCTGATCCCGGAGCCGCCGGGGGAAGCAGCGCTTCCTCGACCAGCGACCATGGCACGATGCCTACGCCCGCCATGTCCGCCATCGTGGCGGGCAGGTCAAACGGACGGCCCGCCAGTTCGGCTTCATGCGCGCGGCGGGCAATCAGCTGGTCCAGCTGCAGCTTGCCCGTCACGTAACTGGTTCCATATCCCGGCTGGCGCAGATAGAGAAGCTGCTCGAAACCCACAAGGGCATTATTGGGGTCCGAATAACCTCGTGGGGTCCATGTCGCATGCATCTTGCCCGCCGTGGCCAGATCGATCCGGTTCGCCTGCACGTAAAGGGAGGCAAGCCCCCGCGCAGCCCGGTTGGCCAGCATGATCCAGACCAGTTCCCGCCCCCGGGGATCATGATCATACAGACCCGCCTGCATCACGATCTCTTCAAACGCGGTGGCATATCCCTCTGACCGTGCGGCGTAGATATTGAACAGCGGCGCGCCACGGCGGATGGGGTCGGAATTAGGGTCGTCCCTGATCCGCGCCAGTTCCGTCCAGTGGATATCATGCGAATAAAGCGGCCACGGGTCCAGCGCCGTTATCTTAAGGAAGAAATTGCGCTGGTCCGGGGGCGTGTAACCCAGGGTCTGCGCCATCATGGCGGCACGATAATAAGGCTGGTCCGGCACGAAACCGGCCTTGATAATGAAATCCGTCAGCTGCTGCATCTTCCTGACCGCGAACTGGCGGTAGGCCGCGGGATTCTCGATCGGTTCAAGCGGGGGAAGCGCGCGGTCATGCAGTTCCTCCAGCCGCAGGGAGGCCTGTGCCCGTTCCAGTTCACGCCGCAGGAGCACGACCTGCTCATCCCATGTATAGGGAACAAGCTGCACGTTTTTCATGTACCAGTCATAATTTTTTATGCCCACCCCCGATGGCCCGGTCTTGTGGGGTGCCTGCAGGGCAATCCAGGTTGCAAAATCACTGGTGGCTGCCAGCGCCTGCTCGGCCGCATGGCGTATTTCGGGGCCTGCCCCCTCCAGTGTCGCGTGTTTTTCACCCTCCAGCGTACGCATCATGAGCGTACCGTCCAGCAATGCCTGCAGGTCCTTTCTCTGCCGCAAGAATTCGCGGTCCCCATAGCGCCACAGATCGGCGGCATTGCTGCGGGCCAGCAGCCCGCGCGCGCGATCAAGCATGACCGGCACGCCTGCCAGCCGTGCCGCAAGACCCCGCGCATCCGCCGGGGAAAGGGGATAGCTGTAACGAAACAGGTCTATTGTTTCGGCCAATGGGCCTTCATGCGCCGGGACATCACTTTCTTCCGCCACAACGGTCGCGTAATAGCCCGGATCCCGTGCCCAGGGCCTGCGCACGCGCAGGTCGAAATCAAGGCCATTCATTTCGGCTTCGATCAGGCGGGCATCAATATCGTCCCCCGTGGTCCAGCCTGCATGGTCCAGCGCGGCCAGTCGCCTGCGCAACTGCTTCAGGCCCTGCCTCTTGTGCTTCAGGGCCGTGGCACCGAAATCAGGTGCACCGTCACGCCGTTCGGGAATGACCAGAGCGCGCCAGTCGCTGAACAGGCTGACAAGACGGGGATCAGCCGCCTGCGCGGCCGGAATCACATCATTACGAAATGGCAACAAAATCAGTGCGGTAGCACACAACATCGCCATTCTATGGCGCTTCATGGTTTTTTGCGGCATTTTCATTCCCGATTTCAGTGGCAGGCCGTGATTTTTCAACCCACCCCGGCAGGCGCAGACACCATGAAAGCTTGCCCGCATCCGATCCGGGGTGTCAATCACGCTTCCTGCCCATCCGGCCCCATCCGCACACCTGCCAGGCATGAGGACCGCTGTTTTTTAAGAAAGTGACCTGCAGGAAGCCGACCTGCCATCAGGGTGCCGGATATGCCGCACAGGTGACAGGCATATTTTGCCAGCCCGCAGTCTGCATGACTTCTGTATCGACCGGATACATCCCCCGATGCGTAAAAAGCAGGCAGGCAGACGACACCTTTCATGATCACCATGCCAGCGGAACAGTCAATCACACGATGGTGAACATACTGGCAAATGACCGCACAATACAGCCATCTGATTTTAGGTATAGGACAGGACAGACCAGAGACGTTACAATCCGTTACGATATGTGCCGTAACAGGAAAATCATGAAAAAAATACTCCTGTGCTCCGCTGTCCTTGCCATGGCCGGATGCGCATCCAACCCTTCGGACATAGGGGCGCAATATGTCAGTCCCGAGCCTTATCTGCAGCAGAGCTGTGCACAGCTGGCCCGGCTGGATCAGGCTGATACACAGGACCTGGCCTCGGCCGAAAAGCACCAGCGCCGGATGCACCAGTCAGATGAATGGGGCGTGGCGCTGATCGGGGTGCCGGTTGGCAGCATCGGGGGGGACAAACACAAGGATATCGGCCGGCTGAAGGGGGAACTGGATGCTCTTCATACTGCCGAACGGGGCAAGAACTGCGTGGGTCGATACAGTCCTGCCGACTACAATGGTATGCCGTCGGCCTATTCCGCCCCCACGGGCGCGGGTGCGGCACCCGCAGCCGCCGTGCCAACGGATGATATCGATCCTGCCACCGGCATTGGCGTAACCGCCCGCTCCACGCCAGCGCAACAGGGTATCGCGCCCGCTGGCGCGACAACCGGCACGACAGGTCACACCGCCACGCCGGACTATGATCCGCCCGCCTACCATATGCCTGCGGCAGGCTATTCTTCACCTTCCTATTCCGAAAATCCCTTCCGCTAGACCATGCCGACAGACGGCTGCACGCCGCGGCCAATGACCATGCGCGGGACCGCCCGCATGCAATGCTGACCGGGCACTCCCGGCAGCACCGGGTCTTGATGCCCGGTAAAGGGATTTCCGGATGAATGATGCATCCGGAAATCCTTTTCGGGTCACGCCATGACGAGCAGGGCCTGCATCACACTTTTTGTGATGATGCCTTGTATATTTCCTCTATCGATGCTGCCAGCGCTTCATTGAACTGCTCATCCGTCATCTGGTAACGCAGTTCTTCAAGCAGTGCGCGTGAGAAGCTGGCAATCATGCCATGGTTGGCTGCCAGACGCCTGCACGCTTCATCGCGCGGATACCCGCCGGAAAGCGCCACCACGCGCTGCACCCGCGGGTGATTGACCAGATCAAGATACAGGTCGGGCTTTTCGGGAATGCTGACCTTGATCATGACCTGATATTCACCGGGCAGCGCATCCAGCCCGCGCCTGAGTTCCTGATGCAGCAGGGCTTCGGCCCCGGCCTTGTCAGGGCTCTTGATCAGCACTTCCGGCTCAAGAATGGGAACAAGGCCTTGACCTGCGATCTGCTGTGCAAGATCGAACTGCTGTTTAACGATGGCAGCAACCCCTGCCTGTTCCGGCAGGCGGATGACGGAACGGGCCTTGGTGCCATAAATGCCCAGCTTGACCGCATGCTCCAGCAGCATGTCCAGTCCGGGGATGGGCTTCATCAGCTGCACGCCACCCGCTTCGGCTTCCAGCCCCTTGTCAACCTTCAGAAAGGGCACGACCCCACGTTCCTTCCACAGATAGGTCGGGGTCGGAACGTTCTCGACCATGCCGTTCATCGTCTGTTCAAACAGGATGGCGGCAATGATCCTTTTGCCAGTAAATGCAGGCGCGGTCATGACCCTGACACGCATCTGATGCATGAGCGCGAACATCTCGGCATCGTTGCTGTAGGCTGAATCGGGAATTCCATAATGCCTGAGCGCGCCGGGGGTCGATCCGCCGCTCTGGTCCAGCGCCGCAATGAATCCGGCGTTTCCGGACATGTTTTCCTTCATCTGGGCAATCGACATAACCCTTTATCCTCCCTCATGGTAATTGATGACCGTGATCAGAATACCCTGGTGTCATATGGTGGCATTCCTCTGATTTTTTAACTTCTCCCGACGGAAAATTTCATCATGCCGTGAATCGGTCCGCTCTCCGGGGCGGCCTGTCATGCCTGATGCGCCCGGGATACGGATGCCCCTGATGCGTCATGCCCGTCATGTTGCCCTATTCCGTCCTGTTTGCAAAATCTCACACGATGCAATCAAGACCTGTCCGGTACCAATACAGACAGGGCTGCTATCAGTCCTGTCGCCTACAGTCCATGATGAAGGCAACCGGATTGTGCCAAATCCGTAAGTATACGCATGGCGTCCCTTTCTGGCTGATGCAGTACGGGAACGGCATGAATGAAAACATTCCAACCTTACCGGACTGGCCTGTTTTCATTCATGGTCATGCCAGTTCATCTGGGATACGGTTTGTGTCGGGCGTAGCGGTAATTCCTGCCCCTGCATGGTCTGCGCAAGGACCGGAAAACGCGGACCGTATGGATCAAACAGTCAATCCATTACCAAAAATATGATCATTAAATAAATGTGAATAATAAACCAAGTAAAATATTTCTTATCACTTGTCCATATACCAAAAACGGTGCCAGACAAAGGTATACAATATTTTTAGTTCATATGACCGACACCGACATTGCTAATCCCTTGCGGCACAATCTGCGGTCAGCTTCCACACCGGCCATGTATGCAGAACATGAAACCCGGATGCATGCCCCGCGCCGGGAGCAAACATTTGTCGATCTGTAAGTTTATGCAGATCTGTTACAGTAACCGTGTCCTGTATGTTATCGACAGGATTACCTAGGGTGGGCCGCAATGTCATTGCCAGGAACGCTGATCCCCATGACAAAGCGGGATTTGCCGAAGGCCCGCATATTCTACAGGCTGGCATGACAACGCAGCCGTACCCAGCCAGTCGCGTATTGATCCGCTCCGCCATACGGTCAGACACGAAGATACGTGATCCCGCGTTCCTGAAATCATTCCGCAGGCGGGGAAGCGCCCAGCCGTGCGGGACTTACCGGCCAGCCTGCCCAAGACCATGCCATGGCAACATCCCGCAATTGGGCCAGGAAACCGGGCGGTACCTGATTTTTCAGCCCAGCGGGCCATGCAGGTTGGGTCGTGTCAGGGCATCGGGGCGCAACAGCGTGGCCAGTTCCTCGCGGGACAGGTAATTTTCCTCGACAATCAGGTCAATCACCTTGCGCTGTTCGGCCAGCGCGCGTTTGGCGATGGCCGAGCATTTGTCATAACCAAGCACGGGTACCAGCGCCGTCACAATACCTATATTGATGTCCGACAGATGCTGGCACTGCTTCGCATCCGCCGTGATGCCCGCAATGCAGCGGGTGGACAGGGTCCCGACCGCGGCCCGCAATGTCCTGATGGACGAAAACAGGCAGTAGGCAATCATCGGTTCAAACGGGTTCAGCTGCAGCTGCCCACCATCGGCGCACATGGAAATGGTCATGTCATGCCCCGCCACAAGATAGGCCACCTGGTTGACCACTTCGGGTATGACCGGATTGACCTTGCCCGGCATGATGGAAGAACCGGCCTGGACGGCCGGGAGCGTGATTTCGCCCAGCCCCGCGCGCGGTCCGCTGGAGAGCAGGCGCAGGTCGCTCGACATCTTGGAAAGCTTGAGCGCCAGCCGCTTCAGCACGCCTGAAAAGAGGACAAAAACACCAACATCCGACGTCGCTTCGATCAGATCCGGCGCGCAGGCCACGGGCAGCCCGGTCAGTTCCTGCAGATGCGCCACCGCGACCGGTGCATAACGCGGGTCGGTATTCAGCCCCGTCCCGATTGCGGTTCCCCCCAGGTTGATCTGGCCAAAGGCATGCACCTGCTCCTTCAGGCTCCTGATCTCGGTCCTGATCATGGTCTGGAATGCGTGGAATTCCTGGCCCAGCGTCATGGGAACGGCATCGCGCAACTGCGTGCGCCCCACCTTGAGAATGGAAGCGAATTCATCCGCTTTTTCACCCAGGGCGTCCGCCAGCTTCTCGAGCGCCTCCACCAGAGGACCGGTGGCAAGCCATATTCCGACCCTGAGCGCGGTCGGATAGACATCATTGGTCGACTGCGCCATGTTGACATGGTCATTGGGGTGAATGACGGCATAGGTGCCGGCGGGCTCTCCCAATACTTCCAGCGCGACATTGGCAATGACTTCATTGGCATTCATGTTGGTGGACGTACCCGCCCCACCCTGCATGGCATCAACGACAAAATGCGCGCGATAGGCAGGATTGCCCAGTATGCGACCGCAGGCGGCATCAATCGCTTGCGCGCGTTGTGCATCCAGGTATCCCAGATCCCTGTTGGCCCGCGCCGCCGCGCGCTTGACCATGACCAGTGCGTCAACCAGTTCCGCGAATGCGCCGATCGGGGTGCCGCTTATGGGAAAATTCTCACACGCGCGCTGGGTGTGAACGCCCCACAATGCCCCGGCGGGCAGGGTGACCTCACCCAGCATGTCACGCTCCGTGCGACCGGGCTGGGCCGGCTTTCCCGTCCCGTGCCGTGGGGGGGCATGCGGATTATCGGGCTGTGGTATCGTGGCGGGGGAAACGCGGGCGGACATATCGGTCATGTTGGCTACCAGGCTTCGGGATCATGCAGATGGATCATCGCTCCGATCCATCGTATCGGTGCGGCAGCGTTTTGTCTCCATGGGATTGCTGCATGACGTCACGCAATTTCCGGCGGTCTCCGGTCGCGGCCGAAACGGTTTGTGTCACACCATAATACGCGTTCAGGACCGCGGAGACCGCCCGTTCGCGGCTTTGCAGATCAACCGGACGAAGCAGGCGCCACGGCCTGCACCATCTTGACCGGCAAGACCCCGGAACACATGGCGGGAAGGGTGTGGATATCGCCCGACCATGACAGCAGAGGCCCGCAACACCACAGCGGCATGATGACAGCGCGGGTTCCGCGCAACATCCTGCCTGCCTGATCAATTCTTCCATGCATGACTGCATTGCAGTCCGTTCATTCATGCGTGTCATAAGCCCTGCTGCAGACAAGCAGATTATGGAATAAAAATTGAATATAAATCCAGAAAATATGAATATTTATTATAGATTATTCTATTTTTATTTTTAATTCATGCCATGCTGGATAAGCGGAAAAAATGACCTGATCTATTTCCATTATGAACGCTCCCGTCTTATTGATAGTGGCTGTCATTTCATCCTGCCGGCTCTCTTGTCACCATCGGCCATCCGCCTATGCTGGATGTCATGATGTGTTACGCACGTATCATCCAAAGGGAGTTTCAGTCTGTTGGCCACACCTCAACCCGTTGATACGCAACCGACCCAGGCCGCCATTTTCCTGATCATGACACTGGATCCGGACAACGCGGCTGCCGGAACCGTGCGGGATCTGCTGGGAGATCTCTCATCCCTTCAGCGTGCTGTCGGTTTCCGGGTGCCCGATGGTCGGCTGAGCTGCGTGACCGGCATAGGCTCGGATGCGTGGAACCGCCTGTTCGCCGCCCCCCGCCCGCGCGAACTCCATCCGTTTGTGGAAATCAATGGCGTCCATCATGCCCCCTCCACCCCGGGGGACCTGCTTTTCCATATCCGCGCGACACAGATGGATCTGTGCTTTGAACTGGCCACCAACATCGTCTCGCGGCTGGAGGGGGTCGCCCATGTTGTGGATGAGGTGCACGGGTTCAAGTATTTTGATGCACGTGACCTGCTGGGCTTCGTGGACGGTACTGAAAACCCGACCGGACAGGCCGCGCGCGACGCCACCCTTATCGGCGCGGAAGATGCACCCTTTGCGGGGGGCAGTTATGTCATAGTACAGAAATATCTGCATGACCTGAAGAAATGGGACACCATCCCCACCGAAGTGCAGGAACACATCATCGGCCGCCGGAAAGTATCCGACATCGAACTGGCCGAAGCCGCCAAGCCAAGCTATGCCCATAATGTACTGACCAATATTGAAGAAAACGGCCAGCAGCTTCAGATCGTACGCGACAACATGCCCTTCGGCAGGGTGGGCAGCGGTGAATTCGGCACATATTTCATCGGCTATGCCTGCTCGCCCACACGAATAGAGCAGATGCTGCAGAACATGTTTGTCGGCAAGCCGCCCGGTAATTACGACAGGCTGCTCGATGTCAGCACGGCGGTGGCCGGAGCCCTGTTCTTTATTCCCACGGCCGATTTCCTGGATAACGCGCCCGATTTTGAAGCCCTGCCAGCACAGCCCGCCCGGACGGACGCACCACCCCCGCCGGAACACGACGGCACAGACCGGCATGACGGGTCACTGGGGATCGGATCACTCAAGAAGGAATCCTGACATGAACAATCTTCACAGACATCTGGCCCCCGTTTCCGCCGCGGCCTGGGCGGAAATTGAAAATGAGGCCACGCGCACCATCCGCCGCCATCTGGCGGGTCGGCGCGTGGTTGATACTTCGGAGCCAAAGGGCACGGCCTTCGCCGGGGTCGGTTCCGGTCGTGCCACCCCCATCGATGCCCCCCAGGATGGCATTCGTGCGGTCCGCCGTGAGGTGCTGCCGCTGGTTGAACTGCGCGTTCCCTTCACCCTGTCGCGTGAGGAAATCGATGCCGTTGAACGGGGATCCCTTGATTCCGACTGGCAACCGGTCAAGGACGCTGCAAAAAAGATCGCCTTTGCAGAAGACCGGACCATCTTCAACGGTTATGCTGCGGCAGGCATGCGCGGGCTTTTACAGGGAACGTCCAACACGCATTTCAAGCTGCCCGCCACGGCCAGGGATTACCCCCATGTCATGGCCGATGCCCTCAATGCGCTGCGCCTGGCGGGTGTAAACGGCCCCTATTCCATCGTGCTGGGGGCACAGGCCTATCTGGCCCTGAGCGGAGGGGACGATGATGGCTATCCGGTCCGCAAGCATATCGAAAGCATGATTGACGGAAACATCATATGGGCGCCCGCAATCGAGGGCGCATTTGTCGTATCCATGCGCGGCGGTGATCTTGCCCTTGATATCGGGCAGGATTTCTCGATCGGCTATCTGGGGCATACAGCCGATACGGTAGAACTTTACCTGCAGGAAAGCTTCGTGTTCCGCGTCCTGACTGGTGAGGCCGTGGTCGCCATTGGCTGACCGCCCCGGTTACGCATTACCTTCGGGCGGGATGACCAGCCTTTCATCCCGCCCGGGGACTGTACTGGATCGGGTGCCGTCTTGCCGCGCGCCGCGCCTCCAGCGCCAGACGTTCGTAATGGATGCGCTGGTGCAGCCAGCCCAGCATGCCTGACAGGGTCACCACGACAATACCGACAAAGGTCCAGCCATCCAACGGCTGGTGAAAAAGGAAATAGCTGAAGGCCACGGCCCAGATCATCTGGCTGTATTGCGGCAGGGCAACCCGGTTGGCCGGGGCGCGGGCGGTTGCCATCATCATGAGCAGCTGCCCCAGCGCCGCCAGGAAACCGTATCCGAACAGGAACACCCATGTCCTGACACCATGCGGCCAGTGGGCATGCGCGAGCATGAGCACACCATCCCCGACCAGTGGACCGAACAGGCTGGAGCCGAACAGGGAAAGCCGGGGCGTATCATCACCGGCAAGCCGGTAGGCAATCACCCCCACCGCACTTGCGATTGCCGCAACAAGGGCACACAGATGCCCGAACTGCAGCGCCCGCATGCCCGGCCGCAGGACAATCAGTACCCCCATGAAACCGAGGATGACGGACAGCCAAGACCAGGCCGACACTTTCTCTCTCAGCAGGGTTACGGAAAGTATGGTGACGAACAGCGGCATGAGGAACATGAGCGAAAGCGCTTCAGGCATGGGCAGGAGCATGAAGGCTTCGACGCTGGCGGCCGTGGCCGCAAAGGTGGCCATGGCCCGCACCCCCCACATCAGCGGACGTTGGGGGGAAAAGATATCCATATAGGATTCATCTGGCCTGCGGATGAACGGAATGATCAGAAAACCGAAGGCACCACCGGAAAATGCGACCTCGAACGGGTCGAGCTGCCCGGCAAGAAGCTTTGAACAGGCATCACTGATCGAAAATGATGAAAATGCCGCAAATGCGAGCATCATGCCTGATGTAAGAAAGGTCCATTTCATCTGCAGCATCCTAACCCGCGGCCACAATGGGCATTATAAATATGGACGCTGAAAAACCAGTGCGGGTAGGGAGAGCCTGCTATGCGCCATGCCGCTCCGGTGTCGCAGCGGCCCCATACGGGCCGGGAAACCGGGCCCGACAGTCCTGACCAGAGATTGTGCCCCTTCCCGCCCCGATCAGGCCTGCGGCAGGACGGATCAGTCAATACGACAGGTTGCGCCATAACCGGAATATGCGACGAATCCGGACAGCGGCACATCCTGCACGATCGTGATGCTGACGCAGGGAATCATCCTGCCACTGTATCTTGCACTGTCGGCCCATGCCATGGGCGCAGGCAGTCACCGTCCGTCAACGCCCCGGCGGCCATGGCAGTCGGAAACGGGCATGAACACTGCGCATGGAAGACCCTCTGCGCATCTTGCACATTCTACCACAGATAGACGAATTTCACATAATAGGCATTGCTTTCGGGCACATTGCGCCCGTCGACGGAATGCGAATACCGCGTGGTGAAGGACAAATGCTGCGAGATGTTGAACATGGCGCCCGCCCCCAGGGTGATCTCACGACTGTTTGAGTCATCCAGATACTGGCCTGCGGTGCGGTCATACGTACCTTTCACGTTCTGCCAGTCCAGAGCGAAAAAGGGCTCGAACAGACGGGTTGCCTTCCAGCTGAAGCGCAGGTTGGTATAGAATACCACGCCCGGTGAATAGGCATGGCCACCCTTTACATGCCTGGCGGCCCCCGCCACGGTGCCGGCATCACCATCAAAGCTGAAATACTTCCATTCATAATCAAAGATGAAGCTGGAGATGTTCGACCAGTAATTAGGTGATGTTGCCTCGCGTGTGCCCACCGCTGTCTGCATGAAGGTCTGGATACCGAACGTACTGTGTCTGTTGGGTTTGAACCATGCGGCAGGTCCGACAATGGTCGGGCCAAGACCACCGTAATTCGTGCCGTCCGCCAGGCTGTAGCTTTCTGTCTGGATCAGTTCAAAGGCAAAGCCTACATGGGGAATGGCATCAAAACTGCGAAAATGGACATATTTCGTCATGCCGGACCAGGTATGGCTGCCCCCGGTTGGCCTGCGCTGCCCCAGGCTGTTATAGGAATGTCCGGCGGCATTACCATCCCCGTACTGCACAAGCACATTGAACGGCTTGAAATCAACCGGCAGGTCATATTCATGCGGCCCGATGATTCCCAGGGTCACATCCGCCGCATGGACTTCTGGAACGAAGGAAATTACTGTGGATGGAATGGTGAGATACAGCATGGCATGCAGCCATGCCGATCTTTCTGTCAGACGCATGGGACAAACTTCCGTCTAACTGTCTGAATCAAAAAGCGACCTGATTGATTTTCCGCAGCACTCTGCGGATATGAGCGATCATAAGCCAAGCTTCAGATGAGGAGATTGTGGCTTCGACGTCCCTGGTGAGGCGGCGGCAACGTCCCAGCCAGGCGAAGCTGCGCTCGACGATCCAGCGCTTTGGCAGGACGACGAAGCCCTTGACCTGATCGGAGCGCTTGATGATCTCGATCGTCCACTGTCCGATTTGCGCCAACCCGTTTCGTAGCTTCTCACCGGCATAGCCGCCGTCGGCGATCAGGTGCCGCAACCAGGGGAACAGCGAACGGATCCGGGCTGCAACCATCAATGCCCCGTCACGATCCTGGATGTCGGCGGGATGTACGACGGCAGTCATGATATGACCCAGCGTGTCGGTGGCGATATGCCGCTTGCGTCCCTTGATTTTCTTGCCCGCGTCATAACCGCGAGGGCCGCCATTTTCAGCCGTTTTAACCGATTGGCTGTCGATAATGCCCACCGAAGGCGTGGCATCACGCCCGTCCTGCTCTCGCGACAGGATCACGAGAATATGGTTCATGGCTTCCCATCGTCCCTCGCGGATCCAACGGTAGAAATAGCCCTGCACGGTCGTGAAGGGAGGGAAGTGCCGGGGCAATTGGCGCCATTGGCAGCCGGTCGTAACAATGTACAGGATCGCCTCCATGACACGACGCAAATCGGTGCGCCGTGGCCTGCCCAGTCGCTTTCTCTCGGGCATCAGCGGCGCTATCAACGCCCATTCCCTGTCCCGCAGGTCGCTTGCATACTCCAGGTCGTCCCGGCGATACTGCGCACGGGTGATTTCAGTCCAGGCCATTTTGATCTCATCAGGTTGTCACAAACCCATGAATCATAACCTACTGAAATCACTCAACTCATTTTCGGTCAGACACTAAGAAGGCCGCAGGTTCGTGCCCGTTGCCACTTCCCCGCACGTTATTGTTATTTATTGGACCGCACCCCTGCCACCGCGCACAGCAACAGTAATGCGAGTGCGGCCTCGGGCGCCCCGGACCATCATGGCAGCCTGCCGCAACCTGAACCCGTAACCTGTCTCCACCGCCAACGGCACAGGCATGCCCCCACATCGCCCGCAGACAGGGTCCGGATAACCCTGTCTGCCGCACGGCCACAAGGCATGGACATCATCATTCGCCATGACGGTCGTGAAGACAATGTCATCGCGGGTCACAATCGTGCCACCGGCATACAGCCCATGGACAACGGCCTGCCCCGTGCATGGCCCCGCCTGTTCCCCATTCCACCTGCCCCCCGGCACGCGGCGAGAGCCTGCGTGTGATGGTCACCAGAAATCCAATCCCAATGTTACCCGGTACGGCACGGAGAAATGCCGGAAAAATACGCTTGTATTATCATTATGAATGATAATATCGGAAAGGTTTTTTCAGCATACGGAGCGCCTTGCCTCTTTTTGAAGACCTGCATCATCGGTGGAAAGGCCCCCTTCCCGGTTCCCCCATTCATGTCCCGTTCACCACGCAATGCCAAAAACGCGTAATGAACGGCCCCGATGCCTTCGCACGGTCTGTTCAATCCTGCCCGGACTGTCCGGATGAACCAACGATCGGAATTTCTGCCCCCTGCACCCTGACCCTGTCATGGGGCATGCATGGTGCCAAGACGGCTGTCGGTTCAGATCACCGGCATGAAAAAGCCGCCTGCCCGACCCGGACAGGTCATTGTGCAGGCGCAGCCGCATATCGGCACTGGCGCTGGTCGGGTTCTATCCCTGTTCCATGAAGCCCGCGGTGCGAATATAGGGCCTGAGTTCACTCACAAATGCTCGCACGCTGGCCCGTGTATGCTGGCGGCCGGGCACCACCGCGTACAGATCGATTTTTTCGCCCTGCAGGTCAGGAAATATCCGCACGAGCTTCCCTTCTTCAAGATCCTGGTACACATCACAGAGCAGTTTATAGGCGATACCCTGACCCGAAAGCGCCCAGTCATGAATGATTTCGGCATTGGTGGCAGAAAGACGGGGCTCGACCGTCACCACTTCCGTCTCCGTCTCGTTGCCGATGGCCCATCTGTTCAGCAGCGCCATGGTCTTGTTCCGCCGCAGGCATAGACAGTCGTGCCGGACCAGATCACGCGGATGCGCCGGCACGGAACGCCGCGCGATATAGGCGGGAGAAGCACACAGCACCCGCATGGTCGAAGCCAGACGGGTGACCACGGCACCGGGCGTATCGGGCAGCCCCAGCCTGAGTACGACATCAAGTGAATCACTGAAATCGTACACCCCTTCGGAAGCCAGGGCCAGGTTGATGTTCAGTTGTGGATGGCGTGCGCTGAAGGCTTCAATAAAGGGCGCGATCTGCCTGCGCCCCAATTCCACAGGCGCACCGATACCAAGGGTTCCCCTTGGCGCGCGGGTCGATGAGGAGATTTCCTCCTCCAGATGGTCGATATCGGCCACGATGGACAGGCCGCGCTCATAATACAGCCGCCCCGTTTCACTCAGCCCAAAATGCCGCGTATTGCGGATGACGAGCGTACTGCCCAGCCTTGCCTCGATACGGGCAAGCCGCCGCGACACGGCGGCAGGCGATGTGCCAAGACTTCGCGCACCCGCCGTCAGGCTGCCTGCATCCACCAGGGCGCTGAAAAAACGCAGGTCTCCAATCTCGTCATGTGACAAACGCGGTATCTCCCCCTGCCTGCATATCCTATTTTTGCGTTTATCGTAATATTATTTTTCCTTACAGGTTACTACCGAACTATCCAGGTAAACGGCATGTTACCATCAACAGGCACCGCAAACGCATATGCAGCGGTGCCACGTAGCAGCATATGGAGACATACGAATGCCAGTTCAGGGGGCCATGCCGCAGGAAAAAGCCGGACATGAAGGCGAGGAACTGCGGCAGAAACTCATCGGGACATGGGAACTCGTGTCCTACAAGGTGGAAGAAAAAGAATCCGGCTCCTTCATCCCGGCAATGGGGCCAAGCCCCCGGGGCCGCGTGGTGTTCACGCCCGATGGCTGGGTCGCCTTCAATCTTGAAGGCAGCCACCGCCACCCGGCCCATAATGATGAGGATCGCGCCCGGCTGATGAAGACGCTGGTGGCATATATCGGCCGCTACCGTGTCGAGGGCAATCAGTGGATCACGAATGTCCAGACCGCATGGGCGCCTGAATGGGTCGGAACGGAACAGCGCCGGACGGTTGTTGTCAGTGACGGGCACGCCAATGTCATGACCCCATGGCGTAACATGCCCAACTGGGCGCAGGGACGCCTGTCGCGCAGCATCATCCGTTTCCGGCGCGCGCCAGAAGCCTGACGCAAAAAGGCAGGGTCCTTACACCACCCCTTTTCCGCCAGTCCCCACACCATTGCCGTGCCTGTCCGGCAACGGCCAGAAGACGCGGCATTCCCGAAGGACAGGCACAGCACGACGGGACGATGGCGCACGAATTTCGTGGCAGGAGGTGGAACCGCAACTTCCAGCTTCATGCCCTGCCATCGACCGGCCTTGCGTCAATACTCCATCAGGCACGGATGCACAAAGCGTGCGCCGTGCCGTTACACGGGCAGTCACCCCGGGCCGTAGCCTACCTGCGTGGATAGTCGCGCCAGATGCGGGATATCATGTCACGCAATGCGCGTTGCATGAAGCCATGATGATGAACGTGCCACCTGTAATGATCAGGCCGCCCGCGACCATACGCTGGTACAAGGCCGTGGCCCGTACCGTATTGAATGAGCCACCAGTAAAATCAGCCTGCGCATCCATTTTCATGACTGGATCGGTCAGGTTCCTGCTGACCATGCCACGCGACGTACCGCCAGCAGGACCATTTCAGGCCGGCAGCCCCACGCTCACACGCTGGCAACATGTACACAATATTCTTCCGGCATGATTTTCGAACCAGCATATGCCTGTTTATCAATCTGAATATTTATAATCATTTGTTTATTAAATATTATTATTTTCTGAATGATGGCATTCCAGACCATAGCCCGCGCCAGGTTGGGCTGTCCATGCTCCACCCTGTCCCTGCACGGGCCAGAACGGATGCATGCCAGAACGGGCATGCCACGGACGTCAATGTACATGCTGATACGCACGGAACGTGCACAATGATCCGAACCGTGCGGATGCAGGCGCACAAGCGGTATGAATCCAAATAAAAATTTTCTTCCTTTAAGTATTTATAAAAAATCAATGACATAATCCGCATCACTCTCTTTTTGAATTTCTCTAGCAGCCTGTCGGGTTGGGGTACCCTGTGAAGGGGTAAGGCTGTAGAGTGTCGCGATGAGCCGCTTCATCCCGTTTGACCGATCCCAGCCGTATCTTCTGCCGCCTGATCTGACGTCGTGGCTTCCGGCTGACGATATGGCGCATTTCATTGTCGCAGCTGTTGAGCGGGTTCCGATGAGTGCGTTCTGCGTGCCAGTGCGCACGGGAGGCAAGGCGCAGTATCATCCGCGCCTGATGCTGGCCCTTCTGATCTTCAGCTATGCGAACGGGTTGTTTTCCTCACGCCGGATCGAGCGGGCGACATATCGCGACATCGGGGTACGCTTCGTGGCGGCGAACCTGCATCCGGATCATGATACGATTGCGACCTTCCGCCGGACGAACCGGACAGCCATTGAAGCTGCATTTGCGCAGGTCCTGCTTCTGGCGCGCGAGACGGGTCTGCTGCGTCTGGGTGTCGTATCGATTGACGGCACGAAAATTGATGCCGACGCTTCGAAATACCGTTCCCTGCGCTACGACCGGATCAGGGCACTGCGCGAACAGCTGGCGGTGGATATCGCGAAACTGATGGACCAGGCGGAGCACGCAGATGCCACAGACAGAGATCCGCAGGCCCTGCCAGAAGAGCTTGCCCGACGGGAAACACTGAAAGCGAAGCTGGACGAAGCCTGCGCCCGGCTGGAAGCAGATGCGAAAGCGCAGGCCGAGGCGGCGCGACCGGCATACGAGAAGAAGAAAGCCGCTTATGATGCGAAAACAGGGCGTCGTGGCAGGGCGCCGAAACCGCCGGATGATGAACCGCCACCCGACCGGCAGATCAGTCTGACCGATCCCGACAGCCGCCTCATGCGGCGTTCGGACGCCCACGAGTTCCGGCAGGCTTACAATGCCCAGGCCGTGGTCTGCGCCGAAGGCAGTCAGCTGATCGTGACAACCGACGTTGTCGCCACGTCAGCGGACGCGCCATCCTTTGCCAGCACCGTGCTGTCGATGGAACACACGATCGGTCTCCCAAAGACAGTGCTCGCCGACACCGGTTACGCCAGCGGGCAGGCGGTCCGGGACCTGCGGAAAAAAGGCATCGATCCGCTGGTCGCCATCGGACGGCCCTGCGCCCGCAGGCCTTATGACTTCCGGCCACCTCCTGAAGACAGGGAACCGCGCCGGATCACCGAACCCTGGCGGCTTGCCATGAAGAAAAAACTGGAAACCACAAAAGCCGGAAATATTTACAGACTACGAAAACAGACCGTTGAACCGGTCTTTGGAATTATCAAAAGCATCATGGGCTTCAGAAGATTCAGTCTGCGTGGCCTTGCAAAAGTCACGACTGAATGGACCCTCGTCGCTCTCGCATACAACTGCAAAAGAATGGCACGGCTTCAGGCAGCATAAGCCGGGTCAGCCTCGGCGTTATCAGCCGCAAAATGCCCAACCCGACAGGCTGCTAGGTAACGAAGGCGTCAATCCCCATTTCGTGTGTTGCCGGAACGAAGGAATCAATTTTAAAAACCATTTCATGTTTCGCGCCCTTAAAATAACAGGATGCGCGCCCTGCAATGGATTGCACTTTTTACACATAAATTATTGGCTATTAGTATTTTTTATAGCCTTTATACATTGCAAACCATCCTTGGCGCGTAAATCTGATGCGGATTATACTGCACAGCCACGTCTGCATCTACTGGTCTCCCAGCCCCATGCCGAACCGCATGACGTGCCGACGGTGTCACACGCTTCTGTCTCCACCCGGCTTAATACCATTTTCAGGAGTGAGGGACTGTCGATCCTGCTGAATAATCGCGAGGACGCGCTGCGCGTCCGTGACCTGTCAGCGGGTTATTATGCTTCATCCGAGGCACCGGGCCATCTCCTGCCCCAGATCGGGGCCTTCCGTTCACGCCTGCAACGCAGGGGGATCACATTTTCATTTACTTACAAGGGTGAAGCGATGGCCGATGTTGGCGGTGGCATATCCCGCGGCATGGATTACGTGCATGAACTGACATTGCAGACCCAGTTCGACCTGGGGCGCCTGTTCGGGCTGGACGGCTGGACAGTCCATACCCTGCTTATGGAACGCGTGGGGCGCGAGGTCTCGCATGACCGGGTGGGCGACTACAATATCAGCCTTATGGAAGTGTACAGCCTGTCCGGGCATTCGGTCGCGCATCTGACGGACATGTACGCCCAGAAATCATTCCTGCACAACACGGTGGACCTGGCGTTTGGCCGCATGGCGCTGACCCATGTCTTTGCGACATCGCCCCTGCTGTGCAGCTTCATGATGACATGCTCCGCCCCCGTGGCCATCAAGCTTGATGCGGGGTTCAGCGTCTATCCCAAGGCGACATGGGGCGGGCGGGTACGCCTGCGGCCGACACGCGACACGATCATGCAGGTCGGCGCCTACAGTGTCAGCCCGCTGAATGAGGACATAAGCGGCTGGGCCTGGGCAGGGGAAAAGAGCACCGGGCTCATGATACCGGTGGAATTCGCATGGCAGCCCTTTTTCGGCCCCAGGAAGCTGCCCGGCCATTACGTTCTGGGCTTCGCGCATGACACCACCCGTTACGCCGATAACATTGGTGACATCCCCACCGGCAGCACCGTACGCCGCCATGGGGGAGAGGCCCGCGATACCTTCTATCTGGAAGCCGACCAGATGCTGTACCGCAAGGGTGGCAGCAACCAGATGGCGGGCGGTTATGCACTGGCCGGTTATATCCACAATACCCCGGATGTATCGGTCATATCGGATGAATTCTATGTCGGCTCGTCCCTGCTGGGCATCATTCCCTATCGCCCGCATGACCGGTTTGGCCTGATGTATTCCTACTACCGCATGAGCCCGCGCACCGAACTGGGCCAGCAGCTGCGCATGGATGCGGGTATGGCGCTGGGGGCACATGTCAACGGGCCACAGACCCATGCCTCCGTGCTGGAAGCCTATTACGGGGTGCCGGTCTATCCCGGCATCCTGGTCCAGCCGGAATTCGAATACATGATGCGCCCCGGCGAGACCGCGCACATTCCAAATGCCGAAGTGGTGGGGCTGAAAGTTATCGGCACCCTGTAACCCGCATCCGTTCCCCCACGGAACGGGAGGAGAAATGACATGTTTACCACCCTGAGAGCCCGCTTTGCGCATCAATCCACACACGATGCCGCGCGGGACCCGTTTATCGGCCAGATGCGCCAGATCGTGGGAGATGCCCATGTCCTGACCGACCCCGCACGGACCCTGCCGTTCCGCCGCGGTTTCCGCTTCGGGCTGGGCAACGCACTGGCGGTGGTGCATCCCGGCACGCTTGTGGAACAGTGGCGGGTGGTGCAGGCGTGCATCAGGGCGAACAAGATCGTGCTGATGCAGGCGGCCAATACCGGCATCACGGGCGGTTCGACCCCTGACGGCAATGATTATGACCGCGACATCGTCATCATAAGTGGCATGCGGCTGAAAAAGATCTTTGTCATTGGCGGGGGCAGGCAGGTCATCTGCCTGCCGGGCGCCACACTGGACCAGCTTGAACGCACGCTGGCGCCGCTGGGGCGCGAGCCGCATTCGGTCATTGGCTCATCATGCATCGGGGCTGCAGTTTTTGGCGGGGTCAGCAACAATTCCGGTGGCGCGCTGGTGCAGCGTGGACCGGCATTCACGCAGATGTCGGTCTTCGCGCAGGTGGATGACACAGGCACGCTGCATCTTGTCAATCATCTCGGTGTCGAACTGGGTCAGGATGCCGAGGAGATACTGGGCAACCTCGATCGCGGCGTGATCGCGGAAAACGCCATCAACTGGAACGCCGGCAAAGGACATGACGACAATTACGCAACCCACGTGCGCGATGTCGAGGCGGACACGCCCGCCCGCTACAATGCCGACCCGGCCCGTCTGTTCGAAGGGGCGGGCTGTGCGGGGCGCATGGCGCTGTTTGCCGTCCGGCTGGATACATTCCCTGCTGAAAAGAACCCTGCCGTTTTCTATATCGGCACCAACAGCCCCGATGAACTGGAGGACATCCGCCGCCATATCCTGACCGCGTTTTCCGAACTGCCGATCGCGGGTGAATACATCCACCGTGACGCCTTCGACATTGCGGAAGAATATGGCAAGGACACCTTCCTGATCATCCGCGCCATCGGCACGCGCCGCCTGCCCATGCTGTTTGCGCTCAAGAACCGTTTTGACCGGCTGGCCGAACGCGTGGCCTTCCTGCCCGGCAACATGAGCGACCGGCTGCTGCAGGCCGCAAGCCGGCTGTTCCCCCGCCACCTGCCCAAACGCATGTATGATTTCCGGGACCGGTTCGAACATCACCTGATGCTCAAGGTCAGCGGGCACCTTGCCGGGGAAGCCCGGACATTCCTTGACGGTTTCTGTGCAAAAAATGGCACGCGCTACTTCGCCTGCACGCCCGATGAAGGGGCCAGGGCCTTCCTGCACCGTTTTGCCGCGGCCGGCGCCGCCATCCGTTACCGCACCACGCATCACCGCACGGTGGAGGATATTGTCGCCCTGGACGTGGCCCTGCGCCGCAATGACCGGCAATGGTCGGAAACCCTGCCTTCCGACCTGGACCACAAGCTGGTTGTCAAACTGTATTACGGGCATTTCCTGTGCCACGTCATGCATCAGGACTATATCGTGCGCAAAGGCAATGCCTGCCCACCGATCGAGGCGCAGATGCTGACCCTGCTGGACCGCCGCGGCGCGCGCTACCCGGCGGAACATAATTACGGACACCTGTACGCCGCCCCTGAATCGCTGCAGCAGCACTACCGCGCGCTTGATCCCTGCAACTGCTTCAATCCCGGCATCGGCAAGACCACCAAACGCCGCAACTGGCTGGCTGAAAGCGTGTCCTGACCCCGTTCCCTTTGTGCATATTCTGGAGTACCCGCCATGCGTATCGGCCTGTTCGTACCCTGCTACATTGATGCCTTTCACCCCGAAGTGGGTATCGCCACGCTGGAACTGCTCGAACGCTTCGGGCTGGATGTGGAATACCCGCGTGAGCAGACCTGCTGTGGGCAGCCCATGACCAATACCGGCTGCCACGCGGAATCCGCCGCCACGGAAGACCTGTTTGTCCGCAATTTTACCGGATACGATTATATCGTCGCCCCATCGGGGAGCTGCGTGCACCATGTGCGTTGCGACATGGATGCGGTGGAACAGACCGATGACGTGCGGCAGGTGCGTGCACGGACCTATGAACTGGTTGAATTCCTGCATGACATCCTGAAGGTCGATGCCTTTCCATGGGCCGAATTCCCGCACCGTGTCAGCCTGCACAACAACTGCAATGCCCTGCGTGGGCTGAACCATGCCAGCATGAGCGAACTGCGCGAACCGGCCTTTTCCAAACCGGCCGACCTGCTGGCGAAGGTGCGCGGACTGGAATTCGTGCATATCCGGCGCCCCGATGAATGCTGCGGCTTTGGCGGCACGTTCTCGGTCTTTGAAAAGGGTGTGTCGGAAAAGATGGGGTATGACAAGGTGCGTGACCACAGCAGCGCCGGGGCGGACTATGTCGTCTCGGCCGACAGTTCATGCATGATGCACCAGCAGGGCTGCGCGCAGCGGCTGGACATGCCGCTCAAGTTCATCCACATCGCCCAGATCCTGAACGGGGCACGGGCATGAGCGGCGCACAGGGCAGCGACCTGAACCGCAACCCGCCCCATCCCGGCCGCCTGGACCATGCCGAAGGGGCATCCATCCCGCTGCATTCGCGCGTGCGTGAGGCCCAGCCGCGTGGCGCGGTGATAAACGGCGACCAGCCCATCGATCAGGCCGGGGCCGCCGAACGCTTCATCGCAGCCCCCGAACATGAACGCATGCATGATGCACGCCTGTGGGACCTGCGGCAGAAACGCGACCGGCAGATGCACGGGATCGCGGAATGGGAGGACCTGCGCAGGCTGGCATCCGAAATCAAGGAACATGCCCTGACCCATCTGGACCATTACCTGGAACAGTTCGAGACCAATGCGCGCGCCAATGGCATCCATGTCCACTGGGCGCAGGATGCGGATGAACATAACGCCATCATCCTGTCCCTGCTGCGCGATCATGGCGTCAAACGGCTGATCAAAAGCAAGTCGATGCTGACGGAGGAATGCGGCTTCCGTGATTTCATGGCTGAATCCGGGGTCGAAGTCGTGGAAACCGACCTGGGTGAACGCATCCAGCAGCTTGATGATGAAGCACCCAGCCATGTCGTGGTGCCTGCCGTGCACAAGCTGCGTTCGGACGTGGCGGAGGTGTTCGCCCGCACACTGGGCACGGACCCGGATGATGATGACGTGCATTACCTGACCGAACAGCAGCGCGAAAAGACGCGGCCGCTGATCCTGGATGCGCAGGCCGGTCTGACGGGCGCCAATTTCGTGGTGGCCGAAACCGGGACGTTCGTTGTGTGCACCAATGAAGGCAATGCCGATCTTTCGGCCAACACGCCACCATTGCAGATTGCCTCCATCGGGATCGAGAAGGTCATCCCCCGGCTGGAAGACCTGCCGGTTTTCGTGCGCCTGCTGTCGCGCAGCGCACTGGGTTCACCCATCACCCAGTACACATCCCATTTCCGCGGCCCCCGCCGTGGAGGGGAACTGCATGTCGTGCTGGTGGATAACGGGCGGTCCGAACGGCTGGGCATGGAGCAGTTCTGGACATCGCTCAAATGCATCCGCTGTGGCGCGTGCATGAATACCTGCCCGGTGTTCCGCCGCAGCGGGGGGCTGAGCTATGGCGCAACCTATGCCGGGCCGATCGGGCTGATCATCGACCCGACCTTCAACCGTCACCGCTACAGCAGCCTGCCGTTTTCCTCCACGCTCAATGGCAGTTGCACCAATGTCTGCCCCGTAAGGATCAATATTCACGAACAGATCGCGGGCTGGCGCAGGGTTCTGGCTGAAACGCATGAGCTGCCACTCATGAAAAAGGTGATTATGCGCGAAGCCGGGCACCTGCTGTCCCACCCGGCGCTGTATCGCACGGCCATCGCAACGGCGGACAGCGCCCTGAAACATCTGCCCCGCTTCATGGTGTACAACCGCCTGAATACATGGGGGCATGGCCGTGAGGTGCCTGCCCCGCCACGTGAGACATTCCATCAATGGTATGCCGCAAACCGCGCAACAAAAAAAGGAAAGCCCGCATGAGCAGCCGCGAAGACATACTGGCCCGCGTGCGGGCCCACAAACCCGCTCTTGCCCGCCCCCTGCCACAGGTGCCGTTTTTTGATCCGCCACCGGGCACGGACCTGCCTGCGACCTTCCGCGAATCCTTTGTCCGGATGGGGGGAACGCTACCCGACTGTGGCCAGGACGACCCGCTGGACGTGGTGCGCAGGATCATGTCCACAGCCCCCGTCACTTGCTCGCGCGTGCCCGAAATCAGGGGCAACCGTAGCCTGAGCGATGATACGCCCCCCGCATCACTGGCGGATATCGACATCGGCGTGGTACGGGCTTCCTTTGGCGTGGCGGAAACGGGGTCGGTCTGCCTGACGGAAGAGGACCTGCTGGTCAATACGCTGGGTTACCTGCCACAGCACCTGATCGTGCTGCTGGACCCGGCACGGATTGTCAGCAACCTGCATCGTGCCTATCAACGTCCGGAATGGCGATCGATGCATTATGCGGTCTTGCAGAGCGGCCCATCCGCCACGGCGGATATCGAAGGGGTGCTGGTACATGGCGCACAGGGTGTGCGTTCCCTGCGCCTGTTCTTTGTACCGGGCCATGACGGCTGACCCTCCGGCATGGTGGAAAACAAGGCGGGGCACGCCGGGCGCGTAACCGGCCACCGAACGCGCCTGACAGGATACATGGTGCCGATATCGTGCATCCGGTTCTTGCCGCGTCAGCCCGGTTGCAGATCCGGGCTGGATGCGCTTGTGATCCCATCCGCCGCCAGGGCGGAAAAAACCGTGTCAGGGGCTGCCGCCACGCCCAGGCAGGCATCATGCAGCACAATCGTATTGAAGCCTGCCCGGCGCGCATCACGCGCGGTACAGGCCACGCAGTAGTCAAGTGCGACACCCGTAATGAATACACGGGTCATGCCCCGGCTTTCCAGCAGTCCTGCAAGCCCGGTCCGGGTCGTGCCGTTATTGTCCCCGAACGCGGAATAGCTGTCGACATCCGGGTCCATGCCCTTGCGCATGATGACGCCGATCCGTTTCTGCTCCAGATGTGGTGACAGTGCCGCACCCGGCGTATCCGCCACGCAATGGACCGGCCATGGCCCGGATCGCGTGACAAAGGACACATGATCCTGCGGATGCCAGTCCTGGCTGGCGACAACCAGGCCGAATGGCAGACGGGACAACCGGTTGATCACGGGAAGCAGCATGTCCGCGCCCGGCACCGCAAGCGGCCCCCCGGGCAGGAAATCGGGCTGCATGTCGATGATCAGCAATGCATCGGATGATGTTATCTTGTACATGAATCGCCCTTCATCCATATGGACATTACTGATCCGTGCCCGCAGGCATCAATGTGCATCCGGTCATTTCGTGACTGAACGGGCCAGTGAGCCATCATTGAAGGCAAAGGGCAGGCAGGCATAGCGGCACCCGTGCGTAACGGGCCTGACGGCATGCAGCAGTCCACATGAAAAGACCATGGCACCCCCGGCGGGTGGGCGAAACCCGCGTGCGGAAAATTCCGGGAACACCAGTTCACCCCCTTCGTATTCATCATTGAGGTTGATGGAAATCGCGAACAGGCGGTGGGCCGATTCAGCAACCGTATTGTCACGGTGTGGCCCGAAGCATCCATTCTCCCGGCCATCATAACAACTGACGATCATCCTGTTCATCCGCGTCACCTTACATTGGAAGACCTTGGCAATCTGGGGCACGACCCGGCGGATGATACGGGCCTGAAGCTGCTGGACCAGATAAGGGTCATTCAATACGCAGTCATGACGCCGTTTGAACGCCTGATCCGTTATACTGACCGCCTGCCCCGCGCGCCCCTGCGTCAGGATGGCCGAGCGTTGCGGCGTCCGTACCCGGTAATACGCAATCAGGCTGTCACAGAACGCACGCTCCAGTATATCGGGCAGCAGAAGGGCCGGAACGGGACCATCCTGATGCCGGGGCTGCCGGTCCGTCCATTCATATATCTGTCCGGCACCATCGGGTGTATCCTCCCTGACCAGGCAGATCCGCATCATGGGGTCAACCACGACCCACAGGCAGGTATCGGGCGCAACGCCATAAAGCCCATGCACCAGGCGGTCGGCATCCCACACGAACAGGGCGCCGGGCACCCTGTCGGCCGGGGAATGGGCTATCCGGTCCGCCGGGTCCGCAACGACAACAAACAGCTGCATATGGCCGTCCCTGCCCTGTGCACCGTACCGCCGGAAAGACGCCAGGGCCTGCTTTGCGGATGGCGTATGCAGCCCGGGGACGAACAGCAGGATATTGTAACGTCCTGCCGCCATGTCAAAGCTGTAGCGCCCCCAGTGCGTGGTGCAATGCTGGATGAAACCGGGCGCAGGGTCGCCAGCCATGACGTGATGCAATGTCATTCCTGCCTTTTATCCGTGCAACAGGGTGGGCATGATGGCGGTTCCTGCCGGTTCAGGCATGGTTTCTAGCCATTCGCAAGCTTGTGCAGCACATGCAGCGCCGCGACCTGTTCACATTCATTCAGCGGTGCCAGGGTCAGTTCCGAAATCCGCTGTGCCGCCGGTATGTACTGACGGACCATTTCCTCCCCCGCGGGCAGGAGCGAAAGCAGCCGTTCGCGCCCGTCATCTGGATTGCTGCGTATGCGGATCAGGCCGCGCTGCTTCAGGCGCGACGTAATGCCACGCAGTGTTGCATGATCTATGGCGGTCAGCCGGCCGATATGCATCAGCGAGCCTTCGCCTTCATCATGTATGGTGACCAGCACGGCAAACTGCACTGTCGTAAGATGTTCATCAGGGATGGTACCCTGGAAAATGGATGTATGCCGCTGGTAGGCCCGCCGCAGAAGATGCCCGATCTGGTTTTCCAGCTCATACCCGGCATTGTTATCCTTTTTGGTGTCAGTCACGGTTGATCATCCCCTCCCATGCGGCCCGCCCCGATAGAACAGCGGCGGAATATATCTGTTTGCGGTGGATTATGCCATTTCCGTTGCGGACATGGCTGGCGATGCGCCTCAATGGCGCCGTTTTTTGGGCAGGCGGACCGTTTCATGAACATGACCGTCAGCAACAGTCACGACCGGGCAGCATCCCGGCGGGGTGCCGTTTTCGTGAAATTGATGCATGTCAAGGACAGTAATCACCGGAGGGCACGGTATGGCCGTGATGACCTCCTCTTTCCATCATATCGGTCGCTCCGTCACGGATCCTGAAAGCAGCACCCTGCCATGAGATACGCCCACAGTAATTTCGAAGCCTTCGTGCGTCCTGACAAACCCGCCGGGATGGATACCCGTTCGGCCTGGATCGTGGGCGGCGGCCTGGGTGGCATGGCAGCGGCGGCATTCCTGATCCGTGACGCACGGATGACGCCATCAAGGATTACCATTCTCGAGGCCTCCGATGCCAATGGCGGGGCACTGGACGGCGCGGGCAATGCCACGACCGGCTGGCGTATCCGTGGTGGGCGGGAAATGGAGGAGCAGTTCCAGTGCCTGTGGGATCTCTACCGCTCGATCCCGTCGTTGGAAATGCCGGGCGCTTCGGTGCTGGACGAATTCCACCGGCTCAACCGCATTGATCCCAGCAGCAGCCCGGTGCGGGCCATGTGTGCGCGCGGGCAGAAGCTGCCGGATCGTGACAGCCTGAAGCTGACCGGCAGGGCACGACGGGAGATTATTTCGCTCATCCTTGCGGATGAGGAGCGGCTGGATGGCAAAGTCATCAGTGATGTCCTGTCCGACGATTTCATGAAATCCAATTTCTGGCTGTTCTGGCGCTCGATGTTCGCGTTCGAGACATGGCACAGTGCAATCGAGATGAAACGCTACCTGGCCCGCTTCGTGCATCAGGTCCTGGGGCTGAAAGACCTGCACACGCTGAAATTCACGAAATTCAACCAGCAGGAATCCCTGAGCAGGCCACTGGCCACATGGCTGGCCGACCACGGCGTGATCTTCCGCCATGGCATGCAGGTTACCAATGTATGCGTGGACATGGCAGACACAAAGAAGGTGGCGCGTCATATCGACTGGCTGGAAAACGGCGTGGCTGGTGGTGTCGATGTAGGCGCGGAGGATCTGGTTTTCGTTACCAACGGTTCGATGGTGAAGAATTCACGCTGGGGCGACCACCACACACCCGCACCGGTTGATACCGAGATCAGGCAGGGCGGTATCTGGCAGCTATGGCGCAATATCGCGGCCCAGGACCCGGCATTTGGCCGACCCGATGTATTTTGTGGTGATACCGGGAAATCCCGCTGGGTATCCGCCACCGTCACGACACGGGACGCGCGCATCCCCGATCTGGTGCACAGGATAACGGGGCGTGATCCCTTCTCCGGCCGGACCGTGACGGGAGGGCCGGTCACAATCCAGGATTCCGCGTGGCTGATGAGCTGGGTTGTCAGTCGCCAGCCGCATTTCAGAAACCAGCCCCCGGGGCAGATGGTCGCGTGGCTTTACGGCCTGTTCAGCGATGTGCCCGGAAATTACGTGAACAAGCCCATGCAGGACTGCACCGGCGCGGAAATCACACAGGAATGGCTGTTCCATATGGGCGTGCCAGTGGATCAGATTGACGATATGGCCGCAACCGGCGCGATCACGCATCCATGCATGATGCCATTCATCACCGCACAGTTCATGCCGCGCGCCGCCGGAGACAGGCCGAAGGTGGTGCCGGATGGCAGCGTCAACCTTGCCTTCCTTGGCCAGTTTGCCGAAACACCACGCGACACGGTCTTCACAACGGAATATTCCGTCCGTACGGCAATGGAGGCGGTCTATACGCTTCTCGATCTCGACCGGGCTGTGCCCGAGGTTTTTGACAGTATCTATGATATCCGCATGCTGCTGCAGGCAGCAGCGGCCTTGCGGGACGGAAAGGAGGTCCCGGCATCCGGACTTGTGCATCATCTGACGGACGGAACAGAAATCGACAGCCTGCTGGAACGCTACGGGCTGATCTGACCGGAAGAGACCGCGGCGGCGTATCGCCCGCAAACCTGTCCGGCCCGGAGTGCCGGGGCCGGCCGATTGCCACGGCGCCAAGGCCGGTCATGGCGGTAGCAGACGCGTCAGGCTGGAAAATCCGGTATCAAAAGCATCCATGGACACGGCAGGAACAGACAGGATGGGCCGCCTGTTCCAGTCATTGCCGGGCCGTTCAGCATGCACAAGGCACCATATACCGCATAGTTTCAAATATGTGATGCAAACAGGAAAATAATAAATGTCAGTTTCATATTCTGGAGCCATTTATGAATGTATGTGGTCTATTTCCAGAAATTAACACGAACGCCAGAAGAACGCATGACTTCATGCATGCAGGATTGCATTTCCATATGGCGCAGGCCGGAAACGGGTGATCCGCTTTTGGCCGATGGCAGGAGAAACGGGTCATGACCATACGCATCGGTGTCGCTGGCTGGTCCATTCCTTCCGCGCTGGTCGGGCGGTTCCCGTCGGCCGGTACGCATCTTGAACGCTATGGCGCACGGTTTCTGGCAGTCGAGGTGAACAGCAGTTTCTATCGGCCGCACCGCCGCACCACCTACATGCGCTGGGCGGAAAGCGTGCCACCGGAATTCCGCTTTTCCGTAAAGCTGCCCAAAGCGATTACGCATGAGCGCCGTCTGGTCGGCTGCCGCACGCTGATCGAACGGTTTGCCGAGGAAACGAGCGGTCTGGGCAACAGGCGCGGGCCGATTCTGGTCCAGCTTCCCCCAAGCTTCGCCTATCCTGGTGACATTGCCGAACAGTTCTTCCATGACCTGCAGGCCATGATCACCGGACCGGTCGTTCTGGAGCCAAGGCATGCCAGCTGGTTCCTGCCGGCAGTCGACCAGATGCTGCAAAGCCGGCGGATATCACGCGTTGCGGCGGACCCGGCCGTACCCCTGCCAGCCGCCCGCCCCGGTGGCTGGAGCGGTCTTGCCTATTTCCGGCTGCACGGTTCCCCACGCATCTATGAATCCCCTTATGGGCAGGAGACCATTGAAGCCCATGCGCAAGCCATCGCCATGTTAACCGCACGCGGCACCGATGTCTGGACGATTTTTGACAACACCACCCATGGCGCCGCGCCACTGAACGCCTTTGAACTTGCACAGGCCTGTCACGCCTGCATGCAATGACATCGTTTTCATTGCACGGGTTATAACGTCTTTGACGGCCACCTGCCCCTGTTAAGGAAATGCCTGCCTTCTTACGTATTCCCGCATGGCGGCATGGAATGCTTACTCCATCTTTCTGCCATGGCGGCACATCTGCCCAAGGGTCAGGGGGCCGCCGCGTGCCGTGACTGCACGCAACGGCGTGGCCCGTTATCCCAACAGTACCGCCCGGCGCATGGGCGCGGTAGAAGATGCATTATCCCCGATCGGCTGGCCAGAAGCAGGCACCGCGCGCTCGCGGCCCCATGCGCGAATTGCCTCGATCTGCTCCGGGCTGGTGCGCGAAAGCGGGACGATGTTCTGGAAGCTTGATCGGTAGAGATCCGCCGTGACCGCGCCATCCCCGTTCAGGAAAGCCTCCTCCACCACTTCGCGCACGGCGGCTTCCAGGTCCGCACCGGCAAACCCGTCCGACAGTTCGACCAGTTCCTCCAGCAGCCCCGCATCCAGTGGCAGCAGCTTGCCCCGTTCCACATACAGGGTAATGATTTCGCGCCGCTCATCGCTGCCAGGCAGGTCAACGAAGAACAGTTCATCGAACCGGCCCCGCCGCAACAGTTCGGGCGGCAGCTTAGAGACATCATTGGCAGTTGCGACCACAAAAACACGTGCCTGTGATTCCTGAAGCCAGAACAGGAACTGCCCGATCATACGCGTGGTCACGCCCGATGAGTCCGATCCACCGGCGGCCAGGCCCTTCTCAATCTCGTCAATCCACAACACACAGGGGGCCACACGGTCGGCGGCCTCAAGGGCTTCCTTCAGGCGTCCCTCGCTCTGGCCCACGTACATCCCCATGAGATTGGCAAGATCCAGCCGGTAAAGCGGAATTTCAAACCGCGCCGCGATCGTCTTGGCGGACAGAGACTTGCCACAGCCCGGCACGCCCACCAGCAGCACACCACGCGGCGGCCGGATCACACGTTCGCGCAGGTCGGCTGTAAGCAGCGGGCGCTTGCGCTGCAGCCACGTCTGCAGCCCGCTCAGGCCACCCATGTTGAGGGTCTCGGGACGCAGGGCGACCCGCTCAATGCCCGACACATCGGAAAAGACACTGTCCTTCGCGCGCATGAGCTCGGGGAAATCGCTTTTGCGGATACTGCCACGCGCGGCCATCATCGCGATGATGTTTTCCGCTTCGATCTTGGTCACGCCACCCAGGATCGTGGCGGCGCGCCGCATGTCGGCATCATCCCATTCTATGGGCATGATGCTGCGGTAATCATCGATCTGGCGGGAGATGTTGATATAGGTCTCGTCCTGATCCGGCGGCGAAAGCATGAGCGACACGCCAAGGCGCTGCACCTGGCTCCATATCGTCTTGGTCGTGACCGCGACGATCGTCCCGCCCTTTTCCGAAGCCAGGATAACGGTGTCCAGCAGCTGGCGTGCGAATGCGCTGTCGGTGTCCACATCATCAAGTTCGGTCAGCACGAAAGTCAGGTGCTGGCGCTGCATCATCTGCTGGGCGGCAAAATCCACGGCACCGATGACTGAACGGTCCTCGTTGGTCACGCGGTTGGTCGTAATATCCAGCGTGCCCTTCGACAGGGTATGGACATAGGCCGTGACACTCTGCCGCGCGCATACGTCACGGATCAGTTCGACCGCACGGCTGCGTTCCGTTGTCTGGACAAGAATGAAGGGAACACGGGCCTTGAAGGTCCGTTCGAAAGCATCGAGAAATTCGTTGGTATTCACTATGGCCTCGTTCACTCAGAGCAGGATGCGGCGACCGGATGGAGGTGACGCGGGGCCATGTTCCGCCATCGGGGCCACAGGCGCCACCTCACGGTCGACCGGATTGTCGCGCAGCATCTTGGCCAGGCGGCCGGTGCGGTCGGTCGCGGCACTTTCAAGCAGGCTTTGCTGGATGGCCCTGGTCGTCTGGCTGATCATGTCGGCAAGCTGCCCGGGCAGCGGATCGGGCCAGCATGGTAACGCGGCATAGCGTGACAGCTGCGCAAAGGCACGACGGGCATTCACCACGGCGCGACCAAGGTCACCTTCGTCCCGCCCCGTGCCAAGATGCTTCTGCAGCATGAGCCGGATGGCCTCCATGCGTGCATGGAGCGTACTGGCCGCACGGGTGGCAAAGCTGGTCGCCATGCCGCTGGACCAGTTGACCTTGCCCCGGCTGGCAAGTTCAAGCAGCACGTCATCTTCCCCGCCGCGTTCAAAGCGTTCGAACCATGCGCTCCATTCGGCATAGGTCTCAGGTGCGCCGTCTGTATCGGAACCATTCCTGGCAGCGCGCCTGCCCCATAGTCCGAACATGCCTATCGCCGCCGTACGAACTGGGTGGCAGGTACCAGATCCCATGCGGGAAAAGCCCCTGCCAGCGGGTCAGGCGGTGCGTCACCGTTACCCGTGGGCGCCTGAGCGGGAGCAGCGGGAGTAGACGTATCGGGGGCCAGTGTCGATACCGTGGGGGGCGTTCCGGCGCGGGGGATGAAAACATCGCGGGTCATGGCAGCGGCTTCCCTCTGGTTCAGGAGTTGGTCAGGATGCGGCGGGAACTTTCCTCCCGCAGCGCAAGATGGGTGTCCGGGGCTATGGCATCGATATAGGCGCTGGTCTGCGTGGCCACGGCGTCACGTGCATCGAAATCACGCAGCCATTCCACATATTCCGCAAGGCATCCACCCAGTTCCGCCGTTTCGGCCTGCCTGCGCCGGTCGAACGAATCCCGCACCATGTCGCGCTTTTTTTCCAGCCCCCTGTATTCAAAGAAGACCCAGGCCAGCAATGCCGCCCCGATAAGCGCAAAGATGAAATTGCCCATGAAGATGGTCAGCAGAAGCAGTACACCCACTATGCTGCAGATCACATGCTTGGGACCCAGCCTGATCTGGGCCACCGCCGCCATGCACTCGCTCTGGATATGCTGTTCCAGACCGGACTGCAGGGCTTTTTCTTCCGTGCCATCATGTGTCTGCCCGTTCCAGTTGCCGATCTGCAATTGGGCTGAGTCAGGCTGGTTGCGCCGCGTTTCAATCGTCAGGTCAGAAAACGCATCATGCACCCAGCCGCGCGAGAGCGCGAAGGCCAGGCGCTGCGAGGCGCGCGAGGCGCCGAACCGCTCGGCATGCATGGCCGCATTCGTCAGAAGCTGGGTGAAGCTGACTTCCTCCACCAGTGACTCACGCTCAAGGTCATGATGTTTCTGGGCAATATCGACGCGGCCGTCCTGCGCGATGATGGCCTCCAGCCGTGCTTCCTCCATTTTCATGGGAAGTTCGGCCGCATCGTGATCGGTGGTCAGGTGGGTCAGCAGATCATCGACCGCATCCGCCAGACGGGCGGATGAAGGCAGCGGTGATTCAAATATATCACGCATGTGATCAAGAAACACGGTGTTCAGGCTGGCACGGTTGAGCTGGCTGTTCAGAACCTGCCAGTTCGTGCACAGCCGTTCCAGATGCGGATAGCGCGTGCCGTGCTGCTCCTCGGGGATCTTGGATTCAAGGGCCTTGCGCCACTGCCTGCGCTGCTCTTCCACAAAGCCTGCCCGGTCACTGAGCTCATCAATCCAGGCCTGCAGGCGCTGGTAGCAGATCTGCTGCACACCGGGGGCAAAAACCCCGCCTGCGGTGGCGTTGATCAGCACGATGGTCTGCCGCTTCAGCTGCATGGGGTCCTGCTGCCCCAGAAAGCGGTCCAGCCATGTGGCGCAGGCCGTCCCTCTTCCGGCACGGCGCGCGATCAGGGCAAAGAAAAGGCTGGTTTTTTCATCATCCCGCCGCAGGGCTTCACCCAGCGCGCGCTGGGCCAGGGGCTGGTCATCACGCAGCCATGCCGCCAGGGCCACCAAGGCCGGGGCCAGCCAGTAGGCAGGTGTGAGCACCATCAGTTCTTCGGTAATGTCGCGCATCGTGGCCGTATGGACGACGCTGATGTCGGTAGCCTGCAGCAGGCCGACCGCCGCACGGCGCACATCATCATAATGCCCGAATTTAGAAGCCAGCTCCTGCCGGAGCTTGATCAGCCGCGTCTCGGCCAGGCTGACCTGCGTGGCGCGGGTGTAGGTATCAATGAACTGGTTGAAATGCGCCTGCAGGTCGGACAGTTCCTGCCGGGTGATCTTTATGGTATCATCAACGTGATTAACGCGATCACCGACATCTTCGATGCCTTCGGCAAGGGAGCGCAGGTTGTTGCGGATCGCACTCAGGTCAGCAGTATGGATAATGCGTTCAGCCATTGAAATATCAGCCCATTGAAACGGATGTGGTGCCGTCACTGCCGATGGCGACAAGACGATCGGAAAAAACCTCGATCACGGCATAACGGCCGGAAGCCGCAAGCGAACGCGCACGTTCCATGCCGCCCGGCATCGCTTCACCACGCTTGAAATGCTGTATGATATGACCGGAAATATCAACGATGTGTACTTCGTAGGGCGTACCAAGATAACATTTGGAAACCCAGCCCAGTGGCCAGCTGGCGGGACCGTCGGGAAATTCCGCGGTCACGGCTGCACGGATGGCGTCGATATCCGGCGCTGAAACCGGCCCCCCCGTATCAAGCCGACTGACCGCATCGACATAGTTGCCGCTGCGCCGACGGCGAAGCTGCTCGACAGACATCTGCCTGCTGGCGGACGCATCCCGGACGGTCGTATGGGTTGCTGTCTGGAGCTTTCCCGCTCCGCCTTTGTTAATAAATATCTGCCGCGCCATAAAGAATCAGCTTACTCCAATTAGTCCGCATCCCCTATATTCTATATTCGGTATTGAAGTAAATGGATTCTGTCAATTACTTGTTTTTACCAAAACCACAATCAGGCCGTGGCTTTAAAAAGCGATATTTCCCGAGCATGCCGCCACAGGACCCCTTTCCATGCTGCGGGTAACCACGACCCATGACAGAAAAGATGCCGCAATATGGTCCCCGGTTCCGGGGGGCGCCAGCGGTATTGCTGGCGCCCCCCGATGACCGGCACGATGTCAGGTGTTCTTGTGACTCTGCTGGCCCGCCTTGACATGCTGCTCATGGGTGCCGCCACGCGTGCCGGTTCCATGCGCATCCTCGCCCTTTTCATCATGCGTGGTGCCGGTATTCTTGTGGCTCTGCTGCCCGGCCTTGACATGCTGTTCATGCGTGCCGCCCCGGGTGCCGGCGCCGTGCGTGCCTTCACCTTTGTCACCATGCGTGGTGCCGGTGTTCTTGTGGCTCTGCTCGCCCGCCTTGACGTGCTGCTCATGGGTTCCGCCCTGGTTCGCCATTTTTTTCATTCCCTGTTTTACTGATACGGGACGGTCGTTCATTCGGCCGTCCCATGACAGAACAGCCTGGGCTGAACAGGGTTTCGTGCGCAATTGAATAAAAATAGATAATTTATAAATAAAAATAAACCGTTATTATTAATATATTCCCTGTATTTTATTTTTACTGTTGTTTTTTATTTTGTCATTTGGCAGGATAATCCATAAACATTTCAAAACGAACAGAACCACCTGGCATATACGGGCCGTATTGGCAAAATACGGTCAAGGCCGGACATCAATCTCCACCTGCATGCCGCCATTCTCTATCCCGCACCATCAGGCGCGTTGCCATAATGGTATTTACTGCACCATGCTCGAAAATGATTTCTTGAGAACTACCTGACGTCCATCCGGGAAATCCGCGCACGGATATGGTCTGTCATTACAAAAAACGGATCGTCCGGGCATGCTGTGCCCTGAACATCTGTGTGGCGTCGAACCTTCTTGTGGCAGGCTTCGTGCCGCAGCGTGACAGACCCGCCTGTAGCGGCAGGGCCGGCCTGCCGCAGGCGTTCGGTATCGTGCAATCCGATCGTGATGGCACGCATCTCGATTGTCATTGTGGAATACCCGGCGCGCTCACGGGCCGCCGCCACACACAGGCGTGAAACCGCGTCCCGGCCGGGCCCATCGGAAGGCGCTGTATGGGGGGTGATTTTTGATGACGACGCACCATTGCACCACAGGACCGGCTGCCTCACCCGCCGGATGACGCCCCGCCAGCCTGTAGTTACAGGCCACCGGGCGGTCCGTCACCGGGGTCAGGCATCCCCCGGAACACCGTAAGATGGCGCGGAGAGCGGGTTAAGGCACCGTGTCACATAGTCATCCATCTGGGGCTGCCATATGTGCCACAGATCAGCAAGACGGGTAATGGGCGCGTCATCCCAGTCAACACGCAGGTCAACCAGCGGCCAGGCCTGCCTGTCCACCACGACCATCCCGGCCGAATGGACGGGCCCGGCCTCCCCCCCGGCCTGAAGTCCCGCGCGCATGGCGACCAGCAGGCGCTCACCCAGATGCAGGTTTTCATCGGATGCCAGAAACGCGTCTGTTACCGCATCCGGTACACCTTCGTGGGCCAGCATGTTACCAGCCGATGCGACATTCATGTGCATGGAAGCCGCATGGCAGCCCAAGGTACGGGCACCCGACCAGACAGCTGTTTCACCATTTACATCAATGATGGCGAGTTGCCGGAATTCGGCAAACGCGGCATTGTTTACCAGAATATCACGACACTGGGCGGCATTGGCACCCTGCTGCATGAGATCCAGCCCCTGTGGCCCCAGACGCGGATCCGTTATGTTCTGGGTTGCCACCACGCCCACGCCCGCCCGGGCAAAGGCACAGCGGCTGGCTACGGCAGGGGAGGAAGATGAAACGGCAACGCCGAACTGCCCGGTCCGGGCGCATCTGGCCACGATGGAAAATGTCATGTGTTGTCCGGTTCCTTATTGAAAACAGGAATGACGGACAGGCAGTCCGCCATGATGGTACGGCACGATATCAGGCAAGGAGAAGACACGGGGCACATGCATGCATGGCCACACATTCCCCTCCGCCCAGAATGCGATTCATGCAAGATTACTGGCAGAGCGTTTCCACAATACCTTCAAGAAAGCGGTCACACCGGTCGAGTTCGGACTGTGTGATGTATTCGTCCGCCTTATGGGCCCTGCTGATTGAACCAGGACCACAGATCACGCATGGAACGGACAGTATTTCCTTGAACAGCCCCGCTTCCGTTCCAAAATCTATGACACATGTACTATTCTGCCCGGCTTCGTGCAAGGCCAGTGAGCAGATGGCCATGTCTGGCGGGTTATCAACCCCCGGATAGGCATTCGTAACCTCGATGCTGATCGTGCCGCCGCCCGTCGCCCCGACCACGCGGTGGGTGGCCTGCCGCAGCCAGGACAGACAGGCGGCACCATCCTGCCCCGGCAGAAGCCGCATTTCCGCTGTTATGGTGCACAGATCGGGTACGATGTTAAGCGCGCAACCGCCTTCGATCAGGCCAGCCTGTACGGTGGAAAAAGGTACCTCGAAACGTGTGTCATGCGCTTCGGTATCCCGGATATGGTCCTGCAGCGCGTCAAGTTCCCCCACCATGGCCGCCGCCATGCGGATGGCACTTATACCCCTGAACGGATTGGCGGAATGGGCTGCTTCCCCCCGGCAGGTAATGCGGAAGGCAATCTTGCCCTTGTGGGCAACGGCCACCCGCATGCCCGTCGGTTCACCGACGATGCAGCCCCCCACTTCCACGCCGCTATCCGCCACCGCCCTGAGCAGGGAATGCACGCCCAGGCAGCCCAGTTCCTCGTCATACGAAATCGCCAGATGCAGGGGACGCCTGAGTTCCCGCCGCGCGGCACCGGCCGCGCTGCTGAGCATGCATGCGATAAAGCCCTTCATGTCGCTTGTGCCGCGACCGTACAGCCTGCCATCCCGCTCGGTCAGTACAAACGGGTCCGATGACCATGCCTGCCCCGCCACCGGAACCACATCGGAATGCGCGGACAGGACAATCCCGCCCGGCACATCCGGTCCGATTGATGCAAACAGCCCGGACGCACCCGGCCTGTCACCCGCCACGCGCCGGACCCGCGCACCAGCCCGGCCAAGAAACGTTTCCAGCCAGTCGATCATGTCACCGTTCGGCTCGCCGCACAGGCTGCGGAAGGCAACAAGTTCGCGCAGGGTATTCACTGTAAGCGTCATTGCATATTCGCTCCGGGCGGGGCAGGTCATCACGATGCAGGCAGTCCTGTCGGCCCATCATGAACGTCCCCTTTGTGAATGGGCAACCCACAGGAAGGGGCTGCGGGATATTATTTCCTGATCCATGACATGAATAATACCGAAGCAATACATGGCGCGGGCGACCGGATGCGCGGGCTGATCCGGACACACGCGGCATGCCCCCTGCCCCCGACAGGTTCTGCCTGCCCGAAGGGCATGGCCCGATACGCTGCCCGCGCAAGGGTATGACGCCAGTAAACCATCCGGGCATTCCATGCACGGATACGGGCCGGATCGCGCTATCTTCATGCTTTCCGTCATCATTTCGATATCCATGCAATGATACATATGTTCAGAAAAAACGCATCAGGTCATATATTTTCCTTATGCTTCAACTGAAATCGACCACAAGAATACGAACAGGACTGTCTTTTCCTGAACGAAATGACATGCCTATCATGAAACAGACCATCCCTTGCCCCAGTCTGCCCCCGATATCGAGGAGATATGATATGACGCAGGACCATGAACAGAGAATGCGGGTGGACCTGGCTGCGTCTTTCCGCATGGCGGCACGACTTGGATTGCATGAAGCCGTCGCCAACCATTTCAGCGCCGCCGTTTCCGATGATGGCAGCCGATTTCTCATCAACCCGAAATGGCGACATTTCTCGCGTATTCGCGCCAGCGACCTGATCATGGTGGACCTGAACAGCCCCGGCAATGCCACAGGCCATGATATTGATCCCACGGCATGGGCCATCCATGGCCAGTTGCACACCGTCAACCCCCATGCACGGGTTGCCATGCACCTGCACCCCGTTTACGCCACCACCGTTTCCACTTTTGCAGACCCGACCATCCTCCCCATTGAACAGAATACGGCCCGTTACTTCCGCCGGGTTGCCATTGACCGCATGTATGGCGGCATGGCCGACAGCGATGCCGAAGGCGCGCGCCTGGCACGGGTCATGGGGGACAGGTCACGCCTCATGATGGGGAATCATGGCGTGATGGTCGTGGCTCCGTCGGTGGGTGAGGCGTTTGATGACATGTATACGCTGGAACGGGCCTGCCAGATTTTCGTCACCGCCTGTGCAACCGGGCGCAAGCTGTCCGTACTGTCCGATGACGTGGCGGAAAAGACCGCGCGGGACTGGGAGAAAATCACGGATTTCTCAATCCGCCACTTTGAGGAAATGAAACTGATCCTGGACAGGGACGAACCGGACTATCGTGACTGAACCTGCCCGCGGGCGTGGCTGCCCATCGGGCATGGCGGCCACGATGATGCAGAAGCGGAACATATGGAGGTCCTGCATCCGTTGCCTGCGGCATCATGAATTAGAGCCCGATCCGAAAGTTTTTCAACCCTGACAATGCCTTGCTGTCCGTCGTGTGAGCATTCGGATTGAGGCGATCAATGTCCATGCGGTTGAGGAAGCAATGGATTGTTCCCAATCTTTGGCGAGCCGCCTGCATCGTCCCAGCCATGCGAATGTCCGTTCCACCACCCAGCGACGCGGCAGGATCTGAAAACCCTTCACCGTATCGGACCGCCTGATGATTTCGAGGGTCCATTTTCCCATGGAGGCGAGCGCGGATCGCAATTTGTCGCCAGCATAGCCGCCATCAGCGAAGATGTGGCGCAGCCAGGGAAAGCGCCTGCGTATCGCTGCCAGAACATCAACGGCCCCATCACGGTCCTGGATATCAGCGGCATGAACGAGGAGAAAGATCAGGAAGCCGCAGGTATCCGTCACGATATGGCGCTTGCGGCCCTTGACCTTCTTCCCCGCGTCATAGCCCGAAATCCCGCCGCTTTCCGTGGTTTTCACCGACTGGCTGTCAATCACGCCCGCGCTCGGAGAGGCGTCACGTCCCTCGATCTCGCGCAGGCTCATGACCAGCACCGTATTCATGACCTCGAACACTCCGGCATCACGCCAGGCGTAAAAATAGCGCCTGATGGTCGAGACCGGCGGAAAGCATTTCGGCAGCAGACGCCACGCACACCCGGCCGAGGCTATGTAGAGCATCGCATTGACCACCTCGCGCATATCCGTCGTGCGCGGACGACCGCCCCGTTTCGCCGGGGGCACAAATGGCATGATCAAAGTCCACTCCCCGTCCGTCATGTCCGATGGATATCGCAATCTTTCCCGGCTATACTCGCGCCGGGCAATACCAGTCCATGTCACCATTCACTCCATCTCTCTGCAAAGACGGATGAATCACAACAGGCTGGTATTGTTCAAAAACTTTCGGATCGGGCTCTTAGTCATTTTATAACCGGGCATTATGTTTTTAATTATTTATGATGGCATGACAGATGCAATAGGCTGGCAGCCCAGTCCTTGAAGAGTGAACGTAAGATGACAGAACTTCCTTCCACGGTAACCCATCGGCGTATCCGTCCTTTCAATACCAGGGATACCTATCCTGAACAGAATCTTGATAATGACCTGT
Organism: Komagataeibacter sp. FNDCF1; assembly: GCF_021295335.1. Lineage (NCBI taxonomy): Bacteria > Pseudomonadati > Pseudomonadota > Alphaproteobacteria > Acetobacterales > Acetobacteraceae > Komagataeibacter > Komagataeibacter sp. FNDCF1. The sequence goes on along the minus strand of NZ_JAIWOT010000001.1, from coordinate 132,696 downwards.
GTCAGGCTGTCGTGGCGGGCAATACCATCTACCTGCGCGGGCAGGTCGCACAGGATCTCGACACGCGTGAGAATGTTGCCGTAGGTGATGCCATTGGCCAGACTGAAAAGGTCGCACAGAACATCGCCCTTCTGCTCAGGGAGGCCGGGGCGGACATCCGGCATATCTGCAAGGTAACGGTCTACCTGACGGACATACGCTATCGGGAAGATGTCTATCGCACGCTGGGGAAGCATCTGCGTGGCGTGTTTCCGGTTTTCACGGGTCTTGTGGTCGTGGCACTCGCCCGCCCTGAATGGCTGGTGGAGGTGGATGTCATCGCCGTCATGGACTGATCAGACAACAGGAACGAACGTGCTGAGCGCGTGCCCTGCCCTGTCCCGGGGGCAGGGCCAGCATGATGCAATCATGCCCGACAGCGCGTGACAGGATCAGCGCTTCCTGACATGGCGGTTCACGGGGCGTGCAAGGCCAAGATTTTCACGCAGGGTCCTGCCTTCATATTCCGTGCGGAACAGGCCCCGGCGCTGCAGTTCAGGCACAATCCCTTGCGTAACGTCGGTCAGGCTGTCGGGCAGCACCGGCAGGGCCATCATGAAGCCGTCACTTCCGCCGCTGCCGACCCATTCTTCCATCTGGTCGGCCACTTCCCCGGCCGTGCCGTAGAAGATCACCTTGCTGCGGTTATACGTGCGGCAGACCTGTCGCAGGGTCAGTCCCTCGCGGATCAGGCCCACGATCTCCTCAAAATAGACCTGATGGAAATTCGACCGTTCCGGAATGCGATGTTCCGGAACCGGTTCATCAAGCGGCAGGTCCGACAGGTCGGTTTCCAGATCGGTCTTGAGATACATGAGACCAATTTCGATTGGTACGCTTTCCTGCCACTTTGCCCATTTCCTGCGTGCGTCTTCCCGGCTTTCACCCATCACGATCGATACACCTGACAGTACCTTCAGGGAATCCGCCGTGCGTCCGTACCGGGTCATCCGGCCTTTCAGGTCGGTGTAGAATGCCTGTGCCTGCGCCAGCGTGGCACCGGTTCCAAATACCACCTCGGCGGTCCGGGCCGCGAATTCCCGCCCGGTCTCGGATGCGCCAGCCTGAAAGATGACCGGCTGCCCCTGCGGCGAACGGCACATGTTCAGTCCGCCATGGACACGGAAGAATTCACCCGCGTGGTCCAGAACGTGGAATTTTTCCGGGTCGAACATGCGCGCCCCCGCCCTGTCGAAAATGAATGCATCATCCTCCCACGTGTCCCACAGCGCCTGGACGACCTCCAGACATTCGGCAGCCTTTTCATAACGCCTGTCACGCGGCGGCAGGCGGTCCAGCCCGAAATTCCGGGCAGCATAATCATTGGCCGTCGTCACCACGTTCCATGCCGCGCGGCCGTGGCTGATATGGTCCAGCGATCCGAACAGACGGGCAATATTATACGGCTCATAAAAGCTGGTGGACGCCGTCGCGCCAAGACCGATATGCCGGGTGGAACCGGCCAGGGCCGACAGCAGCGTAACAGGTTCCAGCATGTTCATGTAAAGCGGGGAGCGGCTCCAGAAATCGAGATTTTCCGTACGTGCCGCAGGCGTATCCGCCAGGAAAAAGAAATCGAGCCTGCCTGCCTCCGCCTGCTGTATGATCTGGCGGAAATAATCCACGTCCGTTGCGGCATTGTCCTGTGCCGTTTCCTGCAGCCATGCCGCTGAATGGTAGCCATAGGCTTCAAAAAGACCACCAAGAACCATATGTCCGCCGGTCTGCTTCATTTCACGGCTTCCCTTCATGTTCAGGCACGGCAAGACGCGACAGGGCGCCGATGGCCATTCCAGTCGCCAATACCATTACGAACAAGAAAAGAATGCGCGACAGGCACAGGCAGGTAAAGCCCCTTTCTTCAGTTTGCCTGATCAGCGCGGGCGGGAACGGGCAGATCCTCACGGCAACGGATTTTCCATATCAGGTCCGCAAAAAATATTATTACTGTATCAAAACGCAGGCATGGCAGGATTGGTCACGTCAGGTCCTGCGGGTCCCGGCGCGGTTCATATCACTTTCGGATGGTTGTGCCTTCCGCCCACGGTGGACACACGGCCAGAGAGGACGTTTCATGAGAGGCATGGAGAGATCGGGCAGCAAGATGTCACCCGGCCTGCATGATGCGGGCCACTCAAGCACCCGTCCATCCGGCAGCGCCATGGACCGGTGCGCATACAAGCTGCAGACACGGGGACTGTACAAGACTTATGGCCGGACGCTGGCGCTGGACCGTATCGACATGCATGTCGCGGCGGGTGAATTCGTGACCCTGCTCGGCCCGTCAGGGTCGGGCAAAAGCACCCTGCTGCAGCTGATCTGCGGGCTGACCCCACCAGCCGGCGGCAGACTGTTCATTGATGGCCGCGACCAGACCTGGGCCCCGCCGGCGGAACGGGACATCGGGGTCGTGTTCCAGAATTATGCCCTGTTCCCGCATCTCTCGGTCGGGGAGAATGTTGCCTTCCCGCTCCGGATCCGGCGTGTGGACAGGGCTGCCATGGTCCGGCGGGCGGAAGCAGCACTGGAGATGGTCGGCCTGCACGGGTATGCCGCGCGCATGCCAGCGCAACTTTCGGGTGGCCAGCAGCAGCGCGTGGCCTTGGCACGGTGCCTGGTCTATCGGCCTTCGCTCATCCTGATGGATGAATCCTTTTCCGCGCTGGACCGGAACCTGCGCCTGGTCATGCAGGATGAAGTGCGGCGCATCCATCGTGAAACCGGTACCACCTTCATATTCGTCACCCATGATCAGGAAGAAGCCATGACGATGTCCGACCGCATCTGCCTGATGAATGAGGGCCGGGTCGTGCAGTTCGATACGCCCCGTGCGCTATATGCAACGCCGCGCACGGTGTTTGCCGCCCGTTTCATCGGGGCCTCCACCATCATGCACGGCGTGGTGCGCGCGGACGGAACGCTACAGACCCCCATGGGGCCCATCCCCCTGCCCCGTCACTGTACCGCTCCCGCCGGGACGGAAGGCGCCATGGTGCTGCGTCCTGAAAACCTGATCCTTCATACCGGTGATACATCCGGCCTGCGGGGCAATGTCGAGGATGTGACATTCAGCGGGCCGGACCAGAGGGTTGTCTTCCGGCTGGAAAATGATGAACGCGTCGTCCTTCGCGCACCGGCGGACATGCCCCTGCATGCGGGCCAACAGGCCGGTGTACGGTGGGAACCGGGCGCCGGGCATTTCATCGCCTGTCCATGACCATTCATTCCAGCACAGGGGCCGGACTTTTTCCATGTTTCTGACACGACGGGCACTTCTGGCAACAGGTGCTGCAGGCGGGCTGCTGGGCGCGGCAGGACGGGCAAGGGCACAGGGGATCACGCAGCTGACGGTGGCGGATGTGGGGGCCGCGCCCTCGGTTGCCATACGCCGGGCCTTCTATGACCCGTTTGAAAAGGAAACCGGCATCCGCGTCATATCGGTCCCGCATGCCGCCGACCCGGTTACCCAGTTCAAACTGATGGTCGACGCACGTTCCTACATATGGGATGCCTGCATGCTGAATTCGGAGCATATCGCCCGGCTGAACCGGGAGGGCCGGTATTTCGAACCCCTGCACATCACCCCGGCGGAGACAGCGGATTTCATTCCCGGCATGACCAGTGACATCTGGATGGGTTTTTCCGTCTATGCGATCATGATGGCATGGCAGAACGCCCGTTTTCCGCATGGTGGCCCGCGGAACTGGACGGATTTCTGGGATGTAAGACGCTTCCCCGGCCGGCGTGGGCTGTGCCGGGCCCCCGCGGCGACACTGGAACTGGCGCTGCTGGCCGATGGTGTCGCGCCACAGGCATTGTACCCGCTGGATGTGGAGCGGGCCTTTGCTTCCCTGGCGCGCCTGCGTGACAATGTGGACATCTGGTGGACCAGCGGCGCGCAGAACACGCTGTTACTGGAAAGTGATGAACTGGACCTTTCCGATACATGGTCGGCACGCGCACAGATGGCACGGCGCAGCGGCGCGGCGATCACGCTTGTCTGGAATGGCCTGTACGCAGCCGATGGATGGGCCATTCCCGCAGGCTGCCCGCGGGCGGACATTGCCCGGGCTTTTGTCCGTTACTGCATGCGCCCCGACCGGCAGGCCGAATATGCGGTTCATAGCACGAACGGGCCGACCAACCGCCGCGCCTTTGACTATCTCTCCCCGGCGGAAGCGGCATTCCTGCCCACGTCACCAGCCAATTTCAGCAATCTGAGCGCATTCAACGCACAGTGGTGGGGCGAGAACAGCAGGTCGATCGCCGAGCGTTTTGAAGAATTCCTGCTTGAATGAGGATCAAGGATTCCAATGAAAGCAACCTCTGCAAAGCTGCCCCCACCCGCCATGGCGGCCGGGGATATGCCGACAGGCCGGTACAGGTGGTTCCTGCCCTGTGCGCCACTGCTGCCTGGCCTTCTTTTCATGGCCATGTTCCTGGTTTTCCCGCTCATGCAGACGGCCTGGAGCAGCATCCACGATCCGGCCAGCGGCAGGCTCAGTGCCGCCGCGTTCCTGCATGTGTTCCAGATACCGGCCTATCGTCATGTCCTGTGGAATACAATATGGGTTGCGCTGTGGTGCGCACTGCTGTCCATGGGAATGGGCTATCCCGTTGCATACTGGCTGGCCGTGACATCGGAGGCCGTGCGCCGCCGGGCGCTGTTCATGATCATGGCGCCGTTCTGGACCAGTGTGCTGGTGCGGAACTTTACCTGGCTGGTGCTGCTCGGGCGGCATGGACCGGTTGCAGGCTTCATGCGCGCCATGGGGCTGAAGGGGGCGGATTCACTCCTTTTCAATCGCCCGTTGCTGATCCTGGCCATGCTGCACGTCATGCTTCCCATGGCGATCATTGCCATGCTTCCCGCGCACCGCAGCATAAACCGGCAATGGCTGGATGCGGGCCGCACCATGGGGGCCGGGCCTGCCGACCTGTTCTGGCGCATCTACCTGCCGCTCTCCATGCGGGGGACGGCGGCGGCCGGTTTGCTTGTGTTTCTCTCCGCCCTTGGGTTCTTCATTACGCCCATGCTGCTGGGCGGCCGGCATGACGTCCTTCTTGGTGAAATGATCATTTTGCAGATCGACCGACTGCAGAACTGGACTTTTGGCAATGCGCTGGCGGTGATCCTTGTCATCATCGGGGGCACGGCCATTGTCCTGACCAACTGGCTTTTCGACCTTTCGGGTACGGCACGTGCCGCGGCGACGTCCCGCCCGCCCGCAATTTATGATGGAATGGCACGTCTGTCAGGCGCAATTGGCGGTATTGTTCCACGCCGCATGCGACCGGGAAAACGGGCCGGGGTGATGCTGGCCTGCTTTGCATGGTCTGTCATCACCTTCCTGGGCGCGCCCCTGCTGGCCATGATACCAATGGCCTTTACACGGGATTCCTTTATCGTCTTTCCACCGCACCTGGGAACATGGCACTGGTTTGCGCTCTATTTCCATGACCCGTTATGGATTTCGGCCACCCTGCGTTCCTTCCGGATCGGCCTTGGGGCGGCCGTGCTGTCCGTCGTGCTGTCGGGTCTGGCGGCATCCGGCATTGCGCGCATGCAGGGCCGGATGGCGGGTGTGGGCATCCTTGCCTTCATGGTGCCCCTGGCGGTGCCGCCGATTGTCATTGCACTGGCGCAGTTCGGACTGTTCGCCCGCGTTTCAATGATTGCGACCGACAGTGCAATCATGCTGGGACATACCGTGCTGTGCATGCCCATCGTCTTTACCATTCTGCTTGGCGGGTTCCGGTCGTATGACTGGCAGCTCAACCAGGCGGCGGCAACATTGGGGGCCAGTATGCCGCAGGTACTGACCCGTGTCCTGCTTCCCCTGCTGCGCCCCGTTCTGGTTGCAGGTCTTGTCGCGGGTTTCCTTACCTCGTTCGATGAACTGACCGTTGCCCTTTTCCTGGGGGGTGGTCTCAGGACAACGCTTCCCAAACAGATGTGGGACGCAGTCCTGCTGGAGGTCAGTCCGCTTCTGGTCGCGGTTTCCGTCGTCATGATGCTGATCATAACGGTGCTGTTCGTGGTGATGGAAAGCATGCAGCGCAACAGGGCCACATTGTAGGCAGCCACCCTGCGCGCCCTGCGGGTGGCTGGCAGGTTCAGGGCGTGCGGTCAGGTCCTGCCATTCCCGGAATGCGGGCATCGGATATGGTGGTCCGGCAATGGTCGGCAAAGCTTTGCAGCAGCCGTGACCTGCGCACATTCGCAGGCGTTGCGATCCCCATGACCATGGGCCGCTGTTCACCCGCGATCGGTACCCGTACGACACGCCGCCCATCCAGTGCCAGATCGGAGCGTGGCCTGACATTGGCCAGCGTATAGCCATAACCATTGGCCACCATGGTCCGCACGACTTCCTGATGGGTGGAATATGAATACATCTTCGGCTTCAGCTTTTCCCTGAAAAACAGGGCCAGGAAATATTCGCGGCTAAGCGGCAGGTCCAGCAGGATCAGGGGTTCGCAGGCCAGTTCCGCCAGTTCCACCTCCGCCCTGCGGGCAAAGGGATGATCTGCACTGACCAGTGCATGGGGCGGCAGGCTTGCCAGTGGCACGAAATCGATGCCTTCGGGGATCAGCAGGTCATACGTGATTGCAATATCGATTTCAGCCCGCTTCAGCCTGTCCACAAGCCGTTCGAGATTGGCCTCGAACTGCCGGATTTCCGTTCCCGGATAGGTGGACATGAAGCTGTGGGCCAGTTCGGGCATGATCATGGGGGCCAGGGTGACCATGGACCCGACCGTAAGGGACCCGCGAACCTGCCCCGTTGCATCAGAGGCAGAGGCATACAGCCCTTCGGCCATCTGGACGATACGCCTGGCTTCCGCCACCAGCTTGTGTCCTGCCGGTGTCAGTGAAAGACCCTGCGCGTGATGGCGGATAAAAAGCTGGACCCCCAGTTCCTGCTCGAGATGACTGATCGCGGTCGAAATGGAGGGCTGGGAGATTGATAATCTCTCTGACGCATGCCTGATGGAGCCCGCCTCACCCGCGGCGATGAAGTATTCGAGCTGACGTAATGTATAGCGCATGATGCCTTCCGCTCTGGTCCCACACCGCGAACAGGGTGCGACGGAAGAAAGTTGAGCCACAAAATCCGCGCATTGTCACGCCGGTTCAGGGCTAGCCGGACCCGACCGCCTTCCCCCCCATAATCAACACGGGTGGCCGGCCCCGCCTTCACCACGCCCGTTCCCCCCGGACGCTGCCGGGGGGATGGGACGGCAGCCCGCTACGCGACCGCGACCCTGCGCCCGGCGGCAATATGGCCTGCCAGATAATCCGCATCGTGCCACACGCCCCAGATGAAGGCCGAGGCCCGTCGCGACAGGCCGGGCAGCCCCAGGAAATACAGTCCCGGCACCTTTGCCACCCCCCGTTCATGGATCGGGGCACCGGATGGATCGAATGCATCCACCTTCAGCCAGCGGGTAAAATCAAGCGCATAGCCCGTCGCCCATACGATGGACGTGATCCCGGCCTGCGCCAGGTCCAGATGCAGCAGGGGACTGGTCACGCATTCCGGGTCCGGTGCGATGATCCGGGCGGCGGGTTCTTCCGGCAGGTCAAGGCCTTCACGCGCCACGTACGCGTCGGCGGCGTCAAGCATCGCCAGGTAGTTCGCATCCCCCAGGGCAATATTTCTGGCCAGATCGGGTTCGAATTCCATTGTGCCCTGCGCGAATGTCCGCGCGCGCCCCAGCAGGGTCATGCCACGGCTGGCCAGTTCACGGAAATCAACGGTATGCCCGCCACGTGCCCCGCTGACGGCAATGGTGACATGCTCGGCGGATGATGATCTGTCGGGCCTGGCATCCCACATGCCCAGAACGCCCAGCCACCATACGAAATCCTGCCCGCGATACCGGCGTGGCGGCCGGTCATGCGGACCAACCGAGAGATAGACACGCCGCCCGGAGCGCATCAGTTCATCGGCAATCTGTGCACCGGACGACCCGGCGCCGATCACCAGCACGCCCCCTTCGGGCAACCCGGCCGGATTGCGGTAAGAAAAGGAATGAATCTGGTTGAACCCGGCATCCGGCGGCACGATGGCCGGCATGACCGGGCGCTGGAACGCCCCGGTCGCGGCAACGACATTGGCCGCTTCAATGATGCCCGAAGACGTTTCCGCCACAAAACCGGATCCGTCGGGCTTCCTGCGCAGGGTCTTCACTTCCGTATCACAGCGGATCGGCGCGGCGATACGCTCCGCGTAAGAAACAAAATATTCCACGATCTTTTCACGTGATGCAAAAGCATCAGGATCAACCCCGCTGAATGTCATGTCGGGGAACCTGTCATGCCAGGCGGGACCATTGGCCACAAGGGAATCCCATCGTCCACGCCAGCTTGCCGCAATCCGGCTTTTTTCAACAATCAGGTGAGACAGCCCACGCCTGCCGAGATGTTCACTCATCGCCAGTCCGGCCTGCCCGCCACCAATGATCAGTGTATCGACTTTTTCAACGGACATGTTCGGCACTCTTTCCGGAATTACATAAAACAGCAGAAAAAATAAGGTGTCCACATCCTTGTATTGTATTGATGACAATACCGAAACAACAATATTACTCACCCCTGATTAGCTTTTCCCTATTGCCGGGGGAACATCCGGAAGATCAGTTGCGTGCATGATCCAGTGCGGCGTCAAGCGCCTTTGCCGTAAGCTGCCCCATGACCTGATAGCCCCGGTCGTCAGGGTGCAGATGGTCTCCACTATCAAACATCGGGCGCAGTTGTGCGGGCCTGGCCGGATTGGACAGTGCCGCGTCGAAATCGATGATGGCGTCGAACTGTCCGGATGTCCGGATCCACCGGTTGACCACTTCGCGCGTCCGTTCCTTGCTGGCGGAATAGTAATGATCCTCGGCCGTATTGGCGAACGGGAGAAGCGTGCCCCCGATGATCATCAGGCCCGATGCATGGGCACGTCCGATCAGTTGCCGGTATCCCGTTATGATATCCGTCGCGGACACCGCCTGATCGGGCAGGCCCTGGCTATCGGGCACGCCAATGTCATTGATCCCCTCAAGAAGCACGACGGCGCGTACCCCACTGACATGAAGGACATCCCGGTCAAAGCGGGACAGCGCGGATGGCCCGCGCTGCACTGTCGGCAGGTCATGCAGCAGCCGGTTCCCGCTGATGCCCGCATTCACCACACCAAGGCCGCTGCCGGCTGCCACCAGTCCCTGCGCCACAAAATCGGAAAAGCGATGGTTCCGGTCCATGCCGGAATGATAACCATCGGTAATGGAATCCCCCAGCAGCACCACCGCCCCATCCGCCTGCGGGCCTGTATCGATCCCGGTTACGACAAGACGGGCGGTTGCGGTCCGTGCCACTGGCAGGGATGCGCCCGATGTATAGTCCCCGGGGGCGGAAATGACCGCGGTTGCCATACCAAGCGGATGGCAGGGCATCGGACCCGTATCACGATCAATGTAGATCAGCACCCTGACATCGGAAAGCGGCGGCAGATGGAGCGTGACAGGGCCGGTCAATACCGAAGACCCTGGCGCCACGACAGCGGAGCGTGCCCCCCGGCCAAAGGTCAATGGGGCAGGTGCTGCGGGGCTGGCGCCGGCACCGTTAGCAATGGCCTGGACGGACGCCCTGCCGATCGACAGGGGAAACTGTCCAAGCTCATTGGAAAACCTGAAGCGCACATCCGTGCCGCCCGCGCTTAACCGCATGACCTGCACCACGGTCTGCCTGGCAATTTCCGGGCAGACCGTACCAACCTGGGACGCCCCCCATGACCCCACCCAGGACGGCTGTGCATACGCCGGAACAGACCATGCAATGATTCCGGCCAGCACCCCGTGCAGACACGATACTTTCCGCCATGGCTTTCCTGAACATCGGGTCCGGAACCGCCTTCGGTTCATTTTCGCGCCTGATCCGGACATGAATCCGCTCCCTGAAGGCCGGGACCAGCCGGCATTGCAACAGGATCATACCTTACCCCTGATCCGGGAAGAAGCAGCCCCCTTTCGACACGGAAGGGACATTGTGCCGGGCACGGGGGAGCACAGCAGGCATGTACGGACATGCGGATTGACCCTGCCAGTGGCTTCATGCCCGTTATTCAGATCGTGATAAAGGCGCGCACATCCTCCGCCATCAGTTCACGGGCCTGCCCGGCCAGCACGACCCTGCCCCGGTCCAGCACGGTAATGTTGTCCGCCAGTTCAAAGGCAAAATCGAAATACTGCTCGACCAGCACGATCGCCATGTCACCCTGGTCGCGCAGCATGCCGATGATGGCACCGATATCCTTGATGATACTGGGCTGGATGCCTTCGGTCGGTTCATCCAGCACCAGCAGGCGTGGACGGATGACCAGTGCGCGCGCAATGGCAAGCTGCTGCTGCTGGCCACCCGACAGGTCCCCCCCCCGGCGGTCGAGCATCTGCGCCAGAACGGGAAACAGGTCGAAGATCTCGTCACGCACCCTGCGCTGCCCACGCGGCAGGAGGGCGAAGCCGGTCTCCAGGTTTTCGCGCACGCTCAGCAGCGGGAAGATATCGCGCCCCTGCGGCACGGTTGCGATACCGCGGCGGGCGCGGTCATAGGCGGGCAGTCCCGTGATGTCCTCACCCTCCCACCCGATCCGGCCGGAACTTGTGGCATGCATGCCGGTTATCGCGCGGATCAGGCTGGTCTTGCCAACACCGTTACGCCCCAGCACGCAGGTCACCTGCCCTGCCCGCGCCTGCATGGAAACCCCGCGCAGGGCAATAGCGGCACCGTAATGCAGGTGTACATCCTTGACGTCGAGCATGTACGTCGCCTCCTTTCATGCCCCGGGTGCCATCTTCAGCGCCCCAGATAGACCTCGATCACATGCGGGTCGGTACTGACCTCATCCAGCGTGCCCTCGGCCAGCACGGAGCCTTCATGCAGCACCGTGACGGCCACCCCCAGGGCACGGACAAAATCCATGTCGTGCTCCACCACCACCACGCTGCGTGTCCGGTTGATCTCGCGCAGCAGGTCGGCCGTGGCCATGGTTTCGGCATCAGTCATGCCGGCCACGGGTTCATCCACCAGCAGCAGGTCGGGTTCCTGTCCCATCAGCATGCCGATTTCCAGCCACTGCTTCTGGCCATGGCTCATGCCGCCCGCCGGCTGGTCAGCCATTGCCTCCAGCCGGGTCAGATGCAGCAGGTGCGCAATCCGTTCGCGCTCGCGCGGTGTCTGCCGCGCCATCAGCACGGCAAAGGGCGAGCGGATGCCCTTGAGCGAAAGCAGCAGGTTTTCGCTCACGCTCAGGGCTTCGAACACGGTCGGCTTCTGGAATTTGCGCCCTATGCCCAGCCGGGCGATTGCAGGCTCGTCCAGCCGGGTCAGGTCACGGCCGCGAAAGCGCACGCTGCCGGTATCGGGGCGGGTCCTGCCGGTGATGATGTCCATCATCGTGGTCTTGCCCGCCCCGTTCGGCCCCACGATGGCGCGCATCTCACCCGGGCGCAGCGACAGGCTGAGGCTGTTGATGGCGCGAAACCCATCAAACGTCACACTCACATCACGCATGTCGAGCAGCAGATCATCCGTCATGCCTCATCTCCCTGCGTGTCCGATACTTCCGGGGTCACTTCTTCCGTGGGTGTCCTGCGGGCATGACGCAGCACGCCCATTATGCCCTGCGGCAGGAACAGTGTGGTGCCAATGAACAGGAACCCCAGCCCATACAGCCAGAATTCCGGCAGCCACGCCGTGAACAGCGTCTTGCCCAGATTGACCAGTATCGCCCCCAGCACCGCCCCGCACAGCGTGCCACGGCCACCGACGGCCACCCAGATCACGGATTCAATGGAATTGGCGGGCGCGAACTCGCCGGGGTTGATGATACCCACCTGTGTTACATACAGCGCCCCTCCCAGCCCCGCGATCATGGCGGAAAATACCCATACCAGCAGCTTGACCTGATCGGGACGGTAACCAAGGAAACGGGTACGGTCTTCCGCATCGCGCACGGCCACCAGCAGGTTGCCAAAACGGCTGCCCACCACAAAGCGCGCGGCCAGCAGGCTGCCGGCCAGCAGCACGCCCGTCACCACCAGCAGCACGGCGCGTGTCATGGGGGCGTGCAGGTCGGCACCCAGAACATCCTTGAAGTCCGTCAGCCCGTTATTGCCGCCAAAACCCAGCCCGTTCTGGAAAAAGGCCAGCATGAGCGCATAGGTCAGCGCCTGCGTGATGATGGACAGGTACACGCCCGAGACACGCGAACGGAAGGCAAGCCAGCCAAACACACCCGCAAGCCCCCCCGGCACGGCCACGACCAGAAAGGCGGCCCATGCAAAATGTTCCGATCCCCACCAGTACCATGGCAGGCTTTTCCAGGACAGGAAGATCATGAAATCCGGCAGGCTGGCATTGCCGTATACCCCCCGCGCCCCGATCTCGCGCATCAGGTACATGCCCATGGCATACCCCCCCAGCGCGAAGAACGCCGCATGGCCCAGCGTCAGGATCCCGGCAAAACCCCAGACCAGATCAACCGACAGCGCCAGCATGGCATAGGCCAGGTACTTGCCCGCCAGCGACACGACAAAGGCGGATGCGTGGAAGGGATTGCCCTCGGGCAGCAGGCTTGCCATGGCCAGCCCACCGGCGGCCACCACCACGGCCACCGCCATCCAGGTCACGCCGCGCAGACCGCGCGGCGCGTGGATAGAAAACGGGTTCATGATTCAACTCCCCGCCCACGCACGGGAAACATGCCGCGCGGATGCCGCTGGATATAGAGAATGACCAGCACGAGAATGGCGATCTTGGCCGACACCGCGCCAATGGCCGGTTCCAGCACCTTGCCCCCCATGCCCAGCGCCATGGCGGCCGCAAGCGTGCCCCACAGGTTGCCAACGCCACCGAACACCACCACCATGAAGCTGTCGATGATGTAGGACTGCCCCAGATTGGGGCTGACATTGTCAATCTGGCTGACCGCGACACCCGCAAGTCCGGCCAGCCCCGCGCCCAGTCCGAAGGCCAGTGCGTCAACCCGTGGCGTGCGGATGCCCATCAGGGCCGCCATGCGCCGGTTCTGGGTGACGGCACGCATCTGCAGCCCCAGCGGCGTGCGGCGCAGCACCAGCATGAGACCCCCCAGCACCAGCCCCGCAAAAACAAGGATGGCCAGCCGGTTGAGCGTGATGTCCATGCCGCCGGCCGCAACCGAACCCGAAAGCCATGCAGGCGTCTGCACCGCAATGTTCGTCGGACCGAAAATGGACCGCACGGCCTGCTGCAGGATGAGCGAAAGCCCCCATGTGGCCAGCAGCGTTTCCAGCGGGCGGCCATACAGGAAGCGGATCAGTCCCCGCTCGATCAGCATGCCCAGGGCGCCACACACCGCGAACGCGACCGGAATGGCCACAAGGATCGCCACCGGTTCCAGCGCGGGCACGGTGGCACGGATGCCCTGCTGCACCATCCACGTCACATAGGCGCCGATCATCATCATCTCGCCATGGGCCATGTTGATCACGCCCATCACGCCAAAGGTGATGGCAAGCCCCGTTGCCGCCAGCAGCAGCACGGAACCGTAGCTCAGGCCGTAAAAGGCATTCTGCGCCACGCTCCATGCCCGCAGGTGCCAGTCGATGCTGGATACGGCTGCCTGCGCGGCATGGCGCACCGGTGGCGCTTCCGCATCCGACAGCGCGACACCGGCCAGAATGCCACGCGCCTCCAGCCCGCCTGCCGTCGCAAGTGACCGGACCGCCACCAGCCGCTGGTCCTGCGCGTCCTGCGCGGGGGGCCGGGCCAGGATGGTCGCTGCACGTGCCTGCATGAGCCGCGTGCGCACAGCCCTGTCCTTTTCCACCGACAGGGCATGGTCAAGGGCGGGCAGCATGGCGGGATCATGCCGGCCATAAAGCGCGTCCGCCGCCTTCAGCCGGATGTCGGCCTGCGGGGCAAGCAGCGCCATTTCGGCCTGCGCGCCCGCCAGCGCCGTGCGGATGCGGTTGTTCAGGCGCACCGGCTTCAGCCCCTCCGGCACGGTGGCGACAGGCTGGCCGGTGCGGGCATCGACGCAGGTATCACCATGGCGGATGTACAGACCGCCATCCGGGGCCATGAAGAGATGCCGCTCCCCCAGTGCCTGCAGCACGGCGCCTGCCTGCGGATCACCCGATCCGGCCAGCGCGGAAATGGTGGCCGTCATTTCATCAGGCCGGGCGCTGGACAGACCGGAGAACGCATCGGCATGGGCAGCATCCGGCAGCAGCGCCGCCCCCAGCCACAGCACCGCCACAAGGCAGGCGGAACATGCTTTAAGCATGTTTGTGCCCAAGGCAGGTCCGGGTTGCCTTGTTGTAATTTCCGCACGAGACGGGCTGGCTCCAGTCCCCGATCATATCCTTCGTTTCCGGCACCCAGGGCGACCATGCCTGACCGGGTACGAGGCCGGGCGTTTTCCATACGACCGAGAACTGGCCGTCTTCCTGGATTTCACCGATATAGACCGGTTTGGTCAGGTGATGGTCGGGCAGCATTTCGGCGACGCCGCCCGTCAGGTTGGGCTGGCGGATGCCGATCATGGCATCGATCACCCTGTCATGATCGGTCGTGCCTGCCTTCGTTACGGCCTGCACCCACATGTTGAAGCCGATATAATGCGCTTCCATCGGGTCGTTGGTGGTACGCTTGGGGTTTTTGGTATAGTCGTGCCACTGTTTGATGAAGGCGGTGTTGGCAGGCGTGTCGATGCTTTCGAAATAGTTCCATGCGGCAAGCTGGCCCACCAGCGGCGCGGTATCCATGCCCGCCAGTTCCTCCTCCCCCACACTGAAGGCCATGACCGGGATGTCGGTGGCCGAAATGCCCTGATTGCCCAGTTCCTTGTAGAACGGCACGTTCGCATCGCCATTGATGGTCGAAACCACGGCGGTCTTCCTGCCTGCCGAGCCAAAGGCCTTGATCTGGGAGACGATGGTTTGCCAGTCGGACTGCCCGAACGGCGTATAATTGACCATGATGTCCGCTTCCGCGATTCCCTTGGCCCTGAGGTAGTTGACAAGGATCTGGTTGGTCGTGCGCGGATAGACGTAGTCCGTGCCGATCAGCGCGAACCGCCTTGCCCCGCCGCCGTCCTCGCTCAGCAGGTAATCAACCGCCGGGATAGCCTGCTGGTTGGGGGCAGCACCGGTATAGAAGATGTTGCGGCTGCATTCCTGTCCTTCATACTGCACGGGATAGAACAGGATGCCGTTGAGTTCCTCGAACACCGGCAGCACCGATTTGCGTGACACGCTGGTCCAGCAGCCGAACACGGCCGCCGCCCTGTCCACCGACAGCAGCTGGCGCGCCTTTTCGGCAAAAAGCGGCCAGTTGGAGGCCGGGTCCACCACCACGGGTTCCAGCGGCCGCCCCAGCACGCCCCCCCTGCGGTTCTGTTCGGCAATCAGCATAAGCATGACATCCTTCAGCGTGGTCTCGCTGATGGCCATCGTGCCGGAGAGGGAATGCAGGATGCCCACCCTGATCGGCTCACCCGTGGGGGCTGCCGCACGCGCCGGGGCGGACCGCCACATCCCCCCCACAGCAGCCGCCGAGGAGGCAAGGGCAAGACGTCCGAACGCACGCCGGGAAAGATGGGGCCGGTTGACAGGCATGATGAACGGTCCTTTTGCTGCTCCATCCATTATCAACCGACAGGAAAGCCTTTCCCATACGCATTCCTGCGTATGTCCCGCAGCCCTTTGCGTTACGATGATGGGCCCCGCCGCCCCAGACC
This sequence comes from Komagataeibacter sp. FNDCF1, assembly GCF_021295335.1. Classification (NCBI taxonomy): domain Bacteria; kingdom Pseudomonadati; phylum Pseudomonadota; class Alphaproteobacteria; order Acetobacterales; family Acetobacteraceae; genus Komagataeibacter; species Komagataeibacter sp. FNDCF1. Next base: position 116,881 of record NZ_JAIWOT010000001.1, on the reverse strand, counting down.
GTGGAAACCGTAAACCGTGCCCGACCCGACCAGCCGCCTGCGTATCGTACGTCCCCGCCGGGCCTACAGCCGCTGGGCCGCGAACCAGACATTCGAGGATTACGCCCTGCGCTTCACCGCGCGCCGTGCCCGCACGGCAACACCCATGCGCGCAGCGCTGACGGCACTGGGGTCGATCTCTTTCCTGGCGCTGGAAGCCATAGGCGGCACGCTTACGCTGGCCTTCGGTTTTGCCAACACGGCGGTGGCCATCGCCCTTGTCACCGCTGTCATCTTCACCATCACCCTGCCGCTATGCGTGACCGCGGCACGCGCCGGGCTGGATATCGACCTGCTGACGCGCGGGACGGGGTTCGGCTATATCGGCTCGACCATCACGTCCCTGCTCTATGCCAGCTTTACCTTCATCTTCTTCGGGCTGGAGGCGGCCATACTGGCGGGTACGCTGCATGCGTTGCTGGGCATGCCGCTATGGCTGGCCTACCTGCTGTGCGCGGCCATCGTCATTCCACTGGTCACGTGGGGCATGACGTTCATCGCCCGTTTCCAGATCGCGACACAGCCGGTCTGGTTCGCGCTGAACATCATTCCGCTGGCCGTTGTGGTGGCAACACATCGTGACCTGCTGCATGCATGGACCCGTTCGGGTGGCCTGCTGACCCGGCCCGGCATGCTGGACCCCATCGCCATAGGCACGGCGGCCTCGCTCATGATCGTGCTGGTGTGCCAGAGCGCCGAACAGATCGATTTCCTGCGCTTCCTGCCACCCCCCACCGCTGCCACCCGGCGGCAGTGGTGGACAGCACTAATACTGGGCGGCCCGGGCTGGGCCGTGCTGGATGCCTTCAAGCTGCTGGCGGGGTCACTGCTGGCATGGATCCTGCTGCGGGCAGGTTTTCCGGCGCAACAGGCCGTGCAGCCCGGCCTGATGTACCGCTTTGCATGGGGCACGTTCACGCCGGCACCGGTCGCGACCTTCCTGACCGTCGCCCTTGTCGCGCTGGCGCAGGTCAAGGTCAACATCACCAATGCCTATGCCGGGTCGCTGGCATGGTCGAATTTCTTCTCCCGCCTGACCCATACCCATCCGGGGCGGGTATTCTATGTCGTATTCAATGTCGCCATCGCGTTCGTACTGATGGAAGCGGGACTGGTCAGCACGATCCAGACCGGCATCACGCTGTACGGCGTGCTGGCCTGTGCATGGATTGGCGCGATCGTGGGGGACGTGACCATCTGCAAGCCGCTTGGCCTCAGCCCCGCGCTGGTGGAGTTCAAGCGCGCCATGCTGCCGGATTTCAACATTGTGGGTCTGGGGGCATGGGCGCTGGCCGCAGGTACGGGCCTGGCCGCCTACCGCGGGGCCTTTGGCGCCCATGCCGCCGCCTACGCCCCCTTCCTGACGCTGGCGGTGGCCTGGGCCACGGCACCCGTGCTGGCATGGCTGACACATGGCCGCACCTATCTGGCACGTCCGCAGCCTGCCGGGTGGAACACGCGTCCGGCCATGGAATGCGTGATATGCGAACATACGTTCGAGGCGGAGGACATGGCATCCTGCCCTGCCTATGGCGGGACGATCTGCTCACTGTGCTGTTCGCTGGACGGGCGCTGCCGTGACCGCTGCAAGCCGGTTTCCACACGCATGGGCAGCCAGTTGACGGCCCCCCTGCGCGCCCTGCCGCCTTCCGTGCGCCGCAGGCTTCTGGCGCCGGGCGGGCGGTTTGCGCTCATGCTGGGCGGCATGACGCTTGGGCTGGGGCTGGTGGCATGGCAGATGGGATATGCGTGGAACGGCATGTTCCTGCTTGTCCTTGTGGCCAGCGCCATCGGGACGTGGCTGCTGGTCATGGCACAGGAAGGCCGCCGCACGGCCACGCGTGAGACACTGCACCAGACCCGGCTGCTCATGAACGAGATCCGCGCCCGCCGCCGCACCGACCATGCGCTCAAGCACGCGCGGGAAAAGGCGGAGGCGGCAAGCCTGGCCAAGACCCGTTACATCAGCGGCATAAGCCATGAAATCCGTTCGCCACTCAACGCCATCATGGGCTATATCCAGCTTCTGCAGCATGACGCACGCCTGCCACCCGAACGCCACAGGGCGCTGGGCACCATGCGCGAAAGTGGCGAGCACATCACCAGCATCCTGTCGGGCCTGCTCGACATATCGCGCATCGAGGCCGGGCGGATCGAACTCCATGCCGATACCGTCGCCCTGCCCGCCTTCCTTGAATCGGTTGCCCAGATGATCCGCCCGCAGGCCATGGCCAAGGGGCTGGATCTTGTCTGGCAGCCCGGCTACCTGCCCGCCGTGGTCACGTGTGACGAGCACCGCCTGCGCCAGATCCTGCTCAACCTGCTGTCCAATGCGGTCAAGTTCACCCGCCGTGGCAGCGTGACATTCTCCGCCCGCTGGCATGGCCAGATCGCGGAATTCATCATAGCCGATACCGGACCCGGCATTGCGGAGGCCGACTACACCCGCATATTCGAACCCTTCGAGCGCGGCGCGGGAAGCGCGGGCGTGCCGGGCACCGGGCTGGGGCTGACCATTACCCGGCTGCTGACGGAAATCCTTGGCGGGGAACTGACATTCACCAGCAAACCGGGCGAAGGCTCGCGCTTTCGCGTGCGGCTCATGCTGTCGAACCGGCAGGTGGAACCTGCACCCCAGCTTCCTGCCATTCCGGTCGGATATGAAGGCACGCGGCGCACCGTGCTGGTGGTGGACGACAATGCCGAACACCGGCTGATCATGCGCGAAATCCTTGAACACTGCGGCTTTGTGTTCGAGGGCGCGGAAAATGGCGCGGAATGCCTTGACCGCCTGCCCATCGTGCGCCCGGACCTGCTGCTGCTGGATCTGTCCATGCCGGGCATGGACGGGCGCGACCTTGCGCTACGGATACGGCAGTCTCCCTTTTCCTCCGTACCGATCATGTTCCTGACCGGCAATCTGGTGGAGAGCGCGGACCGCCATGTCCCCTCGCTGGATGACTGCCCGGTGCTGGGCAAACCCGTGAACCTGTCCGTGCTGATCACCGAAATCGGGCAGATGCTTGACCTGGCATGGATTTTTCCGACAGACGGCATGGCTGGCACGGTGGACGGGCCGACAGCCCCGGCAGCCCCCCTGCCCGAGGCGGAACGCGCCACGCTTCTGGGCCTGCTCGATGCCGGCAACATGCGGCGCCTGCGTGAGCATCTTGTCATGCTCCAGACCGAAAACCCCACCCTGCGCGAAGCACTGGCCCCGCTGGGTGAACTGGCCGCCACCTATCAGCTCGAAGCCCTGCGGCATCACCTGGAGCCACCCGCGCCATGACAACGCCCGACACGACCCGCAAGACCGTTCTTGTCATTGATGACGACCCGGCAGTGCTGGGCCTTAGAGCCCGATCCGAAAGTTTTTGAACAATACCAGCCTGTTGTGATTCATCCGTCTTTGCAGAGAGATGGAGTGAATGGTGACATGGACTGGTATTGCCCGGCGCGAGTATAGCCGGGAAAGATTGCGATATCCATCGGACATGACGGACGGGGAGTGGACTTTGATCATGCCATTTGTGCCCCCGGCGAAACGGGGCGGTCGTCCGCGCACGACGGATATGCGCGAGGTGGTCAATGCGATGCTCTACATAGCCTCGGCCGGGTGTGCGTGGCGTCTGCTGCCGAAATGCTTTCCGCCGGTCTCGACCATCAGGCGCTATTTTTACGCCTGGCGTGATGCCGGAGTGTTCGAGGTCATGAATACGGTGCTGGTCATGAGCCTGCGCGAGATCGAGGGACGTGACGCCTCTCCGAGCGCGGGCGTGATTGACAGCCAGTCGGTGAAAACCACGGAAAGCGGCGGGATTTCGGGCTATGACGCGGGGAAGAAGGTCAAGGGCCGCAAGCGCCATATCGTGACGGATACCTGCGGCTTCCTGATCTTTCTCCTCGTTCATGCCGCTGATATCCAGGACCGTGATGGGGCCGTTGATGTTCTGGCAGCGATACGCAGGCGCTTTCCCTGGCTGCGCCACATCTTCGCTGATGGCGGCTATGCTGGCGACAAATTGCGATCCGCGCTCGCCTCCATGGGAAAATGGACCCTCGAAATCATCAGGCGGTCCGATACGGTGAAGGGTTTTCAGATCCTGCCGCGTCGCTGGGTGGTGGAACGGACATTCGCATGGCTGGGACGATGCAGGCGGCTCGCCAAAGATTGGGAACAATCCATTGCTTCCTCAACCGCATGGACATTGATCGCCTCAATCCGAATGCTCACACGACGGACAGCAAGGCATTGTCAGGGTTGAAAAACTTTCGGATCGGGCTCTTATGGATGAAACACTGGCCGAAGGCGGCTATACGGTGCTGCTGGCACAGTCGGGCCGGGCCGCGCTGGAGGTGGTGGCGCGCACCGTGCCCGACCTGATCATGGTCGATGCCCTGATGCCCGGCATGAACGGGTGGGATGTATGCACGACCCTGCGCCATGACATGCGGCTGGCTGCCGTGCCCATCATCTTCATGACCGGCCTGACCGAGACGGAACACGTCATCCGCGCCTTTGAGGCCGGGGCAGCTGATTACGTGACAAAACCCCTGCGGCTGGAAGAAGTCATGGCCCGTATTGGCGTGCGCATCGAAGCGGCGGCGCGCATCCGCTCGGCCCATGGCGCGCTGGACCATGCCGGGCGCTTCCTGTTCGCCACCAGCCGCACCGGCACCGTGCTGTGGGCCACCCCGCAAGCCGGGCTTATCCTGGATGAACTGGCGGACACGACGGGGGCCGCCATCCCTCTGCCCGGCATGCTGCCCGCACCCGGTGGGGTACTGCTGCGCCAGGGCATGGGCGAGCACGAATTCGTCCTGATCCTGGTCGGCGCCACCGGGCCGGACGAACTGCTGCTGCGTATTACCCGACAGGCGCTGTTTCCCGAACGGATACTGCGTGAGCGACTGGGCCTGAGCACGCGGGAAGCGGAAGTGCTTTTATGGATATCACGCGGCAAGACCAGCCGTGACATTGCCGATATCCTGCAGGTCAGCCCCCGCACGATCGACAAGCATATCGAGCAGATCTACAACAAGACCGGCCTGAGCACGCGCGCCGCGGCCGCGGCCACCGCATCGCGCCTGTTGCGCGATGAGTAGGGCCCTTTCACCCTATCGGGCGCTCCGGACCCCATCATCGGACAGGCGGTCCTGCTGCATGTCGGGGGCCGCGACCTCCGGGCATAGCCTGCGCTGTTCCATGCCGCGCACGGCTGTCAGTTTCTGCCGCACCTGATCGAGACTGCGTTCGGTCGCATCCTCCTGCACGGGGTGACCGGCCGGGGTCAGGGTCGCACCCTTCATGATGCCAAGACCCGGTACGGGATCGAATTTTACAAAAAAGCCCTTTTCCTCCGGCGCCGCGTCCTTCGCAACGGCGCGGGCTTCGCTGCGCTGCAATGCGGTCAGCCGATCGAACAGCCTTACGTCCTCCGCCAGAAGATGGCGGCAGTCCAGTGTTTCAAGCGCGGGCTTCGGTGCCGCATGCACCATGCCCGGCGCGAACCCGCAGGCCAGCATGACAGCCGTGCCCATAACCTGTCGCGTGAAGATCAGCATTCGGATATCTCCCGGCGGTGGCTGCAACCGGGCCGCCTTTCAGATGGTATGACGGGGTCGCCGCCTTCAGTACTGGAACTGCATGCCCAGCAGGAAGGCGCCGATCGCGCGCGTGCCCTGGGGCTTGTAGCGGGCATAATCAAAGGTGAAGCGCAGGTTATGCCCGTCCATGACATAATTGGCGCCGGCATCGAACTGCGTGGTCTTGGGGTGACCGGGGCCATACATGTCCTTCCTGAAACGGAACTCCTGATAGCGCACCAGCGGCTGGATCCGCCCCCAGCCCAGCCTGTAGGGGATGAGGTAGGCCGTGCTGGCCAGGAACGCCGTGCCGTCACTGACGCCGCCCACATTGCCGTAATCGGCTGATTTCTGCCCGTAGCCCGCGGCAATATCCTTCACGCCGCCGGTATAGTACTGGTAGTACGCCCCTTCCAGCGTGTACACGCCACCGCGGGCGTTTTTGCCGATGCGTTTTTCGAACAGGCCATCAATATTCCATGCCCTGTAGTCGCCTTTCTGCTCCGCGGTGCCCACGCCATCGGTTTCATACTGCCCGGCAAGGCCAATGGCGAGGATGTCCGCCTTACCGTAATAGGTACTGGCCGTGTAATAGGCGGGCGAGGGTTCGGGATCGAGGAAGTTGTATTCCAGACGGGCGGCAAACAGCGGATGTTCGCCATAGTTGGATCCACCCCTGACCCAGTTATGCCCGCGATAGACACCCGCCACGTAGCGGAAGTGGTCCTTGAGCAGCTTGCCCCATACGGAAATGCCGTCATCACGCCCCGACCACGCGCCGGGATACTGCGATACCAGCGGGAAGGCGTAGGTGCTGAGGAAATACGGGCCATCAAGGTTTGAGCGGTCACTGGGGGTCAGCATGCGGCCGCCCCAGACATTGAACGCCTTCCACCGCTCGACCTGCAGGATGCCATCGAGCACGTTCCAGTTCCCGTCACGCAGGCGTTCAAGGTTGAGCGTGGACTTGACGTATTTATGGAACTGCGCACCCATGTAGATACGCAGATCGCTGGCGCTGGCGGCATCGCCATTCTTCGGCATGGTGGTATCATGGCTGAGATACTGCGCCCTGACACCCAAGCCAAGGGTAAAGAACTGGTCCTTGCCAAAATTGACGGTTGTAGCGCCGCGGGCCTGCTGCGGCAGGGCGGTCCCGATTGCGGCACAGGCCGACAGGATACTGCCGCAACGCAGCAGTTTTTTCTTCCGGTTCATCATGAACCGGTGCACAGGCGCAATCATGAACGTCCCCTTGTGGCTGCGGTCACCGACTGGCAACAGGGAAACATTACGAAATTGCACCGGCAGAACGGGATGCGTGAAATTACTTAGAAAGGCCGCTTTCAAGGCTTTTTATCTGGCAGGAACCGCGCCGTACCCAACCGTCCGGCCAGATAACCGGCACGTGCCGCGCCGACATACGCGTCGTTCCGCCTGCGGCCGGAACGGGTTCAGGGCGTAAAGGCCGCCCGCCCTTACCGAACCGATATGTTACAGGCCACCCTGTTCGATAATGAAGCGGGCAATCGCCTCCACCCCCTCGCCCGCACGGATATTGGCGAACACGAAAGGCCGCGTGCCGCGCATGCGCCTGCTGTCACGGTCCATTACACCAAGGTCCGCGCCCACATGCGGCGCAAGGTCGATCTTGTTGATGACCAGCAGGTCACTGCGTGTAATGCCGGGCCCACCCTTGCGCGGGATCTTGTCACCAGCCGAGACATCAATGACATAGATGGTCAGGTCCGCCAGTTCCGGGCTGAAGGTGGCGGCAAGGTTGTCCCCCCCGCTTTCCACCAGCACCAGATCCAGCCCGGCGAAGCGGTCCGTCAGTTCCGCAATGCCGGACAGGTTGATGCTGGCATCCTCACGAATCGCGGTATGCGGGCAGCCGCCAGTCTCGATGCCCATGATCCGCTCGGGCGGCAGCGAACCCGCGCGGGTCAGGAATTCGGCATCCTCACGCGTGTAGATGTCATTCGTGATGGCGGCGATATTGTAGTCATCCCGAAAATGGCGGCACAGCGCATCCATCAATGCCGTCTTGCCCGTGCCGACCGGTCCACCAATGCCCGCGCGCAGCGGACCGTGTTTTGCCTTTGTCATGTCCTGAACAACCTTGTTTCCTGGGTTTCGTGATGCATGGCCGCAAGGTCGGAGCCAAAACAGGCCCCGCCCACGTCTTCCAGTGTCTGCTCCCGTGCATGCCGCGCCACCGCCGCCACAACGGGCTCCATCCGGGAAAGCGCGCGCAGCCCGTCGGTCTGGCCCAGCGGCACCAGCCTTACGGCGGCGGAGACAAGGGCGGCCACTGCCGCATATCCCCCCGAAAGCACGGCCTGCCCACACGCAACACCCCCACGACGGAACACAACTCCCTGCGCCACTGGCAGGGGCCAGCGCACGCCCGCCAGGGCAGCCCTTGGCGGTACGACGTCCCATACCCCGGCCGCGCGCAGGAAGGCCTCGCCCTGATGGATGGTTTCCTCATACCGCTCCCGTGATGACGCGCAGGCACAGGCGAACCGGGCGATATCACGCAGGCGCATGTCATCCTCGCCAGCATTCCATGCCGCGTGCAGGATGATGAGGTCGTTGCCCATGCTGCCATGCCGCAACAGGGCGCTGATCCATGCGCACAGCGTGTCCACATCACATACGGCGCCGCGCTCAACCGCCCATTCCAGTCCATGGCTGTAGGCATAGCCGCCCGTAGGGAAAGCAGGCGATACCCATGACAGGAGCCGCAGGAAATCCTGCCCGGCCAGCGGCGCGTGGTCAGTCATGCGAATGATGGTGGTGACCGCCGCCATGGTCATGGGAATGGGCATGGTCGTGATTGTGATCGTGAGTGTGTCCATGTGCGCCCGTGCGCCCGGCATAGGCCCCGCTTTCGGGGTCAAAGGGGGCCTGCACGGTACGGACATGCCCACCAAGGCCACGGATCATGTCGGCAATCACATGGTCCTGACGCACAAGGATACGCTGTTCTTCAATGGCGGCGGGCAGATGCCGGTTGCCCAGATGCCAGGCCAGCCGCAGCAGATGCAGCGCGTCATGTGCGGTAACTGCCATCAGGTCCTCCGCCATGGCCTCGACCCGTATGATACGGCCATCCTCCAGCCGCAGGCCGTCACCATCATGCAGCAGGCGGGCATGGTCCAGGTCCAGCAGCACTTTCGCGCCCGAACGCAGGGGCAGCATCATGCGCCGGCGGTGGCGGCCCTCATAATCGGCGGCGAATACATCCGCCGCACTGTCTTCGGTCCAGCTTCCCGCTGGCAAGATTTCGGCAACACGGGTCATCAGAACAGGAAATACCTCTGGGCCATGGGCAGGATGTCGGCAGGCTCGCATGTCAGCAGCACGCCATCGGCACGCACCTCATACGTTTCAGGATCGACCTCGATATGCGGCATGGCGTCGTTATGGATCATGCTGCTCTTGCCAATGCCGCCGCGCGTGTCGGATATGGCGGCAAGGCCCTTGCTCAGGCCAAGTTTCCGGCCGATATCATCCTCCAGCGCCGCCTTTGACACGAATGTCAGGCTTGTATGTGTCAGCGCGCCGCCATAGCCGCCGAACATCATCCGGCCATGCACCGGCTGCGGCGTGGGGATGGAGGCGTTCGGGTCGCCCATCATGGCATAGGCGATCGCGCCGCCCTTTATGACCAGATCGGGCTTGATGCCAAAGAAGGCGGGGTCCCACAGCACAAGATCCGCCAGCCTGCCCACCGCGATGGACCCGACTTCATGCGATACCCCGTGGGCTATCGCCGGGTTGATGGTATATTTGGCGATGTAGCGCTTGACCCGGTTATTGTCCGCCGCGCCATCACCCGGCAGCGGGCCGCGCTGGGCCTTCATCTTGTGGGCCGTCTGCCATGTGCGCAGCGGTACTTCACCCACGCGGCCCATGGCCTGGCTGTCGGATGACATCATGGACAGCACGCCCATGTCGTGAAAGATATCCTCCGCCGCGATGGTCTCGCGCCGGATGCGGCTTTCGGCAAAGGCGATATCCTCCGGCACCTTCGGGTCAAGGTGATGGCAGACCATGAGCATGTCCAGATGCTCGTCCAGCGTATTACGCGTATACGGCCGCGTGGGGTTGGTGGAAGACGGCAGCACATTGGGCAGCCCCGCCACCCGGATGATGTCCGGCGCATGGCCACCGCCCGCCCCTTCGGTATGGAAGGCATGGATGGTGCGGCCCCGGAAGGCCGCGATCGTGTCCTCAACAAAGCCGCTTTCGTTCAGCGTGTCGGTATGGATCATGACCTGCACGTCCATCCGGTCGGCAACGCCCAGGCAGCAGTCGATGGCGGCGGGTGTCGATCCCCAGTCCTCATGCAGCTTCAGACAGCTTGCCCCCGCGCGCACCATTTCCTCCAGCGCTTCGGGGCGGGACGCATTGCCCTTGCCCGCAAAGGCCAGGTTGACAGGAAAGGCGTCGGCCGCCTGCAGCATGCGCGCCAGATGCCACGGACCCGGCGTGCAGGTGGTGGCCGCCGTGCCCGTGGCAGGCCCGGTGCCCCCGCCCAGCATGGTGGTGATGCCGGATGCCAGCGCTTCCTCGATCTGCTGGGGACAGATGAAGTGAATGTGGCTGTCCATGCCGCCCGCCGTCAGGATTTTACCCTCACCTGCGATGATTTCCGTGCCCGGCCCGATGATGATGTCCACACCGGGCTGGATATCGGGATTACCCGCCTTGCCAATGGCCGCGATCCGCCCGTCGCGCAGCGCCACGTCGGCCTTGACAATACCCCAGTGGTCGATGATCAGCGCATTGGTGATGACGGTATCCGCAGCGCCCTGCGCCCGCGTGACCTGGGACTGGCCCATGCCGTCACGGATGGTCTTGCCGCCGCCAAAACGCACTTCCTCGCCATAGATGGTAAAATCCTTTTCCACCTCCACCAGCAGGTTGGTATCCGCCAGCCGCACCCGGTCGCCCGTGGTGGGACCGAACTGGCCCGCATAATCATGCCGCGCAAGACGGGTCATTGATCCACGCCCCCCATCACATCCCCCCTGAAGCCGATCACGCGCCGCAAACCGCGCAGCGGCACCAGTGTCACGTCACGCTCCTGCCCCGGCTCAAAGCGCACGGCGCCACCCGATGGCACATCCAGCCGCCAGCCAAGCGCCTGCGCGCGGTCAAGATGCAGGGCGGGATTGACCTCGGCAAAATGGTAATGACTGCCGACCTGTACAGGGCGGTCACCGGTATTGGTCACGCGCAGCACGCGGCGGGGCTGGCCGTCGTTTAGGGCAATGTCACCACCGGCAGGCAGGATTTCGCCAGGCACGGCGCCTTCGGGCAGCGGGTCAGCGTATCGGGTCATGGACTGTCACCAGTTTCGTACCATCGGGAAAGGTCGCCTCGACCTGCACGTCATGGATCATCTCGGCCACGCCGGGCATGACCTGCGCGCGCGCCAGCACATGGCCACCACTGGCCATGAGATCGGCAACACTCTGCCCGTCACGTGCCCCTTCCACCACATGGTCGGTAATCAGGGCCACGGCTTCGGGGTAATTCAGGCGCACGCCACGCTCCAGCCTGCGCCGGGCCACCATCGCCGCCATGGAAATGAGCAGCCTGTCCTTTTCTCGGGGTGTCAGCTTCATGTCTCGATCCGCTCTCCGTTATCCGCCTGTCTCGCCCCGCCATCATCATGACCGCCATGTGGAAGGCATGGCCCGTGCGCCCCGCAATACGGGCAGGATGTGTCGCACGGCACCCTCCAGCGGCCAGCCCCCCCGGGCCAGCCCCCTTACCACCAGCATGCCATTCCACGCCGAGGCGGCAAACCCCGCGCATTCGGGTGCCCCGAGTTGCAACCGCAGGGCAGGCAGCAGGTCCATGGCCTGCGGACTGACCAGCACCAGTGTCGCCACGGCTCCCTGCCCGCCTGCGATGGCGGGCTGTGCCAGCAGGTCCGACACATCCGTGCCTTCCAGCCGCAACGTGTCCTCCAGCAGCGCTTCGCCATCACGCCGGATGGACAGGCGGTCGCGGACGGCCAGCCGCGACAGACGCTCCCCCGAGCCCTGGCGGCCGAATATCCGGTTTTCCAGAAACAGGAAGGTGGAGGAGCCCGCCATATCCACCGTCATGTGGCGACGCAGGTGGCTGCCATCGAAAAAGATCGTGCCATGCGGAAGCCACTCAAGCCGCGCACCGGCCTCAATCCGGCATGTGACCGTGATCTCGGCTGGCGCATCATCGGGGCGGGCGCGATAGATCCGCTCCGCCGCCTGTGAAGTCACCAGAAGATCCGTCCCCTCCCCACAGGCAAGACGGCCTTCGATGCGGTCCCCTGCCGCAATGCCGCCAGATATGTTGACGGTGGCGGCCTCCACCCCCTGCCCCGCGACGCGCGGAAAAAGCAGGCGACAGCACCCCGCCTGCACCAGATCGGCCATGCGGGTGCGGGAGCCGGAGGCCCTGACTTCCAGTCCAAACTGCCCTCTTGCACGCTGGAGAGGTGTAATCACAGACCCCACTTCCGCCCTTCGCTATCGCGCCGCTGATCTTACAGCCTGTACCCGACAGGTCCATTGCGTAAATTTGCGTAGGTTCGGAACGCTCTGATCAGCCGGGAGCAGGCATGATTCAGGCCCTGTCAGGAATCGGAGGGGAACGGTCCGTACTGACGGACGGGCACCATGGGCGGGTAGCGTCCCGGAGTGTTGATCCTTAACGGGAGCAGACCCGGCCGGATGCCATTCCGGTCGGGTTAAATGAATGATCAGGCAGTGGATTCATCCTTGCTGCCTGTTCCGGTAATCTACCATACGGTGAACCCGGCATCGACATTGACAATGGCCCCGGTCATCAGACTGGCTGCATCCGATGCCAGAAACTGCACGACCGAGGCGACTTCGTCGGGCTGGCCCACGCGGTGCATGGGCGTACCCTCCAGCCATGCGTCGTACAGGCGTGGATTCTCCATGCCAAAGCGGGTCAGGGTGGTCTCGATGTAGGTGGGGGCGACCGCATTGACCCGCACCCCGCGCATGGCCCATTCCGCCGCGAGTGATCGTGTATACTGATGCACGCCGGCCTTGGATGCGTTATAGGCCGCCTGTTCCTGCGGGCGGTTGACAATCAGGCCCGACATGGACCCGATATTTACAATCGCGCCCCTGCCCTGTTCCAGCATGATGCGGCCGAATGCCCGGCAGCAGCGGAAAATCCCATTGAGATTGATATCGATCTGCCTGAGCCACTGGCCGTCCGTCATGTCCTCGGCCCGGACTTCGGAAATGCATATCCCGGCACTGCAGACCAGGATATCGACACGGCCTTCCTCCGCCCCGATCCGCTTAGCGCAGTCATCCACCTGTGCCGTATCGGTTACGTCAAGCAGCGTGGCCGATACATCCAGCCCCCGCGCCGCCAGTCCGCTCACGGCATCCGCCGCCAGTTCTGCATCGCGATCGGCAATGATGACGCGGGCGCCGAATTCCGCCAGCGCCGTAACGCAGGCCAGACCGATGTTCTGCGCGCCGCCGGTTACAACCGCGACACGCCCGTCAAGGCGGAGTTTTTCCGTATACATATGCCTGTATCCTGAAAAAAGGGATCGTTTACCCTACGCTGGCAAGCAGGGGATGCTCCACCCCGCGGGCCAGCGCCAGGCCATTCGCATCGAACAGATGGCAGTGTTCTTCCTCAAACGTCAGGTTTACGGGCATATCGGCACGGTTCATGTTGTTCCCGTCCGTCTGCACCACGATCATCTGCCCGTCAGGCAGGCGTACATGCAGCAGCGTGACCGCCCCCAGCCGTTCACTGACTTCGACCACGCCTGCGACTGCTCCATGCGGATCAATACGGATATGTTCGGGCCGGATGCCCAGCGTGGCCGGGGCACCCGCTTCCAGTCCGGGCTGCTGCGGCTGCATGGGGATGGATACGCTGACCGCCCCGACCCGCACCTGCATGACCCCTTGCGGGGAAAGCGCATGAAGGCTGCCGGGCAGCAGGTTCATTGCGGGGGATCCCATGAAGCGCGCCACAAACAGGTTGCGGGGCCGGTGATAGAGTTCGAGCGGGGTGCCGATCTGTTCCACGCCCCCCCTGTTCAGCACCACGATCCTGTCGGCCATGGTCATGGCTTCCACCTGGTCATGGGTTACATAGATTGTGGTTGCGCCAAGCCGGCGATGCAGGCTGGCCAGTTCAACGCGCATCTGCCCGCGCAATGCGGCGTCGAGATTGGACAGCGGTTCATCGAACAGGAAGACCCTGGGGTTGCGCACGATCGCACGCCCGATCGCCACGCGCTGCCGCTGACCACCCGACAGCTGGCCCGGCTTGTGATCAAGATAGGGATCAAGCTGAAGGATGCGCGCCACATCACTGATACGCTGCCGTCGCTCGGCTTCGGGCATGCCTGCCAGCCGCAGGGAAAACTCCATGTTGCGATAGACGGTCATGTGTGGATACAGCGCGTAGGACTGGAACACCATGGCCACCCCGCGGCGTGCGGGTTCCGTGTCGTTTACCCGCCGTCCGTCAATCAGCAGGTCACCGGCACTGATGTCCTCCAGCCCTGCGATCATGCGCATCAGGGTGGATTTGCCACAGCCCGATGGGCCTACGAACACGATGAACTCCCGTTCCGCAATGGAAAGAGAGACACCCTTGATGATTTCCTCGCTCGAATAGGTCTTGCGCAGGCTGCGCAGTTCTACGGTCGCCATGGTCTGTGCGTTCCTGTTACGGGGGCGTGGGGTGTGGCGTGCGGGCCGTGGGGCTTTATTTCACCGCCCCGAATGTCAGGCCGCGCACAAGCTGTTTCTGGCTCACCCAGCCAAAGATCACGATGGGGGCCACCGCCAGCGTCGAGGCGGCGGACAGCTTGGCGAAAAACAGCCCTTCGGGGGAGGAAAAGGAAGCAATGAAGGTTGTCAGCGGTGCCGCGGCGGAGGACGTCAGGTTCAGTGACCAGAACGTTTCATTCCAGCACAGGATGAGGGAGAGCAGCCCGGTCGAGGCAATGCCCGGCAGTGCAAGCGGCATCAGAACCTGTGTGACTTCCTGCCAGCGTGTGGCCCCGTCCATCCGCCCCGCTTCCAGTATGGGAACCGGCACTTCGCGGAAGAAGGTGTAGAGCATCCATACCGTGATGGGCAGGTTGGTCAGCATGTAGATGATGATCAGCCCCGTCCGGCTGTCCAGCAGGCCGGTTGCGCGGGCCAGCAGGTAGATCGGCACCAGCACGCCCACGGCAGGCAGCATGCGGGTGGACAGCATCCATAGCAGCGTCATGCGCGTGCGCGGCCCCGGCAGGAACGCCATGGCATAGGCCGCAGGGATGGAGACAAGCAGCGCCAGCAGGGTTGCCACCGTCGAGATGACAACACTGTTGATGGCGAAATGCCAGTAGCTTTCCTGCGCAAAGACATCCCGATAGCTTGAAAGCGTTGGACTGAAGACGATATGCGGCGGTGTTGCAACCGCGTCGGGTTCGCTCTTGAAGCCCGTCAGGAACATCCACAGGATCGGGAAGAACATCCACAGGGCGATGCCCCAGGCCAGTATGCCGGTTGCGCCATGGCGCAGGCGTGTGCTGGTGCGTGCCATGTCAGGTCTCCAGATTGCGGGCCACGGCGCGCAGCAGGAAGGCTGCCACCACATTGGCAATGACAATGGCCACCACGCCCCCTGCCGACGCCCCGCCCACGTCAAACTGCAACAGCGCACGCGAGTAGATGAGGAAGGCAAGGTTGGTGGAAGCGACACCGGGGCCCCCTGCCGTGGTGACCGAGATTTCGGCAAATATGGTCAGCAGGAAAATCGTCTCGATCATGATCACGACCGTAATCGCGCGCGACAGGTGAGGCAGGGTGATGTTGATGAACTGCGCCACCATGCCCGCGCCATCCATGCGTGCGGCTTCCTTCTGTTCGGTATCGAGCGACTGCATGGCAGTCAGCAGGATCAGGACCGCAAAGGGCAGCCATTCCCACGATACGATCATGACCAGCGTTGCCAGCGGGTAACGTGACAGCCAGTCAACCGGTGTCAGGCCCACCGCCCGCATCATGGCGGAATACACGCCATAGATCGGATGGAGCATCAGGTTCTTCCACAGCAGGGCGGCCACCGTGGGCATGATGAAGAAGGGCGAGATGACAAGAATGCGGGCGATGTTGCGCCCTGCGAATTCCTCATTGTACAAAACGGCCAGCAGGGTACCCAACCCCACCGATATGACCAGCACGCCACCCACCAGGATGGCCGTGTTTTCCAGCGATGTCAGGAAATCCGGGTCGGTCAGCAGATACCAGTAATTGCTGATGCCCGCGAAGCCCTGTTGCGTGGGGTCAACAAGGTTGTAGTTGCGCATGGAGTACCACAGCGTCATGAGCAGTGGTACGACCGACCAGACCAGCAGTAGCATGATGGCGGGTGACTGAAGCACGAAGCCCTGCAGGTCCCGGTTGCGGGCCGCCCTGCCTGCTGGCTGGGCGACTGCGGGCGTGTGTATGGCTGCCTTGTGCATTGTCGCCCCCTTCAGTGCAGGTAACCGGACTGGCGCATGGTGCGTGTCACGGCGGCCTGCGCCGCACTTAGCGCCTGTTCAATCGCCATCTGGCCCGACAGTGCTGCCGCCACCGTCTGGCCAACCTGGGTGCCAATGCCCTGGAAGGGGGCAATGCCCACGAACTGCGCGCCACCATAGGGGCGTGGCTGCTTTGTCGGGCCGTTGGGGTCAGCCGTGTCTATGGCGGTATGGACGAATGTGGCGAAGGGGGCCGCCTTCTGGTAGTCAGGATTGTCGTAGGTGGACACGCGGGTGCCCGCCGGGACCGCCACCCAGCCCTTGCGCTGCGCTACCAGTTGGACATAGGTCTTCGATGTCGCCCATTCGATGAAAAGGCGCGCATCATCCGCATGCCTGGAGGAAGCGGGAATGGCCAGGTTCCAGCTCCACAGCCATGTCGGTCCCTTGCCATACGGGCCGGTGGGCGATGCGGCAAAGCCGACCCTGTCCGCCACATGTGACTGTTTGGGATCGAACAGCAGGCCGCCCGCAACCGTTGAATCAACCCAGATGCCGCAATGGCCGCTGGCAAACAGGGCAAGGTTTTCGTTAAAGCCGTTGGATGTGGCCCCTGGCGGGCCATCGGCCTTCATGCCCGATACGTACCATGTCAGCGCCGCCTTCCATTCAGGGGTGTCGAGCATCGGCTTCCACCCCATGCCAAACCACTGCCCGCCAAATGTATTCACCAGCGAACTGACATAGGCCATGTTCTCCCCCCAGCCCGGCTTGCCGCGCAGGCACAGGCCGTAGATCTGGCTGTCCTTGTCAGTAATTTTATCAGCATAGGTGCGGATCTGGTCATAGGTGGGGTGCTGCGGCATGGTCAGCCCAGCCTTCTGAAACAAGTCGGTCCGGTAATAGGTCATCACACTTTCTGCATAGAAAGGCAGGGCATACAGTTTGGAATCCACACTCAGCCCCGCACGGACGGAGGGTATGATGTCATCCATACCGTAATCGGAACCGGGCCTGAGTTCGGCCAGCCAGCCCTGCCTTGCCCATATCGGCACTTCGTAATTGCCAATGGTCAGGATATCGAACTGCCCTGCATGGGTTGCGATGTCGGTCGTGACACGCTGGCGCAGGACATTCTCTTCCAGTGTTACCCAGTTCAGGTGGATATCGGGATGGGCCTTTTCAAACTCCCCCGATAATTCCTTCATGATGATCATGTCACCATTATTGACGGTAGCGATTGTAAGCGTGCCGGCCGCCTGCGCGCCGCCTGCCATCAACAGGCCGATGGTGGTCATGCAGGCCACGATCCTGGAAGTCACCATTATAATACCCTTTATTGATTTTTATGGATTTTTTCTGGTATTCTGTCAGGTGGACAGGGTTCTGTTTTTTTCCTGTAAAGTGCCATGGGCATCATGTAGTTCCCATGCCAGAAACCTTATTTGTTCATGATCTGCCTGTAGCGGATCTGGTCGGCATGCATCTGTGCAAAGACCTGGAATTTCGCTTCATGAAAGCGGGCACTTTCCGCAACGGGCAATATTTCCGCCCGCACGCGTGTCATGGCCGCCATGGCCGCCCCGATTGTCCGATAGGTTCCCGCCGCCACGGCGGCCATTACCGCGCTGCCCAGCAGCACGGCATCGGGTTCTTCCGGCAGCACGATGCGGCAGCCCGTGGCATTGGCATGCTCGCGTAGGAAAACGGGATTTTTCGTACCGCCCCCTGTTGCGATGATCGTATCGATCGCATAGCCCTGCCGGTTCAGCATCGCCACGATATCGCTCGTGCCATAGGCCAGTCCCTGTATGGTTGCCAGATACAGCACGGCCAGATCCCGCACCGTGGCGCTCAGGCCCAGCCCGCTGATCATGCCGCGCAGTGTCGGGTCGGCATGGGGGGAACGGTTGCCATGGAAATCCGGCATGACATGCAGCTCTTCCGTCAGCGTTCCCGCGGGCCTGCCGCCTTCAGATGCGGCAAGCAGGTCGTTCAGGACCTGATAGATCGTCCTGCCTTCCCTTTCGGCCTGCTGGCGCAATGCCGGTGTGGCGGGATGGGTCGTGATGATGAAGTCAATCAGGCTGCCGGTGGCTGACTGGCCCGCCTCATTCAGCCACATGTCCGGCAGCATGGCATCTCGGTAGGGCCCCCATACCCCGGGTACGAAGCGGGGCTGGGGAGAGACGGCCATATGGCAGCTTGATGTGCCACCAATCAGCGCCAGCCGCCGGTTGAGCACAGGCGGTTCATCCCCGATCGTGCTACCGATCACGCCAATGCCCCCCGCATGCGCATCAATGGCGGAAACCGCGACCGGCGTACCGGCCGGCAGGCCCAGCTCCGCAGCAGCGCGGCTGTCCAGCCCGGCACCGACACGCGCGCCCAGCGCCCTGATGTCGGTGCCGATGCGGCGGTAGCCCTCATCAGCCAGCATGCCCAGCCCGATTGCACGGAAATAGGCATCGTCCCAGCGGTTTTCATGGGCGAGGTAGGTCCACTTGCACACGGTCGAACAGCGTGAGCGTGACGTGGCTCCGGTTGCGCGCCAGGTCAGGTAATCCGGCAGGTCAAGGAACAGGGTGGCGCGGGCAAACACATCGGGCAGGTGGCGCCTGAGCCAGAGCAGCTTGGGCGTTTCCATCTCGGGTGAAATCACACCGCCCACATAGCGCAGCACGTCGTGTTGACCTGCATTGATTTCGGCGGCTTCGGCCATGGCGCGATGGTCCATCCACAGGATCACGTCCTGCTCCGGCGCACCATCCATATCAATGGAGAGTGGCCCCCCGTCGGGACCGACCACAACCAGTGAGCAGGTTGCATCAAACCCGATGCCGCATACTTTCAGTGCCCCTGCGGCCGCATCGCGTGCCAGGGACAGGGCGGTGGCCACGCTGTTGCACACCGCACGCCATATGTCGGTGGAAGACTGCTGCATGTGGTCGGGGCGCGGCTGCCATGTACGGGTGGGAGTACTACCCGCGCCAAGCCTGTGGCCATCAAGCGTAAAAACCCCCGCGCGCGCGCTGCCTGTTCCCACATCAATACCAATGACAACATCCATCTGCCCGGCTCACTCCTTCCTGTCGGATAACGGACCTGCAACCCTGCCGCCACCGTGTCGGGAAGGCAGGGCCGGCAGGAAAGGGCCATCACTCCCCTATGATGATGCTTTCTTCCTCGATCTTGCCCTGCAGTGCCTTCTGTGCACGCAGTTGCGCGGGCAGGAAGGGAAATACCAGATACTCGTAGGCCGTGGCCCCCAGCAGTCCCCCGATCAGTGGCCCGGCAATGGGCACCCACCAGTAATGGCCCGCAGCAGGCAGGGCGGCCGCATGCCAGCCCGCCAGCCAGGCGAACAGTCGGGGGCCGAGATCGCGGGCCGGATTGATGGCCCATGCTTCCAGATACCCCATGGAGGCGCCAATGGCCGCAACCAGAAAACCGATGATCAGCGCACCGAAATTGGCGCCGGGCGCCATTTCGTTATACTGCTCGGTAATGGCGAAGATGCCGAATATCAGTATGGCGGTCAGGATGATTTCATCACTGAAGGCATGCCATACGGTTATGCCCGGTGCGGGGGCGGTAAAGAACACGCCCGCCCCGCCACCAGTCGCGCGGGCAAGGTGGTGGATATCATTGAAATGGTTGATGACAGGATAGTAAAGCGCATAGACCAGCCCTGCCCCCACAAAGCCGCCTGCGACCTGCGCCATCCAGTAGGGCAGCACCTTTTTCCACGGAAAGGCGCGATAGGTTGCCAGCGCAAGGGTAACCGCCGGGTTGGCATGCGTGCCCGATACCGACCCGGTGGCATAGATGGCGACAGTCACCCCCAGCCCCCATACAATGCATACCCCCCAGTAGGACTGCAGGTATGGGCTGGGATCATAGAGGAGATACATCGCCGCCACCGAATCACCGAAGGCAATGATGATGAATACGGCAAGAGCTTCAGAAATCAGCTCGCCCAGGAATTCCCGATTCATTGGCCTGTTTCCTTATGTATTGGACCGGACCCGGATCACTCCGCCCAGTCAAAGGATTTCTGTACCGCCTTTTTCCACCATGCCAGGTAACGGCTGCGCTGTTCGGCCGGCATCGTGGGCTGCCAGGTGCGGTCCACTTCCCAGTTGGCGCGCAGGTCATCGATATTTTTCCAGTAACCAACGGCCAGGCCTGCAGCATAGGCCGCGCCCAGGGCGGTGGTTTCCACCACCTTCGGGCGCACGACCGGCACATTCAGGATATCGGCCTGAAACTGCATGAGCAGTTCGTTCGCCACCATGCCGCCATCCGTCTTGAGGCTGCTCAGGATGATGCCGCTGTCCTCCTCCATCGCGGCGACCACATCGCGCACCTGAAAGGCCGTTGCCTCCAGTGCCGCGCGTGCAAAATGCGCGCGTGTGACGTAACGGGTCAGCCCGACAATGGTGCCACGGGCATTTTCCTTCCAGTAAGGCGCGTACAGCCCGGAAAAGGCGGGCACGATATAGATGCCGCCATTATCCGCCACGCTGCGCGCCAGCGGTTCGATCTGTGTCGCCAGATCGAACAGCTTCAGATTGTCGCGCAGCCACTGCACAAGCGCGCCCGTAATGGCAATGGAGCCTTCCAGCGCGTAGCGCGGTTCTTCCGTGCCGAACTGGTAGGCCACCGTTGTCAGCAGCCCTGCCCCAGACTGGACCGGATCGGTGCCGGTATTCATCAGCAGGAACGAACCGGTTCCATAGGTGTTCTTGGCTTCCCCCGGCGCAAAACAGGTCTGCCCGACCAGGGCCGCCTGCTGGTCCCCCAGAATACCGGCAAGTTTCGTGCCCTGCAGGCTGGGGATCGTGATCGTGCCATACACCTGTGATGACGGCACGATACGGGGCAGGCATGCGGCGGGAATGGAAAATGCCTCGAGCATGTCCTCATCCCACGCGCAGGTTTTCAGGTTCATGAGCTGGGTGCGTGAGGCATTGGTCACGTCGGTGATATGAATGCCCCCTTTGGTACCTCCCGTCAGGTTCCATGAAAGCCAGCTGTCAACCGTGCCGAACAGCGCCTGCCCGCTTTCGGCTTTCTGGCGCGCGCCCTCCACGTTATCCAGCAGCCAGCGCAGCTTGAGACCGGCAAAATAGCTTGCCAGCGGCAGGCCGGTCACGGCGCGGAAGCGGTCCTGCCCCCCGTCACGGCCATATTCACTGACCAGCTGGTCCACGCGGGTGTCCTGCCATACAATGGCGTTATGAAGGGGCAGGCCCGTTGTCCTGTCCCACAGCACGGCGGTCTCGCGCTGATTGGTTATGCCGACCGACACCAGGCTGGGCGCACCCAGATTGGCGCGCGCCATCGCGGCACCAATCATTTCATTGGTATTTTCAAGAATTTCCATTGGATCATGTTCAACCCAGCCGGGCTGGGGATAGATCTGGCGGTGTTCCTTCTGCGCGACGGAAACAACCGTTCCCTTCCGGTCGAATATCATGAAGCGGGAACTGGTCGTGCCCTGGTCTATCGCGCCAACGTATTCCGTCATGCTGCATTCCTTTTTTATATTTTTTCAATAACGTTTCCCGATATTGGAATGTTATCTTCTTGCAAGAATATTTTTTCTGCATATCCGGGTTCAGAAAACGTTTTTACTTATTATTTGTGCAGAATTTCAGCGGAAAAGCCTGACCGGACCGTTCAGAGATTGGTGGTGAACTGGAACCCGATCACCGCCGCATCATGGAAGGTTGTCGTGGCCCCGGGGCGCTGCAGGTACTGGAAATCAGGCTGGAAAGCCGTGCCACGCGCAACGTGGATGCTGTAGAAGGCTTCCCATACGTTTTCATGGCTCTGTATGCCGTAAACGGCGCCCCACTGATTGGGCAGGTAGGGCAGCCCAAGTGCAAGCGAGGATTCCTGCTGCAGGGCCACGGTATGGCTCATTTCCATGTACTGGAACATCGCACCCACCTGATCCAGCGGGCGGCCCCAGGGGGTGCCGCTTTGCAGCAGGCCGATCCATTCATGATCCCGCATGGCCACCTGGCTGCCCTGCGTATAATCAACGCCGCCAATCACGATCAGTCCGTTTGCCAGTCCGTCCCCGCTGCGGTGGATCATCTGGTTGAACATGAGCCATGCCGCGTTCATGCCGGATTCATAGCGCCGCGGCAGGCCGCTCGCCTGAAAGGAGTTGCCGTTTATGTCGGCATAAAGGTTGGGATAGCGGGAATTGTCGTACCAGTACCCGATCTTGTAGTGGCCCAGCAGGTGGTGCCTGCCAAAGGAGGGGCTCCATCCGATCTCGACCTGGGAGGAAAGCTTGCCCAGTCCGTCCTGTCCCAGCGCCCAGCCGGATATGCCGCCGTTATAGGCATGGGGGCTGACGGCAAATATGCCACCCATGATGTAGGTCCGCAGCGTGGGCCTTACCCGCAGGACCGCACCGAGGTTGCCCGAAGGCCAGTCTCGTCCGCCCGGCACGTATTTGGAAGGTGCCGGATTGCCGCACACCGATACGTTCATGAACGAACAGGCAAGATAATCCTGGTTGAAAAAACTGCCTGTTGGTATGACACCGACCGAAAGGATGATGCGATCGCGCAGGAAGCCCTTGTCAGCATACATGTCCACCAGATGGGCAACCACGTTGCCACGTGCGCCATATATTTCTTCAGGGTTGGTGACCGAATCCCCCATGGCATTGGACAGGCTGTTGCCGTGCCCGTTGATGACCAGCATATGGGTCCAGAACGATGGAATCCCTGCCAGGCGTTGCCAGTCTATGTCCAGCGCACCCGCGACCTGGCCTGCCAGCACGTTGGCGCGCTGCTTGCCGCCGGTAATGTTACCCATGTATTCTTCATTGACGGTAACATTAAGGAATATGCCCCGATTTGTCAGCCACGGCTGTATGCCGCCCCAGTTTCCGAACAGATGGGGCGTGGCGGTCAGCATGGGTACGAGAGGGCCGATCGCCACCTGTCCCATTTCGGTCATGGGAAAGGCAGCGGGTTCATAATGGCTTGTAAAGGCGGTCTTGGCGGTTTCTGTCTGCGCCAATACTTCGGAAGCGAGCATGCAACAGGCAAACAGCATCCCCATCGTAACGGCCAGAAGCCTGATACGGGCAGGAAAGCCATACCATGTTATTGCAGACTTGTTCTTGGTTTTGACGCATGTCTTGATGACATACATTGTCTGCTCTCCCTTCCCGGGCGGTTTGGGGCCACGGGTTCGGCTATCGGAACAGGATGTCTATCGATTTACGGATAAGAAAGATTTAGTTCATAAATAACACAAGTTTGTGAATAATCCGGCCAATCTATATTTGATGTAAATTAGTATCACGTCTTAATATTTGGGACCGGGGATGCAACTTGCTGCTATATGCAGTGCGGGCATAAATGGCCATGCACGGTGCCCCTGACGCATTGCGGCACGACCCCGGTCCCCGATTGTCCCGCACAGGTTTTCGATCCTGTGGATTTGTGAGGGTTTTGTACCGGTCAGGAAGTAATTGTGCCACACCTGCTTCAAGAGCGAGAGGGCTGACGCCGGCATGGTGTCATGAACCGTATCTGCCGTATCCCTGCCAGGCCTTGTGGTACTGGGGATGGTGGGCGCCCGTGCTGGGGCGCAGAATCATGGCGTCTGGCAATACGGGGCATATTCCGGGGCATCATGGCCATGGCAGTAACGGGTGCCACTGACCGGATATTCCCGGTGCAGACATAATATCTGTAAATACGGCTGGTTGCCGTCCGTCATGGCACGTTGCGATGCGCCGGGACGGTCTTACGGTCGGCCACCAGCAGCCAGGGCCGACAGTACACCGTGCTTTTATTTACTTATCGCCTTGATACGACCAAACGCATTGAAAAACCCGTTCAGGGATACTGGAAAGGCGATATTCTGCCCCCGTACCGAAACGGCTGCAATCTGCATGGTTTTGCTGGCCTGCAGATGGGAAAGAGCAGATACATCAAAGGACAACGGGGCAATGCAGCCTGCCGGCAGGCATGTCCTGAAGGCAATGGGCTGCCCCAAAACCGTATTATCCACCTTGAGTGCAATCCCCTTGCCCAGATCCAGACCAAACGGGAGCAGCACAATGCCACGTAGGCCCTGCCGGTCGGTCGACAATTCCATATTCATGACCGTCTTGCGGGTTTTCTGGTCAATGACCTGCTGCACCATGATGCAGCCGGCCCGTTTGTCCGCCTGCTGGCAGATGACACGCCAGTCCTGATAGGTTTCATTGATGGACGTAGCCCCGCCTGGCAACAGATGCGCATCCGTTGCTGATACGGGTGCTCCCGTTGTCGGTGCTTCAGTCTTTGTACTGGATGTGGATGCTGTAGCATGCTGCGCCACCTCCGTCCCCGCTACGGCGAAGATGGCCAGTGATGCAACGGAACCTGCTATGATTTTCCAGTTCATTATTCAAAATCTCGTACAGACATCAGACCGGCACCGACCAGTCGGCCAGATGTAGATTGATCAAAAAAATCGCTATGCCCGGATCAGAACTTCCAGGCAAAACGTCCGCGCAGGCCACTATCCACCGACCGGTTACCGTACTGGCCGATATAGGAAATACCCAGTTCGAGGCGATCCGTCAGGTGCGCACGCAGGCCGGCGTTCAGCACGGCGGCATCACGCGACAGGGGCACACCGGCGACATCGAACGAACTGCCGCCCGCGGCAAACGCTTCGCGCGTGGTGGGAACCGTAGCGCCAAAGGTATGGCGGTAAGCCAGGCTGCCTTCCGGCACCAGCAGGACGTTGCCAGCATGGAATACGGAGGACATGCGCACGCCGAACGTGGAATAGGTCGTGCCCGTATCGATGGCGCGCCCGTTCAGCGCCGCAGCCCCACCATGTTCACGGAAGCTGTCCGTATGCATGTTGACGTAGGCGACATTACCGAACGGCTCGATCGCGGTCTTGCCGAGGTCGAAGCGATACCCCAGGTCACCAAAGCCCTGCGCCACGCCGCCATTGTAGCTGCTGTTCAGCTTTTCATAAAAACCAGGGAAGGACGCGCTCCGGCTGGTGGACATCATCGCCCATGTATAGGTCGCACCCATGCGCAGGGCCAGATGCCCCCAGTGTGTCCCGGCATAGCCGCCAACCGTTACGTTGTTGCTGTGCCCGTACGCATCGGTTCCTTCCGAACTGAAGGTCGAGCGGCCATAGCTGACCAGTCCGCCAACGCGCCACGTCTTGAAGACCGGTGCATCTGCCCCCAGCACGAAGCCGCCAACGGAATGGTTCATGCCACCTGCATTGCCATCACCGGAATTATGGCCCCATGACCCGAAGGCCTCACCCCACAACGTCACGCGGTCCTGCATACAGGTGCCATCCGTCCTGCGGCCCTTCAGGGTTGCCGTCTTCTGGTTGGCGTCAGCGCCGGGATCACACGCGGCATTGCGCAGGCGGTCAATCGCGGCATTGCGAACATAAAAACTGTCCTCGATCAGCGCAGTGCGGGCGGATGCATGGATCTCGCCCGACAGGGCATCAAAGGCTTTGCGCGCCTGTGCCCCGTTCAACTGTTCGATGGCGTTTACCATCGCATTGCTGCCACCCATGCCATCCAGCACGGCCGCCACGTCGCGTTCATTGCGTGTGTTCGCAACGGATTCGAAGGTCGTCGTATTCCGGCCCAGCGTAATATCCACGTCGTCCGCAGTATAAAGCAGTTCGGGCGAGAGGAAGGTATAGGCATCCGAAAGATTGGTCGAAAGCCCCGCAAACTGCCCCGTTACCCCGGTCCCGGTGGTCAGGATGGTATATTCGGTCCCGGGTTTGAGCCTGGTGCCACTGGGAACCGTGAATTCGACCGTGCCGCCATTCAGGGTCGCCCCGCCGGTAACCGATACCAGGTCGCTCTGCCCCGCGCTCCCGCCATTGACGACATAGGTGGAACCGGCCCCCATGTTCAGGTTGCCGTCAATCGTCAGCATTCCCAGCGCATTGCCGCCCGCAGGTGACAGCGTGCCCCCATTGGCAACGGTGGTCGACCCCACGGTCCCGGTGCCAGCCAGCGTCCCCGCCCCGCCCACGGTCACGCTGGAATTCGCCAGCGAGCCATCGACCGTCAGGGTACCGTCATTGATGCTGGTGTTGCCGGTAAAGCCGGAATCATCACTGGCAATCGTGACATCACCCGAACCGTCCTTTACCAGCGTGCCGGAGCCGCCCAGCCCGTTGCCCAGCGTGCCATCCGTGTCCTGGTCCAGCGTCAGGCTGGCGCCCGTTTCGTCATTGATCGCACCCGTGCCGAAGCTGGACGTCGTGCCCACCAGCGTGCCGCCCTGAATATCGGTCCCGCCGCTATAACTGTTGTTACCGCCCAGGATCAGCGTGCCGCCATCGGTCTTGGTCAGGGTCGTGCCACCCGCAACCTTGCTGTCATCAATCTTTGAATCGATTTCCGCGACCGTATCCGCACCGGCGGCCGTACCGTCACCGACGCGCAGCGTCAGGTCCGAGCCGGATGAATACAGCGTATCACCGGTAATGACATATCTGCCGCCGCTGGACGCATCGGAATTGGCGAACTGCGCGCCGCTCAGCGTCACATCGCCACTGCTGTCATCAACGGTGACGGTGCCACCCTTGCCTTCGAATATATCGAATGCGCCCTGCGTGGAGGGGGTATTGCCCGTTCCGGACGAAGTGGTCCAGTTGCCATCGCCACTGCCACCCGGTGCGGTCCATACGCCATTGCCGCCATTGACCTGCCCGTTGCCGGATGTGCCATCGCTGCCGTGGTCGCCGTTGACATTGCTGCCATCCCAGTACTGCTCCTGGGTGCCAGTCGCCGCCACGACCAGATTGACTTCGTTGTTGACGGATGTCTGAAGTGTTTCATCCGTCCCGGCCAGTGTCACGCCATTATTGGTCAGCGTGCCACCATAATCATACAGGCGATAGACACCCGGCCCGAAATCACCGCCCGGGCTCTGGCTGACATTCAGGGTGCCCGCTATCGTCAGGTTGCCCCCGACACTGACCAGGTCGTTATATTTTCCACCCACTGTCCCGGCCTGGCCCATATCGAAATTCGCGACGGAACCGCTTTCCTCGGTCAGGTTGCCACCAATGGCGAGCGTGCCGACGCTATTGGTGCCATCACCGGGTGACAGCGTGCCGCCACTGGCAATCGTGACATCCCCGCCCATGGTCCCGACACCCGACAGCGTGGCGCCCGACGCAACCGTCGTCGTGCCGCCGATCTGGCTTTCATTGCCATCGACCTGCAGCGTGCCCGCGCTTACGGTCGTGCCGCCGCTGTAACTGTCGGCGGCGTTATCAAGCACCAGCGTGCCACTGCCTGTCTTGGTCAGGCTGCCAGTGCCCGTGACCGTGTTGGCGAGGCTGTCGGTATCGGTGGAGGCGACATCGACATCCAGCGCCGCATCATCGGTAATCGCACCGGAACCGAAGCTTGTGGTCGTGCCCGCCAGCGTGCCGCCGGAAATGGTCGTGCCACCGCTGTAACTGTTGGCGCCGGTCAGGGTTGTCGTGCCCGCGCCCGCCTGAACCAGCGCACCGGTGCCGGAAACGGGTGCGGACAGGATGACTGCATCGGACCGGTCCACGACCAGCGTGCCGTCGTCGCTGATGCCAGACGTGCCATCAAGGGAACCGGACGTCCCACCCGTGCCAAGCTGCAGCACCGCGCCGGACGCCACTGTCGTCGCACCGCCATAGGTATTGGCGCCCGACAGAGTTTCCGTCCCGCCCGAAACCGTAAGCCCCCCCGCACCAGACAGCGCGCCGGAATAGGTATCCGCCGCGTTCGTCAGCGTCAGGGTGCCGTCGAGCGTGCCATTGCCACTACCCGACAGCGAACCCGCGGATGCGCCATTCGTCGTCACGTCAAGGCTGGTTCCGTTGCTGGCCAGCGTCCCGTTAATCGTGTCGCCATCCAGTGTCAGCACACCGCCCGGGGTGTTGGCCACATCGCCCGTTACCGTGTTGCCCGCGCCCAGCGTCAACGTCCCGGCGTTCGTTGCACTGCCGATCGTTCCGCCCGTGGCGGTGGCCGTGCCGCCCGTCCCGTTCGCCAGCGCGCCTGAGACGGTGCTGTCCGTCAGGGTGGCGTTACCTGTATTATCCAGCGACGCCAGCGTGCCGTTCTCCGCCGTAAGCGTGGCGCTGTTCGTTGTGGCGCCCACCTTGCCGCCATTGACATCCATCGTCCCGGTGTTGCCGACCGTGCCGGCAACCGTGCCCGTCACATTCAGGTTGCCGGCATTGCTGGCATTCCCGGCAACTGATCCGGTCACATCCAGTGTGCCGGCAGATGCCACCGTGGTCATGCCGGTATAGGTATTCGCCCCCGCCAGCGTTTCCGTCCCGCCAGCCACCGTCAGCCCGCCCGTACCCGACATGTCGCCGCCATAGTTGCCGCTGGCGTTGGATAGCGTCAGGGTCCGGCTCCCCAGTGAAACACCACCCGTGCCATCAAGGGTCTGGACGGACGTGCCGGATGTCGTACCGCTGATATCGAACGTCCCGCCCGAATTGACAGTAACACCACTGGAATCCGTCACGCTGCCACTACCGGACAGGGCAAGGGTGCCTGCACTGATCGTTGTCGCCCCGCTATAGGTCTGGGCCGTATCGAGGGTTGTTGTGCCGCTCCCCTCCTGTGTCACGCTTCCCGTGCCGCCAATGGCCAGACCAGACATGGTGGCACTGTCGCTACGGTCAAAGACAACCGCACCATTATCCGTCACATTCCCGGTCAGGCTGCCGGCCGTGCCCACACCATCCGCCTGGTCGCCAATTTTCAACGTGCCTGCGGTATCGACCGTCATGGTTCCATTGAACGAACTGTTGTCTGCCGTCAGGGCAAGGGTACCTGCATTCACATCAACTGTAACAGCCTGACTGCCCCCTTTGGCATTGACCAGTTCCGAATTGAGGGACCTGTCTACCTGCCAGGTGCTCGTTCCTTCCTTGTCGAGGGTAGCAAACCCCTCGACACCCCCCTGAAGGGCGGAAGACATGGTCAGCGCGCCAGCGGCTGCAGATTCTGCGGCCGTACCGCCAAGAACAAGCGTATTGGCGCTGTTGCCCTGGGTGCTGACAGTTCCGGTAATCGTTGAACCCGGATCGACCTCCAGATTGGTAGCGCCCTTGCTGAGCTTGATCTGACCTTCGATCGTGGCGCCAGATTCATTGGTGATATCGAATGTTTCGGAACCACCTTCGCCGATTGCAACCATACCACTGTTTGCGGTGCCTTGCGACGTATATCCCGCAATAATGCCATTATTGATTATTGTTGCAGTGCTTGATGCTGACGTAACATTGGCTTTATCGTCATTGAAATACATTGCATCTGCATTGTCTGACGATATGGTGCCATTATTGATTATGGTATTACCGGTACCGGTAAGGTTGATGGCTTCCGCCGTTTTCTGGGAACCTGTGGCAAGAACCTGACCGCCGGAATCAACAGTGATCGTTGTTCCGCTTTCCCCTTCTATAGTGTCGGTACTGTTCAGGCCGGGGATGGTCCCACCCAGTGAATTGGCATATAGGGGTGTATAGGGGTTATCTGACTCGGTAGTAATCTTTCCCGCTATCTCGACTGTACCGCCTCCCCCGACAACAACCGCATCGTTTGCAACTGTAGAGGGATCGGTGTTCGCGTTACTGTATGTCGAGACGGTATCATCAGCCGCGATCTTAGAGCCCGATCCGAAAGTTTTTGAACAATACCAGCCTGTTGTGATTCATCCGTCTTTGCAGAGAGATGGAGTGAATGGTGACATGGACTGGTATTGCCCGGCGCGAGTATAGCCGGGAAAGATTGCGATATCCATCGGACATGACGGACGGGGAGTGGACTTTGATCATGCCATTTGTGCCCCCGGCGAAACGGGGCGGTCGTCCGCGCACGACGGATATGCGCGAGGTGGTCAATGCGATGCTCTACATAGCCTCGGCCGGGTGTGCGTGGCGTCTGCTGCCGAAATGCTTTCCGCCGGTCTCGACCATCAGGCGCTATTTTTACGCCTGGCGTGATGCCGGAGTGTTCGAGGTCATGAATACGGTGCTGGTCATGAGCCTGCGCGAGATCGAGGGACGTGACGCCTCTCCGAGCGCGGGCGTGATTGACAGCCAGTCGGTGAAAACCACGGAAAGCGGCGGGATTTCGGGCTATGACGCGGGGAAGAAGGTCAAGGGCCGCAAGCGCCATATCGTGACGGATACCTGCGGCTTCCTGATCTTTCTCCTCGTTCATGCCGCTGATATCCAGGACCGTGATGGGGCCGTTGATGTTCTGGCAGCGATACGCAGGCGCTTTCCCTGGCTGCGCCACATCTTCGCTGATGGCGGCTATGCTGGCGACAAATTGCGATCCGCGCTCGCCTCCATGGGAAAATGGACCCTCGAAATCATCAGGCGGTCCGATACGGTGAAGGGTTTTCAGATCCTGCCGCGTCGCTGGGTGGTGGAACGGACATTCGCATGGCTGGGACGATGCAGGCGGCTCGCCAAAGATTGGGAACAATCCATTGCTTCCTCAACCGCATGGACATTGATCGCCTCAATCCGAATGCTCACACGACGGACAGCAAGGCATTGTCAGGGTTGAAAAACTTTCGGATCGGGCTCTTAACGGACAATCCGTTTGTAATACTGCCGACTGTCGTTGTCTGCGTACTTCCGGAACACGAAATCGAGTTTGTGCCTGTAACGCACTGTGCGGATGCCGCAACCGGGAAACCCAGAACAAGAATGGCTGTCGATATGGGCCTGACCGCGCCGTTATATCCCTGCATGCGAAGATTCTGTTTCATGCCCTGGAACAGATTCCTCCACACAACCAGACTTGTCAGGGCCGTACAGTATCCGAGTGAACGCAGGATTGCAGGGCTTTGACATTCAATCCGTTTTTCAACCGGAACAGGTTTGCGCGCAGACGTTGTTCCAAGATTGAAAAACAATTGTATCGACATTGATTTACGTTCCACCCATATAAACCCAGATTTACGAATCCCTATTATGACATAATTAACCATTGAACGTTATAACATGTCAATACTCACACAACGCATCTCTTGTCGCAGGAAAATGATTTTTTGCGTTGGTACATCTTTGTCTTGGATCATAGATTCTGATCCGGCGAATCTGAAAACAGACATAATACCGCTGAAAATATTATGGATTCGAAACTGGCAGAATGACGGTGGCAACAGCCTGGAGAGTATGGTGCTTGTGCACTTTCCTTGCTGTCATGACAATATCGTGATCCAAATACCGTAAAAAATATATATTACGACCTTTCAGGTACTATATGCATTCTGCGATGGTATAGACCCTGCCATTCTGAATTATCCCAGGCTTTGTGGAGACGTTTTTATTTGAATCAGGCAGCCGGTGCATGTGATTTCTGCTGTGCATCGAAGCGTGTCCGTGCTTCTGCTGACGGGATATTTCCAATAAGTGCGATCATCATCACTACGACCCAGCGCATGGGATGGTTCTTCTCTTCTTGCAGAACCATACACGCCACGTGTGCAGGAAATTCAGGCGGAAAACGCTTCGACTTGTTACTACAGCCTGCCTGCCCATAGTGCTTTTTCCTTTCACGCCTGCTGCCCTCAGCCCATGCCACCATTGGCGCGCAGGCCCATGACATCACGTCATCAATTATATCAGGGCAGCATTTCGCCCGCTCCTTATTCTCCCGGATCATGAGGCGCCCGAGACAACTGTTTTCGGATCTTTCATGTTGCCGTTTACACGGCGTCTTTCCGCCATAGCGGGACAAAGCCCTGCCGAATACAAAATATTACAAAGTGCCGGAGCGGCGTTCACGGTCATGCATCTTCGGCTGTACGCGACTCATTCCAGATTGCGTATGACGGCTGGCATCCGGACAAGAACTGCGGGCAACACTCATTAACATCAGAGACATGACGGGCTCTATCGAGGTGACGATACGCGGAAGATCTGATGACGAATTTCGAGCACATGTGCCCGTACGGGCACGCATCTGGTATTGCAAGTTACTATCATTTGCGAAATAAGGGTCGGGAAACATCATTCTATGGGCTTTGATAATGAATCTTCGTGCGCTTTGCCTGAGCACCTTCCTGGCCTCCACCGTGCTGATGGGCATGGAAGGCCGGATGGCGGCTGTCGCTGCAACAGATGCTTCTGATCCAGTGCAGGAAAAAGTGAAGTCTTCCGCCGCCAATGTGCCACCTGCCGGCACTGCGGCAAATGGCAGGAATACAGCAGCAGAAAACACGCCGGATGCCGCGCCGGCACAGCACGAGGACATTGTCGTCACAGCCGCCCGCCAGAACCGCATGTATGTCAGCAGCGGTGGTGATCTGGGCGCACTTGGCAAGAAGAAAGGCCTGGACGTACCCTTCAACATCCGCAGCTACAATTCCAGCCTGATTCTGAACCAGCAGTCACAGACACTGGGCGATGTGCTGCTGAACGACCCCACCGTGCGCACCACCATGGGGTATGGCAATTACGCGCAGCTGTTCCAGATCCGCGGATTCACCCTGTATGGAGATGACGTGGCCATTGACGGCCTGTATGGCGTTACCCCGCGGCAGCTTGTCTCGCCCCAGCTTTATGATTCAGTGCAGGTGCTCAATGGTGCCAGCGCATTCCTGAATGGCGCAGCCCCCGGTGGTTCGGCCGTGGGCGGCAATGTCAACCTGATCCCCAAACGGGCGGCGGCAACCGACATTACGCGCATCACAGGCGATTATACCAGCAGCGGACAGGGCGGTGGCGCGTTTGACATAAGCCGCCGGTTTGGCAAGGACCATGCCTTCGGTTTCCGTTTCAACGCCGCCGGCATGGATGGGGAGACGGCGATCAGGGGCGAGCGGCGCGACGACGTGGCACTTGGCGCGGCCTTTGACTGGCACAATGATGACACGCGCATCGACATGAACATGAATTACCAG
Organism: Komagataeibacter sp. FNDCF1; assembly: GCF_021295335.1. NCBI lineage: Bacteria > Pseudomonadati > Pseudomonadota > Alphaproteobacteria > Acetobacterales > Acetobacteraceae > Komagataeibacter > Komagataeibacter sp. FNDCF1. The sequence continues at coordinate 83,764 of NZ_JAIWOT010000001.1, read as the reverse complement.
AAACAGCAGGTTTTTGGCGGCCGTAGCGCGATCATCGTCTCCAGCCTGTCCGACAGCATGCCTGCACCCCGGGCAACCGCACCATCAGAAAACTGGGGCCAGCGCTGGGCCTATACCGATCTGAGCTACCTGTTCGGCACGCTGAACATCGAGCATGATTTTGGCAGCCACATTACCGCGTATGGCAAATTCGGCGCGCAGGGCGGTAACGAAATGGGTAATTACGCCACCACCACGCTGACCAATTCCCGCACTGGCGCCGGCACCGTGGGCGCGATGGCGGATGCGTATAACGTCATGAACGAGGCCACGCAGGCCGGTATTCATGCGCATGTGACCACCGGCCCGATCAGGCACGAAATCAATGCCGGCGGGTCGGCGATATGGGAGGAATCAGATGCCGCCTATTCCATGAGCCTGACCTCACAGGCAGGCAATATCTATCACCCTACACAGTTCACCCCGCAGGAAACCTATAGCGGCGGCAGTCTGAACAGTCCCGGCCGGGTGGCGTGGAACAAGCTGTACAGCCTGTTCCTGTCCGATACCATGACATTCTGGCACGACCGCATCGCGCTGACGGGGGGCTTCCGTTACCAGGATATCCTGTCAGACTCCTTCGCCTATGGCACCGGCAAGCTCAGCACCCATTATGATGCGGCGGCGTTCTCGCCCGTCATTGGCCTGGTCATTCATCCGGTCAAACATGCGGCGCTGTATTTCAACCGAATCCAGGGGCTTTCGGCAGGGGAGACAGTGGGCGCAACCTATGTCAATGCCGGGCAGGTCTTCGCCCCATACCAGAGCACCCAGTACGAAGTGGGCGCCAAATATGATATCGGCCGCTTTGCTGCGGGTGTCGCATTTTTCCAGACATCCATGCCACAGGGCATGACCGAAGCCTACGGCAATACCGGGCAGGAAATCTATACGCAGGACGGCAGGCAGCGGAACCGGGGCATGGAACTGACCTTCAATGGCGAGATCCTGCGCGGCCTGCGCTTCAACGGTGGCCTGACGCTGATCGACGCCAAGCAGATGCAGACCGCGGGCGGAGCATATGACGGCAAGACCGTGATCGGTGTGCCGAACTACACCATCAATGGCAACCTTGAATACGACGTGCCTTTCGTAAAAGGGCTGACACTGATTGGCCGTGTCATCAGCACTGGCAAGCAGCAGTTCAACAGCATGAACACGACGCACCTGCCGGCATGGTCACGTTTCGACCTTGGGGCCCGTTATACCTTCCTTGCAGCCAAAAAGCCGCTGACCGCGCGCTTTGAGGTCGATAACATCGGTAACCAGCGCTACTGGGCTTCGGTTTACCAGAGTGATCTGGTTATGGGCGATCCTGAAACTTTCAAGTTTTCAATTAGCGCCGATCTTTAATCCAAAACAAAATTTTTTATGAATAAATTATAAATACATTATTTATTTTTTTCAGCGTGAGTTTTTATCGTTCTATATTAATAAATTTTATTTAGTTATTTTAAATAAAGTGATACCAAAGGCGTTGGGGGAAATTCCCGACATCTTTTCATGTAATCAGATTAACAGTCTGTCGGGTTGGCCATTGTCAGGATCATAAGACTGCGGTTAACCCGACTTGTTCTTCCTGAAGCCGTGCCATTATTTTTCAGTTATATGCGAGTTCAACGAGAGTCCATTCAGTCGTAACTTTTGCAAGATCACGCAAGCTGAATCTGCTGAAGCCCATGATGCTTTTGATAATTCCAAAGACCGGCTCCACGGTCTGTTTGCGTATTCTGTAAAGATCTCCGGCTTCTGTGGTTTCCAGCCTGTCCTTCATGGCGAGCCGCCAGGGTTCGGTTATTTGGTGCGCCCCCCTTTCTTCGGGCCGGGATCTGAGGTCGTAATACTACGGGCTATCACCTTTGACCTATATGAGCCCATTTTCTGAGGCCGATGGATCGGATGGTCTGTGGCAGGGCGGTGAGGTTGTTCCATGCGGTGCATGCGGCTTCGATGATGTGTTCGATGCCGCTGAACACGGTGTTGGACAGCCAGTTGGCGCGTAGGAACTGCCAGATATTCTCGACCGGGTTCAGTTCGGGCGCGCGGGACGGCAGGAAGATCAGGCTGACGTTGCGCGGCAGTCTGAGTTTGGGTGTTGTATGCCAGCCGGCACGATCGAGCAGGACGACGGCATGCGCTCCGCGTGCGACGCAGCGTGAGATTTCCTCGATATGCAGTTGCATGCTGGCCGTGCCGGTAAACGGCAACACCAGGCCTGCCGCCTTGCCGAGTGCGGGGCAGATGGCGCCGAACAGCCAGGCATTCTCATAGCGTTGATCGGCAGGCTGGCGTGGTCGGGTGCCACGCCGCGCCCATTGCCGGACAAGACCGTTTTTCTGCCCGATGCGGGCCTCGTCCTGCCACCAGAGTTCAATCCGCCTGCCTCTGGGCAGATGCCCGGTGTGGGCGCTCAGGATCGTGGGGAAGTTTTTTTAAACGCGTCCATGACGGACGGATCCTGTCCGGGGTGACGCGGACGCGCGCTGACGTGGCTGAACCCAAGCCGCTTCAACAGGGCGGAGACATGGCGTTCGTGATAGGAGACGCCAAAACGCTCTTCGATGCCCCGCTGAAGATCGACCCGACGCCAGCGCACCACGCCGTCCCGGGCACGGTCAGGCCCTGTCGTGACCAGCGCCGATAATTCTGCCAGTTGGTCCGCTGTCAGGCGGCAGACCGACCCGTTGCGCCACTGATCGTGCAAGCCATCCGGCCCCGCAGCATTGAACCGGTGCACCCAGTCCCGCAGGGTTTGCCGGTCCATCCCGCCGATCCGCGCCGCTTCGCCCCGGCTGGCACCGTCGCGCACCGCAGCCAGAGACAAAAGGCGCCGTGCAACATTCGCATCCCGCGTACGAGAGGCCAGACGCCGTAACGCAGAAGCCGTATAATCCGTCCGTAAGGCAATCGCACCAGCCATTCCCGATCCTCCCTCTCACGACAGAATCAGAACAGGCCCTTCGCGTCACTTCACAGATGAGTCAGAGACAGTAGCCCTTGGTATAACGTCGCTGCCTGATCACGCCCGCGTCTCTCGCCGGATGGTTACGCGTGCTCCGCCTGGTCCATCAGTTTCGCGATATCCACCGCCAGCTGTTCGCGCAGTGCCCTGATCCGGTCGTAGCGCAGGGAACGGTATTTCGAAGCGTCGGCATCAATTTTCGTGCCGTCAATCGATACGACACCCAGACGCAGCAGACCCGTCTCGCGCGCCAGAAGCAGGACCTGCGCAAATGCAGCTTCAATGGCTGTCCGGTTCGTCCGGCGGAAGGTCGCAATCGTATCATGATCCGGATGCAGGTTCGCCGCCACGAAGCGTACCCCGATGTCGCGATATGTCGCCCGCTCGATCCGGCGTGAGGAAAACAACCCGTTCGCATAGCTGAAGATCAGAAGGGCCGTAACCATCCGGCGAGAGACGCGGGCGTGATCAGGCAGCGACGTTATTCTCGCCTTGAGCAATGGGTTTCCAATGCCAGGGCAGGAGTTCATGGAGGCGTGGGTTGGGAGTGTCGTTGATGCGGGCGAGCACATCGGCGAGCCATGCCTGAGGATCGACCTCGTTCAGGCGGCAGGTGACGACGAGGGAATACATGGCGGCGGCTCTTTCACCGCCACGATCGGAGCCGGCGAACAGCCAGGCTTTTCTCCCCAGTGCGATACCCCGGATTGCGCGTTCCGCCGCGTTATTCGTCAGACAGATCCGACCGTCTTCCAGAAATACCGTGAATGTATCGCCCCGTCTGAGAATATAGTTCATTGCCTGGGCGATGGGGTTTTTGGACGACATGCGCCGGCAGGTATCGCGCATCCAGTCGAGCAACTCCTCGACCAGCGGGGCGATGCTCTCCTTGCGGATCTCCAGCCGATGTGCGGCGGAGCTGCCGTTGATCGCGCGTTCGGCGTCGAATATGGCGTCGATCCGGCGCACGGCCTCTATGGCGAGTGGCGCCTTGTCCTTTTCGGCAATCTTGAACAGTCCCCGGCGTCCATGCGCCCAGCAGCCGGCCGGAACAACAGGCGCGGGCTGGCGTCCCGGCTTTGCCAGGTGGGTGTATCCGCCATAGGCGTCTGATTGCAGGATTCCGGTCCAGCCGGTGAGATGGTCGGCCGGATGTTCACCTTTGCGGTCTCGGGAGTAGCGGAACCACACGGCTGGGGGCGCGAGGCCGCCAAATGGGGCATCGTCGCGCACGTAATTCCACAACCGTCCGGTCACGGTGCGCCCCCTGGCCAGCACGGGCACTGTGGTATCGTCCGCATGCAGACGCCGGGCTGCCAGCACATGTGCCCGGATCAGCGCGGTAAGGGGCGCCAGCGTCGCCGTGCAGGCCCCCACCCAGTCGGCCAGCGTCGAGGTATCGAGATCGATCCCCTCACGGGCAAATGCGGCGCTCTGCCGGTTCAGCGGCAGATGCTGCAGGAACTTGTCGCACAGGATGCCCGCAAGCAGCTTTGGCCCGGCCCGTCCGCGCGCGATCGGGTGGAAAGGTGCCGGGGGCTGGATGATGTTCTCGCAGTCGCGGCAGGTGAATTTCTCGCGTATCGTCTGAATCACCTTGAACTGGCGCGGGATCACCTCCAGCGTCTCGGTGACGCTCTCCCCCAGTTTGCTCAGGCGCTCGCCGCCACAGCACGGGCAATGTGTCGGCACGGGGATGACGACCCGTTCGCGCGGGAGATCGGCGCGCAACGGCTGGCGACCGTGATTGCGCCGGGGCGCTGTCGCCCGCACGGCAGGATCCGGAGCGTTTTCCGGCGCATCCTCGGCGTGCGCCGTCTCCAGATCTTCCAGTTCGAGTTCGAACTGGGCCAGCAGACGGCGCCCCCGCTCCGATGAGGCCCCGAAACGGTCCTGGCGCATCCGCGCAATGAGGTGCTTGAGATGGGCGATCTGCGCCTCGGCGCTGATCGCTCGGGTTTCAGCGGCAGTGGCCCGGGTTTCGGCAGAAGACGCCCGGAATTCGGCGACCTGAGCGCGCGCCTCGACCGCGGCAAGTGCCGCGCGCAGGGCCATCATCTCGTCCGTGTCTCCCGTCATGAAGACAGTTGACCACATGGGCGCTCAAAAGAGTACCAGTATATGCTGATCTGGCGCAGTTTTTATTATCCCGCCAGTTCGGGTCTCCAGGTTTTCTGCGGGTTTCTCCAGTCGATCCCTTCCAGCAGGCAACTTAATTGTGACGGGGAAAGATGGATCACCCCGTCCCTGGCCGAGGGCCAGAGGAAATGCCCACGCTCGATCCGCTTCGCATATAATGACAGGCCTACGCCATCGTGCCAGATCAGTTTCACCAGGTCGCCGCGCTTTCCCCTGAAGACATAAACGTCGCCGGCGAAAGGATCACGACCCAGCGTTTCCTGGACTTTCAGGGCCAGCCCGGGCATCCCGAGGCGCATATCGGTCACGCCGGCCGCCAGCCATATCCTCAGCGTGGAGGGAAGCGGAATCATGACCGCAGCGCGCCCACAATCTCACGCAGACGATCAGCGGACAGCCCCGTGTCGAATTCGAGCCGCACACCGTCCGGAAAGACCACGCTGACCGCTCGGCCAGGCGGCGTTCCCTGTTCGCTTCGACGCTCCAATGCCTGCGGCTGAGGTGCCGGAGCCACCATGACAGGCACGAACGATGTTCCGCCCTGCGCTTTGGCCCGGGCCTCTCGCCGCCACCGAAACACCAGGCTTGGATGAACACCATACTGTGCAGCCACCTCCCTTACGGGGCGCCGGCTCTCGTAGGACGCGATGACCACGCGCGCGCGAAATTCAGGGGCGTGCCAGCGGCGGCGATCTGAAACGATCTCGATCCGCGAGGCTTCCGCCAGCCTGTCTCGCTCTCCTGCCTCCATACCGCTCCCTTGGAGCCTCTCTGCGGTACTACCTGCGACACTCGCAGGTAGTACCGCGTCTCTATCTCTTGAATCGCTCATGATTCATAGCTGAACCAGAATAGAAATATTCAGCAAGGCGGCAGTCGCCGGGTGCTTACGAAGGGCCAGCATCAGGCGCGGATGATACTGCGCCTTGCCTCCCGTGCGCACTGGCACGCAGAACGCACTCATCGGAACCCGCTCAACAGCTGCGACAATGAAATGCGCCATATCGTCAGCCGGAAGCCACGACGTCAGATCAGGCGGCAGAAGATACGGCTGGGATCGGTCAAACGGGATGAAGCGGCTCATCGCGACACTCTACAGCCTTACCCCTTCACAGGGTACCCCAACCCGACAGGCTGCTAGCGCCAGCCGATTACTCCGGCGTATAGTTCGTGCCCTTGCGAAAGCATTCTCCCGATCCGGAAGCGGCCGGATTCCTAGATTGTTTTCGAGGGTTATGTGCGGTGGACTGTTGACTGCGCTTAATAGGTACAGTCATCTAAAGTCGTGAACATGCCTAAATTTTTCCGCCCACACCCTTAAACTTTTCAACGAACGCAGAGATGCGCTGGAACACATCTCTTTTTTTGGTCAGGTATTTTGGATTGAGCGGGCTCATTTTTGGAAGGATCGAGTTCAACTCTGTGCCATTTTCGCTCGCATATTCACGCTTGATCGACGTTGCAATATAGCGCTTGGCGGCCTCCGCGTTCAATTTTTCATCGGTTATCAATTCTTTCGCTTCCCGGCATCGTTCGGCTTGTGCGAAGGCAAAAAAAGCCTCAATTACCCCTGCCTTGTCCCTCAGTTCGTCTAGGTTTGTCTGATTGATGAAATCCACAATGAGGCTTTCTTTCGCGCGGTTGCCAATACTGGCACGAATGACACGACGAACTTCGCTAACGAGCTCTGACTTGCTCTTCGTTTTTTTGTTGTGCTCGAAGATTAGCTCAAGGATGTAATCCAGATTTATTTCCTGGGACTTCAAGAGGTCGACCTCAAAGACGACATCCTCCCAGTCGATCGTTGACTCACCCTGCTCGGCGCTAGCCTTTTCACGGCGAAGCCAATCCCGAATATCATTGTAGGTCGAACGGTAATCCTGGACCTTTCGATCAGTGGGCATTTCGATGCTTTTGAGCTCGTCAACGTCATCATCACTTAAATGACACCGCTCCTTGAACGCGCCCATCGCTTCCACGTCACTCTCGTCGATCTCCTGAAGTTCTTTTAGGTTGGAGAACTCATCATAATTCTGAAGGATATTCTCAATACGGAGATACTCGCCGAACAGCTTTGCAAAGGCCTTTTTGTCCGCTTCCTTTTCGATGGCAGTGGGATCCGGGAAACGCTCTTTCAACTCACGGACGACATCGATAAAGCCTCGCCTTGCCTCGCCTGTCGTCTGGTCCGTAAAACCTTCCATGTATTCTGAGTAGCTTTTCTCCAGAACAACATTCTTGGTATTGGCGTTGCCAAAGAGTGTGATTGCCTTGACGGTCGCCTCTTCCAAGTCGCGGAAGGTAACGATGTTGCCGAAGGACTTGGTCGCATCATAAATGCGGTTGGTACGGGAGTAGGCTTGTATAAGACCGTGAAAACGCAAATTCTTGTCGACGAACAGCGTGTTCAGGGTTTGCGCGTCGAAGCCGGTCAGGAACATGCCAACCACAATGAGCAGGTCAACTTCCTTGGACTTCACCCGTTTCGCCAGATCCCGGTAATAATTCTGGAAGCCCTTACTATCTGCGCTGAAATTCGTTCGGAAATAGGCGTTGTAGTCCGTGATCGCAGCGTTCAGGAATTCCTTGGCGCTGCTATTCAGCGCTGAAACCTCAAAACTCTCGTCAGGAATGTCGCCAATCGCATCCTGTTCTTCGTTGTCGGCAAATGAAAAGATGGTCGCGATCTTCAACGGCTTGTCGCTACCGTCCTGAAGCGCATTCAGCTTTTCATAATAGAGCTTAGCTGCATCAACACTGCTCACCGCGAACATGGCATTGAAGCCCTTATTGTCTCCATAAAGACGATGCGTCTTGCGGCGGAAGTTATCGAGAATGTACTGAGAAATTTCAGAGATTCGTGCTGGGTGCTGAAGAGCTTGCTGGTTTTCAGCGGCGGTCAGCTTCTTTTCGTCCTGTTCGGTTTCAATCGCTTTGAACTGCGGGCGCACATCGTTGTAGTCGACTTTGAACTTTAGCACCTTTTGGTCGCGGATCGCGTCGGTGATCACATAGGAATGAAGTTCGCTTCCGAATATGCTGGCCGTCGTCTCCGCACCCGAAGCATTTTCCGAAAAGATCGGCGTGCCGGTGAAGCCGAACTGGCAGAACTGTTTGAACTTCCGCTTGAGGTTCTTCTGTGCCTCACCAAACTGGCTGCGATGGCACTCGTCGAAAATGAAGACGACGCGCTGGGTATAGACCGGCAGGTCCCCTGCGCTCTTCATCAGATTGTTGAGCTTCTGGATGGTCGTGACGATAATCTTGTTATCGTCCTTGGAGAGGTTTCGCTTCAACCCGGCTGTACTGTCCGATCCATTGACGCTGTCCGGCGAAAAGCGCTGATATTCCTTCATCGTTTGGAAATCGAGGTCCTTGCGGTCGACCACGAAAAAGACCTTGTCGATGAAGTCGAGCTGCGTGGCAAGGCGGGCCGCCTTGAAGCTGGTCAGCGTTTTGCCTGAGCCTGTAGTGTGCCAGATATATCCGCCACTTTCCGGCTTACTAAGCGTCTTGCCTTCGAACGAGCTTTTGATCTTTCGTAAGATTCGTTCAGTCGCCGCGATCTGATAGGGGCGCATCACCAGCAGCGTGTCGCTAACATCGAAAACGGAATAGTTCAACAACACGTTCAACAACGTGCGCTTCTCAAAGAAGGTCGCCGTAAAATCCTTCAGGTCCCGGATCAAGCTGTTATCAGCCTGCGCCCAGTTCATCGTGAAGTCAAAGCTGTTCTTGTCGCGCTTGGTCGTGTTGGCAAAATAGCGCGTATCCGTACCGTTCGAGATTACGAAGATCTGAAGGTACTTAAAGAGCGAATTGTCCGAGTTGAAGCTTTCTTTGCTGTAACGGTGGATCTGGTTGAACGCTTCCCGAATGGCGACGCCGCGCTTTTTCAGCTCGACTTGCACCAGCGGCAGTCCGTTCACCAGAATGGTCACATCATAGCGGTTCGCATGAGTGCCTGTTTGCTCGAACTGCTTGATGACCTGAACCTTGTTGCGGCAGACATTGGCCTTATCAACCAGATAGATATTTTGGATACGACCATCATCGAAGACGAAGTCAAAGATGTAGTCGTCGTGGATCTTGCGGGTCTTGTCCGTGGCAGTGTCGCTGGGTCGATCCAGGTAGGTCTCAACGAAGCGCACCCATTCCTTATCTGTAAATTGAACATCGTTGAGAGTTTGCAGCTGAACGCGAATATTCGCTAGCATGGCGCTGGTTGATTTAAGGTCAGGCAGATACTCATAGCCTTGATCGTGCAGGTCCTGAACAAACTCGCGCTCCAAGTCGGCCTCAGACTGATAGCTGTCAGCCACCTCCCAGGCGCGCACATATTTATCGAGAACGATAAAGCGATTAGTCTCGGCGATCGACGTCGTCTGCTCAGGCATTTGGGGCCTCCCCCTGCCAATAGCTGTAATTGTTGCGCAGATGATCCAGCAGGAGCTTCACCGTCCGCTTTTCCTCCGGCGAGGGGTCGGGGATAGCCTCGCTGGAGAGCGTGCTATGGCTTGTAAACTGAATAATGCGCTTCAGGTAAAGGCGCTGTTCGCCCGGCAGCAGGTCTGACCATCGCGGATAGCCCAGAAAGTTCGATGTCTTTTCATAGAGATTGCGCAGCAGGGTGAAGTGATAGCGCTCGATCTTGTCCGTCGCGATTGCCTCCTCCAACGTCTTCTTAAGGTACAGGTGATAAGAAAAGCATTGGTTTGAATCGCCACTCTTCTCTGTCAGCTCGAACGTTCCATCCTCAAACCGATTCAGCATGTAACACGTTTTGCTATTTAGCTCGTTGAACAGCACGTTGAAAAAAAGCGGGCTGTGCGTTGTGATGATGAACTTTAGACCGTTCACCGTGTCGCTTCTCTTGATCAGGTCCACGATATCAACTGCAAGCTGAATGAGGTGGTTGTCATCAAGCGAGCTAACCGGGTCGTCAATGAAGACATATTCGAGATCATTAAACTGATCCGTCTCGCGCTCATCGACGTCAGGGACGTTACGGGTGCTGATGACCTGATCCAGCAGGCAGTAGAAGACGCTCCAGATGAAGTTGCTTTCCTCGCCCTTGGAGATCTTCAGATTGCCGGTACTCGTATCGGTGCCGCGCTCAAGGGAGAAAGTGACCTCCGAAAAGTCCGTACTGAATCGTGGTGTCAGATTTGGCTGCGTGTAGCGCTGGAATGTTGCGATGACATTGCCATCAAGGCCTAAATCTTCAAAGGCGGATTTTGTATAGGCGTTCGGCTGAATTTTGAGCTTGCGCTCAATGTCCCCCTCAAGATCGTTGTCCCAGTAGAACAGATCTTCGGTGAAGGCGTTGTAGTAGAGCACCTTGGGGCGATGCTCGTCATCCCGCGCCTCGGTCTTCGGGTCGATCAGCTCCCTGAATTCACGTGAAAGGCGCGTCTTGCCGGAGGCGTTGAACGCATAGATCAGTTGCACCTTTTTGGAGGCGTCTCGCAGCTTCTCCGCGATCTCGGGCAGCGTCTGTCCCATTTACGCTGCCCCTGCGTCAGGCTTGGGAAAACTCAGCAGCTGATCGCGATAATAAGCATATTGTTTTTCGCGCAACTCGATTTCGCGGGACAGGCCCTCGGTCAGGGAGGTGGTTAGCGTGTCGAACTTGTCGAGGATGGCAGCGATACGGGCTTGTTCCCCCAAAGAGGGTATGGGAATCAGTATTTTGGCAAGGTTATCGGCGTTCACGCGTCTGACTTTTGTACCAGTAATATAAGGCCTTTTCTGTAATTGAAACTGTTCGGTTTGGAAGAAGTACGAAACAAATTTAGGGTTCAATTTGTGTGCATAAAAGCAAGCGTCGCTACTAACTGCGATGTCTTGATCACCTAACCAAGCGACAGCCTTGCAAACATCGTCATCATTTTCACTTGTGGTTGCGATTACCAGATTTCCAGGTTTCGCCATGCGAGCTTTGCGAGCAAAGTTTTCCGAAACATAGCTTTTGGTTCTGCCGGTATGAGTTCCATAGTGCGTATAAATCTGACCATAGTGAATGCAGCCGACGCCTGAACTGATGAAATCCTTCTTTTGCAGTCCGCCGCCGCGAATGAATTTTCCCACTCGCTCATCACCCATTGGCAAATACTTCACCTCACCGTCATCGAAAGTCAGAAGTTGTTCGCGGTAATGGTTGTATTGCTTTTTGCGCTGGGTAAGCTCGGCGGTAAGCTCAGTAGTAAGTTCAGTGGTAAGCTCAGTGAAGCTGTCGAGTATCCGGACAATTTCCCCCTGTATCGACAGCGACTTCTCCGGATCATCAGGGCATGGGATAGGGACCGTGATTTGAATCAAATTTCCCTTTGTCAGCTTTGCCCGTCCTTTGCTCGATAGGAACGGGAGGAAGTTGGCCGTCGTCAAATAGTGGAATAGAAACCGCGTATCGACTCCGTCGGCTCCCCTCACAACGTGAACATGGTTGTTGGCCCAGAATTTCCCCTGAACATATTGGATCGAGTAATTTTCGAGACTTGCTGAACCATCTTCAGCGATAAGGACGTATTCGCCGTTGTGCGTATGGCCGTCGACGTAGTCCTGAATGTTGTTCGCGCCGTAGTAGGGGATTTCTCCAGCTGCGCGCAAAGAGGCTTTGACCGGCCTGCGTGCGGTATTGGCGATCTCGAAAAAGCTTTCATCTCCCAAAGGCACCCACACTACCTCAGCCCCATCCAGAAGCTTCTCCAGAAACCCCGCCGCGCTCATGCCTCGATCTCCGCAATGATGGCGTCAATATCGGCACGAAGCCAATTGATCCGCTCAACTGTCGTGCTAATTTTGTCATTGAGGACATTGATGTCGATCACTTCGCGCGTGTCGCACGGCTCGACATAGGAGCTGACCGAGAGGTTATAGTTGCGCTCCACGATGGTCTCATACGGCACAGAGGCGGCGACATGATCGACGTCTTCCTTGCGATCAAAAATCTCCATCACCCGCGCGATGTGTTTGTCCGTCATAAGATTGGTGTTGGTGGCCTTCTTAAAGAATTCTTCCCCGCTGGCGTCGATGAATTGGATGGCCGTGTCGGTCTTGTTCTTGGCGAGGATCAGGATCGTTACCGCGATGGTCGTTCCGTAGAAAAGGTTGGAGGCGAGCGCGATGACCGTCTCGACATAGTTGTTATCGACCAGATATTGACGGATCTTCTTCTCTGCGCCGTCGCGATAGAAGATCCCCGGGAAGCATATGATCGCCGCGCGACCCTTGGCCGAGAGATAGCTGAGCGCATGGAGTACAAAGGCGAAATCGGCCTTTGATTTGGGCGCCAGCACTCCCGCCGGAGCAAAGCGGTCATCGTTGATCAGAGTCGGATCGTCCGAGCCGATCCACTTCACCGAATAGGGCGGGTTGGAAACGATGGCATCAAAGGGCTTTTCGTCCTGGAAATGCGGCTGGGTGAGCGTATCGCCACGCTGTATATTGAACTTGTCATAATTAATGTTGTGCAGGAACATGTTCATGCGGGCGAGGTTATAGGTCGTGTGATTGATCTCCTGCCCGAAGAAACCCTCTTCAATGATGTGTTCATCGAACTGCTTTTTGGCTTGCAGCAGCAGTGAGCCGGAGCCGCAGGCCGGGTCGTAAATCTTGTTGACCTTTTCCTGCCCGTGCATGGCAAGCTGCGCGATGAGCTTTGAGACATGTTGCGGAGTGAAAAACTCCCCGCCAGACTTGCCCGCATTGGCGGCATAGTTAGAGATCAGGAATTCATAGGCATCACCGAACAGGTCAATCTGGCTGTTGTCGAAGTCTCCGAAATCCAGTTCCGCAACGCGCTTAAGCACCTTGGCTAATCGGCTATTCTTTTCCGTGACGGTATTGCCGAGGCGCGCGCTGGTCGTGTCGAAATCGGCGAACAGGCCCCTGATATCCGGCTCAGACGGATAGCCATTGGCCGAGGATTCAATAGCCGCAAAAATCTGCGCCAGATCGGTGTTCAGGCTGTCATTCGTGTTGGCGTCGTCTGCCACATTGGTGAACAGCTGGCTGGGGTAGATGAAATAGCCCTTGGTCTTGATGGCATCGTCCTTAATGTCATCAGTGATGACGTCATCGGATAGAGCCGCATAATCGATGCCCTCTTCACCCCCCTCGATATACGCAGCGAAATTCTCGCTGATAAAGCGGTAAAAGAGCGTGCCGAGGACATATTGCTTGAAGTCCCAGCCATCGACTGAGCCGCGCACATCGTTCGCGATGTCCCAGATTTTCCGTTGTAGCGCTGCGCGTTGTGCTTGGCCGGTCATCTCTTTTTGTCCTTCTTCGGACTGGCTTCACGCTTGATCCAGTCCTCAATATCCATGCGCCAAAACCGCTCGGTGTCACCACCGCGGAAGCCTGACAGTTTGCTGTCGACCGCAAAGTGCCAAGCGGTTTTCCTGTTGATACTGAGATAGTGGGCGACTTCATCAATGCTCATGATGTCAGCTGCCATACGAAGCACTTTCCCAAGATCACCTTTTTGGGGATTTCTATGGAAATTTGTGGTTTCCTTCAAGGCGGGAATTCCAAGCAATTTCAGAGTTCTGATGAGATCACGCTGGCTTTATGCAGAAAACGATCTGGACAGCTGTATGTCCGACATGAGGCGTAAGCGGACTATTTCCTGAGCCTGATGATTCCGAGTTCGCGCCACATCCACCCAAAATCGTAGGCAGCCATGGCACCGCCACTCCCTTGGGCGTGGACCGTAGTGTTTTCGATATCCTTCAACCAGATGGCCACCTTTTTACGCCCTGAGGCTGTCTGGACGGCCTGACGTGGCGTCATATCCCCCAGAGCCGGAACAGGCTCATCAAGCACCTGCCGATAGTGCCGCTCCAGCATCTGCCCGATAATCCGGGCTTCCTCCTCGGGCGGGATCTGCAGTTCTGGCGAGACCTCACGTCCATGCGTCCCCCGGTCTTCCATCGCCTGCGCCGGCGTCATGATCTGCGTGAGCGGAGCGCGCACGAGATCTCCCAGACCAGCCTGCAGCATGGCACGGCCACGTTCGGCACGCTCTTTCGAGTTCACCTGCAGCCTCAACTGCCGCCCCTTAAGATCCAGCGTGCCCAGCACGATCGCACCATCATCCATCTCCGTGCGCAGGAACCGCCCGTTTTCATCTCGTCCAGCCTTGCCCACGGGATTGCTCATCGGCTCTTTCAGCCAGTTCCAGAATGACCGGTTTTCCGGTCGCAGGGCCATGATCCCGTCAAGCACGTCCGCCACTATCTTCTGTGTCACGCCCTTTGCCAGCGGGAAACATACTTCGTGGAAGACCAGATCCTCTCCGTCCCCATTGAACAGCGCTGGCCCCTCCATCTGCCGGGCTGTGTCCTCCAGTGTCCGAAACAGCCAGGTCAGCGTGAACATCGGCGCAAGTTCATGCAGCGTCTGCGTATCGACTTTCGGAAACTCGGCCTTGCCCCGTCTTTTCCGCAGAGCCCTATAAAGGTTCGCAGCCAGATCTTCGCAGGCACCCCGTGAATAGGCGAGCAGCCCGCCTGCCAGAATGGTCTTTCCATCGGACGGTACGAGACGCGCTGCAATCCGGTCCCACTGTTCCAGCGTCCGGGTAGCCGTGCCTTCATGCACCAGAACGGGTTCCCCACCCCGCAGCAGGTCACGCGCCATCAGGCTCTGGCCGGGTTTGATATCCGAGACTTCATACAGGCTCATGACCGAAGCCTTGAGGGCACGCATGTAGGCGCTGTTGCGCGGCCCTTCCTTCCAGCCCCGCCGTTTGAGGTAAACGTCGACGAAGTTCCGGCCATCGTCCCGGTCCTGCCCGAGAAAATCTTCGAAAGCGCAGCCCCACAGCGTCATGGCAACGTCAGGGCCGATCATCTCCGCCAGTTCCTCGAAGGAGATGTCGCCCGCTTCCAGCGCCGGACCGATGTGATCGCCGAGCACTTCGCCAAAACACTCCTGCCAGTCCTCCTGACCGAGATAATGGATCAGTCCCGTGAGTTCGTCTGCGGCCATGGCTGCTCGTGCATCTCCTGATACGGACAGCAGAAGGGCAGACTGTCCTGACTCGACAAGCCTAGAATGATACCCCGAAACAGGCGACCGGGTGCCCCGCTCTCAAATCACGCATTTGTGAAAGTTGACAAAAATGCGCTCCGGTACCTTTCCGTCTGTTTCCTATGTGTTTCCTGCGGTGGAAATCTGGACGCAAAAAAGCCGCCTCTGGGGGCGGCATTTTTGTATCATATTCAGTGTATTAAGCTTGGTTGCGGGGGCAGGATTTGAACCTGCGGCCTTCAGGTTATGAGCCTGACGAGCTACCGGGCTGCTCCACCCCGCGTTTGTTTGGGGAGACTGGAAGACCTGGCGGCGACCGACTTTCCCGTGCCTTGAGGCACAGTATCATGGGCGCTGGGGCATTTCACGGCCGAGTTCGGGATGGGATCGGGTGGATCATTCCCCGCCATTGCCACCAGGTCATCCAGTCTCCCCGGTATGGGGAGGGGATGTGGATGGGTTGGTGTTTTTTGTCATGTGTTGAGAGTGGATGACTGCTGTGCATGTGTGTTGCCCTTTCAAGGGGGCTATGGAATGAGCCTATTGGGCGATTAGGACCAGTTAGCTGCACGCATTACTGCGCTTCCACACCTGGCCTATTGACGTGATGGTCTATCACGGCCCTTGGGGAGACCTTGTTTTGAGGTGGGTTTCCCGCTTAGATGCTTTCAGCGGTTATCCCGTCCACACTTAGCTACCCGGCTGTGCCGCTGGCGCGACAACCGGTGCACCAGAGGTATGTTCATCCCGGTCCTCTCGTACTAGGGACAAATCCTCTCAAGTCTCCAACACCCACGGCAGATAGGGACCGAACTGTCTCACGACGTTCTAAACCCAGCTCACGTACCACTTTAATCGGCGAACAGCCGAACCCTTGGGACCTGCTCCAGCCCCAGGATGTGATGAGCCGACATCGAGGTGCCAAACCTCCCCGTCGATGTGGACTCTTGGGGGAGATCAGCCTGTTATCCCTAGAGTACCTTTTATCCGTTGAGCGATGGCCCTTCCACGCGGGACCACCGGATCACTATGGCCGACTTTCGTCTCTGATCGAGCTGTCACTCTCACAGTCAGGCGGGCTTATGCCATTGCACTCGACAGCCGGTTTCCGACCGGCCTGAGCCCACCATCGCGCGCCTCCGTTACACTTTGGGAGGCGACCGCCCCAGTCAAACTGCCCACCATGCAGGGTCCCGGACCTGGCTAACAGGCCTCGGTTAGACATCAGAAACAGTCAGGGTGGTATTTCAAGGATGGCTCCACCGGAACTGGCGCCCCGGTTTCAAAGCCTCCCACCTATCCTACACAGAATGTCTCTGATGCCACTGCAAAGCTGCAGTAAAGGTTCATAGGGTCTTTCCGTCTGACCGCGGGTACCCCGCATCTTCACGGGGAATTCAATTTCGCTGAGCCGATGCTGGAGACAGCGGGGAAGTCGTTACGCCATTCGTGCAGGTCGGAACTTACCCGACAAGGAATTTCGCTACCTTAGGACCGTTATAGTTACGGCCGCCGTTTACCGGGGCTTCAATTCAGTGCTTGCACACCTCCTCTTAACCTTCCGGCACCGGGCAGGCGTCAGGCCGTATACGTCGTCTCTCGACTTCGCACAGCCCTGTGTTTTTACTAAACAGTCGCTACCCCCTGGTCTGTGCCACCCGCCGATGGTTGCCCACTGACGGGTCTTGCTTATCCCGAAGTTACGCAAGTAATTTGCCTAGTTCCTTCAGCATCGTTCTCTCAAGCGCCTTGGTATTCTCTACCAGTCCACCTGTGTCGGTTTCGGGTACGGTCTATATGCCAGAGCTATTTCCTGGAATACGCCAAAAGCCGGATCAATCCGATAAGACCCGACAACATATTGTATTCGTCACTTCTGGCAGGCCCGGGAATATTTGCCCGGTTTCCATCGACTACGGCTTTCGCCCTCGCCTTAGGGGCCGGCTCACCCTGCGCGGATTAACCTTGCGCAGGAACCCTTGGACTTTCGGCGACAGTGTTTCTCGCACTGTTTGTCGCTACTCATGTCAGCATTCGCACTTCCGATATCTCCAGAGAGGGTCACCCCGTCTCCTTCACAGACCTACGGAACGCTCCGCTACCGCGCATACATAGTATGCACCCACAGCTTCGGCACGTGGCTTGAGCCCCGTTACATTTTCGGCGCAGGGTTTCTATTAGACCAGTGAGCTATTACGCTTTCTTTAAAGGATGGCTGCTTCTAAGCCAACCTCCTGGTTGTTTTGGAATCCCCACATCCTTTCCCACTTAGCCACGATTTGGGGGCCTTAGCTGGTGGTCTGGGCTGTTTCCCTCTCGACAATGGACCTTAGCACCCACTGTCTGTCTGCCGAGCTCATACTTCCGGGTATTCGGAGTTTGGTTAGGTTTGGTAAGGCTTTGGGCCCCCCTAGCCCATCCAGTGCTCTACCCCCCGGGGTAATACTCGACGGTCTACCTCAATAGATTTCGCGGAGAACCAGCTATTTCCGAGTTTGATTGGCCTTTCACCCCTAGCCACAGCTCATCCCCGACTTTTTCAACAGGCGTGGGTTCGGCCCTCCAGTGCGTGTTACCGCACCTTCAGCCTGGCCATGGCTAGATCACTCGGTTTCGGGTCTTCTGCCAGCAACTCGTCGCCCTGTTCAGACTCGCTTTCGCTGCGCCTACACCTAACGGCTTAAGCTTGCTGCAAACAGAAACTCGCTGACCCATTATACAAAAGGTACGCCGTCACCCCATAAGAGGCTCCGACTGCTTGTAGGCATTCGGTTTCAGGTCTCTTTCACTCCCCTCGTCGGGGTGCTTTTCACCTTTCCCTCACGGTACTTGTTCGCTATCGGTCACCAGGGAGTATTTAGGCTTGGAGGGTGGTCCCCCCATGTTCAGACAGGATTTCACGTGTCCCGCCCTACTCAAGGATCACTGTGGACACTACGCATACGGGGCTATCACCCGCTCTGGCCGGACTTTCCATTCCGTTCTGCTTCTTCCACAATCATCACGGGCCTGTTCCGCGTTCGCTCGCCACTACTAGCAGAATCTCAATTGATGTCTTTTCCTCCGGGTACTTAGATGTTTCAGTTCCCCGGGTTCGCCTCATGTCCCTATGTATTCAGAACATGATACCCATCGCTGGGTGGGTTGCCCCATTCAGATATCCACGGATCAAAGCCTGCTCGCGGCTCCCCATGGCTTTTCGCAGCGTGCCACGTCTTTCATCGCCTCCTGGTGCCAAGGCATCCACCGAATGCCCTTATCGCGCTCATTGCCCACACATGCACAGGAGCCATCCACTCAAACCACCGGTCAGATAATGACCGGCAGACCGAGCAAGTGACACCCGCACAGAGAAAGTGCAGTGCATTCACACAATCAACACTTAACTTATCGCTTATGAACGCCAACGCCTCCGTCACTTAGCATGGATACTCCGACTGCTCGGACCATCCACGGGTCAGACCAACCCGCGACAGAGGCACGTCCACAAACGCACCAACCTATTCACTTATCAAAGAGCAAACTTACCAGACCGCAACACCCCGTGCACCGCCAACGCGGTTCCACAAGGTATCCGTCCGATCTC